>JBDRCQ010000001.1:0-42396 GCA_043821585.1 archaeon
AACCAATTTATCAAGCATATTTACAAAAACATTTTCAGGATTAACAGCAGGCAACTACACTTATCACTGGTGGTCCTATGGAAATGGAACAAGTAACAACTATAATTCAAGTTTAACTTATTCCTACAACATAAGCAAAGCAGTTCCTGCTGGAAGTGCCTCAGGAACCTCGCCCATAACCTACGGAACGGTCGGTAACGTTAATGGCACAGAATCCAACGAAGGAGATGGCGATATAACTTATAACTTGTACAGAGATAATGTTTCTGTAAGCAATCCAGACGCGACTACTCTTGGAGCAGGAGCGTATAATTACATTTACAATGCTACATCTGGGCAAAACTACACTGCAAATGCTTCACTCGGAACATTTAGCTTAACAGTTGACCAAGCCGCTGCTTCAATTAACCTAACCCTAAACAACAGCCAAAACAACATTACAATAACTCAAGGAGATTCAATAGATTTAAACTGTTCAACACTAACCGGAGATTCCTCCGCCTACTTAGCAATGTACAGAGAAGGAACGTTGATAAATAACGGGACCTCGCCGATTGGCAACACCACGACATTCAACACTGTTCAGGTCGAGAATATAACTTGTGTTTATCAGGCAACGCAAAATTATTCTATCAGCTCTGAAATCTTCTGGGTTAATGTCATGCAGGATATAACGCCCCCCGAGGTAAACCTCGTTTATCCTGAAAATACCTCATATGCAATTAATGTGAGTGAATTGAATTACACTGTCTATGATTTTTATTTGGATAGCTGTTGGTACGTCAATTCTAGCGGACAAAACGTCACAATAACCTGTGGAAACAATATCACAAATATGATTTCAGCAGAAGGAAGCAACACTTGGACCGTGTGGGCAAATGACACTTCTGGAAATGAAAATTCGTCGAGTGTAACATTTGTCAAAGATACAATTTATCCATCAATTGATGATATCGTAAATAAATCCATAACGCACAATTCTGCAACGATTAATTGGACAACCAATGAGGTAACTAATTCAACTGTAAAATATGGGAATTCTTTAGCACTGAGCTCACTTAGCACGAGTTCCAGTTTCGTAACAGCACATTCTGTTCAATTAACTAGGCTGAACGCAGAAACAGTTTATTATTATAATATCACCTCCTGCGATCGAGTTAATAACTGCAATATATCTGCTGAAACCTACAATTTTACAACAACAGTTTCTCCTGCACCAATAGAAACAGAGGATAACAACCAACCAATCCTCGGAACAGGATTTCCCACATATTCCACAAACCTTGAAGAAACAACAGAGGGTTACCAAAGGCGAATTAAGGAAAATTGGAAAATTCGATTCAAAATCAACCTGGATAAAAAAACCGAAACCCACTTATTAAAATTAGATGAATTATTAGAAGATAGAGTAGTTCTGACTTTGTCAAGCGAACCACAAACATTTTATTTATCGGTAAATGAATCCAAAAAGATTGATCTTAACAACGATAATTATTATGATCTCGAGATTTTTTTGGCGACCATTCAGGACAATTTTGCTGATCTGAAGATAGATAAAATTCACGAAGAAAAAATAATTTCTAACGTCGAAGAGCCATCAATCTCTCCTGAGCCGGAAGATGAAGTTTTTCCAGGAGAAAAAAAATCTCTTTCAAACCTAACTCCAGTTTTAATACTCGTTGGGATTATCGTGGCGGAGTTAGTTTTAATATCCCTCTTAATAATCAAACACAGGAAATCTCGATGAAGATTAGCAAAAATTAGCAAAACATGGGAAGATCAATAACCCAACCGCAGCAAGCTGTAGGGTATAAAACGATTTAATATAAAAACTCAAGCCACGCTACGCTCTCTCCATTTCAGTCATCGGAACAGATAACAGGGCTTAAACAAGATTCCTCTGGGACTTCTTTTAACAAATAACTAGCAGTGCCCTTTCAAAAACCCAAACTAAAAGCTTAAAAACCCATACCTCCAATCATGAGGGAAGTTGAACTTCAAGAAACCATCGGTGTCTTAAGAATGACTCTCAAATTAAATATTTCAGAAAAAGAAAAATCTTGGAAGTTAGAAGTAGAGCCAGAAGTCCTATCTGGAAGATCAATAGGAGACAAAATTCCAGGCAAGCAGCTCAAACCAGAACTTGACGGATACGAATTAGAAATCACTGGCGGAACAGACTTTGCAGGATTCCCAATGGACGGAGATGTTGAAGGTATTGGCATGAAAAAACAGCTGTTCACAAAAGGCTGGGGCATGCACAGCAAACCAAAGGGAGACAAAAAGAAACAGCCAAAAGTAACGGGTGGATTGAGATTAAGAAAAACAGTTCGTGGAAGAACAGTCTTTGAAAAAACACTACAGGTCAACATGCAAGTTCTAAAAACCGGCTCAAAAAAATTAGAAGAAATTTTCCCAGATCAAAATGCTCCCAAAGCACAACCACAACCAACAGAAGCTCCAAAAGAAGAAGCTCAACCCACGGAAGCACCTACAGCGTAAAGTTCCGGATTAATATCCCGGTTCTCTTTTCTTAATCATTCTTTCTCTAACAAAATAAATAATCAATCCAACAACAACGCCGATTATTCCCAATCCCACGACAGAACCTGCAATCACAGACCCATAGCTTCCAGATCCCATGTCTTCTCCACCACCCAAATCATCTGATTGTACATCTCTCCCGTAACGCCTTCCTCGCCCCTTACCATTGCACCTGAATCTAAAGCAACAAAACCTGTCATCCTCATTCCGCCAAAAAGCAATAAAACAAAAACAATTCCTAAAACCAAGAAAAACTCCTCCCTTTTCCAAACCGGCGGATTGTCCAATGAAGTTCCAAGATACCTCTTCTTTATCTTCCCAGCACCATCTCTGTAGGATTCATAATAATACGGCCCATGCAGTTTATTCCCCCTCTTAATGTACTTCTCGTAAACCATTTACTTGTGCAGTAACACTCTTTTTTTACAGACAATCATGCAAAACAGAGTTTAAATAACTTCTTAGCCCAGAACGTCCGTGCAGTAACAGTTGTTTTACAGGCGTAAAAAGCTCAAACCAAATGGTTTAAAAAAGAGTTCTGATTATCAATGTAATGGAAAAAGAAATAGAAACAATTAATGTAGGAATCTTTGGCCATATTGATCACGGAAAGACAACCTTGTTAAAGCAACTCAGCGGGCGCTGGGCAGACACCCACTCAGAAGAGCTCAAAAGAGGCATTACAATCAAATTAGGCTACGCCGACACAACAATTTACAGAGAAGGAGAAGTATACAACATAGAAAAAAAAGGATCTCCAATTAGGCACGTTTCATTCATAGATGCCCCCGGACACGAGATGTTAATGGCCACAACACTCTCTGGAGCAACACTAATCGATGCGGCAATTCTGGTTGTTGCAGCAAATGAAGGAATAAAGCCTCAAACTCGTGAACACTTAATGACCCTTCAGGCAAAAAAAGTAGAACAAATAATCGTAGTACAGAACAAAATAGACTTAGTAGACAAAGAGAAAGCAAAACTGAACCATGAAGAAATAAAAAAGTTCCTCGGAACGAAGTATTCTTCAGCAGAAATTATCCCTGCATCCGCACAGCAAGGAGTTAACATAGATGAAATATTTAAGGCAATCACAGAGTTTAAAATTCCTGAAAGAAATTTAGACAAAGATCCAATATTCACTATCGCAAGAAGCTTCGACATAAATCGACCTGGCTCAAAGCCAAAGGATCTCAAAGGAGCAGTGCTTGGAGGCGCTCTAAAACAAGGAAAGTTAAAAGTGGGAGACATCGTAGAGATAAAACCGGGTAGAATCATAACAGAGAACGGCGAAAAAAGAATGAGCCCAATAAAAACAAAGATTCTAGGATTATTCAAGGGCTCAAAAAGTGTAAACCAGTTAACCCCTGGAGGGAGCATGGCAATAGAAACGTCTCTTGACATGACCCTGGGAAAAAGCGACTTACTTTCAGGAAATATCCTTTCGATTGAGGGCAAACTTCCTGAAACCTCTCAAAAAATTAGGCTTAAGTACACCTTGTTTCCGGAGGTATTTGGCACATCAGCCCAAATTAAAGTTGAAAAAATTGAAAAGAAAGAACTCTTAATGCTTAGCATAAACACTTCGATAACCGGCGGAACCGTTGGAGAAATAAAAGAACCTGATGTGACCATAGACCTCAAAGTTCCAGCCATATTGTTCAAAGGAGACAATGTGGGCATAGCAAGAAAGATACAAGGCCACTGGAGACTAATCGGGTTCGGAGAAATAATTTAATTAGTATCTGTTTTCATAGATTGAATTAGGCTAGCCCTTTTCTGAACAACCCCTGTATCCATTCTTCTTCTCAACCAAACGGTCAAACCAACAACAAAAGCCCCTATAGAGATAATGCTAATTGTACTTGCAAAGATGATATCTAACCTTGCGCCAGGCTGCTCATTCCCTGTAGAGCCAGGAGTCTCACAAAACTCTTCTTCTTGAGGCCTATACTCTCCGGTACCGCACTGATTTTCATCATAACAATTCCTAGATTTAACATTTTCTTCATCACAATCAGACCATTCTGTACAAGCCCACTACTCATCACAATCACCAGGTCCAACTAATTGATCAACAGGAGATTCATCATTATCAAATTGAGAATCACAACTAGGATCATTAGGATAGTCTATAAACCCATCTAAATCATTATCGATCAAATCACTACACTGATAAGTTGTACCAGGACTATCGTTGTTATTGTTGCTACTACTGCTATCGTCTTCATCGTCACAGTCTCCACAATCTCCTGGACAAGAACTACAAGATTCTCCACCATTACAAGCCCCATCACCACAGAAAGGCGTTTCTATAATTCGATATATACTAAAACCAATAACTTCCAACCTCAAGAATTCCCCTTTTGTATAATTGGTTATATTGCATAGGGTCTCCGGACAAAGCATCTCATTTCTTAAGACCATTGGATTATTAAACGACACACCATAAAACTCAAGTACACCCGAATTGTTCAGTTCACGCATCCGGTTCATATGGCCTGTGATATCCACACCAATTCTATTTGGTTCTATAGTAACATACTCATCCAGATTCAACCGCGTATAATTTAAAACACTCCCAGAATAATTGATCATGCCCGAAACATTAATTTCTAACAAAGAATCAGGAACATTTCCAATATCGATCAAAGGATACGAAAAGTTTGTCGTAGTCCCATTAAACTTAGTGTACTTTGGAAGCAAGGAGCACCCAGAATAATTGAAAGTACAGTTTAGTGTCTGGTGCGAGGCAGGATAGCATCCCAAATCTCCTCCTGCAGGATAATCTTGAGACGAACAGCTTTGTCCACTCAAATTTAATAGACCACCCCCCAAAAAGTCACACTCTTCTCCGGGACCAATAATTCCGTCACCACAATTTCCTTCAGCAGCACAACCCCCAAAGTCCACATCACAAACCTCTCCAGGCAAACACAAGTCATCATCCTCCACATATTCACAGGCTGCATGGTCTGAGTATTCGATACAATCGATAGTACAGTCAATAAGATCATCTTCGCATTGCAAGAACGAATCGGCAGCAGTACATCCTCCAAAAGCAATACTGCACTGCTCACCCCAACCATTACAATAAGATTCATCATGACATGCAGTATCATTTTCATGATGCACGCACTGCCCAGCATCACAAGTAGTATAGGTACAGGTTATCGTATCAGGCGCACAGTCCCAGTCATAAACACAATTTCCAGGGCCACCACAATCGATTGTCTCTAGGGGATTATTATCATTACAATCGCTCCCCAAAACCCATTCAGAAGGAATATACATCCCGGACGGCCAAAAAACATTGAGTTATTGGAGTAACTAATGGGTCCGTATAATTGTCTCCATCCCCGTCATAATACCAATTTTGCCCAGGATATTCCCAAGGATCATTATCATCGCAGTCTGCAACAGCCCCACACCCTCCACCAACAGTACTATTATATCCATCACCATCCGAATCCACACAACTAGGCAAGATATATTCAAAACAATATAGCCTGACTTGAGTATCACAAGTCACTGGAGAGGAGAATTCTGTCCAGGCTGAATCTGCTGCCCTCGCATCTCCTGCACTAAAATCAAGACCACCATCCACTACGCTCCAGTCCCCTCCGCAATAATCGAGTTCATGATCTCCGATTATAGGTTTTCCTATTCCAGAAATATTGGTGCCTGTCGCAACATAAATGGGTAAGAGAGAACCAACAGAACCATGATTCTCGGTGATATTAATCGAACCATCCAAGGTCCCATCTATTAAATCATTCCACCCATTTGCAATAACCCGATTATTAGTTAAAACGTAATCTCCAGAAGTTTGTGTAATCCTCTCTGCTGCATCAACAAGATAATTGCTTATCCACGCATGATATGCTCCCTGTAGTCCGGCGCTATTTGCAATATTGGTGCAAATTTGGTCTGCCCTAGAAACACCGATTATGTTTCCCGCAAGCAAACCTCCACTTGTAACAAAAACAGTAATATTTTCATCAGTAAGAAAAACATCACAACTCACATCGCCCCCTGCACAGTCGTTATCTATTCCATCACCACATAAGGTGGAGCTATCCTCAGCCATGCCTGGATTAATACAAATGCCGCACATTTCATTATTCGGTTTAACATAACAATCTGCAGAGCCCAAAAGTTGATAACAAAAAGCACCACCTCCAATACCATAAACACTGTCTATACAGTCACTGCCACCTAGACACTGCACGCCATCGCAGTACTGTCCACAGGCCATGTAATCTGTTTCTAAAGCGTAAAGATCCCCATCCTCATCTGTACATTGAGTAGATATTGGAAAACACACCCCAGCACTACAATAATACGGCGAACCGCACCCGGAAGTGCCATAATCTTGTTCGCCCCAGGCTATCTCAACTTCCCCACAACCATTTGTACAAGTTGGGTCATAACACTGATTATCAGGACAAGAACCTGCATCTGCTGGGCAATTCTCTCCAGCATCACAAACCCCATCGCCACATATGGAACCGCACCCTTCATCAATCTCTATACAATCGTCCGCTCCAAAACAAATAGCCATACCTCCGCAAGCGCCATGCCAATCAGTTCCATTAAAACACAAACCAGAACCACAATTATTGTCTACGCCATCGCAAAGTTCCGGAGCCCCTGGATAAATCTGATCACCTGGAACTCCCCCAACTCCAATGGGGTCATCAACACAATCTGCAGGAGTTCCACACTCTCCTCCGGCAGTCACATTCCAACCGTCGCCATCAGAGTCTATGCACCCAGAAGCAGCGACTACTGTCACAGTATCCTCGCCCAAAACAGTATTCAAAATCGGACTTCCGAGAGCATAAACGCCTAAAAAAGAATAATCTCCTTCCACCAGTGGTGCGTCTACAAAGTAAATAAACGAAACACTTCCAGGATAGGGGCCATCTGCCCAAGTTATATTCCTCCCATCAATAGACAAACTGCCAGGAGCCGAAACAACAGTCCAACCAACAGGCACTTCTTCCTCGATATAATAATAGGACTCACCATCCATGTCAACATTCAAATAAACTGTAAGCTCTTCTCCACCAAGAACCGTAGAACTACTAAAAGACCTTGTAACACTCCCCGCAGCGGAAACACCAGAAACGAAAAACAACAATCCAAATAACAAAATTGTAAGCACCAACCCTCTTTTCTTCATCAAACCCATATTTCTAGCTAAACACGATGCCGACCGGCCCTCTTTTTAACAGTTAAATTACAGATTCATAGTTTATAAGGTTAATTATCTAAAAAACTTAATATACTAACGCAACCAAAACCCTCTCAATTTCCTCAAACCTTAGTTTTCCATCATCCGCTAAAGAATTATCTCCCTTGGTAACAAAAAAAATCCCTCGCTCGTCAGCACCCTTTTGAACAACCCTATGAACAATCAAGCGATCGCCTGCCCTAAAGCTCACAATGTCTCCAACATCTATTTCATCTGAAGATTCAGGCCTGACGCTGATCCCATTAACACCTTCCCCAAGAGTAGGAAGCATACTCCCTGTTGAATCATATGTGCTCAGTTGTGCCCCTTCAATTTTAATTTCAACCCGGTCCCCATAAATAAAAATCTTCTCGTCATCGACAAAATCCGAAGGCATGTCAACGGCCAACCCGGTCACGCCGCCATAAAAAAGAGAATCCCAAATCTGGCCAAACAAAAATCCCACTGAAAAAATCAACAGAATATACAAAATCTTCAAAACAATTTTAAGTGCCATAAACTTTGATCAACTACTCTTTTTTATCCTTTTCGTCTCCCTTCTTTTTCCAAATAAATGCGCCCAACCTGAAAGTTTGATAAAGTTTAACAGCAAGTATTGCCAAAAGCACAATCCCTATAAGAATATAAACTGCGCCAATCCTCGCAGGAGGTGCTGGCAACTCCACTTGACAAGTGATAGGACAAGGACCTCCGCAATCAACGTCTGCCTCTCCTTGATTCTGAACACCATCAGAACAAGTAGGACATGGGCCACATGGGCCCCCGCAATCAGTCATAAACTCGCAACCATCATCATGACAGTTTTTTACCCCATCAAAGCAACTAGGATTCTCAATATAATAACAAGATTGTACCTTAGGGGGTTTTCCAACACTGGTATTACAAGAGTTTATATCGAAACAATCCCTATTTTGAAAACCACAGACATCTTCTCCCCAACCATTCTCTTCACAAACCCCAAGTATTTCCCTATACTCTTCTCCACTCAATTCTCCGGAGGTTAATCCATTAGATGCATCCTCGCAAGTCCACCAATTATTACAAGCCCAAGATTCCCTACAAATAGGGCCCCCAACACCACCTCCACCTCCACCCCCGCCCCCACCACCCCCATCACCCTCATCCGGACAAGCCACGCCCCCCACATCAACCACCCACAACAAAGAATCATTACAAACCCCTCTATAGCAAGTAGAAGAACCATCAGTAATTTCAACTTCTACTGTATGCAAACCTGAAACCCCGCATCCAAAAGTGTGAGTAAACTCATCAGTCAAAGAACCCTGATCGTACTCCATGAAATTTCCATCAACGTACCAATAAGTATCTGGCAAAGTCCCATCCAAGTCCATTTCAGATGTGTTAAAATAAAGAGAATCTGTACCAGGCGAACCAAAAGATAAAATCTCGGGATAATAAGTTTCAATATACGGCGCCCTATTTTCCGCAGTCAAGGTTATATTAAACCCTCGACAGATAGTATAATTGGTAGCATTTCCGCAAAGAGAGATATTTTGATGAGGATTCAAGATACCGCTATCAGTAACACAAAGGCTAAGATTATAAGTCACGCTAGAATTGTCCGGACCAAGAAGACTTTCATTAGCCTCAAAACTCATAACTCCAAAATCTGAGATGCCAAAGAAAGGTTCACCCCCAGCCACATAAGTCAGGTTGTACGTAAAATTTCCAGAAGTTTGGTTACAATAGCAATCGGTGTCATAAACGTAGACTTCTTTATAATATGTAGTGTTTTCCCCAACTGCCCAAACGGTAGCAACCGGAATCTGCCCAAAATTTGGAGGATTATTCACATTAATCGCAGTAACATTAAATGTCCTTGAATCTGAAGAGTCACTATCTGCCGCAGAAATATTTAGTTCATAACTTCTAAGATCATATTCATCCAACACTACTGAGAACAAATTTATCTCTTGCACATAGCCTATGAAATAGGTAGGGTCAATATAGAAAGGATTAGGATCAAGATAGACACTAATGCCTCCATCCTCTGAGTCAGTAACGTTAAAATAATAATCAAGAGATTTACCTTCACAAACAAAAATTTCATTATCGGGAATGTGTATAACCGGAACAGTATTATTAACATCAACGTAAAAGATCACACTCTGGATTGACTCAACCCCTATTTCATTCTCCACACTAACCGTCAAATTATGGGCCCTTGTGTTTGGGTAGATTGTCGTATTCGGAGTAAAAGAAGCGCTGTCATTCAAGGTAACATTTAACCACAGGTCCTCGAGAGTATATGTCCAGTTACTCGGCACAGTATCATTAACCCATGTGATATTCAAGTCAAGGGTTATATTATCTCCTAGATTAAAAGGATAGGTAATATTCTGAGGAGAAGTGATAGTAAAATTAACAAGCCCATAAATTGTCACCGAAACATTAGCATAACCTTCCGTAGCTTGCCCTGTGATGACATCCCCAGTAATATCTTCAGCCCCCGCCTGAGAAAAAAACAAAAAGATTAAGAAAAAGCACACGCTAAGCAAAAAAGCAATACCTTCTTTTTTCATCACATCAAAGATAAAAACAAATATTTAAAACTTCGCAACTACTTTCACTGACAGAATAAAAATGAAGAAAAAAGTTATCATTTTAGGTGCAATCATCATAGTCTCCCTGATTGTATCTATAAGTGCAACAATTCTCACAAAAAGTTCAAATAATTCCCCTCCCGATGGACCAATAACTTGTCACACAATCCAAGAAAATCCTGGAGGGATAAACATCGTATTCTTTTCAATAGAAGACCAAGCAACAGAATATTCAGATTACTTTCTTAGTGTAGCTCCTTATAACAACCACCCTGAAAAGTTCAATTTTTATTACATCTCTCCCGAAGACTATGTTCCAGAATGCGAGCGTTACCAGGGTATCGCAATTTTGTGTTATTCCCGAGAGATAGTCCAAGCAGCTTCTGCCTGCCCAAATGATTATATCGTAGTTCTAAGAGAAGAACCTAGCTCGATAAGAAGCTCAGCCTACAGAGGAGTTATGAGCCTAAACCTAAATCACCCATTGACCGTATTCGCACACGAATTTTACCACGTCTTTGATAACGCTGCAGAAGAATATTCTTTGCCAGGTGCAAGCATTCCAAGTAAATCAGAAAACTGCCAGAAAGCTTGCGAAGACTTCAGAGAATTCCCCGAGCACCAGGGCGAATTCGGATGCTACCAAACATGCACAGAATCTAATTACTATAGGGAATTCGAAAACGGATTCATGCGTTCCCTTCAGGCAGATCGCTATGGCCTACACAACGAATTGATCCTCGAAGAAGAGATCTACAATCAATTTGAAGGAGACATATCTTTAAGCGGCTTCGCAACTCAAGAAGACAACCCTTGCGACAAACAAGAGTACTACCTAATCGAAGGTGAACAAAAAACCTTAGAAAAGGGCTGCGCACAACAAGGAGCAACTTTTGGCCCAACAGCACAAATAGAGTACAAGTTGGGTGAAACTGAAGAAATCCAACTCCCCTCAAATGATCTTTTCATAACAGATTATAACCCCACTCCTGGCGCAATCATAACCGCAGAGTCTCCTCAAGAAGTCGATCTCCCATTAGTAGTCACAATTCCTTCATCCGGACAAGAACAATCAATTATCATTCCCGATAGCCAAGGAAACCCAGGCTTACAAATCTCTCTAATCGGAATAGGAGCACACCCATGCAAGAATTGAAAAGTAATAATCGGCTTGCCCAAAATGGGGCGGGTGGCTGGGGCGCTCGGACGGCGGGGCGCGAAAGCGCGATCAATCTGGCAAGCCCTAAGCTAAACAAAAAAGCCATGGCAGAATCCATAACAACTTTCGCATTGATCATCATAGCAATTGTAGCTGTAGGCTTCGCAGGTTATAGCCTAATGAAACTTTTCACTCTCGGCGACATTCAGTCATCTCCAACTTACTCCTGCTTAGACCTAACATCAAGACTATCAAACCCGCTAGAGCTAACAAAAGCCTGCCTTAACCCTGAAGGCGATATCGAAGCCACAGTCAAAAGAACTAATGAAGACTTTCTAATTGCATCATTAACATTCACGCTCCAAGACGAAAGCTGGACCTGCAAAGAAGGTTGCGACTGTTCGATCTTAGAACCCGGAACATCAAAAACATATTATCTCACACCAGACCAAGATCCATTAGGCAAAACGCTAAAATTCTACGTTGGAACTTGTGAAATTAATGAAAGAAAAGTTATTTCTTGCTAGTTTTTTCTTCCTTCCTCTCGTCCTTCTTCTCTTCTACCTCAACAGGTTTCTCGCCAATCTTCCGCCCATGCTTCTTCTCCCACTCCACCCGCCTCTGTTTGTTATCAGGGCATTCTGGATTAATACAAAACTCCCAAGGCCTCTTTCCTTTCTTCAAAGAAATCAAAAGTGGAAAACCGCAATCAGGACACTCCTTATCTGCCTTCTTCACATACGACTGAGGGGGCACATTGTAAGTATTCTTACAGTCAGGATACGCCGAACACGCAACAAACTGGCTCCGGGTCTTCCGCGAATACATAATCCTCAAATCGCCCTTCCCGCATTTAGGACAAACCCTCAAAGTGTTCTGCTCATTCTGCTGTTCCCTCAATCCTTCAATCCCTGAAAGAATCCCCTTACCAATTTCCACCTCCTTAACCTTAAACTCCTTAGAAATGTCCTGAATTATTTTCTCAGCTTCTTTCACAACTTTCTTTTCCTCAGCTTCCAACTCAATCCGATTCTTCCCTCCTTGAATCGCTTCCATCTTTTCCTCCAAATTCCGAGTCAAATTCTCATCTATAATAATCGAAGAATATTTCTCAAGTGTATCAATCAGCTTCATCCCCAGCGGCGTCGCCTGTATAGACCTACCATCCAAATAACCTCTATTAAACAAAATATCAACAATCGAAGACCGCGTCGCCTTAGTACCTAAATTTTTTTTCTCCAAAATTGTAACCAAAGAAGTCGGCGTAAACCTTCGAGGCGGCTGCGTTTCCTTCTCTTCGAACTTAATCTCATCAATCTTGACATTGCCATTCAAGGTCGGAACATCCGCCTCCTTCAAAGTCGCAGGATAAAACGCAGTCCAACCTTTCTCCTTAACCTTCAACCCCGAGGCAGTAAACTTAATTTTATCATCATTTTTAGCAGCAATCGAAACCCGTTTATTCAACGTAACCGCATCATCTGAAAAAGCAGCAATGAATCTCTTAGCGACCAGATTATAAATCTGCAAATTTTCATCAGAAAGCTTTCCTGGCGATTCCCCAGTAGGGAAAATAGATGGATGCGCCGGATCAGACTTCTTACCTTCAATTGGAACTTTCCGCCTTGCATTCTTAGCCTCGGGAAAATGTTTTTCCAACGCCTTCAAAATCTTCTTCGGTTGAATAGCATCCGGAATCTTCTGAGATGAAGTTCTAGGGTAAGAAATCAAACCATCAAGATAAAGCTTCTGCGCAATCTGCAAGGTCTTACTTGGCCCAATCTTATGAACCCTATAAGCCTCTCTCTGCAAAGTGGTCAAATCAAACGGCACGCCAGGAGCAACTTTCTCCTCTTTCCCCTTCGTTTCCGCGACACCTTCCTTGATATCCTTAAATTTTTCCAGCTCTTTCTTATCAAAAATATCTTTTGGATGAGTATAGGCAAAACCCTCCACAATCGCGTGTACATTCCAAAACGGCTCCGGCTTAAAAGCTTCGATTTCCTTTTCACGATCGACAATAATCTTCAACGCAGGACCTTGAACACGCCCAATCGACAAAAGTTTGAACGAACCGGTGGTCTTAATAGCAGCCATCAACGCCCTCGACAAGTTAATCCCATACAACCAATCCACTATGTGCCGAGTCTCCCCAGCATAAGCCTGCCCCCAATCCAACTCCCACATAGGTTTATCATACGCCTCAATCAGCTCATCCTTTGTCAAAGTAGAATATTTCATTCTTTGCGCACTATCTCTCTTACAGATAAACCTCAAGACGTTCCATCCGATAACCTCTCCCTCGACGTCATAGTCTGTTGCAACCAAAATATCGCCTGCCTTCTTCGCCAGTTTTTTCAACAGAGAATAATATTTTTTCGTAAAAGCAGATCTCTTCTTTTCATAACTCGGCCTCCATTCCAATTCGAAAATAGGCCATCCCTTCTGTCCTTGTTTGTACTCCAAGTTATAAAGATGTCCAACAGCAGACGCAACAACAATTTCCTTCCCACCACGTTCCACCTCAAAATAAGCAACCCCTCCATCACTCAACTTCTTAGACTTTCCCAACGCCGCAGCAATTTTCATAGCAGCTTGCGGTTTCTCGGTAATAATCAGAGTATAATTGCCAGCCCGTTCAATCTTGCTAGGTGCCTTTTTTCCAACCCTTTTCCTCGGAGATTTTTTCTTTGGCTTCTCTCCACCCTCTAAGGAATCCGCAGGCACCGGCTTTCCCGGCGACTCAATCTTCGTCCTCTGAGCCAAGCTAGGCTTCTCTTTCTCAACCTTTTCAACACTTCTCTTAACATCAGTCATCGGAATAAAATCACCAACTGCCATAAACAGGCCAAAATAATCTATTATTTAAAACGTTTGTTAAGCAGTAGAATACACAGACCCATCTCTAACAGGCTCCTCCCGCCCAATAACCTGGCCCCTCAACCTCTGATACAAATATTGCGTGTAATTACTCTTAACAACCCCTTCACGATAACCATCAAAAAAATCGTCCAGTTTAGCCAAATAACGCGGATCTTCACGAGCTCTCTCAAGCCTCTTCCGAAGCTTGCCATTAATCTTATGAATCTGATAGTTGTGAGCCATTCCACCAGCAAACAAACCAGCAGCAACCGCCCCAAGCCCCGAAACAACCGCCGCCCCTGCCCCAATCAAAAACGTATGTCCAACTATATCTGAGAACACCGCGTCCTCGCTTCTCCTCAAAAATTTCGCAATTTTTTCTTTCATCGTCTTTTGGCAAAATGAGCCTGCATCTCTCCTCAAAACCCTATTTAAAGTTTTGCATCTTCACGAATCCCCGCGAGCAGGTCCGCAGCGACGCGAGGGACCGCACAGCGCCGATGAATGAAGAAAATAAGAAAGAATAGCGCAGCGTGAGCCAAAAGCCTCTTACAAACAGAAATTTCCAAAAACCAAAAAGTCAAATCCCAATAAAATTAAATATCCCTCAACCTTTCCATTGGCATGGATATAAAAGAATTCCAAGAAAAAGCTTTAGACGCTTGCGAAGGAATACATCAATTACCAAACAGAAAGAAACACACCAAACAAAGCGCGGTCATTCATCTAATGGAAGAAGTCGGAGAAATAGCAAAACAGGTGACCAACGAATATCATCGTCCGGAAAAATTTGACGACAAAAACCTTGGAGAAGAACTAGCCGACGTAATGCTCTTCGTTGCCACATTAGCGAGGCTTTACGAAGTGGACCTATCAAAAGAAATGCAAGACCTAATAGAAAGAATCAAAGAAAGATCTAAATCTCAATAACTTTCCCCTCTCTCGCCACATTAATCACTCGCGTTTTCCCAATCTTCTCTTCCATCCCACTTGCCTCATGAATATGCCCATGAATTAAAACATCCGGTTTGAACTTCTCAATCGCCTTCCTAACGCTTTCGCTTCCATCAAACCCTGAAAACTCCGACTTGCTCCCTTTAGGATGCATATGCGAAATCATAACTTTCTTCTCAATCCCCTTCAAACCCGCATGCGCCTTCTCCAAACTTTCCATCAATTCAGTCTCAGTTATCTGCCCCTCCCCCGGCGATCCTGGAGCACCACCCGCCCCAAAAAACCCAATATCTTCATACTTCACAGAATATCCATGCAAATTTCTCACCCCATACAACTGCGCAATAACATCTGTCGTGGCAAAACTGTCCCAATTCCCTGGCACAAGCAAAACCCTCTTGCCCTTATCTTTAAACGGCCGGATAATGTTCTTCGTTTCAACCCACCCAAGATTATCTCCCGCCAAAACAACAAGATCAACATTTTCCCGATCCGCCTGCTCCGCTAGTTTCTTGAACCTCCTCGAATCCCCATGAATATCGCCCGCAGCAAGTATTCTCATCTTCCTTCTCATAAAAAAACAGTGAAATGTTGTATTAAAAAGCTTTGGATTTAAACATTAATTGAGTAATCCCTCGAAGAGTGGTAATTCCCTTTTGCCACTGTTTTAGATAACAAAAATGCAGAAAGATTTAAAAGCGAAGTATGGGGTAGAATATATAGATTAAAACAACATGTTTTAATCAGGATAAAATGAAAGACAACTTTAATATCTTTTTCCGAAGGAAACCCGCAATGATGTTGGTAGCCTTGAAAAGAGTTGCAAGAATCCGTTACGGAAGTGTGCTTGCAAAAGAGGTAGATTGTACATATAGCCATGCCGTTAAGATTCTGCAGAGCCTAGAAAGACTGGGTCTCGTTGGTTTCGAAAAGAAAGGCCGAATAAAGCTGATAAAGCTTACAAAGAAAGGCACTGAAGTCGCAGAAAACATCGAGAACATCAAGAAACTAATAGGTTAATTTTTTATTTCTCTTAATTTTTGTTTTTTTATCAACCAGTTAGGTTTATATATCCAAACTTGGGCATTAGACCATGGCAACTTACTTAGAAACCTATGACGGAAGTCCATTCACGGACTGGGAAAGAGACTTCGCAGCAAGAACAGCGCAAGATCTAGGTCTCAAACCCATAGATGATCGAAACTTCCGAAACGGCAGAGGAGAATACGTTGGCATCAGAGATGACACTATTCAGGCCCAATTAGATCCAACAAACCCAGAGGGAGTAATTCTTCTAGCGCTTGCAGCCCATGCAACAAGATTCACAACAGACCAGTTAGTTGGAAGGGGAGACAACAAAAGAAAGCCCCTAACAGAGCTCTTACCAATCTATCGGCTGAATTAATCTTATTCCCCGCCCTTCTCAACTTTCCCCATAAACTTCTCAAATCCCTCCATGTGCGACACCTGCGCACTAATCAACAACCCGCGAAGTGTCGAATCAACCTTCACGCCCAACTCAACCAATATCGGCCTAATCAACACGTACAACTTCTTACCTTGTTTATCAAGGTCTGTCAAAACACAATATTTCTCCTTCACACCAGCCTCTGCAACAATCTCCTCAATCCGCTCCCTCAAGCCAACTCCCGTTTTATGAATCGCGTATACCTTATCAAAGCCCCCATTCTTCAACGCCGAAACGTCGTTCTTCCCTTCTACAAGAATCACAGAATCCCTGAACTTCTCGATATCATTCTTTAACTTCGGATTGAATTTCATTTACCTGTTTTAGAACGTCGTCCCAACTCTTAATTCTTATGCCATTCTCAGGCAACTGCGATTTCTGATTCCACGGCTGATCAAACAACAAAACTTTCTTACAAAATTTAGCGCAACCTAAAAGATTTCTATCAAAATCCTCAACCATCACATCGACTTTCTCGGCCTTACAAATTTCTCCCTTTCTAACCACGCCAGCAACCGCCGGATATTCGTGCGTAAACACGGCCCTATCAAAAACTCCAGACAAATAATGATCGATCCATTCGAGAGTTTTCTCAACATACAATTCAGGCCGCGAGGTCACAACAACAAGCTCATGCTCCTCGCCCAATTCCTTAATCGCTTCAATCGCGCCTTCTTGTGGCTTAACCACATCGAAACTCGTATCTTCCATAAACTCGTCAACACTCTGCACCCCATCCTGTCTAGATAGGCCCAATAGAACCCAAAAATCATGATGATTTATCTGTCTGTAAACAAAACTAGTCCCATTCTTCTTGTTATAATAGTTCAACAACGGAGTCACCAAATCCACAACAACTCCGTCCAAGTCAATTCCTATTTTCATTTTATCAATTCAGCAACCTCTTCCCAACCACTCACACGAACAACATTAGAATTAAACTGTTCAGAACGATTCCAAGGTTTATCAAACAAATAAACAGTTTTGCACACTTCAGCGCAATCTCCTGCAGTTTGAGGAGCATCCTCAATCATAATATCAATCCCTTCATCCAGGCACATTTTCGCCTTCCCAGATTTTTCAGTAGGCACCCCATCAGCAGGCAATTCTTCCATAAAATGAACAACATCAAAAATTCCCTCAAAGTGTTTGTTAAGCCAATTTAGAGTTTGCTCTCGAACAACAACAGGCCTAGAGGTGATGGCGACCAAGTCATGCTTTTCTTTCAATTTCCTTATCGCTCCAAGAGCCCCTTCAAAAGGTTTAACTTTAGAAAACACTTCGCTCGCCTGATAAGAATAGACTTCCTCTACAGCTTCTTCTTTTGTAACGCCCCAAATCTTCCACAAGCGATAATCAATAATGTCCTCAAAATTGTAGCTCGTTCCATGCTTAGAGTTATGATTTCTCAATAGTTCCCGAAATGTAGGCATTAAAACATCATCTATATCGATTCCTATTCTCATCTTAATTCAATAACAAAGTGGCCCTGAAGGGATTTGAACCCTCGACACCTGGATTAAGAGTCCAGTGCTCTAACCAGACTGAGCTACAAGGCCATCAACAAACCAACAAATTTCCTTTTTTAAAATTACCTACCGCACATTTTATTAACTAAGAAACCTCTAAAGAAACATTGCTAATCAAGAGTATAGCTTAAACGATCTTCTTTTTGTTGTTGGAGAGTCTGTCGAAAGAATAGAATCAGATCCAGAAGCAGCATGGGTAAGAACTATAGAAAGAAGCTTTCCCGACTATCGCGAATGGGATGACTGGTCATTAGAACGAATTGAGCGAAGAATTGTAATAATTCAATAACCGAAAGATCTTCAGAAGCAGTAATTTTATTAACTCAAATCCCTAAATTCTAACATGGCAAAAGAAGCAGGTGAATTAGTAAAACTTCTCGAGAAAGTCCACCTCAACATAAACAGGCTCTACCACATCGCAACACACGACGAAAAAACAGGGCTCTACAATCACGTTTTCTTCAAGGACATCTTCAGCATGGAACTCGACAAGGCAAAAAGAGGCAAACCTCTTTCGTTAATCGTTGTCGACATCGACCTCTTCAAGAAAGTAAATGACAAACACGGCCACGTCCAAGCAGATAAAATCCTTCTCAAGCTAGCACAACTCCTAGAAAGAAAAGTCAGAAAATATGACGTCGTAGCACGCTTCGGCGGCGAAGAATTCTTTATAATGCTCCCGAACACAAAAACCTCAAAAGCAAAACAAATCGCAGAAAGATTAAGAAAAGGAGTCATGACAGACACCTTCCTAAAAAAATACAAAATCACAATTTCTCTAGGCGTCACAGAATATCTACAAAAAGACACTCTCCAAAAAATGTCAAAACGCGCAGACGCTGCACTTTACCATGCTAAGAAGTCCGGGCGGAACTGCGTGAAGATTAATCAACCAAAGCAGCCTTCAACTCCCTAGAGAATTGATCGTAAATCGCCCTTGCCCCTTCATGCCTCTCTAAGTCCACTGCCCTACCCCACTGACCATTTATAACTGACCCAGTAGCATCCAGTGCACCATATCTTGATCTGTCATTCAAGACATTTCCAAACCAACGACTCTTTAAGGTGACTTCCAATGAGGTATCTCCTTGACCAAAACCGCCCCTTGCTGAAAGATTCCAAGAAACATGATGCCCATTACCATAATTCGGATGAATCCTCCCGCCACTTTCCCCAGCAGCCCTATACACTGCCGCAATAACATCCTTCCCCGGAAAACGCTTACCTAATTTCAAAGTTGGCATGGCATCCCCAAAGAGCGCCCTTTTTTAAATTTAACGATCACCTCGGCTCTGTTGAAAATCTCCATTAACACAAACCTAAATTGTGGCAAATTGCCTTGCAAAATATTTCTGGCTTCACACTAACGATCGTCTTCCCAGAAACCGATCCGCCATACTTACGTTTCAATGAACCAAATCCCGACTCTACCAAACTTCTTTGATGATATTCTTCATCAGAATAATTTTTCATTTGCTTCTTTCGATAGAAGCCACGCCTGACATTCTTGCGCGGCTTGATGAAAGTCTGCACATTTCTGTTAAAACAAATTTCGTGCAGACTTTCTGAATCGTACGCTGCATCAGCATACAGGCTTTTCATCACGCTAACACGTTTCATCAAGTAACTTGCGTCCTGGATGTCATGACGCGGTTTTGCGCGAATCCGCAGCGCGCAAAACTTCCGCCGTTTGATACCGAACAAAGCAGACAGCTTCGCAAATCGTTTAACTGGCTTTTTAGCGTTAATCCGTTTCACGTAATGAAAACTTGGATTTGTCCTGCTAAATCCAGTTCCATCGATTGCAACCTTTTCATGTTGCAATCCCGACGTCAACTGCAACAAAGAATTCCACAAATAGTGTGGAATTCTTTTGCGAGATTTGCAGAGCGTCGAGTAAGTCGGCACTTCAAAATCGAAGATGCCAAATATCAAAACAACTCTCCGAAACGAAAGTCTACTCATCTCTTTGATCAACAAAGCGACCAAATGCTGAGCCAGCGTGAACTTCTTCGGCCCAAAATGATGCAGAAACCTCCCGTAATTTAGTTTTTTCAACAACCGACAGATTTTTCTATGCAGTTTACTTTGTTTTTTAGACATGTTTTTCACCTCAATGGTAAACATGTCGCTTTTATTTTAAGACTTTTTCAACAGAGCCGATCACCTCAAAAAGGTATATCTCCAAACAATCAACCTTAAGAACCCTTCTTGACAAAAAAAGAGGATGTCAAGAAAAATGACTACTGACCCTGCAAAAGAGTTCAGAAGAGGTGTGATAAACGAGTCTTCCCTCGGAAGATATTGCATAGGGGCGAGATTCAGGGGAGGAACAATTGAAGTAACCTTCAAAAGAGAAACCCCCCAAGACCTACTAGAGGCATTAGAAGATACATACAGTGACGGCACAGGAAGATATAATGTAAAGAGATTATTGAAATAACCAAAACTACCGATAAACTCTCCAAGTGTACCTGCACTTAACGCATTTATAGAACTTAGTTTCCGATTCATCAGAAGATCTAGTCTGCATTGTCCAAAAATACGCCTTTTTATGCTTGCATTTAGGACACCTCATATCAATGACAGGATAAACATCATCCTCACTGCCCTTAACAACCGCGATAGCATCCGCCTTCTTGACCTTCTCCGAGACCACCAGCTTCCGAGAGCCCTTCTTCGGCATCTTTATACTGCCGTCAGGGTTAAACTCCAACACCATTCGGCAATACATGCAACACGTCTATATATAATCTTAGTATTACTTAGAAGTAACTAATTACAGAATCCCCTATCCCCTGCCCCCCTAAAAGGCTCAAAGAAAATAAGCTTAATCCATCCCAAATAAGGAATCCTAAAAACAGACTTACCAACTATCTGCGCTTCAGAGATATTTGTCTCATCAATATTCTGAGAATTCAGAGGGTTTTCAGTGGTTAACTGCCCAAGATTATGATCTCCTTTCGTCTCATAAGGATCCTCCCCCACAATCCTATGGATTATCGGATGCGGCGCGGTAGAATCCGAATTAGGCTCAAAGATAATCACATCACCCACCCCATAATCCGAATGTCCCCAAACAATAATAATGTCCCCCTTGTTCAAACCGTTTCTAAAAGAAAACTCCCTAAAGTCAGGCTTCTTAATCCCATGCGTTTCATACCACTCTGAATGATCATTCCACCAAGTATCAAAATTAGAAGTTTCATGATACATCGAACACGACTCTATAACAACCAGCGGCAAACCGCTACCAGTCGCAAAAGACAAAACCGGAAAAAACACAAACCTAATCAGCACGACCAACAGAATCAAAGACACCGCCCAAGACTGCCAAGTATCCTTCTGCAAGAACTTCCAAAACCTCACAACAGGATTCTCACTTCCACCATATATAGGAGCACTCATCCCTTAAATTAGAAAATAACGTATTTAAAATTACTTATCGGCACATTTTTATATCCCTCCGAAGTAAGAAAAACATGCTCTGGCAACAAATAGTCCTTATCGTCCTGGCAGCCTTACTGCTCCTAGAAGGAATGATAGTCCTAACACTCCCAAAACAAACCACAAAAACCATAAAGAAGCTAATGAAAAAAGAAAAACAGTTCAAGCTCATCGGCATGATCGAAGCTCTTATTGGATTAATCCTCTTAATCCTGATTCTTGCATATTAAAGAAAAGAAAAAATAAAAAGAAATTTTATTCGTCTGCGAAAGACGAAGAGTCCCATCCATAAACTTCTTGAAGCTTCCAAGCAGCAGCACGATTTGCAGTCTTCAAGTATTGAAGAAGAAATAGTTCCTCTGGACGAAGCATATGTTCGCGCAAAAGACTAAGTTCTTCTCGTTCAAGGATCTCAGTTGATTGATTTGTCATTTTGTTTACCTCCTTACAAACCGAGACTAATCTTATTTAAATCAACAAAGAAGTAAAGATACAGAAGATAAATTCACAAAGCTTATAAACGAAAATCTGATCAATTTAGTATGGCCCTGAACATTTCCCTCGGCTCCTTCTATGGGATAGATTCGCTACTTGATTTCATGATCATATTGGTCGCGGCATTAATAGCGTACCAAAGCAGACGCGTCTATAAACTTATCAAAGAGAAAAATTACTTGCGCTTTTCTTATGCGTTCCTTTCGATAGCCCTTGCATTCGTAGCAAAAATAATCGCAAACTTGACTATAGTCTACGAAACAAAAATAGAACACGTAAACTTCGTCGTTTTCGTAACGCACGAACTCCAAGAAATGCAGATAATTAATCTCTTAGGTTCCACATTCTACAAAGTGTTTCTCTTGATTGGATTCCTAATCCTCTTCCTTATTACCACAAAGACTGACAAGAAGGAAGACGTAATCCTATTCGCTTACTTCGCAGCAATATCTGTATTATTCAGTTTGTATTTCAATTTTATATTCCACCTGACAATCATAATCATCCTTGTAGCCCTAACCACCCATTTTCATAACAACTACAAGAAAACAAAATCAGGAAACAGCTATAAGGTGTACCTCGCGTTCCTTTTCATTTTAGTCAGTCATGTCATATGTCTATTTTACGGCATCCACGTTTTTGTCTACCTCTTGGGAGAAATTTTTGTTTTCGCAGGATTCCTAATCCTACTCGTTAATCACACTAAAATAAAAAATGGCAAAGAAAAGGACAAAGTTAGAGGTAATAAAAGACCTCTTAGAAATTCTAAGAAACGGTAAACAAGCCAAGATAACACACCTTATCTACAAGGCAAACCTCTCTAACAATAGCATAAAACCTTACATAGAGGAGCTCATAAAAAACAACCTCATGGGGACCAAAGAAGAAAATGGGAAAAAACATTTCACAATCACAAAAAAAGGCGAAGAATTTCTACAGGAGTACAATAAGATCAAGATATTATCTGAATCTTACGGGCTTTGATTATTCTCCAAAATGCGCTTTACTTTCTTTCCTTCCAGCAGAAGTAATCTGAATAAAGTCTGCCTTTCCACACAAATTCTCAATCGTATCCGCGCCAGCATAAGTCATCCCAGAAGCCAAGCCACCCAGCAGCCTCTTAACGACCCTTTCAACACTACCAGTACACACAACCAACTTTTTTTCCCCTTCAACACTAATAACTTCATCATGCTTTTTTCCATCCAATTCCAACTTTCTTAAAGTTGCATCATAACTTGCCATCCCACGATACTCCTTAAATTTCACACCGCCCCTTTCAACAACCTCTCCAGGCGTTTCATCACACCCTGCAAACATAAAACCAATCATCACCGTGTTACCGCCGGCCCCTATGGCTTTCACGACATCGCCCGGATTTTTCAAACCTCCATCTGCACAAATAGGGACCCTACCTTGCGTCGCTTCATAAGCGTCCATTATCGCAGTCACCTGCGGAACCCCTGCCCCAGTCATAACTCTAGTCGTACAAGAAGCACCAGGGCCGACACCTACCTTAATCGCATCAGCTCCCTTCGAAAGGAAATATTCCGCAGCATCCTTCGTAGCAATATTTCCAACCATCACGTCAACTCTAAATCCGCCCCCCTTAATCCAATCAAGCGTCTTTCCAACCCTCTTCGAATGCCCATGTGCAACATTCAAAACCAGAATATCCGCGCCGGCACCCACCAAGGCCCTAACCCTCTCTTGCACTGAGTCATTAACACCAACCTCTGCTGCACAAATTAAACCCTCTGCCTTAACCTTTCGAACCTCTTCAGCCTCCTGCTCAACCGTCAAAAACCGATGAATAATCCCCAAGCCCCCTAACTTCCCAAGGGCAATTGCCATTTTTGACTCACAAACAGTATCCATGTTTGCCGCAACTATTGGAATATCTATCTCGTAATTTCGCGTCACCCTTGTTTTAAAAGAAACGTCTCGTCTAGAAAAAATTTTGTTATACTTAGGAACAATCAAAACGTCATCGTACGACACCCCTTTTCCAATAATTCTAGCCATGCCGTTCTATCCATATATTGAGGCACTATAAATAGATTATGGTAACAAAAATTAAACCTACTCAACAACAACTTCATATCCGTACAAATCCTTACACGCTTTGTAAAACTGCCCTTCATCCAGATCATCGGCCTCAACCCTTGGAATAACAAGATAATTTCCAGAAGGATAACTTGCCTCCAGCTCAAAGCTTTCCGTAGCTCCAGGCTCAACAACTCCCACAACCTCCTCGTAAATGAAAAGTTCTCCTTCCCTAACGGCCTTAATGTAAAAACCCTCAATCTGCAAGTTCCCAAGATTCACAGCATTCAATGAATAAACCTGCGTTCCGTGAGCTCTAACAATCTCTGCCCTAAAATCCATCCCATAACAGTCAACCTCCGGAGCCAAAGACACAACAACATCCCCCATCTGTCGGTAGATCATAGCACCAACTGCAATAGCAAGAACAGTAAGCAAAAGACTAGCAACCACCAAACTAACTCCTCTTTTATTCATACAAACCAAAGAAGATGAGTGATTATAAAGATTTTGATGTTAAACCTTTTCAAAGCGAAGCGCGCCGTCCGGGATCTTCATGAGTCCTAGCGAGCAGGTCCACAGCAAGGTGAGGAGTCAACGAATGAAGATAAGCCAACCAGCCTTGAGCAGTATTACCCAAAGAAAATAAGATTTGCGAAGCAAATCCCCCCTTAGTTTTGAAAGCCAGCGGAAAACTTTTTCTAAAAGTTTTTGCTAATGCGCCGTCCGGGAATCGAACCCGGCCCGCCAGCTTGGGAAGCTAGAATCATAACCGATAGACTAACGGCGCCTTTTCCCACTAGCCAGAGCTAAGAGGAATATTAATATTGCGGTTCCATCAACCACTGCACAAGTAGAACACATCTGCTTCAGCACAAAGACTTGCAAATAAAGGAAATATGCGGCAAAAACAGCACCAACTAAGGACAAGACAAAAAAGGAACCTTCCCATATTCTCTTCTCATACACAAAAACAACTAACAAAACCAAGAAAGAAATCAGCCCAAAAAAGCTCAACTTCATCCCAAATAGCTCACCATAAACCGAGTCCCTAACTCCGCTACAACCAGCTTCTTCTGAACCAGCGACGCAAAAACTCCCTGCCGAGCCGACAACATCCTGATAAGCAAGAATGCCTGTAAGAACTACCTCAATCAAGATTAAAGCGAGCAGTAACTTCTCAACTCTCGAGTTTTTAGCCATCAATTCCATTAGGATAACGTTTATAAAAGGCTTATCTTTTTTGATATTTAGGATCGCGTAGCTCAGCCTGGTTAGAGCGCCGCTCTGATAAGGCGGAGGTCCTGGGTTCAAATCCCAGCGTGATCACTTCTTGGTTCGAAGAACCAAGGATTATCTTGGGATTTGCGAACTGTGGCAAGCCTGCCAGGCTAGAATAGTTTGGGGAACTCATAGAAACACCTTTTCTAAAGGGGTTTGTATTTCAAATCCCAGCGTGATCATTATAGCCCAGCAGTATCGGGATTCCCAAAACTTAAATATCTCAAATTGTTCCTAAACCCATGCCAACAGAAAGAGAGGAACACGAAAAATTCATCTTAAAACGCCTCAAAGAGATAGAGCACGAAACAGAGGAACTTCAAAAAATAATCGACAAACTTGATATCCATAAAGATTAGAAAATAATCACTCAATCACAGAACACTCTGGCTTCAGATCCGGAAGAAGTTCATACAATCTGCGCAAACCTTGCACAACCATCAATCGCCCAATGTTAGTTATTGCAAGTTGCCTATGGTTTTCTTCATTGCCAGCTGCCCTCAACCCATAGGGATCACCTTCCTTGTCAGACGCATCAAATCGGCTTGTTGCTTCCACCAATTGTGCCACAGTCAAACCCATTTCCCTAGCTACCGCTTCTCGCTCGGCCACATAACCTCTTAACACTGTTGCATAATCTATTTCACTCATAAAAACTCGCCAAAAAACAGATATATAAAACTATCTATTTGTTACCACTAAAATTAACTACTCGCCCATCATTGGCTGGGGCTGATCTGCAACAAACTCAACCTGCAGCTTATTCTTCAAAATAGAATACCTCTTCAAGGGCAAATTAATAGGTACATTATTCACATAAACTTTCTTATCCCCAATCGCCTTAATTTCATACCCTGATTCAAGCTTCGAAACAAAAACATCTTCTGCAGAAACAACGCCTGGAGTCGAAAGCTCATAAACAACTCGATTACCCAATCTTTTCACAGCAGTCTTCGCTTTAGCTCTAGGCAAAACACCCATCCTTTTCAACTGCCCTTCATCAATTTCCTTCCTAACAACCCTTGACTTTTTCTTCTTCGCCAGAGGTTGAGTGACAGCAGCATTCATCGGCCCAGAGACCTTAATCCGGATTCCATTCGGAAACGCCTTAACTTCTGTTCGATCAAGATTCCTGTCCATTTCCTTAAACTGGCCCCTAAACTGCTTATCAAGATTTTTCATCATACTATTCATCATAGAATTAACCAATTTGTCCATCATGCCAAAGTTCTGCATTGGCTCTTCATCCTCCTGATCAACATAATCGTTCCTTCCCAAAAGGCCAAACTCTTCCCTTTCCTTTTTGCCGTCTATAAAACTATTTCCACAATGCGGACAAAAACTAAATCCTTCCTCGCTCTTACTGCCACAATCTTCACACTTTCTCATTTTTCCGTCGTTTTTTTTACCAAAGAACATAGGATCCTCCACGAACCGTCGTTTTTTAAACGTTTCGTAAACACCTCTTCTTAAAAAGCAATAGATCCCGTCCAATTTAAACTTTTTGTATTCGGCAAAAGATAGAATCATTCACGCAATGAAAAGATTTTTTCACACCGATGACCAAAACATTTATATACAAGTATACACACAGAGTATACACGATGAAAGATATATTTGACGCAACGATTTTATGTAAACACTGCAACACTAAAATGAAACAAGTTTCAGTAATAAAAAAAGGATTCAGACTACGGGCAATTCAATGCGATCAATGCAACGAACGTATCATTCATCCAACAGACCTGCACAAACTAGAAAACTTCAACAACCTAAAACAAAAGACTTATAACGTTAAGTTGAGAGTCGTAGGAAACAGCCACGCTATCAGTATACCAAAAGAAATTGTGGACTTCATCAACGATATGAATAAAAGCGTGTCAAGCCATGTTAACGATATGGTAAAACTCTGCCTCGAAGATTTTGGAAAGGTGAGTTTATGCTTTAACGACCAAGAGGAGATTAAACAAAGATGGTAAAAACGAACATAAACACCCCTCAAGTAAGACTAAAAGTAGTCGAGTCTCTGCAAGATGACGTTCATAAGGGCGTAGCCAGAATTGACCCACAACTAATGAGGGACCTGGGCCTTGCAAGAGGAGACATAATTTCTATCAAGGGTGGCCGAGAAACGCTCGCAATCGTTGACAGAGCCTACCCTGCAGACGTTGGAGAAAACATAATCAGAATTGACGGTCTGATAAGGAAAAACTCAAAGGTGAGTGTCGGTGAACAAGTCGAAGTAAAAAAAGCGAACGTAAAACCTGCAACAAAGATTACAATCGCTCCAGCACAACCGGGAATTACAGTTCAGGCTGATCCAGAAATGCTGCGCAACGGCCTGCTCGGCAGACCTCTAACAAAAGGAGACATAATTTCATTAGGCGGAGTCCAAAGACGAAGAGATCTAATGAGCGAAGGTTTCCCAGACATCTTCGGAGACCTACAAGACCTGTTCAATCAAGGCGGAGGCCTTCCAGGAAATTTCCAACAGATAAGATTTGTAGTAGTAAACACCGCTCCAAGTCAACCCTGCTTCATAAACGAAGATACTGAGGTAGTCCTAAATCCAAAAGCAGTAGAGATCTCTGACGAATCAATCCCTGATATCGCATACGAAGACGTAGGGGGGATGGGGGATGAAATAAAAAAGATCCGAGAGATGGTGGAACTTCCATTAAAGCATCCAGAACTATTC
Organism: archaeon; assembly: GCA_043821585.1. Taxonomy (GTDB): domain Archaea; phylum Nanobdellota; class Nanobdellia; order Pacearchaeales; family GW2011-AR1; genus UBA73. The sequence continues at coordinate 28,308 of JBDRCQ010000001.1, forward strand.
GAAAAACTTGGAATCGATGCACCAAAAGGAGTCCTTCTACACGGACCTCCAGGAACAGGTAAAACTCTCCTGGCTAAAGCAGTTGCAAACGAATCAGACGCAAACTTCATACTGCTTAACGGACCAGAAGTAATGTCCAAATTTTACGGCGAATCTGAAAAGAAAATCAGAGACATCTTTGAAGACGCAGAAAAAAATGCCCCCTCTATAATCTTCTTCGACGAAATTGACGCAATCGCTCCAAAAAGAGAAGACGTCCAGGGCGAAGTAGAAAGGAGGGTTGTATCACAGATATTAACAATGATGGACGGCCTAAAAACTCGAGGCAAAGTAATCGTTATCGGTGCAACAAACAGAGTAAACTCAGTTGACCCTGCATTAAGAAGGCCCGGAAGATTTGACAGAGAAATAGAGATGACGGTTCCTGACAAGCAAGGCAGATTAGATATTCTAAAAATCCACACAAGAAACATGCCCCTCGCAAGAAACATCAACCTTGAAGACCTTTCGGCAAGAACGCACGGCTTCGTCGGAGCAGATTTATCTGCCCTAACAAAAGAAGCGGCAATGAACGTCCTAAGAAAAATGCTTCCAGAATTAAAACTAGACGAAGACGAACCGATACCTCCAGAGGTTTTGGACAAAGCAATAGTCAACAAAGAAGATTTCGAAGACGCCCTAAAAGTCGTGAGACCTAGCGCAATGAGGGAAGTCTTTGTAGAAGCCCCAAACATCGGCTGGAAAGACATCGGTGGAATGGAAACGACCAAGCAAGAGCTTAAAGAAGCAGTCGAATGGCCAATCAACAACCCAGAAGCATTTGTAAGATTGGGAATTCGTGCCCCAAGAGGAATCCTTCTTTACGGACCTCCTGGAACAGGTAAAACTCTCCTGGCTAAAGCAGTTGCAAAGGAATCTGAAGCAAACTTCATACAAGTCAAAGGCCCAAGCTTACTAAGCATGTGGGTCGGAAAATCTGAAGAAGGCGTAAGAAAGGTTTTCGAAAGAGCGAGACAGGTAGCGCCCTGCGTCGTATTCTTTGACGAAATAGACTCACTAGCCGGCAAGAGGGGCCTTGAGGCAGGCGGAAACAAGGTGACAGAAAGGGTCCTAAACCAACTACTTGCAGAAATAGACGGCTTAGAGGGATTAAAAGATGTAACAATTATCGGCGCAACAAACAGGCCAGATATGCTCGATCCAGCGTTATTAAGGCCAGGCCGATTTGACAGGATCATCCTCGCAGACATACCAGATGAGCCAGGAAGATTAGAGATCTTTAAAGTTCACACAAAGAACACTCCTCTCTCGAAAGATATCAAACTAGCACAATTGGTCAAAAAAACAGAAGGTTATGTTGGAGCAGATATAGAAGCACTAATAAGAGAAGCCGCTCTAAATGCACTAAGAAGAGACATGTCTGTGAAAGAAGTTAGCAAAGACGATTTCGAAGAAGCATTCAAGAGAGTCAAACCAAGCGTTTCAAACGAGACAGCATCAAGATACAAGAAAATAGAAGACCATTATCTCAAGCGTGCAAAGGCTGGCTTAGAAGCTGGACCGATGTATACAGGATAAAAAATGAGCCTTTTTAACAACGACCCTTTTGAAAATATTGTGAATGAATTCTTCGGAAATTCATTAGTCAGACAAAGAAGAAATCACTTAGAAGACGATTTCGAAGAAGACTCCGAAGAATACGAAAATATAAGAAAGTCATACGGAAACACTGGAAAAATACCTGTAAAAAAAGTTTTAAGCCCAAAAAAGATTTATTTCCTTTTTGATTTTTCAGGAGAAGAAAAAATTAAAGTCAAAACAAAGCGACTATCCCAGGGGAACAATAGGACCATTGACGTGTTAGAAATAGCTAAAGCAGATAAAAGAATAGGCGAGTTTATCCTCCCTGAAAAAATAAAAACTAAAAACATGGTCTCTTCGACAAGCAACGGAATTCTGGAGGTTTCCTTCGAGAGATGAAAAACAAATTATTTTTAGAAGTGATTGAAGCAGATGATGATTTGGTTGGAAAGAATCTAGCCACCGTTTCTTCAGAAGATATGGAAATGTTAAAAATAAGTTCTGGGGAAATAGTAAAAGTAATCGGAGAAAAAGAATTGTACCTCAGGGCAATTCGTTCTAATGATGATTCTGGAACAATAGGCCTTGATGGAGTTGCAAGATCAACACTCGGAACCTCTGTTGGAGAAAAAGTCCAAATAGCCAAATCAGAAAAACTAGAAGAATTGAAATCTATAACCCTTTCAATTTTACCCCATGAAAAATTAAGTAACGACCAGCTAAAGACCTATAACTCTCAACTTGAAGAAATGCAAACTTTCAAAAGGCTACTAATAGAATCACCAATTTCAGTAGGTCAGAAGATTTCTATACCAACAAATGTAGGGAATTTCACATATGTTGTTACAAAATCCAGTCCAAAAAAAAATGCTTTTGGCATCATTAGTAAAAACACAAAGATCGAAATTTCTAAAGACATCGGAGAAGGCTCTGGCGTCAGCGTGTATTACGAAGACATCGGAGGGCTAAAAGAAGAGATAGAAAAAATCAGAGAGATGGTTGAATTCCCAATGAAACACCCAGACATTTTCCAAAGGCTTGGAATAAGTGCTCCGAAGGGAGTTTTGCTTACTGGTCCACCCGGAACTGGAAAGACACTCCTAGCAAAAGCAGTTGCAACAGAAACAGATGCAACTTTTATTTCAATCGCGGGTCCAGAAATAATGAGCAAATATCACGGAGGCTCAGAGGAAAACCTTCGGGCAAAATTCGAAGAAGCAGAAAAAAACTCACCAGCAATTGTTTTCATCGACGAGATTGACGCAATCGCACCGAAGAGAGGAGAAACTCACGATCAATCAGAAAAGCGAGTTGTGACACAGCTTTTAACACTCATGGACGGACTAAAATCCCGCGGACAAGTTGTTGTCATGGCTGCAACAAACAGGCCTGACGACCTGGATGAAGCATTGAGGCGACCAGGAAGATTCGATAGAGAACTAAGAATAAATCCTCCAACAGAAGAAGGAAGAAAAGAGATTTTAAAAATCCACACAAGGAACATGCCTCTTGAAGACAGAGAAAAAATATTAAATGAATTTTCTGAAAAAACTCTGGGTTACACTGGGGCAGATTTGGAAATACTCTGCAAAGAAGCGGCATTGAGAGCAGTCAAACCATTTTACAAAGACCTGATAAGTTTAGAGGAATCTGAAGAAAAAAGCGATATCCAAGCTGAAGCAAAAAAACAAGAAATACTAGCAAAAATGAGTGTAAATAGAGAACACTTCTCTTATGCAATGAAAATCGTTGAACCGTCAGCAATGCGCGAAGTTTTGATTAAGAAACCAAACGTCCGTTGGACAGATATCGGAGGTCTGGAAAAAGCGAAAGAAAAATTAAAGGAGCTCGTTGAACTCCCTCTACAAAGGCCCGACCTCTTTGCAGAAGCAGGTATAAAAGCATCAAAAGGAGTTCTTCTAACTGGCCCTTCAGGTACAGGCAAAACCCTCCTGGCAAAAGCAGTCGCAACAGAATCGAACGCAAATTTCATTTCAGTAAAGGGCCCAGAGCTAATCAGTAAGTGGGTAGGAGAATCCGAAAAACACGTCAGAGAAATTTTCAAAAAAGCCCGTCAAGTTTCTCCGTCAATAATCTTCTTCGACGAATTTGATTCAATCTCAAAACAGAGAGGCTCATCAATTTCAGACTCAACCGAGAAAGTAGTCAACCAATTACTAACTGAACTTGACGGAATCGAAGAGCTAGAAAAAGTAATAGTTATTGCTGCAACAAACAGACCAGACCTTATAGACAATGCACTTCTTCGCTCGGGCCGGATTGATTCAATAGTAGAACTCCCAATTCCAGAAAGAAAAACACGTGAAGAAATATTCAAGGTCCATACAAGAAATATGCCCTTAGAAAAATCAATAAAACTCCAAGAATTCGTAGAAAGAACTGAAGGAAAAACTGGAGCAGACATAGAAGCGATTTGCAGAACCGCAGGGATGTTCGCAATCAAAAAAGTCAGCGCATCAAAGTCAAAAGAAAAAATGACAATTACTCAAGATGATTTTGAAAAAGCATTTGGGGAGCTTTACCCTTCAGAAAAAACCAAAAAGGAGGAAAAGAAAAATGGTTAAAGATTTTAGAGACGAAATGAGAAGAATGCACAGAAAATTCAATCACTGGTTCAAGAACTTCGATGAAAATCCGTGGGATTTCGAGGAAGAAGACTTCTCCCAATACCGGAAAGCATGGGTTGACGCACGCGAAATGGAAAACGAGTTTGTTATAGCAGTAGAACTTCCAGGATTCGAAAAAGAAGACATCGAAGTTAACGCAGAAGATGGCATGCTTACAATAAAAGTCGAAAAGAAATCCGAGAAAAAGAAAGAAAAAGATGAATCATACAGTTACCAAAGCAGTTACTCTGGGTTTTTCAGGCGCATTCCCCTTCCAGAAAATGCAGATGCGGAAAACATCGATGCAGAATACAAATCCGGCGTGCTAAAACTTCGAATTCCAAAGAAAGCCAAGACGAAAAAAGGCAAAACGATAAAGATCAAATAATCTTTTGTTTTTTATTTTCTTCCAAAAACTCCAACCTTTCTCAAATGAGCAACTCCTGTAGAAAACAAACCGCATAAGGTGCAGGAATAACGTTCAAGAACAGGATCAGGAAGTTGTGCTTCTCCCTTCATTTCCCTAACAATACGAGTATAGTGATTCCTTTTACTGTTAGTAATCTCCCTGAAAGGAATTCCACCAGAGCGAAGAGCCAATAAATAAATCGCAGGAGAACATAAATTTATCAATAAATCCTCTGCCTTGCTCATCTCAACATAGTTTCTCATAAAAACCTCAAAAATAGACCTTTTTTAAAAATTTCCTCAATCCTTCTCCGCAGCAAAAAACGCGACATTAGAATAAGACTCACCGGGCTCCCCATCCATTTCATACAAAGCAGAAGCCCGAGGCAACTCAAATCTTCCAACAACATTCAGCTTAGAATAAATAACATAAGAATAAACTCTCTCTTGGCCACGCCCGAGATGCCCAACGTTCCAAACGAGCCTCCGAGTTTCTTTATCAATCTTATCTGGCTTCTTGCCAAATTGATCATAAAGCTTCGTCATCGCTGGAAGCCTGTCTATCAACTGCAGCTTATTAACAGTCTTCCGCGCACGGACTCTCAAAACAACTCTCAAGGCAAATTCTCCGCCCTTAGTCCTAACTAAAGTAGTCTTTTTCTTAACCAAAACAGCCCTCCAATAAAACATCCTAACCAAAACCCCTATGGCAATTATCACAAGAAGAGCAATGAAAGGAAATGTGTAATTAGTCGTAGATCTAACAGTTAAATCCTCCCCCGGAGACAAACTTCTCGTCCAGACATATTCTACAAAAAAGCCATCTCGATTAGTCCCATCAGGTTCATCCGTATGAGTCGTAAAAAGCCGTGAAAATACATCCCTCCTCAAACTAACATTTGCAACCACTTGCGTATTGCCCCGATTAATCTTCCGCACAGTAGTCTTCCTAACAATAATCCCTTCTGTAGAATCTGCAACAGAAGTCCCTTCCTTCTCCAGAAAATCAACAAATCCTTCAAATTCCTTCTCTTCATCCCCCGTAACAACTTTCGCTGAAACAAGATAAGGCCCTGCCATCAAATTGCCAGTTCCTTCTTTATTCAACATAATTGTAAATGTCTCGTTCTCATAGGGCCCGAGGTCAACAACAAAAGATTCCCTGAAAAAAACAGACTCTGCAATAATAGTCAAATTTTGAATTCGAACATTCTCTTTATTGCTAACAGAGATCTTCGCAAAAGTATTATCCGGATGAACGGGTTCATACTCTATATCAAGAATCTCATCCAAAGAAACTAATTTGACAAGCAGCTTATCCTTAAACAGATCCCTTGTCCTCCCCTTTATCTGATACTCAAAAGAAAGCAGTCCACGTCTTTCCGATAAAATCTTTTCGCCCATGTACGCAGTTATGGGGACAGTCGTTTTTCCAGGAGGCAAAACAAAATATTCCGTAGGCTCAATCATCACACCAACCAACGTAAACACCCTAAACTCTTCTTCCTTTCCAAGGTTATTGATTATTAAGTCATAATGGGCCGGATTCCCAATGTCCACTATAACCACGCTACCTTCATCGATTTCTTCAACTTCAAAACCCGTTTCAGCCGCTACCAATGAGCATAACAAGATTCCTACTAGCAGGAGTAAACCCCAATTTTTCATAGGGAACCACCTCGCCAGAATTATATAAAGATTTGTATAAATCAGGATACCACCGCACATTCAAGCGCTCAATATCTATAAAAACCCTTACTATCGCCGAGCAGTAAGGTTCAAAAACGACTTAAGATCCTCTTTAAAACTCTGCGCCTTTTCAGAAACCTTAATCCTCATACTTAAAACCCTATTTGGAACAAGATACTTGTTGTAGACATCACGCATAAACCTATTCCACGCGGAGGTCTCCCATTTTCCATCTGTATCCATAACCAAAACCCCAGTTATCTCTGTCTCAACCTTTCCTTGATTCATCTGCCTTTTCTGCCCATCAATCTCAACCTCCACGTCCTTCATTCCCTCAATTCTAAACAGGACCTTGTATTCTATACTAAAATAATCGGATAGTTCCTTAAAAACCTTCCACTTTATTTGGAGATCTCTAGAATCTCCGCTAGACTTTTCCTTGTATTCCTCCTCAGTAACCACAAACTCTTCTTCCTTAAACCAATTGTGCGCATAAGAATACATGGCCTTAAAATCAAAAATGCCCGTATGTTCAAGCTTCTCCTTCAGAATCTGTTCTTTTTCAGCCATCTTTTACCCAGTAAGATAACAATTTTGATATTTAAAGATTCCTAAGAATCCCGAACCACACTAATCTCCGCCACATTGTTACTTTCACTGATTTCCTCTTCGTTTGTCTCAATAACTAAAGAAATCTCCGGTGTATCTCCCGGAATCCTCAAATCAGTTATCGTCCAACTCTTCTTAGTCCCAATATCCAATCCACCCGTATCAAATTCTCTAATGACTGAATTTTTAATTATCACTTTCAATGTAGAGTTTTGAATTTCCTTCAGACCATAGTTTGAGATAACTGCCTTAAAATCAAGATACCTTCCAGCCCTATTCGCAACAACGCTCTCTATCACCAAATCACCCGCAGAAGGCACACTATACAACCTTCTTATCTCCTCAACGATATCCTTATCGAGCACCTGATCACAACTAGTAATGGGGTACATTATGCTGGATTCATTGTTATTGTGATCAAAACCTAATGCATGTAAAAGTTCATGAGTCGCAACCTGCGGCGTGTCGCACGTCTCTGCCCTATACAATCCAATCCTCCCAAGCATGATAACTGCATATTTTGTAGCGTTAATGATCACAGAAGGCCCGCCCTCCCCCGCGACAAAATGCCCCTGCTCATCCGGCTCAGCTACTACATTTGAACAAGTCACCAAAATTTCAGGCGTCTCTGATTGTTTAAAACTCAAAATTGTCTCCCTCTCCAAAAAGTCCACAGCATCAAGAAAGTCGTTAGACTTCTTCCGGCTACAATTTTGAGAAATGAAATAAGTTATCTCCCTCTCTGGATAGCGCATGTTAGGATGAAACTGCGAGCTCTGACTGGGCAGGTTCAAAGACAGATTCGCCACGTAGTCCTCAAAAGCAGTCGGCTCCGCGGGAAAATTCAACCACAACAAATACATCCCCGCTACAAGCAATGCGAATAGCATAACTAGAACTACAAAATCTAAAAACTTCATAAACACTAAAAAATTAGTAAATTTATAAAGTTAATCACCTCACTGTAAACATGCAAAACTACGAATTCCTGCCCCACACCTCCGAAATTAAATTCAGAGCCCATGGCAAAACCCTAAACGAAGCCCTTGAGAACGCAGTGCTAGCGGTAGCATCTTTCATAGCCAAAGATAACGAAACAAAACCAAAAAAAGCAAAGATCGTTCAAGTCTCAGGAACAGACAAAGAAAACCTGCTGTACAAACTAATCGAAGAACAAATCTCTCTAATAGACACAGAGAACTTCCTCACAGCAAAAGCACAAATCTCGGTCCTCGGTAACAACCTCAAAGTCGAATTTTTCGGAGACGAAGCATCAAATTACAAGGGCCTCGGAGAAATTAAGTCCCCAACATATTCAGAAATCTACGTCAAAGAAACCGAAAACCACAACTGGGATGTCCAGATGGTTTTAGATATTTAATCCTACAAAAAATCTTTCACAATTATAAAAGCAGCATACATAAGGACCAACCCCATAGCAACGTCCCATAAAAGAACTGCCAAAACAAACTGCTGAGGATATTCTGAATACTTCAAAACCATATTCCTAATAGAGCCTTTATGACCCCACATAAATAAACGAGGCCCGAAAAGGTATTTCCTTCTGCCTTTAACCATTGCCCCAATTCCCTTAACAAATGACCAAAGACCAAACAAAAAAATAACCAAAGCAATCGAAACCTGGATTATCATGCCCTCTTCAAACAAAAGGTATTTATTAAACTTCCCAAATCAAAACCCTTAAAACTCTCCACACCCAGTTAATTTCATGACAAACACTCACATCATCGAGAAAGAAGGCAAAATGCTAGTCCCTGGTGTAGTCTTCGCCTCGGATAAACTATTCGAAAAAATCTCCCAAGACAAAACCATTGAACAAGTAAAAAATGTTGCATGTCTTCCGGGAATTGTTGAAAAGTCAATTGCCATGCCAGACGCTCACCAAGGCTACGGCTTCCCAGTCGGCGGCGTTGCAGCCTTTGACCCTGAGAATGGAGGCATCATCTCTCCAGGTGGCATCGGCTACGATATCAACTGCGGAGTCCGACTACTAAAAACAAACATGACAAAACAGAATTTCCTAAAAAGGCGCACACAAGTTCTAAAAGAACTAAACAACAATATTCCAAGCGGCGTTGGGAAGGGATCAGATTTAAAGCTCTCGGACGCAGAAATAGACGAAGTCCTCGCCCTCGGATCCCAATGGTGCCTAAAGAATAAGACAGCCACGCAAAAAGACTTGGGACACACAGAAAACTCCGGTCGCATCGAAAACGCAAACCCTAAAAAAGTCTCACCAAGAGCAAAGGCCCGCGGAAGAAACCAACTAGGAACAATTGGTGCAGGAAACCATTTTATTGAAGTTCAATTCGTTGAACAAATAACTAACGAAACGATAGCAAACGCCTTCAAGCTAAAAAAAGATCAAGTTGTAATCCTAATCCACACAGGTTCAAGAGGATTAGGCCACCAAACCTGTTCAGACTATATTCAAAAAATGGAAAAAGTCTACGGCTTTGAACACCTGCCAGACCGCGAGTTAGCTTGCGCCCCAATCAACTCAGACCTCGGCCAGGATTACCTGGCGGCAATGGCTGCGGCAGCAAACTTCGCATTCGCAAACCGTCAAATCATCACACATCAAGTAAGAGAATCATTCAAGGAATATTTCCCAAACGCAAGGATAGAAGTCCTATACGACGTAGCACACAACATTGCAAAGTTCGAAAAGTTCAACGTCCAAGGAAAAACCTATGAATTATGTGTCCACAGAAAAGGTGCAACAAGAAGTTTCGGTCCCGGAAGAAAAGAACTGCCAAAAGATTACCAAGAAGTTGGCCAGCCCATCCTCATCCCTGGTAGCATGGGCACTTCATCATATGTCCTAGTAGGAACATCTGAAGCAGAAAAAATCTCCTTCGCAAGCACAGCCCACGGCGCAGGCAGAGTTATGTCCAGAACAAGGGCCAAGCAAACAATCACTCCGCAGCAAGTAAAAAATCAGCTAAAGCAAAACAACATTGAAATCCTCGCAGGCTCGGAAAAAGGCCTTGTCGAAGAAGCCCCTGAAGCTTACAAAGACGTAGACGAAGTCGTCCGCGTCTCAGACGAACTCGGAATTGGAAAGATTGTCGCAAGATTAAAACCTCTTGCAGTAATCAAGGGTTAACAATCCTCTGATAAACAGTCTCCCAAGTGTGGACTCTCTCAACGCCATCTGGCAAAATTTCTCCTGGTTTCAACTGATTCCAGGTATGCTGCCCGCCATGATCATAAAGCAGAACCTTAGTATTGGGCGAAGTTTCCCTGATTTCCCGAGCATGTTCAAGAGAGTCATCAACCATGTAACTCGCTCCAAGATCTCTGCACACCGTTCCCTTCGTCCTAAAAGACCTAGCCTGCATATCGAAGCTCTGACCAGCCATATAAACTCCTGAAAAAACGCCTGGAAAATTCTGCCCCACGCTTTGTAATGTTTCAAGTTCAATCTTGAGCGGTCTAGAAGTCACAACAACCAACTCCCTCTCTCTCGCTAACCTCTCAAGCACATCTTTGGCCCCTGACATCGGTCGCAAAAGGAGTAAACTAGTACCATTAAACTCGTCAAATCTTACCTGCAAATCTTCAGGAGAACAACCCAACGCGTCCACAAGTGAATAACCAGCGATTTCACTCCTAGAAAGACTTGTACCAAATCTTTTATTATGAAACTCCAAAAATGGGCCCAGAAGATCCAGACTGGTCTCGTCCAAATCAATACCCACGACCTCCAGATCAACACCGGTTCGAACAATCATAAGGTCCGCTCACAAAAAGCATTTATAATAATTTCCGTTTTAACAAAACTTAAAAACTCCCATTTATTCATTACTTCAAGGTAAGCAACATGAAACCAAGAGTCATAATATTCGAAAACCCTCAAGAGATTCCTGAATACGTCGTTAACATCATCACCGAAGGCCTAAAAAAGAAAAAAAACCTCACAATGGCATTGCCAACAGGCAAAACAATTATCCCCACATACAAGGAACTCTCAAAAAACCACAAAAAAGACAAACTAGACTTCTCAAAAACTCATATCTTCGACCTAGACGAATACGTTGGACTAAAACCAGAACATAAGAAAAGCTTCAAATATTTCATGGACAAAAACCTTTTCACAAAAATAAACGTAAAAGAAGAAAACATCCATTATCTCTCGGGATCAGCGCTCAACATCGGGAAAGAATGCGAGCAATACGAAGAAAAAATAAAAAAAACAGGTGGATTCGACCTAACAATACTTGGCCTGGGTGTCAACGGCCACATTGCATTCAACGAACCAGGCTCACCATTTGACTCACGTACAAGAGAAATTGTTCTAGCCCATGAAACTGTAAGATCAAACTTCGGGCTCTTTTCCATCCTTCGAGCTCCAAAACGCGCTCTTACTGTAGGCATTGCGACAATTCTAAAATCCAAAAAAATCATCTTGATAGCTACCGGCGGCCATAAAACAAAAGCAGTCAAAGCGATGCTAGAATCACCAATTAGTACAGACTGCCCCGCTTCTTCGTTAAGAAAACACAAAGACGTCACAGTATTATTGGACAAAAAAGCCGCAAGTTTATTGAAGAAAGAGTAAATTTATAACTCTTCCCTCCCTAACTTAATCATAAAAAAGATGGTCTCACTAAACAAAATTCTCAAGAAAGGCAAAGCAATTTTCCTAGCATACGACCAAGGTATTGAACACGGCCCAGTTGACTTCAACGACAAAAACGTTGACCCAAACTACATAATCAAAATCGCAAAAGAAGGAAAGTACAACGCCGTAATCTTCCAAAAAGGAATCGCTGAAAAATACCAAAAAGAAATCCGCTCTTCCAAAGTCCCATTAATAGTAAAACTAAACGGGAAAACTTCCTTAAGAAAAGGCGAACCGATGTCAACCCAACTCACAACCGTGAAGGAAGCCATTAAACTCGGTGCCAAAGCAGTCGGCTACACAATTTACATCGGCTCCGAACACGAACCAGAGATGTTAAAAGAATTCGAAAAGATCCAACGCAACGCTCATGCAAAAAGTATTCCGGTAATCGCCTGGATCTATCCAAGAGGCAAGGGCACAAAAGGCAAATCAGATAAAGAACTTCTAGCATACGCCTGCCGCACAGGCCTAGAAATCGGAGCAGACATAGTAAAAGTCCATTGGAACGGTAAAAACGCCAACGACCTAAAATGGGCAGCCAAATCCGCAGGTAAAACAAAAGTAGTCATAGCTGGCGGAGAAAAAACTCACGAAGTAGAACTCCTTAAAGAAGCTCGCGAAGCAATGCAATCCGGCTGCATCGGCCTAGCAATCGGCCGAAACATTTGGCAAAACGACAAGCCCTTAGAAATCACAAAAAGATTGAAGAGGATAATCTGGTAGAGAACTAAATCTTAACATTCAAAATAGTCAAAACTTAAAAACCTCAACCGCCTCCAACTAACAGAGGATGATAAACATATTTTTGTTTCTAGCAGGAGTATTCGTAGCAGTATTCATATTAGGAAGATTGATCGAAAAAGCAAAAGTCCCTTGGATTTTCGCTGCACTACTTATTGGCACATTATTCGCAATAAACAACCCATTCGAAAACATAACAAACTCGGAAACATTCACCTTTCTAGCCACCCTCGGCATGTATTTCCTCCTGTTTATGATAGGATTCGAAGTCAACGTAAAAGAACTCAAAAAACGCACTGGCTTCATCATTAAAGCAGCATTTTTCATAATTATTCTAGAAGCAGTCCTTGGCACTCTTCTAATCCATTATGTATTCCACTACCCTTGGCTGATTTCAATAATCGTAGCAATGTCTTTCGCAACGGTCGGAGAAGCAATTCTCATACCCATACTGGACAAATTCAAAATAATTAACACAAAACTTGGACAATCCATAATCGGCATCGGCACATTCGATGATATTATAGAAATCATCTTGCTAATCTTTGTTGGCTTCCTTGTCGGTTCAAAAGTACAAAACGGTAACGAATACTCACAAATGGGCCTAATTATAATAACCCTTTTTGTTATATTCGCACTTACATTCGGTTTCACTCGTCTTAAAAACAAGGGCAAACATTTTTCATTCCATAGCTTAGAATCCCTATTCCTTGTAGTCTTAGGCGTCTTATTCCTATTCATTGGCATAGGCAATCTCGCCGGTGCCGCGCCCCTGGCAGCCCTCCTCGCAGGCATCGCCGTAAGAACATTCATCCCAGACAGGAGACTTGAACTAATAGAAAGAGAAATCAAGGCAGTTTCCTACGGCTTCTTCGCGCCCCTCTTCTTCCTCTGGGTTGGCCTTTCACTAGACATGACTTACTTGGTAACATTCCCCCTCTTAATCCTTTTAGTGATCATAGTCTCCGGCGGAGCAAAAATACTCGGCAGCTACCTAATATCAAAGAAAGAACTCTCGAGCAAAGAATCAATTTTGATGGGCATCGGCCTCTCAGCGAGATTCAGCACGAGCCTTGTTATTATTAAACTGCTTTTTGATAAAGGCATTGTGGGGAATGATATTTACTCAGTAATTATCGCATCAAGTATTGTCCTCAACTTTATTATTCCCGTACTGTTTTCCAATCTTATTAATAAGTGGAAGATTGGGAAGAAGTGAGTTTAACGGTTTGATTTTGTGATGTTTTTCCGAAGGAAAAAATATGGGGAAATTCCGACCGCCACTAAGGCGGATTGCCGAAGGCAAAGGAATTTTCCGTTTAATCGTTGTTCGAAGACCGAGCCGAAGGCGAGAGCGCAGCGTGATCGAGGAGCGAAGCGACGAAGAAGTCAAGTTTAAGTCCGTTCATCAAATGAGCCACTTATCTGTTTAATATTTTGTGCAATTTCATCCCAATCATTATTGGTCATTCCATGAGCAGTTGAGTGAGGAATGACAAAAAAATCAGTTTTATCTTTTCTACAATGATAAAGATTTTTTTATGGGATGAAATTGCATCCAATAATCTCTTTCCATTTTTCTAAATAACTAAAAGAATAACAAATTATAATTTTGGGGTTATATTTTTCAATTAAATCTTGAAACAGCTTAATTCTTAAAGGCATTATCTTATCAAGATATTTTTTTCTAGTTTCAAGGTAATCAATTTGAAATTGATTATAGAACCAATCTTTATTTCTGATTGAACGACAAGGAAGAGGCATAAATTCAAGACTACAGTGG
>JBDRCQ010000002.1:0-201320 GCA_043821585.1 archaeon
CAGTGCTAATTGTTATATAGGCAGATATGCGTCAGGACATTATTGGAATGGCACTATTGACGAAGCCTTTATTTTCAATCGTTCTCTTTCCCAAGAGGAAATACAATCGCTTTACAATACTTCTCAATATCAATATAACCACGATTTTGCAGGTTTAGAATTGGGAGATCACACATTTGAAGGGCATGGCGTTAATGGGGCAGGAACTAAAGCCAGTGCGGGCCTTAGAACAGTCACTATAATCTCTTCAGCCCCGGCAGAAGTTACTTCAGTTGTTTATCCGCTACAACATACAATTATTCAAAGAGAAACTGAAACAGCTGGCGACATTAGTATTCGCGGTACAGTTGATTCTCTCGTGCCCGTTGGTATTTTGGCAAGATTTTCTGGCGATTCAATGTGGACTCCGATTGCAACCAGTTCATGGGATGGCACTTTTGTAGGAACATTAGAAAATGTACCTGTCAGACAGGGAACTTTAGAAGTAAAAACTTCTGAAGGATCCAATATAATTCTTGTGAATAATATTGGAGTCGGCGACGTCTTTGTTGTGGCTGGGCAATCGAATGCAGAAGGTCGAGGCCAGCATAATAACAACTTGTTTGTTGATAATCCTTATGATGCTACAGTTTATCGCGAAGATGATATTTGGAAAATAGCAAATGACCCAACCGATTCAGACACGCTCCTTGGTTCTGTGTGGCCATTAGTTGCAAATAATATTACGCAAAACCAGAGTGTCCCTGTCGCGTTTATAACAGTTGCCGATGGCTCAAAATCAATTGCGGAATGGCAAAAAGACTATGCAGGAGGTGTTAATTGTAGTGAAAATGTAAGATGCTATCAGAATATGATTAATCAGATAACAGAAGCAACAAATGGTTCGATGAAAATTAAAGCGATTTTGTTTTTTCAAGGAGAGAAGGATGTTAATAGCGGGGGCGGAGTCTATGCATACTACAAAACAGAACTTATTCAATTTGCATCGGACGTCATAGGAGATACAGAATTGGCTGAATCAGTTGTTGTTGGTCAAATTGCTTCTGGACAGCATGGTGATCCAGAACCCATAATTAATTACCCTGCTTTGAATAGTATTCGTAGAGCACAGCAAGATGCTTGGGACGAATCCTCCAACATATCCGCTGGGCCAGTAACCTACGATATTACATTGGGAGATGGTGGGGTTCATTTTTATACGGATGAAGAGATTGCCACTTTTGCAGAAAGATGGTGGGCGTCTATTGAAGACGCAATTTATGGGGATACAGACGGAGTGAGTGGCAGAGGTCCCCAAATCAATTCTGTGAAAATGTATGACACAAGCGTTGGAGAACTTGTTTTAGAATTTAATAACACTGATACTATTGTAATTGAAAACTTTACAGGCGGAGACAATTCTCCCGTTGATGCAGAAGGTTTTCGGGGTTGGGAAGGTGCAACCAATTTCTCTGATGATAATGTTACATTAATCTCTCTCAGCGGAAACGAATTAACGATTAGCGTCGATGCTATAACATGGAATAATTCTGCGAATATTTCCTTGGGATATGCCTTGGACGGACAGGGGAAGTTTCTTGTCAGAGATGCTGTTTCTAAATTGCCGGCAGAGTTTTTTGTAGACATGAGTGTTACATACTTGGAGACATATCCTGTTTTCTCAGAATTTTTTGATAATAGTGATACGCTGGTTGGTTCTGGAACTGCGGTGTTTAATGTGACAGTTAGAAACACTAATGGAACAGTATTTTTGAGAATCAACGGATTGAATTATTCTGCGACTAATTTGACGGCAGAGGTTTATAATGCTTCTGTTGATTTAACAGACAGCGGTGTTTATTCATATTCTTGGGCAAGTTGGGCTGAAGGAGAAAATGGGAATTATGGAGAGTCTGAAATTAGGTATTATACTGTTGGTGCTGTTCAAAATGATGATGATGATGACGATAACGATGACGATAGTCCTGGTGGGGGAGGTAGCGATTTGGTTTATTGGCCGTCTTTTGACCAATTGGGACAGGGGTATGAAAGGACGCTAAGAGAAGCGGAGAAGATAAAGTTTTATTTTGATGGTGACTTACATCAGGTAATGTTAAATGACATTATCAATGGGGGGTCTGCACTTATTACAGTTTCCAGTACACCGGCTACCTTTAATCTGTCTCTTGGTCAAATTAAGAAAGTTGATTTAAACGGAGATAATTATTATGATCTTAGCGTTTTTGTAGAGGGGATAACAAGCACGAGGGTGAATTTAATTGTTAAATTTATTTATGAGTTGATTCCTACCGATGGTGAAACCGATCCTGATCTCTTGATAGGAGATTCGGATTGTGAAGAGTTGTGGCAATGTGGAACTTGGGAAAGTTGTGATAACGGACAAGAAATGCGGGTTTGCGAGGACATTAGGGAATGTGGTACTAAAGAAAATAAACCTGAAACCGTTAGGACATGTTCTTCCGACTTTTTTGGTTCGGTTAGATATGATATTCTATTTGCAGGTATTATGGTAGTAATTGGGGCCGTTGGCATCGTTGTTCTTATAATCTTCAGAAAATCTTTTTTGAGAAAGCCAATGGATGAAAAACAAGTGGAATGAAAATTTAAAAAAATAAAAACAAAAATAAAAACAATAAAACTTATCTGAAAACTTCTATGCCTAAGTCCGACATTTCTGGTTTACTGTCCCTCTCTTCTTGTTTGAAGGCTTGTCTACCAAGAACGTATGGAGATTTGACGCCAGTCATGATTGTTATCACTCTTACTTTGTTGGCAAAATCTTTGTTGACTCTTGCTCCGATGATCACCTGAGCATCGTTGCTTATGTTTTCTGTAACGAGTTCTCCAACTCCTGCGAATTCCTCTAGTTTGAAGTCCGGGCCGCATGTTATATGAACTAATGCGCCTGTAGCTCCTCGGTAATCCACGTCTAGTAAAGGTTGTGTTAATGCTTGCCGCACGGCTTCTCCGACTCTGTCTGTTGTGTCAGCTTCTCCGACACCAATAACTGCAACATCACCGTTTTTCATGATCGCAGAAACGTCCGCATAATCTAAGTTAATCAA
Source organism: archaeon (assembly GCA_043821585.1). GTDB lineage: Archaea > Nanobdellota > Nanobdellia > Pacearchaeales > GW2011-AR1 > UBA73. The sequence continues at coordinate 3,066 of JBDRCQ010000002.1, forward strand.
TGAAGGAAGCGTAATAGTCTCGACTATACCCTTTATCATTGTACTGATTAGCTCGTTCGCAACTGCAAATGCTTGTTCCATAGGTAAATTGCCCGCTATGTCGACTAGTCTGTTGTTGTCAATTAAAATCGCTGTGTCAGCGACTTCTGTTAATTCCTGTAGGCCAAATTCGGCTTTATCTTGTCTGACTTTCTCGCAATCGAAAGGCATGGTCGCAACGGCAATAACAACTGCTCCGGATTCTTTCGCTAATTGAGCTATGATTGGTGAAGCCCCTGTTCCTGTTCCACCGCCTAAGCCTGTGACAACAAAAACCATATCTGCTCCGCCCGTAGCTTTCTTTAGTTCTGAAAGAGATTCTTTAGCAGCTTCCATTCCGACTTTAGGTTTTCCGCCAGCGCCAAGTCCACGAGTCATTTCTTTTCCAATGAGAATTTTTTCATCCGCCTTTGTGATCGATAAATGTAACGCATCTGTGTTAACGCCATAAACGGATGCCCCAGAAATTCCTTTATTGAACAACCATGTTACAGAGTTACAACCCGCGCCACCGACACCAAAAACCTTGATGTTTGCTTTTCCAGCTCTTAACTCATCGAAATTGATGCTGTGCTTGTCTGCGTTGGCTATGGCTTCTTTTGCAAAATCTAGTACCACTTCTTTTAGTACCTCCTTTCAGGATTTAATGGTTTTAGAGGCAATAATTAGTTTAAATAATTGATTGTCTTGGAAGAACTAGGAATGATTATAGGTTTTTTAATCTGTTTTTGACTGTTCTAGGCCTTTTTTGAATTTTTCCAGATAATTTCGAAATAAGATAGGTATTTCTTCGCAACTTCATTGTCCTTTATTAAGAATATGGTCGTGCCGCTATTTGTTATATGCCCAGTTGCTACATAACCTTTGAAGATTTCAATCCACACGGGCGAAACAATCTCTTTTGAAAGATATTTTATTTCGGTTAGGGGCATTTTCTCTCTAACTTCTGCGTATTGTTTTGCGTCATCGTCATAAATGTATCTGCATTTGATTCCTTTTTTTATTCTTCTTTTATGCCAGTCTAAAAGATAACCCTCAATCTTTTCATTTCCTACTTTTGGTGCTCCAAGGATATAATGCGTGTCTCCCTTTTCTAATATCTTGAGATTCTTTTCATAGAGCGATTTCAATCCGGCTAACCCTTTGCATACAGAGACTTCAGTTTCTTCTTCTTCTTTTTCAGTGTTCAGACGATTTAGTTGAGGAATTATTAGATCAGTTTGCGAAATTTGTTTGTCTAATTTTTCTTTCTTGTCCCTTAGGAAGTTCTTTAAGTTTTCCGGATTTTCTGCTCTGAATCGTCTCTTATTATTGCTTACAATGTAACTAACTAGTCCTTTTTTTATCAGTTTGTCGAGGAATTCGTAAACTTTGGAGGCGGGAACTTGAGACTCTTTCATAATGTTGCTGGTTGAACTTTCCCCGAGTTTAAGCAATGCCAAATAAAGTTTAATCTCTGTTTTTGTCAAGCCTATTTGTTCCAGCAATTGAGTGTTCATTGAGTTCTAAGAATTTTGCTTTATTTAAGTTTTACTCCCTTAGGGAGTTAAGAGAGTATAAATAGTGTTCAAAGGTGTAACTACTATAACGGAGTATAAGATGAAACAAGAAATTCAAACAAAGAAAGCAAGAAGGGGCAACTTAGTTGCAACTTCGAGTGAAATGAAAGGAGGTTATGGGTAAATGAAAATTAGTAAGAAAGTAGCGCGAATTGGAACAGGTATTTCAATTGCCGTAGCCTTGGTAGGTGTTTCTATCCCATTTGGGAATCTAGTCTTCCCTTCAGATAACGATGTTGTAAGAGCCTATAATACTGCTTGGGCAAGTGAATTGCGGACACGAAGAGAAGTGGACTGGCTTGTTCAAGTGGAAGCTTCTGGTAATCGTTTTAAAGGAGAAGTCCCGCCGGAAGTTCAAGCATCAAGACAATCAATGCGAGAGATAATGGATGAATTAAATTATGCTGCAGGTGAATATGGAGAAGAAGCAAGAAAACTTGAGGGTTCTCCAGAGGTGACTGCACATAACTATAGGAATTTGATTGGTGCGGGTCTTTTATTAGGGGGGGCAGTTGGGGCAGCTTATTGTCAATTGCGCGCTAAAAACAGCGATTAGAAACTCTCTAAGCAACAAGGGCAATCTTGATTTTTTGTTTTATAACTTACTTAGTCTTTCTTTGATAATTTCCTTGTCTTTCATCAGAACATGCCCTCCAGCTGCTGGAATGTGGCCTCCTGCGTCAGAATCTTCGAGTCCGGAGGCTAATTTCTGTAGGAATTCAGCCATGCTTATCTTTTTGTCTTGCCTCCTAGCGCTGAATGAATAATATTTATCTCCTGGCCTACCAATGATTATTGTTTTGTCTAAGTATCTCGTGCTTATTAATGTAGAGACTAGTGAACCGATTCTTCTTTCGGGATTAAACTCCCAGAAATAACCTTCATTGAATCCGATTTTTTCTTTTTCAAATTTTTCCAGTGCTTCGTTGACTTCTTTTTGGACAATTGAGTAGCTTTCCTTCAAATTGCCTATCTCGAAATTTTCTCCAACAGAGTTGAGAACGAAAGTTAGATCTTTCTTGTGGTAGATGATTGCTAAAGTCAGGGCCCATTGAGTGTCCCAAAATTTTCCTTTTTTCCTGATTATGTCCCCTTCGAATTTGAATTCGTCTTGATATTTTTCAAATGTTGAAGTCATAAATTCTTTGTTGTTGAAGTAAGCCCAATCTGAGATTGAAGCGCAGGCAACCAACCAGTCTAATTTTGTTATGTCTTGGCTTTTGGAGAATAGATAGTAGCAGAGGTAGGCGGCGCAGAAGTGGTGTGCGTTCATGAACACTGTTCTTTCGGAGTTGTAGTCTTCCTTGAATGTGTGATGGTCGATTATCAACATCTCAAAATGTTTTTCGGCTTCTTTGATGAAGTTGGGGTTTCCAATGGCGATGTCGGTGATTATTAGTTTGTTTATTTTTTTATCTTTGAGTTCCTTGATTAATTCCGAGTTTAGGTCGATGTAATCTATGAATTTTACTAGGTTCGCATCAATTACTTTGTTTGCGACTTTTCCAGAGGCGATTCCGTCAAGATCTGTGTGGGTTAGTAGTGCAATCTTGTCTTTATCGTTTAGATTTGCTAGGAAGTCGAAGAATCTTTTTTCGTGACCTGCCAAGAAGGTTGGTTGTTCCATTAAATTTTCTCCAGGATTTCTGCTTTGAGGCCCTTTTCTTTGCAGAGTTTGATGAATTTTTCTGCGTCACTTTTTGTACCTGCAACCCCCGCGCCGTAATGCATGGGGATTGCTAGGTCTGGGGAAATCATTGATGCTACGTCTGCTGCTTCTTCGGCGTCCATGACAAATTTTCCTGAAACTGGCAGGAGTGCAATGAATTCGTTCCCGTGTTTTCCGTAGCCTGTAAGGTTTCTCATTTCAGGGATTTTATCGCTGTCCCCAGAATGATAAACTATGACTTCTTTGAATTTGATGATGAAACCCATCCAGCCTTCGCGTTTTGGGTGAAATTCCTTTTTTATGTTGTATGCTGGAATTGCCTCAACTTTAATATTTCCAAACGTTAACTCGTCCCCCGGTTCAATTATTTGCATATTGACTCTTTCTATCTTGGTTATCTTTGATTGTGCATCGGCAGGGATCACAACAGTCGTGCCGTCTTTTTTGATTTTGTTAATGTCTTTTATTGAGCAGTGGTCATAGTGGCTGTGGGTGATAAGGATGATGTCTGCCTTGATTGTTTTTTCAGAAAGATTGTAAGGATCTATTGCTATCTTTTTGCCGTTTTCGCCTGTTAGTAAAAAACCTGAATGGCCAAGATATTCTATTTTCACACCTTTTATTTCCATAGCATTAGATTCCCGTGGAGGGTTATAAGGTTAATTGTTCCCTAGGGAATTACAAAAATTTAAAAAATAAAAAATAAAACAAAGATCTTTACTCTAGCTCTACAAAGAAGTAGTATGTTGTCGTGTCTGTATCTGTGCCGTGGCCATCTTCTAAGACTAACATTTCGAAGTCATAGTCTTGATTATCGAAACCATCCACGCTACCTGATTCGATCAGCGAAGTGAAAATAACGCTTGTCGTGGTTGGCTCGTATAGGATTACTTCTTCAAAGTTGCCGTCAGTGCCTATGCCGTTGCTGTCAAATACGTCCGTGCTGACACATTCACCTGCTGTGAACTGTTTTCCAGCGGTGAAGAACTCTGCGTGGCTATTTGCATCCGTAAAAGTTGCATCAACACCATCAGCATCGTTACTGTTTATTCCATATTCTGCTTCCAGTTGCGTTAGGTTCATACCATACAAACTTGTTCCACCTGCAGTTTCACCGGTTGAAATAAATGAACCGTTCGCTGTGTAGTTGAAGCATTGTATGTTTGTCCACTGGACTGTGACGTTTGTGGACGCATAGATTTCTCCAGAGGGACTAGCCGAAGACCAGTTGTAAAAAACATCTCCGCTAGCATCTGCTAGTCTGATTGCACCAGAAATATTTCCGATGTAACCTTGCCATGCCTGAGTTGTTGAATAAGCGGTTATGCTCAGTTCGGTGATGTTCCCTGCTATGGCTGTATCGTTGCCTGCAGAATCGTTAGAAGCGCTTTCAGATCTTATTTCGCTTATGGTTGAAACACCATTTGGTTGTACCGCGAGTACGTCAGTTGCTAAAAACAAGAAGCCTGCGACTAACACTACTACTAAAAGTAAAGCAGCCAAATTGCTCTTACCTTCCATAGTTTCTATTTTTTATTACCTCCTTTCATTTTCAATGGTTTAAATTTACAAGAGTATTTAAGTCTTTTGTTTATTTAATTAATTACTCTGTTTAACTAAACACTAAACTAAATATGCAAAAAAATAAACGTTGGGCTGAGAAAAATTACCACTCGACTTTTTTGGCGCGCATTCTACTAAACATAATTTCTTTCCATTCGTATACTTCAAGCGATGTTTCAACTTGGTCGCTGAAATATCTAATTTGGTAAAAAGAATCTTTATTTTTTGCGTCGTGACATTCAATTGCTATTTCTTTTGTTGTTCCATGATCAATTAGTTCAACTTGCTCGTCGACTTCGAGCGTAATAGAATCAACTTTTATCTTGTCGCCTTCTTTGATTTTGGAGATGGGCTTGCTGCTCTTTAGCTTTATGTTATCGCTGTCGGAACCTGTGGTTTTCTCTACCTTTTTAACTAGTTTTTTATTCGGTTTTGTTTCTGCGTATTCTACGTCATCATCGTCAGCAAATGCGTCGTCTAAAGACATTCCTTCGTCTTTGTCAGCCTTTTTCTTACCCATCTATTTTGGAGAATTGGGGAGTTTATAAAATTATTTAGTCTTTGTTTTTAGAATTGATATGTATATGAGAATCGAGAAGATTGCTATTCCTGCTTTAAGGTAGAAGGGACCGAGAATTCCAAAGGTGACGGCTAACCATCCACCGACAAGAGGGCCCAAGTTGTTCAGGAAGCTTCTTGTTCCGAAAAGGTATCCTGAAATGCTTTCTCTTTGATTCTTTGGAGCTAGTTGCCAGTAAATTGCTGTTTTTGATGGAACCCAAATTCCTGCTCCGATCCCTTCGAGTAGAAATGCTATGAATACGAAATAGAGATTGGTAGAGAGTATTATCACAATTGCACTTAGAAGAAGGATGAACATCCCGAAGATTGATGTTTTTATTAGGTTCAATCTTTTTGCTAATTTGTTCATGACAAGGGTTGTGACTGTTATGGAAATGTAAAGTCCGATGAACAATATGGCTATCCATTCTATCGACCCTTGGAACTTGTCAGTTACAAGGAAGGTCACTACTAACGCAAAGCTGCTTGCTAGACCGAGCCAGTAGGCAAGTTCTGAGATTAGTATTAATTTTAGTTTTAGGGGAATTTTCTTTAGCTTGTTTTTTTCTTTTCTTCTGAATCTTGTTTTGTCGTCTACCTTAGAAAAGAAAAAAAGTGCAGGGATTGCTAAGATTGCAAAGACTAGAAATGCGACGCTGAAATTGTAAGTTTTGATTAGCAAAACTCCTAGGATTAAACCGATTGTTAAGCCAAATGTGTCGGAGATTAAATGGAGTGCGCTCACTTTTTTTCTTGTTTTTTCTGTAACGTTGTGTTGCATCGTGACATCGTTTGAAATGTATGCGATGACACTTTCCACGCGGTTTCCTATTTTTGAGAGAAGTGCACCGCCCAAACTTGGTGAGATGTAAACAATTAAGGTGCTTATGGAGGATAGGAGTGAGGTGGATATAAGGCCGGTCCTTAGTCTTATTTTGTCTAAGATTTTTGAGAAGATGACTCCGAATAGAAGACTTCCGACTGCTAAGCCGATAGTAAATAGGAATCCAATTTCAAGAATGCCAAGCCCTTTTTCCTTTAAGAAGTAGGGCAGGAAGAAACTGATCATTACCGTGGAGGCTGAGATGAACGAGGCGCCTATTAAGGCCATGCGAATGTTTTTTTGTTTGATTTTTTGGGTGTTCATTTTATCTCTTTGGCGTCTTTGTAGTTCTTATTGAAAATTATTCTTTTGGTTTTCTCCTTATCGATCTTAACTAGGACAGTTGCATTTTTGCCTGCTCCTGCATTGATGCAGACCGTTTTTCCGAGTTTTGTTTTGCCGTAGAAATCGTGTATGTGGCCGCCAACGTTAAGTAGTGGTTTGTACTTCTTGATGAAGTCTCTAGCGACTGTTGAGCCAAGGTGTTTCTTGTATGCGTAGCTTCCTTTTTGTCTTCCTATGTCGAGTTTGGTGCCGTAGGGTACGGAATGAGAAAGGAAGAGGGTTGGTAGCTTTTTGTTTCTTTTAGCGTAAACTTTGAATAAAGATTCTGTGAGTCTTTTGTATTTTTTGTTTAGGTTTTTAAATTGTTTTTTTGTCATATTTTTTTTGTAGTTTTTGCCCGCCTTTTCTACGCCGTTTGTTAGTCCGTAGCCTATGAGGTTTAGTCCTTGGAATTCGTGCAATTTGAATTGACAGTCGATTATGTTTTTTAGCCCTTTGATGAGTTTTGGATTTGTGTGTTTGGCGGAGAGCATTTGATATTGTTGCGTCTTCTTTTGGTAATGGGACAGGTCTTTTCTGTCTTTAATTGCTTTCCCGAAACTTTGATCCCAATTGCCTGGGACGAAGAAGATTGGTTTGTTTAGGGAGTTGAGGTGTTCTAAGACTTTGCGGCCGCCTTGAAAGGAGCGCTTTTCTATTGCTTTTTGCTTTTGTTTGTTTATGCCTTTTTGTTTGAGTACATCTTCAAATTCGAGATCTTTGTTTTTGTTTAGTTTCTTGAACCAGAGGGAATAGAGTTTTCCCATTTCGCTGTTGTCGCAAACGTCGCCTACGCAGATGATCATGTCGAAGTCTTTGAAGGGTATTTTTGGTTTACGGCCGTGGAGATCGCCGAGTATTAAGAGTTTCATTGGTAAATCAAGTGGATAACATTTAAAAAACATTTGTTGTAGGTCGTGTCATGGCCCTCGTTGTTAGAAAACCCAATTTAGGCGATTTGAATGAGGAAGGAATTCCTAGAGATCTCGCTGCGCTTAGGGACTATTGGAACTATGGTGTGGCGAGTCAAGTAGGGATGTTTCTTTTTATTCCTCGTAGAACGGAGATTTCTGTTGAGGAGGTTAGGGGGTTGTTTGTTCCGGCAATAAGAAATGGTCGGAGCGTGAATTTGGTCGCGGAGTTGGATGGGAAGATTGTCGGAGCGATTACTGCAATTTATGATGTAAGCAAGACGGAGTATGAGTTTAGGGGGACGAGAGTTCCTGGAGATATCGGGGAAAGCGTGGATCCGAGAATCGGAGATCATGGGCCTGTCCTTAGCAGGTTGTATGCTGCCTTGGAGACTGAATTGTGTGCGATGGGTCGGAAGGCTCGGGCGGTTTTCCCAATTGAGGACTCTAAGTCATTGGGTGTTTTGACTGCTTTGGGCTATTTGGGGAAGGAGATTGACCATGGACCTTACAAGGCGATTGGTTTATCTGGAAAGGGAAGAGAGTTTGAGATTGGTTAAATTGCTTCTCTTTGTTCTTCAACTCTGTTGGCGTATTTTTTACAAAAGTATCCGCGGAAGACTTCTGCAGTCATGTTGGCCCGAGCGTCTTCTGAGATTTCTTTGGGAGTTGGGTCTCTGCCGAGTCTTTTTCTTAGAAGGGCTATTTCTTCTGCCAGCCAAAATCTTTCTAGCCTCAAGTATTCTGCACCTGTTGCTTCGTCTACCACATGGCATTTACTATATGCCTTTAAGTCATCAGGCATATGGACCGCGGAGAACCTTAGTTCTGCGATTATTTGGTAGTCTTCTGCGCCCAATCCAAATGCGTCACTACCATTCCAACTATTTTCTGCTCTCCTCCTGAGGGCTTCGGTTTCATCAACAATTCTCATTCGCCCCTCGTCTAGCATAGATGCTATGAACTCAGAGGTTTCAGGAGTGTAATGTCTTTGAAGAATCTCTCTTCTTTCTTGAGATAATCTCTCTAATGCGCCTTCACCTTCGGCTTTTCTTATCATTATGGATTGTACCGAGTCATTGTTCTTGGGTAGGGCATCGTGTCTTTGATCGTGTCGAGGCCGCAGATCCATGAAATGACTCTTTCGACGCCCATGCCATAGCCACCATGTGGGACTGAGCCGTAGCGTCTTGTGTCAAAGTAGAATTCGTAATCTTCAGGTTTTTCTCCTTGGTTCTTTAGGTTTTGAGATAATTTTTCTATTGATTCTTCCCTTTGACTCGCGCCGACGATTTCGCCATAACCTTCTGGGGCGATCATGTCAAATCCTAAGACAACTTTGCCTTCTTTTGGATGTTCTTCTGCTTCTTTCATGTAGAATGCCTTGACGTCTTTTGGATAATGCGTTACAATAATTGGCGTGTCATATAGCTCTGAGAGTTTATCTTCTTCGATTGTTCGGAGGTCCTTGCCCCAAGAGACTTTCATTTTCTTTTTTTGTTCAAGAACTTTTAGTGCCTCAGTGTAAGTCATTCTAGGGAATTTATTTTTTAGGACGGGTTTTAGTTTGGCGAGGTCTCTTTTTAGAAATTCTAATTCTTCTGTGTTCTTTTCTAGGACTTTTTTTACGACGTGTTTAATTAGCTCTTCTGCATCTTCTTGAAGGTAGTCAAATCCCTCCCAGGCAGCTTCCATTTCTGCGTGCCAGAATTCTGTTAAGTGGCGCGAAGTCTTTGATTTTTCTGCTCTGAACGATGGTTGGATTGTGAATATTTTTTCTAGAGCAAAGATTCCTGGTTCAGCGTGGAGTTGCCATGTTTGTGCGAGATGGAGTTTCTTCCCAAAATAATTAACGTCAAAGAGTGTTGCGCCGCCCTCGCATTGAAGCCCGATTATTGAGGGAGTGTTGAATTCATAGAACCCTTTTTTGTGCCAGTGTTCACGCATTGCATCCAGAACTGTATCTCTAATTTTGAGGATTGAAGTCATCTTTCTCGATCTTAGCCATAGGTGTCTTCTGTCACCTAGGAGTTCTTCGTTGAGATCTTTGTTTATTGGGAATTCGTTGCTTTCTCCCACTAATGTGAATTTCTTGACATGGATTTCATATCCTGAAGGTGCGCGGTCTTCCTTTTTGATTGTGCCTTCTATTTCTACAGACGCTTCTATTTGGACGGAGTCGATTTCTGTCCATTGATCAGGGAAGTCTTCTTTTGAGAGGACGCATTGGATTATGTTTGTGCTGTCTCTTAGGATTATGAATTTGAGTTTGTTGGATCCCCTTTCACGGTAGACCCAGCCTCTTATCGATACTTCGCCTTTGCCCTTTGCGATTGCTTCTTTTATGGATAGGAATTTTGTTGTCGTTTTTTCTTGCCTTTTTGGATGTCTAATTTTATGTTGGCTTCTTTGAGTTGCGCTTCGCTAATTGCCGATGGTGCGTCCATCATTAGGTCTTTGGCGTCCTTGTTCTTTGGGAAGGGGATTACGTCGCGGATGTTGTCAGAGCCGGTTAGGAGTTGTGCTACCCTGTCGAGGCCGAATGCGATTCCTCCATGGGGAGGTGCTCCGTATGACAATGCTGATAGGAGGAAGCCGAATTTTTCTTGAGCTTCTTTTTCTGAGATGCCAAGGGTTTTGAAGACTTCGTTTTGTACTTTTGAGTTGTGGATTCTTATGGAGCCGCCGCCTATTTCTGAACCATTGAGAACTAAATCATAGGCTTTAGCTTTTATTTTTTTGATCTTTTCCGGGGAGGAGAAATCTGCGTTGTCTTCTGGGGAGGTGAATGGGTGGTGAACTGCATAGAATCTTTTGTCTTCTTCATCCCATTGGAATGATGGGAAGTCTACGACCCAGACAAAGGCCCATTTTTCTCCTTTCTTTCTAATGTCAGGGTTGTCTTTACCGTGTTTTTTCATTGCTTCTTCGTAAGACATTCTTGGGAAAGGTGTTTTTAGTTCTACGTCTAAAACTTGTTTCCAAATGTGTTTGTATAAGCACTCCATTTCTGTCATGATATCTTCTTTTTCAATGAAAGACATTTCTATGTCTAATTGTGTGAACTCTGGTTGGCGGTCTGCTCTAAGGTCTTCGTCTCTGAAGCATCTGGCAATTTGGTAGTATTTGTCAAATCCGGATATCATTGAGAGTTGTTTGAAGATTTGCGGGCTTTGGGGAAGGGCATAGAATTTGCCTTGGTTAACTCTGCTTGGAACAACGTAGTCTCTTGCTCCTTCAGGAGTAGATTTTGCGAGGATTGGAGTTTCAAGATAGATAAATCCTTTTTTGTCCATGTAGTCCATTATCGCTTTGTAGAGTTTGTGTCTGATGAGGAGTTTTTCCTGGAGCTCACGTCTTCGTAGGTCTAGGAATCTGAATTTTAGTCTAAGGTCTTCGTCTATGTTTTCATTTTTCGCGTCGAAGGGCATTGGTGGGCTCTCATTGAATGTTTTGATTTCTTTTGTGAAGACTTCAATGTCACCAGTTTCTAAGTCAGGGTTTTTGTCTTTTCTTTCAACTACTTCACCTTCTGCTTGGATGCAGTAACCGACTTTGACTCCAAGGTCTTTTCCTAGGACTACGACTTGTGTCTTTCCGTATCTGTCTCTTAGGTCTATAAAGTTGACCTTGCCGAACTGCCTTAGGTCTTCGACCCAGCCGCAGAGCTTGACTTTTTGGCCTACGTGTGATTTTCTTAATTCTCCGCAGGTGTGTGTTCTTAGCATGTAGAAGCTAGAAAGGGGTTATTTTTAATTGTTTTTATGATGACGGCTCTGTTGAAGGTCTTTTTTTGAGGGGTTTACGGTCCCCCTATGCTTCCCACTTTTAGCGGGAATCCCTCCCCAATTATTTAGATAAACCTGGACGCGCCGCAATTGGACGCCAGTGTTTCCGGCGGCGTCTTGTAATATCAACTCGCTTTGCTCGTTATGCGGTGCGTTTTCTGGCTTTTTCAATAGAACAGTTTATGCACATATATTTATAATTGTTTTTTGCTTGGTGGTATGATGATGGAAGGTGGTTCTGTTAAAAAGTTAAGAGGGGTTATGGAAGAAATGAGTAAAATTGGAATTGGGATACTTGGCACTGGCTGTTGTTTGCCGGAAACCGTTGTGACTGGGAGGGACCTTGTTGGATTAATAGATACCTCTGAGGAGTGGATGGAACAGAGGACGGGTATTGAGACAAGAAGGATAGCGACACCAAGGGAGTCTTTGCCGGTTTTAATGACGATTGCTGGGCAAAGGGCCTTGGATGATGCTGGGCTAGGGGTTGGAGATTTAAGCTATATAGCCGTCGCAGATAATACTACGGATCCTATGCATAATCCTCCTACATCCACCAGAACGCAATTCTTGATGGGTGCACAAAATATCCCTTGTTTTAATGTAGGGGCTGGATGCACAGGGGCAAGTTATGGTGCGATGATGCTTGCTGGGCTTATTCGACAGGATTATCATTATAGGGGGCAAACGACTAACGCCTTGTTGATCGGGGGAGATATTTTAAGCAATATTACTCCGATGGATGATGCGCATAGAAGTAGTGCTGTTGTTTTGGCTGATGGGGTTGGGGCGATGGTTTTGGGTGTTGAACCTGATCCCACGTTTGGTATTCAGTCGATGGAAAACCATGCAGATGGTTCTCTTGGAAATAAGATCCATTATGGAAGTAGGCCTTATAATCAGATGGTTTGTACAGGCCCGCCCGCGTTTGGTTTGCCGCTTAGTGAACGAGAATTGAACCCTTTTATGATGGATGGCAGGAGTATTCATAAGTTCATAGGTACGAAGTGCGTTGATTTAGTGGGGGCCCTTTTGGAGGGGGCTGGACTTGAGCCAAAAGATCTGAGTGAAGTGACTATCGTTCCGCACCAGATGAATTTGCGTTCTATTGAAATGGCTGTGGGTAAACTGGAAAGCAAGTTGGGGGTTAGCCCTCGGCAGGTTTATACAGAGGGAGTTAGGAAGTATGGAAACAATTCTACGGCCTCTATATTGATTGGACTTGATGAATTACAAAGGACAAGGGGGATTGAGATGGGCGATTTTGTTATGGGGATCGCTTTTGGGGCAGGATTGACTTGGGGAGGATTTTTGACCGCGTGGAATAAGCCGCCCTATAAAGGTCCGATTGTTTATGATACAAGGCAGCAGAGAGCAGAGGTTGATAGACTGAATGGGCAATATGACGAATGGAAGGCTGGTCTTGCTTAGCCTCTTTTGATTTTTTTATCTAATCTTCTGTATATCATGAAGATTATTATCATCTCTAGGAGGATTAGGGCGAATGCTAGATTTCCTCCGGTTTCTCCTAAGTCTTCAGAGATTATTAATGGGGACTTCATTATCGGGGAGTTGTCATAAGGTTCGATTTCTTCGTCTTTGTAGGTGGTTTTGCCTTCTGAGTCTTCGTGCTCTTTTTCTATGTCAAATGTTGACTTTGGTGCACCCCTTTCTTCAGGGATGTGAAATTCTGCTGCGTCTGAGGGTGGAGAGAATGAGATGTCTACTTCGTAAACTGAGAAGAGCATAAAAGTTGTGTAGGCTGAGACTCCAGCTATTACGAGTGCGCAGAAAAGGAGGACTGCTCTTACAAGTTTTTCTTTTGTTTCATCATCCATTTTTAATAACCTTGTTCAAAATTTCCATGGCTTTTTTGGCATCAATTTTGCCTTTCATCTTTGCCATGACTAGGCCCATGTAAGCGTTGGGTCGGAGGCCGGGTTTTTCCTTGACGATTTTTGCGATTTCTTCTTCGAGTTCATTGTGGTCTACTTTTTCGATCTTTAGTGCGTCATCGATCTTCTTCCCTGCGAGGACTTCGGACATGACTTTTTTTGCGTCGTCTTTTCCGATCTTTTTTGATTTTATCTCTTCGAGAATTCTTTCTAAGATGTTTTCAGTTAGGATGTCTTTTATTTCTTCAAGGCTCTTTTTTTCTTTTGTTGCAAATTCTTTTCTCCAGAGCGTGACCATTTTTGCCACGAGGTTTGTGTCTTTGTCGTACGCTTGGAGGAGGGTTTCGAATTCGTCGAGATTGTCTTCAAGAACTAGGTTGATTAGTTCGTCGGAAAGGCCTTTCTTTTTTAGTTCTTCTCTGATGTCTGATCTTAGTTTTGGAAGGGTTTTTTTTATTTTGTTGATTTGGTCTCTGGATATTTTTAGGATTGGAAGGTCGGTCTCTGGGTACATTCTTGCGCCACCCGGGAGGGGCCTAAGGAATTTTGTTGAGCCGTCTTCCAAGGCGCCGCGGACTTGGTTTTCAAGTTCTTTTTTTTCTTTTATGTTTTTTTGTTGCCTTTCTATTTCTTTGTCTACGACTGTGACGAAGAATTTTGGGTCTTGGAAACCTTTGATTTCTGTTCTAGGATGGCCTTTGATGCTGATGTTAATGTCTTGTCTTATTGTGCCTAAACCTCTTTTAACTTTGCAGGCCCTTAGGACTTCTCCAATCTTTAGTGCTAATTCTTTCACCTGTTCTGCGTTTTTCGCATCGGGGGCGGTGACAACTTCTATCATTGGGATTCCCAACCGATCTAATCGGTAGACATTTTTTTTGTCGCCTCGTGAAATTATTCTGGCTGCGTCTTCTTCTAGATAGATGTACCAGATTCCGACTGTGCCGAAGGAGGTGTCGATGAAGCCATCTTGCCCGATTAGCGTTGTTCTTTGGAAGCCTGAAGTGTTTGAACCATCGGCTACTGTTTTTCTCATTACTTGAGTTATTGGGACGATCTCACAGTTCAATAGTAAGGAGATCCTAATTGCTTCATCTAAAGCATCTTGGTTTATTTCTTTTGGTGGTTCTTCATCTAGTTCGATTAGGCAGGTTGTGTCGTTGTATCCTTGATATTCGAATGTTTTTTCTAGGGACGCTTCGTATAAAACAGCGGTGTCGATTTCTCCTGTTTCGCCTGCTACTTTGTGAAGTTTTCTTTGAACTGTGTAGTCTGGTTCGTCTTTTCTTAAATAGCCTGGGCAGTGGCAGAACAGTTTTCCCGAATCTAATTGCTGGTGGATTTCAAGTCCCGCTTTGAATCCTATCTTTTCATAATCCATTTTATTAGGAAATGGGGGGAATTATTAAAACTTACTAAATGTGTGGTCTGGCGGGATAACCTTTATATATTTGGTTTTCTCTTTATGAAATGTAAAATGAGGGTACAAAAATTCGCACTTTTGGTTTTTTTGACGATTTTTTTGGCTTTTAGCGTTTCTGCTGCTACTAAACAAGTTGCGCTTACAGTTGATGTGACAAATAGTGAGGGGTCTCATGATCCAGTAAGTGGTGCTTCCGTGAGAGTCGAGTTGAAGGAGCCACCATGGACTTCTTGGGATTTGACTACTGATTCTTCTGGAGAGGCGACGTTCAACCCAACGGTTTCAACTTATCACACTTATTATTTTGATATTGATGTGAGTGCTACTGGTTTTGTTAGCGAGTCTTTGTCAAATGTTGATTATACTTCTTGCGCTTCTTCTACATGTGATGTGGAGACCATTGCTTATATTGATTTAGAACCTATTGATGTCTCTAATTGCAATAATAATGGGACTTGCGATCCGGGGGAGACGAGTGGGACTTGCCCAGCAGATTGCCCGGATGTTCCGGATTATCCGGTTGAGGGGATTGTTAAGTCTGCTGTTTTGCACATTGGGGGGTTGACTGATCAGTGCCCTAGTGGTACGGTTACAAAAGGAGAATTTAATACTGGTGCGACTTATCTTGCTAAGTTGTGCGTGGAGTTTATCAACTCGACAGGACTCACTAATGAACTGGTTTTGAAGAGTGCTCGCGTGGAAGATGCTGATGGGGAGATTGATGATTGGTGTTTGGAGGATGATGAGGTGCCTGGTGCTACATTCCTTTCTGGTTCTCAATATAAAGTGCTTTGCAAGAGTTCGGTGACATTGGTTAGCGATACAGATAAGCCTCTGAAGCAACACGTTCTTGATGTTTTTGTGACTAATAGTCTTGCTGATTGCACTGCCTCTTATAATATGGTTACAGGGCCGTTTAGAGATTATCAAGATAATTTGCATTACTTATGTGCAAAGGTTGCGAATTATGTGGATCCCTCTGATGCAGAATGCAATCTCACTACTCCGTTGTGGGTGTATGCCGACGCGAGCGTTGCGACTAGGATAACTGGGTGGGCTGGCACTAGCACAGGCACTGGATACGACTATCAGTATGGGGATAGGGTTTATCTTATTGTGAATGCACCAGGATGTAACGGCAGGTCTATTTCGTTTGATGTTTATCAAGGCCCTGTTGCAGATGATCACTTAAAATTTGTTTTGAGTCCTGCCTTTTGGAGCTCCTCCGGAGGGGGGAGGGCAGAGTATTATTGGGGTTGCAGTCTTGAGAGTATAGTTGAGGGAAGCTGTAACAGGTTGCCACAATGGGAAGAAAGTACTGGCTATGGTACAAGCCCAACTGATCCAGTTATTTACAGTTTTAAGGCGAAAGTTCAAGGGACGGATATAGAGTCTGTTTTTTCTGCTCCTCTTAGCGTGAATAAGCCTCTAGATGCGGAATGTCATTATGATCCAAACTCTGAAGCAGATGATGTTGAGTGTGGGGATGGGATGAAATGTGCAGAGGGCAATATCTGTGTGGACAATAGTTGTACAACTGATCCGAATAGTTGTGGCGAAGGCTTTTGCGATCCGGATACTCTGAATTGTGTGGAGTGTTATAATAATACCCAATGCGTGGAAAGTCAGGGCGAGGGTTATTTGTGTAATCTTGTTGCGTCTTCGGGTGATGACTATCACACCTGTTATTTCAATGATTCTTGTACTTTTAGCGAATTAACTTGGAGGTGGGCTGAAAATGGGGATGAGATAATATTAGAAGGCACGCATAAAGAAACTGTTGTTGGGTGGATAGATGAAGTTCTTTGGCAGCACGGAGGTCTTGTTGGCCTCGCTGCGCATGGCGAAGGGTGTGAGGGAATAGGGGATATAGTTTTTGTGATTAAAGAAAAGAATTTTTTTGTGGATGAGTCTGTTGCAATATACGAGCCGAATGTGACGAGGGAGTCGAGGTATTTTGCTTATTCTGATCCCCCGTGGGAGCCGATTTGGTTTAATACGGCAATGGATTGGTTTTTTGAGGGAGGTCAGCTAGAATATTACTTTTATATGGCTTCTGCGTCAGATCCAAATACGCCTCTTAAGGGAGGTATTTCTGGAGTTTTAAATGTTATAGGGCCGGAGCCTGCGGAATGTCAGTACGACGATGACTCGGACGATGATGATGCTGAGTGCGTTGATAATGATGATTTTGGGGAAGGGTATCGGTGTTCTTCTAGGAACACATGTGTTCCATTGTGCTCTGCGGATGAACCTTGTGAGGATGACCTTCTTTGTTCTGTCGATGGGACTCCAGAGGGGACGACCCAAGGTATGTGTTATGGATGTTTTGAGGATGATGATTGCGCGGATACTCCAACTACACCAAGTTGTAGCAATGTTTCTTTTCAGTGTGTTGAGTGCATAGATGCAGAGGATTGTAGGGATTTGCATCCGGAAGGCAATGAAAGCATGTTCTGTGGGGCGGATAACACTTGCACTTCGGCTTGTAATCCTGCAAATGGAAATGCTGACTGTGCTATTTTTGCTAGCGGACTGACTGCGGATGAAATCTGGGGGTTGTCTTTAACAGATAGAGCGGCTCGGAAGGGGAATACGGTTTGTCATGCTGATTTGTTGCAGTGCGTGCAGTGTAATGCGAATTATGATCCTCAAGCGGATGAAGATGTTTGTGAGGCAGGGGGCTGCTGTTTTGTTGGTACTGCTTGTAAGGTAGATGAGGGGGATTGTGTTCAGTGCATAGAAGACTCTATTTGTGTTTTTGGGACTTGTAATGAAGACAATGAATGTGTCTTTGATTTAGATCTGGGAGGGTTTGGGGGAATTGTTGTTGCATTATTGGGCGCATTGGTTGGGTTTATGATTGGTGGGCCTCCTGGGGCAATTGCTGGCGGATTATTAGGGTTGCTTGTTGGTGGCGGTTTGGGCGGTGATGGGGGGATGTTGGGAGGTCTGGGGGATCTCTTTGGGGGAGGGGACTTACTTGGAATGTTAATGGGTTTCTTAGGGTAATCTTAGTTCCTTTGAAGGTTTAGTAGTTTTTTCGTCCTTTTCTAGTCACGAGGTATATAAATTCGCTTGATACTTTTTGAGAGTTACGATTAGTCACTTGGCAGGAATTCGTTATATAAACTATGTCGTTAGGTGAAATATTTCTTTCTGTCTGTCATGTATATATAAAGAAGTATAGTTTAGATAGTATACAATGAAACAGGACATGTATATGCTGCCGGTTAGGTGCAAGGGTTGCAACGTTATGTTCGACCTTTGGCCGATACTGCAAGAACAAGAAAAAGCGTCGCAGGGTGTTCTCGTCGAGAACCACTTCGCTAAGCTCCTGAATCAGTCGTTCTGCCCTAACTGCAGACAAGCAGTTTTGCTGGGGATGGCTGATAAACAGGAGGAACTGGGCGAGGTTGAGGGAGACGAGGAAGACCAGCTCGAGGAAGTCTTAGAGGATGGCTTCGAGATGATGCTTGAACTTGAATAAACCTTTTTTCTTTCTTTTTTCTTTCTTATTATCATACCAGCCGCCCGCCGGACCGTTGGAGGGTGAGTTTTTTAATGTAGGGTAAATGATTTAAACTTTGGAGCAATTTTATTCTGATGAAAGTTATAATTGATGTTAAGGTCAAGGATCTGAAGAGGGCCATTGGGTTCTATACTCAAAAATTAGGATTGTTTTGTCGGAGGCAGGAAAAAGATTGGGCAGCAATTAGTGTTGGAGACGCGGAAATACATCTATATCTGTATGGCGGTATCACTTCAGGACTTGAGTTTTATGTTGATGATTTGGATGAGGAGGTAAGAAAACTGAAGGAAAAAGGGGTAAAATTCTTCTCTGGGGAGGCCATGCCTAACTTTGTACGCTTGGATGAAAATCGAATAACTGAATTTCCATGGGGTAGAAATGCTTTCTTTAGGGATTCTGAGGGAAACGAGTTAGCTCTAGTTAAGGATTTTGAATAGAGTAATTAATTTTATTAACCCAAATCGTGTCTGAGTTTTATGAATGAACTGATTACATCGATAATCATTGCGATAGTGCAAGGGTTGACTGAATGGCTGCCTGTGTCGTCGTCTGGGCATATGGTTGTGTTTGAAAAGCTTTTGAATTATCAGGGTGGTTTGACGTTTGAGGTGGCGTTGCATTTTGGGACGTTGATGGCGGTTTTTGTCTATTTTGGTTCGGATATTGTTGACATCATTCGGGATTTGCTAATGGGGCGATTTAAGTCCGAGAATGGGAAACTGGGGATTTATGTTTTGATTGCTACGATTCCTGCGGCGATTGTTGGGTATTTGCTAAGGGGTGTTTTTGAACAAGTGTTTAACAGTCTGTTAATCACTGCCTTTGGGTTTGCTATAACGGGAGTGTTTTTGTTTATTGCAGGAACTTCCAGAAAGGGAGGGTCTTTGAAAGCAGGGAATTCTTTTATGATCGGAGTTGCGCAGATATTTGCTTTGTTCCCTGGAATTTCAAGGAGCGGGGCAACTATCGGTTCGGGCTATCTCTTTGGGTTGGATGAGAGGCAGGCGATTAAGTTTTCGTTTTTGATGAGCATCCCCATAATTCTTGGAGCGAATATTTTGGAGATTGGTGGGCAGACTTTACCTTCTGAGATGATTTGGGCGACCTTGGTGGCGTTTTTGGTTGGACTTGGGACGATTCATTTGCTTTATGGAAAAGTACTGGTGTCTAGGAAGAATTTGAAGTGGTTTGGGACTTACGCTTTGGCGTTGGCGGTTGTGATTTTTGGGTATTTATTGGTTAGTTAATTTTAAAAAAGATGAGATAGTAGGGATTTAATGGTAATATTGTCTAAATGGGTTGGTCGACGTACGACACTTTATGCTGGTGAGAATGAATATTCTGGAGAGGTACGAAGGGAGGAGGGGATTTTTGATAAATATAATGGGGGATCACATCGGCAGAGGTATTATTTTTTTCTCACAGATGGTGGCGAGAGAATAACTCTTAGGCAAACAGGACGAAGAAGAGTAACGTCTCCTAATCATGACGGATTGAGGATGGCCGGCTAAATCTTCCAACAACTGATCTGATTCCTAATACCGAGAAGCCTCCAACGATGTCTCCTGCAGTGCCTCCAAGTATTAGGCCTAAGGCATCTATGGCTCCTCTAACAACCCTTGGGGCCTCCTTTAGAAGTTCGTAACTGTCGTTTAGTCCGTCTGCGTAGTAGAATCCTGCTACCGCGCCGATTAATGCTCCTGGGATTGCGCCCATAAGATACCAGCCAAGGTTTGCTCTGTCTTCTCTGGTTTCAAGGATGTCTGGGGAGAGTGTTCTTTCTGACATTTTAGATTTTCTTAAACAAAATATCTGACTTTTTTATCTTAGAAACTTTAAGTGGTTTGTCTAATTCATCTAGGGAGATCTTGAAGTTGAATGTTTTTGCGATTTTGTCGCAGGTTTCTGGGATGAATGGGCTTAGGAGAATTGTGAAATCTTTGATTGCGTTTGCAAGTTCGTAGAGGACTTTTTTGTCTTGTGTTGTCCAGGGAGTCTTTTCTTGGATGTATTCGTTGCACTTGTCTATAAAAGCGAAGACTTCGTTTAGGGCTTTGTCAAATTCTAAGTTTTCTATTAGTTTTTCTACTGCGAATTTTGTTTTTTCTATTTTCAACGAAGTTGACTTGCATTCTTCTAATCCATATTTCTCCGCTAGTGCGCTTACGCGGGAAACTAGGTTGCCGACTTTGTTTGCCAGTTCGTTGTTGTGTCTGTCTTTTAGGGCTTGTTCTGAGAAGTCGCCGTCGTCTCCGAAAGGTGCGGCTCTGAGTAAGAAGTATCTTGCGGTGTCTGGACCAGCGTAGCCTATGAGTTGGTCGATCTTGATTGCGTTGCCTGCGGACTTGCCCATCTTTTCATTTAGGACTGTCCACCAACCGTGGGCGAAGACTTTTTTTGGCAGGTCTAGGCCGGCGGACTTGAGCATTGCGGGCCAGTAAACTGTATGGAACCAAATTATGTCTTTGCCGATTATGTGGACGTCGGCGGGCCAGAATTCTTTTTTGTTTGGAAGTTGACAGGCACTGTAGTAGTTTAGGAGAGCATCAAACCAAACGTAGGCGACGTGCTTTTTGTCGAATGGAAGTGGAACGCCCCAGTCAAAACTTGTTCGCGAAATTGAGAAATCTTTGAGGCCCTCTTTTACGCGGTTGATTATTTCGTTTCTTCTTTTTTGGGGTGAGATGAAGTCTGGGTTTTTTTCGTAGAGACCTAATAGGAAGTCTTGGTATTTGCTTAGTTTGAAGAAGTATGATTCTTCCTTGAGGTTTTCAAGGGGTTTTTTGTGGGTTGGGCAAATAAAGTCTGGAGCGTCTTTTTCGGTGTAGTATGCTTCGCAATCAGTGCAGTAGAGGCCTTCGTATTCCCCTTTGTAGATGTCGCCAGCGTCAAAGCATTTTTGTAGAATTTCTTGGACGATTTTTTCGTGTTCCGGGTCGGTTGTTCTGATGAAGTGATCGTATTTTATTTCTAACTGTTCCCAGGCCTTTTTGAATTCGGGGATTAGGGCGTCGGTGAATTCTTTTGGAGATTTGCCCGCTTTTTCTGCAGTTTTTGCTAGTTTTTTCCCATGTTCGTCTGTTCCTGTTAGGAAGAAGACTTCCTTACCGAGAAGTTTGTGCCAGCGAGCGAGAGCGTCTGCTGCGATTGTTGTGTAAGCGTGCCCTAAGTGAGGGACATCGTTTGGGTAGTATATCGGCGTTGTTATGTAGAATTTTTCTTTTGCCATAGAAATTGGAAAGAAAAGGGGTATAAAAGTTTAACTAGGATTTGACAGACCAATCGTAATCTTTGAGTTTGCCGTCTCGGGCTGGATCCCAGTAGGCGAAATCGTCGTGTCCGAATTGACCTATTGCTCTTGCTAGAAGGAGTGATTTTTCTGCGACGTGAAGCTTTCTTAATTTATCCTTGCTTTCTAGGCTTGGATCGTATACTAAGACGTTGTTGCAAAGTTTGGTGTAAAACTCTGCCTGGTGACGGCTGGGTAGTGCGAATGGGTTCATTTCCATTGCAGTCATGTTGTGATCCGCTAATTGCGCCTTTACGATTCCGAGGTAACCTGCTAGGTCGTGGGGATAGAAGGTTAGGGGGTTTGATCCCTCTCTGTCCCCTTCATAAGCATACTTAATGTTATATTGGTCGTGGGGAGTTCTTCCTGTTTTTGGTTCTCCCGTGTCTTCGTCTTGGATTACATGGGGCCTTAGTGTTAAGACTGAGGAGAGGTTTTCTCTGCTTCTGACGAATGGAACTCCTACCAATCTGAAGCTATATCTTGGATTTTTTTGGGTTCTTGATGGAACTGTTACGACTACGCTTGCGCCGTCTCTTCTTACTCTTTTGGCATCGGGATAAGGTTCTACGCCGATGCCACCTGCATTGTTTTCTGCGTATCCGAATAGGCGAAGGCCTTCGGGCATCCAGACGAATGGGAAGACTCTTTTTGTTCGGTCGCCCCATTCTGGCCTGATCGAATAGCCAAAGACGTTAATGTCTTCTTCTCTCATTGCCCTTAACTGAGTAAAATCTCTTGCTCGTATTGCTAAAGGGATTTCAGGAGAATTGTAACATCCTGTCCAAGTTTGTGGATGGCTTAATGGAATTAGATCTCCGTGTTTGTATGCCTTTCTGGAGGCTTGAGCTTGTGTTAACCCTCCTCTGAAAAATTTGCCCGGAATAAGTTGTGCCCTTACTGTTAATCCGTCTGTTGTAGGGTCGAGATCATCAATTGTTCTGACTAGGCCCCTTTGCCTGGATGTCTCTTGTGCAGAGAGGTCTCTAATTTGGGCGACTGTTCGCTCTTGGAAAAATGATTTCTTTGCCATGATTTTTATAACTATGAAGGGTTGATTAAATTGGGTGGTTACTTTTGTTACCACAACTTTTATATATTTTGAAAGTTGTTTGTTTACATGAGAACCGAGTTGCGTGAGGCAGGATTAACAGAGAATGAATCTATAATTTATGAGGCGCTTCTGAAGTTTGGGCCGAATCATGCAGGTGAGATTGCTAGGCGGGCAGGGCTGCATAGAAGGGTTGTTTATGATGCTCTTGGTAGATTGGCGGAAAAGGGATTGGTTGGGAGTGTGATGCAGAATAACCGAAGGTTGTTTCAGGCGGCGGATCCTTCTTCTGTTGTTGAGTTGCTGAAGATGAAACAAGAGAGAGTTTTGGAGGCTTTGCCGGAAATGCAGGAGCTTTTTATGCAGACCAGGGAAAAGGAAGAAGTTAATTTCTACAAGGGTAAGAATGGGCTGAAGACGGTTATGGAAGATCAGATTGCTACAGGGAAGGAAGTTTTGATTATCGGGGCTTCGCCTTTGGCTTATGATATTCTGCAGTTTTATTTTAAGTGGTTTGATAAGCGTCGCGTTGCTAATAAGATAAAAGTTAAGGTTATCTTTAATGAATCTAGGAAGGACTTTAAGATCCCTTATTCGGAGATTAGGTATTTACCGCAGAAGTATTCTTCTCCGTTGGCTGTGAATGTTTATGGGGATAAGGTGGCGCTTATTTTGTGGAGCAAGGATAACCCGTTTGCTGTTGTTGTTAAGAATAATGAGATGGTTGAGGGTTATAGAAAGTATTTTGATTTGATGTGGGGATTGGCTAGAAAAGGGTAATTGTTGTAATTCTTTAGTAGTTATAAATAGAAAGCTTTAAAAAAGTAGGATAAAGTCGGATTCTATGGGAAAACAGAAAATCAGTGTAACCATAGACTCGGCTTTGGCCGAAGAAATTGAGAAGTTCCTGGAAAATGGGCGTTTTCGTAATCGGAGTCATGTTTTGGAGTATGGGTTGAGGAAGCTGATGGAGGATGACGATGTCTAAGAGAAAACTAATCAGGGAAGAAGACAAACAGGCGATAGTTGATCTAGTTGGAGAAGAGATTGCAGCACATAGGGCAGGGATATTAGATAGATTGAGCACTAATACCGAGCTATCTAAAATGTTGGGTTGTTCTGTGAATTATGTATCTGAAATTTTTAGGGGAAAAATCCCTGATGACATAAGAGCAGAGAGACAAAGGATAATCGCCAGAGATCCACTCGTATATGGCTCAACTCCAGCCGAAGAGTTCTTGAAAAATAGGGTGTTGGCTGGAAAAAGAGCTTATGAAAAAACTCTTGCTGATAGAACTGAAGATCAAAAAAGAGAGCTAGGTAAGAAAAATTACAGGAAGGGTTTGGCTTTATTAACTCTAGAGCGAAGAAGAGCAATTTGGGGTGAGGGTCTTGGTCGATTGACAACAGAACAAAGAAGAGCAAACTGGAAAAAAGGATTTGGAAAAAAGACTTTTGAAGAAATGAGTGCTAACGGAAAAAGAGCTGGGCATATTGGCGGTAAAATTGGGGGCAAGATTTCTGGACCGAAAACTGCAGAACTGTTACGAAAAAAGGGCTATTTTGTTGAGGATAGGTTTTATGCATCTTCGCAGCAGGAAGGGGCTGTTGCTTTGCTGTTGGAAAAATATCTCCAAGGCCATGAAACTGTAGAAGGTAAAACTTTTCAGGTTAGGGATCGTGGTATTTCTAATGGA
Organism: archaeon; assembly: GCA_043821585.1. Lineage (GTDB taxonomy): Archaea > Nanobdellota > Nanobdellia > Pacearchaeales > GW2011-AR1 > UBA73. Next base: position 27,250 of record JBDRCQ010000002.1, read on the forward strand.
GGGATAGACTTTTTTGTGGATGGAGAATTCCTTGAGTGGCATCCTATAATCTTAAGTCATGGTAGACGAGGAGACATTCCTTCAAGAGAAGAACTGAAATCGTATAAGAGGGTTGTTGATCAACTTTCGGATGAGAGAAGGAAGGAGTTTGATGAAGATTACAAGAAAATTCTTGCCGTTAACTATAGAGGTGGTAGGCAGGCTGCAGTTGATAATTCAGAATATGCGGGAACTTCCTTAGCATTGGCTGCAAAGACAAGGGATTTGTATGAATTTATCGAGCGTCATGGAGGAGATTTACCTAGCTATGTCGCTTTCAAGAAGGAATTTAGGGACAATGTGAAGTATGTTAAGTCTTTCGCTGTGAAGAAAGGGCAGGGAAGGAAGAAGGGGGCGGCTTGAAATGGCTAAATGGACAAGGAAAGAAGACAAGGAGGCTCTGCTTGACATAGTTCGTGAAGAGATTGAAGCGCATAGAGCAGGAATCTTAGATGGGTTGAGTACCAATATAGAGTTGGCTGAAGCTACAGGATTTGGGTTAAGTGTTGTTAGAAGGGCATTAAGAGATTTGTCGGATAGAGACTATCGAACAAAGCAATTACAGGTTTCTTCTGGAAAAAGTGTTGGTGCAGAAAACGGTAGGAGAACTTACGAGTCTGGAAGTGGCATACATGGGATGAGTGCCGAACAGAGAAGTGAAATCGGAAGGAGGAATTATGAGCAAGGCAATGGGATTGGCGGGTTAAGTACTGAGCAGAGGAGAGAGATTGGGAGGAAGAGCGGTGAGAAAAATCGCGATGAAGGAACAGGGGTACATGGTTTAGATAGGGAACAAAGAGTTGAGAATGCGGGCCATGCTGGAAGGATTGGGGGAAGGGTGTCTTACGAGAGAGGAGCAGGAACATTTGCCATTGGACCTGAAAGAAGAATTAGCCTTGCTAGAAAGGGTGGAAGGATTGGCGGGAGGGTTAGTGGGAGAGCAAATCGTGAAATGGGAAGAGGGATATTTGCAATGAGTTTAGCGGAGAAAGTTGCAATGGGAAGAACGAATTATAAAAACGGCGTGGGGATTGCTTCATTGGATTCTGAGCAATTAAGTGCTGCAGGAAAGAAGGGATCTGATGTTTTAAGAAAAACTCGTTATTCTTTTAATGGAAATCACTATCACTCTAAAAGCGAAGCTGTAGTGCATGCATTGCTTGAGAGGCATATTTCTGGGGCGGAGATCGCGCACCAGGTAGAAAGCGATATGTCGATAACGCCAGATTTCTTAGTGGGAGATACGTTTGTTGAGTGGCATCCGATTTTAATGTTTAAGGGAAAGAATGGACTGGGGGATATGCCTTCTGCAGAACAATCTCAAAAATATAAGGGGATGAGGGCTGGGATGTCTCCGGAGAGAGCCAAGGTTTTTGAGAGAAGATACAAAAAGATTTTGGCTGCAGATTATCTTGCTCAGAGGCAGGCCGCGGTTGATGCTTCAGATTTGTATAGTGGCAGGGATGTTGCATTAGTGCAAACTCTTGGAGAGTTGTATGATTTTATTTCTCAGCGGGGCGAGGGTTTGCCTTCTAGGGCGGAGTTTGTTAGAGAGTTTAGAGATCTTAGTAGGTGTGTTAACGAAGTTAGAAAGGAGGAGGCTGCATAAATGGTTAATCATGCGAAAATTAGTGGGGAAGATCGCCAAAATCTTATTGAGTTAGTTAGGGGAGAGATTGAATTAGACAGAGCCGGGCGATTAGAAAGATACACGCCTTTTTCTGTTTTTGCGGAGAGGTTTGGGGTTAATGGGGATAATGTGGAAGGGTATGTTGCTCGTTCTGGAATTCCTCAAACTGATTTGAGATTTAGGGGGAAACGGATACGTAGCCAGGCGCTTGCTGAAAGAAATAAGAAAGGTAAGGGGAGAAAAATGCCCGAGAGTCAAAGAAGGGCGATTTCGGAAAGGTTTAGGGGAAGAAAGGTAGATGAAGGAACCAGACGAAGGATTGCGGAGACTAGGGGATATTTGACTCCTGAGAAAAGGGGGGAGCTTGTTGAAGTAGTTAAAGAAGAAATAGAATTGAATAAGTTGGGTGATTTGGAGGGATTTACTACAAACGCGGGGTTGATGGAGAGATTTGGCGCTAGTCAAGACGCGGTTTTGTATACCTTGAGGACTTCTTCGATACCCTTGGAAGACAGGAGACTAAGAACTGCTTACTTTAGGGGGCTGGCAAATCCGGCTTCTGGTAAAACCGGGAAGGGCGTGCCAAGGTCTAAAAAATTAGCTGATGAGCAGAGAAGAGAGTTGGTGGAATTGGTGTCTTCTGAGGTAAATAATTATAGAGCTGGAGAAGATGTAACTTTCACTACCAATGGGGAATTGAGGGAAAAGTTTGGGGTTGGTAGGAAGACGCTTAGGGGTTACTTAATAGCTGGAGGGATTTCTGAAGGAGATTTAGAGTTTCGTTCTAGAAAGTTGAAGGCACAGATACAAGTTGGAAGGGAAAGAACAGATGAGGAAAGAAAGAAGTTGTCGGAATCAAGGAGGGGGAGATTTACGGGAGAAGCAAATCCGAATTTTAGAGGTTGGAGTTCGATAGTCCCGTATTCGCCATTTTTCTATTTTGTGATGAGACCTTTGATTCGTGAGCGGGATGGTTATGTTTGTCAAGGATGCAGAGAACCGGAGAATGGAAGAGCACACGATGTGCACCACATTGATTATGATAAGGGAAACAACTCTGAGGAAAATTTGGTTTTATTGTGTAAAGATTGTCATTTGACGACTAATGGGAACAGAGGTTTCTGGCAGGGGGCTTGCTATCAGATTGTTCATGGGATTTATCGCGAAATGAGCAAAGAAAGGAGAGTTGAGTTGGACGCTCTGCAGGAAAAGTTGGAGAGGGAGAATGAGCCGAGGGTCGGAGAGGTGGGTTGAGATGGTGGTTGATAGAGATTTGATTTCATGGCGTAATAGTGAGATTGTTGAGAAGGTTAGGCGAGAGATTGAACAGGATCTCAGAGGAGAATTGTCTAGATTTACTACTAATGGTGAAATAGGTGCTCAGTACGGTGTTTCTGTGAAATATGTTGGGCAAATTTTAAGGGAAAGTGATTTAGATTCTTTGGATAGGAAGCGCCGTAAAGGTAGAATCATCACTCAAGTTCACCAAGGGAAAAATTTTACCAGTGATCAAAGGGACAAGTTATCAAGGGCTCGTAAAAACCTAAGCCCAGAAGAAGAGGATGAATTGTCAGACTTGTTGGAAAGAGAAGTTAGGTTGCATGGGGAAGGAAGTTTGCCAAGGTTCACAACTAACGGGGAATTGCAGGATATCTTTGGCGTGGCTAGAATTTACCCCTATGTATCTAAGGTATTGGCTGCTGATGAAATAGACCTTCGTGCTAGAGCCATTCAGAAACAAGCTAATAGCATAGATGGGCAAGTAAGAAAGAGAATTGTCGATTTGGTTAAGGGAGAAATTGAACGAGATAGGAATGGAGAGTTAAGAGAGTATACTTCGAATGGAGCGCTTGCTAGTTCTAACGGAGTAAGCAAAGTTTTTGTTTCTAGAGTGCTTGCTCAGGAGGGTATTTCTGAGGAGGATAGAAAAAGAAGGGCAAGAAAGTTAAGTTCAGATAAACAAAAGGGAGAACTAAACCCGAATTATGGGGGCATAACTCAAGAACATAGGCAGAATATATCAAAATCGAGTAAAGGAAAAACGGTTTCTGAAGAACATAAAAGAAAGTTGTCCGAGACTGGGAGGAGAAGGCAGTGTTCGGATGAAACACGTTTGAAGTTAAGGGATAATGGCGTGTTGTACCAGAGGAGTGAAATTGCTAGGAGAGTGATGCTTGAAGGGAGATTATTTGGATCTCGACGGGAGGCGGCGTTGGGAATTTTGCTTGAAAGATATGTTCCAGATTTTGAAATAATTGAAGGCAAAACTTTTCAGGTTGATTCACGGTCTGGAGCGCTTTTTGATTTTGTTTTGCCAGATGGTTCAATTTTAGAATATCACCCTCCAAATATAACCTATGATGCGTCAAACGGAGATAAGGCTGCTTACAAAGAGCTCATAAGAACGGCTTCAAATAGAGAAAGAAGCGAATTTAAGAAATGGTATTTGGAAGAGCTCGCAATTGATTATTGGGTGAAGAGACAAGACGCAGCAGATAGGTCTCCTGTATTTCATGGCCGAGAAGTTGTTTTGGTTAGAGACTTTGAAGAATTCTATACAGATATACTGATGCCATATGGGGGGGATGTCGGAAAGATCAGGGATGTTGAATATGAATATCTTGAATTGGTAAAACAAGCGAAGGATCTCAGAAAGTGCAAGCTTGTTGACAAAAAAACATAGGTTTTTATGATCTGTAGTGTCGAGGCACCCTTACTTGTTGAGACGTTTAGACAAGTTTATAAGGATTTTATTCTTGAGTAGTTTATGCAATACGCATGGCTTGTGTTCGCGCTTCTTTCTGCTGTTGGTGCAGCGTTAGTTGCGATATTTGGGAAAGTTGGTTTGCAAGGAGTGGATTCTCATGTTGCTACTACGATAAGAGCGTTGGTGATGTTTATTTTTCTTTTTGCAGTGATTGCTATTGAGGGCAAGTTGTCCCTTAGTATTAAGTCTTTTACAAATTCGAAGTTGATGTTTTATATTGTTTTGAGCGGAATCGCGGGGGCGTTGTCGTGGTTGTTTTACTTCCTGGCTTTGCAATATGGTTCTGTGGCTCAGGTTGCTGGAGTTGACAGGTTGAGTGTTGTGTTTGCGGTTATTCTTGCGGCGTTGTTTTTGAGTGAGAATATTGACATTAAGACAGGAATTGGGGTTTCTTTGATAACCGCCGGGGCGATTGTTATTGCTCTGAGGCATTAGGGGCTCTGTTGAAAATCTCTTTTTGTGTAGGTTTCAGATTCCCACTTTGAATTTCTCCTACGGAGAAAACCCTCCCTGCCACCAGAAACCGCCTCGCCCCAATTGTCTAGTAAACCTACAACTTCTGATTTTTTCAACAGAGCCGGCGTTAGGGATAAACTTAAAAAGGTCTTCTTGGAAGTTATTTTATGCCATTTAGAGATAGATTTGTTGTTACGGGAAAGATGAACGGGAGATTCTATTTTCATACTGCGGGGAGGGATGTTTATGGTAATGATAACGGAACACAAGTTAATGGCGCAGGAGATTATTTGAGGTTTGTTTTAGATAGGAATTATGGGGCTCTTAAGGGACAGGGCGTTTTACTGGGGGCTTTGTGGGCTGATGAAGATAGCGGTGATAGGATAGTTGATGTCTTCGGATTGAAGTTTGGCAGTGAATGGCCTGGGAATCCTGAGGTGGGTGCTTGGGTTGCGCGTGAGGAGGATTTAGTAAAAAGGGAAAATCCTATTTCCTGTGCTGAGACTATAAGGGTCGTTGGCGGGGAGATGGGTATTCTGATGGGCACGGATAGCCTGAGAGAATATATGCTTAGCGACACATTGCCTATAACTGGTCTTTATGAAGGGCGCGATCATGAAATAAGGGTATAGTTAAACTTAAAAACTCCTAACTTTTCTAATTGACATGACAACTAAACTTTGGGGGTATCCCCATTGGCAGAACAGGAAGTAATTGTTCTAGTTGTGACTTTTCTTTAGGAATTATATTGCCGACCATCCCGGACCGAGGTGTTGTGGGTGATTTGCAGGCAGGCAGTGGTTTTTTTGATGGGCTGTTTTCTACGAATAACTTTATATTCTCTTTTAGAGATAGAACTAAATACATGGCGGTTGTAGTTCAACGGTTAGAACGTGCGGTTGTGGTCCGTAAAACGAGAGTTCGACTCTCTCCTTCCGCTTTTGGTGAAAAATGATTGTAGTTGATTTAGAAACTAGTGGGGATTTGTTTCCGGAAAAGAACGGGATTTGGCAGATTGGGGCAATAGACACAGACAACCCTGAGAATGTTTTTTTTGAGGAGTGCAGGATTGATGATGAAGACTGTGTTGAGGAGATTTCTTTAAAGATATGCGGGAAGACGGAGGAAGAGTATAGGGATGCATCTAAGCAATCTCAGAAGGGGATGTTGGAGAAGTTCTTTAAGTGGTCAGAGAACGTGAAAGTTAGAAACTTAGTTTGCCAGAGCACACCGTTTGATTATGGGTTTTTGTGGGCGAGAGCCAGTAGGTATGGGATTCCGTTTAGTTTACCTACAAAGACAATCGATTTGTATGGAATTGCCGCGGTTAGGTTTTACCAGATTAGGGGGAAGTTTAATGTTGGTGAGGACAGAGTTAAAATGGGATTGCCAGTTATTGCTAAGTTCTGTGGGCTGGAGATGGATAGGCTCGAGATGAATGGGGGGAAAGTTGTTAAGGGTGGAAAGCCACATGATGCTTTGGATGATGCTAAGCTAGAAGCGGAATGTTTTTCAAGAATAGTGTATGGTAAAAACTTGATGAATGAGTTTGAAAAGTTTCCAATTCCTGAGGAATTGAAACAAGGAGGAGAAAAATGAAACTAGATGTAGGAACGGTTAAGGGCTTTCAGGATTTTCTTCCTGGGGTGAGCTTGAAGAGGGCGAAGGTAAAAGAAGTTATTGAGAAATGGTTTAGGATGTATGGGTTTTCGCCGTGGGAGACGCCGGTTGTTGAGTATGACGAGTTGATGAGGCCGGACGCTTTGCCGAGCGAGGGAGTTGATGAGGCGGTTTCGGAGAGGTTCAGGTTGCAGGATCGCGGGGGGAGAAATCTTGGGTTGAGATACGAGTTTACTTTTCAGCTTGCTAGGATCTTGAAAGAGAATCCGAATTTGAAAATGCCGATTAAGCGTTATCAAATTGGGGAGGTGTTTAGGGACGAGCCAGTTACGGCAAGAAGGTTTAGGCAGTTTACGCAGTGTGATGTTGACGTTCTGGGGGATGGGAGTGTTAATGCTGATGCAGAGGTTTTGGCTTTGTTTGTTGATATTTTGAAAGAATTGAAGATTGATATGGAAGTTCAGGTGAATAATAGGAAATTGTTGGAGGCAATTATTCAGAGTGTGCAGATTCAAAACGTGAAGGCGGTGATGAGGGAGCTTGACAAGATTGATAAAATCGGAGAGGATGAAGTGAAGATGAACTTGAAGAAGTATGCGGAGACTACACAGATAATTACGTTGTTGAAGCTACTTGAGAAGGATTTGAAGTTCTTTAAGGAGAATGAGTTTGATGGTATTGGAGAATTGGAGGAATTGATTGAGGTTTGTGGGGCTTATGGCGTGAAGGTTAAGTTTAATCCGTATTTGATAAGAGGGTTGGGTTATTACACGGGAAATATTTTTGAAATAAGGGTGGCGGGGAAGAAGGATTCTATTGCTGGGGGCGGCAGATATGACAAGAGTGTTGGTAAATACTCGAATCGGGAGATTCCAGCTGTTGGGATTTCGTTTGGACTTGAGAGAGTTACAGAGTTGGCTAATGTTAAGGTGGATGATTTTCCGAAAGTGCTTATCTTATCGATTGATCAGGATTTGGCGGCGATAAAACTTGCAGGAAAGTTGAGGAAATTGGGTGTGAGCTGCGGGATTGATTTTAGGAAGATTGGGAAAGGGATGGATTATGCTAACGCAATGAAGATCCCTTACGTGATTTTCTTGGGGGAGAGTGAGGTTGAGGGAAAGAAGTATAAGTTGAAGAATATGGAAAGCGGGAAGGAAGAGGTTTTGACTGAGGCGGCGTTGGGGAAGAAGCTGAGGAAGTAGTTCTTTTAGATTTATCGGACTATAATGCCGGTAACTGCTTCTCCAGGGATTGCTTCTTCTACTGGTTCTCTGCATTTTGAGTAGGGTTCTTGTTCGAATGTACATTCATATCCGTTACCGAAGTCGCAGCATCTCTGGTCACTTTCGCAGCAGTCCCCCCCGCAGGTTTCTCTTCCGTCTGGACAATCGTCTTCATTTTCAGGAGGTGGTTCTGGACTAGGTATACAGTTTGGGATGCTGCCTGTTGTTACGCAATCTTCTCCTGGGTGGCAGCAAGAGTTGTATAGGGATCCGGGACAGAAGGTGTAACCATCTCCTCTATTTTCGCAGCTAGCTTCGTCTTTTGTTGAGCAGTATGTATTGTCCGTGCATTCTTGATAGCTAGGGTCGCAGCAAGCGTAACTGCCGCAGGTTTCTAAACCCGCATCTTCACAATTACCCATGTTTGGGTGTGTGCATGTTGCAAAGCCTAGTGTTTCTCCGCAGGTCCAGCTAGAGGGACAGCAAACGGTTGAGAAAGTGCCAGAACAGAATTGTTTGCCTTGGTCTGTACAGGAGGATTCGCTTTCTGGCTTGCATACTGCTAGGTTTGGGACTAGTGGGTGGTTGAGGCAACTAAATGCTTCACCCTCTCCGCCTGGGCAACATATTTTATTGTTTCCGTTAAAACTTGAGCATGAAAAAGTGCCTGAAGGACACCCTGTTGGGAGTTCGCCTATTGGTGTTTTGCCAGATGTTTGGCCAGCGTATCTTGAACTTAGACTAATTTCTTCGAGGTTTAGGTAAGATATGGTTAAGAAAACGGCTAGAAAAATAGTTAATGAAATGGTCTGCCATTTTTCCATAAGGTTGATTGGTTTACTGATTTAAATACTTTATCGAAAGATTTATAACAGTATTTGGAGCGGGATAATTATGATGGGGAGAAATTTATTGGGTTTGTTGGGCGTGGGTTTTTTAGCCTTGGCTGGTTGTCAGGCTCAGAATGAAAGGGTTAGTTTTGGAAGATATGAGTTTGAGAGGAGGGCATATGATGAAGTTGTTGCATTGACTAGAGAGGTTGGTTTTCCATTGACATATGAGAATGTTCAGGCGCTTGCTCGAGAGTTGGATTTAAATCAAGATGGACGAGTAGGTTTTGATGAGCTGGAAGAGTTTAGAGAAGAGCTTTCTGATGTTCCATTTCATTATGATTAATTAGTTTTTTAGAGGTTGGGTAATTAAAACTTAAATATCGTTTTTGGTGAAGAAATTATCTAAAAATTAACATTTCATGAAACCGACATTCATGCTTTCTACGTCTAGTGTTTCACCTTCGATTTTTATCTTTGATGTTGCTTTGTTTAGGGTGATTGTTGCGGCTTCCTGGTAGACTGTAGTGTGCTTTCTTAGTTCGCCGGATACGTAGAACATTATTGTATTTGGGTCTAGTTGGACTGCGCTGTTGACTTGATAGGTGTAAGAGAGTCTGTCGCCGTTTTGTGCGGTGAATGAGCCCTTGCCACCCGTTGCTTTGTCGGATGGGACGTAAAGGTTTAGCCTGTTTCGGTTTCTGTATGATTCTTCATCAAGAGTTGCTGTTCCTCCTGAAGCTCTGACCGAACAGCTTTGGACCGCTTCAGGAGGTTGGATGTAGATCATTTGCTCTGGGCTTTCAAGTCCTGCGTCTGGGGCAGTGATGATGTATCTTGCGGCGTATGCTCCGGGAGCGAGTGAAGCTGAGTTGATTGTGACTTCGTATTTTAAGAATCCTGGTAAATAGCCCTGGTCGTAGCCGTAACCGAAGCCATAGGCTGTTGTTTCTGTTTGAGTTATTTGAACGTTAGGGCAATCGTTAATGAGCGTTCCGTTCGGAAGGAATCTGCAAATTAAATCTTGTGGGCCATCGAGTAAAAGTGTGATGTGCTGTAGATCTAGAAACTCTCCGGGTTCTATCTCTACTTCGATTTCAATATCTATCGGCTGTCCTTGGACGACTTCATCTTCGAAAACCGTGAATCCTAGGACAAATGCTTCTACTGGGCCGAGAGTGAGGAGAAGGAGGATGACAGAGAGTGTTATGAATATTGATACTAATTTTTTATTTGAGAAACATCTTTTCATGTTTGAAAATAAGTTTCACTTATATATAAATGTATTTTACTTGAAAGGAGTAGTAAAAGTTTAAAAGTTCCCTTTTTCTGTTGCGGATTTTTGCTATTTTTAGGTAATAGCTTTTGGAGAAGTTTGTTTGGAAAGATTTAGTTTGCTTTCTTGATTGAAGGCATCCTTTTTCGGACTCTCATCATTCGTGTATGACGATTCTTCTGGACTTTAACGATTATGTTGATTAGTGTGATGATGCAGTTCATTAAGAGTAGGATGATTATGAACTGTAGACTGTCGGAGACTCCGTTGTTTTGGAAGTCGAGCGATGTTGAACTTTTTGCGTTGAAGCCGTCCTGGCTGATTTGGTTTAGGACTATTGATTCTTCTCCGAGGAAGTTATCGCCGTCTTCGAGTAGGTAGCTTCTCTCTTCAGAGGGTTTTTCTTCTAACAGGCAGTAGTTTAGATTTCTGTAACACTCTCTGTGTTGGACGCCGTCGATGCATTGGCTCCAAGAAGAGCAAGTCCACTCTGGTCCGCAGATTTGATCGTCATCGTCATCTCTGACTGTGATGTCTTTTCCTGGTTGGTTGAAGAATTCCTCGCCGATTTTTACCTTTAGTAGTGTCGTGTATTTGCCGGGCTTAACGTGTTCTGTGTTGAGTTCGATCTTGTATTTTAAGAAGCCTGATTGGGAGTATCCGTAGCCATAACCATATCCGTAACCGTAGCTATAACTAGTGTCTTGGATTTTTGTTATTGTGATGTCTTCGCAGCCGTCAAGGATTTCTCCGTCTCTGGTGAATGCGCAGGAGATTTCTTCTGGGCCAGAGAGTTCGAGGATTAGCTTTTCGATTTGTAGACTTTCTCCGGATTCGACTTCGATTTGTGCGGTGAATGTTAGAGTGTCGCCTTGGATTGGGCGGGTCTTGTTTACAGAAAGATTTAGGTTGAAACCCTGAACTGGTCCGGTTAGGACTAGGAGGGTTATCACGAGTGTTGTGAATAATACTGCAAGAATCTTGCTCTTCGTCATGTTTTTTGGTGTTATGCGAACTTTTTAAACCTTACTATCTGTTGTAATTATTGAATGGTAAATTGGGTGTTCTGACTTCTTAGGGGGAAAATTAGTAAAACTGGTTTGTGTAAAAGTTGAGTTTTCTTCGGAGATGGGCTCTTCGGAGCACGATTGTGCTTGTCAGGCCGCCGATTACTACGACCATTCCGATTATTATAATGAATAGGTCGCCGAGTGTGACTCCGCCTGGGCCGATGACAGTATCAGTGATCGGGGAGTTTCCGGATTGGGTCCCTTCGTCGCTTTCTACATCTGGGGTGTAGGGTTGTGTTAGTTCTTGGATTAGGTTGCAGGTCTGGGAAGTTGGTGGCCTTTCGGGGTAAATTGTGCATTCATTATTTACTAAATTACATGTTCTGTATTGGAATCCTTGGGAGCAGGCTGACCATGATGTGCAGGTCCAGGTTGTTTCGCATTCGTCGTCTTCAGGGTGGTTGGGATGACCGAGGGGCCTGGTGTTCTGAGAGATTGTTAGTTGTGGGCCGGCCTGGGTGAATTCAGAGTTTTTGATTTTTACTTTTAGTTCTGTGTTGTAACTACCTAGGGCGTAGTCAGTTGTGTCTAAGGTGATTGTGTAGATTAGTTTTCCTGCTTGAGTGCCATAACCATATCCGTAACCGTAGCCGAAGTTATAGCCATAACCATAGCCGAAGTTGTAACCTCCACTCGGATAGCCATATCCGTAGCCATAACCATATCCGTAACCGTAGTCGGACTGTGCTGAGCGGGAAATTGAGATGATGCCTTTGCAGGAACTTATGATGTTGCCATCGGGGGAGAATGTGCAGGTTTGGGTTTCTGGGCCGTCTAATGTGAGAGTTAGATAATTAATGGGCAATCTTTCGCCTTGGTCAATGTCTATGCTTGCTGTGAATGTTATTGTGCTTCCTTTTGTGGGGGTTGGGTTGTCAAGAGCTAGAGAAAGAATGAAACCTTGGGCTGGGCCGGCAAGAACTAAGAGTACTAGAAGTCCTACTGTGGTAAGCCAGGATAAGCCTTTGTTTTTCATTTCTGTGGCTACAGCCATGCTTACCTCTGAGAATAGAGGGTATTTAAGTTTTATGTCTTTGTTTTAACTCTAGAGTTACAAAATTATTGAATTTGCCTTTGTAATCCAGACTTACGAAAGTATTGTAACTCTGGAATGGTAAAAATAGTAAGATTTAAAAGGGTTTATCTAGTTTGGAATACATGAATAACTTATTGGAAAGCAGTAGTAAAAAACTCAAGGTAATTGTGATGATTCCTGCTTTTAATGAGGGGCAGAACGTAGCCAGAGTTATCGGGGATGTTCCGCGGAAGATTGAGGGTGTTGAGAGCGTGAGAGTGATGGTGATGGATGATCATTCTACGGACGATACGCCTAGCGCGGCTAAAAGGGCTGGCGCGGATTACATTTTTAGAAATAAACAGAATATGGGGCTGGGGACTACGTTTAAACGGGGTATTGATATTGCTTTGAAGCTGGGGGCGGATGTTATTGTTAATATTGATGGGGATGGGCAGTTTGATAGCTCTGATGTGCCGACGCTTTTGAAGCCGATTCTTGAAGGAGATGCTGATATGGTTACTTGTTCGAGGTTTTTGAAGAAGGAAATGACTTCGAACATGCCATGGTTGAAGAAGTTTGGGAATTTTTGGTTTACTAAGCTTGTTAGCGGGATAACTGGGGAGCGGTTTTCGGATACGCAGTGCGGGTTTAGGGCGTATTCGCGTGATGCGGCTCTGAAGTTGAATTTGAAGGGGAAGTTTACTTATACTCAAGAAGTTTTTATTGACCTCGTTGAGAAAGGGATGAGAATTAAGGAGGTTCCGTGCAAGGTGACATATCATAAGGAGAGGAAGAGTGTTATCTCGGGGAATTTGAGGAAGTACGGATTTAAGAGCTTGGGTATTATTGCGAAGGCTACAAGGGACACGCAACCGATGTCGTTCTTTGGTATGCCCGCTCTCTTAATATTTCTTTTAGGTTTTATAGGAGGCGCGTATTCGTTTGTATTTTGGTTGATGACTAGTACGACAACTCCTGTTAGGACTTTGTTTGGGGTGTCGGTGTTCTTTATGACGTTCGGTGCTGCTTTAGCTATTCTTGCTTTGGTTGCGGATATGTTGAAGACGATTAAGTCTACGCAGGATGAAGTTTTGTATAGGCTTAAGATGAACGAGGTAGATCATGGCGAGAAGTTGGACAAGTTGAATGGTGATGTTGAGAGAGTTAACGGTCATGTTAAGAAGTTGAACGGCCAGATGGATCGGTCTAGGGTGAGGGGGGACGCCGCGATGTTTGGTTCGGGGACTTCGGGTGGTCAAGGGAAGGGGGGCAGGGGGTTGGGTGATGCTGCAATGTTTGGCGAGGATCGTGGTGGGGGGCGGGGGAAAGCTGGTGCTGGGGACGCTGCAATGTTTGGTTCTGGGCGGGATAAGGGTGCAGAGATGTATGAAGATTCTGCTGCAGAGAGGAAGAGGGGGCGGATAGAAAGAATAAAGAAGAAGGAAGGTGTTGATAGTTTGAGGTTGGAGAGATAGTAAAATGAATGGCCAGAGGACACATGTCTCTTGGTCACACGAAGGATAAAGAAATCTTTATAAAGTTGTGAACTATTGAATTTTATGGAAGAAAAAATAATAAGAATCTCGCTAAGAGAATATGAGGGAATGAAGGAAACTATAGAAATATTGCAGGATCCTGATCTTATGGATCAAATCGTGGAAAGCGAAAAAAATATTCTGGAAGGGAAGACGAAGGAATTTGTCTATTAGTATATTTTGTGGCTGCCCACAGCTTCTATGAAGATTATTTTATTAAGGTCATCAATCTTGTAAATTATCCTAATATTCGAGCCAAGCCAGCAACCCCATTTCCCTGCTAATTTTCCGTGCAACGGATGGGCTCCCAATTCTTTTTTCGGGTTTTGTCTTAATCTATCTAATTTCTCCCGCACATCGCTGCGAACGCGCATATAATTCTGAAGCCTTTTTTCAGCGCGTGAGTTTGCAGTATGTATTTTATACATTTTTAACTATAATGGATTATATTAATAAAAGTTGTCTCGGATTAATCTCTTTTGTATTTACTTCAAAGTTACACTAATCGTAAGGTTTTTAAGGGGGGATGGGCAAGGTTTTTTATGTTTGGAAGTAGTAAAACTAGGAGATCTTGTGAAGTAAGCGCTTGGAGAGTTGGGGGGTGTTGGGCGGGGTGCGAGAAGCGAGGATGAAGAATGAATAGGAAGACAAATGCAGGAGGGAGAGAATGAAAGAGTTTGATTATTATATTTTTATAGATTATTCTGAGAATTTGATTGGGTACAATATAATCAGCAAGGATAATGTGCCACAATTGCTGCCCAAAATTGAGAGGTTTAAACATTATAAAGGTGAGCGGGGAAGAAAAGTTTATCTGAGCCATATTAAAAATACGATTAAAAGGGAAGGGATAAGGTCTTATTTTGATAAAATTAAAATTGTAAAGTTACGGGACAATATAGAGATTTTTGCAGAGGTTTTGGGATTCATTAAGAAACATGATAATTGTATCATTTTTATTTCTGTTGATGATTTTCAGTACAGGGCATTCAGCAAGCTAGTTCATGTTGTGAATGACGGCAAGACAAGGGTTGTAAAGGAAAGCCAGTTAAAAGCAGGAAGCGCGACATATAGGTTGAGTTTAGTTATAGATAATTTACTTAATATAGAACGGAGGACAAATGCTTAATAGAATCGGGGGTTCGTCTAACCTACTAACCGCATCATCGCAAGCGAGCACGGGATTCGTCAGAACCCTTTCATCTATTAATGATAAATGTAATGCCAGAGATAATTTAAACTTTTCGGTAGAGGGGCTGGGGGGTGGGATGAGTGGGTTGACCGGGACGGGGGGAGGTAGTTAAGATGAGAGATAAGAAAGAGGGTTTTGAATTTGTTTGGAAGGATGACATAAAAGATGATGGGGATGACTCTCTGATGGATCTTGAGGACGGTTGTTGTGGGGGACATTGTGGGTGCGGGGGCGAAGGGTCTTGTGGTGGTGGGTCTCGGGGGAAGACTGATGATTTAGAGGTGGGTTCTGTGGGGGATGATAAGTTAGATTTGGACTCAGAGAGGAGAGTTTCAGGAGATGATGTTTTAGATTTGGGTTCTGGAAGGGCGGGGATTGATGGTTTAATGAAGGGTGATGGTTCTCACGCGGAGGGGGGGAATAATCTAGAGTTGGGTGATAGGTCGAGCGGAAGGGGAGGTAGCTAACATGAAGATACTTGTGACCGGAGGGGCAGGATACATTGGAAGTGTAGCTGTAAAAACTCTTATTGAAAAAGGACATGAAGTTTCAGTTGTGGATAACTTGTCTAAGGGAAAGAAGGAACTTGTTTCAGAGAAGGCTAAGTTTTTCCAAAAAGATTTGACTGATAATCTTGATGAGGTCTTTAACGAGCCATATGACGCGGTGATTCATTTTGCGGCTTACAAGGCTGTTGAAGAGAGTATGAATGATGCTGTGAAATATTCAGACAACATCAGTGGGACGATAAATTTACTTAATTACATGGTTAAGAATAAAGTGAAAAAGATGATCTTTTCATCTACTGCGGCAGTTTACGGAGATTTTGATGAACCTTTGACCGAAGATTGTGAAACAAATCCTGTTAATTTTTATGGTTTCTCGAAATTAAAGTGTGAAGAAATTATTGGGTGGTATAATAAAATTCATGGTATTGAATACACCAACCTGCGTTACTTTAACGTGGCGGGGGATGTTTTGGGATATGTTGATCCGGACGCAAAAAATGTTTTCCCAATTATAATGGAAGTTATTAATGGAAAGAGAGATCGTTTTTGCATTTTTGGTGATGATTATAATACTCCTGACGGAACTTGTTTACGAGATTATATTCATATTCAGGATTTAGTTGATGCTCATGTCATGGCTCTGGATTGCGAATACAACGGCGTTTTGAATTTGGGTTCTGGAAAAGGATTTAGTGTGGATGAATTAGTTTCGGCATTTAAGAGAATTTCTGGGGTTGACTTTCCCGTTGAATTTGAAGGGAGAAGGGCGGGTGATCCAGCAGCTGTTTTAGCATCTAATCAAAAGGCTGGGGATGTTTTGGGTTGGAGACCAAAGCTTGGGATTGATGAGATGATTCAGAGCACTTTGGGGGCGGGTGGGAAGATTGGTGATGTTGGTGGGGGGGATGTTGGTAGTGCTCTGGGGGCGGTGGGGAGATGATCCACATAGTCCTCGGAACTAAGGCTCAATTGATCAAGATGGCTCCGATAATGGCAGAGCTGAAAAAGCAAGGGATCGAATACAACTATATCTACACTGGCCAGCATCAGGAAACAATGGATAAGCTCCTTAAGAATTTTGATTTGAAGAAGCCGGATATTACTCTTTATTCTGGCAAGGATATCACAGGGGTTGGGCAGATGGGTTTGTGGATGTTGAGGATACTGTATAAAACCTTAAGGAATAAGAAAAAGATATTCAAGGGTGATAAAGATGGGATTGTGCTAGTTCACGGAGATACTTTCTCGACTTTGCTTGGCGCCCTGATGGGAAGATTTGCTGGTTTGAAGGTAGGCCATGTCGAGTCGGGCCTGAGAAGTTTTAATCTCTTTAATCCATTTCCTGAGGAACTTACAAGAGTTCTAACGTTCAAGTTATCAAGTCACTATTATTGTGCTGGGAAGTGGGCGTTAGGGAATGTTAAAAAATACAATGGTAAGAAGGTTAACACTGTTGTAAATACTATGGTCGATGCCCAGAGGTTAGCTATTGAAAATCAGAAGAAGGTAAATGTTGATATTCCTAAGGAAAAGTATGTCGTGGTTACAGTCCATAGGTATGAAAATATATTTAACAAGAAACAATTCGAGAAAATAATTGAAATAATTAAGGAGACTTCTAAGAGGATTAAGGTTTTGTTCATTATGCATCCACCTACTAAGAAGAGACTTGAGGAGTTTGGATTTATGGGAAGGTTGAAGAAGAATAAGAATATTGAGTTAAGACCTCGATATGATTATTTTGAGTTTACTAAGTTGCTCATTGGTTCAGAGTTTGTTTTTAGTGACGGTGGAAGTAACCAAGAGGAATGCTCTTATTTAGGGAAGCCGTGTTTGTTGTTGAGGAATGAGACAGAGAGGAAAGAGGGATTGGGAAAGAATACGGTGTTGAGTAAGTTTAACGAGAAGGTCATAAAAGATTTCGTTAAGAACTATCGAAAGTTTAAGAAGAAGTCAGTTAGTGAGAAGGCCTCGCCTTCTGAGATGATTGTTAAAGATATTAGGAGGTTTGGGAAATGAAGTTTTCTATAATTGTTCCGGTCTATAATGAAGAAATGATGATAAAAGGATGTCTCAGTTCTTTGGCGAATATAGATTATCCGAAGAAAGATTATGAAGTTGTGATTGTTAACGATGGAAGTACGGATGATACTAGGAGGAACATAGAGAAATTTGTTGTTAGGGAAAAGAAGGCAAGGTTTAGGTTGAAGAACCAGGAGAATGGCGGCAGAGCTACGGCTCGTGAAAATGGTGCGAAGCTTGCACTGTACGAGAACCTCTTGTTTGTAGACTCTAGATGTGAGGCTCACTCAGATATTTTAAAACAAATCGCGAAGGCAAAGTATAATGTTATTGTTGGTAATGCCTTAACAAACAAGGCAAATAGGCTCGGAAGATTTGGATACTTGTTCCGGAAAAAGCTTTACGGGGGTTCTTTTGAAGAGTTTGAACCGATTGAAATAACAAAGAAGAATTTTGATGATATTAGTAAAGGGACTGCTGGCTTTTTTGCTAAGAAAAAGTTGTTTCTTTCTGTTGCTACTAATCTTAAGATGTCCAAGGACAGTTCTGACGACACTAAGCTTTTGTCAGGGTTGCTTCAGAAGACTAAGATACTGAAAAGCCCAGATGTTAAAGTAACCTATTATTCGAGAGAATCTTTGAAAGATCATATCGTTCATACGTACAACAGAGGTCCAAAGTTTGTTGATTATTATTTTAGGCCCGGCAGAAAATATTTTTGGCACATTATTATGTTGTTGGTCGCTTTGATTGCGCTGTTAGATTTGCTTTTCTTTTATCCAACGATATTTGGCTATGTTATTTTGGCCTTGTTGGCATTGGATGTTTTGATCTCAATCTATCTTTCGGAAAAGTTTAGAGACTTTTTCATCTTGCTAGCGTTCTTGCCTCTGACCGGAGCAATGTTTGCTGCAGGGATTGTAAAGGGAATCTTCATGAAGGTTCTCGGGAGATATTAGCTTGGAAACTCAAAAAACTAATCTTGTTATAATTTCGGTATTTGTATTGCTCTTCTTTCTTAGCCTTTCTCTTTACTATAAAGCTACCATTCACCAATTTCCAAATACTGATTTTAACCAGGTCGATTTCTTTTCCGATCTGTTGGTTCAAGAATCTAGCCTTAGTTATGAGTCTGGCTTGAATCAAAAGTTTGATTATCCAATCTTTGGTGTAAGGGGGATGATGAGTTTTGGAGACTCTCCTTTTCTTTCGTCTTCTCTTGTTCCTGGCATAATTTTTGTTTACACGGTCTTCAAGTATACTGGTTCTACTATTCTGATAGGGCCGATCTTTGCAATTTTGAGCTTAATGTTTTTCTTTCTCCTCATCAAGAAATTTGTTTTTGAGGGCGATGAATTCAAGGCAGCTATTGCGGTAATACTGTACGCCTTGTCGGGGGCATTTATCTATGTTGCCAACACACCATTTAAGGACGTTATAGCTTCAACTTTTTTCTTTGGAGCCCTATATTACTCTTTCCTCTTTTCAAGGGATGGGCGCAAGATGGATGCCGCCATTTTCTCTCTTTTTGCTGGTGCCAGTATATGGCTTAGTTATGCTTCTATTTTGTTTATCATCCCTTCGATTGTTCTGATTTTAGTTAAGCAGCGCAAAAGCGTTTTCGTTCCGAAGAATCTGGCAGCCCTCCTTGTTCCGTTTTTAATTATTTTTCTGCCTCTTATTCTTTACCAAGTTTCCTTTACAGGAGGGTTTTTGAAGTTTAATTCTCCTGATTTTGTTTTGAACTATGCTGATGAAGATGCTAATCCAAGAGGCATTCTCAGTTTTCTGCTTAGTTCAGATGTTGTAAAACTTGGCAAGAACTTCGTTAACCAGGTCTTGACTGTTTCCCAAGGGGTTGTTACTCTTTTCTTGATTTTGGTTCTGTCCTTGTTGTTCAGGAAAAGGAAGGTAAACGTTTACATAATCATCCTCATAATCGTAATCTTCTTGCATCTCTTTTTCTATCTTCCCAAGACTTGGTCTGGTGAAGATTTCGTTGGTAGTGTGGGGACTAGTTATGCAAGATATCTCTTGGTCCCTTGGGGCTTGATGATCTCTCTTTCCTTGCTGGCACTGTTTTCATGCGTGAGAAGTAAAAAGATGATTGTTCTCTTGTTATTCTTGGTTTTGTCTTCTGGGGTCTTAATTGGGATCAATAGCGAGATGTCTTATTCATATTTTATTAGGACGGCTGAGTGGGGTGACGGTTTTAAGAAACAGATCGAATTGAACACTCCGTCCAACGCAATTGTTTTTGCAGGGTTTAATGATAAATATGTTTATCCAGTCAGAACTATCGCGATATATCCCGCCATCCCGCGAGATGTGAGGCTTCAGAAGACTGTTGAGATCGCCTCGTCTCTGTGCGAAGAGGGATATCCTGTTTACTTCACGGAGGAAAATCCTCCGAGCAATTTAGGGTTCTCCTTTGGAACATACAAGCAGCAATTTGAGAGTAAGGGATTTGTTTTGAGCAAGGTTTCTGATAGATTATACGAGGTTTGTTCATGAAACTTAAAACAATAATCTCCTGGCTTGCATTGGTTTTGATAGTTGGAGCTTTTGTTGGGTATATTTCAAAAAACATCGAGGGCTTTAGACAACTGTCTCTTGCGAGCCCTTATCTGATTACTCTAATTGCTTTGCTTCATGTTTTGTTCTTAGTGAATAACGGCTTGATGCTGAAACTTTTTATGATTCCTTTTAGAATAAATCTAATTGGCAAAGAATGGTTTGGCCTGTCCGCGATAACGTCCTTTGGAAACTACTTTATCCCGGGAATTGGTGGGGCGACATCTAGAGCAGTTTATTTGAAGAAGAGATATGAATTTCCTTACTCTCGCTTCTTGGGAAATCTTGCAGGCAACTACATCATGGTCTTCTTGACGAACTCGTTTGTTGCTCTAGTTGCATTGATATTGGCAAAGGCGTTGTTTGGCTTTTGGAATTGGATACTCTTTTTAATTTTCTTGTTGATCTTCCTAGTCGCGTTATTCTTTGTATTATTTCACATTAGGCCGTTCAAGGCAAAGTGGTTGCAGAAAGCGAACATGGTCATTGAGGGATGGGAGTATGTTAGAAGGTCTGGTAGGCTCGTGGCAGGAACGATATTGATTGGTTTGATGAATATTATTGTTTTTTCTCTTTTGTTATTTTTGGAATTTAGAGTGTTTGGTTTTGAGATCGGAATCTTGCCAGTTTTGATAGTCGCCTTAACATCAATGCTTTCTATATTCATTAACGTTACGCCCGCAGGTTTGGGCATTAAGGAAGGTTTAGTTGTTTTGACTTCTACAGTGTTTGGAATTCCACCAGAGATTGCAGTTAGTGTTGCTCTGATTGACAGAGTGGTAAACCTGATTGTCGTGTTCGTCCTTGGACCAATCTTCTCATACGTTTTGCTTAAAGGCAATTCCAAATCCCCACACACATCGGCTATCGCCGAATCCCGCCCTTCCACCAGAACCCTCCATTCCCCAAACAAGATAGTGGAATTGCCTTTGAAGAAACAGAAAGAAGGAGACAAGATAGTGAAATCACCCTCGCCTAAAGTTGGGGGGAAGAAAAAATGATGAAGTACATATTTTTGGATGAAAGTGGAGAACTTGGGTTTAAAAAGAAAGCGTCATCGAAGTTTTTTACGCTAACACTTTTGGTGTGTGGGGCGAGGGCTGAAACAGAATTACAGAGAGTTATTAAGAAAATTAGGCAGAAAATATTGAAGAAAAAGTTAAAGCAATCTCCTGAAATAAAGTGGAATAACTCAAGCGAGGCAATTAGAAAAAGGGTTTTTGGTAAGTTGTCGAATATTGATTTTGAAGTGTTCACGATTGTTTTGGATAAGTCTAAGGTCTTTGAGTATTTGAAAGAAAAAAAGCATAAACTGTATAATTATCTTTCACAGTTAATAATTGCTGAATGTTCCTTGAGTGATAATATTGAGCTAATTGTTGATAAATCAAAAACTAAGAGGTCTTTGAGAGATGATTTTGATAATTATATTCGTCTCAATATTAAAAGCAAATGTTTAAACCTGAATATTAAACATGAAGATTCTAGGTCAAATGGGGGATTGCAGGTTTTAGATTTCATTTCAGGGGCGATATTTACCAAATATGAATTTAACAACGAAGATTATTATTCTAAGATTCAAGGTAAAATAATCACAGAAAAGGAGTTTCCATGAGATTAAAAATCATCCGGACCCTAGAGATTAAGACAAGGTGTACCATCCAGCACACAACCTCTCTAGGACTTACCCAGATGTTTTATACAAGCAGGAGGACTATTTAAATTTTGTGTTAACTGTAAAATGGTAAATAATAAAGGTAAACCTCGCTCGCTTAAGGTTGGGGGTATGAGGAGAAGAAACGGAGGAAAACTTAAATAGTATCAATATGATACTTATCGGTATTAAAAATGGACTATACAAAGATATTGAATAGGAATGTTGCAAGGATTTTGGAAGTTTTACGGACGGAGAGGAGTTATTTTAATGAAATTTGCGAGAAGACTGGGATAAAGAGTAAGAACAATCTTCTGAGGAATTTGGATGCGATGGTCGAGCTTGGTGTTCTGAAGAAAGAAAAAGGGAAGGGAAATACCTTCTATGGGATTAATTATAACAATGCTGTTTCTCTTGGTTTCTTAGGGTTGATAAATGCGATTAAGTTACAGGAATTGCCCCTTGAAAGACGGAGCGCTATTTTAGAGGTTGTTGATTCTGTGAAGCCAGAAGTGGCAGTGGTTTTTGGTTCAACAGCAAAGGGAAATTTTGGAAAAAGCAGCGATATTGATTTGCTTTTGGTTCTTGAGAAAACTAAGGGAATTGGGGAGGCTGCAAGGAAAATTGGTTCAAGGTATGGTGTAAGGGTTAATGTCAACGTTGTTTCAGTATCTGAGTTTGAATCTAAGAACGAAGGCATAAGTCACATAATCAAAACTGGTTTTCCGGTAAGCGGAAGGAAAGAATTTTATGAGGTGTATAAGAATGTTTAATTGGGAAAGATGGATTGAAAACAAGGAAGAGTGCGCGAGAGAGTTTGATAGATATTTGGATAAGAATGTTATTAAAAAAGAGGAAGAGAGAGATAGCTTGAGTAGGTCTCATATTGCTAAAGTGAATCGTAATCTTGATTTTGTTAATTATTTGTTAGAGCGCAAGGAATTCTATGATTGGATTATTGTTGGTTGTTACTATTCTATTTACCACGCTGCTTTGGCTTTGTTGAGCAAGAAGGGCTTTTCTTCAAAGAATCATCAGGCAACGCTTTGTTCTTTGATTTATTTGTATTTGGGAGATGAGTTGGAAAAGGGAGATATTGAATTAGTTGCTAGGAGTTCTATTGAAAAGGAAGAAGTAAGCTATTTTGTTGAGGCGAAGGACAAAAGGGAGACGGCTTCGTATGGGGTGGGTGAAGAATTTACTAAAGACGAGGCGCTTGATTTGAAAGAGAAGACAATATTATTTGTTAACAAGGTCAGGAGAATTTTAGAATGAAAGGAGAAAAAAGTTCACAAAACATGAACGAAATGTTTATAAAATGTGAACAACTAGTTTACGAATCATGAACACTAAATTATACGATTTGCTGTCTACAGATGAGAGAATTAAGATACTTGGAGATGTTTTGTATAAAACAGAGGTTAGAGTTAATGAAACTGCTAAAGAGATTGGTTTAAGCAAAGGGCTGGTTTCTAAGTATTTTGATATCCTTGTAGCGGAGGGGGTTTTGATTAGAGAAGAAAACGTTTTGAAGATAAACGGGGGTTACAAGACAAGGGCGTTGAAGATAATGCTCAATGTCCTAAACATCCCAGAAATATTCGAAAAACACGCATTCATAAAGGCAGCCGGATTATACGGCAGCGCAGCACGAGGAACAAACACAAAGGATTCCGACATAGACCTTTGGATAAAAGTTGACGATATCAAAAACAAGAACATACCGAAAATAAACGCTGCCTTGATTCAAGAACTCGGCGAAACAAACATTTTATTCCTTGACAACGCAAAACTGGAAGAAATAAAAAACAACGACAAAATATTCTACCACTCACTTCACTTCGGTTCAATAACAATTTACGGAGACGACAATGAAATGTAACCTCAATCATTTACTAAACGAAGGATTACTGGCCAAAATTCCGAAATCAAAAGAGAAAGCAGATGGTTCAATAAAAGCCGCCAAAGAATGGCTGGCAGAAGCGAACAATAATTTTTCAAATAAATTACACAAATCTTCGGTCTTAACAGCATATCTCGGCATGTTCCACTCAGCACGAGCAATCTTATACCTAGACGGCTTTCGAGAAAAGTCGCATTTCGCAGTCGCAAGATATCTAGAGGCAGTATACGTCACTGCAAAAAAATTAGAAAAAGAGTGGGTTGAACTATTAGACTATTGCAGAGAACTTAGACATAATGATCAATATAGAACATCCTTCTTCGTCAGCGCTGAAGAAGCTGAAGACTACGTAAAAAAGGCAGAGAGTTTTGTCAAAAGGATTGAAAAGTTAATCGAAGAGGTGAGGGAGAATGGGAAATGACCGTGCAGGAAGCAATAGTTGTTTTCTCGGCTAGTACGATTGGAATCTCTACTGCGGAATCGCTTTCGGCGGCTTTGCTTGGAAGGGCGGTTAGCTTGGTTGTGCTGTTTGTTTTGGGACCGATATTTAGTTATGTGCTGTTGCGGAACGGGAAGAACAAAAAAGACGGAAAAGTGACGGGGCGAAAGAAATATAAACAAGTGTAAGCAAATATTTACAGATGGAAATTAAAATTGACAGCAGGATATTGAAGGTTTTCTTTGAAGAGCCGGGCAAGGGTTATCTTATTCGGGAAGTTGCGAGGAAGAGCGGGGTTAATCACACTACAGTGAGCCAGTATCTGAAGTATCTTGTTAAGGAGGGGATTTTGGCTAATGAGAAAGATGGGCTGTATGGGGGATATAGGGTTGTTGTTTCTAGGAAGTATTTGAACTTGAAGTTGTATTATAATCTTGAGAAGTTGAGAATCTCTGGTTTGATTGAAGGCTTGCAGAAGTTTTATGATTTTCCGACTATTGTTGTTTTTGGGAGTTATGCTAGTGCGACAGATGGAAAAGGCAGCGATGTTGATATTTGTATACTTACGGAGATTGATAAGGAATTCGACACAAGTAAATACGAGAAAGTTCTGAATAGGGTTGTTGGTTTGCACAGGTTTAACAGAGAGAAATGGTGCGCCATGAAAGAAAAAAACAAAGAGTTAGTTAACAGTATTTGTAACGGGTTGGTGTTGAGCGGGGAGTTGGAGGTTGTATAATGGATTTTGAAAATAGTGTCAAGGCAGGATATGCAAAAGTTGTTGAGACTAATTTGAACAGGGCGAAGAGTCTTGTTAGATCTGCTGAACAGGCGATTGAAACTGCTAAGCAAATCCCTTTGAAGGAAACTTCTCTGAAATCGGTGTTTAGGGAGTTGTATGAAGGACTTAGGCAATATTGCGAAGCGATTGGTTTCATTAAGGGATATAAATTCGAGTCTCATGAAGTGATAACTTATTTTCTGAAGGATGTTTTAAACGAGGGCAAAATCTCTGAGAGGTTTGATAGATATAGAAAACTAAGAAACGGGGTTAATTATTATGGTAATGAAATAGATGTTAGCACGGTTAAGGATGCAATGGTAGAGGTTTCTGAAATTGTGGTTGTTTTGAAGAAGTATTTGAAAAAAGATGGAGGGGTGAGGGATGGTGGAGGATGACGAAGAGTGAAAAGACTGGCGTGTTTGGAAATGCGTTTTGGCAGCTTCTTGTAGTTTACACTGTGCTTGTTGTTTTGATTTCACTTAGTCTGATGTGGAAGTATGCTCTGCACTTTGAGATATTCGCGATCGTGTTGGCGTTGATTGGGGCGGTTGGACTTAAACATATTCATAAGGATGAAGGCGGTGGGAAGATTAGCAAGGCAATGCATTACGGTTTGCTTGCTATTGCACTGATTTTGATAATCATGTTTAGAGTTGTTCCGTATGTTGGTAACGATATTCCTCTTGGGTATGACGCGGGGATTTACAAGTATGGGATCGAGAACTTTGCTTCGGAAGGATTTGGAAGTGATAATTGGGTTAGATCTGCGCTTACTCCTGGCTATTTGTATTTGATGGCTTTGTTTTTGAAGTTTGGGTTGTCATCTCAGTTCCTTTTGACATGGGGCTTTATTTTGTTTGGGCTTTTGTTGGGTTTTGCGGTTTATCTTTTCTCCAGGGAGTATCTTGGGGAAAGGCCAGCTGTGATTGCGGTGCTGTTGTATGCTGTGTCAATTATACAGTTTAAGCTCTTCACGTATATGTATTACAAGAACGTTATGGCACTTTGTACTTTGCTTTTTGCTCTTTACTTTTTGAAGCGTGCTGGGAGTTCTAGCCACCCCGCCGCCCCGAACAGATATCATACCAACCCCCCCGGACCGAGGAGTAGTGGGATGCATGAAGCGGATGTGAGCAATGGCAGGGGATGGAACTGGAATTTGGTTTGGTTTATTGTGTTTGGTGTGCTTACTGGAATCTTCCATAGGGCGACTTTCTTTCTTTTTGGTTTGGCTTACATCTCTCTTGTTTTGCATGATTGGAAGAGGTTTAGGAAGAATGTTTTAGCAGGCGTGTTAATACTTGGATTTACGTTGGTGCTTTATCTTGGATTTTGGGAGACGTCGATTTTGCCGATCTTTGCGCCTGTGGCTGAAGGGTTTGTTGATCCTGGAACTGCGCCGGGGACTTTTGTTTCGTTCTTCGTGTATCAGTTTTCTACATTGTATTACTTGCCGTTTGCGATGCTTGGTTTTATTTATCTGATTTGGAGAAAGAAGTTTGATATGCTGTTCTTTATGACTTTGATTGCTGGCGTTATAGTCTACTTCCAGTTTTTCTTCTTTAACAGGTTCATAGCTCATTTGGATATTTTCTTAATTATTCTTGCTGCTAGCGGGTTTAGTCTTTTGATTGACAACGGGAAGAAGTTAGGGACGGGGATATTGGTTCTGATGGTGGTGTCGGCAGGGTATGTGACTTTGCAGGAGTCTATTAACGCTAAGCCTTTGATTTCACAGGATGGCTTGGCTTTGATTGAGATGATTGATTCGAATGTTCCTGGAAATGCTAAAGTCATGTCTATTTCCTCAGAGTATTCGCCTTGGGTTTTGGCTTATTCTAACAGAGTGACGATTGCTCCGGGATTGTTTGATGAGAATAAGTGGAGCCAGGATGAATGGGAGAAGTTTTGGGGAACTCAGGACGTTGATGAGACCAAGGCCTTGATGTCTAGTTATCCTGGGGAAGTTTATCTTTTTGCAGGGACCGCAAGCTTTAACAACCCGTGCTTTGAAGAATTTTTAGATAGTGGGAGAAACAAACTCCTGAGGTACACCTGTGGATAAAGACGATTACGATAAGCGATATGAAGAGTGGAAGAAAACTCATAACCGAGGCAGTTGGAAGACTCGCAAGGTTGGGGATAGAAAGGAAATTATGAAGCAGGACGAAGGGCTTGTTGAGGCCATTGAGGAGAGGTTTGAGAAGACGGTTGAAGATGTTGAGAGGGAAATTGAGGAAGTTGAAGAGAAGATTAAGGAATATGTTGAGAAGAAACCGCTGCATGTTAAGATATTGAAGGTCTTGGCGGTGTTGATACCCGTGGTTATAATCTTGTTTTTGATTAATGCTAACTTTTTGGCGGACCAGGAGTTCAATTACTTTTATGATATAGGCAGTGAGGGAGAGAATGTTCTTACTCCTGTTGAAAGGATTTCGGAGGCTGTGACAGAGGGAGATTTAACTTATAGGAACATGACCGGACATTTGGTTTACTTCGATGTGCCGATCGCTAGAGGTTCTGAGAAGGTTTATGCTCAAATTAAAATGAAGGATAATTTTCCAGAGGATGGGAAGATTAGCCTGGGGGCGAAGGACGAAGAGGAGTGGCATTATCTTTACAAGAGCTTGTATAACCCCCTCCTTAATGTTGGTGGATATGACAGTAAGGGAATGGTTTATAGGTTGAATGAAAACTTGCCTTTGGTTGATAGGAATGGCTTGAAAAACTTGAGCGGAATTATTGTAGCAAGTACTGATTTTGTTCCTGAAGTTAACATGGTTGAAGGTTATGAGGCTGTTGAGACAGAGATTGAGATGTCTTTGAGAGGGGCGCATACTTTCTACTTATACGCTTCAGATTATCTAGATATAGAAGTGGAGAAGAGAGACATTAACTGGTATGAGGGAAGTGACGAGTTGATTATGGTTTTGTATGACTTGGATGGGAATGTTGTTGAACTGAGCCAGGTTGGGGATGACGGAGTTGTTGAAGACAGCAAGGTTATGGGCCATAAGCAGAGGGGGGAGATAGTTGCTGCAGGTTTGAGCGAGGGAGTTTACAAGCTGGAGATAAAAGATTTTGATGGTTTGATTACGAAGATTACTGCTAACACAAACAAGATTGTGGCGGAGAAAGTTTTCCTGGCGGATAGTTCTATTTATGGGGTTGATACAAAGCAAAGTAAGTTGTATTTTGATTATAGGAAAGATGTGACTATGAGATTGATTACTTATCACGAAGCGGGCTTGCAGAGGATTTTGTTTACGAAGGATGGCGTTGTTCAGCCGTTTAACTTTAATATTGAAGATGAGCCGGTGTTTAAGGACTTGACTCCTGGGAGCTACGCGGTGACATTTCCTAAGAACGATCTTGTTGTTGAGAGTCCGGAGTACTTTGCGTTTACGCCTGAGGGATACTTTAGGCCCTGGAAGCAGAAGGTTGTTTCTGTGAACTCGCCAGAGTGGATCATGGATAGTGTTGACTACTTGATTACGGATTATGTGGTTCCTCAGAGGGAGGGTGATTGGATAATTGTTGAGACGGAGTTTGACATTAATGAGGATGGTTTGTGGGTGAACGATCAGGGAATGTTGAGTATGGTGTTCAATGTGCCGCATTTGGCAACGGAAGGTTCGAATTATACAATTCCAATTGATTGGATCGATGTTACGGTTTACAAGCCAGGTATCTGGGAGGACGAAGAATGAGTCTAGGAAGCCACGCCCGCCGACCGATTTCCCCCGACCACCCGCCCCAGTTTGAACAACGCTCCGCGTTGTCGCATGATAGGAAATCGGGC
The DNA here is from genome assembly GCA_043821585.1 of archaeon. Taxonomy (GTDB): domain Archaea; phylum Nanobdellota; class Nanobdellia; order Pacearchaeales; family GW2011-AR1; genus UBA73. The sequence continues at coordinate 55,596 of JBDRCQ010000002.1, forward strand.
TTCAGGATTTTTAGAGGGCATAATGCTGAATTAGTGAATCATCTTTTTCAGACTTTGTTAGTCACGTATCTGATCTTGCTTTTGGCGGAGCAGTTGTGGGAGGGCATTGTTTCGGTGTATTTGAATTTGAATTGGCTTTTGATTGTAGTTATAGTTATGGGCGTTTTGGACGTGTTTTCAGATAGGCCTCCTAGAAGGCAGGAACGTGTTAAGGGCTGGGATTACGTTTTTGTTTCAGTGCTCGGAGTTGTAGGTTTTGTTATAATTAAGTACAAGACTGTGGATCTGGGCTGGTTGTCTTGGGCCATCTCATTGATCGCGGGAGCGTTGATTATACTCTTGAGTATGTTAGTTTTGGAGGAAAAAGATGAAAACTGATTGGATGGTTTTTGGAATGAGAACTGTTTTTGTTTTGATAGTTTTGGAACTGATCACTTTGGTGGTTGGGGCGGTTACGGAGTTGAGTTACCTTGAGAGCTTTAGGGTGATTTTTGGGGCGGTTTATGTTCTTTTCTTGCCAGGATTTATATGGAGTTTTGTCTTTTTTGATAACAGGGGCGAGAGGAATATTGATGTTATTGAGAGAATTGCTTTGTCTTTCGCTTTGTCGATAGCTATTGTGCCTTTGGCGGTTTTCTATTTGAACTTAGTAGGGTTGAAAATTTCCGCCTTATCGAGTTTCTTCGTGGTTTTGTTTCTTACTTTGGTTGGGGGCGGGATTGTTTATTGGAAGAAGCGTTAGATTTTTTCTTTATTTGGTGAGAGATTATCAAGCCGATTATTACTGCTGCTATTAAAACTAAAAATTCATTGAGTGTTATTGGCATGCTGGTTGAAACCATATGGGGGATTGATCGGGGTTGTTTTTAACTCTTTCTTTCTGAATAGTCTCAGGCGCCATCCAACTATTACTATTACAACTACGCCAATCCATGCAACGTTTGCCATTGTAAAGACGAATGCTTCCTTGAGTGTTACACCAAAGACTTCTGCTTCTTGACCTTCATTCCCAGACGTTGGCAATTCGGGGTCATCATTCCCGTTGGATCCGGTTTCTTGGTCAGACAAACAATTTATTGTCGTTAGGGGTTTTTCCATTTCTATTACGCAGTTGTTTAGGTCAATGCAGGATCTTGTTTTTGTGCCTCCAAGGCATTCAGACCACTCCTCACATTGCCAGCTAGAAACGCAGCCGGAGGACTCGTCATGGTTGTTGCTCCCGCTGTTTCCGGGAGGATTGCAGGTATTCTCTGCATATTGTTCTGGGCAGTTTGGTGCTTCTTCGCAGTCAGGGTCTTCGCAATCTATCAGTGTGTCGTTATCTCCATCGATTTCATCATCGCATATCATCTCTGGGCCGCATCCTACAACTGAGCATTCAGACTATTCTCCTGTTGTGCAAATCATTGTGGAGTTTTCGCATTCTCCTGCCTGACTTTCGCAGGAAGCGTTTTGCATGTTTATGCAGGAGCAGCCCTCATCTATTTCTCCGTCGCAGTTGTTGTCGTACCCATCACAAGGCTCCGGGCCGAATTCGCAATAGCAATGGTTATTTATGGATGCAACAAATGAATCTACATCAAAACTATTTACCGCACCATCTCGGTTTGCGTCGGTGAAGTTACACCAGTCTGTTTCGGAGTTGTTGAGGTAGCGGCAGTCTTCATGGTCTGCGAAGGCAGTTAAGGGATCTATGTCCACCAGGTCTATTTCTCCATCGCCGTTGAAGTCGAGTAAACAACTATGTTCCCAACAACCGAAATCTTCTAGATCTGTTTTTCCGTTACAATCGTTGTCTATTCCATCGTTGCATATCTCAGGTTCAGGTATTAACACATCGCAGTTTGTCCAGCCTTCTTCGGAGCAGACTTTTTCTCCGTAACAAATACCGTAAATGTTCTCTTCTGAGCAGTTTTTCTTTATTGCGTCGCAATTTTCTTCAGAGCAGTCTTGTAACCCGTTGCCATTGTTATCGAATTCGTCTGTGCAAGAGATTTCTTCTCCGTATTCACACAACGCAAAAGGGTTTATGCTTGCTAATTCGCCGTCGCAGTCAGGGTCTTGGCAGTCTGTGAGCCCGTTCTGGTCGTTGTCTACATTATCAAAACAAATTGTTTCTGTTAAGCAGTCTCCTGAACAGGATTCTCCGTACGTACAATAACCATCTGCGCAGTCGCAATGTGGTTCTGATTGGCAGTCTTCGTCTTCACAATCTGTTTGACAGTCTTTGTCGTTGTCTAATCCGTCGTTGCAAGAGGTTTCTGGTTCTGGAAGAAGGCATGAGCCTCCGCAGTCTGTTTCTTCTTCGTCACCGTTTCTGCACATGTCGGAGCAGGAGGTTCCACAGTCTGGATCTTCTAGCTCGCTGCAGAATAGGGGACAGACTTGGTCGCAACCTGTGGGGTGGCAGGTTTCTAGAATATCTGGGAGGTAATTTAGATTTTGGTCTGTGTAGTCGTTAAATGAAAATCTTTCTAGGTGGGAGGCATAGGCCTCATTTGTTCCGACTACAACATCCCCATTTTCATTTGCAGTTATCCCTCCGATTCTCATCCTTGGAGACTCTTCGTCCCACTGATTCCATGAGAATATGTAATCGCCTTCTTTTGTGTAGGCAGATATTTTTTTGCTTCCAGGGTCTGTTATATAAATAATCTCTCTATTCTGGTCGACGGTTAGTCCGAACGGAACTTCAAGTTGTCCTTCGCTTGTCCCGAGTATTCCAAACTCAAGGATGAAATTTCCTGAAGAGTCTATTTTTTGGATGCGCCCGTTTCCACCATCTGCCACAAATACATCTCCCGTTGAGTTGTCTACGTCAATTCCCTGTGGGAAAAGCAATTGCTCGGTCCCAGAGCCTTTTTCTCCGATTACTCTTATGAGGGAGAATCCGCTGTCTGGAGTGGTTATGTTGTATTGATAGATTCTGTGGTGGCCCCCGTCTGATATGTAAAGCAGCCCTCTTTCTTCATCTACTGCCACGTCCGATATGAACCTATAGCTGTTTGTGATGCTTTGTGGATATATTCGTGGGGGTGCTACTCCTGGCGGTTTCCCGCTATAACTTTGGTACCATAGGTTTTGGTTTTTGTATGAGAGGTTGTAAACACTTACCCTTCCAGAATAAATCGATCCTGCTCCACCTCCAGTTGTTCTGTCTGCCACATACACTTTTCCTCTTTTGTTGTCAATGTCTAATCCTATTGGAAACGAAAAGTAATCCCAAAATCCGCCCCAGAAATATCCATCTGTTTGGTCATCGGTTTCTTCGTAATGTATCAGGACCTTGGCTACGACTTGCCCTGGGCTGAATAGTATGCTATCGTTATCGTAGGCTAAGTGGCCTGAAATGATCGGTCCGTAGGAACTATCTTCCATTTGGTTGATCCACTTGTTGCTTAGAGACATCTGGCCTGTTTCTAGAGGGATTACTCCTTGCGGTGGCTGAACTGTTGCTAACCCGTTTAATTGAGCTGTTGAGTATCCCATGATAGAACCATTTTCCAGGGTTATTATCACAGGCTTCCCATCTATGAATTCTAATGCTTCAATTGTAGTGTTTTCGCTTCCAGTTTCAAACAGTAATCTTTTTTCCACCCAAGTCTCGCTCTTTTTTTCTATTAAGTACACTTTGTTTTTTACGGCGAAGACTAACCAGATGGCTGAAGGAGTCTCTTTTATTGCGTATTTTTGAGTGACTAGGTGTTCAAAATTATTTGTTATCCATCGGTTTTCACTTTTTACGTATGTTGTTTCTCTTAGGCTGTTATCCCCTGTGAGGGTTATTATCATGATGTCTCCTTCGTTTGTGGTTAATAGCTTCGCTTCTCGCAGGTATGCCGTGTTGCCATCTCCTTCGGTGAGATCAAAGCAAGAATACTCTCCTTCGTTCGTCCAATTTGTGCCGTTCCACCATTTCCAGGAGAACTCATTGTCATTATAATTACTTGCGCAGAGATTGTTCGTTTCTACATGGATCATCACATAATCATCATCTGAGGTTCTATATTCTATTTTTGGATAATCATGTTGTACAGAAGGATCTGTTCCATTGAAGGGTACTTCTACATAGAGGTTTTCGTTGTCGTATTGAGTTACCCATTCTCCGTTGTTCCACAATTTCCATTGTGGCGAGGCATCAGATTCGTCATATCTTAGGGCAGTAATCCTTTGTTTGTAGGGACAACCGAGACTACAAGCGTAACTAGACACCATTATTGCGATGTCTTCTCCGTTTGTTGCTAGGTCATTGAACGAACCCCTCCAATTCTTTAAGACTGTGCGGGGTTCTTCGTCTTGTTCGTAAACCTTGTCTTCGGTATAGAGGCTAAAGTTTTCATCTTTAAGTTTGAGGCTTAGAGATGCGCCATGTACGTCTAAGATTGTCGAAAGACTTTTAGATGCTCCGCGATATGCTCCGATGAGTTCGCTTCCATCATTGAATGATTTTATTTTTATGTCATATAATGCCTCTGTGAGGCTTATTCTCTTTGCTAGTTTTTCTTGATCTGAAGACCAACCGTCTTTTGTGTATGTTTCCCAGAAGAATCCATCTTTTCTTAGTCTGCTTGAGAACATGTTTTTTTCGTTGTCGGAATAGATGAGGTAAATTGTGTCATCGATGACTTCCGTTTCTATTTTAGGTGGTTGTTCTTCGCCAATTATTGGATTTCCGAGGTTGAATGCGATCCATTGTTGTGGGCTAAGTGCCGGGGGTTCCTGAGTTGTTTTGGGAATTAGAAGGATTATAGCTATAATGAGAAGTAGTAAGGCAATGGCTGTAGGAAGTATAACTCTCTTTTTTAAATGCATGAGAAAAGGAGGATTATATGATTTAATAACTTATTCTCTCTTTTGGCGGGGCAGTTTTTAGAGACGCCCAGCTAACCTTAAAAATAAAATAATTGTGTTAAACTGAACTTAGAAATCTAATTATGCTTTCTTTACGTTAACTGCTTTTGGACCTTTTTCTCCATCTTCTACGTCAAATGTAACTTCGTCGTTTTCATTCAGTGTCATGCCTTCTTCTAGTGCTGACTGATGAACAAAGACGTCTTTTCCATCTTCCGCAGTGATGAATCCAAATCCTTTCGATGCGTTGAAAAACTTTACTGTTCCTTTCATTTTTACCTCCCGGTATTGTTGTATCAAAACAGTCTAACTTTTGGCTAGAATGTTCTAACGTTTATAAGAAAAATTATTCACTTTTAAATGCTTCTATTTCCCTCCGTTCTGTTGAAAACCTCTTTTTGGGGATTGTTTGCACCCTCTAGCCCGCCCAGAAAGGATTTGTTATATTATTTGAAAATGTTTTGTAGCTTGATGTTATTAGGCAGTTCGTTTTTTAGATTTGTGTCGCGTGGTGGGGATTATCTGGTTTGAAAGATACATTTTTGTGACTAAATTATTATAAACTCTTAGAACGGTTGTATTTTATGGGTACGGATAATTTTAGGGTTTCAAATCTTTTTTTTGAGCCGACGGGCGTGGTGAAGGACGTGAATATAATGGGGGTTTTTGTAGGCTTTGTTCGTATGGGCGGAGATGTAATGGATAGAAAAGTTTATCTGCATACTGCTGATGAAGTGTCTCGTTTGTTACAATCGGGTGGGGTTCCGGCGTGCGAGATTGGGCGCGCGATAGATATTTATAATCAAATGGGAAGTAGTCTGGAAGGAGAGGGGTTTGAAAGGTATAATATAGTTACTGGTTAGTTCTCTTTTTTGTAAGAATCTTCTTGTTCCTGTTCTAACATTTCCTGTTGTGCTGCGATTTCGGCTTCTTTGCGCATTTGTTCTAACTCTGAGGCAAACTTTTTGTTGTGAGTTTCTTTCATCCAGACGTAGATTTCTTCTAAGTGTTTTTCTTGTTCGAGCAGGACTTTGTGCTGGTTGTCTAGGTGGAGAAGTGGGACGAAATGGTTGACTCTTTCTTCGCTAAGGTGATTTTTGTCCCCGAGAAGTTCTGAAAAGGCCACCGGGTGTTCGCGGTCTGAAGTGAAGAAACCTTTAAGTTTGCTGTAGACTGTTTTTACCATGTCTTTTAGGTTGATGGTTCCTTTTGGGATTGAGATTGCGGTTTCGATTTCTTGTTGTTTTGCCGTTACAACTTTTCTTATTCTTCTGTTTTCTGTGGTTATCGCCTTGCCTAACGCAGAGAGTAATTCCTGGAGAGATACTTTTCTGTTTCTTGGTAGTGGCGTTCTTTGAACTAGGTCTGGAATTTCATCTTCAAGCTCGATGCGTTCTTGTTCGTATCTTTTGTTTTCTTTTTTGCCGAAGAGAATGTCATCTAATGACGGAAGGTATTGGTTTAGGAGAATTTCGGATTTTATCCTTAGCAGAAGAGCTGCTGCGAAAAGGACTTTTGATGAAACAAACAAGTTTGCCTCTTCGAGTTCATGTAGTTTTTCTAGATATCTGTTAGTTAGTACTACCAGATCGATGTCCCAAGGGTCGAGTTGTTCGGAGTTGATTAAGTCGAGAATTATGGCCTGCCAACTAAGTTGGTCTCCGAAAAGTAGGCCGTGGATCTGTTCTTGTCCTACCTTGTCTTTTTTTGGTGTTTCCCGAATCACCTCAGGGGCCTGAGAATCAGTCATGCCTTTATTTGGAAGGGATGGTTTAAATTAGTTGCGTAGGAAATGTTTTTAAAGGGGAATTTGTATTGTAGCGTGTTAAACGAACCTTGGTATACCAAGATATACCACTGTGGAATTGTGCGTTAACACTGTTCCCATTGAGAAGTTACAACAAACCGAAAAGTTTAAATACCACTTATGACTCTATTTATTATCACCTCTTTTTGCCCGGGAGAGGACGTTTAGTTCATCTATTTAGCTTGGATTAAACCTCCCCTCCAAGGGTTAATCAAATCTTCGATTTGATCAGACTACTGCATGCTCGATGAGCTCGCATGAGGGTTTAAATGAATTGACGAATTTGTTGAAGCATTCTTCAAGATTGTTCAAAAGTCCTTTGATAAGGCAGAACGATATATCCGAGTGAAAAGGGAGGTGATTGCATATTCTTTAGAATTAGGACATTAATCTCGTCTAAAATCGAGCACTGTTGTCCTCACGTTCATTTGTCTAGAATTAGGAGCATGACGACCTCTTATGCTCGGGATTAGGCGTTAGTTTAAACAGATTGGAGCAACTGGCATTGCACGGATTCTTGTGATCGGTCGGATGATTTGATGTTGGGTCATTTGTGTTGGTTTGGAGTATTGATAAGGATATTTGACTACAATTACTTGCGGTTGTTTTAACTGGATTGGAGCTTCTTGGATTTGGACTATTTTGGTTACTGTAGGGCAGTATGACGCGTCACAGTAGGTCCTGTATGCATTGAATGGCGTATAGAAAATGTCTGCTTTTGGGGCGAAGTCGGGGTTGAGATACATCGAGTCTTCATAGTCATGTATGTCGTTTGAGGCTTCTATGTAGTATGAGGCTGAAACGAAACTAGAAAGTAGAATAAGTGAGAATAGCGCCAATATTGTTTTGTTCATGTTTTTTTGAGAGCCAGGGGGTTAATAAAGATAATTGCCTTTTGAAAGATAGTTTTGTAAAATTATGATTTTTTGAAGAATTAGAGGTCGAAATCTTCAATGAAGCCAGTGATGATGTTGTATTTTTCAAGGTAGCGTTGGCCTTTGTCGGTTAGGCTGAAATATTTCCTTCCAACTTTATCTTTTCTCTCTTCGATAAATCCTTTCTCTTGGAGTTCGGAGATGTATTCCGTGAATCTTTGACTTGAAAGGTTGGAGTATCTGAGAAGAGGGGTTGGTTTGATTTCGTTTTTGTTTTCTTTTATAACTTGTAGAATGTCTTTTATAACTTGCAATCGGTCGCGTTTTTGTGCCATTTTAAGGTCCGGTTTTCTTGATTACTTTGTACAGCAAAAGTAAAAAGATGCTGATGGAGGCTAGGTAAATGATAAGCTGGTTTGGGTAGAGGAAGTTTGGCACGAGTATATCTAGGACGTTGAGAACCCAGAATATTGCAAGGAATGCGTAGAGCAGATAAATTTGTTGGGAGGTCTTCTTTTTTTTGTCTCGGTTGTAGGTTGTTATTGCAAGCAAGAGCACTATGGCGGATTGGATTATTAATAAGACTAGAATATTATTTGTTAGAATCCCAAGGGCAGAAATTATTATTGCGATTGCATGCAAGAGAAAAGAGTTGTAGGATTTTGATTTAAACCATTTTGATTGTGAAGACGCCCAAAGGTAGAATATGGCCGTTGTTGAAGCGTACATGAAGAGCATTAGTGAAACTAGGGAAATTATTCCGATTTGGGTTTGGAGTGTTCTTGGGTGGCCAAGGGATAGAAAGATGAATTGGGTGAGAAAACGGAAGAGGTAAGCTATGGCGAAGAAGAGGAATGTTAGTCTGAAGTACTTTATGCCTTTGTGGTTGGAGAGGTCGTAAAGTTCTTTTGTGCCGAAGTAGATCATGAGGCTGACAAAGATAATCACAAATGAGTAGATTGTGTCTATTCCAACGCTTTGCATTAGGCCTGCCATTGGGCCCATCATTGTACCTGGGGGCATGCTTAAACTTGGGAATTGAAGTATAAAAAGGAAATGGAACATTGATGTACATCTTGCCTTCTTTTTGTTTAAATAGAAAGTAGTTTTCTGTTGTATATGAAAAATGAAATCTTGAAAGGGGGTAATGAGAACATGAAGATGAAGAAAAATTTAGTGCCTGTTGTCGCTGCTTTGGCGGTTTTTGGCTTGCTTAGTGCTACGGTTGTTTCGGCCTACGGTTTTGGTTGGATGAATAGCATGGGCGATGATGAGCGTGATGCTCTGAGGACAGCCGTTGAAGATGGAGACTATACTACTTGGAGAAATGCTATGGAATCTCAGATAAGTGAGGAGAGATTTAACGAAATGCAAGCAAGACATTCAGAAATGCAACAGCATAGGGTGGCAGTTGAGGCTGCTATCGAAGTAGGCGATTACGCTGCATGGGTTGAAGCTATGGGGGACAAGGCTAACGGTCGGGGCGCTGACATGGTCAGTCTTGTGACTGAAGAGAACTTTGCTTTATTTGTTGAAATGCATAGGGCTATGGAATCTGGAGATTTTGATAGAGCTCAAGAAATAAGGGGAGAGCTTGGGTTTCCAGAAGGTCCGGGTGGATGTGATGGCTCCGGTGCTGGTGGCTTCGAAAAAGGAATGCGCGGGCACGGTATGGGGATGCATGGTGGATTCTAATTCTGGATCCCTCAGGAAGATTTAAATTGTTTTTTTACTTGTTTATTTTATGAAGAGGATTTATACGTATTCTTTAGTGGTCTGGGTGCTTTTTGTTATACTGGCGATTATTAACGGGCTTGTTCGCGATAAATATTATTCGGACTCTTTGAGTGAACTTTCGAAGTACCAGGTTTCTTCGGTTGTTTTGGTTTTTGTTCTTCTGATTGTTATGTATCTTTTCTTTAGAAAGTTTGGTGCTGCTTATTCAAATGGAGATTTGTGGAAAATAGGTTTTATGTGGCTTGTTTTGACTGTTGCGTTTGAATTTGTTTTTGGGCATTATATCGTGGGGCATGAATTGGGCGGGGCATTTGTAGATTACAACATTTTTGCGGGACGATTGCAGTTGTTGGTTCTGTTTTTTACCTTGATTGGGCCGTGGTTTGTTGCTAGAAATAATTAATTTTGTTGTCTTCGGCCTCTTCTGGCTTGGCCACGAGATTGCCCTGTTGAATTAGGCCTTTTCGATGGTCTGTCGGTTCTGTAACTACTAGTTGGACGATTTTCTGTGCCGTAGCTTTTACTGTTTCCTCTGGATCTGCTACCGCTACTTCCGTAACTGCTGCTACGGCTTCCGCTTCTGCCATAACTTCCTCCGCTTCCGCCACCTCCGCCGCCAGATCTCCCGCCACCGCTTCTGGTTCCGGATCTGCTTCCCCCGCTTGATCTCCCGCCGCCTCCACTGCCACTTCTGCCCCTGCCTCCGCCGCCGCCACCTCGGCTGCCGCCTCCCCTAAATCCGCCTTGCCCACTTCTTCTCTGATTTCTTTCTTCTCTTCTTTCAGGCATCCAACGAATTCTCGTTCTTTGTAGTTCTGGAGTTTCTTCTTTTTTGATGTTGAAGTCACTTTGCATGACGTTTTGGAAGTTTTCGTAGTCCCTGCTTGATACGAGATTGATAACCTTGCCTTCTTTTCCTGCTCTTGCCGTACGGCCAATCCGGTGTGTATATTCATCTTCAGATTTTGGAGAATCGTAGTTGTAGATATGAGTAACTCCTTTGATGTCAAGGCCTCTTGCGGCGACGTCGGTTGCTACCAAAATATTGACTTTTTTTGCGTGGAAGTCTGCGATCATTTTGGTTCTTTTTTCCTGAGAGTAGCCCCCATGAAGTGGAAGGGATTCAATTCCCATGAATTTTAAGTTGTTGACTATGAAGTCGACGTTTTTTCTTGTGTTACAAAAGACCATTACTAAGTTTGATTTTTCACTTTCAAGGAGGTGTTTGAGTAATGAATATTTCAGGCTATTATCTACGTCGTAATAAACTTGTTCTAGTTTAGTCGGGTCGACGTGGGGTTGGGCGTTTACTTCAATAGGGTCTTTCATGTGTCTTTTTGAGAGAAATGTTATGTCTGGGGAAATTGTTGCGGAGAATAGCATGGTTTGTCTTTCGTTAGGACATTCTGAAACGATCCTTATCACGTCGTCTCTGAAGCCCATGTCGAGCATTCTGTCTGCTTCGTCCAGGACTAGTGTGTTTACGTGCGAAAGGTTGATTGTTCTTTTGTTTATGTGGTCTAAAATTCTTCCGGGAGTGCCTATTACGATGTCTGCTGTTTCTAGTAGGCGTACTTGCCTTTCCATATTTACTCCGCCATAGACTGCGATTATTTCAAGGTCTTTTGGTCCTGAAAATTCAGCGATTTCTTTTGAGATTTGTTCGGCTAGTTCTCTTGTAGGCGTTAAAACAAGGCCCCTGATCCCATGTTTTCTTACTGCATTTTTTATTAATCCTACTGCGAATGCGAGGGTTTTACCTGAGCCTGTTGATGCTCCACCAATTACATCTTTTCCTTCTAGGATTAGCGGTATTGCTTTCTCTTGTATTTCGGATGGGGCTTCGAAGCCTCTTGCTTTGATTGTCTTGAGCAAGGGACTGTCTTTTCCCAATAGTTTCTCAAATTTTTCCATTTTCAAAAGGTTAAGAAATAGCAAACGTATTTCTTTAACAACATTTTATGTTGGATAATTAAGTTTGTAAATGAGGGTTTATTAAGGTTTGGATTAGGATTATTGAAGTTCTGGTGCTTCTTGAGAGCCTTCTAGTGTCTGGAACTGTTGCTCAGGTGACTCTTGAAGTTCTGGAGGAGGGGTAGTCAAGTAAACAATGTCTGCATTTGATCTTAGATTTTCTACATAAGTTGTGATCTCTTCCTGCTGTTTTTGTATGGCTATTGCTTGTTTTAATTGAGTGGCTATCTGTTCATATGGTACGATTACCTCGCTGTCTGGGAACATTGCGTTTTTGTTTTCTTCATAATATGCCTGAGCCTCTTCGTCTGTGATCTCTGGGAGGGGGGTTTTTTCTTCTAGGAGCATGTCGATTGATACTTGTTCTCTGTAGACTTCCATTTCAGTGTCATAGTCTTCTCCGCTTGAGATTAAGGCTTTTTTTACGTCGTCAAGTGTTTTTCCCGTTGGGGCTAACTGCTGGCTAAGGTGTGCCTCTGCTTCTTCGGGCGTTAGAGTTATGCCGAGCTTGTCTGCTTCTTCAAGCATTAGTTTTTCTCCGATCACTCTTTCTAGAGCCTGTTCTACGGTTATGTCTGTTTGTCTCGTTAAAGCTACCGCCTTTTGGGCTCTTTTTATGTCTACCATTGTTATGGATTGGCTGTTGACACTAGCGATTATTTCTTGATCTTCTTCGCTTAAAGTTTGGGTCTTTGGGTCGTTATTTGATATGATTATAGCAGCTAGGGCCAAAATCACAACAACGGCAAGAACGCCATATTTGATGTTTTTGTTCATTTTTAATAATGGTTCGGGGAGGGGGTTTTATTTAAGTGTTTTGGTGTTTTTGCTCTGTTGAAGGCCTCTTTTTTGACGGGCTCACAATTTCCCGCTATTCTTTTGCTTTCAGCAAAAAACCCTCCCTGTTCCTCCAAATCCACCTCCGCCCCAAATAATTAGTAAGCCCGCGGCTTAGTTTTTTCAACAGAGCTGTTTTTTGTGTGCAATAGTTTAAATACCCTCGAAATTTTTGTTTTGCACGGAGGTACCAATGGATAACCATAGAAGCGGACCTAGAAGAGATGGCGGCGGATTTCGTGGCGGAGGCGGTGGTGGTGGCAGAGGCGGTGGCGGCAGAGGCGGATTTGGCGGGCCAAGAGAAATGCATACAGCTGTTTGCGACGAGTGTAAGAAGGAATGTGAAGTTCCTTTCAAACCCACTGAAGGCAAACCTGTCTATTGTAAGGACTGTTATAAGAAAAAGAAAGGCTATTAATTTAGTTTAATCGATCGTTAGATCTTATTTTTATTTTTTATTTTTTAGTTTTTTGAATTCTTGACGTATTTTGTCGTAACTTTTAGAGTAATTATATATGGAAATCTTTAAATATAGTTATTTTTTGCGGAGGGTATGACAAGACGATTGGGAAAGGTAGGCGCTGTGCTTGGAACTGCACTCTCACTTTTCGCTGCGGGAGCTAAGGCAGACGAGGGAGCAAAGCTGGAAGTTAAGGGAATAAGCGGTAGAGCTACGACTGGTGTTTCTATCGAGTATGATCATTGGAGTATGAGGAATACTGTTGGTTTGGCTCCGAAGGGGAACTATGAGGGAATGTTGCCTTCGTTGCATATGGTTGGGGAGTTTTTCAGGGCGAATGATGTTGTTGAACAGAGGGGGGATGAGACATCGCATTATACTACTGCTGGTTTTATGATTCCAGATATGAAGCTTGGTTCTTTGAATTCTACTTTTCTTGCTGGAGGAGCTGCTGGAGACGTAAGGGGTTTTTATGCAGAGTCGATAAATACTCTTGGCGATTTTACTCTTACAGGAACCGTGAGCCATCGGGATTTTCCGGGAAGAGCGACACATTTTGGGGGTGGTTTGGATTGGCAGGTTAGTGATGGTTTTATGATTGGTGGGGGTTTTGATACGGTTAAGGAAAGAGTTGAATTAGCTGACGAAGAAGGAAACCCATATTATGAAGACCAGAGAACTAATCAGTTTTTGGGAAGAGCTACTTGGGATATTGATGAACATAACAGGCTTGCTGGTGCGTTTGTTCATGTTGAAGAGCCGGATAACACAGATACCAATACTGTGAGTGGGTACTGGATGAATTATGGGAATCCTGTTGGGTGGAGATTTGAGGGTGCGGCCACATGGAATAATGACCGGGATTTTGAAAGTTATAGCGGACAGTTTACGATATCTCAGAATCCGACTAATGAGAAAGACTGGTCTAAGTGGTTGATTGGGAGGGGAGCAAGAGAGTGGGATCAGTATTATAGGGGGGTTGTGCCTACGACCATTGGGGAGTCAGATGGTTTGGTTTTGATGGATTGGGTTAATCCTAATGGTGCTTTGGCAAGAGTGGGATTTGTGCATACTAACGATGGTCTGAATACAAATGACGAGTTGTATGGCTCTGTTGGTTATGTTTGGGGCAACCCTAAAGATGGAAGATTTGGGTTGATTGGTAATACAGCATATACTGCGGACAAGTTCCCTACTTTTGATGATGGAGGAACGCATAACGGGTTTGACAGGGATAGTCAGTGGTATTTGGGTGGAGAGCTAGGTTATCAGAAAGGTAATTGGAGTGTTGGTGCTGGTGTTAATGTTCCCATGAATGGAGATGATAGGTATGCTACTTTTGGGTTGACTGCACAGGTTAGTTTTTAGTATCTCCCGCCCAAATAGATATTCTTAATCTTTGGATTGTTTAGGATTTTCTTATCGCCTTCAAGTGCTATCTTCCCATCTTCAAGCAAGTAGGTTCGATCTGCGATTTCTATGGCTTTTTTTGCGTTTTGTTCTACTATGAGTATGGAAAGGCCGTCACTCTTTAGTTTTGCTATGATTTGGAAGATTTCTTTTTGGAGTTTTGGCGAAAGGCCTAGTGAGGGTTCATCTAGTAGGAGGATTTGGGGTTTTTGCATGAGCGCTCTGCCTAGTGCGAGCATTTGTTGTTGACCGCCGGAAAGGGTGTAAGCTAACGAGGATTGTCTTTCTTTTAGAACTGGGAAGCGTGTGTAGACTTCTTGGAATCTTTTCTTTAGTTCTTCAGGGTCCTTAACTCCGTAGGCGCCGATTTGGAGGTTTTCCTTTACTGTTAAATTTCCAAAGGTGATTCTGCCTTGGTTTACGTAAGTGATGCCTTGTTTTATGAGTTGGTGGGTTTTTAGCTTAGAGATGTTTTTGTTTTTGAATAGGATCTTCCCGCGGGTTTGGTTGGCGATTGAGAAGATTGACTTTATGACAGTTGACTTACCTGCGCCGTTCGGTCCGATTAGGGCTACGATTTCGCCCCTGTTTAGGTGCATGTCTATGCCTTTTAGGACTTCGAGTTCTCCGTAGCCAGAGTGGAGTTCTTTTATTTCGAGGATTTTTTGTTTTGCCATGTTAATCTCCTAAGTAGGCCTCCAGGACTTTTTTGTTGTTTTGAATTTGTTTTGGTTTGCCAGAAGCGATGACTTTTCCTTGATCGAGTACGAAGATGTGGTGGGCGAGGTCCATAACGAAATTCATATCGTGTTCTATTAGCAAGATTGTCTCGCCTTTTTTGTTTAGTTTTTTGAGGGTTTGTTTTATTGAGCTTCTTAGTCTTGGGTTTACGCCAGCGACAGGTTCGTCAAGCATGAGGATTCTGTGTGGTTTTGCCAGAGCCACTGCAAGGTCGAGGAGTTTTCTTTGACCGTACGAAAGATTTATGGCAAACGTGTCAAGTGGTTTATCTAGGCCTACAATGTCTAGGATTTCTTTAATCCTTTTTTGGTTGTCTTGAGGCGTTTTGAAGAGACTTGTGAATAATTTTTCGTCCTGTGTTGAAAGAGCGATCTCCAGGTGGTCTTTTATGGCGAGGTTTTTGAAGAGTCTTACGTCTTGGAATGTTCGAGAAATGCCTGCTCTTGCAACTCTGTAATCCTGGAGGTTGGTTATGTCTTCTTTTTCAAGATGAATTGTTCCTGAATTGTCGGATGGAATTAAGCTTGAGATGACGTTGAATAGGGTGGATTTGCCTGAGCCGTTTGGACCTATGATTGCTATGATTTTTCCTTTCTCGATTTCCATATTACAAGAGTTGAGGGCGTGAATTCCGCCGAAGTGCTTGTGTATGTTTTTTATTTTTAGTATTGATGTCATTCTAAGTCAATCCTCCCGTACAATCCCCTTGGGCGGTACATCACGATTAGGATTAGGATGATTGCGTAGATGATCTGCCTTGCGGGGCCGAGAATCGAACTTGGGAGGGAGAAGAACCTAAGAACTTCTGGGATTAGGACGATAATAAATGATGCTGCGATCGAGCCGGGTATTGAGGCTATTCCTCCGATGATTACGATTGTTAGAACGAATATGATTTCTGGGAGATTGTAGGAACTTGGGTCTATGAAGTTTATGTAGTGGGCCATTAACGAGCCGGCGATGCCTGCGAAGAATGCGGAGATTATCATTGCCTTGTATTTTAGGAGGGCTGTGTTTTTACCTAAGACTTTAAGGCCGAGTTCGTCGTCTCTTGTTGCTTCGAGTAGTCTGCCGAATGGAGATTTGATTACCTTGTGTATTATGAAGACTGAGACTAGGGTTATGAATGCTGCGAAGATGAGGTAAGTGGCGTTGGAGGAAATTGCAAGGCCGAATAGGTTTGGGCGAGGGATTCCTGAGATGCCTTGTGGGCCTCTTGTTAGACCGACTAGGTTTACAAGTAGGGAGTAGATTACGAATGAAAATCCAAGAGTGGCAAGAGCGTAGTAATCCCCTTTTAGCTTTTTGGTTGCGAAAACTAGGAGGACGCCAAAGATGCTTGCTAGCAGTCCTGCTAGGATAAATGCTAGGATAAATGGAACACCGTTCATCACTAGGAGTGTGGAAGTGTAGGCACCAATGCCGAATAGAGCTACATGGCCAAGGTTGAGCATTCCAGTGTAGCCCAAGGCGAGGTTAAGACTTACAGACACGATTATGTATATTGCGATTATTATCAGTAAATGAATTAGGTATGGGAGGATCATTTGACGCTCCTGTCTTTGCCGAAGAGACCATTAGGTTTGAAGAGTAGGAAGATGAATAACAAGACGAATGCTATCGCGTCTTTGTAACCGCTAGGGAGGAACCAAACTCCGTAGTTTTCTGCGAGGCCGAGAATGTAGGAGCCTAAGATTGAGGCTGGGACAGAGAAGATTCCGCCGACGACTGCGCCTGTGAACCCTCTGATGATTAGGAATGTGCCCATTTCGGGGGAGAGGTTTTGTTCTAAGCCGATGAGAATGCCTGCGACTCCGGCTAACAAGGAGCCGAGGATAAATTAGTAGTCTGAAACCTTTTGTCGGTTTATTCCAGAGATGCTTGCCAGTTCTCTGTTGTCTGCTACTGCGCGCATGTTTCTTCCCAACGAGGTTTTTTGCATGAATAAGTAAAGGGCGACGAATAGAACGACTGAGGTGATGATTATTGTGATTTGGAGGGGTGTGATGAGTGCGCCTAGAATGTTTATGCCTTTTCCCAATGTGAAGTAGCTTATCGTTTTGACGTTTGCCCCGAATATTATTTGGAGGATGTTTTGGAATAGGATTAGGATTGCGAGGGAGGCGATAAGTAAGATTATGTTTGAGCCTTTTTTGTTTTGTAATGGGAGATAGATCAGTCTGTATGTGCCGAGGCCGATGAGGGCTGAGAGGAGAAGGGTTGGGATTATTGAGAGGAACATTGGTATTCCTGCTACGGAGAATAGTGCGTAAAGGATGTAGGCTGCTACTGCGACGCTTACACCGTGGGCAAAATGCATGAAACGATTTGTTGAATAGATTAGGGAAAAGCCCGAGGCTACGAGGGCGTAAATGCTGCCGGCGATTAGGCCGTTTACTGTGAGCTGTGCGAAAAGTGACATGTTTACCTCTTTAGTTAGTTATCGTGTTGTTTAGTTAAATATGTTTTGGGGTCATTGGGATGCCTCTCGAATTCTTTCCTAGGGCCGAGTTTGACTAGGTCTCCTTCTGTTTCGCCTATTCTGAAGATGCATGCTTGGAAGGAAGTCATTTGGGTTTGAAATCTTTCTTTGTATGCTCTTTGTACTGCTTCTTTCACATTTCCTTGATAGGGGACTTGATGTAAAAATATGAGAACGTCCTCTGCTCTCCCGAGAGCTCCTCTTGTGTAAAGATTCAATTTTCTCTTGCGGATTTCATATTCGAAGGATCTGTCGGAGGTCATTCTCCCGTCACCTCTTGAACTTGTGCTGTAACTGCTACCCAGAGGGGGCCGACTTCTTCTGTTGCTGGGTTGACTAGACCTGCGGCTTTATATGTATAACCCATGCCTCTAGGGTGGATTCTCGCGAACTCGAACCTTTCTCCGTTTATTGTGGATCTGACAAGGGTTGTTCCTGGCGTCATATATTCTATATCGAATCCTATTGCAGAATAGTATTGTTCTAGGAATTCTGTGGTTGAGTCATCTTGTTTCCAGGTCATGTTTGTTACTAACCCGCCTGGCCTGACAATGCGAGCCATCTCATTGACAAAAGCTTGTCTATCGTTTGGCATAAATACTCTGAGGCCTCCGAGAGTGTTGTGGGTTGAGTAGGCCATGTCCCAGGAGTCTTGTCGTTGGTCGACTCCCTTCTTTACTATGTCTCGGAAGTAGATTAAATCGTAAACGCCAGAAGAGTGGGTTGTCAGTTTGTGCGCTCTTTCAATCAGGTCTCTGTCGAAATCTACGCCATAGATGCTCGTTCTTTTTTCTTGGCCGACTCTTTCGACTGCTATTTCAGGTACTAAGTTTCTGATTGTTCGGCCGTCGCCGCAGCCGAAGTCCATAATGCTGTGAGCTTTAGTTTGAAGGATTTTTGTGAGAAGAAGGTCGGTTTCTGCTTGAAATGTTTCTTGGAGGCGAGGATCTTGGAACTCTTGAGCCAGAAGGTGGTGTTGGGTGTAAGGTGTCATTAGTCGTACCTCACAATCTTGTTGTCTTTTACGGTTTTGATCATCACGGGTTTGATGACATCGCCGTTGCTGTCGAATGTTGTGAGGCCGCCGATTCCAGGGTAGTTGTCTAGACCGTAGAGGAAATCTCTTATGCATTCAGTATTGTCGCCATGGCAATAATCTATGGCCTCTGAGAGTATTTTTATTGCGTCGTAAGCGTTTGCTGCGAATGCGCTTGATTGCTCTTCGTATCTTGAGGAATATTTTTCATTGTATTCTTTGACTTTTGGGTTGCTTAGGTCGAATGCGGGAGATGTGAAGTAGACGCCGTTTGCTGCTTCGCCTGCTGCTTCTAGGAATTCGCCTGTTTCTAATCCTGTTGAACCCATTATTGTGCCTTCAAATCCTGCTTCTTTTGCTTGTTTGACTATTAGGCCACCGTCAAGGCCGGAGTTTACTGCTAGGTAGAATGCTTCTGCATTAGTTGCTTGGGCTTTTGCTATTTCTGTTCTGAAGTCGTTGCTTTCAGGGTTGTAGTCTGAAATTGATGTGATTTCTCCGCCGAGGTCTTGGAAGTTTTCTATGAAGAAGTTTTTGTATGATTGGCTGTTTGATGCCTGGCCTGCGAGTACTGCGACTTTTGTTATGCCTTTGGAGACTAGGAATTCTGCAACGCCTTTGCCGTGTGCTTCAGATGTTTCTCTGTTTCTGAATACGAAGTCACCTGCTGTTGTTATTTCTGCGGAAGAAGCTCCTGGTGTGAAGAGGATTACTTTGTTTTCTTCTGCTATTGGGGCCATTGCTAAGACATTGCCTGAGCCCATTGTGCCCGCGAGTATTTTGACTTTGTCAATGTCAATTAGTTTTCTTGCTGCTGTTACTGAGCCTTTTGCGTCGCTTTGTGAGTCTTCATAGATTATTTCAAGGTTGAATGGTTTTTCTTGGTTGACTTCTTCGACTGCAAGATTCATCGCATTTTTTAGGTCTTCACCGAATGAGGCGTATTTGCCTGTGAGTTCTAAAGGTGAACCGATTTTGTAGGTTGGTTTTTCTGAGATCGTGTTGCCCGTGGTTGGTTTATCTGTGAAAAATGTTAGAATTGCAATGAGGGCTACAATGAGAAGTATTATCGATGTCAAGGTTAGTTTCTTTGCCATCTTGGACCTCCTTAACCTAGCAAAACAGGTTTGGCGTTTTGAACTTCCCACAAAACAAAAAACGATTCTTTTAGGTCGCCGTTTTCATCAAATTCAATTTTTCCGGATTCGCCGTAATGGGCAGGCATTTTATACAGGTAATCTTTGACTTTTGTTGAGTCATCGCCAACTGCTTCGATTGCTTGTGCTAGAACATAGACTGCATCGTAGCCTTGTGGTGAACCAATTTGAACTGAACCCTCTCCTGTTTTGGATTTCATTTTTGCCTTGAACTCTTCGGTGTAGGAATCTTTTGATAGAACATAACGGGTTCCATCTGCAGCGGTTCCTACTGCCTTATAGATTTCTGGATCCCCCATTGTGTCTCCTGCAAAGACCGGTAAATCAATACCAAGCTCTTTTTTTTGTTTGAAAAATGTGATTGCGCCTGCCGTATATTCTAGGAAGACAATTGATTCCGCGTCCGATGTTTTTACTTTACTTAGGGCCGATCTTAAGTCTGAAGTGCCTTGCGTGAATGATTCTTTGAAGACAACTTGTCCGCCTAGCCTCGTAAATTCTTCCCTGAATACTTTAGAGTATCCCTCCGAGTAATCGTTGATGCTCCATAGTACTGCGACTTTTTTGTAGCCTAACTCGTTGTATATCTTTCTGGCAAGAGCTTTTCCAGCATCATTGTCTGTTTGATAATCTCTGAAGATGTAGTCGCCTGCGTTTGTTACGTCAGGCGAGGAAGAGCCTGGGGAGATCATTACTACTTTGTTTGCTTCTGCTGTTGGTGATATTGTTAGAGTTTCACCAGAACATACACCGCCTACAATATATCGAACTCGGTCTACATTGATTAGTTTGTTACCTACAGCAGCTGCTTCTTTTGCGTTACATTTGCCGTCTTCATAGATTATTTCTATTTGTCTGCCGTTAATTCCACCTTTAGAGTTGATCTCAGAAGTTGCTATTTCGACTGCAGCCTTAACTCCCAACCCAATGGATGCTACGTCGCCGGTTAGGGGAGCTACAAATCCGATTTTGATTGGCTCTGTTGTGCCTTTGATATTATCTACTGCTCCGATGTTTCCTGTCGCATTTTCCGTTCCGGGTTGGAGGACTAGCATTCCTATTAGGACTATTGCCAGGACTACTGCGATTCCGATGACGATTTTGGTTGTTTTGTCTATCATTTTGTTTTGTTGTTTTTGTGTTTAGTAATGTAGTAGTAACACATTAGTCATTAATATGTTTCTGATATGATTGATATCAGTGATATGACTAATTGGGCCCGGGGGTTTTTTGGTGATGTGCTTGGTTTGTTTGCGGGCGGAAGGTTTATATATCAATTGATATATAGAAACGTATGAAATCAAATAATGTGAATTCGATTGCACGGAGCCCGACGCTTGAAACTGTCTTGATGATAGAGCGAGCTATTGAAGAGCATAGTGGAGAGTTTAATAGAACAGAATTGTGGAAGAAATTGCCTAAGAAGGTGATGTGGCAGACCTATCTTGTGGTGTTGGATTATTTGCAGAGTATTAACAAAATTGCAATTGATACGGTAGGTACGATTGCTTATATTTGGTCTCCTGAAGTTGCTCAGAAATTCTCGAAAAGAAAGAGGTATTAAATGAAGATTATACGTCCGTGCTAGATAGTTTTTGCTGATGATAAAGTGGAGAAGGAGTTTAATGGGTTGGATAAACATAGCGAGTTAAAGAAATGGATCAATCGCGCTAAGGATGATATAAAGAAGAATGCTTTTTGCGGCGTTCAAATTCCTAAGAAGTTAATTCCGAGGGTTTATGTTCAAAAATATGGGATACATAATTTATGGAAATATGATTTGCCTGATGGTTGGAGATTGGTCTATTCTGTTACAACACCAAGCAAAGTGGAAATTTTGTCAATTATTTTGGAATGGTTTGATCATCCAGATTATGAACGGAGGTTTGGATATAAATGAAATTGTTGGATGGGGAACGTTTGAGTGATGAAGAGATGGTAGTTGTTTGAGGATTCTGTTAAAAGCAGAATATCTTTCTTGTTTCGAATTCTTTTGTTAGCTTGCTTATTCTTTCAGTAAATATCTTCTCTTTTTCTGGGGCGATTTCGATGAGCCCTGGTTTTAGTAATTTTCCACCATGTTTTCTTAGTAGGCCGTACGATTCTTTTTTCCCGCTGAGGAGATAATTAAATCTTATTTTTTCGCTTTTCTTTAGTTTTCGTAGGTTGTACAAAATTTGAATTTTTGGTGTCAGGCCAAACTGGTTGGCGAAGTATTTTCCACTCAACACGCTTTTTCCTGAGAGGATGCTTTCCTTTGCGAAATTTGATTTGTCGAATACTGAATACAGATCAAATGATTTCATATGGATCGGCTTTTCTGTATATTTCTGAAGTTGTTGTTTTATTTTTTGAGATTGATCTAATTGTTCTTTCAGCGGGACTTTGTTGTAGACTACAGCAATGTCTATGTCATTTGGTTCTTTTTCTTCGAGGATTGAGGAACCGAACTGGACAATGTCATATACCTCTTTACTGAAGTTCAACTTTGGTTTTTTCTGCCATACTTTTTGCATCATCTTTTATAATCTCTGCTAGTTCGTTTGTCATAGTTTGAACGTAACTGTCTTGGTAGAACGGAAAGTCTTTGTCTATTAGATCATAGATTTCTGGATAGCCCTTTCTTAGCTTTTGAAATCTGTCTGCGTGTGATGAAGGAGTTTTGTTGGTGTTTTGTAGTAAAAATAAGTCTGTTAAGGAAGTTAGAGATTTGAAAAATAATACGACTGCTGAATTATATCTTTTTTTATTCAATTCATCTTGGCCCGATGCAAAATATTCTTTTGCAGCTTTTTCTAGGATTTCTTCCTTTTCGTTTTTCATACCAGATAAGAATGTTTTTGAGTATTTAAAGTTTTTCTTATTAGGTAAGAAAAAGCTTTGGATTTTTGGTATTTTTCTTACTTGGTAAGAATAGGGTTTTGGGCGTTTGTGAACGGAAGTTTTATATACTAACTATAGTAGTTATATAGTATGGAAAAAACAACGATCCAAATAAATACTAGCACACTTGAACGGCTGAAGGCCTTGAAGAGTTTTGATAGACAGTCGTATGATGAATTGTTAAACAATTTAGTTGATAACATTGAAGAGGAGAGTTTGAGTGAAGGGGAGATTGAGGACATAAAGGTAGCTTTGGAGAATGTTAAAAGAGGGGATGTGAGGCCAATTGAACAAGTTGCGAAGGAACTTGGCGTTTCTTTAGCTTAAGATGTATTCTATTCAAATTGAGAAGAACGCAGAGGCTTTTCTCAAAAAATTACCAAAGAAAGATGCTGAGATAATTTTGAAGAAGATTTATTTGATTCGGGATAATCCGTTTCGATTTTTGAAGAGGTTGCAGGGGCAGCAGAAGTTGTGGCGATTGAGGGTTGGCGATTATCGGGCGGTTGTGGATGTTGTTGTTTCTGCAAACAAAATTGTTGTTTTGAGAATTGGTTTGCGGAAGAATGTTTATGATTAGCTAACGAGTGCTCTCCCTAACACTAATTCTGCGCGGTTTTGGGCTTTGCGGAGATCTGCGTCGAGTTGTTGGTACATTTTTTCGTCATGATCTGCCATTACCCCCTGGGTTAGATAATAATTTGGTCCTGTGTTCATGCCTAAATGAAGGTATCCATTCGCTTCTACTTCGATTCTTCCATCATGTATGTTTACAGTGTCTACGGTAACAGATGTGGGGCCTGACCTTCTGATGAGAGACCCCAGACCGTAGGCCCATGTTCTAAATAATTGTATGAAATCGCGACCGCTTGCATGAGCATACAAGACATCTCTGTCTTGGAGGTCCGGTAAGCTTGGAACTTCGATTATTTCTTTTTCGCCGTCTCGGATTATATTTAAGTGTGGTTTAGATGTCATTTTGTTTCTTTTCCCATTATTGTCAGCTTGACTTTTTCTGCGATTCTTGGTTCTGAGAAGTCGTAGCCATTGCAAGCTTGTAGTGCTTGTCTTGCTGCTTGTTTGTCGCCTGCCGCATAGTTATCTTCTGAACTTTCAGTGATTTCTCTTAGGGCTGTTATTGCGGATTCTCTGAAGGTGTCTCTTTTCTCGGGAGTCCAACCGTTTTCAGCGGCGTCTGGTCTGTATTTGTGGAGCTGGGCTATTGCATAGCATTGTGTGCAATCTTTGCTGGCTGCTAAAGGGATCATCTTCTTTCTCCTGTTGACTGATTTTCGTTTACCATACTATAAAGTGGTAAATTGATAGCTTATAGAATTTGTTGATATGAATGATATGAAAAAGCGAAAAGGTTAAATATGCAAAAGGGTTTACGGGGGAATGAAAAGAAGACTAATCAAGCAGGGCGGTGGCGGATTTACGATCTACTTGCCTCGGGGATGGACTAGGAAATTCAATATTGAAAAGGGAGATGAGGTAGACGTTGAAGAGATTGACCAGAATTTGATTATTAGGCTGGAGGAAAATGTTAAGAAAGAAAAAAAAGTGACTCTTGATGTTTCAGGTTATGGCCTTTTAGTAAATAGGGTTATAATGGCCCTTTACATGAAGGGAGTTGACGAGTTAGAGGTGACTTTTACAAACCCAGACGAGTTAGTGGATTTTCAGAAAAGAGTAATTAATGAGCTAATTGGGTTTGAAATAATAAAGCAAACACAAAATAGCATGGTAATAAAAGACATCGCAGGTTCTGAAACCCATGAGATAAACGATCTCGTCAGGAGGATTTTTTTTATTCTTGATTCGATGGCTGAGGAGTTTGTTATAGCCTTAGAAAAAAAGCAAAAAATGAAACCTATAATTGAAATTGATTCCAGCGTGAATAAATTTTCTAATTTCTGCTTAAGGATTTTAAACAAAAAAGGAGATAGGGACTTCAGTAAAACGCCCCACATTTATGGAATTGTCTCGCTACTCGAAGAGACAGGGGATATTTACAAAAAAATTGCGCTGGAGGTGCAGAATAAAGCTAAAATAACTAAAGAGCAGATTGAGTCTATAAAAGAAACTCGCAAGTCTCTTGCTTTGTTTAAGGAAGTCTTGTTTGATTTTGAAAAAGAAAAGATAGTAAAGTTTGCTAAAAAGTATGAAGAAATAAAAAGAAAAATAAAAGACGAGAATAAAATAGACTTTTACCTTTTGCAGTTGAATGATACAATAATTAAGATGAATAATTACTTGTTGGTTTTTAGTCTTTAGTCTTTTCCTTCTGAATTGGATTCATCTAAGGGGTTGGTTTCAATATCTCTATCAGCTCCAAGTCTAATGGGAATGTTGCTTTGTCTTGGGTTAATTGTCCCCTTCAGAACAAGGTAATTGGCGATTGTACTGTCTGACCTTTCTCTTGCAGCGTCTGGTAGAAACTCTCTGTATACTGAATAGTCGCCGCTTCCAGAGTCAATCATTGCTCTCTGTTGGTCGTATACTCCAGCAAAATACTCCGCAACAGAATCCGCCAACCTGCGATCATTGTGTCTAACACATTGGTAGAGATATGCTGCTCCTGCATTAATTGAGTGGAGCGCCAAGTCCTTTGTGGATGCGGTGTCGTAGCCCTTGTCTGTGAAAAAGTGGGAGTCCATTGGGATTTTCATAAAACGATTAAGGACTCGGGGATCCTGTTCTTCAGGGGCAGTTGTGGTGCTTGTCATGATAGCTCTAAGCAGGTCAGGGTCAACGCTTCTTGATTCACAATAATACTCTACTAAAGGGGTATCTCCCAAGAGGGTCTGGTATTCTCTATCTTGTTCCGTTGCTCTCTCTCTCTTGCGCTTACTTTGGCGCGTGCAATTTCTCTATATTGGAGGTTGTGGACAAAATCATCACCTTCGCTATTTTCTGGACTCACTTCGTAGGCCCATCTAATCCAATCGTCTTCTGTTTGTGGATGATCCGGCAGGGCCACGGTGCCGGGCTTGTCTGAGAATTCAAACTCAACATGCTTATAATGTGGATCGAGAATGGTCATGTCTCTTCCGGAATATTTTGCAGCAATTTTCATTTCTTCAATTTTGTTCATGCTGTTTGTTCTCATTCCTATTGTTACGACTCCCGCAAGGCCTGCTGCTAACAACCCGGTTAATCCAGCAGCGACTCCAATTTTTCTCCAAATCTCTGGATCTCTTGAAGAGATTCTGTAATCCGATTTCATTCCTTCCAAGGAGGTTCTATTGTGGACTGTGCTCACGATGCTTCCGATGTTTCCGCTTTGGTGCCTTAACTTACTAATTTCTTCAACTTCCCTTAAACCAAGCTGCGATTCAGCAAAGCGTTTTATACTTTTTTTTGCATCCGGGAGTCCACTTATCGGATCTTCATTAGTGATGAGCCCTCCGAGATGGCTTGTTTTTCTTCTTAGAACGTTTTCTTTTTCTGCTAATCCATCTAACTTTCTTAGCGCTAGGGTGTAAGCTTCATTCGCCAGATCTCTTAGCTCTTTCTTCTCTTTTGTGTCTTCTATGCCGGATGCAACGTCAACGAATCTTGCAGATCTTGCAAGCAGTTTTTCAACGAGTTTTTTGTCAACGATCCTTCTCCAATCTTCTAAGGTTCCCCCAATTTCTCCTCCGACCTGGTGGAAAGTTTCGTTGACTAGGCCTTCTAGGACAGATTCGTCAGAAATTCCAGAACCCAGCAATATTTCTGCTAGTTGCTCTTCGAGCAGACCGAAGTAGGTATGGTCCCAGTCGGTGTAGGTTCTTCTGCCATCGCCTGCAACCATAACCTGAGTTGGGTTTGCATCGAGATTAACGATGAATTTCTTTCTTCTCTTAAAGTCCGGGTTGGCAATGCTTCCTAGAGCATCCCTTATGTGCGACATTATAGAGCCCTGTGTTCCCAGTTGGTGAAATGCTTCTTCTCTGACTTTTCCAGAGGGTGTTAGGTATTTGTTTCTGAAATAAGGGATGGCTCTTAGTGCGAAGACTTTAAAGAAATTGTCTTTTGGATTTCCCTGACTTGGAATTATATAATTTCCTGATACGATGTTTTTTAGTCCGGTTAAAACTCCACCGTTTCTTCTAAGATAATAATGGCCCTCATCTGTTATGTCCTCCAGATGTTGATGTCTGTTAAACTCTCTTCCGATTCTTCTTGCGTCTTTTTCGTCAACTTTTAGGTCCTTCATCTCTGTTGCTTTGAGGCTTATTTCCATGTAATCCCCAATAACTGGCCTAAGAATGTCGGCTCTTGTTTGGTCGTTTGGTGCATCTCTGAGAATATCTGTTAACCTTCTTCCTTCCAAATGCAATTCAGCGACTAAACCGGAATATTCGTCGATGTATGCTGGGGAGTTTATCCTGATTGTGTTTCCATCTTTATCTCTTAGAATACGGTCGGTTTCTAGTCTCTTCAGGAATCTTTGAAATGGTATTCCTCTCTTGAACTTTTTTGGGTCGCCGTATTTCTTGACTCTAATTGGGACCTTTTCGCCCGGCAAGTGGATTTCGCCCTCGTAAAAATTGCCACCGTCGAAGACGGTTGTACCCGTTTTTATGTCGTCTACTGCAGTAAACATTGGGATATTGTTTGGGACGACTCTTGCGCCGCGATCATCTACATATTCATGTCTTGCTTTTAGAGCGCTCCTGATCCTTTGTTTTGTTTCATTGGGTAGCCTGTCTAATGCGTCGCCTTCAAGGGATTCAAGTAGACCTTCTTTCAATTGGCCGTATTGGCGTTCATCTAATTCAAACGCTAGGGCGTGTCTATGTCTGACGTCGTCAGATATGGGCTCTTCGACTCTCCTGCCTGCTGAGGGATCAAAATGGGTACCATGAAAGATTAAACTTTCTTCCTTGGCCGCTTGCGCGGCTACTGTCTTAAAATCTTTTCCTTCAAGGTCGCTAAAAGCAGGTTTTCTACTCATTTTTATCCTCCTCGGGATGTTCTAAGACATCCATTGTTAGTTGGAGAAGTGTGCCGGGCTTGAGGTGATTTTGGAGCATTGCTGGCACGACTATCACAGATTGTCTACCGTGCTTGGCGACTCGTTTCATTATGACGAATCTCTTATTTTTGGGACTTTTTTGCTCCATATTTGATGTATCAACGCTACATCACGCTTTTTTAAAGGTTTCTAGTAGTGTAACTTTATAGTGGTATCTTGTTAGTTCGTTTGTGGATTTAATGTTTAGTAATTAGTTAAGTATTTTCATTTATGAAAGAATGTAATTTATTTAGTGAACGAAAAGCTTAAATACTACTGTTTTTTTAGTAGTGGATGAATTATGATATGTTCTTTTCTAGTCCGCGGTGGACAATTCTCGATTTTATTGCTCAAGAGCCGTCTTCTCCGGTCGAGATCTCAAAGCACATTGGCACGAGCGTTTCTTATGTTAGTCAACAATTGAAGTTGCTAGAGGCGGCAGGGTTGGTTGTTAAAGAGAAGACCGGTAGCGCCGAGAAAGGGAAGCCAAGACTGGTTTATTCGATTGCGCGGGAGATTTTGCAGTTATCTGGGTTGATGAAGGGAATGCCCGTTAAGAAACATGTTGCGTTGGATGAACATCATAAGACTATTCTGAGAATTTGGGCTTTGGAGAATGAGAGTTTGCATTATCAAATTGAAAAATTGTATTGGAAGCTGGAGGAAGATCTGAAGGATGTGGGTGGAATTTTTGTTGAGGGCTCTGGAGATGTTTTGGTTGTTTCTGATTCTAAGAAGGCAAGGTCCTTGGCCGAAAAGGTTGATGGCCTGAAAGTAAAGTTTGTTTCTGAGAGTGAGTTGAGGAAGTCTGAGAATTTGCATGCAATTTATGATCCAAAATTATTGGAAGGTAAACAACTTGTGAAAGGAGGTAAGAAATAAGAATACTATGAAAGATAAGAGCAATTTGGCTGCTTTATTCTTGGTAGTTGCGTTGGTCGCCGGCTTTTTGTTTTTTGCAAGCGATGCACTAGCTGTGCAACCGAACGGTGTGAGTAGTATCAGTGAGCAAAGATCTGAAACTGCCCCTGCGGACACGGCAAGCAATGATAGCGCTATTGCGGGAAACATTACTGAGATGGTTATTACGGCTTATTCCACGACTCAGTCTTGGCAGGGTTACGTTGGAAATATCTCGGGTGCGATTAGATTGGCAGATACCAGTGGTGACGTTTTGTACAACTGGTCTTTGGCAAATCCATCCGGAGAGATTTACGCTTCGACAAACAGCACAATAACTTGGACGGGAATAGTGTGTTTCAACTACACAGCCGCAGGCAATTATTCAACTGGCGGCGAGGCTGCAGGAGGAGGCACTAGTTTGTATGGTACAAATCTGTCTCAGTTAGAGACACAGTTCGGGTTGAGCGCTAGCGATATTGATGGAGTTGATGCAACGTTCACCGATGCGAACAGTCACGTAGAGTTCTTTACTGCAGGAAAGCAGTTTAGCGCGGGCGAATGTGTCAGCACAGATGTGTTTGATAGCAACGGAATTGGTACTGACGGTAATTATGAGGAAGTAATCCTATACGAGCCAGCTACAGCAAGTGTTGTTTTCGCTTCACTGATTGAATCAGGCAGCGTGGACGGCTTCGATAGCAAGGACTACGACTTCGAAATGCTGGTTTTAGAAAATGGCCACGGCACGGACACAGATACAACAACGTACTACTTTTTTGTAGAGCTAGAGTAAAAATTTGTTTGTTTTATTTTTTTATTTTTTATTAAATCGAGAGAGAAGGTATGAAAGGAACAAGAACCAAATTAATTGCGTTCGCAGCAGTAGTTTTAGTCTTGGCTCTCTCTGTTTTTCTTTTTTTTTCAATTTATTTTTCTTGGGGTTTTCTGACTAGTACAGGAAGGGTTATCGATGATTTTCCACAGGTTGAGGGGCCGAAAGAAGAGGTTCAACCAAAGGGCGATTTGGATTTTGTTAGTTTGGAAGATTTTCCTGGAAATGAATTGGATGAACAGAATATATCTTATGGTTTGGGTGGCGGTTCTTCTCGGAGAGGTTCTGGCGGCGGGGGCGGCGGTGAGACTCAAAACCTTTGGGTTTCTCTGTTATCTTCTTACTCGCGTTCTTTGATCCAAAATGGATCTGCTAATTTTTTGTTTGGGTTTGAAGGGAATAAGCAATTGAGTTATTGTGAGGTATACCTCGATGATTTGTTGAAAGGGTCTTTTCTGGCGTCTGAGTTTGAAGAAGTTGGGGTATCCAACGTTTCTGCTGGAAGACATGATTGGAGAGTTGTGTGTTTTGATGATTCCGATGTGAAATGGGTGGATGAAGCAGGATCGGCTGTTTTTTTCAAGGCTTTGGAGTATGGCGGGAGAACTACTAATTTGGACTCGGTTGATGATCTTTCTAGGGTTATTAACTTTACATTGGAGGATTCTTATAATGGCATGATTGTCTTTGGGAGTTCTGTGAATTTAAGCGGCGGTTTTGATTTTGATCAGTTTGTTAGGATTCAACATAATCTTATTGCGGTGGATTCTTCTTCTCTTCCTGAGTTGAATGTTCCGGCCACTTTGACTTTTTATGATCTGGACTTTGAAAATCCGGTTATTTTGAGAGACGGTGTTGTTTGTGAAGATTGTCAGCTTGTTGAAGGGGGCGAAGGTTTTACTTTTAAGGTGGGCCACTTTAGTTCTTACACTGTTTCAGAGAATTCTGCGCTGCACTTGTTTGATACGACTGACAGTGAAGGGAAATATGTTTCTGAGAGCGTTACTTTTTACGCTAATTATACTAACGTCACGGATTCTAGTCCGATTACGGGTTCGGCTTTTTGTAACGTGACTTTTCCAGATAGTTCTGAGGTAGAGATGCCTTATAATGCCGGCTCTGGAATGTATGAATACAGCAGGTCCTTTAGCGATCCGGGAACTTATTTGTTTGAGGTTAAGTGCTATGGGGCAGATGACGGATTCACAAGTTTGAGCGGAAATGATACATACACGATTTTGCAGCAGGGCGTTGGGGGAGGGGTTAATGGGGCCAATGTTACGAAGGTTTGGTCAGAAAGTGCTTCCAGCGATGAGGCAAGCAATAGCAGTGCTTTTGCGGGGAATATCACTGAGATAGTTGTTACAGCTTACTCTACCACCCAAAGTTGGCAAGGTTATGTTGGGAATGTATCTGGGGCGGTCGAACTCGCTGATGCTAGCGGAGATGTTTTGTACAACTGGTCTGCTGCGCAGCCGGATGGCGAAGTTTATGCGTCAACTAGTTCTTCCATAAGTTGGAGGAACATACAATGTTTTAATTTTACAGCTAATGGGCTTTATGGTAACGAGTCGGTAGAGGGGGCACTACAAACCTGAATGGTACAAACCTTGTTTTGCTTGAGTCTCAGTTTGGACTTGATCCTTCTGATGTGGACGGCGTTGATGAGACGTTTAGTTTGATTGGCTCTGGAACTCACGACTCTTTTTATGCGGCAGGCCAGAGCTTTTCGGAAGGAGAGTGTAGGAGTACTCGTGTTTTTGGTGATAGTGGTCAGGGAGAGTTTGATGAGTTTGAAGAGGTTTTGCTTTATGAACCTGTGACTGCTAGCGTGGTTTTTGCTGCCTTGCTTGAAGAGGCTTCTGTTTCAGGGTATAACTCTAATGACTATGATTTTGAAATGTTGGTTTTGGAGGACGGGCATGGTTCGGATGTATTAACAACAACATACTACTTTTTTGTGGAGCTGGGCTAGTAGTTTTGTGGGGGATTTTTCTTGGTTGTTTTTTATGAAATCAAAAGTTATAAATATCAGAACCCAGATATGTATGGTATGTGGTATCTGAAGTTCAGAGTTAAACATAAAGATTGCATTTATACACCAAAGACCGAAGAGCTAAACATAAGAGACTTTACTTATCCATTAGGCCATGTACTAAATGGAAATAGTGTTCTTTTGTCTGCCATCCATATTTTGGAAGGCTCAGAGGGATCAATTAAAAAATATGTAAATTACCTAAAAAAACACAAAGACGTCCTAAAAATAGAAGGGTTTGGGAACGTCTTTTTCATTAGGGTGCGTGAAAAATTAAGCACTCTTGAGTACCAAGCAGTATATAACCCTGAGTTATTGTTCCCAGCCCCAATGATTAATGACAAGGACGGTTTTGAAATATGGCAAGTGGCTAGCTGGGATAGGAAACATTTAGAGAGGATTGTTAAATTAAGCGATTCACCCGTTATTCTTGATTTTAAACTATTGGAATTTAAGAAAAAAATTATCCACGACGTGTATATCTCAAGTCTTCTACCGAAGCTTGCGCCAAAACAGATGGAAGCCTTACGTCTGGCTTTTGAAAATGGTTATTACGAGTTTCCTAAAAAAACAGACCTCAATAAATTAGCAAGGCTGATGAGAGTTCATAAAACCACTTACCAAGAGCATTTGAAAAGAGCAGAGTCAAAAATAATCCCCTTTATTCTTGGGCAGAGATTTACCTGATATGTAGGGGTAAAATTAATTATACGCATCCGATGACCACTTCTTAGGAGTTAAAAATGAAAAATAAAACAGAAACAAAGAGATACGTCTTAGTGAAAAAAGTCGCTAAGCACGGAAGACAGGCAGTGATAGTTGTGCCAGCGATGTTACAAAATAAACTGAAGCCAGGCACACTAATGCAGCTTACAATTGATGTTCTAGAGGGGGTTATATAATGTTTGCGCGTTTTCATTCATCACGAGAAGAATATGTAAATGAATTGATTAGAGAACTCGAGAGAAAATTGGGAGAATTAGAAATTCCATTTATCTTTAATCTTACTGTTAACAACCATCGCCTAAGTTATCCCAACAGTATTGGGGTAGCTTATGCTGTGCCTCAAGCAACAATAGACAAAATAAAGGAATTATATTTTACGGACGGTACTGCCGGATGCTACCATACTCCTCTTATGAAATATAATGCAGACTTCACCTGGGAGATGTTTGATTCCCGAACCCGCATTGTTTCTTGGCATACTGAGGGTACATGGAAAACGGAAAATCTTGGTAGAGAACTTTTTGCAAGATTTAACCGTAAAAGAGCTTCTGGGAGCTATAAACCAAGACAGCAACTTTTCAATGAGATTAGGAGATATTTAGAAGGAATAGCACCACGTTGCGAGGAGCTCGGCATTCCAACTACCGATGAGGTGAAGCGCGATGGTAGGTGAACTAGCATTTTGGAAACAGTACGCTAGAGCATATGAGGATATCATTGGAAACTATTCTAGTCATAAGGCTCTCGTTGATGAACATCTAAGGGGATTGCGTGGATATCGCGCTGTTTTGGAAAGTGGAAGCGGTCCAGGTCATTTGACAAAAAGACTTCTCGATGCTGGACACCATGTTTATGCAATGGATGTTAGTTCAGAAATGTTGAGATTACTTAGGGAGAGATGTGGCAATAATCCCAATCTTTCAATTGAGTGCGGAGATGCAAATGAGTTGCCGTACGGCGATGGTCAATTTGATGCAGTTTCTTCTATGTTGGTCTTTTGGGCTATGAAAGAACCAAGGAAGTATCTACTTGAACATAACAGGGTTTTGAGAACTGGAGGAAGACTTGTATTATCTGGGCCTGGACCAGAAACTAGAGAGAGTGTGGACCTACAACTTAAAACGCTTAAGGGGGATCTGGAATCTCAAGGGCTGTTTCCTGAACTTCAAGCAAGCTGGGAATCTTTTTTGGAGTACACTGCTAAAAATGTAAATCACACTGCAGAGCGTTGGTTTAGCCATAGGGATATAACAAAATTGCTTGAAGGAACAGGGTTTAGGGTGGACTCGATAGAACGTAATCCTGTTTATTGCAACCAAGGGCACATTGTGACTGCGACAAAAATTTAATCCCTATAAGGGTTATAGATGATGTTCTCAATCGCCTGTAGGGGGATTGTTTTTTTAAGATAAACAATCCCTTTTTCAATAAGGTTCGCGAGTTGAGAAGGTTTTTATATTATCTTGGGTGTTTAGGTAGATGGGATATTTGTTTTTGTTGAATGGCTTAGTTGCGATTTTAGTTTTGCTTTTTTTACTGGTGGGTTTTCTTAGACATTACAAGAAGGAAGATATTCAGAAAATTGTGCACTGGTTTGCGTTATTGTTTTTTGTTTATCTGGCATTGGCTGTTTTTTCTTTTTACTGGTTTTTTGGTTATTCTCCTTACGATTCATCTGATTTTGCGTTCATTTATGCTTTTGCTATTTTAGCTCAAACGCTGATTCTTTTTGGGGTCTTTTATTTTCTTTATGGTCAGAAGAAATTTCTGTATTGGTTGGCGTTTTATCTTGTTGCTTTGTTCTCTCTGTATATTTCTCCATCTTATTTGCCGTTAGTTTTGTTGTTGATTTCTTTTTTCCTGACTTTAGTTTTGTTTTTGAATCTTTACTCGCTTTCTTTTATTTTCAAAATGGTTAGTTACGTAGGGATTTTTTATGCTGCAGTCTCTGCTTTGTTTCAGTTTTTGCTTTTCTTTCAAATTGGGGATATTTTTGTTTATGGCTTGGTGTCTTCTATAATTTTTCTTGTTTTTGTTTATCTGTTTCTAAAAGACATTCTGAAATATCCTTTGAAAGCACATGGCCCAATCAACTTTGAGAAGTCTTCTGGGATTGTTTTGTTTATGAAGTATTTTATTTTCATGGTTGTTTTGACTAATTTGGTTCTGGTTGCTACGGTGAGTTTTCACGAGTTTAGTCATGTTCTGGTTTCTAGGTATTACGGTTGTGAATCGCGTACGATTGCTTACGAGGATGGAGGGTATCCTTATTCTGAGATTGTTTGTTCTAGCTTGGAGAATAAATTGCCGATTACGTTGGCGGGTCCGTTGGGGCCAATTATTGTGGCCGCGTTGTTGTTTTTTGTGGGGGGCAGGTATATAAAACCAATTTCTTTTTTGGTTATTGGATTTAATTTACTCGCAGGTTATAGGGATTTTCAGGAAATTGGGCTTAGTATGAATCTGATTTTAGGGATTTCTATTTTAGGAATTGTCTCTTTGTTTTTTGGAGTTGTGTTTTTGGCCAAGTCAAGAATGCAAGATTATAAGGAATTTGTGCTTTAGAGGCCGTAAACGCCTGTTTTAACCTATCCTGTGGCGTGTAGAAATCTTTTTATTCTGATTTTTGAAGTAATATCTATGAAAAGGGGTAATGTAACTTGGATTTTCTTAGTGTTAATCGTGATGCTTCTGTTTGTCCAGGGTGTAAGGGCGAACTTTGCGTGCGGGATCTTACGGGGGGATGGAGACCTCTCTGCCTCATGGTTTAACGTTGATGTTTACTACTCAGATAATCCTGATGCGCGGACTCTCTGCGAGGTTAGCCCTGATGAGGATAAATTTTGTTGCGATCTTAATGATATTGAAGGGGAGACCTGGGCAATCGGAAGAGAGGTTACTGCAGAGGTTTCTGATGGCAGTTATTCCGCGGGCCCTGTGACTTCAGTGGTTTCTGGCGAAGGATATGATGTTTTCCCAGAGATGCAGTTGCAGAGGTTTATTGCGGTTCACAGCCCAAATGAGAGCATTTATGTTGGCAATGGTGTGTTTGTTAATGTCTCAACTTTTGGAGGGTATGATGACCTTTCTTTTCTTATTAATTATTCTGGAGAGATAATGAATGACGAATGGGGCTACGACTCTGAAATTTGTACTAATTGCATGCATGCAGAGTTCTTTCTTGAGGACCTGCCTTACGGAAGTTACGAACTAATTTTTATCGCACGTGATGGTGTGGGGGAGGAAGTGCGTGAAAGCAAGGAGTTTTATCTGCTTGAGTATTTCCATTTTTCTAGGGGGCTTGAATGTAAAAAATGCCGGAGAAACCTAATTTACTCTGGCCAGGTCGTGGATGTTACTGTTGGATTTGAGACGTCTCATCCGGTCAAAGGTGTTTTCAAGGATTATTATCCGGGCGAGTGGAAGTTCAGCCAGAATAGTGTTCAAGAGAGCATAACTGAGTTTAGCGATACACATAATGAGGTGAGCTGGGCGGTTAATAACTCAACGTCTATTAAAAAGAAATATTCTCTTGTGGCCCCAAAGGTTTTCTTTACTCAGAAGTATTTTTTCCAGTCTTCCTTTAATTCGTATTGGGGGGAACAGTATCCAGTGATTGTTTATTGGTTTTATCAGTTTTGGCCTTATCCAAATAAGTATCTTCGGGAGATCTCAGGAGTTAATTATTATTCTAAATACGCTCAAATTTCTCCTGATAATGCTCTTGTTATGAATCCGAGAGATGATGATTTGGTGATGCTTGCGATCTTTCCAACTAAAGAGTTAAAAGAGGTTTATGCTTTTGCTCATAAGAAGTCGCCTGTGAGGAAGAGTGGGGCGAGTGTAAATTTTGTCTTGGGCACAAATGTTGAGGCCGGAGATATCTCTGAAATACTGATCAGGTTTAAGATTAAGAAACCTGGTTTTTGGAGGGCGCTCGATGGTGCTGGCTTTTATCATTATGATGTTGAGAGCGATTCTTGGGAGTCTATTGAGAGCGAGATGTACAATGAAGATGGAATTTATAGTTATTTTGAAGTTCGTGTTGATGACAAAGGGGCTTTTGCGATAGAGCCCAAGTATACTTGGTAAGTTATGAATAAAAAAGCGGTAGTAAAGGCAAGCATCTTGGCAGTTTTGCTAGTAGCAGCTGTTTTGTTTTTGTTGATGGTTCCTTCTAGCTCTTCTGCGATTGTTTTGGAGAAGAGCGAGTATGAGTTGGGTGAGACTGTCAGTTTGGATCTAAGCAGTTTTCATGTTTATAGAGTAAAGATAACAACCCCTAGTAAGTCTTATGTTAAGGAAGGAAATGATGACTCTCTTGCGTTTAAGCCAGAGGAAGTTGGGAGTTATTCATTAAGGATTCAGTCTGGAGGGGACGAAGAATATTATTCTTTTGAGGTGGTGGGCGAAGACGATGAAGGTACTTTTGAGGAAGATGGAAATGCGACGGATGAAGAAGATACTTCCGGTGACCGGATTGTTGTGGGAAGGCCTGTGAAATGGAAAGAGAATTTTGAGATAGCTTCTGGAACTAAAAGGACAAAACTAAGTATACCCGAAAGCGAAAATGTTTCAGTTTTTAGAAATATAAGGGGGCAGAAAGAGAAAGTTAATTTCACTATAAGTCGAGATTTTAGTAGTAAGGGAAAGATGTCTTTGGTCTTTCAGAATGTCGAAGGGAATTTAGAGGTCGAATATTACACGCCTGGAGCAGAGAAGCAAGAGGTTATTTTTTCTGAAAGAGAGAAAGAGGTTAAGATTTCTTCTCCTCCAGACATGCATTATCAGAATGTTCTATCTTATACCAACGTTTCTGAGCTGACTTCCAGAAAAGACGCGATAAAGGTTTATTGGAAGGAAGCAGGCAGGTATGTGGATTTTGAAGCTCTTGATGAGGATGGCAATGGGTTGTTGGATTATGTTGAATGGGTTGTTCCGCACTTGTCTGATCAGACGTTTTATGTTTACATTTTTATTGAGTCGGCTGAGCATTTGGACGAGAACAGGGTTTTTGTAGAGGATGTTTTTGAGGAGGTGAAGGAGTTGGATGATGTTTGGAAGGAGATACCTTCAGATCATTATGTTAGGGTGAGATTTGAGCAGAATCTTACCCGTGTGAATGACATAAAAATTTATGCGCGGAGCTCAGATAATGCTATTGTTGAGGTTTATGGAGCTGGTGGGGTGGAGAAGATTGCAGATTTTGGGGTTATTGTTGATGAGGGTTGGTACAGAATAATTTTAGAAGATTTGCAGATTGAACAGGATCTTTTTGACTTGAAGGTTGTTGGAGGGAGCGTTGAATTTGATTATATTGTGGATCCGACTATCTTGGTTGATACAGATTACGGGAGAGATGTGGCTTTGGCAACGTTGGATGACACCACCTTTGTTGTTGCATGGATAGACTACGCGGAGGGAGATATTTCATTTAGGGTTTACGATACAGACGGAACTGCTTTGACAGATGTTGTTGATGTGGCTAATGAGGCCGAAGCAGACTCGCAGATTTCTGTTCAGGCATATAACTCTACAGATTTTATTCTTGCATGGATAGACTACGGTGATTCTTCTGGCGGTGGGACAAGTGAAGATGTTGAGGCTGCTTGGTACAATCGAGAGGGCGTTAACACCGTTGCTCAGTTTAATGTTGATACGGATGTAGGTAATACCAATGCTCTTTTGGTTGCTGATGTTTCTGTAGCAGTTCATTCGGATAGATATTATATCTGCCATATTGACGATGAGGATAACGACGCTGATGCTGCGGCCTTTCTTTTCTCTAATCCTAGTACTCAGGTGGGGGGTGATATTCAGATAGACGGAGGTGCTGGTCCGGCAGGAGTTACGCCTAGGAATATCATGGAATGTTCAGCGATCAATGATACTCATTGGGTGGCTGGGTGGTATGATGATGGTACTGGCGGGTGTAACTCTGGAGGAAACGATATTATGACTAGCGTTCGGCTTCAGGATGGAACTGCGGTAACTTCTTGCGCTGTTTCTGACGATGATGTTGGAACTGCAGGAGATGGCATGGTTGCTACGACTAGTTTGAATGGGGATAGGTTTGTCGTTCTTTGGACTGACAATAGCGGAGCTGACGATTTGGACCTTGAAATGCAGATTCTAGATGCAGGCGGCAATACTATTTTGGGAGCTACAATTGTTGATCCAAATCATGGTGGTTTGGATGCTAGGCCAGGACTGGCCACGGTTACAAATGTCTCTGATCCTTCTCAAGATTATTTTATTGCTGCTTGGAATGATAGAAATTCTGAGGATATTAGGGGCATTTTGTATGACTCTGCTGGGGCGCAAAAGGCAGGGCCCTTTGTTTTGGCTAGCGATGAAAGTGCTACAGAATTCGAGTTTGATATTTATGGGAAAGATGCTTACACTGGAATAGGGTTATGTCCAGGAACTTTTGTTTTTGCTTACACAAACGTTTCAGAGAATTTGGTCGTAAAAACGTTTAACATTGATGGAACTGATTGGGATGGCATCTGTGATTTTGATTCTCCCGGTGTTGAGATAATTTCTCCAGAGAGTAAGGCTTATGGGCCATTTGATTTTCCTATTTTCTTTAATGTTACGTTGGATGAGTTTGGGGATGCTGTGCTTTACAGTTTGGATGGTGGGGCGAGCAATGTTTCTATGAGCAGTTTGGATAACTTGAGCTATAACGCTAGCGTTTCTTCACTGGTCGGTGGCGCTTATGTTTTTAGGGTTTATGCAAATGACACGAAGGGTAATAGGAATCTTACAGAAAGTGTTTCTTTTACAGTTGATTTTACAGGCCCAACGATAACCGTCGACTCTCCCCAAGAAACGAATTATACAGTTAATAACATAGATCTTAATTTTAGTATTCCAGATCTGGATGTTGACTCGTGTTGGTACAGCACGGAGGGCGGTGATCCAAATATTTCTATACCTTATTGTGAGAATGTTTCAGTTGGTTTTGCTCAGGGAGACGTTACTTTGGTGGTTTATGCAAATGACAGTTTGAGTAATGAGGGGGCGTCTAGTCCTGTTTCATATTTTGTCGATAGCCTTTTTCCTCTTGTGAATTTTGAGCCGCCTACAGCTTTGCATGGCTCAAGCAGAAATCAAAATTATATTGAAGTAAATGTAAGTGTTGTGGAAGAGAATCTGATCAATATAACTTACACACTTGGTAACGGGAGCGGGATACTCAACATTACAACTTTTGATACCTTAGTGACTGAGCTGGTCTGGGAAAACCTCGGCAATCAGGATATCGAGTATTCCTATAATGTTACCGTTGTGGATGTTTTGGGTAATCCAAATTCTACAGAGACGAGGGCCATAATACTGACCAATGTCGACACGGCTGCGCCGGACATTTACTTTATCATGCCTGAGTCTGAGGGTTACTATTACAATTCTTCTTCTGTTGATTTTGAGGTCACTATGAGTGAGAATGCCAGTTTTGTTTATTATAATCTGAATGATAGTTTTGTTAATCACACAATGTCTACTGAGAATAACATCACCTACAATGCAACCAACACCTCGATTGCCGATGGGCATTATGAGATTGTTGTTTATGCAAATGATACTTTAGATAATGCAGGTTCTAGGGGGAGGAATTTTAGTGTCGATACGGTTTTTCCTTTGATTGATTTTGGACAGGGATTGGAAGAGGATGGCGTTAATCTGAGTAGAGATTGGATTTATGTTAATGTTTCAGTTGTCGATTTGAATGTGTGGGTTGTTAATTTTACGCTTTACGATTCTGTGAGTTTGGTGAATTTTAACGAGTCTTATGATGATGCGCGGGAAGTGAACTGGACGGAACTGCTTGATGGGGATTACGTGTACAATGTTACTGTGATTGACAAGGCGATGCATCTGAATGAGACTTCTTCCTTGCGTTTAAGGATTGATCAGGCCGCTCCTTCGGCAGATCTATTAAGCCCGGGCGATGGATTATTACTTGATAATAGATTGCAGAATTTCAGTGTGGGTGTTGGTGATAATCTTGGATTGTTTAATGCAACATTTTTTGTTTATAATTCAACTGGATTGTTGGTTTACAACGAAACTATCTCCTATTTTGGTATTTCTTCTGTAATTGGGATTGTCTATGAGGCCCCATATGATGGGGGTTTCAATTGGAGTTATTTAGTTGTGGATTCTGCAGGTAATGAAAATCTGACTGTAAATTACACTTTTTTGGTGGACTCGACACCGCCTTTGATTAATTTTACCTTCCCTACAGAACCAAATGAAGTTTCTGTTCCGCGAAGTTGGATTTATGCGAATGTTTCTGTTGTTGAGGACAATTTTGCGAATATCACTTTTGAGTTAAGTAATGATACAGATTTGATTGATAGAAGCTTTTTCGATTATGAACTTTATTCGATAAATTGGACAGACTTGTCTAGCAATGGGGTGGCTTATTACTATAATGTTACTGTTTTTGATTCTCTTGGCTTCCAGAATCGTACGGAAACGAGAACTATTCATCTTATAGATGGAAGTGCACCTGCGATAACGGTCTTTAGCCCAGAGAATTCTACTTATGAGTATAGCAGGAGTATCAGGGTGGATTATAGTATTTCTGAGGAATACTTGGATTCTTGTTGGTATGTTTTAGATGGGGGGGCGAACGTTAATTTGCCTGGTTGCGGGCCCGGATTTTTTGAGACGAGTGATGGGCCCCATACATTGGAATTGTTTGCAAGGGACGCTTCATTTAATGTTAATTCTACTAACGTTACGTTTTATGTTAACACCTCTTTGGTTGAGACGAGTGATTGGTTTGTTCAGAGGGGACAGGAATCAGGGGTTAATGGAGTTTTGGATGTTCCTCTATCGGATCCAGTAGATAGATCAAAAAGTTTTGTTTTAGTTACTACAAGGGATAGCGATTCTGGTCCTGATACTTTACAGGTTACTGGCACCTTGACTAATACAACTAATCTGAGATTGGAGAATTATAACTCGGGTGGGGGGGCCCAGGTTTCTTGGGAGATCATAACTGGGCCGAGCCTCAGAGTACAGAGAGGTGAGAAATATTCGGTAGTAGGGAATGGTACACTGACCGATTATATTGGGGAGGTCAATTTATCTTCAGCCTTTGCTTTTACTACTTCTCGGTCTTCATCTACGACCGGCGTTAATATTGAAGAGGGTTATTGGGAGGTTAGTTTTGCTGATAATTCTACATTGGATCTGACAAGGAGGTTGTATGATTCAGAAGGTTATGTTTCTTGGCAGGTTGTTGAGTGGGAAGGGGCAGGGGTGCAGAGTGGCAGTTTTTCTACAGCAGGGACTACGGCATCTGGCGTGTTGTCTCCAGAAGTTAATTTGAGCAAGTCTTTATTGATCTTTTCGTGGGCAGTGTCTGCAGGGGGAATGAACGATGTTAGTCTTTGGGGAGAACTTATTAGCAATAGTTCCGTTGATTTTTACAGGCAGGGCGCTGACGGCACATTATCTGCAACGTGGTTTGTTGTTGAAGGCAATAGTCTCAATGTTCAGAAGGGAACATCTGTTCTGTCTAACATTTCTACTCCGCAGTATGAAACATTGAGCAGGAAACTAGGTTTTCTTAATCAATCTTTCAATCGGGCTTCTTGGCATAGTAACGGGGGGGACACTGTTTCAAGAACTTTCCTTACAACTACATTGGTTAACGAAACTGTTCTTGCTTTACAAAAAGACAGCACTGGCAGTATATCAAATAATATTTCGTGGCAGGTTGTTGAACTTGTCA
This sequence comes from archaeon, assembly GCA_043821585.1. Classification (GTDB taxonomy): domain Archaea; phylum Nanobdellota; class Nanobdellia; order Pacearchaeales; family GW2011-AR1; genus UBA73. Next base: position 97,098 of record JBDRCQ010000002.1, read on the forward strand.
ATATCCCTCCAGGAGTTAGTTTGGTTTCTCCTGTTAATAATTCCAATCTTTCTTCTTGGGTTGTAGGGCCTTTTAATTTTACAGTTATAGACGATAACGGGTTGGCGAATTGTTCTCTGTATGGAGGCTGGGGTGGCGGATGGCATTTGGATCAGACGATTTTGAGTCCAGGGAGCGGGGCTGGTAATTTTTCTTCGGCGGATGTAGGCGTTGATGGAACCTATGAATGGAACGTTGAATGTTTTGACAGCAAGGGAGTTTGGGGAACTGCCTCCGTAAATAACACCTTCTTGGTTGATACTGTTTGGCCGCTGGTTGAGTTTGGAGAGGGAACTGAAGAAAGCGGCGTGAATAGATCGCGGAATTGGATTTATGTGAATGTTAGTATTATTGAGGCTAATGAGATTAATGTTACGTTTACCTTGTGGAACTTAACTTCGGAAGTGAACGTCACGACGCTTGGAGCGGGGAATAGGACGTTTAATTGGACTGGTTTGTCGGATGAAGTTTATAGTTATAACGTGAGTGTTATTGATATTGTAGGTCATGAGAATTCAACCGAAACTAGGGTAATTGCATTGGACGTTACTGCACCGGATGGATCTTTGGTTTCGCCAACTGATGAGAATTATACAAATGAAGTGACTCAGAACCTTACGGTTAGTGCGACAGACAACCTTGGATTGAATAATTTGACTTTGTATGTATACAATTCTACGGGGGATCTGATTTATAATGAAACTGCCAGTGTTAGTGGGGCCGAGGCGGTGATTGGTTTGGTTTATACTTTCTTGACGGAAGGCGTTTTCACATGGTTTTATGGGATTTTTGATATGGCCGGGAATTGGTTTGTTACAGATAATAGAACTGTAATTGTTGATTTGACTAATCCGGGAATAGAGTTTGGCTCTGGTGTTGATGTTGGTGGGGCAAATAGGTCTCGCGATTGGATATATGTTAATGTAACAGTGAATGATTCTTATGAGGGCGCTGTGACTTTTTGGTTGTTTAACGAGACATCCGAAGTAGGAAGGCAGACGTATCCTGCGGCTATACCTGCCGGAGTTAACTTGTTGAATAATAGTTTGGGTACGTTTGAAGCGGTAACCACCACGAGTAGCAGCACCCCGGCCAACTGGGGGCCTGCGAAGCTGGTGGATAATCATTATATGGGAGACTCAGGGTATGCGTGGGCAAGCGGTTCGGGAAATAATGCTAATCAAAATGTCACTGTAAATTTTACAAGCGAATACGTGTTCAATACGATTGAGATTTTTGAGGGTTACGGGACTACTTATGATGCTTCGCCAAAAAATATGAGAGTTTACGTTTCTGATGACTTCCAGAATTGGGAACTTGTCGCGAGTAAGCAGCTGTTCGGGTCTGTTCCGACTTTTATTGGTCAGCATGATGCGGTCGAGTTTTATGATCAGACCAAGAGATACGTAAGGGTTGAGTTTGTAGACAATTGGGGGAATCCTAGCTTTTTGGGGTGTAACGAGATTAGGATTTACAAGGCTTCTGAAAATTTGGCTAACACGAGTAACTATGTGGTTGATGAACCTGCACAGTCGGCACCAGCATTAAACGTCAGTTTGACTCGGGATGGGGAGTTGGGGGGTGCTGTGAGTTATTGGGAGGCGGATTCGGTCGCTAATGTTAACGTCACTTGGGATTTTGGGATGTCTAGAAGAGTTAATCTTTTAGAGTGGTATGGATCTTCAAGCGGCTCCAATCTTTATCCGCAAGATTATGTCGTTCTTGTTTCCGATGATGATGTGACTTATACCGAGGTTTCTAGCGGCAGTTTTGTTGGGGGCAGTTACGGGTTTGTTGAGTACATTAATTGGACTGAGCAGACTTCTCAATATCTTAGGCTGTCTTTGTTAGACGCTCATGGTTCTAGCATAAGGGCTAACGAAATTAGAGTTTGGGAATCTGAGAGCGCGGCGAGGTATGATCACAACTTTACAGATCTTGAGGATGGGTTTTATTATTATAATGTTACAGTGAGAGATTTAGCAGACAATGTAAATCGTACTTCCACTCTGACGATAAATCTTGATACTACTTCGCCATTGATTGATTATGGATCTGAAACCTTAGATGATGGAATTAACGTTTCACAAAATTTTGTTTATGTTAATATTAGCTTGGTTGAGAGGAATTTGGATAATTTAACTTATTTCTTGTTTAATGAAACTGATGAGTTGAATAGAACAACTTACTTCAGTGAGATCTATGAAATTAATTGGACTAATTTGAGCTTAGGAACTTATTTCTATAATGTCACTGCTTACGATCTATCTTTTCATAGCAACTCTACAGAGACTAGGGAGATAACCCTTGATTATGCGGCACCGAACGGGACGTTGGTTTTACCTTTGAATGGCACAATGACAGCCAATTTGACTCAAAACTTTACGGTTAATGTTACGGATAATCTTGGTTTGAGTAATCTTAATTTGTACATTTACAACGCAACAAATGATCTGGTTTATAATGAGACGGTTTCGGTCTCTGGGACAGAGGCCTTGATTGGGTTGGTCTATGATTTTGTGGCGGATGGAATTTACACGTGGTTCTACTCGGTTTATGATACTGTTGGGAATTGGTTTGTGACTGGGAACAATACAATCACGATTGATACGATTGGGCCGGAGATTGTTGTTAACGGTCCGATTGGTGTTGTGAAAGATGTGACTCCTTTGTTGAATGTGACTTTGGATGAGCTGGTTGACACTTTGTGGTATAATGTGGGCGGTGGGCAGAATATGACTTTGTGTATGAACTGTGGTGATGAGCAGAAAGCTTTCTTGTATCTTAAGGAAGGAGATTTTGTCTTTAATGTTTATGCAAATGATTCAGCAGGAAACGTTGGTTCTAATTCCTCTTCTTTTGTTGTTAATATGAGCTTTAATTATTTTGATAGTTTTGAGGATAATTCTTCGATTGTTCAATACAACGGAGTTGTTTGGAATACTGGCAATGTTAGTTTTACTGGGGCTGTTGCGTGGAACATGAGTTATGTGGCTGGATCTCCGCAGGTGAATGGGAGTTGGAAGGGAATTTATGGTAGTAGTGGGGTGATATTGGATGGGTGGGCTGGCGGTTCTGGTACAAGCTGGGACATGACGGATGATGTTCGAAATCTCAGTAAGATAAGCAGCTATTCTTTTACAGGAAATGTTCACACTTGGTCGAGTTCCACTGCTGAATTACGGGCTGTTGAGAATATTACTGGGACAACTAGAAGGGCGACGTGTTCTTACGCACCTTCCGGGGCCTTAACTTTCAGACTTAACACAACTATTGAAAATTACAATTTGACTTTTTATATTCTAGACTGGGACACTACTGCAAGGAGGGAGAATATTACTGTTCAATCCTTGGACGGATCTTTTTCTGCGAACCATTATGCAAACTATAATCTTAATGGCGGAGCGTATATTACTTTTGAAGTCAGAGGAATTAATTCAACAGTTACTACGATTGTGCCGCTTGCTGGTGCTAACGCAGTTGTTTCCGGTGTTTTTGTAGATGAAATTCCTGCCGGAGGGAATGGAAACTTTGTTTCCTATCCGATAAATACAACTCAAAACATCGTCAGAATTTCTAATGTTAGCTGGAATGAAGCCGGAACTGACGAAGGAAATAATGTGGGCGTGCAGTTGAGCGTTGATGGTGGGGCGAATTGGTACAATATTACTAAACATTTTGGGGTAAATGTTTCCAGAAACAACAGCTTGGTTTACAGGGTTTTATTCAACACTAATTCAAGCAAGACGATTTCTTTGCTCGATATGAACATTAGTTGGGAAGCGGATTTGATTGCACCGAATGGGGGTCTGATCTCTCCACAGAATGGAAGCTATTCAAACAATGTGACTCAGAATTTCACGGTTAATGTAACTGATAATTACGAATTGAGTAATTTGACCTTGTTTATTTATAACTCGACAAATGACCTCGTTTACAACGAAACGGTTTCAGTCAGCGGTACTGAAGCTCTGATCGGCCTGGTCTATGATTTTGTGGTGGATGGAATTTATACGTGGTTTTATCAAATTTATGATGCTGTTGGGAATTGGTTTATTACTGGGAACAGTACAATTACAATTGATACAACCAAACCAGGCATCTATTTCGGGGAAGGTGTTGAGGATAGTGGGGCTAATAGATCTAGAAATTGGGTTTACGTTAATGTAAGTGTCGTTGAAATTAACGAAGCGAACATCAGTTTTGATTTGTATAATGAAAGCGGATTTGTTACAGAAACGTTTTCAAGTTCTGGGCAAAGGGTCGTGAACTGGACGTCATTGCTTGATGGAATTTATTATTATAACGTAACAGTTGTGGATAAAGCAGGTTTAAGCAATAGTACTGAAACGCGAGAGATTACATTGGATGTTACGCCGCCAGTTATTGTTATAGAAAGTCCTCATGCAGGAGCTTACGGTTATAATGAAAGTATTGGACTAAACTATTCTGTGAGCGACAATTTAATTGGGCTGGACTCGTGTTGGTGGAACTTGGATAACGAGGCAAACAACTCAATAGATTGTGGAGAGAACACGGCCTTTGATACAAACGAATCAGTTCATACGCTTTATTTCTATTCTAATGACAGTCTAAATAATCTCCAAATGGAAAGCGTTTCGTTCGCGGTTGTTTTAAGCGCTCCAGCCGTCACTTTACTCGCTCCTGCAGACAGATTGGTCTTCAATTATACGCAGGACATTAATTTTAGTTATCTGCCAGTAGATAGCGATGGAATAGATACTTGTGGCCTCTATGGTAACTGGTCAGGGTGGCATTTGAATCAGACTGATGATTCTGTAGTAAATGATAGTATCAGCTCATTTTATGTTAATCTGAGCGATGAAAACTGGTATGACTGGAACGTTCTTTGTAATGACACGCTTGGACTTGAGGCGTTTTCGTTTACGAATTACAGTTTTGCGATTGATTTGACTTATCCGAGTGTTCTGTTTGGAGACGGAACGGATGAAAGCGGAGCTAACTTAAGTCGCAGTTCAATTTATGTAAATGTGACTGTTCTTGAGGCAAACGAAGCGAATGTAACATTTGGGTTGTGGAACTCTTCTTCTGTTGTGAATGTTACAACTCTTGGGGCGGGAAACAGGACCTTCAACTGGACAGGCCTTAACGATGGAAATTATTATTACAATATTAGTGTAATTGATTTGGCGGGGCAGAGAAACTTTAGTGAAACGCGAAAGATCACATTGGATGTTAATTATCCTTTGATTGATTATGGAATTGGGACGGCAGTTAATGGAGCGAATGTTTCACAGTCAAATGTCTATGTTAATGTAAGCGTGATTGAAGTCAATGAGCAGAATATAACTTTTGGACTGTGGAATCTGACTGATGAGTTGAATGTTACAACCTTGCCTGCAGGGGCAAGGACAATCAATTGGACGGGGCTGGGTGATGACTTGTATTCTTATAATGTTACAGTGGAAGATTTGGCCGGGAATAAAAATTGGACTGAGACAAGGGAAATCAACCTAGATACTAATTCACCATCTGTTTTCTTGGAGTTTCCTGCGGATCGTATAGGAGATAATGATGGGAACATCACATTTGGTTATAACGTTAGCGTTGACGAGGTTGCGAATTGCAGCTTGATCGTTAATGGAAAAGTTAACCAGACAAATTCTACTGTTTTAGGTGGCGATAGTTATAACTTCAGTTTGTTTGAATTGTCTGCCGCAGGTTATTATTGGGATGTTAATTGTACGGATTTTGCAGGCAATACCGGAAATTCGTCTACTCGGGTGATTGATGTTATTTTAACTGGAGGTTTTAGCGGAGATACAACTGACTTTTCTCAAGTTGACACGGAGAATATAACTGGTCTGACTCTAGATTCTCCAGGTTTGGCTAAAATTGTTTATAACGAGGCAGTTAATTTGTCTGGTGGGGCAGATCTTGCGTCGTTGGTGGTTTTGGGGTATAACTTATCTGGTGTAGATTCTTCTAGCGAGGGCAGATTGAATCGCTCGGCAACGATTTATCTTTACAGTTTAACTTATCAGGTGGCGCCTCTTGTTTTGAAGGATGGAGGGTTCTGCCAAGGAGGCGTTTGTGTTATCAATTACTATGAAGGAGGTAATCTGAGTTTCAATGTTACTGGATTCACAAATTATTCTGCAACTGAAAATTCTGTTTTGAGGATTTGGGATGATACTGATACAATGATAGTGTATGAGTTTAATGCGGTTGACTTCTTTGCAAACTATACAAATAAAACCTCGGGATTGCCGATAAACGAGACGGGGGCATTTTGTAACATTTCGTTTAATGTCACAGGGGATTGGGAGACTTGGAAGGAGATGGGTTTCAATGCAAGCAGTTTACTTTATGAATATAATTCTTCTTTTGTTGATAATGGAACTTATTCTTGGAAAGTCTTCTGTAACGTTTCTTCTTCGGAGTTTGAGCCGTTTTTAGTTTATGACGAATTTAACATTACAGCAGACGTTGTTTTTCCATTAATACAGTTTGGTGATGGAACATTGGAATCAGGGGTTAACGTCAGCCAAAACTGGGTTTATGCCAATGTTTCTGTGACTGAAGATAATGAAGCAAACATCACATTTGGGTTGTTTAATTCAACGCACGGAGGAGTTAATATTACAACTTTCTATACGGCGGTTCGGATGATCAATTGGACAGGGTTAGAGGATGGGACTTATTACTATAATGTTAGCGTGGTTGACTGGAAAAATAACGTGAACCTTACAGAGACCAGGACCATAACTCTAGATGTTACGGCTCCGAATGCAACATTGGTCTCTCCTGGAAATGATACGATAACCGCGAATGCAACTCAGAACTTTACTGTGAATGCAACTGACACGATTGGCTTGCAGAATTTGACTTTGTATATTTACAACTCAACTAACGATTTAGTTTACAACGAGAGTGTTTCGGTTTCTGGAACGGAAGCTCTGATCGGAATTGTTTATGAATTCATTGTTGATGGAGTATTTACTTGGTTCTATGGAGTGTTTGATATCGCGGGGAATTGGTTTGTGACTGGGAATAATACTATAACGATAGATACAATTGGGCCGGTTGTTGATTTAGTTGCGCCTGGAAACGGGAGCGTTGTTTCTAACTCTACGATCTGGTTTGCTTCGAACTTTAGTGATGTGAACGATTTGGCGAATGCTACGCTGTTTGTTTGGAATTCTACAGATGATCTGATTAACCAGACATTTAGAGAAATTTCTGGGACTGCGAATTTTACAAACGTTTCTGTTGTCTTGCCTGTTTTGGATTCTTATCACTGGAATTATTTTGCTTGTGATAATGTGAGTAACTGTAATTGGAATGCGACGAATTGGAGTTTGGATTATGAGGTGCCTCAAGTTGGATTGGAAAAGGTCTCCCCTGTAGGGAACTTTGTTGTTCTGAAAAACCATTTCTTTAGCGTTGTCCTGAATGTTTCTTGTTTAGTCGGCTCTTGTGGTGAAGTGAATGTTAGTTTGGATCCGGAAGGCTACGTCATCGAAGTCTTCAACGAATCTGGTAATTTCACAGTTCCGGAGGGAGTTACGAAGGTGGATGTCTTGGTTGTTGCTGGTGGAGGTGCTGCGGGAAGTCATGTCACTCAGGCAGGTACATCTACTGGATCTGGCGGTGGTGGCGCGGGGGGTTTGGCGTTTCAGGGCAACTATAGTGTAACTCCTGGTGAAACTCTAAATGTAACTGTGGGTGCTGGAGGAATTTCTCCTGCAACTTTTGGCCAGGGAGGTAATGGGCTGAATTCTAGTTTTGGTAACTTAACTGCGGTTGGGGGAGGCGGAGGAGGTTATAGAAATGGAGGGGGGAGAAATGGCGGTTCTGGTGGAGGTGCTGGTTACTCTAGCGCAGGAGGCATTGGAACTGCTGGGCAAGGATATAATGGAGGTACGGGAACTAGCGATTACGGCGGGTCTGGTGGGGGCGGCGCTAGCCAGGCTGGAGAAAATGGCAATGGAGACAATGGGCGACCTGGGGGAAACGGGACTAACTTTACGAGCGTTTTTGGAGCAGGATATGGCGATGGTGGTTTCTTTGCTGGGGGCGGGGGCGGAGGCGGTCGAACTGGCGTTAGTTATACTGGAGGGCCTGGTGGATTTGGCGGGGGAGGCGATGGCGGAAGGGATAGCAATGGGGAATCTGGTATGAACGGGACTGGTGGGGGCGGTGGTGGTTCTGGGAACACTGGATACAGGGGAGGAAATGGAGGATCAGGGATTGTTATTATAAAATACAAGTATGAAAAACTTGGTCTTGTGCCTGTTGGTAGTGGAGCGCCTTTTTATACAAATGAAAGCAACCCAAGAAATATTAGTTTGGGAAGTGGCGAGAGCGAACTTATGACGTTTTGGGTGAATGCGACTGGTGCACCCGATAGTTATGAATTTTTTGCTTTTGCAAATCTGACTTCTGATATGGGTGTGGCTAATGTTTCTGATTATTGGAACGTTACAATCGAGTTACCTAGCCCACCAGGATTAATTATAGTCAGTCCGTTGGCTCAGAATTATAATGTTTCTCAGGCAATTGATTTTAATGTTAGTGGAGATGAAACCTTAAGCTTCTGCTTGTTTTCGTTTGATGATTACGCAACCAATTTCTCAATGACTAGATACAACTTGACGTATTATAATTATACAAACTCTTCGATGGTTGATGGGATTTATTCTGCGAGGTTCTGGTGTAATGATAGTCTCGGAAGTGCGAACGATACGGAGATCGTTGATTTTGTTGTAGACTTTACAGGCCCTAATGGGACTTTGGTTTCTCCAGGGAACGGGACTTATCAGAGCAACGCGACGCAGAACTTTACAGTTAATGCGACGGATGCGGCAGGTTTGTCTAACTTGACATTGTTCATTTATAATTCAACTAACGATTTAGTTTATAATGAAACTGTTTCAGTTAGTGGGACTGAAGCATTAATTGGGGTTGTTTATGAGTTTATTGTTGATGGAATTTACACATGGTTCTATGAGATCTTTGATTTGGTGGGGAGAACTTTTGCTACAGAGAATAGAACGTTGATAATTGATACGACTTATTCGTTGGTCAATTTTGGGGAGGGGTCTGAAGTTGATGGGGGGAATGTTTCAAGGAGTGACGTTTATGTTAACGTCACTGTTGATGAAATTAATGAGGCTAACGTAACATTTAGAGTGTTTAATTCTTCTGGATGGACTAATGTTACTACGCTTGCAGCAGGGATGAGGACAATCAATTGGACAGGTTTGGGCGATGGTTTGTATTCTTACAACGTAACCGTTGAAGATCTGGCAGGGAATAGAAATTCTACTGAAACCCGGACAATTAGATTGGATACTACTTCTCCAGTCGTTCGCGTCCTTTACCCCCAGAATGGAACTTATTCAGAGAATGTTACTGTATTGAATTATACGGCTTCAGATCCGCTTTTGGATAGTTGCTGGTACAGTTTGAATGATGGGGCTGAGAATACATCTGTTGATTGCGGAGACAATATTACTGGGTTAAATGTAGGTAATGGGCAATATAACTGGACGGTTTATGCGAATGATTCTTTTGGTCAGGAGAGCTTCAGCAGAGTTATGTTTGATGTTAATGTAGACATACCTACTGTTGTTATTGTTTATCCAACTAGCGTAACTTACCCATACATTGTTACAGAATTAAACTACACCGTGTTTGACGATGAGTTGGACAGTTGTTGGTATGGTCTTGATGGTGGGCCGAATCAGTCGATCACATGCGGGGATAACGTTACTGGTTTGAGTGCAAACGAAGGTAGCAATACTTGGGCAGTGTTTGCGAATGATTCTGGTAATTTGGTAGGGTGGGATGAAGTTACTTTTTCGGTTGATACGACTCCACCTGGGCTTGTGATTGAATCTCCTGAAAACAGATCGTATTATCCTGAAGCAATTGATTTTAATATTACTGGAAGTGAAAATCTAGATACGTGTTTGGTTAGTTTGGATGGTTGGGTTACTAACTATTCGATGAGCGAGTTTAACTCTACTTACTTTAATTATACAAACTCTTCTATGACTTTGGGTGGAAAGATTGCGAGATTTTGGTGTAACGATAGCGTTGGAAATGTGAATGGCACAGAGAGTGTGGGCTTCGGAGTCAATTTCCCAGTTTTAGGACTCGAAGTTGTTTATCCGACTGAGGATGTTAATGTTTCTTATGGAGATTTCTTTAGTGTAATAATGAATGTTTCGTGTTCGGTAACGGACTGTGGTGATGTCAATGTTTCGTTGGATCCTTCTGTTGGTTGGTGGGATTATGAATGGGGGTATAGGAAGGAAGTGAATATAACAAACGTTGGTTCAACTAACTTAACAAACTTCCCGGCTTACCTGAATATTTCCAAGGAGATTGAAATGCAGAGCGACTATGGCGATTTGAGGTTTGTTAATGGCTCTTGTGAGAGTGGGCAGTCATTGGAGTTGGATTATGAAATTGCAAATTATACTGGCGTGACAGCAGAGGCTTGGATAAAAGTTCCAGTGTTGTCAAACAGCTCTCCTACGACGGTTTGTATGTATTATGGGAATTCTGATGCAGAGAATGGGGAGAATGTTTCGGGCGTTTGGAGTAACGGGTTATGTAATGGTTCACCATATGGATGATGCTACTTCAACAACGTTAGTTGATAGTGTTGGAAGTTACAATGGGACGAAGAGAAGTGCGACGCAACCGACGGAGATTGCTGGGCCAGTGGGTGGTGCGCAGGACTTTAATGGAGATTCTTATGTGGATATTCCAATGACTTGGGGTGGCGGTCCTGTGACATTTGAGTTTTGGAATTATGTCGCGGCTGTTGAGACTCAGAATTCTAATGTATTTTCATTTAACGTGGATAGAATGGATTCTCATGCGCCTTGGGGAGACGATAATATTTATTGGGATTATGGTCCTGCTTGTTGTAGTGATGATAGGCTTTCTACAGATTACACGCCCTACTATGATTCGTGGACTCACGTTGTTCTTTCTAGCGAGGGCAATGAGGGAAGTAGTGAGATGCAGATATTCTTCAATGGGAGACAGGCAGTCAATAATTTTGCGGGCGGGGAAGTTTCGGGTGGCAGTCTGTTTAGGCTAGGAATAAAGAGTTCTTATCATCCTGGAATGGTTGATGAATTTAGGATGTCCCGTGTTGTTAGAAGCGATGATTGGGTTAACCAAACCTATCAAATGATGTCTAATCCTGGAGGTGTTGTTATCTTCGGAAGTGGAGAGAAATATGAAAAGGGTTTGATTTCTACGGTAACTGGAGATCTTCCTTTCTACACGAACGAAAGTAATCCAAGAACTGTAAATTTGAATGCAAGCCAGAGCGAACTTGTGACGTTTTGGGTGAATGCTTCTGCGATTTCTGGAATGTATGAATTCTTTGCTTTTGGCAACGTGACTAGGAATATGAGCATAACTAACGTGACCGACAGCTGGAATGTGACGATTGTTGTTTTGGATAATACTCCTCCGGTAGTTAGTTTGTTGTATCCGCTTGGAGAGAATTATAGTTCATCCTATGTTCCGGAGTTTAACTTTAGTGTGAGTGAAGAAAGCATCGATACTTGTGAGTTATGGGGCAACTGGTCTGGTGGATGGCACTTGAATCAGACAATTGTGAATGCGTCTATTGACGTGGCTGTTAACTTTACAGGGATTAGTGTTTCTAGCGAGGGCTATTACGTCTGGAACGTGCGATGTAACGACACGCGAAATAATGTTGGCTGGGCTGGTTCTAACGGGACGTTTGCGATGTTCTTCTTCCCATATAAACCTCTTTTGTTGAATGCTTCTCAGGCCGGGAATGACGGGACCGGCAATGTGACATTGTATTGGAATGCTTCTACAAATGCCCTGGCTTATAGGATCTACTATAACTCTACAATGTCGGGCGATTTTGGATATCTTGGCGAGACTAGCGGATTGAATTTTACGGACTCAACTTTCAATGGAAGCGTTAGAAGGTTTTATAGGATTGATGCGTGGAATCCAGTTGGCCAAAACGCATCTCTTCAATATTTCGGAGCGCATGTTTATACCTTGAGACATAATGGAAACACTAGGAACTGGATCGGTTTCCCAACTAATGCCTCTTATCTTGTTACTGCAAATGATTCTCTTTATGAGATGACGAATGTGACTACTGTGACAACGTGGAATGCCACGAGGCAAAATAGGGTAACTTGTAACGAGTTTACTTGTCCGGAGTTTCCGGCTTGTACCAATACTACTTGCAATTTTGATCTGATGGCGGGTATTGGTTATGAGGTTAATGTCAACGGGACCACTTCTGCTAGTGCGTTCAATTGGAGCCTTGTTGGAATTGTTTATGATCCTGTTAGTGTGCAGCTTATTAAGAATGATACTAACTTTGGAAAGAACTGGATCTCGTTGTATGCTAATACGACGTTAGGTAACGCACGGAGTATTTTGGAAAATGTTACAAATTCGGATGCCACTGCAAATTGGAACTCTGTTTCTCAGAGTTCGGAAGGATTGATTCCAAGTCCTTTCCCATTCGGGCCGTCGTACATCGGAACTAACTTTAATCTAACTTTAGAGAAAGGGTATGAAGTTTCAGTTAATGAGACGACTGACTGGTTACAACCTTAGCTTTAAACTTCTTCATGTAATTGAATAGCGCGGCCCAGATTATTAGCCAGAGGATTGACATTGTTGCGAAGTAGCTTGGAACTAGCACTGTTAATGCCGTTGGATCTATTCGTTTGTAAAATATTGCCACCAATCCAATAACGACTAGGGTGTTCCACCACATGAATGTTTTCTTGGTTTCTTTTTTTAAGTTTATCCAAAAGATTATTGCTGCGATGATGAATGCTAAAGAAACTATTGTGGATATTGGTTGGAGTGTTCTGATCTGAGCGACATCGGTTTGCATGACCCCAAGTGTGAAAAGAGTTTCAACGACTAGGCCGAGAATGTTGAATATGATTATTAGTCCTAAAATGATTAAGATTGTTAGTTTTAGGGGTTTCTGCTTTTGTTTCATTGGATTGTTAGATATGTTGTATTTAAAAAATTATCTAAACGTGTGGCTCAGTTCGGCTCTGTTGAAAATCTATCTTTTCTGAGGTTTACGATTCCCGCTTACTTTCATCTTACAGATGAAAACCCTCCCTGACCGCCCAAATCCTTCCCGCCCCAAAATTTAGGTAAACCTCCATTCTTAACTTTTTCAACAAAGCCGCTCAGCCCTAAATTGAAAATGTCTGCGATTTCGGACTCCCGCTCGATCGAGGTTTTACCTCGAGACCCGCCCTAGCCATCACCGCACCCTTCGCCCCAATTCAAATAGCAAAATCGCTAATTTGGGATGGAGCTTAAATATGTGGTGAAATGTAGGATTCTATGCCTGCCGCGATTAGGAGGAGACCTATAGAAATTGCTATTAAGACTATTATGTCTATGAATGTTCTTTTTATTCTATCTTTTTTTATGTCTCCGCGTATGACTGTTATGAAGATGATGCCTCCTGCGAGAGCTGCGGCGAGGTATGCAAGGATTTCCGGAATGCCGTGGATGAAGAATTTTAGGAATGCATAAGGAATAGATGCATAACCAAGAGTGTGTTTTACTAACCCTCCTATTATGTAACCCATAAGGCTAGCGTTCCAGGCTAAGATAAAGAGAGAGCCTGCGCCGTAGAATATTGCTAAGATGACAGAGAGGAGTAGAACGCGGAGATTGTTGGACATTATTATTGAGAACGCTTCTGGTGCGGTGACTCGGCCGGTTATTGATCTAATCTCTTCGAAAGTGCTCGCTTGGAGACTGAAAATATCTGTGGTCATGTTTGTTGGCAAGATGAGCATCCAGAAAGTGTAGGCTATTAGGAAGCCGAAGAAAATTATCAGAAGGAACCAAAGAGTTTTGGCATGTTCCTTGAGTACGAAGGATTCTTCGTTTGTGTCTTTCTCTTTGCTTTCTTCTACGATGAAAATTCCCTGGACTAAGTACAGGCAAGCAATTATTGAAAGGAAAACCATTGCTATTGATGCTTGGTTTGGTAAGATCCAGAGCGAAAGGAAGATTGAAATTGATGTGTAAAATATTACGACTAGTAAAATTTCTAGGGGGTGCCTTTCGGCTTTTTTTGGATTGAAAAGAATTGAGGATATCCTTGCCATGGAGTTAAGAGTTTTGGGAAATATTTAAAGGTATAGTAGTGTAAAAAAAGTTATAAAGTGAAAGGTTCTTTAGTATGGATGAAAAAGAGTGTGGCTTATTGGTTAGTGGGCTTTGTGTTGGTTCTTGGGGTTATAGGTTTGTTGTTGATTGACAGTCCGCAGTTGGGCCCTAAGTTTGTCGCTTCTAAAGGTGCGGTGGCGAAGGTTAATATTTTGGATAAGGTTTTGGGAAGAGATGTTGGGGAGGTCGGTGGTGGTAGCAGGACTGCTACTTGCGCATCTATTTCTCAATTTGGAGTAACTTGGACATTTGATCAGCCGTATCCATGTGGACAGTTTGTTAATGGAGACTGGTGGGTTGTTGGGCCTGTGAATATAATTGATATTGATCCTATACCGACATTTGACCGTATAGAAAATTCAGGTGTTGAATGCACAAATCCATTGTGTAGTTCTATCCTGAATGCAGTTTCGTGTGACGCTGAACCTGCGTGCGAATGGTTGTGGATCTCGGGTGCGGAAGAGTGCAGACCCCTGCAGTATCCTGCGAATTGTGATGCAAATTCGCCAGCGCCTTTAAATGGCCAGCATAATTACGTTGCCGTTGAATGTGATTCTCAGAACCAGTGTGTTTATGAGACAACGATTGGCAGAAATGGTTGGATAATTAATCCGTCTCTTGGAGATGAACAACCGTATGATGACCGAATGCCCCAACTCGCTTATGATAAATATTTACAGCCTCCTCTGCCTTCTACAGTAAACTCTGGTTCTTCAGTTGTGTCAACGAAAAGTGGAACTTTGGATTGTGTTGATAATTATGGTCGGTCTGGACAGCTTAGTGACTATAGAAGAGTAGATGGAGAGTTTGGATGTTCTGAAGGCATATATTTGGAAACTGCAGCAGTACTCACTGTTCTTGATACTGCTCCGCCTGCAAATAGTTTTAGGCCACCGTATGTCGGGACGAGCAAGCCAATATTTAGCGCCAATAATGTTCAGACCAATTATAATAATTATTTTCCAAGTTTAGCAGCCCCTCCTGGAAGTTATTATTTGCCACCTCTTTCAGATGTCAATCGGTGGTTTGAGAGGCCATGGCTTCAGACTGCTGGTTGGTGGGGTAAGAAGTATATGGTTCCTGTTGATAATGGAATTGGCTATGGAACTGGCAGGGTGCAACATATTAGTGCGGGCATGCTTAGATTAATGTTGGATGATGGTGATTTTTCAAGTAAACAGGAAGGTATTTATGGATTAATCCAAATTGGGATCGATGAGTATGGATACGGCCAAGCTGGAGGGGGTTATGATGCTGACGGGGCTCAACAAGCAGGACATTTCTTGACTCCAGTTTTTGCTGGTTTGATGATTGGGGATCAAAATTTGCTAAACAGTGTGAGTAGTAATCCGACTAAGTACGCTGAACTTTGTCAGACTTTTTACACTGCTCAGAATCCCCCGTATACTAATGCGCCACATCCAGAATGTTATACCCCAATTCCATCTTCATATGGTCCAGACTATCCGAGGTATGGTGCTCAGTATTGTGAAAATCAACCAGATTATAAAGGACTTGGTGAGCCGGTAACTTGCTACAGTGCTGCTACTAATTCATACTTTGGACAAAACCAAGGTTCTTGGACAGGTGAAGCTTTGGCTGCGATTTTATTGGGGATTGATGATGATGTTGGGCATGATGCATTTTTTGATTTTGTTGATAGATGCAGAAATGGAGACTGTGGAGGTGCGCCGGTCACGCACACTATTGGATTTAATGACGCGATGTGGGCAGAATATAGGGATTATGTTGGTGATTGTACAGTTTCTGGCTGCCCGGCGGATACAGCTTGTGTTTCTTATACCTGCAATACTGGAACAGGTAACTGTGAAATGACCCCAATAAATGAAGGAAATCTTTGCGGAGACGATGGTGTTTATTGTAATGGTGAAGAGAGATGTTCTGCTGGGTCGTGTTTGAACACTGATCCTCCGTGTGAGGATGATGGGATAGCCTGTACAATAGAATGTGACGAAGCTAATGGCTGTTATGGCCCAGTTGTATTGGATAATAGTCAGTGCGCTGATGGAAGACCGTGTACTTCTGATTTGTGTGTTGTGGGAGTTGGGTGTGTAAATGAGAGGATAAACGGATGCTACGAGGAGGCTGGTGATCTGCAACCTGTTCCTGGACCTGATGATGGTTTTAGTTTGTTTTTGAAGATGGATGGAGATTTAACGGACTCTTCCTCTCAAGGGAATGATTTTGGATGTACGAGTTGTCCTTCTCCGATAGATGATCAGAATGGCCGGCCCGCCGCGGCTTATGATTTTTCAAATGATGTGGCATATCCTGTTGCTACTCTAAATGGGGCTTTTCCGGCATATGACGCGAATCCCGCTGAAGATTTTAGCTTTGCCGCTTATGTGAGGCTGGATTCTTCTAGTAATAGAGGTCCAATCATTTTTAAGCAAGGTTTAGGCGGAAGAGGATTTTGGTTTGGTTTTGAGGAGGGCGGGGAGTTGGTCTTGGAGGTTTCTGAAGATGGTGTTAATAGTGTCCAATATCCCTTAGGTTTTAGTCCGGTTCTTGGTGAGTGGCATCACGTCGTGGTTACTTATAACTATGATTCTGTTAGCGATGAAGCTACGATTGCATTTTACAAAGATAAATCTTACATTGATTCTACTTCTGGCGTGATTGGGCCTGTTTTTGGAAACTCTAAACCTTTAGAGGTTGGAAGGTACTACTGGAATTCTCAGTATAATTGGTATCTAGATGGTGGGTTGAATGACTTGAGGGTTTATTCGAAAGTTTTGAGTGCAGGAGAGATTGCAGGGTTTTAAGAAAAAGGGGTTGCATTTTTGTATTTGGTTTGTGGTTTTTGTGCGATGATTATCCTGTCTGCGGTGGTTATGTAAAGAGTATCTGTGTTTTGATCGTAGCTGAGACCGCTGATATAATCGGGCCATCTTTGATTTGTCCAGGTTTCTAGGACTTGTCCTGTTTGTGAATCGAGGAGCCAGAATGTTTTTCCCTGGTCGCCTCCTGGACCGTAGACTGCGATGAGATTTTCACCATCAAATGTGAGACCGTAAATGAAATCACTTGGCGAGGGGATTGTGTAAATTACGTTTGCTGTTTGAGGGTCTATTTTATTTATATCTCCAAGGTATTCGGAGTAGAATAGATTTCCGTCACTAGATGGTGCGAGGTCGGTTGGCCCGTATTGGTCTTTGAATCTATTTATTTTATTGGGATCTATTGTTTCTGGGAATGGTTCGTTTAGGGCTAACTCGCGAAGTAATTCTTCTTCGAGGCGAGTTGCCATGTAGAACTTTCCGTTGACTTGTGCTAAACCTCTGGGATTGTCAAAAGGCCAGTCGTCATGTAATGAATTTGTTGGATTGTTTCCAGGGGGAAGCCAGTAGTTTGTTAAGCCGTTTATGTAAAATGTGTCAACGGTGTTCCCTGTTTTAGGATCTAGTTCGTGGATTAGTCCGTTGTATTCTTCTAAGAGGTAGATGCTTCCGTTGTAGAATTCTATGTCTGCAAGGTTTGAATCAAGAGGCCATTCTATCACTTTCATTACTTTGTAAGGTCCGATATGTCTTGGGATGAAATTTAATGGCCCTGGATTAAGGGACTGGCCAATTGTTCTTGGTTCCATACAGGTTATGTTTAAGGGTGTTGCAAGAGTAGGGCTAACCAGGAGAATGAGTAAAACTGTAAAGACTATTGTTTTTCTCATGTAAAATTACCCTTATTTAAGTTTATAAAAATATTTAAACTTCTGATTCTTGAGTAAATGATGGAAAAGAAAGAGGTAGTGGTTGTTGTTGCAATAATTGTGATTTTGGCGGCAGTTTTGCTGGTTTCTGGGGTTTTCTATTTTAACATGGTTCTTAGTGATGCTGGGCTGACTGGGAAGGTTGTGAGCGAGAGCGATGTGAACGATGCAGACAATGCTATTATTGGAGAAGAAGGGCAGAATTCTGGTTATTTGAATGGTTAGGATGTTTTAGAAATAAATTTATATAGCCTTTCTCTGTAATGAACACATGGTAAAAAGAGGAGCGTGGTATTTGTTCGCGTTATTTTTCCTGCTTGTTAGTGCGAGTCTTGTTTCAGCGGCTGATTTTACGCAGGTTATTGCAAACTCAGAGGATTGGAGGGATGTTTATTCTATAATGCATTATGCTGGTTTGGAAGGGGCGGCGAGAGATTTTTTGGTTAGTACGCGCCATGGTCCGGTGCTTCTGAATGCGATAAGCAAGGAAAATGATGTTCTGGTGGTTAGTTCTAGGAGCGTGCCTTACGTGTTCAATTATGCGGATACTGTTGAAGGGAGGGATTTTAGGAGTGTTGAGGAGAGGGTTGTAAGGAATGCTAACCTTGAGCTGATTGACGATATGGATGATGTGGAAAACTTCATAATTATAGGGGACGACTATGGTTATAACGCTATTGCGGTCGCACCATATGCAGTGGTTAATCGGGCGTGGGTCTTTTTTGCAGACAGGGCGAATATAGGCGAGATAGATTCGATTCTTAGTTCCAGAAATGTTGATGAGGTGTTGATTTATGGTTTTGTGGATAGAGACGTGAAACAGGCCTTGGAAAAGTATAATCCTGAAATAATCGACACGGGAGATAGGTTTAAGGACAACGTTGAAATTGTTGAGAAATATCTTGAGATCAAACCGACTGAACAGGTTTTACTGACTAATGGGGAGTTTATAGAGAAAGAACTGATGAATGGATTGAATCCGGTGCTGTTTACAGGAAAGGAGAACGTACCTACGCAGATTAGTGATTATTTGAAGTCTTCGGACTTGCAGGTTGGAGTTTTGGTTGGTTCTGATTTGGTTGGAGCGGCTACTAATATTCGAAGGACTACGGGGATTAGTGTTATCGTGAAGTTCGCTCGGGGTGCTAGGGCTCCGACTGGTGCGGTTGCTGCTGTTGAAAATCTTGATTTGTTTTATTTGCCTATTCCGATAACAGTTTTGGATTTGCATTCTGCTAAATATAACAGGGCTACGTCTCAGCTTGAAATAACGTACAGAAGCGATTCTAACGTGCCGATATTCTTTAAGGGCACTATTACTCCAATCTCTGATGGGGCTGATGGGGCGAGGATAGGTGATGTAGATCCGATATTTATTGCGCCGAATGATTATAAGACCGTTTCTTATCCGGACGTAGCGTTTAATGGAGATAGTTTGACTTTGGAAATATTTACTCTGTTTGGGGACACTCCTTCTTCCTTAGAGAAAATATTGGAAGCAACAGTTCAAGCGGAGATTGTTAATGTTTTGGACAGGTGCGAGATAGAAATTGAGGGTATAAAATATAGTAAACCAAAAGGGGCCTTTATTGTAAGAATTAAGAATCTCGGGGACATTGATTGTTGGGCAGATGTGGAGTTGAGTGGTGTCTTGATTGATGGGATTGAGGAAACTTTGGGTTCTGAGGGTTCTGTTTTGATAAAGGCTGGCAAGACAGGAAAGATAGTAATTGAGCAGGAGATGACTGATGAAGATCTTGACGATAACTCTTTTGTTAATATTATTGCTTATTATGGGGAAAGGGAGGATGGACTTGTTAAGATCCAGAGGGGCAAGTTTGAGCTGACTATTGAGACGATCTCTTATGCAACTATTGGATTGATTGCTCTGATAATTGTGATAGTTGTAGCGTTTTTCATATTGTTGTTCTTGTGGAGAAGGCGGAAGAAGGAAGAGGATGGGTGGTAGTTTAACTAGATTCTTTAGATAAAAATCTTTAATTAATCTTTTTATCGCGACTTGATAAAATCTTTTAGAAGTTGTACGATTTCATCTCTTTTGTTTGGGATGAAGGTTATTGAGCCTGCGTTTTTGTGGCCGCCGCCTTCGACGAATGCGTGGGGGGACTTTTGATTCAGGAACGTGATTAATTCGTGAACTGAGAAGTTTGCTTCGTCTGTTGCTCTTAGAGTTACTGCTGTGGACATTATACCTGCTGAGACCAGGTTTGTTGTGCCTTTTTCTTTAAGGTAATCGTGAATCATTCCAACGCACATTCCAGGTTTTGGATAGAAGCCGAATCCAGGGAATGTTTTTTCTATGTCTATTGTTTGGAATGTTGTGGAATTAATCTTTTCCGTTTTCGCATTGTCCTTTGAGATTTCTAATCCCTTCTTTTCTAACTGGTGGATGTAAGGTGCCATTAGGCTGACGAGTTCTTTCTGCTTTTCTCTAGGTTCGCCGAATAGAACCTCGATATATTCTCTTGCTTCCATGAATCTTATTCTTGAGGAGACAAAATCTATAACTGTCGAGATGTCGTTTAAAAGTTGCTTAGAGTACCCTTCTTTTTTCGCGATTTCGAGGTAATCATAGACTATCTTTGGGTTTGCAATGTCGATTCGATCTGCGAGGCCGGCCATTGCAGGAATTTGTGAGATGTTTTGTACTTCAGGGTTTATGAAGCGTGCAAGTTCTGTGCAGAGCATTCCTGCTGAAATCGCGGCACCGTTTTCATCAACTAAGAAAGGATTGATGTGCGTTAGAACCTCTTTTGAGATTACGTCTTCGTCTGAGTAATGGTGGTCGACTACAACGAATTCCATTCCGTGAATTTTTCCGTGTTTTATTGCTAAAAGATCTTCGGGGGATGAACCATTGTCTGCGATTATAACTAATGGCATTTTGTTTGAAAATTTTGCCACGTTTCTTAGTGATTGTGCGGAGTCTCGGATCGCGTCGCTTATTTCGTAGTAAGGCGCTGCGCAGGGCGCTCTGAGGAAGAATTCCCAGCTGGCTTTTTCTGATGATTGTTCTTGTCCGATTAGTGGGAGGATTGCTCTTTCTAGGCTGAAACCTGAGCTGTAGCCGTCTGCATCGTTGTGGTGTCTGACGATAATAGGGCGTTGTTGGATGACTGCAAGCCTGATCTCCTGGGCTGCTTTGATGAATCTATCTTTTAGTTTGTCAAGTATTGGGCTTTTGACTAAAAACGGAACTTCTTTGACTTTCGCCCTCTCTCTTTGTAAGTCTAAGATTTTTTTGAGGTATATTTTGTGTTCTTCTGGGTCGAGTTTAGATATTTTCTTTATTTCTCCTTCGATTTCCCCGTTGTACTCGCCGATTCTTACGATTGCTTTTATTGTGTCGCCTTCGTTTATGTCTGGGTGTGCTCGCTCTCCAGGGGCTTCGAATCCTTTTAGTCCCAAGTTTCCAGTTCCGTCTGAGACTATAAAGATTGTTGGCCCGCCAGTTTGGACTATCCTTTCAATTAGGCCTTTCACTGCGACAGATTCTCCGTCGTTCTCTCTTGAAATTGACCTGATTTCGAGCTCTTCTGCTTTTTTGAATATTTTTTTCTTAATGAACTTTTGTGGTTTCCTATTTTTCATGGTTTTTGTAAGGATTGGAGGTTTTTAAATTTAGGTAGTCTTAGTTTCATCTTTTTTGGGAGCTTCTTCTGTTTTTTCCTCTAAGCTTCTTTCTATTTTTATCAGTGAATCTCGGACTTTGTAGAAGTCTTTTTTGTCAAATGTTGCTTGGAACATTTTTATTTTGTGAGGGATTGAGATCAGGGCGAGCTCCTCGTTTTTTGTGTTTCTTCCTTGTCTTCTTGCGACTGCGAGGTTGTTCTTGAGTCTTTCGTACTCTAGTTCTAGACCCCTAACTGTTTCTGTTTTTAACAAGTTTGTTACGTCGCCTGCTGATTTTGATCTTTGGAGTAGTGCACCGAATTTGCTCTCTTCGAAGTTTTCGAAGTAATGTTTAAGGATTGTTTGTATTTGGTTGTCTGAGAGTTTTTTTATGACTTCTATTAATTTTTCTATGTTGTTTGATTTAAGGAGACTTTCTATTTCTTCGTATATTTCTCTGCTTTTGCCAGCCCATTGTTTTTTTCCTGAGGTTTTGGTACTTGTTTGTTCTGTTTTGCTTTCTGCTTTTTTTTTAGGTGCTTTGTTTATTTTTTTCTTTATTACGTTGGCTACTTGTGCTGGTGTTTTTTGGTCTGTCCCATTTCCTTTTGTCCCGTCTCCCTCTCCTGAGCTGTTTTTTGAGATTTGTCCTTTTGTCCAATCCACCAGTATCTTTTCTACTTCTTTTTTGTTTTTTGCGTTTCTTATTTGGGAGACTAGTTGGTTGTCTAAGAGAATTTTTTCGTAAATCTTTCCCCCTTCTCCCGAGGAGCTCAGAATCTTATCAAGTTGCTCTGAACTTTTTATTATTGATTCGATATCTGCTATGAGGATAGATTTCCCCATGGCCTCTTTTTTTGGTATGACATCTACGGCGAGTCCGTCTCCAAATAAACTCTTGTTTTTCCCCTTTTCTCTGCTTTTTATTAGCCAGTAGATTATTATGGCTAAAGCGATTATTGCTGCTGCAAGGAGTATTTGGTTAGCCATTTTCTTTTTCCTTTTTTTCTGTGGGGTTTGTCTCAGGTTTCTTTTTTTCAACCCTTGAGGAGTGTGTTGGATCGGAAGGTTTCGGTTCTGGCTTTGCTGCAGGGGTTGGTTTCACGTCTGGTTTTTCTGTTTCAGATTTTTCCTTAGTTGGTTCTTGATTCTTTTCTTCAATTTTTTGTATTGGTTTTGATTGCTCTTCCAGGGGTTGTTTGACTTCTTTTTTTGTGTTGATTGGTTCTCCTTTTTTTATCTTATCCTTGAGTTCTTTTTCTTGCCTTTCTTTTTCTTCCTTTTCTTTTTGTTTTACTTCTTTATCTTTTTCTTCCCTCTCAAGTTCTTCTTCTTTAGGTTTTATTTTTTCGTCGACTGAAGAGGTTATTTTTTTTATCTTGTAGAAGTCTTCTTTTTTCGCGGTTGCTTTGAAAACGTTGATCTTTAAAGGGGCAGTCATAAGTTTTACGTGTTCAACGTAGACGTCTTTTCCTTTTTTTGTCAGGGTTGAGAGTCGGGTTTTTAATTCCTGGATTTCGTCCTCTAGATGGCTTATTATTTCGTCTCTTATGTTTTCTTTTAGTTCTATGTCTGTGTTTGAACCTCTTATCGCGAGATCTATTTTTTTATCTCTAGAGGGGGGAATTTCTGATTTTTTGTAGTGTTCGAGGAACGTTTTTATCTCTTTATCTTTTAGGATGTTTAATGTGTAAAATAGTTCCTCAATATGGTCGAAGTCAAGGAGCGCTTTTATTTTTTCGTCGGTGCTGGAAGGCTTGTAAGGATCTTTCTTTGGAATTATGTTACTATCCCCGCCGGACAGAGGGACATTGGTTTTCTCTTTTTTTTCGAGGACCGGTTTAACTTCTATTTTGGTATTTTTTTCTGGCATGGCTTTAGGTTCTGATTTTTCTGAGGGTTTGGAAGCGGGTTCTTTTTTCATCATTTAACCTCCTCTTTTTTTGGAGTTTCTTTCGGAGCTTCTTGTATTGGTTTTGACTCTTCTTTTGGAACAGGCTTTGCTTCTACGGTGGGTTTTGTGCTGGGTGCTTTGGTCTCAGTTTTTGGAGGTTCTTTTTTCTCTGGAGTTTTTGTTGGGAGGGTTTTGGTGGCGGGTGGAGTAGTTTCTGGTTTCTTTTCTTCGACTTTAGGAGCAGGTTTACTTTCTTCTTTAGGTTTTGGCTTTTCTTCCTCTTTTTTCTCAGCGGGGGCCTCTTTTTCTTCTTCCTTTTCTTCCTCGAAATCTTTTCTTCCAACCTCTGCTTGCTTCAGAGACGCTTCAATTTCTTTTGCGTCTACCAACTCGATTTCACGTTTTGGTGCTTTTTTACCTAGTTTAGCCCATTCTTTTTCTACTCTCGGTTGGAGGCTTTCTAAGTAGATGTTGACGACCGTGAAGTTCCCAGTCATTAGTTTGTCTTTTACCAGTTTTAACTCCATCTTTAAGTCGAATGTGTCAATCTTTTCTTTTTCTAGTTGTTCGATTTGGAATTGTATGTCGTCTATAATTTCTCCATATTTGTTGTATTGTTCAAGTACTTCGTCGGAGAGTCTTCTTGTGCTGTGGAGTATTGGGCGGAATTGTACAAAATAAGGTTTGCCGCGATTGTATTTTGGATTTATGAACATGCCGACTCCGACAGATGCTTTGATTAGCGATTGTAGGAATTCTTCACCGTATTTTGTTTTTAGTCGGTTAAGGTCTGCTTCGTCTCTTGTACGCATTTGTATTTCTGTGTTAATGTTTGCCTTGATTTCGCCTACGAAGTCTGATAAAACCTGGGACACTAACATGACGCCGTAGCCCCATTTTCTGAACTCTCTACAAGCTCTTTCGATTTGGAGGAATCCTTTTCCGGAGCCGCCGAATTTTGGAAGTAATCTGTGGACCTCGTCGAATACTATGAGCAATCTTAACTGTGGGAATTCCTTTGGATCCGATCGGAAGATGTTTGCGATGACGCTCGCTACGAAGGTGTCAATCTGTGGAGGCGTTAGTTTATTCATAGTGAATATTTGGATTTGGCCAGGGTTCATGTATTTTTCTACGTCGATTTTTTGTCTTTCATTCATTATCTGCCTGACGTTTCCAGGAAAGGCTCTGGCATCTTTTGATTTCATGCCAAACTTTTGGTAGAACGAAAGCATCTTTTTGTCTTCGTTTTTTCTTAGCATTCCAGACCACTGGGCGGTTGGGTCGAAGATTATGACTGCTGTGTTTTTTATGAGGGCTTCTTCTATCAGAACTTGTGCGGTGATCGACTTGCCCCCGCCCGTTGCTCCTGCTACAACCGCGTGAGTTGTTAAGTTATCCATCTCATAATAGGATGTCAGGTTGGTTTCAGCGATCTTGCCGAGCCAAAGCGTTCGTTCTCCTTTTTTTGGGAGGGTTTTTGTGTCGACTTGCATTTTGTATTTTTTGTTTTTCTCGATCATTCTTCTGATGAATACGAATCCTCCGATGCCTACTGTTCCGATGCCTAAGAGTAAGGCGAATAGCCAAATGGGAAGAAATCCAAGAAGCTTTATCTCCCAGAAAGGTATTCTTAGTTCGAATTCTGCGCTTGTTACGTACGTTTTGTTTTTGTAGTCGGTTAGAACGTCAAGAATGTAAAACCCTTTTTGTGCTTCTTTTGGGAATTCAAACTGTTTTCTTATCTGAAGCGATCCTAGAATGTCTTTTGTTTCTGAGCCTAGATTGAATGAGCTGTTGTCTCCTCTACCCATTATCTTGTAGACAAATGTGACGTTTCTGATTTGTTCTGTTGTTATCTTGTTTACATCGACTTTGAAGTCTAATCTGTTGTTGAATGTGAATTTCTTGCTGAATAATTCGATGTCGACAAAAAATTGAGGGTTTGCAGACTTGTTTACTATTGTGATATTTGTTGGTATCCTTTCTTCTAGTCCTCCTGATAAGGTTATTTCTCCATTGTATTCTCCTAACTGTCTTGCGGTTATTTTGAAAAAGATATCTGTATAATTCTGAGGAGTTATGATCGCTCCGCTTGATTCAAACTCAATTATACTTGAAAGGTCTTCGCTGGAGACTGCTGAAACTTGGATCTCGCTCCCTCCCTTGTTTGTGATTCTTATTGAGTCTGTGAAGATGTCTCCCTTAGGCAATGTTCTGTCCACCTTGCTTCTTGATATTTCGTAGTTGTTTTTTTCGATTGGAGGACCGTAAGCTGATTCTGCTTCTGAAATTGCGACTAAGGAGAGGATTATTACTAATGATAAAATGCAAATTACTAATTTATTTTTTTTCACCTTTTACCTCTTCTTTTTTATTTTCCTGTTTAGGCGTGTTTTCTCTATTTTCCATATTTTTAGTTTCTTTTGGAGCGGGCATGGTTTCCTCCCTAGGTTTTGGCGTTTTAGCTGGCTTGGTTTCTATCTTTGGTTTTTCAGAGGTTTTAATGTCGGTCTTTTTCTCAGGGGCTGTGTTGGGTTTTGATTGGGTTTTCGGTGTCTCTGGTTCTTTCTCAAGAGTAGCTGCAGGTTTCTTCTCAAGAACTGGTGCTGGCTTGGATTCTGACTTTTCTGGAGTTTTGTTCTCGGGTTTTTCTTTCGGAGCTTCTTGTTTGGGTTTTGACTCAGTTTTTTGAACAGGCTTTGCTACTATGGCAGGTTTTGTGAGGGGTGCTTTGGTCTCAGTCTTTGGAGGTTCTTTTTTTTCAGGTTTTTCAGGTTCGGTTTTTGGAGCTGGCTTGGCTTGTTCAGTGGGCGGGGGTTCTGGTTTTGGAGCAGGTTTAGTTTCAGTTTTTTTCTCAGGGATTGGTTGTTCTTCCTTCTTTTCTTCTTGTTTTGGCTCTTCTTTTTTCTCTTCTCCTGGCTTGTCTTCTTCAGGTTTAATCTCTGGGCCTTCTTTTTTCTTTGCGACTTCTTGGGCCTTTTGCACTTGTTGGGCGACGCCTGGACTGTGTAGTTTTTCTGTCAGCTTTTCCATCTCTTGTTTTAAGGCATCTTTGTTTTGTAGGGCGCTACGCGATACTGGTTGGCCGTACGACGATTTGATTCTTATGTAGAGTTTGATCGCTTTTTCTATTTCTCCTTCTTTTAACAGTTTCTTTAGGTTGGTTATCATTATGTATAAATTGAGCAATCGCAGTCTTTCTTGATTTCTGTAGTGTTTGACCATTAGCAAGGCGACGATTATTGAGGCAATAATGATCAGCATGAGTAAGAGATTTGCTCTAATGAAACCCATAACTGTGAATCTGCTGCCTACAAAGAATGTGTCTGAGCTGATGGTAGTATCTCCTTCGTTAGTTGCTCTTGCAAAGAATATGTATTCGCCTCTTGGTGCGTTGTCTGGCACGATTAGTTCTTTTTCTAATTCGATAGATTTGTCTGCGAACTCGAATGTTTCAGTGTTCGAGGTTAAAATGTTTCCTTCGAAATCTATAAGAGCGTAATAAAGAACTAATTCTTGGGCCTCTATTTCTTCAATATTTGTAATTGTTATGTTTGCCCTAGTTGGTTTTCCTGGTCTGATTTGTTTGTAATCTTCCAAGACGGTTAAATCCATATCGAGGTTAGTTATTGCGGCTCTTACTCCTATGACCGTGGGGACTTCTATTGATTCGTTGCTGCTCGAGACGATGATCTTCCCGAAGTACATGTCTATTGGGACTTCTTCGCTCGATGTGAACATTACACTCACTGTTTTTGATTCTCCTCCCGATAGGTTGAAATCTGCAGCGCTGAGTGTTTTGTCGAGTAGATCTAAGCCAGACACCACAATAGAAAATACCCTGATATCGTTTCCAGTGTTTGTTATCTTGATTGTTGCCGTGACGGAAGAACCTTGTTTTAGCTCAAGGTTGAAGGATTCTGGCGAAACTGTGAACCCTGAAATTGCTTGGTCTATCCCTGTCTGGCTTGATGCTGGCGCGTAGCCTCCTTCCCTAGATGGCGATGAATCTCTGTCGCTTCCGGTTGTGCCTGTTGGAGGGGAAGGGGTTGTTGCTACGGTGAAATTTTGAACATCTGTTTCGTTGTAGTTGCCTGATGCGTCATAGGCTCCAAACTTCCAGTAATTGGTTCCTCCGGAAGAGGATATTTGTACTCGGTATCTGGAGGTGTTTTGTACACCCGTCATTAATTCCGCAGGGTAAGTTGACCACCCGCCCCCACTGTTTATCGAGAATGTGAAGCTTCCTAGGGCGTAGTTGTCGGTCCAGGTTGTTGAGAAGTTAACGTAGACATTTTGGTAAATGGTTGTTCCTTGGAAGTTTATTGTAGGGTCGCTCCATTGAGGAGGTTCCGTGTCTTCTGATACGTTTATGATCACTAGGTTGCTTGTAGTATAATCAAATCCATCGTATGCTTTGAAGGTTATATTTGTTGTTCCGTTCCAATCGGTGTCTGGATAAAATGACACAACATTGTCTGCATCGATGAGTGCTGTTACGTTTACAGGAGTTATTTCTATTGTATATGTGAGCGTTTCGTTGTCTATGAAGTAGTCGTCTAGATCGAAAGCGTTTAGTTTATCTATATTGATTGCAAGATATTGGTCAGGGATATATTGTATTAGGGTCGGTGGTGTGTTGTTATAGTTGATTTCTAGTTCTGTGGGAAGAGTTTCTGCATTTAGTTGGATCGAGAGATAAATTAGTGCTAGCGCTACTACTAGTAAGAGTGTCATTCCTCTTTTTTTCATGTTTAGAGGAGAAATTGTTGAGTTATATATTTTGGGTTGCATTTTCGAACACTCCTTGCGGTAGTTTGTATCCTACGAGTTCCCCTAGGACTAGGAAAACGTCTGAGATTTTTAGTAAATGGTGGAATTTTGTTCTGAAATCGTTGATGAAGCTCCTTAGCTCGTCAGAATTTTTTACAAGTAGGCCGATATCGTAATCCCATATGCCTCCGAAGTATCTGGCGTAGGCTGTTATTTTCTTGTGGTTTTCGAAGTATTGAGTTAATTCTGTGTTAGCTTCCTTGTTAAATTGTGTTAGCTTTAGTTGTAGAGTGTACCATTCATAGCCTAATTTTTTCCAGTCAACTGAAGTCGTGTAGCCTTCGATAATTCCGCTTTTTTCAAGGTTCTTGATTCTTTTATTTACTCCGTTGGGAGTTAATCCCACCTTTTCTGAGATTATTACAAGGTTTGTTCTTGCGTTTTTGTTTAATGCGGAAAGGATGGTGAGATCTTTCTTGTCAAGTTTTATGGGACTGGTTTTTTTTAGGAGTTCTGTTCTTTTTTTGGATATTCCCAGGGGCTTGAGATTGTAGAAATTACCGCCATGCACCCTTAAGATAGAGTACTCTCCGATGAATTTGCCGAATTTGTCAAACAAGTCTTTCATTACCACGTCTAATTCTGCATCTTCATTTAGGATGACATCAAAGATTAGACTCCACTTTCCTGCTGCTGGACCTATCCAGGTCATGTATTTGCTTTTTTCTAGGTAGCCCAAGATTTGTTTTTCCGAGTCGTCTTTTAGATTAATTAGTTCTATGAATGCCGTGTAGTGTGTTAGTTTTAGTTTCCCCTCGTTTATTATGATGTTGAACTCTTTTATTAAACCTGTATTCTGCATTCTTTGGATTTTGTAGTTGACGTTTTCTCTTTTGAGTTTTACTTTTTTTGCTATTGTTGTAACCTGTGTGCGTGAGTTGTTTATGAGAATCTCTAAGATTTTTTTGTCATATGCGTCTAACTTTAGCATTTTACATAAAAGAACTTTTAGTATATAAATATTTAGTTTTTGGTAAGAAAATAGATGGAATCTTTTATATAAACAACCTACATTACTAATATGTGGGAACTAAAATAGATCGTTCGAGCGGGATTGCATTTGCTTGCATAGTGGGTGCCGTATATGCTGCTTTTTACGGAACTCAAATAGGGTATGCTAAACAATGGAAGGATATTGGAGAGGGGTTTTCGGTTAATGGGGCTGGTGGCCAGAGGTTATTCTACATGGGCGATAATTCTGGAGGGGCTGCGCGATGTTGTTTGGATAAAGACGATGATGGTGTACTGGATGGAGTGTTTGTGAATGCGCCAATATCTCCTTATATGGGTGGGCCCGGATATAGACTAATTCGTGTGGAGACTACTGAAGAAGATCGTGAGAAGTTTGAGAGGGCTAATTATTTATTTGGCTTAGAAAATAGATCGGAGGCAAATTAAAATGCCATTGTGTGGATTCAACCAGGAAATGCTGGAAGGAATGAACAAGTTTCATCAAGGTTTAGTCGAATCTGTTTTGGATAAAACTCTTGCTGACGAGGGATCTGGGGAAGAATTGAGGGAGGAAAAATAAAATGGCCCTGTGTGGATTTAATCAGAAGATGCTGGACGGATTGGATGGGTTTCAAAGCGGATTAGTGGAGCATGGGATTCTTGATCGTTCGAAAAAGAAGAGTCAATCTTTTGACGAGACCTTGAGTAGGGAACTTGAGGATATGGGGCGTTTTAGGAAAGAGATGCATTTGATCGGGGATCCTGAGCTCAGGGAATTGACTGAGGCGCTTACTAACTATGCGTGTGCGTTTTACAAATTAGTTGGGAAGAAAGGTATTGAAAATTATGGGGAGACAATACAATTTTTGAATAAATTTTTTTGGGAAATGGATGATAAGTATTATTCTGAATTAGAGGGCAAGCCTGATGACATGAAACTGCTTGCTATTCATCTTAATAAATTTAAGAGTTGAGTGACCGAAAGGAATATATCCTTTTGATTCCTTGGTTTTTGATGGAAGAGGAGTTCATTCCTCTGAAGCGGAAGCTTGAGGAGCTTAGTGATGATTCTGAGAGGATTGCTTATCTTGAGAGTTATTTGAGGGAAAATTCTGGGATTCCGCTTGGGTTGTTGGCTGCGATTTATGAGTGGTTGGGGGAGCTGCATGGTCGGGAGGGGAGGCCTAGAGGGTCCTATTTCGAGAAGGCTGCTTCGACTTGGGAAATGATCGCTGTGCTTGAGGCGAGTGATGACAGTTTTGGAAAGAGATTTAGGAAGGACGCTTTTAGGGAATCGATGAAAATTTATAAGATGGCCCGTAAGGTTTACAAAAAGTCTAATGCGTGGGAGCGAATGAATGATGTTGAGCAAAAGATTGTGAGGGTCAGGGAGGAGCTTAGGAAATATAGCGGGCCGAGCAAGTCTGTTGGCTTTATTTTGGTGGCAGTTATATTCGCGGCGTCTTTTGTTATGTTAAGTGGGCCGCCGACAACCGGTTTTGTGGTTTATCCACCGATGGAGGCCGATGAAATGACTATTACTGGAATTTTTTTGGTGGTTTTGGGGATTATTGGCTCGTTGTTTGTTTTGTGGAAGTGGCGGTAATTATTCAAAAGGATTTCTAGGTGAGGGCCCTGAAAATGTGGCACATCCGCCTGCTTGGCTTACTCTTTCTGCGAAATCTCTCTTTGCTTCTAGGTATCTGCCCAATTTATATGCGGCTCCTTTGGCATCGTTTGTTCTTTGTGCGTAATCTATTGCTTGTTGAGTTACGGTTGCTTCTGATTTGGTTGTATTGATTGCAGAAGCTCTTTGGAACCTTAACATTTCAACAGTGCTTGGGTTTCCTTCAGATAATCTTTCTAACTCCCTTAGTTTCTTTACTGTGCCGATTCTTGCGTCTTCTGGAACTCCTAGTGCCTCGTAAAATCTTGAGATTGTTTGATCATCACTTGCTTGCTCTGCTGATGGAATCTGTACTTGCGATACTCTCTCGCCTAGTGCATTCAATGCGTCTCTTTGTCCCCTTAATCTTGTGAGTGCCTCTTGGTTTTCAAGTTCTCTTGTCGCCCTTCTCTTTGCAAAATAACCTCCGATTGCATTTATTCCCATAATAATTAAATGTCTAATTGCTATTTAAGCTTTTCTATTTGTAACCTTTGTTAAGTGGTGACATATTACGTGAGCGGTAAAATTATAAGGGTTTCTGGTTTTACTATCTGATGAAAAAGAGGAATAAACAGAATAAAAAAGGTTTGTATGTCAAGGCGTGCTTGACGATTTGGGCGATTGTTGCTGTGGTGTACCTTGTTTTTGTGGCTTATTTCACTTTTATCCTTGCTTTGGAAAGTGAGCAGGGAGCAATCGATTTTTGTAATTCAGAGTGTTTGAAGGAATATGGGGTTGGGACGTGGCAGACGGTTGAGAATTCTGATGGATGCTTTAATGGCATTTATTTTTGTCAGTGCGGGGATGATTGGAATGCCTCTCCCGATGGGAGAAACTTCAAGATTGACATTTATTCTGGGAAGATCTTGCCGAATAGCGTTGCTTACAATTTGCATGACGCTCGAGATGGTAAATGCTGGGATTAATGGTGTTTCTTACTTAGTAACGAAGACTTTTTAAAAAGAAATTTCCTGTATGGAATACTTGGTAAAAGAGGGATATGATAGCTAGAACTGTAACTACACGAAAGGCGAGCATAGCTTTTGCGGTATTTTTGGCGTTTTCTGTATTTGCGGCTTTTGGTGTATTTGGTGAAGGCGTTGCTGGAGATGTTGGTGTTGATGAACCTGCCGCTGTTTCGGAGGTTGTTTCGGAGGCTCCGGTAGTTGAAGCGAGTGAGGATGTTTACGTTGGGCTTGATGAAGTGGTTGCGGAGGTGGAAGAGGTTGAGGGAGTGGTCGATGATGTTGAGGGTGATGTTTTTGTTGAATTGGACGAAGTTGAGACTGTTGAAGAGGCGGGGGCTGCCGGGGAGGAAGCGGAGGAGGAATCTCAGGATTTGTATGTTGATTTAGATGACGTTTTGGAAGACAAGGGTGTTGAGGACGTTGCGGAGGTTGTTGAAGGTGATGTTTTTGTTGAGCTCGATGTGGCTGCCGAAGAGAGTTCTGATGCCGCTCCAGTTCTAGATCAAGGGGGAGCAATTGAGGGTTCTAGTCTGAGCGAGGAAGTTGTGGAAGATGTTGGGGAGGAACAAGAGGAATCTGAGGAGGTTGTAGAAGAAGAAATTATTGAGGAAAAAGAGTTGACGAAGAGTGGGCTCGTTGAAGTGGCTGGAGAGTTAGAAAGGAAGGAGATTATGAAGATTACTTACTCTGAAGATGAATCTGACGTTGTTGATAAGATAGAAAGGGTTGAGCGCGTTGTTGAAGAAAGCGATGAAGGGGTAAGGAAGAAAGCAGTCGTTTCGAGCGGGGAAGACCATTTTGAGGGAGATATTGTTTATTCATCTTATTTGAATGTTGAGGTGGAGGACAAGGATCAAATAACTGTTAATTGGAAAGATAATGGCGAAGTGGATTTTGATTACTTTGATGAGAACGATAATGGTCTGATTGACAGAATCTCTTGGACGATTCCGCACCTTTCTGAGCAAGAGTTTGAGATTATTATCAATTTTTATTTTGAGGATAATAATGAGACTGTTGGAGAGATTGAGGTAGAGGAATATATCGTTCCTGGGAATGTAACCGTTTCGCCGGTCGAGTTTCACTTCAATGTTTATTATTCTGATGTAAGTTTGGTCTTGTGTAATTTGAGCTTGAGCGATTCTGAGGGCGTTTTCTTGTCTGAAGAATTTAGAGATACTAACGGATCCTCGCATTTGTTTGATTTAGTAAATGGAGATTATAGTTGGGATTTGTTATGTCTTGATGAGACCAATGATTCTATACAAAGCCAGCTTACGGGGGATTTTGAAGTTGTTGTGGATTATACGCCAATTACAACATTGGATGCGGATGTTTTTAGTATCCAAAAAGGTGAGAGTGTGGAATTTGGGGTTAATGCGAGTGCCCTCTTTGGTGATGTAGCTTCTATTAATTATATATTGAATTATGGGGATGGCAGTGATCTTTATAGTTGGACGGAACTTTCTGTTAGCGAGTTGGTTGATTCTAAATCACATCAGTACAATTCTGCGGGCACCTTTACCGCGATTTTGAATGGGACTGTTCAATACGAGGGGGGAGAAGTTTTTGTTTCGAGTGATAGCGTTACTATCACAGTGAGCGAACCGCAGCCCGAAGGAGATAATGATGGGCCAGATATTGAGATGATCGAACCCGATGACGAGGAAGATTTTGAGTTGGAGAGCAGGGAACAGAAGATAAAGTTTTCATATAACGTGACAGATGATTCTAAGATAGATAATTGCACGTTTGAGATGTTTTATTATAATAATAGCATCTTTGGGGAGAGGATAATTACTGAGATCAAGAGAGACATAGGGAATGGAGCAATTGTTTCTTATGAGTATAAGGAGTTTGATGAGGGAGACTATTCTTGGGATGTAGAATGTTACGATAATGAGTCTAATAGGGGAAGTGTGTCGGATAGGGACTTTTACGTGTCTTATGATGCTGGTGATTCTAGTTCGAGTTCTAGCTCGAGTAAAGACGAGTCGGAAGTTAAATTATCTGCTGAGGAACAGGAACAGGTTAGTGAGGTTCAG
The DNA here is from genome assembly GCA_043821585.1 of archaeon. Classification (GTDB taxonomy): domain Archaea; phylum Nanobdellota; class Nanobdellia; order Pacearchaeales; family GW2011-AR1; genus UBA73. Next base: position 131,086 of record JBDRCQ010000002.1, read on the forward strand.
GGCGCTATTGATGCAATAAATGATTTCTTTGTTGAGGAGGGAAGGTCTGACGCAGACGTGTTGGAGGCTATTGCGGATTTGGAGATTGATGAAATGCTTAAACTGTATAAAAAGAAGTTGTTGTTGATGAAGCAGGATTTAGAACATAACCTAAATTATATGGAAGAGGCTAGAAGAGAAGAGAGGAGGTCGGAGATATTTGAAGAAATTAGGGAGATGAAGAAGAATATTCCAGTTTCTTTTGAGGTTTTAGAAACACGTAATTATTTTAAAAATAGTCTGGAGCTTGATTTAGAAGAGGTTATTTCTGCTTATGTTGAAGCCAAAGGGATTGTTATTGACAAGGCCAGAGTTAAGGAAATGGTTAAACAAACAGAGTTGTTGCAGAACCAGATTGCTGTTTCGGTGAATGTTAAGAAGGTTGTTGTTGATTATTTCGATGGAGGGGATGAGGAGTTTACTTTGGTTTCTAAGGAGATTGATTTTAAGAGCAAGGACTTTGGGAGTTTGATTGAGGTCGTGCCCAAAGAGGTGGCTGAGGATGCGAGTGATCTTTCTTTTGTTGTTTCGTCTAACGTTCTGAAGCAGGATCCAATCTTGGAGATTAAGTTGTCTGATCTTGGGGAGAGGGACAAAGTGGTTTATAAGATCAAGAGGGCGGTTAGTCTGGAGGACGTCGAAAAGACTACTACTCTGGCGTTTAAGGAAGACGTTCCTGAAGGTAAGATAGGGGGCATTACCGGATTTGTTTCGTTTGCTAGCGGGGGAGGGAGTGGAATAGGGTTTTACGTTAGTTGGATTTTGGCGATTGCAGGACTTTTTGTTGTTGGAACTTTCTCTTATAGGAAGGTTCGACTTAGTAGGTTGAAGAAACACAAGGATGTTAGGGCCTTGTTTGAGATAACCTCTGAGGCTGAGAGACTGCTAAAGAAGAAGGAGATAGATTCGGCTCGAGTTAAATATCAAGAAGCTCAAGCAATATATCCTAAAATTCCTGAGAACGGGAAGAGATATGCGTATAAGAAACTCCAGAAACTGTATCTTGCTATTGATAAGAGGGACATTGTTGCATTGGTTAAGGAGTTTATGACTGCTTCCAAGGAGGGTAGGAAGGATGATGCTTTGATGCTTTACAGAGATATTCAGAAATTGTATCCGCGAATGCCTTCAGGATTTAAGGAGAAGGTGTTTGAGAAGATGCAGCCTCATGTGGATCGATTGAAGTGGATGAAGTAGTAGGTTGCGTTAGAGGGAAGTATATCTTTAAATAATTCTTCTTGTTTTCTGAAGTATGCGGAGAAAAGGGTTGTTGCTGTCTTTTTTGCTAGTTTTTCTTCTTATCATTAGTTGTGCTCAGATTGATGCCGCAAGGTATATGGTAAGGGCAAATAATGGCCACCGGTTGCTTTCTGAGTTTTCATTGAAGCAGAACTCTTTTGAGAGTATCGGAGATGATGTTTTTGTTGTTGAGGGAATTGATGAAAGTGCTCTTCGTTCTGATGCAGGAATTGCTTATTTTGAAGAGGATCATGTCGTGAAGGCTCTTGATGGGCAGACGCCTTGGAATTTTCAAGTTTTGGGTGTTAATTTTTCATACATTGGTGAGGGGTTTGGTGAGGGCGTGAGGGTTGCTGTGTTGGATACAGGAGCGGATTTTTCTCTTCTCGATGTCGAAAGCGGCCATGATTTTGTTAATGAAGATCCTGATGCGTCTGATGATAGCTGGCATGGCACGGCGGTTACTCAGATATTGAGGGCTCCAGGCAGTAATCTCCCCCTGGTTGGGGCAGAGGTTTATGCAGTGAAGGTTTTGGATGAACAAGGAGAAGGTTATGATAGTGACATCATTCAGGCGATTAATTGGGCGATTGATAATGACATTGATATTGTTTCCATGAGTTTTGGTGGGGAGGATGATTCGTTCTTTTTGCATGAGGCAATTGATCTTGCTTATGAAAATGGAATTCTTTTGATTGCTGCTGCTGGGAATGATGGGCAGAGGCAGGTTTTGTACCCGGCGGCTTATGGGTCTGTTATTGCAGTTGGTTCAGTCAATGAGGCTTTGCAGCGATCTAGTTTTTCGAATTATGGTCCTGAACTTGAGTTGGTTGCTCCGGGAGAGGATATTCTTGTTACGGATGGGTTGGATTATTATTATGTTGGAGGCACATCTTTTAGTGCACCACATGTAACTGCGGTTGCGGCGGGCGTTTTTTCTGATAGCGGGCTTGATGCTAGTGGTGTGAGGAGCATCTTGCAGAGTCGTGCTTTTGACAGAGGAGCTTCTGGGTGGGATGAGCATTATGGTTTTGGGGTTGTGAGATATTATCCCCAGTGTTTTGGAGGAGCTTGTTGTGATTCCCAAGGGTATTTTAGGCCAGGGGGAACGCAACCTACAGGATATGCGGACAACACGATGTGTGTTGCTGGAGATGTCATGACAAGAGACTATTATTGTAATGGTGAAAGTGTCGATGCGTTTTATCAAGATATTCTGGTTCAGAACTGTGGGATTAGCGACTGTGGTGCTTGGCAGGCAGATTATTGTTATGGAGGGGATGTTTATCGAAGTAGAGCTTGTTATGATCGTGGATGTTCTGGACTGGCTTGTTTCAGTGTTCCTCAGGCGGAAGATGAATTGGTTGAAGAGTGTGTGTTTGGTTGTGCTGACGGCACTTGCAATATAGGTTCTTCTGAGGCATTGTGTTCTGTTTATTCTCCTTCTGACGAATTGGTCCTGGGAGATCGAAGGGTTGTGTTTAATATTAGCGCTTTTGAGGAAATGAGCTCGATTGAGTATATTGATTATTCGGACTCTCGTCCAAGGTGGGCTCGTTTGTGTTCTAGATGTGGGGAATATGGGTTTGAAAGAGAAAGGACGAAGAGCTTTAATGATGGGGGGCATGAAATAGCGATTAAATGCGTTCCTTATTCTGGGGAGGTGGAAGTGTATGAGCTGAGCTTCTTTTCTGATAGCAAGGCTCCAAAGATCTCTAGAACCGAACCGCGGAGGAATTCGTTTACTAATGGTTCTGATTTTAGTGTTAGATACACAGAGGAAAATGTAGTTTCTGTCGAGTTGAATTTTGGTTCTTCCGAGGTTTTGGGGGATTGCCCCGATGGTAAGAATCAGGAGTGTTTCTTTGACGTTGATTTAAGTGGGTACGATGGCCAGGAGGTTGCTTATTCTTTTGTGATTGAGGATGTTGCAGGTCATACCGACGAATCTAGGTCTGTTGTCGTTAAAATCGATATAACTCCCCCAGTGTTGAATAACCCGGGCTCTTTTTGGGAACAGGATGGAAGGCGTGTTTATTTTAATTTAAATGTGGATGAAGATAATCTTGATGGGATCAATTATATCGATTTGTCTGAATCCAGGCCGCGAGAAAAGCGGCTTTGTTCGCGGTTGAGAAATGGTGTTTGTGAGGTGCGGAAAAGTTTTAGAAGCGGAGGGCATGATTTAATTATAACAATTTTAGACGAGGCAGGCAATTCTTATCAGACACAAATAGGTTTTGAAGTTTAGTTATTCTTCTTTTTGATTGCGATCCCAGATTATCTTTTTATTGAAGTTATATAGGCCCATCTTTTCCATACCTTCGAACTGATCTTCTGAGAGCTCTACGTGCTGGATCTTGAAGTGGTACTTTTCATCTATTTCCTCTATTATTTCCGCTAGTTTTTCTGAGGGTACTGGATTTCCTACAATTATGACTTTCGCTCCGTCATCTGTTCTTGATTCTAGGATAACTCTTTTTATCTTGGGAACGTCCTTTATTCTTTCTATAAAGTCTGTGATGTGTTCTTCCTTTTTTAGCAGACGATTTAACGCGATTGTTTTCTCGCCCTGCTTTAGCTTGTAGAATTTTGACTTGCCCATATAGGTTATTTCCACTATGTCTTTTTTGACGAGTCTTTCAAGTATTCTTAGGGTGGTTGCTACGTTCACTTTTGACATAGAAGATGTTTGTGTTAGAGAAAAATGTTTTTCAGGTTCTTCCAAAAAAATGTTAATTATCTTGATTATCTTCTCGTCGAATAAATCTCTTAAAACATCGGATTTTTTCATATTCTCTCAGAGACTTTATAATATATAAACCTATCACTTTGTTAGGGGTTTATTAATATGAATGAACTATTTTAACAAAATTGAAAAATTATTTTATTTCTGTAAAATAGTTTTCAAATTAAATATTATTTCGTTACCGACGGCAAAATATCTTTTCATTTTTGAAGTATAATTTCATTTTTGTAAAGAATCGAAACATTTAAATACTATTTATTCCAAGATTAATCATAAAAAGAGATAAAAGATGGTGACAAAAAAAGACTTCGTTGGGATGATCTTGGTTGGATTGATCTTAGTTGCTTCGGTTTGGTTCTTCCAGCCGGTTTTGGCTCTTGATCCTACAGGTGCTTCTGTTACTGACGTTAGGACTGAAACTGCTCCTGCGGACACAGCGGGGAATGATTCTGCCTTGGCGGGGAATATATCTGAGTTGACGATTACAGCGTACACTACTACGCAGACCTGGCAGGGTTATATAGGTAACATTTCCGGCGTTATCCAGTTGGCTGATGGGGATGATGATGTTTTATACAACTGGTCTTTGGCAGATCCGGAAGGGGAAATTTATGCTACTACTAATGCAAGTGTGAATTGGAGTTTGATGAACCTGCTCATTCCATCATTACTTCCGACTGGATTTTGGGCGATTTTATTGGGACTGAAATTGGAGTCATGTGTGAACAATATGAGATTGTAGATGCTTATGTAATAAGGGATCATGGATCTGTTCATTTTGAGATGTTTTCAGATACGGGTAGAAGTGCTCTTCTGTTTGAAGGAGAAGAGATCCCTTATATGCTTGGAAATGAAGTATTATATACCGTTTCGTTAGGTTCTGTTAGTTATGAGGGGGCGGAATTTTATGTAAATGGGGAACACTTCTTTTTGGGTGAGCGTGATAGTTTTAGACTGAGTGATGGGAACTGGATGGCTGTTTTAGATATAGGTTATGTTGAGGGACATAGTTCTGTCGAATTTATCATTGGGGGGCATGCGATTGTGTTGGAGGAGGGTTCAGATATAGATGTTGATAGGGCATATATTGATGGTCTTAGGGCTGATTTTGAATACACCATTGATGAAAGTGCGAACAGGTTTTATCTTGAAGAAATCAGTTTTGACTGGCGTGCGGATGAAGAACGATTTATTGCTTCCGATGTTGATTATTTGAAAATGCCATTTTTTGAGACGTTTGAGTTTGTGTGGGGTGGCTGGCGAGGGGTAGGGGTAGGGGACGAAAGTTTTGATATTGAGACTATTAATAATATTGTTGATTTGGATTCTGTTACTGTTAAAAATGGTCCCGCGGATTTAGAAGTTTTATATTCTGATGAAGGCTCTGATGTGTGGAGTGGAATTGGAGAACGTCCGACAGAAAGATTGGCCACTTCTAATACTAATGAGCTGACTTTTTATGAAAAGAAAGACGGGTTTGATTATGATAAATGGTTTGTTGCTTCTTGGAGGGATGAGCAAAATGCAGAGTCTTATTTGGTAAAAGCGGAAATTTATCGCGATTCTGTGAGCGAGAGAGATGTGGCTGGTTTTTTCCTTTGGGGTGATGATGGCTGGGAACAGGCGGTTTGTTCCGGGATGGTTGAAGGAGAGGTTTGTGCGGTTGGTGATTTGACTTTGACTATTGAAGAAATCTATTATGAAGCCGGGGGAGATGAGTGGGTTGCGTTATCAATCAATGAAGGGGGAAATTTTCAGAGACTCTATACTGGGGAGGGGTTGACTATTCACTTACCTGTTGAATGTTGTGGCACGCCAGAGTATAGCTGTCCGGAGATTGGTAGTGTATGCTTGGGAAGGGATGACGAGTTTAGTTTATGGTTTACAGAGGAGAATATTGAAGGGGCTGTTGGAACCGGTGAGGATTTTTATGCAATGTTTAGGGCGATGGAAGATGATGTGGGACTTAGTTACTTTGGACCTCCTGGAGAAATTCAGTTTTATGAGGCTGGAGATAGTGGAATTTATGAAGCGTATGTGTATTCTCCTTTGGCGACAAAAATATTTTGGCGTTCAAATAATTCTTTGAGTCCTGCACAGATTATTTACCCTGGTGAAGAGTCTCTTGCTTCAGTTTATCTTAGAGGGGTGTGCGAGTGTGAAGGCGGTGTCGTTTCTATGAAAATGTCTAGCGAATCGATGCATCCAGTAGGATTAGTAGAATTTGGTTGTGGTGATGGCTCTGTCGATGATGCCGTGGAGGAATGCGATGATGGTGACGATAGTGATACTTATTATTTGGAAGATTCGAGTGATGCGGATGGGCCTTGTGTTCTTGATGATTCGTATCCAGCTAGGTCTTGCAAGCTGAATGTTTGTGGCGATGGTTACAAATATCCAAAGGGTCTCGATGGCGTAAGGGGGACGGAAGATGATGAAGAGTGCGATGATGGAAATCTTGTTGATTGTGATGGTTGTAGTGATTCCTGCAAGGCAGAGGATTGCGGGGACGGAAAGTGTTGTCCTCATGAGAGGGGCGCTTGTGCGTTAGATTGTGAAACTTGTTTTGTTGCGGGAACAAAAGTTTTAGTTAACGGAATAGAAAAGAATATCGAAGATATTCTAGTTGGCGAGAGTGTTGTTTCGTTTGGAAATGGATTGGAGAGTTCTGGTGTGTTGCAGACGTTTGTTCATGATGTTTCTGGTTATCTTTTGATAAACGGGAAACTGAAGGTTACTGCTGAGCATCCGATGATGATTAACGGGGCGTGGAGGAAGATTGGCGAGGCAGAGGTTGGAGATGTTTTGCAGACTCTGACTGGGGATGAGAAGATTTGGAATATTCGGAAAGTTGATGAACGAGTGAAGGTTTATAATTTGGAAGTTGCAGAGAATCATAATTATTTTGCTGAAGGGTATTTAGTTCATAATAAGCCGCCCTTGGTAGAAGATGAACCAAAAGGTCCTGAGAATTAGTTTTTTGTTTTAGATAGTTTTAAAAAAGAGTATTTTGTTGTTTTTTCATGGTAGTAAGAGAATTAGCGCTTGGCGGATTAGGATGGTTACTTGGGGCAGGGGTTTTGGGGGGATGTCCTGTTGTTGAGGATTTGAAGAAGGGAATAGTTTGACAGAAGTTAAAGCAGAGTTGTGGGTTTATGACACTATTGATCGCGAATATTATTTGGATGTTATAAATCTTGGTGATTTGAATGCTCAAGAAGTTGAGAGTGTTCAATTTTATTATGATCAATTTACAGATGATAGAGTCTATGATTTGACCTTGCATGTAGAAGGTGTTGATTCTGTAAGAGGTGATGACCCTAGACGTTCAATAATGTTTTCAGTTAGTGTGGGAGATGTTCCGGAGTGTTCTGATAAAATAGATAATCCTTATTTTGGGAGGCCGAATGGAAATGAGCGATGTGACGAGAGGGATTCTAATTGTTTAATTGGAGAAGATGGAGATCCATATTGCGATGGAAGTGATGATTTGCTTGAGGGTTTGACCTGTTCTAATGAGGAGAAGGTAGAAGGTTGTAGAATTTATAAGATGCGTTACGATTGTGAAGCCGACCTTTGTAATGTTAAGAACTATCTAAGTTTGCGAGATGCTTGTGTGTGGAAGGGTATGGATGGGTGTGGTCTGCCAGAGATACAATGTTTTGATGAGGGAACGAAGATAAAGATGTTTGATGGAACAGAGAAATATATTGAAGATGTTGAGGAAGGTGATTCTGTTTTAAGTTATGATTTGGAAAGCGGAATGAATGTCGAAGGAGTTGTTGAGAAAGTGTTTGTGCATGATTATGCCGGAGAGTTGTTGGAGATTGCCGGGATGGGAGTAACGCCTGAGCATCCTGTTTTTGTGAATGGGGATTGGGTTGAGGCTGGGGAGATAGTTGTGGGAGATAGGTTGTCTGACGTGGAAGTCAAGAGTGTAGAGGAGAATCATTTCGAGGGGAATGTCTATAATTTACATGTTGGGAAGTTCAGAATTATTATGCCGAAGGAAATCTTGTGCATAACAAGCCACCTATGGGGTTTGAGCAGAAAGGGATGTTTAGTCCTCCTGTAGAAAAAGGTTTTTGGGAAAGGGTGTTGGAGTTTTTTGGTTTTAGATAGTTTTGTAATTTAGGGTAAAAGCCGACGGTGAATTTCTATCCAAAAGGTTTATAAATAAAATGTTCTTACTGGATGTAGACAAATACAATGGGTCTATTTAAGAGAAAAGAGGTGCCAGCAGAATTGCCGAGTCTTGCGGTTGACGAGGTTAAGAGAGTTGATCCTTCGCCTAGTCTTGTTCCGCAGCCCCAACCACAAGTTCATATCAGGGAGCAACCGGTTTCTTATAAGCCCTTGCCTGTTGCTGAGACACCTAAATCTGATAACGCGAGTGGAACTGTTTCCGGCAAAGATGAAAGCGGATACTTTAAGAATCTAGTTAAGAGTATTACCGAGGAGACGGAGGATTTGGACAAGCTGAGTTCTTGGTATAAGAATAAGTTTATGCCCGGAGATATGGTTTTTCAGATGAGGGAATATTGGCAGAAGCAGCAGCCTGAGTTGATGTTGAAGAATATCAGTGGGGAGTTGAAGCAGAAGTTGGCTGGGAAGACTGAAAAGTTGCATGCGCTTGAGAAAGAATGGCAGGAAGTTTACTTTAATTTGTTGAGCAAGGAGGAGGAGATTAGGAAGGAGGAGAAGGAGCTGAAAGATTCTTTGGCGGAGTTTATTGGTATGTTGAAGGGACCTCTTGGGAAAGAGGATAAGTAGTTTAGTTAAGACCCCATGCCGAGTTGGAGTACTTTTGTTCTTTAAGGAGCCTTTTTATTTCGCTTTTTATGTCTTTGATGTCTTTTTCGTTTAATGGTTTCATTTTATTGTAGTGTTCGGGGTTTTTCTCTCTGTGTCCGGCAAATATGGCGTCTCCGTACTTGTTTATTTTTGCGCTTTTGGCCCTTCCGTAAACATGGATGTGAAAGTAAGGGCCTTCTGGTTTGAAAACGCCCCAGTTTCCGTTATCTTGGTAGTTGATTCTTCCTATGTCAACTCCGCGTTCATTCATGACCTTGTTCATAGATTGGCCCACTACGATTGTTAGTCTCATTAGCTCTATTGCTTGTTTAGGGGGGAGTTGTTGTCGGTTGATCAACCTAATTTTTGGGTAAATTTTAATGTGGCCTCCCTCGTCTCTGTCGACATGGGGTTTTTCAACAGCGTCTATTTTGAAATTTTCTGTTTCATAGATTAATGTCATAGAATTAGATGAATTTGCATGTATAAAAATCTTAAGATACATTTTTATATTCCCCCTGGTTAGATTTTTTATGCCTAGGAGTAAGAAGCATAAGCCTGATAAAAAAGGTGGGAAGCGGAAGAAAAGGTCGTTGTTAATAGGGATTGTTCTGATTGTGCTTTTGGCGGTTTTGGTGCTGTTGGTTCCTGTTTTGCTTTACCAGCTTGGTTTGGTTAATAATCCTTTTACTAATCTGCATTTTCAGCCGAAGGAGTTTATTGTTAAGGATGAGTGTGCGATGATTGTTGGAAATTTGATTCATCCTATTCAGGATGAGGGAATTTGTGAGCAAAGGTGCAAAATGGATTGTGATGTTAGAGGGTTATTTTTCTACGATTTTGAATTTACAGAAAGTGTGGGTGATTGCCACACATGTAAATGCCGTTGCAGATAAGGGGTGAACATGGATCTTGAGGAAATAGAAGACGTTTACAGAAGAGAGTTAGAGGAGATAGAGAAGAATTTTTTGAAAGCGGTAGCTGATAAAGAAAAGTCTAAGGGCGCTGAGAAGGCATATAAGGGAAAGATTAAGGCGGCGAGGGATAGATATTACACCTCAGTTAACACTTATTTGGAGAGAGAAAAGAAGAATCTTGGGAAGAAAGATAATAAGAAAAAGGAAAAGGAGACAAAACAGTTTAAGGTTGTGCCCGGGAATTTTGAGTTGAGCTGGTGGCAGAGGCAGAAGCTGCGTTGGGGTTTATTTTTCTTTAAGAAACGTTTTAGCGCAAGGAATAAGATTCGGAAGAATACTCCCGAGTTTGTTTCTTACCAGTACTACAAAAAAAGGCTTTTGTTTGGGAGATTTTTTGGTGTTGTGGGCGACTCTGTGAGGGGGGCTGCTTCTGAGGTTGCTTCTGTCTTGCAGGGCAATTATGAGATGTTTAAGAAAGGGGCTCAGAAGGCTTTGAAGTATCTTAGCGAATTACCTGGCAAGATCTTTGCCAAATTCTTTAAGAAGAAGGGGAAGGAAGGGGAGAAGAAAGAGGAAAAGACTTAAATGTTCTCTAGGAAATCTAGAGTTTTACTAATCTCTTTCTTGTTTATGTGTTTTCGGAAATACTCTTTTGACAAGTCCTTGGGGTAATGGTTTGAGGAAGTTTTTACTACGAGGAGTTTTGGTACTTTTTCAAACAGATCGATTATTTTTTTGGAGCGTATCAGGCGGTCGTTTTCGTTTACTGCAAGGATGTACGGCTTTCTGTGCAACTCTATTTCTTGTTTATCACTGAGTATTATCCCAGCAGTTTTAAAGAGGGTTCGCGCGTCAACTGTTTCTAAAATTTTCCCTATGCTGTTTTTTGGGATTTTTAGTTTGGTTAGTGCCCATTTGAAAATTGAGGTTCTGTATGCGAAGTTGTATAGCTTTGTTTTGTAAATTATTTTTGTGACTGTTGCTAGGAATGTTCGGACTAGAGGGTTTAGCCTTAGGTAATCTATATTTATGAATGGCTCTAAGGCAAGGATGCTTTTGCATTCTCTTTCCATCTTGCATTGGTTTGCAATGAGAAAACCGAAACTCACTCCGCCTAAAATATAATTTTTTAGTTTTAGTTCGGTTATCTTTTTGTCTACATATCTTGCGTAATTTTTTACGCTTATCTTTTCTAATGGGGGCACGCCTGTGTTGAATCCGGGCAAGTCTATAGGGTAAATATTAAAGTATTCTTCGAGATATTTAATCAATCCCGCCAGTATGGTTTTGTTTGTTGGGAATGAATGTATCAGGACGAGGTTTTCTTTTTTCATTTTAGTTCAGCTCAAAGTAAAAGTAAACATTAGACGTTTCTGTTTTGTCGTACTCTCTGAGTTTGACTGGCAGCTGTATTTCATAGTCGTATGTGCCGTGGTCTCCGGGCTTGCCTTTGTTGAATGGGCTCATGAAAACAAGGTCTTCTTCATCAACTGTGCCGTATTCTGAATCTGTGTCATCGTCGCTGTCCCAGAGTATTCCTGTTTTGAAGTTGCCGTTTTCTGAGGAGTCTATGATGGGGATGTTGGTTACTGTTTGTTTTCTTATGATGGTGGAGGTGTAGCCTAATGGTGGCCAGCCGCCTGTGGTGAATGTGTTTGCTACTGAGTCAGTGAAGTTTGTTGTGTTAAGGAGAATATCTATTTCCGTAAAGTCATCTGTTGCGTTGTTTCCAGAGAGATCTTGGCCTATTGCTTTTAGAGATGCCCAGTTGATGTTACTCTCTGTGTCTGCTACGAAGATGCTTCCTGTCAAAGAGGTCTCGTTCTCCCAGACAGTGACGTTTTCTATTGAGGAAGAAGCGAGTATTTTAGTTATCGTTGCGTTTCCATAGAAATCCTGCCAGGAGTTTATGTCAATTGAGCGATTCGCTCTGTTGTTTGTTTCGTTGAGTTCGTTTACTGTGCCGTTTGTTGCTAGAGGAGGGTCTAGGATTACATGAATTGTGTGTGGGCCGATTGTTGTGGTGAAGTTTATCGAGGCAACCGCTGTTCCTCCAAGCTCTGAAATTAGGAGGGACTGATTTGATCCAATTTGTATACCGTTCGTGTCTGGGTCTCCGTCGAAGAATTGCACCTTAACAGTTCCCTCTTGGCCGCCGATATTGTAAATTGTTGCGTTTATTGTCATGTTTGTTCCTTCGATAGTTGTTGCGTTATCGAAATCTATGTCTGTGGAGTTTAGAGTGAAATCTGGGGGGACTATCATATAGAACCATTCGTCTTCTGCTGTAAAGCCCACGTTGTTGATTGTGTCGTTACAGCGGACATTCCATTTTATCCAAGTGTTTTCTGTGAAACCAGATATTGTAAATGTGTTTTCTCCGCTTGGGTTGTATGCTTTTGTTTCTTCTAACGTGAAGAGGCCTGACTGGTCGTGGAAGATTGAACACGAGTCAACTCCAGAGGGGTCTGTCGCCGTGTAATTTACTGTTATTGAGACTCCGAAGTTGGTTGTTCCGTTTTCAGGGAAACCAAGGATCACATCAGGTGGACGGAAGTCTATTTCAAATTCATAATAACCTGAAAGATTGTTCCCTAAGCCGTCTTGCATGATTGTTCCATTTGGTGATATGAACGCGGCGAATGCTCTGTAGATTCCTCCCGGATTGGAGTCTGTGTTAAATCCAGAGCCTTCTCCAGGGCCATTCCAGATGTTTGTTAGGTTGAGGGTTTCTCCAGCATTGATCTCTCTTCTTTTTCCGGTTGTTGTGTCATTGACGATTGTCTCAAAGTTTTCCCAGTATCCTGATGAATTTGATAAGACCGATAAAAGAAGGTGGCCGCTTATCGGTGTTGAGCCAGTATTGTTTATGATTGAAGGATTGTATGCGGTGGATGTGGCGTTTGGCCATTGAACGACTTCACAGTGGAATGTGTGGGAGGGGTCGCCGTTTCCTTCCTGGCCTCTTTCACAGTAGAAGGTGTCTTCGTCTAAGAGGTAACACGGATATTCTCCTTTAGCGTGGTTGTTTCCTTCCCCATTGTTGTAGAGTGAATAGGCGCAGAATCCAAGGGTTTTGTTTAAGTCGTCAACAGGATTTGAAAAAGAGGTATCAAACTGTAGGATGTTGCTGATTTCGGCTCCAGGGACGTGGTGCTCTACTTCTTCATTTCTGCCGCCTGGAAATTCTATAACGTATGCGACACATTCCTGGTTGGATGCTTCTGTAGTTCCTAATCCAGAGGTTAAGCAAGTTACGCTGCTGGTTCCATCCAAGTAACATTCTATATTTGCATGTTCTATTCCATCTCCGTCTGATTGGCAGCTGTAAATAAGCCAGGACTTGTCTCTGTTTACTGAGTGGCCGATACCTACTGTTGTTCCGGAATCGAAATGTGTTGATCCCAAATGAACTGGGGTGACGTTGGTTTCGTCGTTGAAACAGACGACCTGTGCCTCTACAACTGAAACTCCGCAAGCAGTGTTGTCTCTTTGTAGATTGAGGTTTGTGGTGCTTGTTATATTGGCCATAACTTTTTGTTCTTCTGAACAAGTGTTAGTGCCAGAGCTTGCTTCTACGTTGTGGCGGGTTGAGACGAAACATTTTTCTTGGTAGTTTGAGGGGAGAGGTACATCACAGGACGCTAGAGAAACGTCTTCATTGCCGTCTGCGTTGGGCATCGTGTGGGAAATATGGCAGACGTCTATGTTATCTGATTGTAGGACGCTGTATGAATTGATCATTATTCCTGTTGTGGATCCACGCTCTGCTGTTAGTTCTGATGAGTAGCCGTTTGAGATTGAGGAGAAGTATACGCGTCCGAGCCTGACATTAGGATCTTCTGTTGATGCTGCTCTAACTTGCGAGTCTGCTACGATGAATGTTTTGTTTATTTGGTACGTGTTACTTAGAGAATCTGTGCTGCTTGTAACTCCAGAGGTTACCATGAATCCCTGTTCTGCTTGGACGTTGAAACTCACTATTGTGTAAGTTGTGTCGGTAATGTTTACTATTTCGTTAGGTATATATGCATTTTTATTTGTTTTTAGTGCTGTTGTGAGATTTGATTCTGCGAAGAAGTTTCCCATTGTGAGAGTTTGATTTGAGAAACCCGCGGTGTTGTTTGCCCAAATTGTGTAGTTGTAAGTTCCTTGGTACCAAGTTTGGGTAAAGTTATACTCGAATTGGCTGCCCCCTATTGGAGTCATTGTTTCTAGGAAGTTTTCGCCTAGCGGGGTGGTTATATTGGCTATTGCTGTGTCTATTGCACTTGTGGATGTTATTGTCGCATTTATAGATATGTTGTAACCATAACCGGTTGAAGAAGGGTAGTTATCTTGGAAGATTGTTAGGACGTCTGTAACCGTTATGTTTGTGATATTTGAGCTTTGAAGTACGTAATCTGCGTTGTTGCCATTGAATGTTACATTTGTGGGGAAGGAGTTTATTCCTACTGGAGCATCTGTTGGAATTGTATAATTTATGGTTGCATAACCGGTTGCGTTTGTGATTGCTGAGAGGTTTTCTTGGAAGGTTATGTTTTGGTTAGGTATAGCTGAACTGTTGTCATATTCTAGCCTTGCCGTGATTGTTATGGGTTCGTTTCTTAAAGGATTTGATTGGTTGAACCAGACTTATCAGGTTATGGCAAATCAGGGAAGCTTTGTTGCTTTTGGAAACGAGGAGAAAGGTAAGGCTGGAGCTATTCCAATGATTGTCGGTGAAGAACCGTTTTATACAATTTCTCAGAACCCTCGGGATCATATCAACTCGACTTGTTTGTCTGATTTGAAACCAGGGATGAGTTGTGATGTTAGTTGGAGTGTGAATGCCACTGGAGAAATTAATTCAGTGTGGGAATTCTATGTGATAGCAAATACTACAAACTACACTAATTGGTTTTCTTCAGACAGCGAGTCTAGGAGAATTAATATTACAATTGTTAATCAACTTGCTCCGAGCGTTCCTCAACTTAATGCTCCTCAGAACGGTTCTGCTTCGGCTACGGTTCTTGAATTTAACTGGACTAATTCTACTGATGTGAATAGTGATCCAATTTATTATGTTCTTCAGGTTAGCAATGTGTCAAACTTTTCTAGTTTGGTTTATTTCAATGGATCTATCCCTGAGACGGGGAGCCCAACTGGAGATACGCCTGTCTTGCCTTCTTTTGGAACCTACTATTGGAGGGTTTTGGCAACAGATTTAATGGCCAATTCTTCATGGAGCCAGACTTGGACATTTTATTACGATGTTTCTGCACCTAATTTGACTTTTATTAATCAATCAGGGGAGGACAATGAAATAGTTGATGAATCTCATCCGCTTGATGAGGGAGAGAACATGACGGTTTATGTGGAGGTTGATGATATTAACGTGGACAGCGTTTGGATTGTGGTTTGGGAGACCGTGAAAGGCGGGGCTGAGAAGGCAAAGATATTCTTTACATATGTGGGAGGGTTGTTGTGGAAGGCAGTCATTCCAACAGATTACTCTTGGGAGGGATTGGTTTATGATTATACTATTTATGCTAACGACACCCTGAATGAAACTGTTGAGTATGATGGGAACTTCACTATGCTACATGGCGATATAACTCTTGATTTAAGTCCAAATCCAGTTACGGAAACAACTGGGGTTATGGCTTTTGGACATCTTAATTTGACTAACGGGTCTGTTCTAGGGAGTTACCCTATAAACTTGTGGCTAAATGGAACGCTGTTGTTGTTTTCTAATTTGACAGCTAATGGGGCCTATGACAATTATCTTAATTTCAGCGATACTTCGAACTCTGAATTTGATGAAGGGGCTTACTTCCAGACTGAAAGCGATTGGCAGAATTTGACGCTTGCTTCGGGTAATACTTCTGGCAACTTCACAAGAATCTTTGATGCTGGAGCGCGTGTTGAATGGGATAACATTTGGTGGTCTTCTGCGGGACATGCTTGTTCTGCAGTAGTATCATTTCAAGAAGGAGATTCTAATGGTTATTCGGGTACAGAAGATACTTATGTAGACAGCGGGGTTTCCTCGAGTAATTTTGGCTCGGCAGATGCAATTGTTGTTGATGGTTCTCCCGACAATGAAAATGGTCTTGTAATGTTCAGTAGAATCTTAGGAACAGGGTTTAATCAGATTCCTAGGAACTCAACGATAAGCGCGGCTAATGTAACGTTTGAAGTTTATGATCCGGGAAACCTTGTCGCGGTTTATGAGATTCTAGAAAACTGGACTGAAAGCCAGGCCACTCATGACAATAGGCTTACTGGAATTGCTTGGAGTTCTGACGGCTGCGAAGACGCTCCTTCAAGATCAACGACTTATGAAGATACATTCACAGCGGGAGTGGTTGGCGCGTATACAGCTGATATAACCAATGCCGCAAGGCGCTGGGTCAACGGAACCTCTAACAATTATGGTATTGTTCTTGATTTAACTACTAGTAACGGTATTAATATTCGTAGTAGCGAGTATTCTACTCAAGATGAAAGGCCTATTTTGACAGTTGGATACAGTTCGGATGACTGTACTGGTGTAGATGTCTATGTTCGAACATCTAATGATAGGGTCTCCTGGAGCGCGTGGAAGAAGGTTTCTAATGGTGAAGGTATTAACGATACCAATTTGGCCAGTCGGTATCTTGAGTATAAAGTTGAGCTGACATCAACAGATCCTTCATTTACACCTTACTTACAAGAGTTTAGCGTTAATTATACTGCTGTTGTAACAGATACAAGCGGAGATTATAGTTACAACTTTACTAACCCTTCGGCATACGCTGATTACGAATTTGTTGTTTCATCAGGATTAAGGACTATTGTGATAAATAATACGAAAACTTTGTCAGTTCAAACAGGCGTTGCTCCAGAAGTGGCTTTATTGTATCCTTCTGACGGACAGTGGTTTGCTTATGGAAACTTAACTTTCATTTACAATGCTACAGACATAAACGATGACATGATTAATTCTACTCTGATTATAAATGGGTTGATTAATGCGACTAATTCCAGCGAAATCTTAAATGGGCTGAATAATAGTTTCTTTGCTAATTTTACTGGTGGTCAGTATAACTGGACGGTGAATGTCACTGATAGTTCGGGATTTGTATCTACTGATGCCTTGCGGAGTTTTTACGTTGATTTGGAAAATCCCGTTATTGAGCTAGTCTTCCCGCCAAATGGGACTTCTTATGTTCTTAATGAATTGAACCTCACGTTTAAGGCTACAGATAATCTTGATGATGTTTTGATGTGTGATGTCTTTCTTGGGGAAGATGCTATACATGATGATGTTCCTGTCGTTAATGGCGTGGAGACCAATTTCTCTTCCGGAGCGCTTACATCTGGTTGGTATTCTTGGTATGTCACTTGCGTAGACGAGGTGGGGAGAAGCAATATTAGTTCTATTGATTGGTTTTTGATAAATGACACCTTCCCAGAGGTTACGCTTGTTTGGCCAGAAGAGAACTATTTTGATGGCGATGGAAATATTTCTTTTGTCTTTAACGCAACAGATAATTCTGGATTTTTAAACTGCAGTCTGATAATTAATGATAGTTTTTATTCGCTTAATCAAACTTCTATAAACAATGGGCAGAATAGCACAATCAATGCTACGGGTCTTGGGGAGGGGAATCACAATTGGACAGTAGAATGTTTTGATTTAAGTGCAGGTTCCGATAAAGCATCGGCTAGGAACTTTAGTGTGGATCTTTACTTTCCTACAATTTCACTTAACAGTCCTGAGAACTATGGGAATGTTAGCTCCGCTGACGTTAAGTTTAACTTTACTGCTAATGATACATTTGACTCTTTGTTAGACTGTAATTTAACAGTCGATAACGTGGTTAGAGATACATTCACAGCTAGCTCTGGCGTTGAAACAAGCAAGCAGGTGGATGACTTCACCGATGGTGAAAAGGTTTGGTATGTGACTTGTTGGGATGGTGCGGGGCATACTAATTTGAGCTCTCTTTGGAGAGTAAACGTTCTTGAGCCTCCGACGGTTATTTTGAACACTGATAACGAAACCTCTTTTGATACTTCCGACTTCAATTTGAGTTATACGCCAAGTGATAATACAAACCTTAGTTCTTGTGATTTGTACATTGATGGCGCGTTCAATCAGACAAATGACACTGAAATTATAAATGGCGTTCAACGGAATTTCACGGTTTTGGGAATGTCTGCTGGCCAGCATATGTGGTTTGTTAATTGTACTGACATGATGAATCTGACTAATATTTCTGAGACGCGCGTATTTGCTGTGGATACTTTTGGACCAAATATCACTCTTCATTATCCAGATGGTCATGAAATCGGAACCGACAATGTAACGTTTAACTTTACAGCAGTGGATGATACAGACAGCTCTTTTGTTTGTAATCTCACCGTCGATACTAGCATTGTGCGGGGAAGTTTTGTGGTAGACAATGGCACTGTTACGAACGTAACAGTGGCCGACATAACTGATGGCTACCATGTGTGGTTTGTTAATTGTACAGATAGTGCTAGTAATACTGAGGGAAGTGCTATATTTAATTTCACCAAGTCTACCCCTCCACAAGTCTCTTTAATTGCCCCTCCTGATGGATATTGGTTTAACGCTTTGCCGTTTAATCTGACTTATTTGCCTTCGGATGATGAGGGCTTCTTTGGGGCTGTGCTTTATATAAACGAGGAGTTCAATATGACAAACTCTACTGAAATTTTGGAGTTTGAGAATAATACGTTTGAAATATCCAGTTTTATGGAAGGGGCCTATAATTGGACAGTTAAGGTAACAGACGTTAGGGGACTTAATGATACTGCTTCCCCTAATTGGACATTTTATTTAGACACTACGCCTCCGCAACTTGTCTTGAACTATCCTAATGCCTCTGCTAATCTGTCTAATAACAATGTGACTTTTAATTTCACAGTTTCTGATAACTTAGACTTGAGCCTTGAGTGCAATCTGTATCTTGATGGGGAAGTGGATTATTCGGACAACTTTACGAGCGATTCTGATGTGGTCCATTATGCTCTTGTTGGTGACGGGTTGCACTTCTGGAATGTTACTTGCGTGGATGAGGCTTCTAATTTCAATGTTAGCGAGATCATTAATTTTACTATTGAAGCGCCTCCGAACGTTACATTGGTTTCACCAAATAACGGAGCTTACATAAATTATACAGATACGGTTTTTGTTTATCTACCAGAAGATCCTATTGGAATAACTAATTGTTCGATTTATATAGATGGTGTCTTTAATGATACGGACACTTCTGTGACTGCAAATGAAAACAATAATTTTACTGTTTCCAATATCCTTGAGGGTTATCACAATTGGACCGTCGAGTGTGTTGACGCAATTCCAGATTATAACTTATATAGGGCGCCTGTTTGGAATCTTACAATGGACAGAACCTCTCCAAACATCACCTTGAGTTCTCCAGGTGATGGGGAAAATGTTTTGGGGGCCCCAACGTTTAACTTTAGTGTCGAGGATAATTATGACGATCAAATGGATTGTGGAATCTACATAGACGGTGTCTTTAATGTTTCTACTAGCGTGAATAATGGTTCTTCTACTTCACAAACTATTTCAGGTCTTGATCTGGGGGACCATAGTTGGAATGTTTCGTGCGTTGATAATGCAAGTAATTTAGGTTGGTCTGCGACTTGGAGCTTTAACGTTACCTTCTCTGATTTGTATGTAAATGAAAGTAGCCTCGTGTTTAATGATTCATCCCCTACAGAAAATCAGACAATTCAAATAAATGCCACGGTTTATAATCTTGCTTCGGTGGGAATTTATAATGTTACAGTTAGTTTTTATGATGGTCACCCTTCGAGCGGAGGTGCTCAAATCGGAACCAATCAGACAATTAATTATATCGGAAGTCTGAGTCAGGAAGTTGCGACTGTTGAATGGAATGCAGATCTGGGCACTTCAGTAATTTTTGTGTTTGTTGATCCTCCTACGGAATCTAATGGGAGCATCGAGGAATGGGACGAGACCAACAATGAGGCAAATAAGTCAATTTCTGTTGGGGGTTGGCATTTTGTTGTTGGCGATATTTCTGCACTTAGCGAATTTGATTTGGCAGAGGGAATTACTAACAAGAGTGTTAAAAGATGGACTGCAGTAAATTATGAAAGTGGGAATCTTTACGTTGCGGATGAGGATTCTTCGGTTTCCTGGACTACATTGCAAGCGCTGGGTAAGGATTCTAGCGATGCTGACGCTTCAAACGACTTTGATGATATTGATAATTTATTGAGCATGACTGGTTTTGCAGATTCTGTCTCGAATCTTTATTTGAATAGCACGGGAGATATATCCCAATTAGATACTTATGTGATCTTCAAAGGAAGTGTTGACGAAGTTCCTATTACAAATTCTACCAACAATACTAACTTCTTTACAGGGATCTTGTGGGACTTTAGTGATGATGTTGGCGACGGGGAATATAGCATTGACGACGTGGAGGACCTAGTTTTCGTAACAGAGATACAAAAAGATCTAACCGGGGCTTATGGGGTTTATGATTATGAACTGAGGATTCCTGCAACCTTGAGAGAATACAAGGTTGCGGGGTCGCGTGAAGTTGTTCTTTACGCAGAATTGAGGTGATTTTGTCTTCGGTAATTTTTGTTTCTTAGAAACATTTAAATAGTGTATATACATCTGTATATACAGATGGAACAAAAAGAAATCAAGAAAGACTTCGAAAAAATTGCAAGGCAGATACAAGGGCTGAGCAAAGAAATTGAAAGGGTTGTTCCTTATGCGATCATCAAAGATACAACTGTCTTTGGGAATTCATCTCATGTTGTTCTTTCTAGGAACTTTTTGGATAAAAGAGTTGGCGTAATCATTCTTGGGGATAGGGGGGCAGACAAATGATTTATTTTAATGAAATAACTGCAAGGAGGTGTTTGAAATGATATTTTCAGTTAGCGAATATCTGGGTTTTACGCCTGAGGAAGTCTTGGAGATTTTGTCTGAGGACGGAATAGAGATAACAGCAATACGAGAACCACAAGAATTCCAAAAAGCAGTCTTCCTTCAGAGAGGATAAAAACTTATTTTATTTTTTAATTTTCTTAATTTGATTTTTCTGCAAACTCTGTATAGTGGCATTTTCCGCAGAACACTCTTGTTTTGTGGTCTGCTAAAAAGTTTCCAGGGCCGCATCTTGGGCAAGTCTTTTTAGTTTTCTTACCCTCTTGATAATGCGAGTATTTTTTGCTGGTCAATTTATTTTTGTGCGGTTTCTTACCTTTCTTGTCCTTGTTTGATCCGCCTTTTGATTTTGCCATTATGCTCCTGCTTTTTTCTTAGGTTTAATTTTTGGTTCGATCCTTTCTTTGTCTTTTATTGATTCATAGATAAACGCTTCAACTAGAAACTCATTTGTTCCGAAATTGTTTTTTATATATTTTACTGTAATGTTATCTAGTTCTGCTTTGAATTTTTCGGCGATTGATTTCCTTGAACCCTCAAATCCAGGGTTTGATTCTGATGCTAGTGAGACTAGGAGCTCTTTTCTTTTCAATAATTCGTTTTTTGTTTCGTTTAGGATTTCCACTATGCTCTTATTGCGTATTCTCCTTTTTCTTTGATTTTAAGCTTTTTGGCTATTTCAGAATCTTCTGGATTTAAAATAAATACTCTGCCTTTAAAGGCGTCGGAAAACTCTTCAGATCCACATTTTGGGCATTTTGCTCCGGAGAAAATTGTCTTACATTTTTTGCATGCTTTTTGTTTTGCCATTATTTCTTAGCTCCTTTTTTGGTTGGAGATTCTGACTTTTTTGCAGCCTTTTTTGCGGCAGATTCTTTCTTTTTCTTGTCTTCGTCTAACCATTGTAATTTTCCTAAACCTGCTTGTCGCATTGTCATGCCAATTTTTGGCATTCCTGCTTTGTAGCTTATTGCAACAACTCTTGCTAAGCAGTCGTCTCCTTTTGCAAGGGATCTCTTTGAGGATTTTCCAGAAAGTGTTCCAGTTTTATTTAGAGAAACGTAGTCTTCCATTGTCTGGGAGATGTGTATCATCCCTCTTGCTGGACCGACTTGCATGAATGCGCCGAAGTTTGTTATCTCGGAGACTGTTCCGTAAACTAGCTCGTGCAATTCTGGTTTCCAGGTTAGGATTTTGAACCTCGAGTTATAGTACGCGGCGCCGTCTCCAGGGATTATCACGCCTTCGTCTATATCCCCGATTTCTAAAACTGCCATTACATAACCAAGTTCTTTTGTTACAGAATCAACGAAATTCTCGTTTAGCTGCTTTTCTACTGCTTCGTGAGTAGGCAGGCCGAAGTGTTTCGGTTCAACTCTTACATGATCTTCAACATCCAGGATATAGAACATTTTTAACTCCTAAGTTATAAACCTGAGATAAAATCGGTTTTTAAAGTTTGCCATTGAGGGTTAGAATTAAAAATGATGGAAAATTGATAGGGTTACGCCCGGATGGCACAATGGTACTGCGCTGGTCTCGAGAACCAGTTTCCCTTGGGATATCCCGGTTCGATTCCGGGTCCGGGCGTTTAGATTAACTTCCTAGTTCTTTTTGGACTTTTTTCACGCTCTTGACTATCTCCTTAACCCCAAGGTCTTCTTTTAAACTTTCTAAGAATTCTTTGAATGGATGCTCGCTTGCGTTTCTTATTTCTTTTAGGTAGCGTCTTGTGGAGTACCTTCCTTTTTGTATTAATATCTTGGTTTTTGAGAAATCGAAGCCGTCGATTTTTTCTAGGTTAATATTTATTACTACGTCTGCCTTGTCCCCGAATAGGTCTGCTTCGCTTAGTTCGCATTCACGAATGTGGAGAGATCTCATTGCGCTTTGGTAAATACTGGGCAGGCCTTTTTGTGATTGTTTTGGGATAGCTTCTGCGTTCATTATGGGTTTTTTTGTCTTAAGGTGGTTCACATTAACTGCTATTACTATGTCTGCTCCTCTCTCTCTTAAGATCTCTGTGGGGATTGGGTCTGCTACAGCGCCGTCTACAAGGATTCGGCCCTTGTTTATGATAGGGATAAAAATGCCTGGGATTGATATACTTGCTCTTACAGCCTTTGTTACATCTCCCCTATGGAAGATTATCTCTCGGTTGTTTTTGAGATCGAATGCAGTGATGTAGAGGGGGATTTTTAGATCTTTAAACTCGATGTCTCCAATTAGGTTTTTTAGGATTTCTTCTATTTTCTTTCCCTTGATAAGGCCGTGCCTTGGGAATGTGTAATCAAAGAAACTTTGGTCTTTTAGGCCTATTGCTTTTTTTTCAATCTTTTTGGCGTTTGGTTCGATTGCATAGAGTGCGCCTATTAACGCGCCCATGCTCGTGCCTGCGATCATGTCGATTGGAATCTTGTTTTTTTCTAAAATTTCTAGAACGCCGATGTGCGCTAATCCTCGTGAACCGCCACTGCTTAGGGCTACACCAATCTTTTTTCTTTGGAACATGGCCATAGGTAATTTAGTTATTTGGGGGATTTAAAGGTTTAGACGCGAAAAGATTATAACCTCTTTCTACTTTTGATTTGGATGGAAGGTGAGAAAGCAGTTGTATACATGGTTGCGGGAATGTCGAGTCGGTTTGGCGGGAAGGTTAAGCAGTTCGCGGAGGTTGGTGAGAATGGTGAGACTTTAATGGAGGTTTCTATGCAGCAGGCTTTGGCTGGAGGAGCGAGCAAGATAATTTTTGTTGTGGGTAATAAGACTGAGATTTTGTTTAAGGAGAAATTTGGAGATTCTTATCAAGGCGTGCCTGTGTCGTATGCTTATCAAAAATTTGATGAGGCTGAAAGGGACAAGCCCTGGGGAACGACGGATGCTTTGTGTGCTGCGCGAGAGGTTGTGGATTGTCCATTTGTTGTTTGTAATGGAGATGATCTCTATGGGGAGAATTCAATTAAGGATCTGTTTGATTGTCTTGATGGCGAGGATGAGGGGACGGTCGGTTTTCAGCTGGGGAAGGTGGTCCCTGAGGAAGGGGGCGTGAATAGGGCGATTTTTACTGAAGAGGGAGGTTATGTTATGTCTCTTGTTGAAGAGTTTGGTATTGAGATGTCTAAACTTTCTGGGCGTGGATTGAGTGGGGAAAGCTTGTGTAGTATGAATATTTTTGGTTTGCATCCTGGCGTGTTGGATATGTTACAACAAAAGCTTATGGCGTTTAAGAAAGCTCATGCGGGCGATCGGAAAGCCGAAAGCATTTTGCCAGGAGATCTTTCTGAGTTGATTAACGAGGGCAAAATAAAGATGAAACTGTTTCCGGCGAGGGATAAATGGATTGGGATTACGAATCCTGGAGACGAGGCTGCTGTTAGAGAGTTTTTGAAAGAAAATAAGTGATTTTATTTTTATGGATCGTCGTGTCGTACGCTGAGGACTTTAGAGCCGTTGCCTCTAATACCCACTAAATACCACGAACCGCTCTCGTCTCGAACTTCAAAATATCTTCTTCCTGCTTTGGCTTCTCCATCAAGGTCTTCAGGGCCTAGTTCAGACATTCTAGAAACAGGATGGCCTATACTTCTTGCGATTTTGCCCCTAATGCCCGCATCTGAGTGTTGGTAGGGTTTTCTTCCTTTTGTAGAAATGATTCTTGCCGCTGTTTCCATGGTCACTCCAAGGGATGTTGCTATTTGTAATTGGCTAAAAGATAGGGCTGCTCTCTCTTGTTGTGCTCTTGCGTTGTAGGTCTTGTCATCTCTCATTTTTAGTTTAATTTATTTGATTTTATAAGCATTGTTGTTTTAGGAATACCAAAGAAGAGAAATACCTAGTTTTATTAGGGCGTAGAGTATTACATAACTTATTGCTCGGGGGATTAGGCCGAAGAAGGTTATGTTTTTTGGAGACATGCCGATGGCGCCGAAGACAATTGTGAGGTAAGGGAGAGGCGTTAGGGCGGCGAGGGCGACGAACCACCTTCCGTGGGTGTTGAACAATTTGGCTACTTTGTTTATCTTATCTTTCCCGAACATTTTTCTTGCGAATTTTATTCCATATTTTCTTCCAACAATGTAACCTATTCCTGCTCCTAGTGTTGAGCCGATGATTATGTAAATTGTTGTTGTTAGAAGGGGGAGATCTAAGATTGCAGCGTTGATCATTATCCAAGTTGGGGCGATTAGTTGTGGGATGAATTCCAGTACGGCTGAAGCAATTACGATGAAAAAGTAACCTGAGGTTCTTGCTTCACCTCCGATAAAATTGCTTAACTCATCCTGATACATTATGCTTAAGGTGAATATTTCTATGAAAACTAGGGTTATTACAGTCACGATAACCTCTATGGCTCCGCGGGTTTGGTTGTTCATTTTCTTTTCAGTATTGAATAGAATAGTATGTAAATGAAAGCTGCGATGTATGCTAAACTTAACATGATAAATATTATGAGGAGGGTTGGGTTTGATCTGATTAAGTCTGATCCGAAATATGTTTGAATGAAAACTAATGGGGCCAAGCCGAGGGCAGTGCTTAGGAGGAATTTTGATATCTTCATTTTGCTAAGGCCTGCAATGTAGCTGAATATGTCTGAAGAGGTGAGGGGATTGATCCTAAGAAGGAATATTGCGAAGAAACCATATTTTTCAGTTAGGCTGTTAAAACACTCTTTCCTTTCCTTACTTATCTTTCCAGATACAAATCTTTCTCCAAAGGTTCTCGCTATGATAAATGCGATTGCGGCGCCGATTAGGTTGCCTAGAAGGACGAGAAACCCTCCAAATAAAGTGCCAAAGATTATTCCTGCGGCGAGGTACAGGAGCAAAGGAGGGATTGGTGCTAGGACGACTTCTAATACAACTAGCAGGAGGAGTATTAGTGACGCAAGGGCGCCAAATGAGTCGATATAGTTTACGACTGAATCAATGTCGCTGTTAACTATCGAGTAGATGACCCCTTCAGAGAGGTATGAATAATACGATCCGAATATTAGCGCTATGAGCGCTGTGAGGAGAAGGGCTGCGGCAAGGGTACTTTTTTTCTTTGCCATGGAATGTGCAGGGATTTGTGATATTTAATTGCGGATAATATTAATTTTACTTTTTCTTAATTCTTTTGACATTCCCTTCCAATCTAGAAGGCCGTTTTTGGCTCCGGGAATTCGTATTACCGATTCCGCGTTTAGCGAACCTGCTATTATTGCTGCTTCAAGGCTGTCTGATCTTGTTAATGATGCTACGAATGCTGAAGCGAACGCGTCTCCCGCACCCGTTCTTTCTACAACTTTTACTTTTCTTGGTAGGGCTGTAAGAATTTCCTCACCATTGGAGACAGAGTTGCCTTTTTTTCCGAATGTGATTGCGACTATTTTTGGACCTAGTTTGTGGAGGCCTTTAAAGAGGTCTCCTTTTGGAATTAAGTCTTTGGCTTCGTCATTGTTGAGGATTAACGCATCGGTGTTTTTTAGGATTTCCTTGATGTAAGAAGGGCCTTTCTTCGTTAGGTAGCTGGAGGGATTGTAAGCAATTTTGATTTTGTTTTTTTTGGCATATGCGGTGAGTTTCTTTTGTGTTGCTAATGACTTACCGTCAAGAGATGCGAAGTAGAACCATTTTGTTTTTAGCTTGCTTATCTGGAGATCTTTGTATTCAATTGAGTTTGATTTTTCTTTGTGGGTGAGGATTGTTCTGTTGTGCTCTTTGCTGTCAAGAATTACTGAGAAGTCTGTGTTGCCTGGTTCTTGCTTGCCTAGGAAGGCGACTTTGCGGGATTTTAGGTCTTTAAGGATTAGTTGAGCATTTGTGTCGTTGCCGATTTTTATTATTGCGCCTGTTTTGAGGCCAAGGTTTGCGAATGTTGCTGCAGTGTTTGTTGCTCCGCCGCCTGTTTCAAAAGAGAGATTCTTTATTGCTATTTTGGAGCCTGCGAGGTAACAGATGTCTTTGCCTTTTTGTGGAACGTCGGTGTCTAGGAACGCGTCAACAACTGCTCCGCCGAAGGTTATTATGTCGAACATTTTATTTTTCTTCGAGTTTGTTTTTAATTATTTCTTCTAGTTGCGTAATTGTTTTGTCAACTGTTTTTTTATGGTTTAGGAAGAATTCTTCGCCTGCTTTTTTTCCGTAGTAGAGTGTGCCGTGTCTTATTTTTCTTAGGGTGTCGATGACGTCAATTTCTTCTTTAGGTATCTCCCTATAATTGATTGAGATGTATCTTATTAGGGTAATATGGCCGAGAGTTTTGTATCCGTCCGCATACATAACGGCAGTCATGAGTTGGACTATTGCTTCATAATACTCTTCGATTATTTTGAACTGTTTATTTTTTGGGAATATTGGTATTATCTCTTTGATTCTTTCATTTGCAAGTTTTAGTAAATCCTTTGCTCTTGTCTTGTCCTTTTCTATCTTGAAGATTTCTTTATCCATACATCACCAATCCTTTTTTTAGGTTTTCCTGTACACTTTCGCTTAATTCGCTTGTTTTCTCTACGAAAATAAGGTTTATTTCTCTTTTAAGTCTTTTCTCGAGGTCTTTGAGCTCTATTGTTTTTTTAACTTTTGAGATTATCACGATGTCGATGTCGCTGCTTTCTATGTCTTCTCCTCTTAGATATGAGCCGAATAGGATTATCTGTTGAGGGTAAACTTTTTCGATGATCCTTTGTTTTAAGTCGAGTAGGGAATAGAAGTTGTAAGCTTGTTTGAAGTGTTTGAATTTGTCGTTGTCTCTGTTTGCGATGAATCCGTCGAATGGCTTGGATTCTTTTTTCACTATCAAGTTCTCTTTGAAAAGCGTTTCTATGTGGTTTCGTGTCGAGGTTTGGGCGAGGTTTATTTTTCGGGATATCTCTCTAATGAAATGGACTGTGGTTGGTTCTTGGAAGAAAATTTCGAGGACCTTGATTAAGCTACATTTTTGTATCATGTGATATATTTATGTTGATTGTGATATATAAATGTTGCTATGCGGATTCTTTTTCTTTTGAAGGGCAGTTTATCTTTAAGAAAATAGCCTTAATGAATTGGACGGCGCGAAGGCGCCGGACGCGCTCGGCAGATTAACGAAGATTTTAAATTCTGGAGAATTAATTGAAGAATAGGCAAAATAACTTTCATAATGGTGCTGACTAAAGAAGAATTTATCAAACACGCTTGCGAACAAGTTCTGCGTTTCACGCGGGTAAAGAAGTGGGACGATCTTTCGGAAGAGTTGAAAGTACAGATCGGTTTCAATATGGGGGTAATGGCGTTAGGCCTTGGTCTGAGCAAAGAGGATGGGTTTCTAACACTTTCAAATGTTCGCAATGGAAATATTTCTATGGAAGAATTTCATAAGCATGTACGGGCTCTAACTGTTTCTTATAAGATTGTTGTGGATGAGGAGAAGGTGGCGAGGGGTTTTTGATGGCAGGGCGGGGGGAATGAAGGAGTGAGGGTGTAGAAAGTTATAATAAGCTGGTTTTATTTATTCAATAGAGGGGTGAAAAATGGATAGCCAAGAATTTGTTGAGAGAAATATCATTCTTTTACTTGGGCAAGATGAGATGGGAGCAACCTTAACTCATTTGCAAAAAGAAATGTTTGCCCTGTCTGAAATTAAGGGTGATCTGAAAGAAGATTTGAATTTTGAGAAACATTATCTTGGGCCGTATTCAAGAGTCATTAGCGAGACCGTTCAATCTCCGTCTTACTTCTCGGATATGTTTGGGTTTGAAGGCGGGAGAATCTTCTTGTCTGATTCGGGTAAAAGAATTTATGAAGAAATGTTAAAGGATAATCTTGGGAATGAAGAATTTCTGATTTTTATTTCTTCTTTGAAGGTTCTAAGGAAAATTTATGAAAGTTTATCTGAAAGAGAGTTGCTCTTTCTTGTTTATGAGACTTATCCAGAATATAAAAAGAATTCCGCGATTTCAGATAGTCTCTTGAGAGAACCTCGTAGAAGCAGAATTTTATCTTCCCTCCTAAGAAAGGAAATTATTACCGAAGAGAGGTTTAAGGAACTTGAAAATGGATAAACAAAAATTAATACCCGATAGTACATTTCTAAGCTTGTTCCTGAAATGCAATAAGATAAATGAATTGGAAAAGATAATTGACTATTTTGATACTCGTATCTGTTCTGTTGTTGATAGGGAGATATCTAAAATCTTCCCAAAAGTGTCTAACTCGCTGAAGAAAAAAATGATGGTGGTAAATTCTAAGCTGGACTATTTTTTACTAATGAAACCTTTCATTTCCAAGGAGCAATATGAGAAGGGAGAATTTGATGTAATTATCTTGGCGCAATTTTGTGAGGATATGAAATTGAAATATATTGTCATTATAGATGATGGTCCAGCGCTGAAACTTTTGAAGAGATATTTTCCTGAAATTGCAATTAATCACAGGAGGACTGGGAGATTCCTAATTGAGTGTTTTAGGAACTACAAAATACTTAATAAGTCTGAAACGCTAGATTTAATAGAGACAATGGACTTGTCAGATTTTCGTATAGGCAAGGAGCATATTACCTCTCTCAAAAAGGAGCTAGAAGATGAGTGATATCAATGTAAAAGAAACGATAATAGATAAAACTTCACCATTTAACATAAAGAGGTTTAACTTAAGGGGATTGGGTTCGGATTTTTTTACAAAGACGGCAGATATAACAAATGTAAACAAAAAATACACAGAAGAAGTTTTGGGTTCTAAGGCCGATAGGTTTATTTTTGAAAAAGGCAAGGAAATACCCTCGTTTGATAAAATAATGGAGATTATTAAGGAAACAGATGAAAGAAAGCTGAATTCTTTTTTTGACAAGAAAGCATGGTTAAATAATAAATTTACAGTCCTACATTCTATCCTTAAGTTCAATCCGTATAAACATATTAAAAGACTGAATCAAATTGATGGGTTTTGGTACTATTACTATTCTTATTCGAAGGACATGGTTCTTATCCCCAATGTCCTAAAAGAAAGAACGCCCTATGATGAAGAAGGGAAAGCCCTTAGCAAGGAGACCATAATTAATCTCCTAGATTATAAAAAGTATGTTGACGAAACGTATGAGATCTTTAACGCAATGAATAATAAGCCCCTCTTTGTTCCGCTATCTATTAGGTTCGACATAGGTGAAATCGGGGACTTATTAGAGCATTATTTGAAAAAAGAGTATTTTTATATTTGGATTGATTTTGAAGGCAAACCTGCAGATCCTGCGAATAGCGCTGTCTACGCTAAGGTTTTGAAAATAAATACTGTGCTGAGAAATTCTAAATCTTTTGATAAGTGCATCCTGTATGTCACGAATATTAAAAGGGAAATAACTTCAAATCCGAAAGAGTCCTTCAGCCCGGCGTCTAATGTTTTAACTTCTTTGTGTGGAGCAAACATTGTTGGGAAGAACAAGGAACCAAAGAGAAAGTTTCCTCCAAGCGAGGAGAATAAAAAGAAAGTAATTCAACATAAAGCAAGGGTTTTTCAGGAAGATACATACTACTATCATATTATAGAAAACTCTCCAATTTCTATGATAAAGAATATAACAGAAAATACAGATAAATTGGCTAGTGAATTTGATAATCAAAAACAGAATTTCCTGAAAGATTTTGATATAAAAAACTATTTAGGTAGTAAGAAGATGATACAGGAATATGCTGGCGGAAAAATATTACGTTCCCTTAATCTTAAGGATAGGGTGAAGAGGAATGTTGTGTAATTTTTGCTTATCTCTTATTCTTCTTCAGCACTTCCAATCCCTGTAACTTCTTCCCCGCAATATATTCATCCAACGCGCCACCTGATAATGAAATATAGCCAAACTTCTTTTTGTTGATTTTTAGTTTGCTGATGGCATCGGTTGTGTGGCCGCCGCCGACTACAGAGAAGGCTTTGCTGTTTGCGATGGCTTTCATTATGGCGTTTGTGCCTTGGCAGAACTGCATGTCTTCGCAGTAACCTGCAACGCCTTTCATGAAGATTGATTTGGCTTGCTTGATTTTTTTGACGTAGAGTTTTTGGGTTTGTGGGCCGATGTCGAAGATTTCGTATTCGCTTGGGAAATCTTTTAATGAGATGTCTTTGCGTTTGCCGTTGACGTTGACAGCGAAGTCAATCGGTGTGAAGATGTTTTTGACTAATGGTGCGAGAGCGGGGACGAATTCTTTGATTTTGTTGTCTAGGAATTCGTTTTGGGCTCCGAGATTTGTGCCTTTGGCGATTGTGCAGAGCTGGCCGAAGATGCCGCAGGTTAGGACGTTTTGCGAGATATTTTTGCTCCCACCCACCCGCCCAGATAGTGCAATCGTCGCACTATCCCTCTTGCTGTGCAACGATTGCTTATTTGTTGCAAAAGTATCTCTCTTTGGATTTTCTGCTTCAGAAAAATCTCGTGAACTTTGGACAGAGCTTTTTACAATATCAATGTTTTCTTTGGGTTTTGCGCCGCCGAAGATGTAAAGTGTGTCTTTGAGGTTGATTTTTTCGAGGCTTTTGACTTCGGCTTCCATGACTCTGCCTATTCCGCAGGGGAGGACCTTTGGGAAACCTGTAACAGAGGTTTGCGCTCTATGGGAAACTGAGAAGGCGTCGTTTATGTAGATGTCGAATAATGGCGCGAGGATTGTTATTAATGAGTTGTTTTTTATTGAGGTGTTGAATTCGTCTTTTTCTGAGCGGATGTTTTCTAGGAGGAGGACTTCGCCTGGTTTTAGGGTAGTGATTGCTTTGATTGCTTGTTTTCCGAGAATGTCGGGGACGAATTTGGCTTTGATTAATTTGGCGTGCTGTTTCAAAGAAGTAAAGTCTTTTTCTCCCGGCCTAGATTGGTGAGCGAGGATTACTGTTTTGGCCTTTTTCTTTTTTAGTTCATTGAGGGTTTGCATGTGGGCTTTCATTCTTTCACTGAATTGAGCTTTTCCTTTGATGATTTCTGTGTTTAAATCTAAACGTAGGAGGACGCGTTTGTTGCGGACGTTTAGGGTTGAGAGTGTGCGGAGTTTCATTTGATTGGTAGGGGGTATAAGGCATTTAGTTTCACTTTTTTGTCTTTTGAGATTATTACAAATGGATCGCCGAATTGACTGATAACGTGTCTGCATGAGCCGCAAGGTTGCATTACGTTTGTTTTGCCTTTGTTTTCATATACACAGGCGATTGTGTTGATTGATTTTTCTCCGTTCGAGATCATGGAAGCGATTGCTGCAGTTTCGCTACAAATCGACGTAGGACCAGAAAGTTTACTTTCGATATTTATCCCTTTGTAGATATTTCCTTTTTTAGTTATTAATGCACAGCCCACATCACATGCTACTTGGCGAGTGTCTATCTTGTGGTTTTTCGACATGTCTCTTGCTAGTTTGATTAATTCCCTATCTTGGCTTGTTAGTTTGTAGGTTTTCATTTTAACTTTGTTTTTATTGCAAGGACTAGTGGGTATTTGGTGTACTTTTCATATTCCTCTGGGAAGTACCTTTTGGATTTGGTGGAGGGTTTGCAATCTTTGTATTGCATTATTTCAAAGCCGTTTTTAATCAATGTGTTGAGTAAGGTTTCGTAGGTAATATGGTGTGAACGAATTTTTACAGTTTTTATTTTACCATCGGCACATTTAACATTTTCCCAGTTTGCTGAAATTGTTCTTTCCTTGAAATAGTCGCCAACCACTTTGTATTTCTTATCTTTAACTTTCATCGTGTCTGCAATTTCTGTTACTGGATTTCCTGTTGAAAGGATAAAGAGCCCTCCCCTTTTAAGAACTCTTTTTATTTCTTTCAACATTTTGTTCCAATCATTTAGATAATGAACAACTAGTGATGAAATAACGATATCAAATTTCTCTTTGAAAGGGATTTTATATCCTGAACCGTGTCTCAAATCCAGTTCTGGATTTTTTTGTTTTGCTATTGCCAACATTTGTTTTGAGATGTCAAAACCTTTTACTTTGGCGCCCTTTTTTGTCAGAATTTCTGCGTAGATGCCAGAACCGCAACCGAAATCAAGGATCTTTTTACCCTTTATTCTTCCAAGAAGCTCGAGCATTGTGGGCATCTCTAAAAATTCATTATAAAACCAACCATGTGGACAGTCTTTTGTTCTTAGGTCGTGGTATGACTGTGCTAAGTTGTCGTAAATTCCAACTGCGATTTTTTCGTCGGTGTTCATTTTGACTTTGTCCTCCAATATTCGTTAAGATGGGAAATCTTGTTGCCTTTCATTTTGATTATCATGATGCCGGCCATGTGATCTTGTCTCCACTTCATGTCTTTTTTCCATTTGTGGGCATTTTTACATTCCCACTCTGCGAAGCCTACTTTTTTATCTGAGGAGATGTAACATTTCCCGAGTTTAAATCTTATGTTTTTTGTTTCTTCGCCTACGACTTGGTTCCAGAAGTTTGCTATTTTTTTGTGGCCTTTGATTGTTTTGGCAAGCGGACTTTCTTGGTAGACTCCGTCTTTTGCGAAGATAGATAGCAAGAGATCTGAGTCTTGGTTTTCCCAGGCTCTGCCGTAGGTTTTCATAGTTGATTTTAGTTGTTGGAGGTTCATTATTTGTTATCAACCACCTTTTGTCTTATTTCTTTAATATGGGTTTCGTTTAGTTTGCTTAAAATTTCTTTGGATTTGGCTACAAAGTCTGGTGCCCCCTTTATTATGAAATCAACATCTTCTTTATCAATTATTCTGTCCACATAATATTGAGCGATGTTTCTAAGTTTGAATGCTTTTTTTATTATGTCTTCATCGCTTTTTGTGTATAAGCTTGACAGGAATGTTTCCATGAACTTTATTGAGCAGGAATGAATCTCGCATTTTATTCCGATTTGTCCCATGATTGCGTAGAGGGAGTAGTACGTTGAATAATAGCAAGCAGAGATTGAGAAAACTAAATTGTGCTTTGCTTCGCGGTTCATTGTTCCGAGTGCGTTTTCAGCCATCTTAATGTAACTTTCTGCAAGATTTTCATTTGGTTCTATTGCTTTGATTCCCTCTTTTTGTTTAAAGCACCAGTTTAGGCTCACCATATCAAATTGACAAATTCATCTACTCCTTTCAAGACAATGTGGTTTTTTATAACTTCCTCAATGAATTGTTCTTTTTTATTGAACTTCTTTTTTGATGATTTAATTAGGTTGATTTCAATGTTGAACGTTTTTTCTAGATTCTCTACGCTTGGGGATTTTCCCAGAACAAATATGTCTAAATCTGATTTTGAAGTTTTTGTGTTCGAGGCATAGCTGCCAAAGATAACTAAGATTCCTTCAACTGATTGCTCTAGTTGGTCGAATAGATTAAGTAGTTTTTTGTTCTGATTTAGAAAGGTTAGTTTTCTATGTATCTCTATGATTTTTATTATTTCTTTGATGTGTGGATTAAGTTTGTTTAGAGAATATGTTTTGTTTTTGCCTTCGAATTTATATCTCACTATGCCATTTTTTTCTAATTTGTTGAGGACGTTTGCCACTGTTTTTTGGTTCATGCCTGTTTTTTTGGCTAAAGCTCTGCCGTAGATTCTTTTATGGAAATCGTCTGCGAATTCTTCTAAGACCTTGGACTCTTTTGTATTGAGTAACATGTTACTTATATGAGTAAATAGTTATTTAAGGGTTTTGGTTGGGGAGGAGAATGAGTTATTTCCTGAACTTAAGGAACTTAGTTTTTATTTTGTATTTGTCGTAGATCATTTTTGGATAGTAATCTTTTTCTGTGTAACCTAAGAGGTTTGCGACTTTTTTGATGTTTGGTTTTGAACCCTCGATTTCAATCAATTCAGGCATTTTAGGGAATTTCATTATTGAAACTAAGCAGTTATAGAGTTTCCAGTCTTCGCGCATGACTTCGACCGCGCCGATTTGTTTTAGCCCTATTGTTTTGAGGCCAGATTTTGCTTCTTTGATGTTTTCGATTCTTGTTTCGTGTTCTTCCATAGTTTTAACGCCCTTAACGAATTTGACTTTTGACTTGAAGGCAATTGTGTTCCCGAGAATGTTCTTTCTTAATCTGATGACTCCTTTTTTATCGATTTCTTTATTGGCATAGAAGTAGTTGCCTTGAAGGTTTTTTGGCATGACGAGTTTTGCCTTGTGTTTCTTAAGGATGTTTCTAATTTTTGTAGGATTGACTTCGAGGATTTTTACTTCGGTTTCTTTCATTTTTCAATCTCCGAATTAATCTTCCAACCATCAATATTAAATCCACCCATTCGTTTGAAGACGTGATCTTTTAGCTTGTTGATTTTTTTCATCATTGTGTTTTTATTGCTTATTTGCATGGTATCTATAAATAATGAAGTGAACTTTTGGTCCTTGAATTTTTTGAGGAGGTACTTCTTTCTGGTTTTTTCTTTGTTTAATACATCGAATGTTTTGGAAGTTCCGCTGATTGGTTCGCCTAGGAACCGGGCATATGTTTCGTACATTCTTTTCAGAGCTTCAAAGTAGATGTAGTAAAAGTCTGGGGAATTCTTCTTGAAACTATCTTCTATATTGTCTATTCTGTCCCAGGTAGCATACTTCTCTAATTCTTTATTGATATTGCCCATTTTTGTGAACTTTTTTCTTTTGAATTCTTTGGCTGTTTTTACCAATTTTTTGACTTCTCCCTTTTTGTCAAACAGGACTTTTCCGGTAAGGAACATGTTGGGAGCCATATGGGTGTTGTCTCTTAAGTCCTCTTCAAAATATTTGATTATCTGTTTTGGAGGATTTGCAAAATATTCTATTAGGAAGCCGTCTACAATCCTATTTCCTCTTTCTCTCCACTTTACTTTTTTGTCGAGCACTATTTGGATGTCTATATCAGAGTTTGCACTAGCGTCTCCAAATAGGTAACTTCCGCAGACTACTGCTCCGATTACCTCTTTCTTTTCCTTCCAATATTTTAGAAACTTTTCTGTTGCGATTTCCCACTTCTCTTTTTTCATCTTAGTCTTTCCCCTCCGAGAAAACAGGCATGTCGTCTTCGGAGATTTCTTTTTGGATGGCTTTGGTTTCTTCTTTGTGGATGTTGAGGAATGGGAGGAGGCCCTTGAAGTGGCCGGTTTCTGCGAAGAAGGCGAATATTGCTACCAGAACGATGCTTACTAATATTATTGCCAGTACTAACGAGAGAACTGTGTCTGCTCCAGGGATCGCTTCTTGAACTGCGATTTGGGCAAGCACTGCTGCTGCGAGACCCTTAGGGATTAGGGATTCCATTATTGCTTTGCTTTTTACGTCTACGTCTTCTCCCCAGAATGAGAGTGTGACAACGAATGGGCGGATTATCAACATGCCTGCTGTGAAGATTAGGGCGTAGCCGAAAATCATTGGTTGGGAAAGGTCGATGAGTATGCCCAAGTAAACGAAGAAGAATACTTTCACGAAGAAGGAGATTTCGCGGTAGAAACCGCGGGCGCTATGGGATAGGGCGCTCCTTACGGCCGGTTCTTTGTCTGTGTGGTTCTTAACGCGGAGGAATGTTGATCTTATTCCCTTTGAGTTTCCGAGGACTAGGCCGAATGTTAGAGCAGCGATTGCACCGCTTGCGCCGACGAAGGGGCTTTCTACGAAGGCGTATAGGCCCATGACAACGGCTACTGTGACCATATAAGAGTCCATTAGCAGTCTTGATTTTGAGAGAAGCATCATCCAGATGAAACCTGCGACTAGCCCGATGACTAGTGCTAGGGAGAATGAAGAGAGGATTGAACGGAAGACTGATGAGCCTGAGATTTCGCCGGTTTTGATTATTGCTATTATTGTTATGGTGCCAACAATGCAGAGAACGTCAGAGATTGCTGATTCGAGAGTTAGAATTAATCCGTATCTTTTCTTGATTGTTAAGTTTTGGACTAATGGAATGACAACCGCAGAGGACGTGCCTCCGAGAATTGTGCCGAGAAGCATCGATGTCATGAACGGGAGTTTTAAGGAGAAGAGGGCTATTGCGCTGACTACGAAAAAGGTTAGGGCGAAACTTAAAACGGTGAGGAGGGTTGCTCTTGAGAGGGATTCAAATAGTTTTTTGAATTGGATATTTAATGAGCCTTGAAATAGGATGAAGACTAAGGCGAATGTTGTGAATAGCCGGGCGCCGAAACCGAGGTCCTCTGCATTTACCCATCCGAATACGTGGTTTATTAGGATGCCAGCACCGATTAGGAGGAGGACGTCGGGAATGCGGGTTTTTCTGAAGATCAGTTCGCTGATGAAGCCGAGGAAAACTAGACCTGCAATAACTGCGAAAACTGTGATCACCTCTGCCATGTTAATGGGATGTTTCTTTGGTTTTTAAGGGTTTTGAGGATTGTTTTACTTCCCTTTCTAATTCCTTACATATCTCGAAATAATTCTCTTTTTTCCCGCCGGTTT
Source organism: archaeon (assembly GCA_043821585.1). Taxonomy (GTDB): domain Archaea; phylum Nanobdellota; class Nanobdellia; order Pacearchaeales; family GW2011-AR1; genus UBA73. The sequence goes on from JBDRCQ010000002.1 coordinate 168,110, forward strand.
TCTTGGCTCGCTTGTATACTCTTTCTTTATCTTCCCAGAGCTTTAAAATTTTTGGATTTTTCTTGAAGTACTCTTTGACATCTCGTAGATATTTTTTAAGTATGCCTTTTGGATCGTACATTATTTTGTGAGGTAGTGAAGCGTATTGTGCGTAGATCTTCTTGGAAAAATCTTCTTTGAATTGTTTGAGGGCGTACATGCTAAAATCTACTCCGATGCCATCGACTTTTTTGTGATATAATTCGTAAGGTTTGTTTCTCTTTTTGAAGATGAATTCAATATCTAAATCTGATTTTTTCCTTGCTTTTCTTTTCGCGAGACTTCCGAAAATATAGATTCCAACTACGTTTTTGTCCTTGGAATATTCTTTAGTTAATTCGGCAGCCAGTTTTTTGTGTTTCTTGGTCATTTCATCCTCTTTTTCAACAGAGCTTCTAACTCCATATATTTATTATACTTTTTGACCATGAACTTTAACATTTCTAGTCTTTTTTTCTCGTTTTTCATTCTTCCCCTGTAGGCCCACCTGAATCCGTGGCAGTTTCCAAGAAGTTTGTTGTTGACAAGGTTTTGTATTTCCGATTTTTGGATTTTGTTGTATTTTTGATATTCTTTTATGAAAAGTATGCTCTGGTTGAGATCAAAGATATTCAGGAAGAAGTCGTTTATGCGTGGACCGTAGCCGACATTTTCGAAGTCGAGGATTCCTGTTAATCTGCTTTTGTTGAATAGAATATTTGATGGATGAAAGTCTTGATGGCAAACTATTGGGTTTTTTGTTTGTTTGTGTTTTAGTCCTCTTTCAAGGGCTTTTATGAATGTGTCTACATGACTCAGCATGTATTTGTCTACTTCTGTGCGAGGTTCGAGTTTCTTCATGTCTTGTAACTCTTTCGCGAGCCATTTGTGACTTTCATTTTTTAGGAACTCTTTGTGTTTTTGCATTTTTGCAATTGTTTTGTGGAGGAATGCTAGGGCTTTCGCCATTTCTCTCACGTGTTTGACTTGTGGTCTTTTGATTGTTCGTCCTTTCAATCTAGGGTAAACTTCTATGAGGTTCCCAGAAATTTTTGTTATACATTCTCCTTTTTTGTCTTTGATGAAGTGAGCTACTTCGTAAGGGAATTTGTTTTTGATTAGAAACTCAATTACAAGATACTGCAGTTTTTTTTGCCTTGTCCAATAAGGGTTTTTTAGGTTGTATCCTAAGACTCTTACAATAAATTCGCCCTTGCTCGTCTTGAAAACGTAGTTGTGGCTTATGTTTCCTCCTTCTACTAACTTGGTTTGTTTGACTTTGCCGAGACCGTAAGCTTCTGAGATCTTTGTGACTAGGGTTTTGGAGAGTTTCATTTTACTTTTTCTTTTGATTTTCTTTGAGCTTCTTGTCTAGGAGTTTTTCTTTATGGTAACGCCTCCACATCTTGGCGAAAACAGGATTTTCTTTTAGTTCATCTAACGTTCCTTTTCCTATAATTTTGCCTTCGGAGAAGAGGTAGATATAATCGAATTTGTCTAAGAGGTGAAGTCTGTGGATTGAGGATATTATCGTTTTGTTTTTGTATTCTTCGAAGACTTGTTCGTGGATTTTTATTTCGTTTAGACTGTCTACGCTGCTTGTTGGTTCATCCATCAAAACTATGTTACTTTTTTTTGCGGCGAGTAGTCCTCTGGCGAGGGCAAGTCTTTGTTTTTCTCCACCGCTTAAAGAAACACCTTTTTCCATAACGCTTGTGTCTAAGCCATTTGGCAGCTTGGTTATAACTGGTTTCAGTTGGGAAATCTTAATGACCTTGTTTATATCTTCATCTGTTGCTGGAAGGTTCATGGTGATATTGTACTTGAATGTGTTGTTGAATATCTCAGGTTCTTGGGGAATCAGTGTAACGTGGTCTTTGATTTTGTCTACTCCTTCTTCCAGGAGTTCATTGTCACAGTATATTTTCCCTTTTTCTATTTTGTAGAGGCCGCGAATGAGTGAAAGAATGGTGCTTTTGCCAGAGCCGCTTTCTCCAACTAGAGCGATCTTTTGTTTCCTTTTAATCGAGAATGAGATGTTGTTTAGGTGGGCTTTTTTGCCTTCTCGATCGTAGGTGAATGAAACATCTTTGAAGGAGACTTCTTTCCAGCCTCTTGGAAGCCTGGACGCTTCAGGGTTTTTTAGTTTTTTATATTCTTCTTCTAAGGGATACGCTCCGACGATTCTGGCGTTTGCTCTGATGATGCTCCCATATATCTCTGCAAATCTGTAAAACGTTTCTCCGACGTTATTAAGATAACCGTAGACCATGTATAGCGTTCCGATTAGGATTGCTCCGGTTAGGGTGAATTCGGTGTAGGCCTTGTAGATTAATGCTGCTACGATCATTATTTGTATCGCAACGCTTGCGAAACCCCATTTTAATTCGTTTATGACTGTGCTGCTTTTGAATGTGTTATAGCTGACAACTTGCTTGGCGTTGATTTCTTCCGAAACGGTTCTTCTGAGCCTTAGGGTGATTACTGTAATGACATTGCTTAGGTAATCAAAAATTGTGGCCGATAATTTGTTGTTGTATTCGTTCATTTCTCTGTACTTTTTATCGAGTCTTTTGTCCACCCGAGATATTATCAGGAGGGTTAGGCTTGAGAATATGAACGCAAAAAGGCCTATTTTCCAGTCTATGAAGAACAAGATGGCTAGTGAACCAAAGAAACTGATTATTCCATAAACTATCTGATAGGTCATTTGTCCAGAAAATTCTTCGAGTGCATTTGAGGCTCTGTTGACCTTGTCTATCGTGTCTCCAGAGTGGTTGTCTTTGTGCCATTTTATGGGAAGCTTTAGTACAACTCTTATCTTATCGTTGATGTAATTCTTTTTTACATGAAACGAAGTTGTGGTCTCTAGGACTCTTCCTACTCCGTGGAAAATCCAAAAGACTACTACGATTACCAGCAGAAGGAAGATTTTGAATATTAGGCTTGAGAGTTCAGCTTGAGTTTGGATTGATTGTTGGATTGAGTTGAATATTAATCCAATGACGTATGGCGTCAGAAGGGAAACTGCTCCAGCTATGGCAAATAAAAATATGTAGAGCAAGAACAACTTTCTTCTTTTGCCTAAGTAGCCCCATTCAGTTTTTAGCGCGTTGATTATCGGGTGTGTCATTTTGCCTCTTTTTGCAGTGCTGCAATTTCTTCTTTGATTACTTTGAGATATACATTTTTTGTTTTACGCTCTAAATCTTTTTTTTCTAAGATTTCTCTAATGAAATAAACCATATCTGAGAATCTACGTTTTGTTTGGTAGTACTCTAATGCAATAGGGTCTGGTTTGTGTTTAGTTAACTTCATGTATTCTTTCATGAATACTTTGTTCTTTATGAAGAATATTAGGTCTTTTTCTGGTAAGGCTTTTTCTAGAGACTCCCAGTCTAGGATGAAGACTTTGTTTTTTGAGATATAAAGATTGCCTTCGTGTAGGTCTGTGTGTACTAGAACGTATTTATTCTTATTTTTACTTATGTACTTTTTTAGTTTTTTGATATTATTCAGATGTTTTTCAAATAGTTTGGTTTTTCCGTTAAGTATTTTTTTGAGTTCTCCGTGGCGGGATTTTTTGACTTTTGGGACTAGTTTTAGGATCTTGTTTTCCCAATTTAAAATTAATTCCTCTTCTTTGATGCCTGGGAAACTTTTTGCTTTGAAATTGTGGAGCCTTGCTATTGATTTGGCGAGAGTTCTTGGACTGGGGATTGTTCCTTCTTTTGGATTTTTACCTTCGATAAAGTTTGTAATCGATATGGGGAAGTTTTTACGGAGTATTACATATTTGCCGTCTTTTGACTTAATTGGACTTGGAATGTTTTCCATTTTTAATAACTTACGCAGATTTATAAGGCAGTTTATCGCATTTTTTTGTCTATAAATGGATATCCACTTTGGTTTTCTCACACTTACGAAAATTTTATTTCCTGAATTTAGGATTGCGATGTAAGATGCTCCGTTTTCTCCGACTGGAATGTATTTCATCTTTTTTATTTTGAAGTCATATCTTCTTTCTAGGGTTTCTTTCAATTCTTTTTCGTGGAGGCCTGTGAGTTTCATTTTACCAAAACTCCACAAATATGTGTGCAGGCGATTTAGTTTTTAACATTTTGCTAATAAGTTTGTCTTTTCCTTCGTAATAAATCCCGTCACCATCGGGGTCGTAAACTTTTTCTCCGTTTGGTTTGAGCCAGACAAATCTTCTTATAAAATTCTTTTTAGTTCCAAGACCGACTTTAGCAAAGAATTTTGTTTTCCCTGTAAAACCAAGAATTGTTTTCCCTGTTTTTTCTGAAAAATCTTTCATGACATTAACCATTATTTTTCCGTACCCTTTTTTCTTGATAACTGAAATCGTGCTACAAACTCCCCCAATATGATAAATTCTGTCTTTGTATTTTACCTTAATAGGTCTAATGCCTCCGAAAGAAACAACCTTGCCTTTCTTCTTAATCATGACCCACAATGTATCTGGTTCGTAATCTTTTTTAAAATCTTTTCTATTCTTTTCTCCAAATTCTTTAACCCTCAGTTCTTCTAAGGTTCTTTTGTCTTTTTTGTTTAAGTCTTTGCTTTTAATTCTCTCAACTTTCAAATCTCCTTTTAGTTTTCTTCCTAAAAATTTCTCAAGAAGGTCTACTTTATGAACTACGTTCAGTTTAGTCTTGTCTGATTCGATTAATGCTCGCCCATACATTTCTTCTATTTGGTTTAGTTTAAGCAACCCTATTGTAAGGCCATAAAAATCAATCCTCTCGTGATTGGATTTAAACAAAGTATTCTCTTTCATTGTTTTATAACCCCTTCCGACGCTATCAACCTCCACTTTCAAATTACCTTTTTTAATAATCAGAGTTTCCCATTTAGGATAATAATTATGCTTTATTTTAGCTTTCTTTAAAGCACGAACAACTTTTGGAAAATTCTTTTTATGGTCCGGAATCATAATATCAATGTCATTAACTTTCATACTTTTGTCTTTCGTATGATAAAAATGTGCAAAGCTACCATAAACAACGGTCGGAATTCCAACATTTTCAATAATCTGAATTATTTTTTGAGCAAAAGGGATTAGTTTTTTGAAGTGTTCGGCGTTTTTTGGGCAGAGTTTTAAGGGTTTCATTCTTTCAAATACCCTCCTTTCTGAAGATTCCAAAGATGCTTGTAGATGCCTGGCTTTTTGATTAGGTCATTGTGTTTGCCGGTCTGTGCGATGCGGCCTTTGTTCATGACTATGATCTTGTCGACTTTCATGATTGTGGAAAGGCGGTGAGCTATGATTATTGATGTTCGGCCTTTCATCAGCTTTTCTAAGTCTTTCTGTATTTCGAATTCTGTTTGGGAATCTAGGGAGGATGTGGCTTCGTCAAGAACGAGGACCTTTTTGTTTGCAAGGATTGCTCTTGCTATGGAAACTCTTTGCCTTTCTCCGCCGGAAAGTTTGACTCCGCGTTCGCCTACGATAGTGTTTTCTTTTTCTGGAAGGTTATTTACGAAGACGTCTAGTTGTGCAAACTTTATGGCTTTGAATACTTCTTCTCTGGTTGCTTTAGGGTTTGAGAATAAGATGTTGTTGTAGATGCTGTCGTCAAATAGGACGCATTCTTGTGGGACGATTGAGAGTTCTCCCCTTAGAGATTCCTGTTTGAATGTTTTGATGTTCTTTCCGTCGATTAGGATCTGTCCATTTTGAACGTCGTATAACCGATAGAGTAATTTTATGAGTGTGGTTTTGCCGCTACCTGAATGGCCAACTAGGGCTATTTTTTCACCTGGTTTTACTTTTAGGGAAATGTTGTCCAAGATGTTTCTGTCGTGATATTTGAATGAAATGTCTTTTAGTTCGATTTCTCCTTTGGTGATTTTCAGTTTCTTTGAGTTTGGTTCGTCAACTATGTCGTTTGTTATTTCAGAGTAGCTGAAGAGTGTGTCGAAGTCTCCGACCGCTTTGTAATATCTTCTTATGCCGTAAACGAAGCCCATGAGGGGACCCATTAGGCCTAGGTAGGTCGTGTAGATGAATGTGAGCGTACCTATCGTGACGTTGCCATCAAGGAATCCTTTGACTGGGAAGTAGATAAGGAAGAATGTTCCGAGTCCGATTAGGAAGCTGTTCCCTAAGTTGAAGAGTATTCCGTAGTTCCAGAAGCTTTTCATTTTTTCTTGGGAGGTTGTTGCGAGGTTCGCGTATTTTTGTTTGATCAGATTTTCTTTGCCGTAATATTTGACTGATTCGATGTTTGTTAAGATGTCTGCAAGACTGCCTTTTTCGCGGTCTTCTGTTTGGTTAAGTGCGACATGGGACTTTTTTCTTGCGTTTGCCATCGCGATTCCCCAGAGTATCGCCATCGTCGAAGTAACGAGGATTACCACTGCGGAGACCCAGTCGAGAAATAACAGAGAAACAGATACAATTGCAATTTGGAATATTAACGGCGTGATGTTATCAATAATGAAGTCAGTTAGGGACTCTGCTGCGCCAGTTCCTCTGTTCATCCTGGAGATTAATGAGCCTGTTTTGTGGGTTGTGTGAAATCTGTGTGATAAATGGAGTATGTGATTGAAAAACTTTGTTTTTATGTCGAGAACCATTCCAGTCATTAGGTCTCTTTCTTTTCTTGCCTTGTATCCGTGGTTAAGTGCTAATTTTATGAATAGTGCGCCGAAGTAGATTCCCGTTAAGGCGAGTAATATGCTGACGAATGAGCTTCTTAGGAGAGTTCCGGCGGTGTATTCTGCCCCCTTGTCGAGTACGACTTTGAAAAGATATCTGTCGAAAACTCTTAGGCCTTCTATGACGCCTGTGACTATCAGAATTGAGATGTAAGTCCACTTGTACTTGCTGACTATGTCTAAGTAATGTTTCAGGTTTTTCTTGAAGTCTATGTCTTTGTATAGTTCTCGATTCATGTCACTTTTTTGTGTTACACACGTTTATATATTTCGAATAGGTCTATAAATTATGCCGCAAGACAGTTTTATTGATGGATTTCATGAAGGTCCTCTGAAGGGTGAGCGAGAGAAGGATGAGGAGGAGGATATTGTTGAGTCTGAAAAGTGTAAGGTTCTGGCGGACGATAATGATTGACTATCTTTTCATTATTGTAAACTTTAGTTAACAAGGTTTTTAGAGTTTTCGGGTGTTATTTTATTGAGGGGTAAAATTATTAAAGTTTGATTGTTATGTGTTGAGTGGAAATAAGGAAAACTAAAAAATTATTTTTGTTGACCTTAATACTCGATGAAGGCTCTTTTGACCACATGTTCGACACCTGCCTTTCTTGCTTTTTCAGTGATTTTTTCTAAATTGCCTAGGATGTTTGCGACGTGTGCTCTTACAACAGTGTAGGGATTTTGAGACCTTGTGTATGTTTGTGTTAAAACTCCTATTTCATCTCTTGGGGGAGAGTCGCACCAGTCACAAAGGGCCTGAAATTCAAATCCTTCGGGATTAGATCCATAACCTGGAGGGGTTGGAGCTGAAAGCCCTTCGAAAAATTCCTCTTCGAATATCGTAAATGCTACTGAATGAGCCCCTTCATTGTGATCGGGGTTTCTTCCTTCTACAGTCATAGGCAATACTAGCCTTCCTGCTGGTCTGTAAATCCCATTTCTTTTTTGAAGATGTCCTCTTCCCATTTGAAAATTCCATAGACGTCATAGTTGTCTGGGACTTCTAGGATCTTTTGAACCTTCGACAAGTGATCAAAGTGGGTTCCTTGTTTGAATGTCATCTTAACTCTGCCCTCCTTTCACTTCAATTACTCTGAAAGTTGTTTCTACGACCGTGCCCGGCGAGAGTTCTTGCTCTAGCAGTTTTGGTATGACTACTATCGCTTGGCGACCGTGTTTTGCTATTCTCTTAGTTATTGTGAACTGTTTTTGTTCTGTTTCCATTTTATCCCCCACATTCAGTTGTCAAATCATAAAAATCAGTTGTTACCCAGAGCTCATATAATCCCGGTTTTTTTCCGAAACCTGAACCCAGGTCGAGCTGTACAGCTCCGCCTAGTTTATGATCTCCGAAATTTAATATTTCCTCATAACCTTTTATCTCCCTACCAGACTTACCAGAGAATCTTAACCCTCTAGCGTTGTAGAAGTCCATTGTTGCTTGTACTATGTCTTTTGGAGTGTAGAGGGTCATATTGCTGGGAAGAGCTTCAATAATAAAATCCTCGGAATTTGCTCCTAATTCTTCTTGCATTTTTTGTTGTTCTCCATCTATCGCTCTTGCTTGAGCTAATGCGCGCGTGTAGGCAGAGATATTAATTCTTTCTATAGCTTGGGATCTTAGAAATGCATAAGTAGGAATATCTGATCTATCTAGCGCTTGAGCGACTAGTCTTCCAGCTACCTTGGGTTCGTCTGCGGGTGCTTGAAGCAGATTTTCTAAATATGCCCTAAATGTTTGTTTTTCTGTCATTTTCATGTAAGTTTTGTTTACTTAATTGTAGTAACTCTTGTTGGATAATTAAAACTTCTTTCTTAATATCTTAACTAAGCGCAATATTTATATAGATAAATGCGGATAGTTAACTATGGAGCTTGATGTGAAAGATCGGAAGATTCTGGCGGAGTTGGAGATGAATGCCCGGATTGCTCAGAGTGTGCTTGCAAAAAAGGTAGGTGTGTCTAAGCAGGTTGTGAAGTATAGAACTGAAAGGTTGGAGAAAGAGGGTTTGATTCAGGGATATAATGCGATTGTTGATGTGGGTAGGTTGGGGCAGACGATTTACGTGGTTTATTTGAGGTTGGTGCGGATTTCTTCATTGGCTGAAAATAATTGGGTGAAGGCGATTGATAAGGACGGGAGTGTTCTTGGGGTGGGGAGGAATGCGGGGCGTTGGGACTTGACTATTGCGATGAGCGCGAGGAACAATCAAGAGTTTGATGAGGCGTTTAAGAGAATTAGTGAGGGAAAGCAGGATAAAATAAAAGAGAAGTTGGTGACTAGCGAAATAGAGAGCACGTATTTTTCTATGCGTTTGGTTTTTGATTCAAATGCGAAGGAGTTTTCTACTTCTGCCAGTGAGGATGCCGGGCTTGATGAGAACGACTTGGAGATAGCTAAAATTTTGTCGAGCGATTGCAGGACTAACCTGTTGAATTTATCTGATAAGGTGGGCATGTCGCCGAATGGTGTTAAGGAAAGAATTAAGCGGTTGGAAGGGAAGAACGTGATTATGGGGTATAAGATGAAGGTGAATTATGAAAAGTTGGGTTACCTGCATTTTAGGGTGTTTTTGCATTTGGCTAAGTTTAACGAGGGCGTTTATGGGGCAGTAAAGGAGTTTCTGAAGAAGTCTGGGAGGGTGGAGAGTGTTTCTCGTTATGTTGGCTATGCGGATGTTGATTTTAGATGTTATGCTAAGAATCTTGAAGAGTTTTATGGTTTTGTATCTGAGTTGAAGGATAAGTTTCTGCAAGAGATTATTGAAGTCGACTCTATGCCAATCTTTAGGTGGGAAAGAATTGGGTATTTTAGCGGGTGAGTTAAATTTAGTAATTAGCCTGGATTGAAATGATAATGAGAAAAAAAGGTCTGATCTTCCTGGGTGTTTTGTTGGTGGTTTTGGGAGCTGTTTTATTGTTGAGTTCCTTTTCTGGGATGACTGGGTTTGCTGTTTTTGAGGGGGTTTCTTCGAAGGTTGGTGGGGTTGTGGGTGTTGTGTTTGTTTTGGGAGGTTTGGGGGTGTTGATGGCGCGGGCGCACCATACTCGGGCGTATGGTTAAATAGCTGCAAGAATTTATGATATTATGGGCACGAGGAACGCTTATGGGCATAAGACGGAGCAGATTTCTGTTACAGAATCAAGGATTGCAGCTCATACGCCCTTTAGTAAAGGGGAAGTGCGTCATGTGATTGAAGGGGAAATTAATGGCGGGCGGTTGTTGCTTGATAAATCGGGACATGCTATTTCTATAACGACTAAACCCGGCAAGGTTCAAGAGATAGAGCAGAGGTATGGGAGAAAGATGAAATATACTGTTGTTGACAGATTGCATGATTTAGAAGAAAGACATTTACCTATGGGTGTTAGGTAATTATCTTGCCCACTTGCTAATCATTTGTAGGACGTCAATAACTCTGTTGGAGTAGCCCCACTCATTGTCATACCAAGCAAGGACTTTTATGAGGTTGCCATCAACCTGGGTGCATTTTGCGTCTACGACGGAGGAATGGGTATTGCCGATTATGTCTGATGAAACTAGTTCTTCTTCGCTGTATTCTATGATGCCTTTCATTTCTTTTTGGGAGGCTTTTTTTAGGGCAGAGTTGATCTGTTCTACAGAATATTCTTTTTCTAGTTCGGCTACGAGGTCGACAAGTGAGCCGCATGCGACTGGAACTCTTACAGCGAGGCCGTTGATTTTGCCGAGAAGTTCTGGCATGATTTCGACGACTGATTCAGCTGCGCCTGTTGTTGTTGGGATTATGTTCTGTGAGGCTGCTCGGCCTCTGCGGAGTTTTTTGTGGAATTCGTCATGTGTTGCTTGGTCGTTTGTGAATGCGTGGACGGTGGTCATTAGCGCTCTTTTGATTTTGAAGTTATCGTGGATGATTTTTACAATAGGCGTTAGGCAGTTTGTTGTGCAGGAAGCTACTGAAATGATCTTGTGGTCTTTGTTTAGCTTCTGGTGGTTGACGCCCGGAACGATAGTTATGTCCGGTTTTTTTGCGGGTGAAGTGATTATTACTTTTTTTGCTCCGTTTTTTAAGTGGATTGATGCGGATTCGCGGTCGCGGAAGACTCCAGTGCTTTCGATTACAACGTCAACGCCGAGTTTTTTCCAGGGCAATTTGTTTATGTCTCTTTCTGAGAGAAGTTTGATCTTTTTGTTGTTGATTATTATGTTGTCTTTGTCTTTTGAGACTTTGCCCTTGAATGGGCCGTAGACTGTGTCGTGTTTGATTAGGTATTCTGCGGCTTCGATTCCGTGTGGGTCGTTGATTGCTACGACGTTTAGCTTTTTTTCTAGCGCTATTCTGAGAATTACTCTGCCGATTCGGCCGAAGCCGTTGATTGCTATTTTCATTTTTTGTTTTGGAGGTGGTTGTGACGCGATGCGTTCCCAACTCGCGGTCACGCACGTTGCCAATGTTAGACAATACTCGGTACGTGACGCGCTCGCCCACCCTGCCCTGTTTGTGCCGACGCTTTTCGTTTAGCGAGTTTGCGTCGGCCGATTAATAGCGCATCGCTATCTTGTGAGGGTCGGGATTACGCGTTATTAGGACCTCTTTGTTTATGTTAAGAAGTGGGAAGAGAGATTTATTAAGGTTGCGGTTAGTTTTCTTTGATTCTAGAGAATACAATTATCGCGGGAATTAAGATTATGCTTGAGATTAATATTGTATGTCTGCTTCCGATGGTGTCTACGAGGAGCCCCCCTATCGGTGCCGCGATGATGCTTATTACTGATAAGAACATTGATTCTACGGAGCCTATGCTCGCCCTTAGTTTGCTTGGAATAAATTTTTGGAAATATATCCTTTCTGCCGGTTTTCTCGCGAAGTCAAAGAATGCATTTAAGAAGATTAATAGAAGGGCGAACGCTAGCACTTGTGCTAGTGAGATAATTAAAAGTGAAATTGCTGCGAATAGGATTGTCGTTATTATGAATGTTCTTTCTCGGTTTTTGGCGTAGAACCTTTGAGTTATGAGTGGGGCGATTACACCCATAAGAGCAACGCCAGACCAAACGTACCCGAACGCGTAGTCCGGTAAGCCAAGGTCTTGTAGGAATGGAACCGATGCGATGTTTTCTGTCATTTCTGTTGCGAGAAGAACGAATGCAGAAGCGATTAAGAAATAGAAGATAACTTTGTTTTTGTAGCTGTATTTTATGGCTTTAGAAGATTGTTGTTTAATCTCCTTGAGCGCATCCTTTGTTTCTATGCGTCTTTTTTTGTAGTTTTCTTTTGCAAAAATCATAAGAACTGTGGCAATGAAGAATGATGCGGCCGTTATGGGGAAGATTACTTTCGTGCCGAATATTCCAACTAATACCACGCCAATGAGTCCTGAAAAGATTAGTGCTGCGCTGTCGAAAACTCTTGTTTTCACAAAGAAACTTTGTAAAAGGTTTTTTTTGTTTTTCCTTATCAAATCGGTTGCCCACGCTTCATACGCTCCGGAGTTGAATGTTAGGGAAAACCCGATTAGGGCCGAAAGCGATAGCAAGGCATAATAGTTTGTTGTAAAAAACATTAAGAGGAAGAAAACTCCTGTCAGGACATTCCCTAGAATGACTGAGAACTTTCTGCCGTATAAATCAGCTATCGCGCCAGTCGGAATCTCCGAAACGAGCATTATTGTGGCAGGGGCAGAATATGCAAGGATGCCAATTTGAAATAAACTGAATCCTAAGTCTTTTAGGTAGATAATTAGAAAGAGGGGATAAAAATAAAGTAAGGGAGAAATTATGGAATCTAGGTAGAAGGGCCAGAGAAGTTTGAGTTCACCTTTTTGGAATAGTTTCATTTTATTTTAGGGCGAGGATCTCTGATAAATGTTTTGGTTAATGATCAGTTTTTTCAAGGGTAGTTTAGATATTTCCTTGGAAAATACCTACTTTTTTGTTCAAGTACGACTGATTGGTCCGCCTAAAGCTCTAACTTCTTCATCTCCAAGGACTCCTTCTAGGAGTCTAATATTTTCCTTTAATTCTCTCCCGTGGAGTGTAAGTGAGTTTTCTTCTAATCTATCTGTGCATTTGTAATTGGTTGTTCTATAACTGGCAGCTTCGCTAAGAAGTTCTTTGTATCTGTCTCTTGCTCTTTCGGCTATTTGTGTTTCGTTTGTCATGTTTTTTTAAGGCCAAATAAGAATTTAAATCTTTCTATTGTTACTACTTTTAGATTACTGCTAATCTTCTTTTGTTAGGCTTCTACAGAAACGCATTCGCCTTTAAGGCAGAGGCAGTCGAGACTTCTGTCGCCTCGGTGTGAGCAGTCGCAGTCTTCGTTTGAGAAAGTTCTTAGTGCTACGATTAGTAGCATAAGGACGATTGCAATTGTTAGGATTATTTTTGTTGGTTTTTTCATGCTAATCATTTGATCGGCTTCGTTAAAAATCTTTTCTTTTGCAGTTTTGAATTCCCTCATGAGTTTCACTTTCAGTGAAAATCCCAACTCGTAGCCACGCGCCCAGATTAGTGGCGCTTTGTGACGTATAACTTGCTCGCCCTACCTACGCCTCCTTCCCGCACCAATCAAACGAGTAAACCTGCAATCTTGGGCTTTTTCCAACAAATCTTATATTTCCATCAAGTTTAGGAACTTCTTTTTGTTGTTTATCTTTTTCGCAATGTCAAATATTGCCAGGAGAGCGAGTGAAAAGGCTATCGCAATGCCCCAGTCAGCTAGGGTGATTGGTACGGTTTCGAAAACTTTGTTAAGTGGCGTGTAAACTATTGCGAGTGTGGCTATGAGTGAGATTATTGAAGCATAGACTAGATATTTGTTGACGAGTGGTGAGCGGTTTAGTACTCCTTTTCTGAATGATCTAAAGTTGAATGCGGAGGCGATTTCCAGCGTTATGAGGGATACCAAGGCGGTTGTTCTGGCGTATTCAATGTTTCGATCTAGGATATTGAACGTGAAGAAGAACACCGTTAGGACAAATAGAGCTAGCAGACTTCCTGTTAAGATTAACAAGATAATGAAGTTTTTGTTTAGGAGTTCTGATTTTTTTCTAGGTGTTGCGTCCATTACATCTGTTGAGGAGGGGTTGAAGCCAAGGGTGATGGCTGGTAGATTATCCGTGACAAGGTTCATGAAGAGAATTTGTAGGGCGAATAGTAGAGGGATTTGCCAGCCAAGAAGCGGAGTGAGTAGGACGCCGACAAAGATGATAGTTAGCTCGGCAAAATTGCAGGAAAGTTGATAGGTCACAAATTTTCTTACGTTTCTGAAGATTGTTCGGCCTTCTTTGATCGCCGAGACTATTGTTGTGAAGTCGTCGTCTTTTAATGTCAGGTCGGCGACTTCTCTTGAGACGTCTGTTCCGTTTTTTCCCATTGCAACGCCGATGTGTGCTTCTTTGAGTGCAGGTGCGTCGTTGACTCCATCGCCAGTCATTGTAACTATCTCGCCATTTGCTTTCAGAGCTTTGACTATCCTTAATTTATGTTCCGGTTTTACTCTGGCCAGAATGACAATCGAACCGATTACTTTTGAAAGTTCTTCATCTGTAATACGATCTAGTTCGTGCCCCTCCATTACTTTTCCGCGAAGTCCGATTTGGTTTGCTATTGACAATGCAGTTTCTTTGTTGTCGCCTGTGATCATTTTAACTTTGATACCTGCTTTGAGGCAGATTTTGATAGATTCTTTGACGCCTTCTCGAGGCGGATCTTCCATGCCAACTAAGCCTAGGAAAATTAGGTCTTGTTCAAGTGTTCTCTTTTCAAATACTGAAACTTTTTTGTAGGTAATTGCGAGAGTTCTCAATGTTTGAGATGTCATCCTAATGTTTTCTTTTAGGATTTTCTTTTTGTCCTTGGTTGTCAGTTTGAAAACGCCGTTGTGTCTTTGAATGTATGCGCATTTTTCCAGAATAAACTCAAGAGCGCCCTTTGAGAAGACGAAATTTTCTTTTTCGCGTTTGCAGACAACAGTCATTCTTTTTCGTTCTGAACTGAAGGGTATTTCTTCGATTCTTTTTAGTTTTAGGTCCTCTTTGTAAAGGCCTTGTTTAGCAGCCATTATTAATAATGCTGCTTCTGTTGGCGTTCCGGAGATTTTGAATGTGTTTTCCTCGCCGGCTCTTTCTATTCGAGAGTCATTGCATGATATTGCAGCTCTTAACAACAGGTCCAGAACAGGTTCCTTTCCGATTGAAATCTTTTTACCCGAGGAGGTGAAGTCTCCTGACGCTTCGTAACCTGTTCCAGAAATTTCTATTATTTTGTTGTCAGAGAATATTCGGTTGACAGTCATTTCTCCTTTTGTGATTGTTCCGGTTTTGTCAGAGCAGATGACGGTTGTTTCGCCGAGCGTTTCGATGGTGGACATTCTGTTGACGATCGCATTTTCTTTGGCCATCTTTCTGGCGCCGCTGGCCAGGGTTGTTATTAATACAACTGGAAAACCTTCTGGAAAGGCAGAGACTGAAAGAGCAATTACCAGGATTAGCGCTTCGATGACAAAGGTTTGCGAGAGCTCGGGGGCTCTCCAGAGCATTAGTAAGCCTGTTAAAATAGAGACTGTGATCGCAAGAGTGGCCATATATTTAGCAATTTTGTTGATTTTCTTTTGGAGAGGGAGTTCTTTTTCTGCGGTTGAGATCATGTGAGCAATTTTTCCAAATTTTGTGTTCATGCCTGTGTGGAGAACATTGGCCAGGCATTTTCCGTTTACCACGAATGAACCCATGAATATGAGGTTTTTGTCAGAATATTTTTTAAGGTTTTTCGCAGTTTCTTTTTTTATCTCTTTGGATTCTCCGGTGAGGATTGATTCGTTTATGTAAAGCTCTTTTTCTTCCAGGATGATGCAGTCTGCAGGAATCTTCTCGCCGCTTCTGAGAACTAAGATGTCGCCGGGAACTATCTGGGTGGAAAGAATCTCTTGTTCTTTGTTGTCGCGGATCACTATAGAAACTGGTAGGATAATTTTTTTCAAGGCTTTGATTGCTTTGTCTGCTCTGTACTCTTGTATGAAACCAAGAGATACAACCATCACGATTACTGCGATTATTGTATACGCGGTGATTGACTTACCTACAAAGAAAGAGATAAGCATTGCAGCGAGTAAGAGGTAAATTATGAAGTTGTTTTTTATTTGTCTTGTGAGAATTCTTAGAGGGGTATTTAGTGAGACCTCTTGGATCTCGTTTGTGCCGAACCTCTCTAAAATGGCTTCAGCTTCTTCTTTTGTAAGACCTCTTTTTTCCATAAGCTAAATCTCTTTAGTTGGTGGGAAACAACCTTTTTATACTCTTTTCTCGTTGTTAAACCATAAAAGAGGTAAAAATGAAAATACTTGCGTTAGATATCGGTGGGACGAATGTTCGTTCGGCGATTGTTAAGGGAATGAAGCTTTGTGATTATCGCAAGATTAAGACGCCGGCGAAACAGAAGGAAGAGGTTAAGTGCCTTTTTGATGTTGTCTCGGGTTATGGTAAGGTTGATGCGATTTGTATATCGACTGCAGGTTTTTTGAGGGATGGGAAGATTGTTCTTTCTTTGAATAACGATATGGATGGCGTGCCCTTGCCGGGTGTTTTGAAGAAGAAATTTAGGACTAATGTATATGTGGGGAATGATGCGAATTGTGCGGCATTGGCGGAGTTTTATTATGGTGCTGGTCGGGGGCGGCGTAATTTTATTTTGATTACTCTTGGTTCGGGAATTGGTGGGGGTGCGATTTTGAATGGGAAATTGTATTGTGGTGGCGGTGGAGCGATTGAGCCCGGGAGTATGAGGATTGATGGCGAGAAATATATCTGGGAGGAGTTGGCTTCGGGGAATGCTTCGATTAGGGTTGCTCGAGAAATGGGTTTTAAGGGGATCACGAGTCTGGAGTTAGAGCATAAGGCAGATGCAGGGAATGCGAAGGCTAAGAATGTTTATGACATTGTTGGAAAGAATATTGGTCTTGGGCTTGCTAATTTAGCTTATATCTTTGATCCGGAGTTGTTGGTTGTTGGAGGGGGTTTTAGTAGAGTAAAGTACATTTACCCTGAAATGAATAAGACGTTCAAGAGATTGTACAAGTTGAATCCGAAGCCGAAGATTGTTAAGGCTAAATTTGGGGATGATGCTGGTTTGATTGGTGCTTCTTTACTTGTGAAGGAAAAAAATGGATAGTGCGATGGCAGTTGCAGGTCAGCAGGAACAAGCTCCTCCGGTGCAGCAGCCGAGGTCTAAGATCTGGATTTATGTAATGGTTGCGGTTTTTATTGTGATAGTTGTGATTGCTAGTGTTGCAGTGGTTTATCTTACCAATAAGCAAAGCAGTAAGGAGGAAGTTGTTGAAGCCCATATGACTTGGTTTAGGTGTTTGAGTTTGTGTCCTCTTATTCCGTATGAATCTCTCGTGAATGATGAGGTGGTTCGTACAGTTGACCCCAGTTGCATGTATGGATGTAATGATGAAGGGCATAGGGTCGAGTGGGAATATGGCTATGTTTTATATCCCGGACCTATCGAGGAGGCTATTTCCCAGGGATATCTGGACTGTTTTAATCTGGCTAGGGCAGATTTAGATTTTGATCATGAAACTTGTTATAGTGAGTTGTTTGATAGGTATAAAGAGTATTACGATTTCAGCGATTATGAGCTGCCACATTATCAGGTTTATAGTTTGACGCTTGACGGTTTTACTTGTTATGAGGATCGTCTTGAGGTTAGTGTCACGTATAGCGAGGGAGATGATGTGGGGGGCAATGTTACAGTGGTGCTTGAGGGAGGAGATTATACTACTAAGGCTGTTCAGTTTGATGCCATTAATGTGGGGGATAGCGAGACTTATGTGGTTGTTTATGATGAACAGGGATTAGACTTTGATTATCTTAATGGCACTTTTTCTACGTCATTACTTATTCAAGGAAAAGGCACTACCTTGCAAGAGTGGTCTCAATGTTAATCTAGCAAGGACCTAAATATTTTTATAGGGTTTTTTGGCTGGGCTTGTCATGAGAATTAGAGATAAATTGCCTTCTGCTTTCGTATTGTGGCATAAGGGGCTTGTAATGGTTGGCGTTAGGGGAATGTTTTCTGGGGAGCTTGGTGAGATTGGGGCATTGTTTGGCCAGGAGGGTTTTGGAGTTTCTCAGGTCGTTAAACAGCCTGAAAGGGATTTCTTGGCGGTTTTTGCTACAGAGCAACCAATTGTTGATTTTACTGTTGATTTGTATGGGTCTGGGGCTTCGGCGATTGTTGCTTGGAGTTTGGATGTTGATAGAGTTGTGCCATTGATTGAGCGAGTTGTGGATAGTCCTTCTTTTTCGTTGGATTCTGTTTTAGATCCTGGATTTGCTCGAACGCTTCAGAGCGAGTTTGTGATGGAATGCGCTGCTTATGAAATGTGTGAGGTGGCTTCTCGACAGAGTGGAATTGGGTTTGACGATTTATTTGCTACGATACGTTATGGCAATTTTTTGTATCAGTATAGGGGAGTTCCGGAGGAAGGGGCGTTGCAGTTGGCGGGCGAGAAGTATGGTTGTTCTTTGTGAGGGGCTACCACAACAATCTTTTTATAGCGTTTATTGGTGGGATTTTTATGAAGGTTATATTAGAAACGCCAGGAAGGGGAGAAACTGTTAGTTTGGATCAGCCTGGATTGTATAAGATTGGTGCGCCTTAGGGTTTTAGCGGCGAGTTAGACGTGAGGGTGGATGTTATGAAGATTGATATGCATCCCTCTTCGCCATATGAGTCTCATAGGGGAAGGCTTTTTGAGGGAAAGGTCGGAGGTCTTGCTGATGATGAGAAATTTAAACCCTTATCCGAGAAGCCTGTGTTGTTGCATTTGACTAAGGATTCTGCAGTGTTTTATGATTCTGCTGGGGAGCAAGGAGTTCGGCCTGATTGGAGTGGGTGGGGTCAAGAGAAAGCAGATGATATTGTTGATGTTTCGTCTCGTGTGGGGTGTGGTCATAGCGAGCTTTATATGAGGGGCGTGAGGTTTCATCTTTTTGTTGAGAAAGATGAAAAATCTTGTGGTGCTGTTTGATTAATTTAAAGAAAATAGCTTTAATTATAGGTGAGGCCGAAGGCCGAACGCGCTCGGCATGATTTGGATTTTTGCAGGGGTTCGGGCAAGGAAATTATGGGAGATCAAAGAGTTTTTATAGCTCAACACTGGTAATTTTTCATGGAAAGAGCGTATTGTCAAAATTGTGGAAGGGAAACAAATCACGTTGTGGTGGATGATCCCGGAACAACGGGCGGCAGGAAAGATTAGTACTCTTGTTATGAGTGTGGCGAAGATAGAAAGAGATTATTCGAAGAGGGGGTTCGAATTGATTCTCAGGAAAGAACTTCTGTGCTTCCTGAAAACTCTTCAATGGCCGTGTAAGGTGCGATTGTGACTGAATAATTTTTTAAACCCTTGATCTTCTCTTTGTGGGAGATGCATTACCACATAATTTTGACGGAGCTGTGCAATTCGAAGTGCAGGTATTGTTATGGGAAGAGCATGTGCGAGGAGAATGATCTGAACAAGAGGTTTAAGTTTGACTTTGATGCGCCGCAGGTTTCTGAGGTTACTACGGAAAAGATTAGGGAGTTTCTATTGAAGGATAAGGGGCCGACGTTGGTGTTTTACGGCGGGGAGCCGTTGTTGCAGATGGATCGTATTAAGGAATTGATCGATTCTTTGTCTGACGTGCCCAATATTCAGTTTAGGGTGCAGACGAATGGGAAACTGCTTGATGGGTTTGATATAAACTATTTGAAAAAAATTGGGAAGATTCTTGTTTCGATTGATGGGACGAAGGAGCGGACCGATTTTAATAAAGGGAAGGGGACTTATGACAGGGTTGTGGGGAATTTGCGCCGGGTTCGGGAATTAGGTTACGATGGGGAGATTGTTGCACGGATGTGTGTTTCTGAGTTTGGGGATGTTTATGAGCAAGTGATGCATCTTAAGAGTTTAATTGATGAAGGACTTTTTGATTCGATACATTGGCAGTTGGATGTTGGGTTTTATTCTTGTGATTATGATTTTGATAGGGTTAGCAAGTTCGTTGAGGAGTATAATGCCTCGATAGATAAGCTGGTTGAGTGGTGGGTTGGGGAGATGGAAAAAGGCAAGGTTTGGAAGTTGTATCCGTTTGTGGGGCTGGTTGAGAATTTGCTTTCTGGGAAGAAGACGAAGTTGATGTGTGGAGCAGGGCATTCGGGATATACGATAACGACTGATGGCAATTTGGTGGCGTGTCCGATAATGGGTTGTATGCCTGATTTTTATTGCGGGACACTTGATTCTGCTCCGAGTGGGTTGCGGGAGATTGGACCAGCTTCGCGGTGCGAGGGGTGTGCTTATTTGAAGGATTGCGGAGGGCGGTGTTTGTATGTGAATAGCGTGAATTTGTGGCCGGCGGAGGGGTTGGATATGGTTTGTTCTTCGGTTAAACATTTGATTGATTTATTGAAAGGGAAGTTGGAGGAGATCAAGGGTTTTATTGACTCGGGCAAGGTTAGCGAGAAGGACTTTGGGTATGAAAAGTATTTTGGGCCGGAGATTATTCCTTAGCCTCGTTAAATGCTTTGACGTTTTTCTTGAGTTTTTTAAACTCTCTAACAAATTCTTCTTCTGTTGGGGCGTTTCTTCCATCTCTTGAAATAACTCTGTTGTATATATCATGAATGTTTGAGCAGTAAATTAACGAAGTTCCGGCGTACCTGCTGTTTGCGATTATTTCTTTTCTCTTTTCCGTGTAGGCTCTTGCGATTAGGTACCTTACTTTACGCGCGAATTCTTTGGCTCGCTTTAGACCATCTCTTTCTTCTATCTTGCCCAATATTGCTTTGTACTTTTCGTATTCTTTGTGTGTCCTGAAATCTCCATTTGATCCCTTTTTACTGCAGTATGGTTTTGGAGGGTGGTATTCTATAAACTCTCCATTAATCATAAAGTCAATACCTCCACAATTTAATCCACCATCTCTTATTTGCCAGGTCTTTCCTTGTTCTAATCCCCATTCTGGGATGTATCGCTCGAATAATGTTGCTATTGCTGCCTCTTCTTGGGAATGGAATTTGTTTCCTAGCCAGCATATCCTTTGGCTTTCTCTTGCAAGTTTGTTTCCACTTCTTTTTCCAACTGCAGACATCTTTTTTCTATGCGTTGGATCTTGCCACAACTTTCTTGCCCAATCACTTGTCTGCTTTTTTCTCCTTTCTCGGTATTCCTGATTGGCCCAAAGTCGTTTACTTTTTTCACTCATTAGTTTAACCATTTTATCCCGGTTTTTCCCTTTTGCCCACATTTCTCTTGATCTTTTGGACAGTATCTTTGCATGTTTTTCTCTAGCACCTTCGTCTTGCCATCTTTTTCTTACGCCTTGATCTTGTACGGCAGTGTATTCGGGGTCTTGCCATAATCTTTTGGATAGTTGGCTTTGGAGAATTTTTATGCGATACGTCCTTTCGTCCTCCGGCAGATTTTTTGTTAGAACTCTCCTAACCTTTAGGGCAGCAGTGTTTAATTCATCTGCTAGTTCTTTGGTTGTTCTTAATTGGTTAATTTTGCCAGTTTGATGGGCCCTGATTTCATTCAATGCGGCTGCAACAATCTCTTCTTTGATCTCTCGGGCTAGAAGATCCTTTGTTGTTTGGATCTTTGATTTTTTTGGTTGATTAGGTCTTACCTTTGTTTGACCAAGCACTGTTTTTCGCCCACCTTTTTTTGCTTTTTCCTTACATCTTAAAGTTCGGAGTGCTTCAGTTCTTTCTCTGGCGGAGATTCCCACTTTTTTCATTAATTTATTTACTGCCGATCTGGATATGCCGAAATCCTTTGCTAAATCTCTTTGACTTCTCCCTTGAGAATGATACTGGAGCTGGATGTAATTCGTCAAGCCTCCGAATTCTTCCTTGTAACCTTGTTTTTCTTCCAGGTCTAACCAAAAAGTATACCAAGAAGGCCGGGATGATTCTAGCTGTAGTTGTTCAAGAGGTTTTATTTGTGGCGTGTTTTGATCTTTTGAGACTATTTCCACTAAGTTTTCAGTTTCTTTATCTGTTCTTATTAGCGGGGGAATCTTTTCCATAATGCCCCCTAAAAAAGAGACTATATCAAACTATTTCGAAAAAATGTGAAGAATAGTTAATTTTAAATAGATCTTATACTATTTGTTAAGTAATATGAGATTTTTAATTAAAGAATCTGAAGCAAGGAAGAAAGAAGTTAAATTGAATGTTAAAGATAGGAAGTTGATTCAACTACTTGTTCAGAATTCCCGTATGGGGGTATCTGAATTGGCAAAAAGACTTCAAATTTCTAAATCTGCAATTACGCAGAAGATCCGGGCGTTGCAGGAGAAGGGGGTATTGATGGCGCCAGTTACTTATGTTTCTGTCAAGGTTGAAGAAAAACCCTTCTATTTTCTTCAGATTGCGACTGGCTTAGGCCAAGATACGGAATTAACTTCTCAGGACTTGCTCTCGATCGAAGGTGTTTCTGCAATACTCTGGTATAACGGATCTTATAATCTTCTTCTGGGAGTTTTTCACGAAGACATTCACCAAGCAATCCAGGAAGTTGGAAATTATTTAACAATCAAGAAGCTGCGCATCATGCGCGTTACAGATAATTGGTTTCATTCTCCGCATTTGTTTGAAGAGGTAGCTGATAAGGGGGCAACTTTTTTGCGGACTAACCCAAAGATTCTTAGTTCAGATAGAAAAATTCTTAACACTTTATTTGAAAATCCTCGTGCAACCTTGCTTGAGATCGCAGAAAAAACACGTAGTGCACCGATAACTATAAAGAAACGGATGGAAGAAATGAAAAAATCAGGAGCTATAATTCAATTTAGCAATTATGTAAATCCATGGTTATGTGGGAAAGATATTGTATCAGTTCATTTTTCCGTTCTTGGCAGAGAGAACATTGATAAGGTAATAAAAAAAACTTCTATCCTTGCCTCAAACAGGGAATGTATGGGAGCTTGATCATGAGTGGAATCTGAATGTTGTTTTTTGGGTTGACAATCAGATTGAGGTTGGCAAGATTCTTGAAGACTTAAGCAAGAATTATACAGGAATTTTAGATATGGACGTTATGGTTATGGTAAAAATGGTCGGACGTTAGTATTTTGGGCAGGAGATTATTCCTTAGCGATTTTCCAGAAGAATTCGAATTGTTTTATGAAGCTTTTTGCAACCTCTTCATTTTCTATTGTGATGAACACGAGTTCTGCTGAAAATATGCCGATGATTGTGAGGTTTCCGATTATGTTTATTGAAACTGGTGAAATGTAGGGTATGTATCGTACTTTTGCGTTTTTTTCAGCAGGGACTTTATCTTTCTTTGATTCTTCAGAGTGCAGCTTTAAAACTTTGTATCTTCTCTTTTCCCTCTTCTGTTGGTGGCTTGTGGTAAAGAAATTCCAAATTGTTTTATCGTAGTATTGTGGTGACGCAATGCCGAATACGTAGAGGGTTTCATTTTTGCCGAATTCAAGTTCTTTTGCAAATGCTGTTTTCATGCCCTTTAGCCCGGTAAATATTTCAATTGCTAATTTGCTTTTCTTTAGGTTTACTTTTTCAAGTAACTGGGGGAGTATCTTTTGGTAGTTCGTTTCTTGGTTGGTTATTATAGACTTTTTTTCTTCTAGGTAACTTATGACTCTTTTTGGATTTGCTGGTGAAAAGCATAGGACTCCCGCTTTCTTTATTTCTGAGACGAGTCCTTTCTTTTTTAGAGAATCGAGTATTTCATAGATTTTCCCTGAATTGATCCCTGAGTGTCTTAGGATTTCTCCTGTTTTTGTTTCTCCTAGTTCGAGTAGCGAGAGGTAGACTCTTATTTCATTTTTTGTCAGGCCGATTTCTTCTAACACGCTTTCTATCATACTTGTTGTAAGTCTTGGTGCTTTATAAGTTTTACTCTACACCAGGTGGGGGATTATCTTTATGTATGCCTTTTTGAGTTTTTCTTAGATGGATAATGTAGTTTCAAGACAGAGAAAGAAAACAGGCTTCGTTCTTTTGATAGCGTTAGCCCTGTTGGTTTTGGCGCTGTCTCTTGTTAATTTTACAGGGTTTGCTATTCTTGGTAATGCTCAGGCTGATACGATAACTATTGGTGCGACGTTTCCTTTAACGGGAGAGTTGTCAGTATATGGCGAGGCGTATAAGAATGGTGCGATTCTGGCTCAGGAAGAGATCAATCGTAATGGTGGAATTGATGGGAAGAAATTAAAGATTAGTTTTCAGGATAACAAAGGGGACGCAAAGACTGCTGTTGGCGACGTTATGTACCTAATTAATGTCGAACGAGTTCCGATCATTCTTAATTCTATGGAGTACCTCACTCTTGCTTCGAAGGATATTGCTGAGAAGAACAAGGTGATCATGTTGACGTTTACGACTTACTTGCTCTCTGAGAAAGATGACCCTCGTTATTTGTATAAAGATTCTTGGGATTTTGGGATTATTGGAAGAGGCTTTGGTGAAGCAGCTAATGGGATTGGATCTAAGAGATTAGCAGTCGTTAGGCTTAAAGACTCATCTTATTCTGATCTTCAGTCCAGCTTTTTTGGAGTGTATAACGGAATAGTTGTTATTGATGAAACTTATAATTTTGGTGAGAAAGACTTTCGAACTATTCTCGCGAAAATTAAAAATGAAGATGTTGACACAATTTTGGTTTACTCTTATCCGGTTGATGTTGGCTTGATTTTGAAACAGATGGCTGAATTGGATATGAGGAGTTACAATTTGATTACAGCCGAGGGAACTGAGCAGTATGCTATGTCGAGAAATCTTGACTTGCTTCAGTCAACTCATGCTATATCTTATATGGGCTCTGAGTTGCAAGGTCCTGATTGGTTTGTTCGTGAATATAAAGAACGATTTGGGGCGGATCCGCGGCCAGACAGTTATTATGCGTACGATTCTGTCACAATGTTTGGTAGGGCCATGGGTGCTTGTGGGGATGACGTTGATTGTATAAGAAAAGAAATTTCAGTTAATTTTGACGAGTTTCATAACCGAGAAAGGGTATTGCCTATTGTTCGGTATGATGGGGGGTGGTACGAGATAGATGTTTCATAACTTAATATTTCAATACAAAATCTTTTTCTTCTCTGGAGCCGTATTTATCATGGGCTGCGTCTATTATCTGGAGGACTTCTTTCAACGAGTTGGCATGAAAGAGTAGTTTGAAGTCGCGTTTGTCGAAGTAGCCTCTGCTTAGGGGCTGGTCTTTGAGCCATTCAAGGAGACCCTCCCATTGCTTGCCCATTAAGATTATGGGGATGCGGTTGATGTGCTTGACTTGAAGGACTTGCCAGGTGTAGAATAGTTCTAGGAGGGTGCCGACGCCGCCGTGAGCGACTACGACTGCGTTGCTTAAGAGCATGAAGTTGTCTAAGCGGTTAGAGAATCTTTTGAATAGTTTTTCAACTTGGACACCCTTGTTTGTTTTTTGTTCGTGTGGGAGTACAATGTTTAGGCCGAATGAAACTGCTTTGGTTTCTTTTGAACCTTCATTGTGGCCGAGGTTTGCAGCAGCCATTATTCCCGGGCCGCCTCCGGTGACTACGTCGATGCCGCGTTCGCCGAGCCTTTTTGCCAGTTCGTGAACTTGTTTGTATGTCTGGCCGTTTCTTTTTATTCTAGACGAGCCGAATATGCTAACTCTGAAACGTTTCCTTTTGAGTTCTTCTTCGAAATTGCCTCTTTTTTTCATGAACGAATAAAGCGAGGGGGGTTTTTAATTGTTGTTGGCTGCCCCCATAAAATTATCATGCTCCCAACTCGCCGGACCGAAGGGTTATTGGTTTTTCATTTTTTTGAATAATTTGTAGAAAATTGCGGAGAGCCCTGTTAGTCCGATTAAGAAGGTTAGGAAGTTGCTTCCTCTTGGTTCACCATCGATCCACCGATACATTGCATTAACAAACAGGTTTCCGAAGACACCTCCTGCTAAGCCGAATGCGGCTCCTGTGTAAAACTGTTTTTCTAACCTTTTGCTTTTCATATCTAAACTTTGGCAATCTCTTTTAGCAATTTTTCAGCGGTTCGTGGATGGGCTCTTGCGATTGCGCTGGCTATGAGAACTCCGTGGCAGCCAAGGTTCTTCGCTGTGGCCACATCTTTCGCCGAGGAGATTCCTGCTCCGCAGAGTGGCGCGATTGATGAGCCGTTGAATAGTTGGGCGAATTTTTTAACTTCATCTTGTCTGTATTCTGTGATTGATTTTCCTGTGCCGATTAGCTTTTTGTCTTCGAAGGCGATTGCTTCTGGTTTTAATTGGGCTAGTTTTTTTGCTTCCTTTATTGATGGGGCGCAAAGGACGACTCGGAGGCCGGCTTTGTGGGCTCTTGGGACTGCTTGCTTTAGGATTTTGAATGACAATGGATGCTCTGAATGGTTTAGTAATGTGCCAAGTGCTCCGACCGCACGAGTTGTTTCAGGTAATAAAAATCCTGTTGCGCGGCCGCCTTCTGCATCAATGTGTTGGGCGAAAACGTGGAGTTTTGTTTTTTCATGGACTTCTTCGATGTCCACTGCAGGGACTGCTACAATCGCCTGCGGGAGGTATTTTTCTATCAATTTAGCTAGCTTTAGAGTTTTGGGCCCAGATGTGTAGTTCTTGAAGTTTATGATTATCATCTTTTGGATTTTAGCAGGTTTACGATTCCCTCTTGCTGCGACTGTCATCGCGACCCACCCTGGCCGCCCAAATCCATTCCGCCCCAAATTATTGGTAAACCTACAATGCCTCTTTTGGATAAATATTTAAACGAGGTTAAATTATTAAAGTTATGCCTAGCGCACAGAGAAAACCGGGGGATGAGGAGCAGAGACCTAATTTGAGGATTGTTCGACAAGGCGATTCTAGAGAGGTTGCTCCGAAAGAGGTTAAAGGAAGGAAAGAAGTTGTAAAATTGGATAAAGACTATGCTGCTGTGGCAGGAAGGGTTTTGAACTCTGTGGAGGGTGATGAATCGCGGCAGTATGTTGGAAATGTTTTGGGTACAGAAGACGCGCAAACAATGTACCATGATATGCGCAAGGCAGGGATGTCAAATGGGCAGGCGACTATTTACCTTAAGCATGCATTGGGAGATCTTGGACAGGGACACGGTATCTCGTTTAAGGCCTATGCGCGGGCGGTTGCGGAGGATATAGCTAAAACTGGCGATTATGTGGAGGCGCTTGATGCTATGCGGGATGATGGGTTGATCTCAGAGGCAGATCATCGAAAGTATGTGGTTAAACTCAAGGATCGGGCGGTGGATCGGCAGGCGGGCGTTTCAGGGATGTTGGAGAAGGTTGTTGAAAAGGATGCTGCTGTGTGGTTATTTATGGCAATCGGCGCGGTGTTAATTTTGGTTTCAGGGTTTACGATGACAGGGGCAGTTGTTGGTTCCACATTTGACATTAGCTCTTTGTTTGTGGTAGGTCTTGTGCTTTTTGTTGGTGGGATTATTTTGAAGTTTAGAAAGTGAGTAACGTTGTTATTGGTAATTCATAATGTTTAAAATGCTTCTTTGATACATTGCATGATGGGGAAGGATATTATTGTTGTTAAGAATCTTGTGAAGAAATTCAAAGATCTTGTAGCGGTGGATGGGGTGTCTTTTGATGTAGGGGGAGGTGAGATGTTTGCTTTTTTGGGGCCGAACGGAGCTGGAAAGACGACTACGATAAAGATGTTGACAACTTTGTTGAGACCTACTTCTGGTGAGCTTGAGGTAAATGGGTTTAATCCATTGAAAGATAAGCACAATGTAAGGAATTCTTTTGGAATTGTTTTTCAGGATTTCAGTCTTGACAATGAGCTAACTGCTTGGGAAAATCTTGATTTTCATGGTACCTTGTATAGGGTTCCTAAGAAATTAAAGTTGGAACGGATAGAATATTTACTTAAGTTTGTGGGACTTTGGGATCGGAAGGATGATTACGTTAAGAATTTTTCTGGTGGTATGAAAAGAAGGTTGGAGATTGCTCGTGGGCTGATACATCATCCGAAGATTTTGTTTTTGGATGAGCCAACTTTAGGGTTGGATCCTCAGACTCGGAAGTATATGTGGGATTATATTCGGAAGTTGAATAAGAAAGAAGGGATGACTGTTTTCTTTACGACCCATTATATGGAGGAGGCGGAGAAGTATGCGGATAGAATTGCGATTATTGATCATGGGAAGATTGTCAAGCAGGGGACTTTGAAAGAGTTGAAGGCTGCGACTAAGACTAAAACTTTGGAGGCGGCGTTTTTGAAACTGACTGGAAAGCAGATAAGGGAAGAAAAGGGCGGGGCGAAGGATAGAATGAGGATTACGCAGAAAGCGTGGGGGAGGGGATAATGGGTGCGATACAGGTTATGTGGCTAAGGCAAATAAAGAGATATTGGAGGTCTCGGGCGAGGATGATTGGTATGCTCGGGCAGCCGATCCTATTTTTGTTGGCTTTGGGTTTTGGACTTGGGCCTATATTTCAGGCTGCTGGTCAGGGCGATTTTATTCAGTTTCTTTCTCCAGGGATTATAGCGATGACTGTTTTGTTCTCTGCGATGTTTTCAGGGATTGAAGTTATCTGGGATAAACAGTTTGGGTTTTTGAAGGAAACGTTGGTTGCGCCGGTTTCGCGAGGGCAGATCATGCTTGGGCGAGCTCTTGGTGGTGCGACTGTTGCGATGGTACAGGGAATCGTTGTTTTGTTGATAACCTTGTTGATAGGTTTTAGGCCTTCTTTGAGTCTTATTCCCCTTGCATTATTGTTTATGTTTGCTATTGCGTTTTTGTTTACTTCTTTGGGAATTGCGATTGCTTCTAAACTTGAGGATATGCAGGCGTTTCCTTTGATCATGAATTTCCTAATTATGCCAATTTTCTTTTTGTCTGGGGCATTGTTTCCGCTAGATAACATCCCTAACGTTTTGGAAATAATAACTCGGTTTAATCCTTTAACTTATGGGGTTGATGGGCTTAGGGGAGCGTTTGGGGGTGTAGCGCATTTAGGGTTTGCTATTGACGGAGGAGTTATAATTGTTATTGGGGCAATAGTGTTTGCTGTTGGGAGTTACTTCTTTTCGAAGATTGAGATTTAATCCTTCACGTTCTTATTTACAATGTTTGTTATCCCAATAGCCAAGAAATAACCAATAACTGTTCCTGCTATCAAAATTCCCCAAGAGTAGAATCCGAGTGGCACGATGTGGAAGAAGGTATTTAGAGGTGTGTACATGATTACTAATTGCATAATCAGTGAAAGTACCAACGCGCCAACGAGCCATTTGTTTGAGAACCAGGTGAGTTTTTCTTGGCTTCTTATTACACCGATTCGTACGAATTCGTAGAGAATGAAACCTGTGAAGAGGGTGGTGCGTGCTTTGTCTAGGCCTGCAGGCAGGACAAGGAAGAAAGTTATGAAGAGGATTATTGTCTTTTTTGCTCCGATTGTGCCTATGAGCCAGGACATTTTTCTGTCTATGATTCCCTGGTTTTTCTTTCTTGGAGGGCGGGACATTACGTCTGCTTTCTCTGGATCTACGCCAAGGGCTAGGGCTGGGAGGCCATCTGTTAGAAGATTCACCCAAAGTATTTGGATTGGCAGGAGAATTGGTTCTTTCAGAGTGAGGAAGAGCGTCGCGATGAAAAGCACTGCGACTTCTGCGATATTGCTGACGAAAAGATAATTGATGAATTTTTGGATGTTGTCGAAGATTCTTCTGCCTTCTTTCACGGCAAGGGGAATTGAGGCGAAGTTGTCGTCAAGCAAGATTATATCGCTGGCTTGTTTTGCTACGTCGGTCCCGCGGAGTTCCATTGAGATACCTACATCTGCTTTCTTTAAAGCAAGGGCATCGTTTACGCCGTCGCCAGTCATTGCAACTCTGTTGTGCTGCATTAGTATTTCTAGAATTCTTAGTTTATGGAATGGAGAGACGCGGGCGAAGATGTTAAAGCCGGAGTTGAGCTTTTCTTCAAGTTGTTTGTTGCTTAGTTTTTCTATTTCGTGTCCTTCTAGTACGCCGCCGGTTTTTAGACTTATCTCGTCCGCTATTGCTTTTGCGGTAAGCGCGTTGTCTCCTGTTAGCATTATTACTCTGATGCCTGCGTTTGTGCAGGATCTTATGGCTCCCTTTACCTCTTTTCTTGGAGGATCTTTCATTGCTTGTAAGCCGAGCCAGATTAGATCGTTTTCTTTTGCTTTTATGTCTTTTACAGGTTTGAATGCAAATCCTAAAACCCTCAGTGATTGAGAAGAAAATTCTTTGTTTTTTTCAAGGATTTCTTTTTTAACGCGGCTTGTGAGTTTTATTATTCTGCCGTTGTGGTATGCCTCAGAGCATTTCTCTATGAGGACTTCTGGGGCCCCTTTGGAGTACATTACTTTTTCTCTTTTCTTTTGGTAGATGACGCTCATCATCTTTCTTTTGGAATCGAACGGTATCTCGCTTAGTTTTTCGTAGTCTTTTAGAGCCTCTTTTGTATACCCTAAATTATCGGATAGTTTGATTAGGGCTACTTCGGTTTGGTCGCCAAGATATATTCTCTTTCCTTTGTCGTCAAGTGTAGAAGACGCGTTATTGCAAAGTGCTCCGCAAACAACTAACTTCTCAACTTCTTTTTTCTTCACTTTTTCTGCTTCGAAGATTTTATTGTTTAGGAAGAGCTTTGTGATAGACATTTCATTTTTTGTTAGTGTGCCTGTTTTATCTGTGCAGATTATATCAATTGAGCCGATTGATTCTGTTACTGAGAGTTTTCTTATGAGGGCGTTCTTTTTCCACATTACTTTTGAGCCGGCTACGAGGGTTAGGACAATTACTGCAGGGAGACCTTCGGGGATGGCTGCTACTGCAAGAGAGATTGAAGTGAATAGGGCCAAGTATAAGCCGTATCGGAAATAACCTACGATGCCCACGACTATTATGATTGCGAGAATTCCCCAGAGTATTCTTTTGCTGAGGCTAGCAATTTCTTTTTCGAAGAGCGTTTTTTCTTCCTTGATTTCTTCGAGTTTGGAGGCGATTTCACCGACTTTAGCGTTCATGCCTGTTTTTTCTATTAGTGCCTTGCCATGACCGTTTATTACGTAAGTGTTCATGAATACGGGATCTGATGATTTCTTTGAGATTGATTTTGATTCTCCTGTTAGGATTGATTCGTCAACTTGAAGGGCGAATGATTCTATGATTTTGGCATCGGCAGGGACCACGCCGCCTTCTTCGAGAATTACTAAATCTCCTGGCACTAGTTCTGTGGAGTCTATTCTGATCTCTCTTCCATCTCTGATAACCTTTGCTTTAGGAATTGACATTTTTTGTAATGACTCAATTGTTTTTTCTGCTTTGTAGTCCTGGAAGAAGCCAAAAAGTCCAGAGAGTATAACAATTAGGAGAATGAGGATTGCATCAGCTCCTGACGAATCTTCTGATAGGGCACTTAGAGCGTAGGAGACTATTGCCGCGAGGATTAATATTATTATTAGGGGGGATGTGAATTGGGCGAGGAAGATTTTTAGGGGTTGGGCTTTTTTGGTTCTCTGGATTTCGTTCTTGCCGTGCTTTTCTAAAAGTTTTTTTGCTTCGTTGGTTGTTAGTCCGGTTTCCATTTTGCTCTTTTTATAGGTTGTCCAACGGACTCTTTATTCTAGATAAATCCCTATTTGAAACTTTCGTGTAAATCTCTGTTGTTGATAAGTCGCTGTGGCCTAACAGTTTTTGGATGTGTCTAATGTCTGTTCCTTGTTCAAGCAAGTGCGTGGCAAAACTATGTCTTAGCATGTGCGGTGTGACTTTAATTCCTATTTTGTTGCCTAATTGATGTAGGACCTTTTGTACGCTCTTTTTCGTGTATTTGCCTTTCCTACCTTCAAATATGTAATCTGTTTTGAATGTATTTTTACTGTAGTACTTTAGTAAATCTAGTTTGAGGGATTCTGACATTAGCGTGATGCGGTCTTTCTTCCCTTTGCCCTTTCGAACATGTATGATGTTTCTATCGAAATCCATATCGCTTCGTTTTAGGTTAATTAGTTCTTGCAGTCTCAACCCTGAGGAATAGAGGAGCTTCAAAACTAGTTGATGTTTTAGATTGTCTGTTGAGTTGATCATTTCTTTTATCTTTTCTGCGCTGATGACTTTTGGGAGGGTTTTCTCTTTCTTTTTGATTGGGATTTCTTCTGTTGTGAATGGTTCTTTTAGGATTTCTTTAAAGAAGAATTTTAGAGAAGCGTATTGGAGCCTCATAGAATTCACTGATAAATCCTGGGCTAAAAGGTAGGACTTAACATCCTCATTGTTAAGATTAAGTCTACTTCTTTCTAGAAAGTCTAGGAATCTGCTAATGTTGTAAGTGTATGATTTTATTGTTTGTTTGCTAAAACCTTTGAGAATGCAGAGATTTTTTAGTTCTGTTAGATATTCCTCTTTTGATTTGGTATAATCCATATTGGAACTTCTAGGCCGTTTGAATATTTAAGGTTGTGTTAAAACTCTCGAGTTAATGGGTTAAATCTACTTTTCAAGTAGATGTAATATATGTTAATTGCAATTGGGAGTTTGTCTTTTCAAGAGGTCGGGAAATAAAAAGATT
Organism: archaeon; assembly: GCA_043821585.1. Taxonomy (GTDB): domain Archaea; phylum Nanobdellota; class Nanobdellia; order Pacearchaeales; family GW2011-AR1; genus UBA73. The sequence continues at coordinate 200,375 of JBDRCQ010000002.1, forward strand.
TATATCATATCTATTGTTATTTTAACTTATGAGAATAGACAACCATATTTTTGAAACTCTTTTGATAGGAATTATATTTACCCCTATGTTACTCATAATCTTACCATTCTTTAACTTCACCAATTTTTCCTTAATTTTCTTCTTTATCTTTTTCGGGCTATTTTGTGGGGCATTATATCCTGATACTGATTGCCCTCAATCAAGAATTTTTAAAATGAAACAAGATAGAAGAAAAATTGGTTATCAAAAATCTTATCAAGAATGGAAAGATAAAAAGAATGCCCAAGATATTTACAATATGTTTTTATTTGTCTATTCTTCAATTTTGATAATCTTGGGCTCTATTTTTAGATTCCTAATATATTTTCCTTCTTATTGGCTTATTTCTTTGATAAATAAAAAATATATTAAGGAATATGAAGTAACGAATGAACATAGGGGTATTTCCCATACAATATTTGGAATTATTTTCGCAACAGGATTATTCTTTCTTTTATTCTTTTTAGCAAATTTATATTTTAAATTTGCAGGCACTAATTACATTATTTTATCTGCAGTTACTTTTTTCCTTGCAGGGAATATTCATCTTTTACAAGATTCAATTAGCAAGTCAGGGATTAAATGGTTTTATCCCTTCAAGGAAAAACACATATCTGGAAATTATAGTGCCTTTGTTGATGATTCAAGAATAATCCTTTTGAATTTATCTTTAATTGGAGCAATAATTCTAAATTATTTTGCTCTATATTATATCTCAAATAATTCCATAAATCAATTTTTAGGAGTTTCAATAATATTCATTTTACCTTTCTTAAGTCTATTCTCAATATTTTTTGTATTGTTTAGAAGTTGTCAAGTTAAAATAACAAATAATTAGTATTTCCCGACCTTTTCTTCTTTAAATTTATGGCACTTCGTGCTTTATACGACAAACTCCCAACTTCTT
>JBDRCQ010000003.1:0-94214 GCA_043821585.1 archaeon
GGCCCGTTCAAATCGTTATATTCTACCGCAACGCACAACGGCAGTTCATCATCTTCAACACCTTCATTTAATCGCATAAATTCACATTCATAACCGAGGCTTTCGCAATTATATTGATTGCACGGCACTCCATGTTTCCCACACTCTTCACACTTCGGAGCAGAGGGTGCAGTCCATGGCTTGCATTCGAAGTACATCTCAGTGGTTCTTATTTCTCCAACTCCCGCAATCCACTGGGCGATTATGTCTGCTATCACTATTATCATTACCGCGATCCCAATATATCCAAAGACTGCTGCGACCTTAGCCGATGCCGCAGATGCCCCAACAAGTCCTCCCCCAACAGCTGCCCCTAGTGAATATCCAACAACTCCTGCAGTACCTACCCCTGCCCCGATCCCAGAAAATCCAACAAGGAGCGAGACGATAGCAACAGAAATTGCTGCCCCGATAGTAGCCCCCTGAAATGCGACCATCCCTGGAGTCTGTATTACTGCCACATCAGTTCCAGCCAAACTAGGTATCTGTGCAAGTTGAGCTTGATAAGCAGAAGACGCAGCACCAGCCGCAGACTGAGTAAAACCGCTTCCTACAATTGTTGTGCCAAACCCCTCAGCACTTGCAGCAACTGAATAACCCCAATGCATTGCGGCGGCAGCACCAAGAGAAGTAGCCCCCAATGCTCCTGAGAATCCAAGAGAAAGTCCCATCTGGTCTGGTGGCTCATATCCCTGCGGTCTGGGACCGCTAACTCCTCCGCCCCCATCGGCCTCTCCTTCATCTGATCCGAAACCAAACAAACCGGAATTACTGCTCGAAGACTGATTATACTTTTCAGCATCTATATACTTCCCCTCAATTTTTTCAGAGTCATCGACAGGTGTAGCTCTTGGACCTTGAATTTTTTCTTTTTTCCTGTCTTCATCTGGAGTTTTTGGCAACCCCTCATATTCCGCTTTTTTTAACCCATATCCTTCTATTAATCCCCCGATGTCCCCCACATAATTTGCTTTAACACCGCAATCTCCTAAACTGACACAAAGAGCGTGCATTTCTTCCACAAATTTTTTACTGGGTTTAGCCTCCTGAGAGGTATCACCATCAACACAATCACAACCTGCCTTACATTCCCAATGCGCAGTGGCACCAAACGTAAAAGCAGTAGATTCATAAACCCAAACTGTAGAACACATCTGACTAGCAAACCCACAAATGCCTGCATCATTCTGCCCAGCCTCCTTTTGATAAAACCCGGGGGGATATTTTGGAACGCACAATGGAAACTTGAAATCCTTATCGACAGACACTGTCTTAACAAAACAATCCGGATCTTTTTCACAAGAGAGCATCATATTCAAAGTCTTAACCTTTTCAGCTTCAGCAGGCAACGCTAAGGCCTTCCCGGCGGCCGCTCCAACTACAGGGAGGCTAGCAATTTGGCTCATTGCGTTTGTTAACTCTCCCAAGGCACCACCCGCATTTTTATTGTAATTCAAACACTCCGCCCATCTGTTAGGAACACAGGAGGCGTAAGAGAATGTCTTGGACGCAGTAATATCTGTTTTTGATTCCACACATATACCATTTCGATATGGCCCACATGCTTCTATTATAATCTCTCCATCAACACAACTCTTTCTATAATGCTCGCTTCCTGGAGCAGCCATTGCCCTTAATGCAGAACCTCCTACAGGCAAGTTCACGTAAGAACTAATTGCACCAAGCAAGGGCACATCAACAGAGGGCCCAAAATCACTCACATACTCGCACCAAGTTTCCCCATTTTCTCTTCTCTCTCCGCCGTCATCACATCCAAGATCCTTACAAACAACCCCTGAGTCAGGATTATCATTCAATTCTTGCCCCTCTAATTCTTCTGCGCACACACTTCCCAGAAGCCTAACACAGTTGCCACAGTCTCTCTGATTCAATAACCTATCCCCTTGTGGCCCTATCAAACAAGAGTTTTCTGGTGGCAGGACCTCTCCATTGTTCCAACCATTGTCATCCCTAGACCCATCAAAAATATTTTCTCTGTTCCCGCAACTATCAAACCAATAAACTCCATCCAATCCACTAACACAAGCAGTGTGATTCTGCTTTTCACAAACACTCTCTAATCCCTCATTGGAGCATAATTTTCCTTCATGAAAATCTGCCTGACCCCCAATTGTTTGCAAACAGTCACCGAGCGAGGTGAACTTGCATTCATACATTCCATCCTCCACAGAAGGCCAAGTGCACGCACCCAACTCTTCTTGTTTTGCGAACATAGAACAGATATCTGCATTAAAGTAAGAGGTATCAAAATTCATTTCTATTGAAAAATCGTTAGAGAGTATTTCGCATCTTTTTTCTGTAACAAACTGGGCCTCGTTTCCAAGTATGCAACAGTGCTTATCACATTCCGCAACCTCTGTTATTGCACCCTCGACAAATCTTCCGCCTTTTTCATCACAGTTCTTTCTTGTCGCTCCAGCAGAGCAAATTCCTTCATCACCATCTATACAAACACCAATATCACAATCAGGCACCCCTGTCCTTTGCTTGTTTATACAATCTCCCTTGCACACAACATCACAGATATCCTTCTGAAAGTGCTGGCAGACACTCCCATCATATGCTTCAAGGCACGTGCTTACATCCTCTGCATCGCTCCCAAGATCTGCCAAGACAGTTCCAGAAAAATTTACAATAGAGAAAATACCTACGATTAGCAAAAAGATTTGCAACAAACAAGTAACTTTTTTGTACATCATTCAGGAAATCCCTCCGGAAGAGCACAACTCCTCACAGCAACCATCATCGATTGCTTTAATTTCTCATCAGTAATAATATAAATTTTAGACTGATCCGTCAGAACCTTTCGTATAACTTTAGATCTTGGGTTAGCAAGACTATAGCCCGTGGTTTCGAAATAACAATAACTAGCTTCCTGTGTAGAGATCTCTTGAGCGATCACTCCGAGATTATAAATCGGACTCCTCACTTTCACAACAAATTCCTCAAAGTCCCTCTTCAGTTCTTTTTCATCCACAGAAATTTTCTGATTAATCTTAACAACCACTTTATCCTGTTCCAGCTCAACATCAACCGTCGCCCCACCAGGATCCGCCACAAAACTACCACCATTTCCTTCTATTTCATATTCCATCTCCCTGATACAGGCATCAATCCCGGGAGAGATATAGTTCAAAATCTCTTCCTCCATCTCATTTATCAAAACAGGGTGTTGGTTTATGCAAGGTTCAAAATAGCTTTTTGTTTCGCAAATATACCCGACAGCCGTCCGATTGTAGAGCCTATAGTTTGTTGGCGTAATAAATCCTCCTTGTGGAAGCATAATCTCAACAGCTTTCTCAACTTCAAGTCCAACACAATGAGACAAGTAAGAATCTACCTCAAAAGTTGTAGCTCTACTAGGAATTATGTCTATCGGAATATCTTCGCCCTTCAAAAGAAAAAGCAAGGCTACCAACGCAACCAAAACAATTGCGAGGATTACCCAAATCATTACCTGGCCTCTTCTCATTTCAAAACCCATAAAGTCACCCCTTTCTTTTTCATTCTTTCAACCTTGCCCTTTCTTTCCATAATAAAGTCTGGAAATCTTCCGATGTCATGCCTCAAAATTTTATCAAACCCCCGTTTTTTACAGTTCTTCTTGAACCAATTTCTAAAATCAGACTCATTTCTTATTTTTATCATCTCTTCCCTTAGCAGATTTAATTAGCGATTCGATTAAATGAGATTTGTTTCTATAGTTTCCCTCTTGCATCAGCCCATTAAGAATTTCGTCAGTTTCCCTTTCTATGGTTGCAGATATTCTTATTTTCACCATAAGAGTATTATTAAGTATTATAAAATATACTTAGTAATATTTAGTATTACTCTTATTTAAATGTTTATTACCTAAATGGGCAACTATTTTAACTCTCTTCACAAAGAAAAATAATGGAAAAATCAGATCTTGGACTTGTTCAGATCTACTGGGGCAGTGGCAAGGGCAAAACAACAGCAGCCATTGGCACAGCACTAAGGGCCTGTGGGAACGATTACAAAGTTCACCTAGTTCAATTCATGAAAGCTGGTGCTTCCTCTTTAGATGAACAAATCCCTGGGGAAATAAAAGCCTTATCAGACTTTCAAAATTTTTCCTACAAACGTTTCGGTACTGGAAACTGGGTCATCAACGAAAAAAATAAGCGGGGGCATGTTAAGAAAGCAACGGATGCATTTGAACACCTCAAGAATTCCTTGCCAGATCACGATCTTGTAATCGCTGACGAAATTCTATACGCGGTCCAACTTAACATGTTAGAAGAAGAACAAATCGTTGACCTCATCAAATCTAAACCAGAAACGACTGAACTAATCCTAACCGGCTCACATAAACCTTTCCCAAAGATATTCGAACTTGCAGATCTCATCACAGAAGTAAAAAAAATCAAACATCCCCATGACAATGGAATCAATGCAAGAAGAGGAATAGAATATTAGGCCGCAAAAACTTTCTCGCTCTTCTTCTCTTGACCGTCAATATTCATAGCTCTTTTGACGACACCCTTCCTAACAGCCTTCTCTCTCATCTCTTCGGGAGTCTTATAAACTTTAGGCAACTCAATATCCTTTATCTCAACAGTGTGCACGATCTTGGCTTCTTTAAAATCCGCAACATCAAAAAACAAATCCGCAACAATTTCTTTGTTTGTAGTCTTCAATGAACAGAAATCTGCCTTCGGTCCGCCATCATCCTTTGTTTTATTTCCTGGTTTCGCGCTCTTCGGAGGCTTCGCCTTCACCTTCAAATCATAATCTCCAGTAGAAAAAGAGAGCGCATAAAACGCCTTAGGGTGTTTTCCCATCAAACTCAACACTTTCTCCGGAGTCGTCGAGCAGTCAATCACCAACTGCTTGATCCCCATATACTTCTTAACATTTGAAACATCAAACTCACAGTCCGGCTCCAAGTTAGATGTGGAAACAATAATTCCCTTAACTTTTAATTCACCTGAAGCGTCCTCCAAAACCTTCCGTACAAAAAAGTTTGCAAATTCGCTACTCGTCTTTATCGCCCACTTACTCGCCTGCTTTTTACATTCGACCAAATAACGATTCTCAAAAACACCTCTGCTAAACTTCACGAACGCCTCATGCACGTCAGAGTCAAACTCGCCAGCAAATATTTTATTTATCACAGATTTCATCCCCTGAACTCGGAGACTGAGTTTATAAATTTTCTTAATGTCAGGCGAATCTTTTATATACATAAATTTGTTACTGATAACATGTCCATAACTGAGAAAGACGTTAAGAAAATCTCCTTAATAGTCTTACTCGCCCTACTCGCCCTACTCGCTTTTCTCATAATCAGACCGGTCCTTTTGTCCACTCTTGCTGGCCTGATCCTAGCGTACATTTTCTTGCCCGTGTACAAATATATCTTGAAACTTGTCAAGAGCAAGACCGTCTCAGCAGCAATTGTAAGCATTGCCCTGCTAGCCCTGATAGTTTTGGCATTGTGGCTCTTGCTTCCTCTAATCTCTCAGCAGGTCTTTGAACTTTTCAAAATTTCACAAAACCTGGACATGACTGGAATAACCAAATCCATCTTCCCAGGAGCTTCGGATCAGTTTGCAAACCAATTAGACCTAACGGCAAAAAATACATTTAGCACAATAACTTCTTCAATCATAAATTCTTCCATCTCCTTACTGCTCAACTTTGCCACAATCTCCTTACATCTTCTATTAGTTGCCTTTGTGTTCTTTTTCACGCTCAGAGACGCAGACCAACTTAGTAGTTTCACTTCTGGCCTTTTGCCTTTTACTCAAACCCAAGAGAAAAAATTGATAAAACAATTCAAAGATATAACTCAGAGCATACTTTACGGCCAGGTAGTTGCGGGAGTGATACAAGGCCTACTTGCAGCTTTAGCTTTGTACATCTTCGGAATACCAAACGCTCTGCTCTTGAGCATTGTCTCGCTCGTGCTCAGCGTGATACCAGTCATAGGGCCAAGCTTTGTTTACATCCCTGTAACAATTTATATGATGATAACCGGAGACCCCCTCTTAGCCATAGGCTACCTACTATTCAACATAATAATAGTCTCCTCGATCGATAGCGTATTTAGGGCCCATTTTGTTTCAAAGAAAACAAACATGTCTCAAGCAATAATCCTAATCGGCATGATCGGAGGGCTCTTTCTATTCAATGTCCTCGGTTTAATAATCGGCCCACTGATTCTGGCATACTTTATAACATTCCTAAGGGCTTACAAAGACAAAAATCTCACTTCTTTTTTTGAATCTTAAGGAGGCTTTGCAAATTTAAAATAGCAAAGGTTCTCTTGGGTAGCAAAGATTAGGGCTTACTCGATGCTAGCCTAAATTTATTCTTAAAACCACATTTTTGGCACTCTACACTTTTGTAGGCCTTTGAAACTTTAGTCAGCCCATCCAGTTTTGACAAACACCTTTTACAAAATCTCCTCTTGTGATCTGCAAGGCGAATTCTAAACCTCATTGCAACCTTCTTTATCTTCCTGACTTCTTCCGGACAAAAATCTCTTCTCCTAAAAAACAATTCGATTTCTTCCCTTGCTTCACTTCTAGAAGTCTTATCCACCATTCACAATCCTAAGTCAAAAACTTTAAATACTCTTCTCAACCAGGAATATCGAACACGGCCATAGTCGTTAGGAAACACCTGTTCCCATTCCGAACACAGAAGTTAAGCTGGCGACGTCTGCTGCGTTAGTCTCCGAACAGAGGCGAAACTCGGATGCTGTGTTCGTTTTTATTTTTCTCCGTAATTATTAAATATCAAATATTTCTAAATCTTACATGTCAGAAATTCCCGAAGACGTCAAAGCAATAATTGGCGGAAAGTCTCCCGAGGATGTAGCGATAACAGTCGTTTATAAAAATTGGCGCGGCGAAACTGCCGAAAGAAGGATCATCCCGATAGGAGTGTCCTTTGGTTCGACAGATTATCATCCGCAACCCCAATGGCTATTAAGAATCTATGATTTAGACAAAAAGAGTTATAGGGATTACGCGTTAAAGGACATTGAATCCTGGACTAGTTTTCCATCCTAACAATCTTTAGGTGAATTTCTTCAGAGATGAGTATCAAGATTTGTCTCACAAATCTTTAAAACATCTTTCTTTTTCTGAATTCTATGCAACCTAAAATAGCAGTCTTCGGAGATGTTCTTCTTGATAGATATGATTACTGTGAAAACAGAGAAAACCCTGAAAGTTCAGCTCCCTGCCATCGCGTAAGAAAGACTATTTTTCTTCCGGGAGGTGCAGGAAATGTGGCAGCCAATTTAGCAAAGCTCGGAGCCAAGGTAACTCTTTTTGGTATTGTGGGCCAGGACGAGCATGGACAGCACCTCGTCAAAGAGATTATACAATCAAACATCGAACCAAAAATATTAACTGATAAAACTATCAAAACAATAGTAAAACAAAGAATTCTTTCAGCTGGAGACGGGCGTTATCACGGGAGGCTTGACTTCGGAGACGACCCGTCAGAAGTCAACCAAATAAGGTCTCTCCGAGCGCAAATACTCGAGTGCATTACCCCCCACACCCCAAATGGTTTCGACGCGTGTATAATCTCAGACTACGACAAAGGGTTCATAACACCAGAACTAGTTTCTCACATCAAAAAAATGAACCTCCCAGTATATGTAGATCCTAAGAAAGAAATCTCCCAGTTCCAAGGAGTTGAGTTAATAAAACCAAATAGAAGGGAAATTTCTCAGATGAGCAACGCGCAAGATGATAAGGATAAGGCAAAAGATATTGCCCAAAAATTAGGCACAAATGTCTTATTAACTCTGGGCGGGGGAGGGATGTACTTTGCAGGCAAAACTGGAGAATCATTCCATCTTCCAGCACACAAAACTGAAGTGGTTGATGTTACCGGCTGCGGAGACACTGCCATCGCAGTTTTAGTCTATTACAGAACAATTGGAAAAACCCTGAAGGAATCAATCGAGCTAGCTAATAAAGCGGCTGGAATAAATGTTCAACATATCGGTTGCTATTCGGTTAGCAGGGAAGAAATCGAACAAATGACAAACCTTTAATACTGGTAAAATTCTTATTTTTCCGTGCGGGTGTGCCGGAGCGGTCAAACGGGACAGGCTTAGGACCTGTTAGCTTAGTGCTTACTTAGGTTCGAATCCTAACACCCGCATTAACCAGCCCTGAGCAGTATTGTAAGGGGAAGTTGGTAAGAAACCGATAAGGTTTCTTACATGCGCTCGTAGCTCAGCCTGGATAGAGCATTGGGGTCCTAACCCAAGGGTCGAAGGTTCAAATCCTTTCGGGCGCGTTTAATTGTCAGAACGCGTTCGACTTGGGAAATCTTTGATTTCACTTTCGGGCGCGTTCACAAATAGCAATCTTTAAAACCCCCCATAGTTCCTTTTAATTCATAAAAGGAATCTAAGGTTTTAACCAGCCCTGAGCAGTATTGCAAAGGGAAGTTGGTAAGAAACCGATAAGGTTTCTTACAGCGTGGATGGTCTATCGGTTATGATTTCTGCCTTCCAAGCAGACGAGCCGGGTTCGACTCCCGGTCCGCGCATTTTTGCGAATCCTAGCGAGTCTCCGAGTTTCGAGGAGTTTCGAGCGCCGATGAGCAAAGATGGAAAAAGCAGTGCGCAGCACAAGAAAAAAATAGAAAGCAAATGAGCGATTTTACTTGGCCCACGCATCCCGCCACCACAATTTATTAAAACTTGTTTGTCCTTGAAAATGAATGCCCCTCTCCTTGCTTACAATTGCACCGGAAGATCGACAAGCTTTTTTTTGGAAGATGGAAAAGTATATCACATGCGCAGGGTAGTTGATCGCACCAAAATTGAAAGATCTAACACGACGACAGCGGGGATTGCATGTGCAAAACACGGATATGAACAGAGAAGCCTTGAGTTTGAGGATAGGGGCGCTCTATCGGACTATCTCGATCAACAGAGAACGAGGGACCCTTCAGGATAATTGCCAAAATCTTTAAGAACCCCTATTTTCTAACCTCTAAATGACATTTAGCCAATGGTACGACAAAAGCTACAAATGGCTTTTAGTAATCCCCCTAATCTTGATAATTGCCTCAGTTGCATACTTATGGAACTTCCAAAACCAACAGGGCGACATAATATACAAAGATGTTTCTCTTACCGGCGGAACAACGGTAACCGTTCTTGATTCCACAGTAGACATAACCAGTATAAAATCTCAACTCTCCACGCAATTCCCAGACCTAATGATAAGAGAGATCTCAAACTTCAGGACAGGGGAGCAAAAAGGGTTTTTGCTAGAGACTCAGGCGGAAGCAACAGAGATAAGGCCTGCGCTAGAGGCCGTACTTGGTTACCAATTAACTCAAGACAATTCATCTACTGAATTTTCTGGAGCAACCCTTTCCCAAGGATTTTACCACCAATTGAGACTTGCAATCTTCCTGGCGTTCATTTTCATGGCAATAGTTGTTTTCCTAATTTTCAGAACTCTTATCCCAAGCGCAGCAGTTGTGATCTCCGCTTTTGCAGACATCACGATGACACTTGTCGTTGTCGATCTGTTAGGGATCCCCCTTTCCACTGCAGGAGTCGTAGCATTCTTGCTATTAATCGGCTATTCAGTGGACACTGATATCTTGCTCACAACAAGGGTATTGAGGAAAAAAGAGGAGTCAATAAACCAAAGGGTTTTTGGAGCATTCAAAACAGGGATTGTAATGGCTCTGACGTCCATCGTCGCAATAGCAGTCTCTTTAATAATTATCTACGGCTCTTCAGATGTTCTCAGGCAGATGCTCACAATTCTCCTGATAGGTCTGGGATTCGATATCTTTAACACATGGATAACAAACGCTTCCATAATTAAGTGGTACGCTGAATCTAGGGAGGGGAAATCATGAAAATCGGGTTTAGGCTATGGGTTTTGATAATTGTTCTAGCCCTTTCACTCCTGGCAATAAGGCCAAGTTTTGAAGAAGGGGTAATGGTTACTTCCATCGAGAGAAACTCCTCAATCTTTGATGCAGGGCTAAGGCAAGGAGAAATCTTAAAACAAATAAACGGTGAACAAATTCTCACGGTACAAGATTATTCAACAGTTGTAGCAGACTTATTTTCAGATGGGCAGGAAAAAAGAATAGACTTAGCAACAGATACACAAGAAATAACTCTCTTCACTAACGAGTCCTTCAAGATAACACTCGGAGAAATCCCCCGCTCTCAAATACAAACAGGGTTGGACTTAAGAGGTGGGGCGAGGGCACTTGTCAAGCCAGATGTTGAAGTTACCGACGAAGAGTTGCAGGATTTGGTGGCAATAAGCAGAAACAGGTTTAACGTATATGGCTTATCAGATGTGACAATAAAAGGAGTTAGTGACTTTGCAGGTGACAAATTCATGCTCATAGAGGTAGCAGGTGCAACGCCAAATGATTTAGAACAGCTTGTTGGTCAACAAGGTAAATTTGAAGCGAAGGTTGGTAACACCACTGTTTTTGAGGGAGGCAACAAAGATATTAGCGATGTAGCTAGAAATGACGCAACTAGAGCAGGTATTAGAGAATGTTTCCAAACACAAGGCGGCTATGCATGTAATTTCGCATTCGTCATTTACTTAAAAGAAGCAGCAGCCCAAAAACACGCAGACGTGACGCGCGAACTGAGCCTTGACGAAACGGGCCAGTATTTGAACGAGAGCTTATACCTTTATGTAGATGGTAATGAAGTAGACTCTCTTCTAATCGGCAGTAGCCTTAGGGGGCAGGTAACCACTGAAATCCAAATTCAAGGATCAGGGACCGGCACAACAAGAGAAGACGCAATTGCAGATGCAAGAGCAAACATGAACCGTCTGCAAACGATTCTTCTAACTGGGAGCCTTCCTTACAAACTTGAAATAGTGAAACTTGATACAATCTCCCCAACCCTTGGTAATGAGTTTGTGCATTCGATCCTAATTGCCGCAGTCGCCGCAATTCTCGTAGTTTCCATATTGGTTTTCATAAGATACAGAAAAATAAAAGCATCCATAGCTTTGCTATTCACATCATTCTCTGAACTTTTCATAATTCTTGGAGTCGCCGCATTAATCCGTTGGAATCTAGACCTCCCATCTATAGCGGGAATTCTAGCAACAGTTGGTACTGGGGTAGACCAGCAAATAATCATACTGGATGAAGCGGGAAGATCTAAACAATTAAGTATCAAGGAGAGACTAAAGAGAGCTTCCTCGATAATTCTCTCAGCATACCTCACATTAGTCGCCGCAATGCTTCCGCTATGGTGGGCAGGCGCAGGTCTCTTTAAGGGATTTGCAATCACAACAATTATCGGAGTCACAGCAGGCGTTTTGATCACAAGACCTGCTTTCGCGGAAATAATAAAAAGGATAGAAGGTTAGAATCTTCATGCTACCTAGATGGCACATATTGATTGGAGCAGCCCTTACAATTTTAATTTGGTTTTTTATACCCAGCATGCCAATAGCATACCTCTCTCTAATCTTCTTCTCATCCTTTCTGATTGACTTTGATAACTACGCAAACTCGGTGATGAAAAGAAAATCTCTTAGCCTAAAATCTGCTTTCGACTATCATAAGGAAATGCGAGAACAAGAAAAAATTGACCTTGCTGCAGGTCTTAGGAAAAAAGGAGATTTTCACCTTTTTCACACAATTGAATTTCATGCACTAATCGGATTGCTCGGTTTAATTTGGATAGGCTTCTTCTACATTTTTGTTGGAATGCTCTTTCACTCGCTCTTGGATGTTTCATCCTTACTATTTACGGGCGTTTTCCACAGAAGAGAATTCTTTTTCTTCAACTGGTTAAAGAAGAAATCAAGCAAAACTGACCACGCCCTTAGCTAAAAGAAAGAACGCTGGAATCCACAATAAGACAGAAGGCAATGTAAACGGTATCGACAAAAACAACAACAACGCTGCAATAAGGTCAATAGCACTAAGGATATCCCCCATCAAAATAAACATTCCTTTCACAAGAAGCAATCCTGCACAAAAAACCAAATACTGATGAAAAATGTTCATCCCAAATATTAACATCAAGAATGCCAAAGCTGCAGCGAGATCAATTCCTCCAAGGATTTTTACAAGCACCATTCGGAAACTCAATAGGCAGGGTTAATAAAATTTTGTTTTCTAAGTGACCCACAGATTAATTATTAAGATTACCTGAGAAAATCCCCCCAAAAAACTTAGAAGATGATTTGAAGGATGAATATAAGGTAAATTTTATAAAGAAACGCGTCCAAGGCAAAACACAATGCATGAAATAAAAATAGACAAAAATAAATGTGTGGGGTGTGAACTTTGCGCAACCTTATGCGGAGAGCTGTTTGAAATGAATGGGGATAAAGCAATAGTAAAAAACCTTAAGTCAAGCAGCCCTTGTGCAAAAGAAGCAGCAGAAAACTGCCCGGAACAGGCAATTAGTATAACCGAGGGATAATCTATGACAATCGACAAGGAAGGTAATATTTCAATTCTCTCAAAAAATCTCTTCGTTAAAATGATGCTCTTCAAGCATGGGCCAGACTATTGTGGTTGCTTTATCGTAATGAATTAACCTGCTGAGGCACTTGCCTAAACACTGAGAAAGCCTGCCTTGAATTAAATAGGCTGGCAAAAATCCTGGCAAAAATATAACTTCTTCTTCAGGTCAGATTTAAAAAACGATCACAAAAAGTTAAAGCATTTCAAGAACCAATGACTTCGATTGCCATAAACAACCTCAGAGGGCTCATTTAGTGAGCTTCGGCGTATAAAAGCAACAAATAAAAAGAGTGGCCCTCTAAAATGGCCATGGGAAAAGAAACGGACACTCCTAAGACCTCGTTGGACAGATCTCTAAAGTTACTTGTAAAAACTTCCTTTGTAGTTTTTATAGGCGTTGTGCTTTCAAAGGTACTAGGGTATCTCTACAGAGTTATAATCGCAAGGTATTACGGCCCAGAGGTGTACGGGTTGTTTACTCTAGCTACGGTGATTGTTAGTTTTTTTGTAACAATCGCAGGTTTGGGCTTGTCTGAGGGGTTTTTAAGATACGTTCCGATTTATCGGTCAAAAAGAAGATTTGCCGAAATAAAAACACTTATAACCAAGGTACTAAAAATTTATATTCTTACAGGCATTTTATGTTCCATTCTTTTGTGGGCCTTTTCTGAAAGTATATCCCTAAATATTTTTCATGATTCTGGCCTGATATGGCCTCTGAAAATATTCTCCTCAATGATCTTAATAGCATTGGTTAACAATGTTTTTCTGACTAATTTAAAGGCATTTGAAGAGATCTCAGCATACTCATTCATATTTAATATACTCCAGAATGTAACCCGTCTCCTAGCCATCGTTCTACTGATATTCATGGGATTCAGATCCGGACCCAATCCTGCTGTTTGGTCATTCGTAATCTCCATGGTGGCCATGCTGATTGCCTCATATTGGTTTTTCAGGATAAAAGTTCGCCCACTCCTTTCAGACAATCACAAAAAATTAAAATCTAAGGAATTTTTTGAGTTCTTTTCTTATTCATGGCCAATTGTGTTTTATTCTTTGATATTCATAATATTTTATTGGATAGATACATTCTCACTAGGATATCACAAATCATCGATGGAAGTTGGCCTGTATAATGCAGCAGTTCCGATAGCAATGCTTTTAGGCATGGTCCCTGAAATGATCATGCAGTTATTTTTCCCGATGATTAGCAGGTACTACGGGCAAAACAATCCTGAACTCATAGAACAGCTCAGCAAACAGGTTGTAAAATGGGTTTTTGTAGTTCTTCTTCCGATATTTATTCTAATCTTCTGTTTTCCCGGGGCTGCATTAAATCTCTTGTTCGGGAGTCAATACCTCGTTGCCGAAAATGCACTGAAAATCCTCTTAATCGGTTCGTTCATCTCCTCATTATTTATAGTGTCCAATAGCCTAATCTCTATGATTGGCAAGTCAAAGATAATCCTCTATAACATTTTAGGAGCATCAATTTGCAATTTTGTTCTGAACTTCATCCTAGTTCCCAGGGAGAATATTCTAGGATTAAACAATTCAAACGGAATGGTTGGAGCGGCCCTGGCAACTTTAGTTTCAATAATACTCCTGAATACTCTATTTCTGATACAAACAAGAAAATATCTCAAATTTATTCCCGCAAGGAGAAACATGGCATTTATAGGCATTTTATCGATCATTCCGACCCTCTTACTGTTCTACGTAAAATCTATCGTTCCAATAAATATCATTTCTATAACAATCTTAGTGGGGCTCTTTCTTTTGTTTTATTTAGGCCTAATCCTGATTTTTAGACTTTTTGACGAAAATGACTGGATGATAATTAAGGCAATTCTGAGAAAGATTTTTAGTAACCTAAAATAAGGCAACAGTCATCTGAAACTCAGTACAACAAGCAGCCATATACTTTCTTCTCTTGGCTTGCTTGAGGGCAGCACTCAAGGGAGGCTAAAACGTCCTATCAGAATCATCTAACTATCTTCCCGATGGATAAGCATAGAAGAAAAAGTTAAAAACAGAATAATTCCCAATGGACCAGAAATAATCTGCGCAAGATTCATAACACTAAACTGACTACAATCTTTCAAGCTTTTCAAATCAGTCAGGTCCAAAATAAACGTTATTCCTTAACTGAGTTCACCCAACCATTATATGCGGATAAGTACTTAAAATTTTTTTCTTAAAAGGATATTTATTTAAACCAGAAGACAAAAGGAATGATATGGTCAAGGCAACCAAAGGCATAAAAAAACTAAACCTCGGATGTGGAATAGATATCCGAAAGGGATTCATAAACATTGATTTTGAAGACATAAAAGGTGTAGACATTGTCTTTGATCTAAACAATGTGCCCTATCCGTTTAAGGACAATCAATTCGAACACATAATAATGAAGAACATTTTAGAGCATCTAAATGATCCATATAAGACAATGCAGGAAATACACCGCATATCATGTAAAGGGGCAATTGTAGAGATACAAACCCCTCATTTCTCCAGCGATAATGCTTGGGGAGACCTACAGCACAAAAGAGGATTCAACTCAGCCACATTTAAGAATCCGAATATTTCAGGAAGGTTTGGCATAATGGAACAGAAAATCACCTTTCCGAACCACCGCTTCTTTATGAGGTCAATTGCCAACCTAAACACCTCCTTTTATGAAAGGCACTTGGCATATATCCTCCCAGCAATTGATTTGGTAGTAAAGTTAGTCGCCAAAAAATAGGAGATCACACAGCCCTATAATACCAGTCTTCCCCCTCAACTGAAGAAACGCGATAGCCGTATCTTGACAAAAAGTCCTTGATCTTCTTCAATTTCTCCAGCTCAGTTGTTTCAAAGATAATCAAAGGATGGTCTTTCCTCAAGGTTTTATTAGCACCTCTTAACACTTCAAGCTCAGCCCCCTCAACGTCAATCTTTATGACTTTTACTTTCCCAGAGTTGTGTTTACTAAGGATCTCATCCAGCCTTTCTCCGCGGACTTTTATTTTATTCTTATGGTGCTTCTGTCTGTAAACTGAATGTAACCCTCCCCCCTCTTTCTCCACATAAAAATCAATCTCCTTGCTCTCGGAGAAACAAGCCGCATTAACAGGGAATACATTTTTGAGATTATTCAATTGAACATTTTTTTCTAATATCTCAAAATTAAATGGCTCAGGCTCAATTGCAAAAACGATAGATTCCCGTCCCAACTTACGGCCCATGTAAACAGAATACTTGCCGATGTTTGCACCAACATCAACAAAAACTCCTTCTTCCATCGTCAAATTCTTTTTTACATAAGGTTCGTGCAACGAAGAAGCAGTCAGGATAGATATAAAATTCTTCCCAGCAAAGAGCAAACCGTTCTCATTCTTCAAGTAGACATTAAAAGGCAACATTATGTCACGGCTTTTATGGGGATACCTAAAAAGTGCTCGGGGCACTAAAAAAAGCAAGGAAATCTTGCTCTTGATCCCCCGGGCCTCAAAAAAGATCTTCATAAACTTCTGAACCGCTTGAAATGGTCTGCTCATGTACCCTCCCTAGTCATAAACCTTTTTAAAATTTTATATCCTATCGGGGCTCAGTGATTAGAGACATACCCCTATCAACAAGAAAAAAAGACCGATCGTGGACTAAACAGGCCTAAATGAAAATTGTTAAAAACCTCTTTAATAAGTATTATGGGTATCCTGCTTTCAAGGGTCCGGTGTACCTTTCAGAGGCGCAACTGTGCATGCAGAAATAGGGGTTATTTTTGTCAAGTTTAGTTTGGAGTGACGCTCCCTGGCATACTGACCATTAGTGCAATTATCCAAAGAATAAGCTTAAAAAATAAAAAGTCTCTAGTCTAATCTCCTGGAATGTTAAAAACAATGAACAGAACGTACTATGAACTCCTGAGGTTTTACGCAAATTTAAAAGTTATAGTTCGGCTTATTTTTTATTTTCTAGAGTATCTCTCATGGGCAATTTTCAACATCCCCAAAACAAGAAAATATCCAAAAAAAATTAAAAAGGTTCTGGTTTACAACCAAGGACCTTTAGGAGATTTTTTTAGTTCATTGAAGGTGCTATTGACTGTTATCAAACAAAACCCTAATATAGAATTTCATTTTTGCATCGTAGACGAGGTAAAAAAAAGTGTAAAAAGCCTTTTTAAAAAAAGAAATTTACAGCTCGTTAGCCAAAGCCAAATAAAGAATAAATTTTATGACTTGGGTATTATTCTAACGCCAGACCAATTCACACGAAAGTTAAAAAATTTAGGTTTTACCTTGGGCAATGAGTACCACAGTATTCAGGGTTCATTGCAACAAATTTTCAAGACTCAACCCCTGAGTACAAAGATACCCCCCTGGTGGAGACATAAAATTAAGCAAGAAATTGAGATCTACAAACAGGCAAAACTATTATCAAATGAAAATCTCACCTCCTTTAAGCCATTAAGGAACAAAAAAGTTCTTAGGTTCCTAAAATCAAAAAAGATTAAGGGGTTCATGATATTCCATCCCACGGGGAGAAACTTTTCCGAGATAATTAAATCTGGAAAAATTCCTGCCCTGTCCTGGTCGTTAGAAAGATTTGCAGAAATTGCCGATTACGTCTCAACAAAATACGATGTTGATGTAATTCTTACTGGAAGCAAGGACGAAAAATTCATAGGTCAAAAAATAATTTCCCTCACAAAAAATAAAAGAAATATCTTCAACTTAGCAGGTTTCTTTACCATAGGGGAATTAGCTTATCTAGCTAGTAGATCTGATTTAATATTATCAATAGACACGAGCATGGTCCATCTGGGAGAATTAGTCGACTCCAAGATAATCGCTCTATTCGGCCCAACTTTCGTTGAAGAGATAGGCGCCTATGGGGATACAGAAAAACAGATAAACCTGGGACATCCAGAAAAATGCATACGTGATAGAAGAAAGGGCCCGTCTCATGACAAGGAAAACAAGGGCATGAATTCAATCACAACAGAAGAAGTTAAAAAAGCAATAGACCAATTATTAAGATGAGGTACAAGAAGTTTAATAGTAAAAAATTAAATCTTGGGAGCGGTAACGAATACAGGGTAGGATGGGTTAATATTGATGTTGACCCCAGGTGGAAGGTTGATATTTTAGCAGATATTGAGAAAGGGATCCCCCTAAAAGACAACTCAATAGAAGAAGTTTTTGTGAAGCACGTCATGGAGCACATTGATCCAAGAAAGTTTGAATTTGTCATGTCTGAAATCTGGAGGGTCTGTAAAAAAGGTGCTCGGATTACAATTTACTGCCCCTATTTCAGTTGCAGCATCACTTACAAAACTGCGGACCATATAACCTCAATTACCTATTTCACCTTTAGCGATAACGAAAAATTTAACCCTCTAGAGAAAAAACTATTTTATTTTAGAGAAAGTTTTGGCTATGAAAGCAGAGTTTTTTCCAGGCTTAGAAAAATATTAAACCCTCTTCTTTCTTTTCTCCCAAATAGTTTTCCTTTGATTTATGAAAGGGCATTCTGCTGGATATTTCCCATGGAAGAAATAAAAGTGATATTGGAAGTAAAAAAATAATTATCTATAATTTTTTTTCAAATAGACTTTTCTGATTACGCCTGCGATAGTGCCAAAATACCTAGCGGCCATAAACAGAACCATCCAAGGAAGGAAGATACCGAAGTCTTTTAATGAAAAACTCTTTTTAACCGCCAAAATCGGAACAACTATCGGAGAAACAATTACAAGAAGTAGCAACGCCAAATATCTCCAAAAAGGCATTCTAAAGATTTTATAATTTAGAGAGGCACCAATCCACCTGCTCTGCTTGTAAACATCTTTTAGCCTTTCTGGATTTTTATGGTAACAAGTAGTATTCTCCGCAAAAACAGGTTTTAACCCATGGTCCATCCAAAATGTTTGGTCATCCGCATAACCGTATTTTGGATTAAATCCTCCCAGTTCAATAAATCTTTTTTTAGTTATTGCACGAAATATTCTAGCGTCTTGACTCTTTTTGCCATCAACTCTTATTCTCCCCCAACATCTGCTCCAAACATTTTTGGTATTATCAGCTACTTCTAAATCATGGGTAGTGCCAAAGAGACGTTTATTTTTTTTCCACGGAAAAACAAGATTTTTCAGGTAATCCTTATCAAAAGTCATGTCTGCATCAACAAAAATTAAAAGATCTCCTTTTGCCTCTTTCGCCCCCTTATTCCTAGAAAAACCCGGGCCCTTATGCTCCCCTTTAATCAGCTTAACACCTCGGTGCATTTTCACAATTTTTCTAGTGGCATCGGTAGAACCATCATCAACAACCAACACTTCAAAATTCTTATAACTCTGTTTATTCAAGCTATTCAAACAGAGTCCTATTTCCCTCTCTTCATTATAAGTCGGAATAACCACGCTCAGTTTTGGATTTTCTTTCATACAAGGAATATTGACTGGCCATTTAATAATCTTTTGAACGATAAGATATGAATTTCAAGTTTTGTCGAACTCGGAATATCCCGCCGCCGAGTATAATCGACGACCAGACGTTTGTAAACTGGCCTTCCTCAAGGACAACTATCTTCACAACCCCAATAATTTTTTTAGTTTATCTTTTAGAAACATCATCAACTTTGATTTATAAGCCGCAGTCTTTAGGCTCTCCAGAGTTCTAGCCAAGATTCTAGAAGCAAGGGGAGATACTCGGTCTACTTTTTTTAAGAATTTTAATACCAATCCCATTAAGGAGCCTTGCCGGACGTTGGATTTATAAGTGCATTCAATAGACCCTTGTTTTGTTAAAAAAGGGATAGTCCAAAATACTCTAAGGTCGTTTTTCTTTTGGATATAGCTCATCTCCACATCCATTGCAACAGCAAACCCTTCCAAAAGCTTAGCAATCTTTTCAGCAGATCTAGGAGTCACCAGATAGGACCCAGTAGTATTGGATCTTTTTTCAGGGTGTTTATAAAGTGTAATTTTCCCCTTTTTGTCTCTTTTTACTTTTGGCTCTATCAAGAAAGAACCTTTATCACTATAACAAATATCCCAACTGATTCTACCAAGTTTTTCGACAGTCTCTTCTAGTTTTCCTGGAAAGTCGTCTGAAAGAATTACATCATCCTCGAGCACCATGGAAACTTTGTTGTCTTTATCCTTCGCAATCTTTTTAAAGATCCGGATATGGTGCAAAACCATAATCACATCAATCTTTCCAACCGATGGCATCTTTTCCTTCAACACTCTTGATCTTTCTATTAGGGCGCCCTCGCTTCCATTATGCAATGAAAGTTCTTTTTTTGTAAATCCATCATCTGTAGACAAAACCCATTCGGCATATTTTCCCAAACCCAACTCGTTCAATCTATTCTCTAAATAAGCCCGCCTTTCTTTTAATTTGTCGTAGTGGATAATATATATTTTTCCTAAATTTTTAATGTCCATCCTGTTTTGCATCCTGTAAAGCATATGCTTCATCTTGATACCTTAATAATTCCGCATTGCTTACTCCTGATAAATTCACGCCCGTACTATCATAAAAAGTAGTTCTTTCCATCTGACCAAGATCATTGGGATCCAATAATCCTCTCTCAACAGCCAATCTATAAACGTCAGTTCCGGGAACAGGCGTCAATAACATAAATTTCATTTGTTCAGTATCCAGCTCTCTTGCAAAATCTAACGTCTGCCTTATAGTTTCATGAGTATCGCCCGGCAATCCAAGTATATAACTTGTAAGCGTCGGGATCCCAGCATCCCTTAAGAGCCTAACACCTTGTCTAATCTGATTTTTAGTTTCTCCTTTTCTAATTTGTTTAAGCATAGCCTCATTTCCAGTTTCAACACCCACTGCAGCATAGACACATCCCGACTCTTTCAAGGCGACGGCAAGTGCGGGAGTCACTGAATCTGCCCTGACTTGCACGTCATATTTCAACCCTAAGCCCGCATCTCGAATTCTATTGCAAAGCTCTAAGGCTCTCCGCTGATTTATCGCAAAATGGTCATCATAGAAGGTTAAATTTTTAATCCCCCACGTTTCAGAAAGATCGGTGAACTCTCCCATAATTGAATCTACGCCTCGGTATCTTATCTTACGTTTCCATGTTACTCCAGATGCACAAAATACACAATCACGCGGGCATCCCCTTGTTGTGAAAACCCCCACGTGAGGTCCTTCAAAATGTCCAGGGTCCAAATATTCGCCCAATGACAGTAAGTCCCATGCTGGCCGAGGTAATTCATCCAAATCTGTCACAAATGGCCTCCGCCCATTTACAACTAACTGGCCGTCTCGAGTTGTGATCAAATTTTCCAAGTCCACCGGATCCCTGCCAGCAACAAGATGGTCCAACAATTCTAAAAATGCTGGCTCTCCCTCACCAGCAATTCCATAATCAATAGAGTCATGTCCGCAATCTTGAGGTCTCCCGGTAATATGCGGCCCGCCCACAATAGTTGTTACAGTTTCATCTTGTTTTTTCAGTTCATCGCAAATTCTTAGAACCGTTGGAAACCTCGGAGTTAACGTGGTAAACCCGATATACTCTGCGCCTCTAGACAATATGCTTTCAGCAATTTGGTCAGGCTCTCTAATATCTTCTAATTCAAAATCAAGAATTTCAGGCCCATACCTTCCAGATTCTCGTATAAACGAACCGAGCATGGCAAGATTTGTTGGAGTTCTTAATACGCCTTGTTTTTTCCACCCCCCAGATTTAAATACATTGGGTGCGCGTACCAGTAAAACCTTGTGTCTCTGCATCATAATCCACCAGATTTAATTCGTTTAAAAAGATTATTGTTTTTCTAAAACGCCAATCATTTCGTTATTGGGGAAGAAGGTCATTTCAAATGAGTTCATTGAGCAAAATTTCCATAACGATGAAATGTTCCTAAAACTTTTAATCGCCATAAGCCTCCAAATGCCAGGGATGCTTCTAAAGTTTCTAATTTCAACAATTTTAAATCCTATTAATTTAGATAAAGCTGAGAGGCTATTTTTAGTCAATGGGCTCCGATGGGTAGGGTCATTATAAAACACTTTATAACCCTTCTCCCAGTTTGGGGTTTGTAAGAAGATCTTCCCCCCCTTTTTTAAACATCTAAAAGCTTCTTTAAGAAAATTTTCCGGAGACTCGAGATGCTCAATAAGAGATTTCGCAAATATAAAATCCAAGGAGTTATCTCTGAGCAAGAAATTTTTGTCCAAGTTCATTTTATAGCACTTTATTCCCTCCTTTTTCAACCTATTAAAAAAAGAAGGATCGGTATCACAAACAGACACATTAAAACCCAATTTCTTAAAAGCAAGAGCGTTGTTTCCATTACCCGAACCAAAATCAGCTAATTTGCCCACCCTCTTAAAATATTTCAAAAAAACCCATCTAGAGAATAAATATTCATATAACTGATTCTCTTCATTCAATTGAAAATTCAATTCATTATAACCTTTCATTTCTACAACTTATTGAGGGTTGGCATCCTTAAAAAGATTACGGGGTCTAAGAAGTCATTTTCGGCTTCCAAACTCGAGTTCCCCCAAATTCAAAATTAAAGTTTAACACTTCTCCCCCAGATTCTTGCAACGCTTTAGTTAACTCATTCCTCTTAGTTGGCTTGCTAAAGAACAAAAGATACCCTCCGCCGCCTGAGCCAAGAAGCCTCCCCCCATAGGCTCCATTTTCCAACCCGATCCTGTAAAGATCATCTATTTTAGGGTTCGTGATAGACTTACTCAAGCGCCTCTTGTTTATCCAAGATTCATGCAAGAGTCGGCCAATAGATCCAATCTCATTTTTAAGTAAGGAGTCCTTGATCTTCACAGCGATTATCTTATGTTCATTTTGAATTTTAGTAATAATCTCTTCATTCTCTTGAAAAAACTTTTCTTGGTGTTGGTGTAGATCTCCAGAAAAGTGGGATTGTCCGACATAACAGAGCATCAAATGCGAAACAAGCTCATGAACGATGTCTTCCTTAAGGCGGAGGGGGTGAATCAATGTCCGCGATTCCTCAAATTCCATCAGGCTAAAACCTCCAGTGACCGCGGCATATTGGTCTTGCCAGCCCCCCTTAATGCCCAGCTCTTCACGCTCCGCATTATAAGCAATTTCAGCAATTTTGTAATCATCATAATTTAACTCCTGCAATGTGCTCAAAAGAGAAATAACCAGAACAGCAAGGCTAGCAGACGAACCAAGGCCTCTTCCAGGGGGAATATCGTTACGTAAATACAAATCAAAACCGAACGGAGGCTTCATAATTTTAATAACTGCTTTGACTAAGTCAAACTTTCCGTCATATTCAATTGATTTCCACGAGTCTAACAGAACCTCGCGCCCCAAATCTGAATTAATATGAATCTTAGAATCTGCCCGTTTAGTAATGCTGGCATGACAGTACTTATCAATTGTAGCGTTTATTACAACGCCTCCGTGGTTATTGAAGAAACTTGGCAAGTCAGTCCCTCCCCCTGCAAAACTTATTCTCAGCGGGGCCCTCCCTCGTAGCGTCGGAAATGGTTTCTCTGGCAAAACCTCGCTTTTAAACTCAATGCTGACGATTTTTCCCTGTTCATCGAGGATGGGCAAGCTGTTAACACCAGACTCCAACAAGTGATAAATAGATGCTTCGCTATCGGTGGTCTTCCCAGTTATGGGGTTCTGTGTCATAGCTTTATGGACCGGGTCGCTTGGATTACCTCCATGTAGAAGAAACCGCTTCAAGATACCTTCTGTAACAACACCCAACAGCTTCTTTTGTTCGCCTGCAATAAGCACAAGGTTAATGCCTGTTCGGTCAAGCTTATACAATGCGTCACGAACAAGACGATCTTCTCGCAAGATCAACATTTCAAGAACGTCTTTCTTAAACTGTTCAAGAGACTCAGGCCGGCCTATATCTCTAAAGTACCCTTCGAAAGGAAATCCCCACAAAGTGCCTTCATTGGCTAACTGTGGAAAGACTTCACCTTCAATAGAAGTCTTTTTGCCAGGCTCAATATAGTCAAAAATCTTTGGCTCAAAAACGTAAACTCCAGAATTAATTAATGAATTAGAAACAACCTTTTTTTCAGAAAAGCCCATAATTCTATTTTCATTTAAGATAACGTTGCCGTAATGAGAAGGATCTGAAGAAGTTGTTAAAGCTAAAGTAAAATTGCTCCTTTTTGATTTATGAAAATCAACAAGTTTCTTCAAGTCTAACTGCGAATATGAATCTCCATTTAAAACAAGAAATGTATTGTCTACATAGCGCTCTGCGTTTTTAATTGCACCAGCGGTTCCAAGCGGAGTTTCCTCTTCAGAATAGGTTATGTTAACATTAAAATTACTTCCGTCCCTAAAATAAGATTTAATCTGGTTTGCCTTATTATGAACGGCAAGAATTACTTCAGTTATCCCTTGATCTTTTAGAAAACGTATCTGATGTTCTAAAAAGGGCTTACCTGCGATGGAAACCATGGGTTTTGGAACATCGCCCGATACACTTTTTAGTCTAGTCCCAAACCCGCCAGCTAAGATTATGGCCCTCATTTTATCAAAGATACTGCCTCCTTAAGACTTTTAGCCACAAAATCGGCCGCCTCTAAATTCTCATTCCCAATCAAAATAGTTTTACACTTCCTTTTTCTTCCCATTTCAATGTCGCAGACCGAATCCCCTATAACCCAACTTTCTTCCAAATCAATGTTCAATTCTTTACTTGCCTTGTCCAACATCCCCGTAAGGGGTTTTCGACAATCGCACTCTCCAGCATCATGGGGACAAAAGTAAATCTTATCTATCCTTCCACCAGCCTCCAAGATTTCATTCAACATTTTGCCATGTATCTCTTCAAGATCCTCAAGATTCATAAGCCCCTTAGATATGCCTCTCTGGTTAGTTATAATTACAATTTTATAATCTCTCGCTCCCAACTTGCCAATGCTCTCCTTAACCCCTGGCAAAAACTCAAAATCGCGCCAATTAGTAATATATACGCCTTCAGGAGCCTTTTTATTTATGACTCCGTCCCTGTCAAGGAAAACAGCCTTTCTTTTTGATAAACTCAATGTTCCACACACTCCATGTAATTCAATTCATTAGCGACTTTATAAACAATTTTGTTATGGGGAATATGCTTGCTAGGCTGAATTCTCCTTCGGAAGGCTACTTCGCAGTAAGCTGCGACGTGATGGGCTTTTCACTAATCGTTGCCATATGGGTTATTTGCCAATAAAACCTTATATCCTCTAATCAGCTCTTTAATCCCCTCATCCAGTCCGACTGTTGCCTTGAACCCTTTCTTTAAAATCTTTTCATTTGAGACTATGTAATTTCTTTTATCAGGGTCTGAAGCAAATTCATCATAATATATCTTTATTCCAGGAAGATGCTCTTTAATTTTATGGGCCAGTTCATCTTTAGAGAGGTTCGCTTCGTCAAGGCCAAGATTATAAGGCTCATTTTTCATAGATTCGAAATTCTCTATGACATGTAAGAACCCTTTTGCAACATCACCTATGTGAATATAATTCCTTTTGAAATGTCTTTCAAACAGAATCAGACAACCGTCTCTAAACGCTTTGAAGACAAAATCATTAACCAAGAGGTCCGTCCTCATTCTAGGTGAAACTCCAAATACTGTAGCCAGTCTAAGCGTAACAGCTGGTTTATCAGATTGCAACAAAAGTTTCTCCGCATTAACTTTAGTCTCTCCATAAAGGGAGATCGGTTCAAGTGGCGTTTCTTCGGTACAGAACATGTCGCCAGTTTTAGTGCCATAACCGCTATTTGTTGTGGGGTAAACAACTATCTGATCGTGATTTCTTAGTCTGTCGAGCAAGGCAACTGCCTCATAATTTGTTGATTTTGCATCGAATGGTTTCTTCTTACAAATAGGCATTCCAACCAAACATGCAAGGGGGATAATTACGTCCTTTCCAGAAATAGCTTTTTTAATTAATTCTTCATCTCTTGCATCTCCGAATATGAATTCATAATTTGGATCGTTAGAAAAGAGAAATGGTGTTTGTTGACCGTACATGAGATTGTCAACACAAGTCACCTTGTAACCACTATCAAGTAAATGCCTTGTCATAACGCTTCCGATATATCCTGCCCCCCCAGTTATTAAAACATTCTTTTCCATTTCAATTATTCCTAGAGTACCAATCGATAGTTTTCTTTAATCCTTCCTCTAAAGTATGCATTTTGTTCTTTTCAGTCCACCCAATTTCATTCTTCGCCTTCGTAATATCCAAAACTTTATTCTTAACCCCTACAAATTTATTTGTATTGTAAACAATCTCTCCGGAATACCCGCTAACCTTTTTTATCGTTTCAGCAAGGTCTTTTATGGATATCTCCTTTCCAGCCCCAATGTTTATAATTTGACCACAGTAACTCGAAGGGTCTCCCTCAAAATGTTGAGCAGCCATCAGCAACCCATCTATCTGATCCTCGATAAATATTAACTCTCTTGTCTGGGTTCCACCCCCCCAAACTTCAACACTCGGAAGAGACTCTTTTTTAGCATCACAAAATTTCGCAACCAACGCTCCAACCACATGGGCAGTTTTCAAATCAAAATCATCATAGGGCCCATAAAGTGTGGCAAACATAGGCATTATCCCCCTTAAATTTTTATGCTGATCTGCATAAGCTCTTAGTCCAATACCAAGTAACCTTTTTGTCGCCCCGTAGGCATAAACGCTGTCATGTAAATCCCCTTGATCAATGTCCTCCTCTTTTAATCGAGGTATTTTCCCGGGGTAGCAACAGCTACTTCCAACAGCGATCATCTTAGCATCTGGTTGAAACTTTCTCCAGGCCTCAAGAGAGTTAATTTGGATCAATCCATTAACATAAAATTGTTCTGCAGTGTGGTGCATCGGCCAATCAGCAGCATGTTGCAATGCAGCCATATGAATAACAAAATCATATTTACCAGTCTGAAATGCCTTTTCTGCATCATCCTTCTTTGTCAAATCATATTTGCTGCTTCCAAAAGTAAAATAAGTCGCACCGAGAGCATCTAGTTTTTTTGTAAGATTTTTACCAACAAAACTAGTCCCCCCAGTTATTAAAACATTTTTCCCCTTCCAAAAGTTATCATCCATAATTCTTCACACCCTTGCATGTATATAAATATTTGTAACTTCGTGGCATAATGAAAATCAATTCGCCACAGACATGTACTTAAGAAGTGGTAAAATTAAAAAAATTAATTAAACGAAAAACAGCACCAGGTAACTTTAAAAATAAAAGGGGCTAATTATCTCTATGCGAAAGAACACGCCAGAACTTTGGGACTCTCTCTGGAAAAAAACATCAAAAGAGCAAGACATTTTCAACCTAACTCGAGAGGAAAACTCAATAAGGTGGCAAAGGATAGAGAAAAGGATACTTAGTAAATTTAAGGGTTTCAAGAATTTAAGAGTAATAGAAATTGGGGCCGGCGGAGGCACTAACGCGTTGCTATTTGCAAAAAAAGGGTCCAAGGTTACAATATTAGATTATTCAAAAAAAGCAATCAAACGAAGTAAGGAATTTTTTAAGAGGAATAATTGCGATGCAAGGTTTATACTGGCAGATGCATTGGACTTGCCTGAAAAATTGAACGGCAAATACGATGTTGCCCTATCCTTTGGCCTAGCGGAACATTTCGAGGGAAAAAACCGGATAAAAATTGTAAAATCCCATTTCGACTTGATCAATAAAGGGGGAATTGCCCTCATCTCGGTACCAAATAAGTACAATATTCCCTACAGGATTCACAAATTTGTGGCAGAATCAATAAATCTTTGGAAATTTGGCGAAGAATATCCTTTTTCAAGGAGAGAATTCGAGGCTATCGCGCAAAAAATAGACGTTAGAAAAAAAGAATTTATTGGGGACTCTCTTTTCACGTCATTTCGGCTTATCAATCCCTTCCTAGTGCTGAAAAAGTTTTTCAATTTAAAGTCAAGGATAAGAAAGGAGAAAGGCACACCTTTAGATTCATACCTGAGCTATTCTCTTGTTTTTGTAGGGGAAACTAATATGTCCACCACCAAAGGCTTGAGTTAGCCCAATTATCGCATGTCTTGCAAACAGGCATAGAAAAGATTCCTTTTTTGTGAAGTTCTCTGATCTTATTAAACTTCTCAGAGTTCATTATTTCCTTAATAGGTTCCTTAAGAACATTCCCAAACTTTACCTTCGATTCATAATCCTGGCAACACATTATAACGTCTCCTTCAACATCAACTGTGATATTCTTCCACAAAGGTAGGCAAGGCCACCCAAACCTCTTATTGAAAGAATGGGATCGCGCAGAATCAACCTTCTTATCGCCTGCCCAATCAAGTGGAAGGTAAGTCATTACAGAGTCTCCATAAGAAGACCAAAATTTAATGAACTCATCGATATCTTTTTCATTCTCCTTTAGAACCATGAGCGAGCAATTAACTAATGGAAATTTTTTATTAAGCTCCTTTTTTCTTTTCATTAAATATAGGAAATTCCCTTTTACTTTTTTATAATCGAGCCCAGTAATTTTTTTGTAGTTGTTCTCCATTGCATTAATGCTAAAGTTTATTCTTCTAATGTTCCTCTTCAATAGGCCATCGCTTAACTCTTTGCTAAGAAGCCCTCCATTCGTAAAAATGTCTATTTTTACTTTAGGATATTCATCGTTGATATATTTTATTTTATCAACAAGAGTTTTATCCATCGTCGGCTCTCCAAAGCCAGTTATAGTGACAATTTTAATTTCCTTGTAGTTTGTAAGTACTTCATCCACTATTTTTTTGAAATTATCGAGGCTCATTATCCTCTTTCCCCTCTTCATAGTGCTATGGGGGCACATGATGCACCTCGCATTGCACAAGTTTGTGTTTTCAATCTGAAGGATTCTTGGGCTGTGGGTCCTCGTGAATTTTTCAACCTTCCTCCTGTAGAAAAATTTGTAAAGCCTTCCATTAACAAGCTTAGAAAGAGGAGTCTTACTAAAAAGAAAATTATAGATCACTCGCTTAGGAGACCCCTCAAGTAGAGTGTAATATCTCAGCTCTTTTAGATAGTATCTCAACCCCATAAACTGCACGTATAAATAAAACTATTTAAAGATATTCCCCCATGTGTGACCTTATGGCTCGCAGAAAGGAAAAACTAAAGATCCTCGAGTTAACTAATTTCTCGGCAGGCGCATGCGGAGTTTGGCAAAGAGTCAAACAAGAATCGGAGATGCTAGCAAGGAAAGGTCACACCGTTCAAGTCTTTTCTTCAAATTTTGTTAAGGGTACCAGAGACGTCGCTTCAGCGGAAGAAAAAATTGGTCTAGTGGGAGTCAAAAGATTTCCAGCAAAAAGACTGGGCGGAGAAAGTTTTATGAAATGGGATTTTAAACCAGAGGCGATCAAATTATGCCCCGATGTAATCATAGCTCATTCATATCGCCACACCCACACCACCACTGCACTGGCGATAAAAAAAAGAATAGGGTGCAAGGTTTTCTTAGTCACTCACGCACCGTTTGGTAACGAATCAAGAGGGTTTCTTGGCAAGTTGTCCACCCGACTCTATGACTTCTTCATTGGTCAAAAAAAATTAAAAGAGTTTGATAAAGTTGTAACAATAACAAAGTGGGAAGAACAAGTCTTACACAAACTCGGAGTAAAAAAAGAAAAGATCGAGTATATTCCTAATGGCATCCCAAGAGAATTCTTCACGCAAAAAAGATCAAAAGAAGAACACAAGGTTCTCTTCCTGGGGAGGATCGCGCCGATTAAAGATTTAGAAACACTCATTAGGGCCATCAATCTGTTGAAAGACGTAAAATTGGAAATTGTGGGGCCTGCAGAAAATGAATGCCTAAAAAAATTAAAAAAGATAGCAGGTCAAAGAATAGTCTTTTCTCGCCCGGTGTATAATCTTAAAGGAAAAATAAGGAAAGTAGACTCCGCAAAAGTTTTCGTTCTACCCTCAATAAGGGAATCTATGCCCCAATCACTGATCGAGGCAATGGCTCGTGAAAAAGTGGTAATCGCAAGCAAAAACTTAGGAACTCAAGAGTTGATCCAGAATGGAAAAAATGGTTTTCTTTTCAAGACTGGCGATGAAAAACAACTCGCAGAAAAGATTTCTTTTTCGTTGAAAGAGGATCTGAACAGTGTCAAGATACAAGCACGCAAAAGCGTAGAAAAATTTTCCTGGGAAAAGATTGTAACAAAACTAGAAAAATTAATTAACAGTTAAATACTCAGTGGGATCTTCAATACCGGCCCAATAGAATCCCTGTTGTCTCAGCCTACAGGCAAGACACGTGCCACAATGTTTTTCCTTTCCAACGTAACAACTAAACGTCTTTTTAAAATCAACACCTAACTTTCTTGCTAGACCCACAATATCCTCTTTATCTTTCTCAATCAATGGCGCAATTATCTTAAACTTGCCCTTTGTCGAGTTTTCAGAGATTTTGTTCATTGCCTCCACAAAAATTGGAGTAGTGTCAGGGTAATGCTCGCCACCCTCATTCTTGAAGCCAACAAAGATATCGCTCGTTTCTCCCTCCTTGATTGTTAAGGACTCCGCAAAAGAGAGTGCATTTGAGAGAAATACCAAATTCCTAGAAGGCACATACCATTTATTACTCTCTAAAACCGTGTCTTTCAAGTCTTCCTTTTTAACTTTTGTAGGTTCTTCATCAGAATTTAGAAGAGATGTGGAAATCTGCCCAAGATAGCTAAGATCCATCTCAAAAAATCGTGCCCCCAAGTCTTCTGCGCATTTCATTGCAAATTTTCTTTCAGGGCCCTGATTTCTCTGCCCGTAATTAAAAAACAAAATGATGAGTTTATTATACTTACTTCTAGCTAAAAATGCAGTCGTAACGCTGTCTAATCCACCAGAGCACAGAACAATCGCACATTTCATTTTCCCAGCAAACCAATAAACTTTATAAGTCTAATCCATCAAATTAACTTATGAAAAAGAAAGCAAGGGAGATAAAAAAAGGAGACAAAATAAAAGTCGCAGGAAAGATATTTTCAGTTGAAGAAATAGAAATTTCAGAAATAGGAAAACAAGGCTCTAAAAAATGCAGAATTGTCGCAAAATCAGAATCTGGGGAAAAAATTGTTCTTATCCGACCAGAGGATTATCCTCTAGAGGTAATCTGAATGATCCATATAATCATAACCTCTTACAACGAGCCGAAGGCAACTCTCAGAGCAGTAAAATATTTTCTAAATCAAAAAATAAAAGACAAGTTCAAGATAATAGTGGTAGATCCATTTCCAGAAGTGGAAAGGTTCCTAAAAAAAGAAATAAAAAACAAGAATGTCGAATTTTTCCTTGATCCCGGAGAGGGAAAGGGCTACGCGTTAAATCTTCTCTTTCAGGAATACGGAACTGGTGATGAAAATCACTTTTACATCTTGACGGACGGAGATGTATATGTCTCGGAAAATGCTGTAGAAGAAATCCTTAAACCCTTTAATGAAAAAAAGGTAGGTTGCGTAACCGGAAGGCCGGTCCAAATAGATTCCACTAAATCCAAGTACGAGTACTGGGCAGAAGTCGCATTCAAACGGATTCACCAAGTAAGAAAAAGGATGTCCAAGAACAAGGAGTTTTTCGAATGCTCTGGTTACTTATTTGCAATTCGCGACGGAGTAATCTTCGACTTTTCAACAAACACTTCTGAAGACAGCATAATTCCATATCTCTTCTGGAAAAAGGGATACAGAATAGTCTACTCCGACAAGGCAGAGGTTTATGTAAAAAACCCAAACAACTGGACAGACTGGTTTAACCAAAAGGTCAGAAATATAAAGGCTCACGAGAACCTGAACAAAATAGCGCCAGATATGCCCAGAACAAAATCTCTCTTCAATGAAATAAAGGAAGGTGCATTCTTTGCGATACTCCAGCCAAGAAGCCTAAAAGAATTTTTCTGGATTATCCAATTTTATTTTGCTAGGCTTCATATTTATCTATCAGCGTTCAAGGAATTGAAGACAAAAAAGGCCTATAAAGACGGTTGGAGAGAGACAGAGATAGAATCAACTAAGCCTCTTGATTAAACTGTTTAGCAAATTCCACAAGCTTAGACCCCAATTCTTCTTTGGAATTAACAATTTCCATACTTCCGATCAGAATAGCGCTGAGATATTCTAAAGCAGATTCTACTGGTTCATCAGTTTTTATCCCGATTGCAGGGATTCCTCTAGCGTAAGCATAACCAAGTTCCCAGGCAGTTCCAGCTCCGACATGTAGCCCATCAAGAACAGCAACAACTAAGTTAACATCCCTAAATCCTTCTTTTATATCCCCTTCAAATATCTTGTCCACTTCCTCAATGCTTCCAGCCAACCCAACATCTCTGTGCGGTAAAAACGTCTCGAACCCTGCTGACTTACAAACGGAATCAATCTCTTCTAGGAACTCCCTTTCGATTTCGTTTCTAATCTTTCCAGCTAGGTATATCTTCATTAAAAGTCCATAACAACCTAAATTAAAAATGTTTTGAAAAAGCTTTTAAACCATCCTTCAGCCTTAATAACATGAAAATAGTGCTAATCAAACTAGGCGCATTGGGTGACGTAATACGGACTCTTCCTTTAGCTGTTGCCCTAAAAAAGAGGTTTCCAAAGTCTGAATTAACCTGGATCACAAAACCAAACGCCTTGGAGATAATAAAAACAGACAAAAACATTGACAAGGTTCTAATGTCAAAACCGCAAGAAGAATTCGATGTATTATATAACTTTGATATAGACAAGGTTGCAACAACAATGGCCTCAGAAATAAAGGCTAAAGAAAAATTCGGATTCTATTCGGATAATGGTTACGCCTCTGCATTCAATCTTGGAGCAGAATATTATCTCAATACTTTGTTTGACGATGAGCTAAAAAAATCAAACAAAAAAACATACCAGGAAATGATGTTTGAAGTTGCAGAGATCCCCTACGAGAAAAAAAGATATTACATAGATCTAACTCCCGAGGAAGCATCTCTCGGAGAAATTTTCTTAAAACAAAATAATCTGGTTGGAAAAAAGATTATAGGGATTCACATAGGTTCTTCACCAAGATGGCCCTCAAAGGCCTGGCACGAAAGTAGGATAAATGAATTCATAAAAAAAATAAAAGAACAAGGCAATGAGGTAATTCTCTTCGCTGGACCAGACGAAATTGAAAAAAGAGACAAAATCTTAGCGGCCCTAAAATCAGAAGGAATCGAAGTTCCAACAAACAATCCCCACAATTCAACAAGGGAATTTGCAGCCCTAGTTAACATTTGCAAGGCGATTGTTTGTTCTGACAGTTTTGCTCTTCACCTCTCTATCGGATTAGAAAAACCAACAGTCGGCCTATTCTTTTGTACTTCTCCAGAGGAGGTAGAACCTTACGACATTCTGACAAAGTTGGTTTCTCCAAAGTTAAAAGAATTCTTCCCTGAAAAAATGGACCAATACGATGAGGGTCTGGTAAAGAGCATAGACGTTTCAGAGGTTTTAGAAAGAATCAATCAGATTATCCCACAACAAACACTGAAATGAGAAAGACATAAAAAGCTCTTTTAACTCTATTCCCAATGGATCCGGTTGAAGAAAGAAAACAAAAGATAATCCTCTGGTTAAAAGACCCTCTAAACCTAATACTCCTTCTTGTCATAATCTTCGGGATAGGTTTTAGGCTTTATTACTTCTCGATAACCACTAGTCAGCCGCTTTGGTGGGATGAAGCAGACTACATGGCATATGCAAAAACCTTAGCAGGTTACCCAACCGATTGGAAGGTAACATCTCAACATAATTCGCTATTTCCATTTGCAGCAGGCGCACTTTTCAAAATTGGGCTATCCGACATAAGTATAAAATTCATCTTAGAGATCATACCCTCCATCGCTCTAATCTTTTTAACATACCATATAGTATTTCTGATGTACAAAAACAAAAGTCTTGCAATTATCTCAACCATTTTAATGTGTGTATTCTGGGAGAATATTTTTTACACGATGAGGTTCCACTTAGAAGCTCCAGCCTTACTGTTTGGTTTTCTTTCAATTTATGTTTTCTGGAAGGGTTACGAAAGAAAGGAAAAATTTTTCGGGTTAAATCCCAAATGGGCAATCCCGATAACAGTAATTCTAGTTATAATAACTTACATGATCAGGAGAGGGTATTTTCTCTTTGGACTTTTCTTTTTAGTTTATATGCTACTGACAAAAGATTTTAGGAAATTAATCAAGGACAAATACAATTGGTTTGCCTTAATCATTGCATTCGCCTTGTTGTACATATCTGAAAAATATATCTTTGCTTCAGGTATAGATACTGTTGCAAGCACATATTATAACCCTGGTCCGATCACATTGCTTGCTTTTCGTGTCTTTTGGGCATTCTACGGGAGCGTTTCTACTCAATTTAGTCCACTATTGTATGTATTTTTCATCGGAGTTTTTGTCTTACTAGTAAACATTGTTTTAAGCTTTGGATATTGGAAGAAGGACACTTCCACAAAAGTAAGAAGCGACCTTTTCCTATTCTTGACAATAGCCGTAACCATGGCTTATTTTACATTCTATCAAAAGAGAATAACAGACTTTGGTGAACCAAGATGGTACTACCCTATGTTGCTTGGCACTTTTGTCGCAATCTCCAGAGCAACTGTCTCAATCGGTGACTACCTTAAAAAATATTACAAACCCTTGGGAATCATATTCATAGTGCTCTTATTAGGATATGGTTGTTACGATCAAGTAACTCACGCCGATTTTATAATAAAAAATAAAATCGGCTCCTATCAAAGCGTAAAAGACGCAGGGCTATTTTTGAAAGATATATCTCAAGAAGAAGATGTAATCTCAACAAGGGCCGAAACTCAGACTGCATATTACTCAGAAAGGAGAACCGTTCATCCGCTAGGCATTCTAGATGATTACCCAATAGGCTCTGAGAATGCCACGAAGGTTCTGCAAAAAATAGCCGACAATCCAAATATAAACTATTTCTTAGTTCTATTTTCGGAACCAGGAAATCCTGATTGGATGGGGAGAATCAGCTACAATGCCCAGGGCCAAGCAGTTTCTATAGAGGTTCCTTTCATGGACACAAGGATAGATGTCTCAACGGGAACTCAAGATATCAAACAAACTAAGACATTTGAAGATGTGGGCATTTCCCTGAACCTAGTAACAATCAAAGGAGATGTTTTTATTTACGAAGTGATAAGGCAATAATTTTTAGTGATTAACACAATTTGATAGTCAAGACTCAAATTAGTCCCTAAATCTCTCAGATTTCTTAGGCAAAAATACTGAGGGATCAAATCTCTGAGGGGCCCCCTTCACCAAATTAAGGTCATAATCCATCATTTCCTTAACAAGATCGCTAAACTTATAGTCCTGAGACCATCCTAACTCTTTCTTGGCTTTGTTAGCATCACCCACCAGTGCCTCAACCTCAGTGGGCCTAAAATAATACGGGTCTACTTCAACATAAACCTTGCCATTTTGGGGATCATAACCGACCTCGTTAACCCCTTCGCCCCTCCAAGCAATGTCTATCCCAACATGCTTAAATGCAATCTCAACGAACTCCCTCACAGAATGATTTGCCCCTGAAGCAATAACGTAATCGTCTGGTTTCTCCGCCTGCAGAATAAGCCACATTGCCTTAGCGGAGTCCTTCGCATGACTCCAATCCCTCTTTGCATTCAAATTTCCGAGATATATCTTCTCAGACAACCCTGCATTAATGTCCGCAACGCCTTTAGTTATTTTTCTCGTCACAAAATTCTCACCGCGCCTAGGCGATTCCGTATTGAAAACAATTCCATTAGAACAAAACATATTGTAGGCTTCCCTGTAATGCTTAATGATCCAATAACCGTAAAGTTTAGCAACGCCATACGGGCTTCTTGGATGAAACGGAGTATTTTCATTCAGCAAGGCATTTCCCAAAACCCCTCCATAAAGCTCAGAAGTCGAAGCCTGGTAAACCCTCACTGGCTTTTTCAGTCTTCTAGCAGCTTCCAATATCCTCAAAACGCCCAAGGCATTTGTGTTTGAGGTATGTTCGGGTGTATGAAATGATATCCAAACATGGGACTGGGCAGCAAGATTATAAATTTCATCAGGTTGTATATCAGAAACTATCCTTTCAATAATCCCAGAATCCTGTAAGTCTCCATAAAACAAGTTCAAACCCTTTATATGGTCTATCCTCTGTCTAGCGCCCTCTATCCTTGAGGTTCTTCTTATTATCCCATACACTTCATATCCTTTATCGACTAAAAGCTCGGCGAGATAACTCCCAATCTGGCCGGTAATCCCAGTTATCAGAGCTCTTTTCTTCCATGAGCTCGAATTAGCTAAATGATCTGCTTGATTCACTTTCACCCCCATAAAATTCTTTTATTTTAATGACAATAAAGTCTATATCTTGCTCATTCAGACTAGGATATGTTGGAATATAAATTCCATTGTATCCATATTTAGCAGCTTTTAAACTTCTCCAGGATTCATCATAATACATAGGTTGCCGACTCATTGGCTTGAAAAACTGTCTTGTTTCTATGCCTTGCTCTTCTAAGAATTCCTGCAATTTCTGTCTGTTATCAACCAAGACATCATAAAACCAGACAACATCTCTCTTAGGCAACAAAGTCACGCCCCGAACATCTTTCAGTTTTTCATCATACCAAGATTCGATCTGTTTTCTTTTCTTAAGGAATGAATCTATCCTTTCTGTTTGTGCCAATGCAATGGCTGCTTGCATATTGGTCATCCTAAAATTATAAGCAATTTTTTTATGTATAAAATCGTGCTGTGGCGTAAATGCCATTGCCCTAAGATGAACCATCTGCTCTGCCAGGTTTTTATCATTTGTAATACAGATCCCTCCTTCGCCAGAGGAAATTATTTTATTCCCAAACAAGGAGAAGCACGCAATATGCCCCCTTGGTCTTACGCCATGCGCTTCAGCCGAATCTTCAACAATCTTAAGATTATAATTATACGCAATGTCCAATATTGCGTCCATATCACATTGTCTTCCATAAATATGGACTGGAATTATTGCCTTGGTTTTTTCAGTTATCTTCCCCTCAATTAAACTAACATCAATATTCAGATCATCTTTGCAGTCTACAAAAACAGGTTTTGCCCCAGTGTATGAAACTGCCCACGCGCTTGCAATCATTGTAAACTCCGGCACAATCACTTCATCTCCTGGACCAATACCCAACGCCCTAAGGGCAAGAGTCAACGCAGCAGTTCCAGAAGAACAAGCGACGCCATGTTTTATGCCATTCCATGACGCAAATGCATCTTCAAATTTTTTAACAAATGGTCCTTGAGATGAGATCCAACCTGTTTTGATAGCTTCAGTTACATAATCCAGCTCATTGCCGTCCAAATCAGGTTTTGAAACAGAATATCTCATCTTTTGATCTCAGAATCAACTTCTTTTAAATCGTGCTTAACCATTAGCCCCACAAGATCCCTAAATCTGACCCCCGGACTAAAACCAAATGCCTGTCTAGCCTTGCTGGTATCTCCAATTAGCGGATCTGTTTTGCTGGGCCTGAAGAATCTTGGATCAACCCCAACGCACTCCCTTCCAGTATTTTTATCATAGCCTACCTGCTCAAGACCATCACCCTTCCATAAAATTTCAACCCCTATGTGTTTAAATGCTTCCTCAACAAACTCCCTGACTGTATGCTGCTCGCCTGTGCAAATAATAAAATCATCAGGCTTTGTCAGTTGCAGAATGTTCCATGAAGCCTTCACATAATCTTCAGAATAACCAAAGTCTATTCCCAAGTCTATAAAACCAAGATACAATTTATCTTGCAATCCTTTTGATATCCGCGCGACAGCCCTTGTTATCTTTCTTGTTACATATTCCTCATTCCGCCTGGGAGATTCGTGATTGTAAAAAATGGCCGTTGAAGCAAATAATCCAAAGACATCCCGATAGTATCTCATTAAATGAAAAGCATACGCCTTTGCACAGGCATAAGGGCTTTGTGGCCTTAACCCAGTCTCTTCGGTCTGAATCCCATCTAGAGTTTTACCGAAGATATTTGAAGAAACAGGTTGAAAAAACTTTATCTTGGGATTAACTTGTTTTATAATTTCCAGAATCCTTCCAACAGCCGCACCGGTAATATCTGAAGAGTAGTCTACAGAATCGTAACTCCACCTAACATGGTCTTGGTCGGCAAAATTGTAAAGCTCGTCAGGATTCACAGATGAAATTGTCCTATACAATGAAGTTGAATCAGCTAAGTCCCCTTGGTGAATATTTATTTTATCAATTAAATGTTTTATGTTTTTCGTATTGCCAGTAGAAGATCTTCTTATGAATCCATGAACTTCATAACCTTTCTCCAGCAAGAGCTCTGCCATGTAGCTTCCATCCTGCCCGGTAACGCCCAAGATAAGTGCCTTTTTCTTTCTCCCGCCAGTATCTGAATCTCCCGAAAGGGTTTGTTCTCCCCAGCCATAAATCTCAACTTTTGGTGTACAAAAAATGAACTTACCCCCTTCTTTCAGCCAGGATTGCTCTCTTTTTATGAAGCTATCCTTGAACGCATATGGCAACACTAAAAAATAATCTGCTTTTTTCTTCGCCTCTTCTTCTTCGAGGATGGGGATATGCGTCCCCACAGTCATCTTACCAATTTTTTCGGGATGGATCTCTGCAA
The DNA here is from genome assembly GCA_043821585.1 of archaeon. GTDB lineage: Archaea > Nanobdellota > Nanobdellia > Pacearchaeales > GW2011-AR1 > UBA73. The sequence continues at coordinate 38,239 of JBDRCQ010000003.1, forward strand.
TGCCATTTATAGAATCTTTGCCCAGCCCGTAATATTGAAGGATTGTATTCCCCTTTGTCGAAGCGCCATAAGCATAGACACTCTTGCCTTCCTTTAGAATACTATTTATTAAATCAACACATTCCTTTTTATTCTGATCCATTCTCTTAGCAAGTTCAAGATAGGATTCTTTCGTTATATCTTCTGGATAATCAACACTCCCATTTTTGTAATGCCTAGCAAACACCCTATAACTTCCACCATTTATTGAATTCTCCTCAACCTTAAAGATCTCCAATCCATTTTTCTCGAACAAATACTTCAACGAGCTATATGAGTAATACTCTAAATGTTCATGGCAAATATTTCCAATGTCATTTTTTTCAAGCATTGGCTTTGATGTCATAAGTTGAGCAACAAAAACACCATCTTCTGCGAGGGCCTTTGCAGAGTCTCTAATAAACTGTCCCGGATCATCCATGTCATAAAACATTCCAATCGCAGTAATTATCTTGGCCTTTCTGTCTGAAAACATATAACCATATCGGTTATAGTCCCAAAAGTCATCAATAACAATATTGCAATGTTTTTTCAGTTCCGGAACAAGATTCAGCGCAGGTTCGCAACCAATCCTCCTCAGATGGTCGGGGTAGAATTTTAATAGGGTGCCATCATTGGCCCCAATATCCAAAACAATGTCATCTCTCTTCAAGGGAACCATTTTTTGTGCAGCCTCCGTTATCTCCTTCAGATCATCTATGATTACCTTGTTTAAGTTGGACCTATACCAATAATGTCTTGAGTACATAAGCTCCTGAGGGGCCGTGTGCTTCAGTTGAACAAGGCTACAATTATTACACCACACTAGATGTAGGGGGGCCTTTCCTATGTTTTCGCCCTCTTTTTCCACAAATGTCGAGAGATACAAATCTCCTAAGCCAAACAAACCCACTAAATCAGTAGAACCACATACCCTGCATTTAGTAATCTCCCTAGTCAGCATAGGGCTTAGATTAATGAGGTTTATTTAAAGATTTATGTAGTCCAATTTGACCAAACAGATAATTTTATAAAAACCTAAAATTTCCTAACAAAATGAACGAACTCTTCGAATGTAATCTAGAGGAAGAAAAAGGTACGGACCTTTCAAAACTAGAATCGGGGAATCTCCCTCTTGAAGATTACGTGGCGGCCCATAAAAACATGATTGTTCCCTGTCACGACATATTTATTCAATATAATGGGGGAATACTTCTGGTAAGGAGAGATAACCAACCGATGAGGGATACAATCTGGCCTATCGGAGGCAGGATACAAAGAGGAGTAAAAACAGAGGACTCTCTAAGGCTAAAGGTAAAACAAGAGACAAGGCTCGATATAACAGACATAACCTTCCTGGGTTCTGCAAGAATTTTCATGCACACCGAACCCTTCGGTCACGGAAAAGGGACAGATAACACTGCCTTTGTTTTTTTTGCAGTTGGTAACGGAAATTTAAAGTTGGACAATCTTCACAAGGACCCGATGATAGTAATGCCTTCTGAATATCCAAGATTAAGGCCAGAGCTACACCCTTACGTGAAAAAATTTATGGATGGAGCAATAAAGTTGGTGAAATAATCAAATAGTCCGACTATTGTTTATAGTTTGTCAATGTTCTTTTTATTTCTTTAACAAAATCTGTTTTGACATCTTCATAAAGAAACTTTCTTGCAGAATCTTTAATTTTTCTCTTATTTTTTTGCTTAAGGTTTAGGTCAATACATTTGTCCATCTTGGCCCCAAAGTCTTTCAGATCATACGGTTTAGCGTAGAATCCATTCACGCCGTCCGTTATCTGTTCTGCAGGTCCAGCATTATCTCCCCAAACAACAGAGGGGGTACCGCAAGCAAGAGCCTCTATGGCAATCATGCCATACTCACAGACAGGCACTGGAAACGCGGTTAACTGAGCAGATGAATAGTACTTTATTAAATCGTCTGTGCTTAACTTGCCCAAAAATTTTAACTTCACTCCTTTTTTTGACGCAAGATCTTTCAATTCGTTAATATATGCATCATTGCCCTGACCGGATAAATAAAGGGGCACTTTGTTTTTCATGTAAGAGCAAGATTCTATCAACCAGTCAAACTTTTTATCTGGAATTATCCTGCCGGAATACAATATAAACGTCTCATCTATTTTTTCCTTTGATTCCTTAAAGACTTCATCGACTGGAGGGTAAGATATCACCGCATTTATTTTGTAGGGGGGCTCAATCACTTTCTTCAGGTAATCGCAGCTGGTAAATATGAGATCATTATTTCTCACAAGGGCTTTATCTAGGGCCCTAAGCCTTTTTCCAAACAAAATGGATAAGAGAAAAGCCACCATCCTCTTGATTCCATGGGTGGATTTTGCCCAGAGATACCTGCCTTTCACGTCTGCATTAAGCCAACGTGGGAAGTGGTTTAAGAAATTTATTTTCTTGGTCTTAACATTTCTTATTAGATAGTTAGAAGGAAAACTATAGCTGATGAACAAATCACTCTTGTCCCCATCCACTTTATTAAATCCAAGAAAACAAAGGGCCATGCTTAGGGATTCTAGTGGCGTTTTAAATGATGAGATGTTTTTAACCTTCACTTTATCAAGGCCAGTATTCTTCAGAGTTTCATCGTTGTAATGGCAGGTCAATATTTCGACATCAAAACCTGCTTCCTGAAGCATCCTTGCATTATTTGCCATAAGTCTTTCTATCCCGCCGGTTTCTGTTAAAAACTCGTAGACAAGGGAGATTTTCATGATTTTTTTAGAAGTCTATCCTTTTTAAGAATTGTTGAGTTCATAAATCAGCTTCAGCCGGAGCGTTGTTGTGCATAGGTATTTCCTAATAAAAAATTATTGTCTCTTTTCAATAATCCCCACCAGCAACCCATTTGCATACATATAGGGTGAACCAAATTTGATTCCTTTTGCTTCTTCGCGAGAAATTTCTTCCCAAAAATTATTTGCGCTCATTCTTTTCAAGTAATGTTCTTTTGTAAAATTTATCTTGCCTTCCTCAATCAATTCCATCAATCTCGGGTGATAATCTAACGGAACGGTGACAACAGCCCTCCCGCCCCCTCTCAACAACTTCTTTAATTTATTCACAGCAAAAACTATCTTATCAAAATCTTTCGGAGACTCGTCAATTCCAACATGTTCCAATGTAGAGATGCTCACAATTAGATCATACTTTTTTTTCGGGTTAAAGTTGATGATATCCTCATTAATGACTCCCTTGATCTTCTCGTATTTATCCACCCTCTGAAAGCTTTTAGGGAAATCAGAAAAATAATAAGATAGCACATTTCCAACCTCCAATACTTCCTTATTCCAATTCTCCTTCACTTCCGACCAAACAATCGGAATTTCGATACTCCTTTCATTCATCCAAGTTGTATTAAAAAAGTGATCGAAATATTTCATCTTTTTTTTACCAAAATTGAAGGTCTTTGGTCGAGAAATTGCACGGAATGGATAAATCAATGTAAACGCCATCCATGAAAAACCTCGTTTTGCGACGACCGCCCACCCCTCCTCTCCACCGACCTCTTTCACACGAGAAATAAAGTTTTTTAGTACAGGCATTTCCAAAAAACAAGAACGTTGTTTAAATATCTTTCTGGGCTGGCTAAACACTGCCACTTTCAATTCCAACAATCACTTTAGAAAGATATCCTTTTAGCTTATTCAAATTCTCCTTGTCTATACTGGCAATCTTGTTATAATCCTTCAATAGTTCTGGGGTCAACTCTGCCATGTCATAAATCGCCTTTATCCCTGTTTTTTTAGAAAAAAACTCAGCAAATTCTGCTTGATGATCATTGAAATGTTCTTTGTATTTAGAAAGCCGAGGTGTTATGATCAATGGTTTCTTATATTTGTGAGCAAACTCCCAGACGCTTGAACCCCCGTGAGCAATAACGACCCGAGCCTCTTTATAAAATTCATTAATATTCGGGATAAATTCATGACTTTCATAATTCTTCGGGCGATACTTTGTTGGCCCCCTTTGCACGATTAATTTTTCATTTAATTTCGGGGCAATCTCATCTAATCTCCTCAAAAGTCTGTCAAAGTTCATACTGCGATGTGTTCCAATAGTCACAAAAATCATACTATCCCTCCGACATATCTCGCCCTTTTCCCATAATGCTTCTCCATTCCAGGAATTTGCACAAGGAAAATATCAGAAAATGGATATGATAGTTTTCCAGCCCAGGTCGGAGTTTTTACTCTGATTATCGTGTCAATGAATATTGTTTTTATCCCCAACAGCTTCCCGGCAATCATCCCGACTAGCCCAATATCTGCACCAGTAGTTATAACCACAGAGGGTTTTTCCCTTTTGAATATAAGAAGACATTTCAGTATAGCATACGGATAATTAAATGGATTATACCCCACCTCCTTAAAAAAATATTTCTTTCCAGGCAGTTTTTCAGTTTTAGGATTTCTTTCGGTGAAGTAAATTGCCTCGTTATTTCCAATTACTTCTTCAGAAAAAATTGTCCTAGCCTGGGTCAAATGGCCTCCCTCAGAAGCAACCAAAGCAATTTTCATTTAATTCAAAAGCCCCCCATCTTTTTAAGTCTATGATAGTAACTCACAATCGGCCTGAGCCAGGAATTTATGAGCCTCAACCTAACAACTCCAAGGGCCATTCCTGGCCCTGCTTTCCAAAAATTAATCGTAGCGTACTCTTTGTCTTCCCAAAAGGTGGGTAGTTCTTTAATTCTAAAACTTTTCTTTCTCGCCGTGTATAAAAGGTCTACATCAAATGCCCATTGAGACATCGTCAATTTGGGGAGTATTTCTTCAAGGGCCCTCTTTCTAAAAATTTTAGCACCGCATTGGGTATCTCTAAAGGGCATGAGCAAAAGAGATCTAACAAGAACATTGAAGACCCACTTAGCCAAAAGCCTTTGCACTTTCGGTTTTGGTTTAATTACAGACCCCTTCATATACCTACTTGCAATAGTCACATCATACGCCTTGTTCTCCCCCATGAATCTTATAAGTTTCCAATATTCTTCGGGAAGTGTGGCCATATCAGCATCAACAAAACCGATTAAATCATTGTTTCTCTTCAGGGCATCTTTGAATCCCTCAATTGTTGCGAAGCCCTTCCCACTAGGTGTCAAGTTCAGGAAGAGGATTCTACTATTATTTTGTGAACAAGTCTTAACAATCTCCTCTGTTTTGTCAGTAGTTCCATTTATAACAACCAATATTTCGTAATCTAATTTACCCCTTTTTCTTAATCCCTCAAAATAGCTCGAATATCCTTCAAGGGTCTTTCTTATCCGCCTTTCTTCGTTATACGCGGGCATGATCATAGAAACCTTCATTTCCTTAGGGAGATTTAAAGGTATAAAAATTTAATTGGCCTGCGTTCTTTATAAAATATGATTTGCCTTAGTTTAGTCTTGTGTTAAGAACGGTCTCAATAACGCTCGATCAATCGAAACTTATTTAAACCTCTCGCCCAACAAACTGCAATGGACCTAAGAGTGATAAAAAATTTCATTATTTCTCATAAACTCCTTTACGAATCAATGCTTAATTTAATCAATATGAGGGGCATTGGAAACATTTATGACTATTTTTATTTGAACATGATCCGGAAAAAGATTGACTCGCAACCTCTTTCTCTTACAATAGAGCCAAACAATCTCTGTAATTTGAAATGCGTTATGTGCCCATATCAACACATGAAAAGAAAAAAAGAGAGCATGCCTTTCGATTTGTACAAGAAAATAATAGATCAAGCAGCCGATTTAGGATGCAAAGATGTTAACTTTACGCAATATAATGAACCCTTAACAGACAGATTGCTATTTGAAAGAATAAAATACGCCAAAGGTAAAGGGATGGAGACTAGATTTTATTCCAATGGGACATTATTGCTCTCTAATGATAATATCAACAAACTCTTGTTAAACCCGCCAGATAAAATCAGATTTAGTTTTGATGCTTTAACTAAGGAAGTTTATGAAAAAATAAGGAGGGGTGCTAATTATGAAAGGGTTGTAAAGGGAATAATCCAGTTATATAAAGAGAGAGAAAAGAAGGGTTTAAAGTTGCCCCACATCGAGGTTTATTTCACAGTACTGAAAATAAACAAGCATGAGGTCAAGGAATTCTTGAAATTTTGGAAAGGCAAATGTGACTTCGCAACAATTTATATGGCTGATTCCAGAAACGACGATGAAAAAAACAAGTTTAAATTATACGACCAGAAAAAAAGAAAATTTTACCCTTGTTTCAACCCAAAAAGCCCAATTATCTTCAGCAATGGAAAGATCGCACTGTGTTGCGTAGATGTAGACGGCTTTATGGATTTAGGGGATTTAAAATCTGAAAAATTAAAAGATATACTTAACTCTAAAAAATTCAAGGAGATTTATAAAGCGCATATGAACGGAGATCCCCATCTTTCGGTATGTAAAAATTGCTCAAAAGGGTATGTAGACATGGCATTCTCTTGGTGGAATCAGTAGGGGGGAATCCAAGCAAGACTGCACAAAACAAGAGCAAATTTTTTAGTACCTTTTCAATAATTCTCTTCATTTGCTCAGACACTTATCCCATTTCATTAGGATTGAATTTTTAGATAATATTCTTTTAAAGCGAGAGGATTAATTTTTGATAAGCCAAAAAATAGACAGTAGCCACCTATTCTTTCAAGAGAATGATCGATCCAACCAATAATACAACGGAGGAAATAACGAAGGAGATTGAAAATTCCCACAATGAGGTAGAAAAGTAGAAGAAAAGAGCAACCTCCAGCAACAAAAATCCCAACAAATATCTGTGGCCCCCAACCCTACCAAGGGATAATTTATACAGCAAAATAAGGTTAGCCACCGATGTTAAAGAGATGGCCAGGCCGAGGAGGAACAATATTTTTGCAGATTCTGGGATTACACTCCCCCTAAACAAATAAACTATCTGATCTGGAAAGAAGTAAAAAAGAAAGAGCGCAACAATTACCAAAAACATAACAAGGAGAAACGCATTGAGAAATAGGTTACCGGACCTTCTCTTTTTTGAATGGTTATCAGAAGATAATGGAAACATCGCCTTAGCAACAGGTAGAGTTCCCCAAAAGATGGACTTTGATAATACTGCAGCCATAGCATACTTGCCAGCAAGTTCGGGTGAGAAAACAATTTTAGCTATGAATATGTCGATCGTATAAAATATTAAAATAACCGTTGTTATAACAAACGCTGGTCGGGCATAAACGTAGATGCCCTCCGTCTTAGATTTGCCCTCCTTTGACTTCATAATCTTCCTCAGCTGAACAAAGCAAAGGATGAACGCGATTACGAACGCGATGAATGTACCTGCAAGGGCACCATAAACCCTCCACCCAGCATAAACCAAGAGGATAGACAGTAAAAGCTTGCTAAGCGCTTCCAGAACCAGATTCGCCCCCAGCCCAAAAAACATTTTTCTACCTTGTAGCACACCTTTAGTGATGGGCATTAGAAAAGCTGAAAAGATAAATAATCCATTAAAAGCGAGCAAAAGATAGTCCACGTCCAGAATAAAGGTGAGGGGAATAGAAACGATTAAATAGAGTATAAAAAACAAAATAGACAGGACAAACGACTTCTTCAAGGACTTTCTCAGGATATTTTTTATCCTACCAGAGTTTGCCTCAGTTGAAGTGTACTTCGTGATAACTGTCTGAATCGACTCAGTAAATATGCCAAACATATAACTCACCGAAAACAAGGCTGCGAGAGTCCCGTAATCAACAACATTCAACATTCTAACCATTGAAACTTGAAACAAGAGGTTGAATAAATTAAAAAGCCCGAAAGCAATCAACAAAACAAAACTTCCTTTCATTAAACCTTTTTCAATCCTCATAAGAAAAGGCCTTCCCAGAACAACATGAAACCTGCCACAATGATCAAAACCTGGAAAATCCAAACAAACAAAACCACTTTTATCTCAGTAGGTTTTATCCTCACTTTTTCCATCAACACGATTGCAACATGGTTAAGGCTATAAATTTTGTCATATCTCTGGGAAAGAGAGCCGTCCTTTCCAGGCTTACCAAAGCTCTGTTTTTTTAGTTTACCTCGAGATTTTAGAACAGTTTCAATGATATAAGGTATGAAGAAAAACACGGCTATCTTTTCGAAGTTGCCAAGGATTGCCATTATCGCAATTAAACCGCCCACAACGTATGTTAACGAATCTCCTGGGAACACAAGGGCTGGAGAGAAGTTATAAATTAAAAACGCGAGCAAAGCAGCAACCATACAAATAGCAATTACCGCAAGCCAGGGGCTGCCCGTCATGTAAGCTACTACTGCAAGTGCTGAGAGCAAGAGCATTCCTTGTCCGGCTTCCAATCCATTAAATCCCGCAAGAAAATTATATGTTGTTGTTGCACCAACAATTCCTAACGGGATCAAAAGCAATGGGTAAATAATGCCCAGGTGCACAGAACCAAGAAATGGAAAAGACATCGAGTCTGCACCCGAATTTATAACCATCAAAGGTATCGCAGACACCAAAACTAAAATCAGTCTTGATCTTATCGCAAGGCCTCCTTTTCTCCAGCCAAGCAAATCATCGATTAGGCCCACCAAAGTAAGTATCAAAAGAACAGTCAGTAATGAGAAGATTTCCACCAAAAACCCGTCCTCTAATCCAAGATAAAAAACCATATAGGCTATATAAAGAAGGGTACCGATTAGAAAGCCCAACACTACCATGACTCCTCCCGAACCAGCAACCTTTTTCCCGCGGAACTTGTTCATGTCCTCCCATTCCAGTCCAACCTCGTGCATCTTCCTTATCCAATAAGACAACAAAAACAAAGTTACAAAAAAGCTTGCCAAAACAGGGATGATAATCATTGAATCTACCATTATGTCCTTATTAACTCTTCAGGATAGTATGTATCCACAAACTCTTGTTTATATTCAATGTCCGAAGGATAATCTATCTCCCATATCCTAATAGGTCCCCTAACCCCTCCAAAATAAACAAGGTCGTTAGAGACTGGAACGCCCTGTGACTTCATAGAGGCCACCACAAAGTCATCTTCACTATGTGCAAGCACAAAACCTTCAGGTTCCTGCTTATAAAGATACAATTTTGCAAGTTGTGAGTGAGCCACCCTCTCACTAAGATAAAGGAGAGCACCTTGCTGCTCGATGGTCACCCCGCCACCGCTGTTTTGATCTGCTTTAGGCATCAGAAAAATGCTTGCGTTAAGGCCGAAACCAAAATCTTTCAACTCGTCATCATATGCATACCTGAAGGGGATGTTGTATTGCCTTCCTTCATAAACAAAAATGCCCCTAGGATTGCTGATTATCTTATTGCCTGGGCCCATTTCAACAAGAATCGCTCCAAGACCTGCTTTCCCAGAAGGGAGGAATATCCTAGAACCATTCTCTTCATATACAATATCTCCATCTAATCCTGCCCCCCCACTATAAACAAAAACAGTCGAGTTTTTCTTCTCCTGAGTTTGGCTATTATCTCTTAAGAAACTAGGGATATAACTTGCTCTGTCATAACTCGCATCGCTACCAATGCTAGAAAAAGCAGAGTACTTTCCGATATCGGTAGAATCAATCAAAAAGTGTGTAGTATTGTGAGCATATAAAAAATCTAAAGCATCCCTTTCATTCGGGCCTGTGAGGGCATAACGACCCATCAGATGGTTCCAATAAGGCCTCGCATTTCCTCCATCCAATACTGTCGCTCTTTCGCCGATAGTCTGAACCCAGTATCCGTAATCCCACCAATGACCAAAAACAGCATCCTCTGAAGTGTTTTCCCGAACCCAACTCATTGCCTTTTGCCACTGTTGCGTATAACTCGAGGGCACGTTGTTAGGGGCACCTGCACTAATTCCCTGATAAAATGCGTAACCTGCGAATAACACAGCAATAACCACTATTGCTGAAATAACAACGAACACATTTCTCCTCAAGGAATCTTTTATCCTTAAAGAATGAACAGGTAGAACTACCGCGATGTAGGCCACAATAATTGACGCAGACGGTACAAGCATCATTATTAACCTCACTGCGCTTCTAGCGGAAAGCAAACTAATGACAAAAAACGCTAGCAAAAAAACCAAATTAAAATCAATCTCTCTCAACTTCTCCTTAGACTCCTCAGACTTACAATTCCATAAGTGATGGCCCAACACAAAAAGTAAAATTAGGGGCCCAAGAGCATAAAATACCAAACTCGCAAAATTAGTTCCGTTCAACGTGCCCGCACTCGAATATCTACTAAAGACCAAACTAACCAAAACCGCAACATACGCAATAGTGAATTTAACCCTGCTTTTGCCAATCTTAAGAACTGCTAAATAAAACAAATGCACTGATCCAATAAAGAACAACCAAAACGTCAATGCAACCCCTCTAACATGCGGGCCAAAATTAGATTCCCATTCAGAGAAGTAAGGCTGCCTATTCTCTGCGACAGTTACACCAAGCCTATCTGATGAGGGACTAACCAACTGATTCTTCAAATCGCCAATTTTGCTAAAAATTGTTGATGGCCCAAAGAAAATTGAGAATAAAACAACGCCAATAACAAGTGACATAACAAAAGAGGCCACTGGTCTAGGAATCTTGAAGAATCCGTAATCAGCTACTTTTTCCTTAAGTTTAGTCCCAAAAACTAATTGGTCAACAACAAGGACAAAAAACAAAAATATTGAAGGTCCAACAGACGTAGAGGCCACCAAATTAGATAACCCGGTCCTATTGGACATTCCTAGGAACACTAGAATAAATACAAGGATCCATAAACTATAAGAAATAGTTCTCTTTTTGTCCACCTTGCCCAAGAAAAATGCAATCAGAGTCGCAAGAGTTATTGATATTGTTACGTAAATGTACCCTCCCCAAACCAGGGCCATGCCCGCGGTTGCCAAACCTGCTAACCCCGCAAGGAGGTATTTATTGAGATTCTTTTCAGAATTCCAAGAAGCCAGATAAAGGTAAAACGACAAAAATAAGAAAGCAAGGCCACTAGCTTCCTTCTCAGGAATTCCTGCAATTGTTCTTGGCAGAATGGCAGGAATAACAGACAAGAAAAACGTTGCAATTAACGCTACCGCCGATGCAAACTTTTTATCAAAACTCCTAGAGAAAATAAGTCGAGTCATAAAGAAAAATGCAATCATCGCTAAGGCAAACATAAAAGCAGGGTATAAAACAGCAGAATGAGTCACAGATTCCGATCCAAAAATCACGGCGATCTTGTGGAACCAAGCAATCAAATAAGAGTGCAAAACAAGTTCCTTGGATGTGTCAAAACCAAGTGGGACGTACCTCATTACATCATTGGCCATTAAACTCCCATTCTCAACTATATATTTAGCCCACCTCAAGAAAAGGAATGGATCAAGATCAGGGCCAAGCGTCCAGGTGCCTGTGGTAATATCCTTCAAACCACCCAAATTGCTCGTCCGAATCTTAACCGCAATCCATACAACAATGGCAAGAACTACATAACTAACAACATTGTAATTATCCTTAAAAAACTTAATAGCCTTCTTCTTTCTCTCTTGAATTAATTCACTCTCTTCCATTTTGAAGTGACCTTTCTAGGAGATAAAACTTCCCTTATATAAAACTTCCTTTAAGACAATTCAATCTATGTTTTACCCACTAAAAAGAGCAGGAGTAACAAAAACTTCAATCAACGCCGCCAAAAATAAAACAATAACTGAGAGGATTATCAGATTAAGTGAATCCTGCAAAACGCTCCAGAATTTCTCTGTCCCAGTTTCGTGTCTTATTACTGCCACAGAAATAATCCCTCCCGCCAACGCAATTATAAAGTAGGAGCCAATTTCAAAAACCCCGTGTACAAAAAATCTCAACAAGCCTAGCGGCAATGCAGATAACTGATAGTCCGTAAAAATTCCTATGGCTGCGCCAATAACACTCGCATTCCATGCCAAAATAAATATCACTCCTGCCCCAAATATTAGAGAGAACACAAGGGTAAACAAAAGAACGTACATATTATTTGTAAAAATCAAGAACAACCTTTCGGTATTGGTTAGAAATGGGGTGACCTGAGTAGAATCTTTAATCCCATACTGTCTTACGCACGAATCAAAATTCCCTGGCCTATTTATCATGCAATAAGTTTCAATCTGCGCCCTAAAACTCTGAGTGCTCGGCAGAACACTATACCAAAAAGCAAACGCAATAGTAAAACCTAAAAACAACCATAGAAACGCATAAATCGCCTTTCTATGATCCTTCAAAAGTTGCCAACTCCCAGAGGTTTTAGTTATCTTCTTTTCTTCCAATCTAATCGTATAATAAATGAAAGGTATCGAAAACAAAACCGTAAACAGCACAACCAAAACTCCAGCCCTTTGATTCAAAACCGCGTCTTGAGCGAATACCCAGTTGACAAGCAGAACAGACAAACTAGCATAAAACAAACCAATAAAAAACATTTCCCACGGCCGCCTTTCGGCCTTCTTCGGATTAATAAGCATTTCTAACATGGCATTCCTCTTCTGATTTAGGATTACCAAATCAACTTAAATAGTTTTGTGTCTTGGCGAATTTCAGCAAGCCACTGAGTTTCGAGGGGGTTCGAGAGCTCAATGAGCGAAAGGGAAGTAATCAATCTTGAGCTCTATCAACAAAACCATTATAAAATAGCTCTGCCTAGTTAAAAAATGAAAGAAGGCATAATCTTTTTGGCAAGCGACCACGCAGGTTTCAAACTAAAGGAAAAAATCAAAGATCCTCTAATTCTGAATGGCCACGCGATTTTCGATTGCGGACCCTTTTCCTTCAACAAAGAGGATGACTACCCTGATTTCATAACTCCCTGCGCAAAAAGAGTCGCTAAAACAAAAAACTCTCTTGGGATAATTCTCGGCGGCTCCGGCCAGGGCGAAGCCATCGCCGCAAACAAAATCAAAGGCATCCGGGCAGCAGTTTTTTACGGTGGAGATAATAAGATAATTTCTCTATCAAAAGAACACAACAACGCAAACATCCTTTCTTTAGGTGCATTCTTTCTAACAACCAAGGAGGCACTCAAGGCAGTCGATCTCTGGCTTAAAACTCCTTTCTCAAACGCGGCCAGGCACAAAAGAAGATTAGGGAAAATAGGTAAATGAAGTTAGTGATCCCAACAATCTTCGCAAAAACTAAAAAAGAATTCAATGACAGATTAGCAAGGCTCTCGCCGATCTCAAAAAACCTCCAAATAGACTTCATGGACGGAAAATTCGTCAAAGCAAAATCAATTTCTCTCAAGGACATTCCAGATCTAAAAAAATTCAAAAACAACTTTGAAGCTCATCTCATGTGCCTTCATCCAGAAAAATACCTCTCACAATTAAAGAAAAAAGGATTCAAGAAAGTCATCTTTCACATCGAAACAACCATTCATCCTGAGGAATTAATTCAAAAAATAAAAAATCTGAAGATGAAGCCAATGGTCGCAATAAACCCCAAAACGCCCATCGAAAAACTCCCAAAAAAAGTTCCGGTTCTTTTCATGGGGGTCAATCCAGGAGAGGAAAGTCAGTCCTTCATTCCCACACTCTACAAAAAAATAAAATCTTTTCGCCAGAAAAATAAACGAATAGCCATTCAAGTAGACGGAGGAGTCTCACCAAGGAATGCCAAAAGGCTCGCAGAGAGCGGAGTTGACGCAATAAATTCAGGAAGTTATATCTCCGAAGCAGAAAACCCAATAAGGTCTCTAGAAGAACTAAAGCGTTTGTTCAAATGTAATTGAACAAATCAAGTCTTTTTTATACCCTTTTTGACTTAGATTTTAATGAAATACAAGAAAGTGATATTCACTTCCATGGGGACATCCATCGCCCTTTTTCTAGTCCTCATCTTAGTTCTCGCACCGAGCATTAAGAGAGTTGTAGCAGAGGAAGTCGTGCTAGGTGCTCATCGGGGAGCTCACTCCCTACCTCCAGAAAACTTCAAGGAGAACACGCTCGAAGCATTTGAGAAAGCGGTCGAATCGGACAATTATAGGTTCATAGAATTTGATATTCAATACACAAAAGACAAGACACTCGTTGTTCACCACGATAAGTCTCTGTTAAGGTTACAAAAAAAGCCAGAGAGGATACCTGACCTAACTTACGAAGAGCTTTTAGAGGTAAGTGACTATCACATACCGACGTATGATGAAACGATGGAACTAACGGCAGGAAAAAAGCCATTAAACATCGAAATAAAATCTCAGGGCAATTTTGAAGACGACGAAGCTATTGCGGATAGAATAATTAAGGATTGCATGGAAAGAAAAATACTCGATAGTACACTAATCAGTTCTATATCTAACGAAGTCTTAATCTACATAAAAGAAAATTACCCTGAAGTAAAAACCGGCAAAATTTATTACATCGCCGAAAGCACACTCTTAAACTACGAATTTGCAACTTCTGAGTTATACAATGAACTAGACGAAGCAGACGCAGATTTTCTAATGCTCCATGGGTGCAACCTCCACAATTACGGGAATCTAAAGAAACTTCTCCCAGAAGATAAAACACTTGTAATATGGTACTTCACAGACGAGATGTATATTGTTCAACCCAAAACAGAAAGTTGGGTATTCAAACTACAAGGGATCAGAAAGCTCACCGGGGCTAGAGATGCTTCCGGGCAAGAGCTGTCAAGAGGCTCGGTCAGAGGTTATGTTGGAAACAAAGAAGAGGGCTGTGGTTGGTGGTGCCAAGGCGCGTAAACGCCGAATTCAGATAGTTTTTTAACTTCTCCCTGTTATTAACTAACATGAATCCAGGAATCTTAATTGAACTAGACAAGGTAAAAAAGCATTACTACATGGGTGAAGAAACGGTCAAAGCAGTAGATGGAATCTCAATAAAAATAGAAAAAGGTGACTTCGTAGCAATCATGGGACCTTCCGGTTCTGGAAAATCAACAGCAATGAACCTCGTTGGCAGTTTAGATCTCGCAACACATGGAGAAATTTACCTTGACGGAAATGACATTGAACATATGGGGGAATCAGAACTTGCTCAAATCAGAGGCAAAAAAATCGGTTTCATATTTCAGTCCTTCAACCTAATCAACAACTTAACTTCAAAAGAGAACGTCATGCTTCCAATGCTCTTCCAAGACACTGAGAAATGGGAAAGAGAAGAACAAGCTGAAAAACTCCTAAGGCTCGTAGAATTAGGGGATCGGATGAACCACTACCCTAATCAACTTTCCGGAGGGCAACAGCAAAGAGTAGCAATCGCACGCGCCCTAGCCAACGACCCAGAGGTTATCTTAGCAGATGAACCGACCGGTAATTTAGATACAAAAACAGGGAATATCGTGATGGAGTTCCTCGAGAAGCTAAACAAAAAAGGAAAAACAATTATCATGGTAACTCACGATCCAGATACCGCAGTTAACCACGCAAAAACAGTTTATTGGTTAGTTGATGGGAAGGTTGACAAGGTGACAAAGAAGGTCGACGGAAAGTGGAAGGCCGTCAAAAAAGCGTAACCTCTCTCAGGCAAAAACCTAAAAGGAGCAATTGTTTCTAAATATCATGCTTACAGACTACTTTAGTCTAGCTTTTAGGAACGTTAGAAAAAGAGGAATCCGATCATGGTTGACAATTCTCGGAATCTTCATTGGCATAGCCGCAGTTGTATCTCTGGTCAGTTTAGGAAACGGCCTTCAAGCCGCAATAAACGCCCAATTTGGAGTTAGTTCAACCGAACTCATAACCGTACAAGCTGGAGGTTTAAGCGCCTATGGGCCTCCAGGCAGCGGAGCGGTCGACCCATTAGTAGAAAGCGACGTCGAAGCGATTGGCAAATTAAACGGAGTAGAAAGAGTCATCAGAAGAAACGTTCGTCCAGGGAGATTAGAGTTTAACAAAAAAACAGTTTTTGGTTACGCAACAAATATTCCTGATGGAAACGATAGAGATTTCGTATACGAAATTTTAGACGCAGAGGCAGAGGTTGGCAGGTTTCTCAAGGACGGAGATACAAGGCAGGTTGTCTTGGGCTATAACTTCTACGTAGACAAAGTTGGCCTAGACAAAATAGTAAAGCCCGGCGACAGTGTGCTAATAAACGACGTAAGTTTTGAGGTGGTTGGAATAATGAAAAAGAAAGGGAGTTTTATCTTTGATAACATAGTTCTCATGAACTCTAAAACAATGGAGGATCTCTTGGGTTATGGTGATCAAGTAGACATAATCGGAGTTAAGGTAAAAGAAAAAGACGAAATGGATCTCGTTAAAGCAGATATCGAAGAACTAATGAGAAAAAGGAGGGATGTCAAGGAAGGCGAGGAAAACTTCGAGGTCTCAACACCAGAAGCCTCTCTTGCACAAGTCAACAGCATCCTTAACGGCGTTCAAGTTTTCATCTCAATGATTGCAGTGATTTCAATACTCGTAGGTACAATCGGAATAGTAAACACGATGAGTACCTCCGTCTATGAAAGAAGGAAGGATATAGGCATAATGAAAGCAATCGGGGCAAAAAACGAAAATATATTTATTTTATTCCTTATAGAGTCTGGCTTGCTCGGTCTCGCTGGCGGAATATTGGGCGTTGCTATAGGCATATCAGCAGGCTATTTCGGCACCATTGCAATCAGCAACTTTATCGGATCCGATCTTGTCCCACAAATTGACACGTTCTGGGTTATCGCTCCAATTATCGGAAGCTTCATTCTTGGAGCTGTTGCAGGGATTATTCCCGCAATGCGTGCAGCCAATCAAAATCCAGTGGAGGCACTGAGGGGATGAATACGTGGTAATAAGTATGGAACTAGTAAATTATTCCCTGAAGAATATCTGGCAGAGCCGGGGCAGAAGTTTTATGACTGTACTTTCAATTTTTGTGGGCATAACCACAATCTTCATTTTCATAAGTTTTGGCTGGGGCCTTTACGACTATACCAACTCATTCACAACAGGCTCCTCGGTCGATAAGGTTATTATCCAGGCAAAAGGAATGTCTGCCCCTGGAATAGACGACAGCATTAAATTCACCGATGACGATTTGCAAGCTATTCAAAAGACAACTGGCGTCTATGAGGCCACAGGGGCATACATGAAACCAGTGCAGATTTCACAAAAAGGAAAAATCATTTACGCATTCATGATGGGCTATGATCCTACAATTCCAATAATAATGGACGTCTCAGATCTTGATATTCAAGAAGGTAGATGGCTCAGGCCAGGCGAAAAAAATGCAGTGTTGCTTGGTTACGGATACACAGTCCCCGATAGAATTTTCAGCACACCTTACACATTAGACGACCGCATCGAAATAGACGGAACAAAGCTAAGGATAACTGGAGTTGTAACAGAGGTGGGAAATCCACAGGACGACTCTAATATATACATCACAAAGGCATTCATGGAAGACATCTACGGAAAAAATAACCTTTCATACGCAATGATCGTCGCACGAGTGGATATAAACGATATAAGCGAAACAATCACAAGAATAGAAAAAAGCCTCAGAAAAGAGCGCAATCTTGATAAGGGCCAAGAGGACTTCTATGTCCAGTCCTTCGAGGATCTCATCGCTTCATTCCAAACAGCCCTAAATGTAATCATCGCCTTTGTGGTTCTAATAGCACTCATTTCAGTCATGGTCTCTGCCGTGAATACAGCAAACACAATGGTCACTTCAGTCTTAGAAAGAGTCAAGGAAATCGGCATCATGAAATCAGTTGGCGCAAGGAACTCTGAAATCTTCAAGATTTTCCTATTCGAATCCGCCTTCCTCGGCTTTGTCGCAGGCATCTTAGGCGTGGCTCTCGGCTGGCTCGTAAGTTACATAGCCGGAACAATACTTGACAACCTCGGCTGGGGCTTTCTCTCACCACACTTTTCATTAACTCTCTTCGCAGGCTGCGTCCTATTCGCCACACTCACGGGTGCAATTTCGGGTGCCTGGCCTGCATGGAGCGCGTCCAAGATCAAGCCTGTGGATGCATTACGTTATGAGTAATGCACTATTGTAGTTTCTTTGAACTCCTAGAAGGTTTCTTTTCTAAAGAAAGCTTGTAGGTTGATGCTTTAAGGTATGAGTAAGAATGATTAACTTTTATAAAATAAATCCAAGCATTTAGGCATTGGCGCCACAAAATTGTCTGGATTGCTTTTCAGCAGAGACCTGAATTCATCTTCTGAAAACCACTTGACCCCATCCACCTCTTCCTCTTGAATGATAAATTCTTCAGCAGGTTTATCAACTACACAAGTGAACCACTGAAGAAAATACCTATATCTCTCATCAACCTTTTCCTTAATTCCCTTTTTAAATTTAATACCTTTTATTCCCAACTCCTCCTCGGCCTCTTTTATTATGTTGTCTTCGTAGGTTTCACCCTCATCTAATGTCCCCGCCACCGCCGGGCTCCACTTACCAGGATCATGTCTTTTTGTCAATGCTCGTTTAGCAAGTAAACACTCCCCTTTAGAATTGAATATCCACAGCGCAGAAACCCTATATCTTAAATTTTCTTCATCCGCCTCATATCTAGATTTAAGACCAATCTCTTGGTCATTATCATCAACAACTATAATCCTTGGTTTATTCATCATTAATCATCCGGTCAAGAATATTTAAGAATTACTAAAAATGCCTACTTCCTCTTCCGTTCTTCCTTCTTTTTCTTCCGCCTCTTAAACCACCCTCTAATCCAAAAGATAATAACCAATAAAAACAATGCATAAAACAAGTAATAATACGTCGACTTAGGCTGAACTTCATCACCCTTCCTACCTGTGAAATAGGAGGAGTCATAATAAACCTTCTTTATCATTTCCCTTCTTTCATTTATTGAGTCTGTATACGCAATAGTTAACTCAATCTCCCCATCATGTGGCGTTGCCTCAAATTTAAAAGTTGTATCATCACTGGCATCTAAATCTCCAATTATATTTCTGCTAGCACCCTTAACCACGATAGTATCTTGCTTTGGAACATCAACTGTTAGGGCAACAACATCATCTTCTCTAGTGTTCAAAATTTCAAACGTCAAGGAATTAGTAGCAGAATCAAAGTCTTTCACAGAAACCTCAAAGTCCACCTTCACGCCATTAACATTGATTTCAAACTCTTGTACCTCCGAAATTACATTCCCAGAGGAAGCATCGACATACTCTAACACTGCTTCAATTTCGTTTTCCCCATCAATCGCATCCTTATTAACTCTTAACTCATAAGGGGCCATCGCAGCAGAACTAAATTTCCTTACATACGCATCTCCGATAAAATCGTACGTCCTTACTTCGCCCGGGTCCAATGAAAAAGGAAAACTGTCTTTAAGTTCGAAAGAAACCTTCTCACATTCAGGGTTATTCAATCCATCAATTTGAAAGACTACTTTAACATATTCGCCAGGATTAGCGGGATAAGGATCCTGATTAATCAACTCAACACTCGGCCTGCAATTCTTCAGCGGCGCAGAATCAGCACTAGCAAAACCAATGCTAAGCAAAAGCACCCCTGCCAAAAACAAGCTCAACACTTCTTTTTTCATCTATTTAATAGAAAAAACGTTTTTTTAAATGTTATTGTAATCGCAGCGGTTCAATGGAAAGGAGTCATCTCTTCATTAACTTTTTAGCAGCCCTAACAATCGCACCAGAATCAATTCCATATTTCCTCAAAAGTTCCTTGCTCTTCCCGGAATGTGGAATTTCTCTAACAGCCAAGTGCGTAATCTCAATCCCAGTATTCTCTAACTCTTCCGCAAGCATTTCTCCGATCCCCCCCTCCCCATAGTGGTCCTCACACACAACAACTTTCCCCCCATGTTTTTTCACAAAACCAATAAATTTCTTAGAATCAAACGGTTTAACACAATACAAATCAACAACTGCCGAATCAACTTTCTTCTTGCTCAATTTTTCATTCGCGATTAGACATTCGTGCAGCGTTATTCCCGCACCAACTAAAACAACTTTGTCTTTCTTAGACTTTTTCAAAACCCCAAACTCCCCAATTTTAAACTCGTCTTTTGGAGAATAAACAATGGGGGTTTTACCTCGCGTAGTTCGGATGTACTTTAGGCCTTTCGTCTTTGCTGCAAGATAAACCAGCTTCTCAGTCGAAACTCCATCGCTTGGATACAAAACGATTGAATCAGGCAATGCCCTCATCATAGCAATATCTTCCAAGCCCATTTGCGATGCCCCGTCCTCTCCAATTGAAACTCCTGCATGACTTCCACAAAGTGTGAAATTTCCATTCGACAAAGCACTCATTCTGATTTGGTCATGCGCTCTGCTCAAAAACGCAGCGAAAGTCGAACCAAAAACATTATACCCCTTTTTACTCATTCCCAAACAAACACCAACCATATCCTGCTCCGCAATAAACGCCTCGACAAACTGCCCAGGCCTAACTTTCTTTACTTCATCGGAATGAGTAGAATTAGAAACTTCAGCGTCCACCACAATCACTTCGGAGTTAGCAATCACAAGATTTCTCAATGCCTTTCCGTAAGCCATTCGTGTTGCAACCCCCACCCCCAGCTCATACGGGCTAACCTCCAGCTTTTTCTTTTTGGACTTAACAAGGTCTACCTTCTCTGGCTTCTCAATTTTAATCTTTGGCATTTTCACGTTCGGGATCTCTTTCAATGCCTTCGCCAGTTCTTCAGGACTCATTGCTCTACCATGCCACCCTTCTTTATTTTCCATAAAAGAAACGCCCTTCCCCTTGAGGGTTTTAGCAATAATTGCAGTTGGTAATCCAGACTCTCGCGCCTCTTCAAACGCCTTGATCAACTCTCCGACATTATGGCCATCAACAGTTATTGCATGCCACTTAAACGATCTTATCCCCTCAGCAAATCTCTTCAGGTCGTGTCCCACCATTGTTTCGCCTCTCTGCCCAAGTCGATTCGCATCAATCACCACACAAAGATTTTCCAAATTGTAGTAAGGTGCTAACTGCAGTGCTTCGTAAATTGAACCCTCAGCCATTTCGCTATCCCCCATCATCACATACGTCCTAAACTTCCTACCTTTCAATCTCCCTGCCAAGGCCATCCCTACACCAACTGAAGCTCCCTGCCCAAGCGAACCAGTCGCAACCTTAACCCATTTCAACGATCGAGGCATGGGATGCCCTTCTAAATCGCTAGACAATTTTCTCAAACTTTTCAAGTCTTTTTTCATGCAACCTGCCCGATTCAATGCAGAATACAAAATCGGCGCGGCGTGCCCCTTGCTCAAAATGAACTCGTCATTGTCCGGATTGTCCGGATTCTTAACATCACACTTCATTTCATGAAAGAACAACGTCGCAACAATCTCCGCACACGAAAAGCACGAGCTCGGATGTCCAGAGCCAGCAGCTGTCGTCATTTCAGCCACATCTCTCCTCAAAACATTCGCTACATCCCGAATAGACTTCTCACTAACCATGCTCACCTCTTTTACAAAAAAACAACGTTTCTCAAAGATTTAAGGATTTTGGTCATCCTTTGCCTTTCCACAAAAGGCCCAACGCACTCCCGCCCAAAATAATCACTGCAACTATCGGTTCCAAACCCAAAAAGGTAAATCCTAAAACCATGACCACAGACCCTAAAATAGCAGAGCCCACAAAACGATTAGGATTCTTGCCTCCAAGAAACAGATAAACCATCGGAAATGAAAGCAACAAGGAAAGCCCGCCAGTAAGAAGAGAAACATCAACGATGTCCGAAAAGACTAGGGCTGCAATCGCAACAAGCACAACCAAAACAACCGTGCTCTTCCTTATATTTGCCACAAGCGCCTTTTTCTTAGGAATTGCGTAATGGGATGAAATAGCATAAACGCTTGTATCTGCGGAACTCATAATTCCAGCAAAAAACATTACAACACTCAATGGCAAAAGTGAAGCGGGAAGAAAGTTCTTCAACGCTTCAGTAAAAACAAGTCCGGCGTCTAATCCGCCAACATGCTTTGCCATAAACAACCCAATTAGCAACAAAAGAGCACTCGCAAACACGACAGGCAAAATGGCCAAGCCCAGCCCATGTTTTAGTTTCTTTTTATTTCTCGCAGCATAACAAAGCTGATACATGTTAGAATAAGAAAAAATAGCTAAAAATCCAAACAAAAAGAACCCTACAATAACTTGAAAACTAACTTCTCCAGTTCTAACAGAAAACAATTCGCCGAGATTGCCTGTGCCAACAATACCAAAAGTCACCACGGCAAGAAGGACCACAATAACAAAAGCCTGAACTATATCTGTAAGTATGACCGCCTTAAAACCTGCAAGAAGAATATATGAAAGTACGACCAGACAAGTTAAAATAACCGCAAACTCATACGACAAAAATCCGAAATCATTAATTATCTTTGCGCCCCCAATTACTCCAATCAAAAGCCAGCCGAATAGTATAACACTAGAAAACACGTTTGAAACTTTCCCTGCAAACCTGCTTCGAGTTTTATGATAAACAAAATCTCCGATCGTATAAAATTTCTTTTCCTTGGAGTTTTCATGGATCTTTGGTGCAGCCCAATAAGCAAAAACAAGATATCCTGCGATTATTCCAAGAAGCATCGCAAAAATGCCAAGCCCATATTCATAAGCAAAACCCGTATAAGTAATAAAATAGCTAGCACCAATAGCACTTGCAAATTTAGAAGAAAATATTTGAAATCCTCCACGATTCCTCCCACTTATCAGAAAATCTTCATCAGTCTGCTTCCTTGAAACCACAAACGAAACAATTATCAAAACAGCAATATACACAACAAGATAGGTATACACCAGCGACATTCCATTCCAACTTCACAGTGATTTATATTCTTTAGCATTCGGGATAATTTCTTAAACTCCACACTCTTCATTTCAAGATGGCCCTAAAACTATCAATCTCCGCAATGGTCATAATATTCCTTTCAGTGTTTGCTCTAGTCCTCGGAGTTATTTATCTAACAAATCTTTACATTTTCAGTCAAGACATAACCTCCACAGAACTTCCAATACCAAATATTGATCCAGACACAAGACCTGCAACAACCCGCATTGATTTAGTTGTCACGCCTTCATCATCTCTTAAGGGAACAGTTTTCGCCCTAATCGCAGACACCTGGCCGCCAACTCCCAATCAAGCACTAAACTTAATAATCGAAAAGGAAGGCGAAGAAACTTCCGTAGTTCTATTCGATGACGGTCAGCACTATGACGGCCAGTCAAATGACGGAACCTACGGCGCGCTCTTAGATTCACAAGATCTCTCTCTAGGCGTTTACCAAGTCAAAGATGAAGAATACAACGAACTCGCAGAATTCACACTTCACGATTCAAAGTGCCAACCCTTAATTGGCAGCCCAACAAACGACAAAATAAATTTCCTAATTTTACCTTATGGATACTCTGATTTAGAGGCTTTCAAACAAGACGCACAAGATGTCATTCTAGGAAAAAACTCAATCTATGGAATAGAACCCTTCAAGTCAAATTTCGACAGATTTTCCTTCTCCTTTGTTGAACCAACAGAAGATTTGGAATGCGAAGTCGGTTGCAAAGGGATTGAAACAATGGTCTGTTGCAACGATGCAAGAGTCGTAGACACCGCTTCACAATGCCACTACGACGGAATCATCGTTCTTATCAACAGCGATGAGGGCTGTGGCACCGCATCCTTTTACACAAAACTCTGCGGCAAATCCTCAAAAGCTGGATTAATATTGGCCCACGAACTCGGCCATTCGTTTGGAGGATTGGCCGACGAATATGTCTATCAAGATTACTTCGACAGCTACAACATCCCAGACTCTCTGATCTTAAGCATGCCCAACTGCGACACCGAAGGCTGTGAAAAATGGGCGGGCATAACAGATCAGTGCTTCGAAGGTTGCACCTCGCCAAACCTCTATCGCCCATCCCCCAATTCAATCATGAGGTACCTTTCTTTCGGTAAATTCAACGAAGTAAGCCAAACCAGCTTACAAGAAGAAGTAAATCGCCACGTCATCCAAGAAGCTCAATTAGACTATAAGGATCCAAATCTGAAAAGCTATTACGTTAACCTCCATTATGAAGATGGAAACATTCAACTTGGTCCAGTCACTGCCCTCCCAGTCAAACCCGGGATCATATCAACAACAGGTTATTTCACAGCAAACCTTCGCGGAAAAAATGGAGCACTCTTACACACCACAAAAATACCTCTTCCAATATTCGAGCTTCCTGCATTAGAAATCTCAGACAAGCCAATAGTCTTACAGAAAATAACTCTTCCAGTCATTCTTCCGTTCACGCCAAACGCACAATCCATAGAAATCGTTGCTGACGCAAGGATTGTAGCAACGGCTTCTCTTTCGCCATTCCAAGAAAACTGCGGAAACGGAATCTGCGACCCAGAAGAAAACAGAGTAACCTGCAACGAGGACTGCACACTTCAAAACGACAACCTATGCGAATTCTCCCACTGCGATCCTGATTGTCCAGATCAAGAAGCCTGTAACCAAACAACCAAAGAAAAATACATTTGGACCATAACCTTAATTGTAATCGCACTAATTGCAATATTAGTTGTCTTATTCAGATCGAAAAAGAATTAATCCTGCCTAATCTTCTCAACTTCAGAAAGCATCTTTCTAAATTCTTCAGCATGTTCCTGTAACTGCGAAGTCAATTGCATCTTAGCTTCCTGGAATTTTTTAACCTGCCCATCAACAATCTTCTTCGCCTCATCAGGCGTTTTTCTAACAACAATTCCCGCCCCCACCTCAACAAAAAGTTTCTCATCATCACTTCTTGTAACCTTCATCCTAACGCCTCTGCCAATATCCGCAAGCATCTCTTTCTCCTTGCTCTCCTTCAAAACATCCAAATTCTCACTAAACTGCTGCAACTCCGCAATCTGTTCGCTAACAAATTGCAACTGCTTTTCAACATCCTCCGACTGCTGCCTAAGGCTCATCGCCCTTTGCAAAATCGCTTGACTTTCCTGCACATTTGTCATAAATCAATCAGAAAATTAAGGGTTTTAAGTGTTTGCACGAATCACTTTATAGCCACAACAATCATGTCTTCAGAATCAGGAGAATATTTCGAACCATTCCAATCAGAATAAATCTCAACCTTGCTAAATCCTACTTCTTTGCACATCCCTTCAAACTCTTCTTTTGTATAAACCCTGACCGAGTAATCTTTCATCTCGACTTTTCCATTTTTCTCAAGAACCCAAACTCCATGGTTTCTCTTTGTTTCCGGACTATAAAACTCGATCTGCCTCATGAAGCCGCCACCCCCCAAACTCCTCTTCTCATATTCTCTAAACTTTCCAGCGAAAACTCTTGGCATATTCACATCAGTGTGCATTAGGAATTTGCCCCCTTTCCTCAATGAGTTATAAAAATTCTTTAATACCTTAAGATTTTCAGAGTCTTTCTCAAAGAAGCCAAAGGAATACCACATATTTATCGCGCAATCAAATTTGCAATCATAGTCTAAGTCAAGCATATTTGCTTTTTTGAACGAGACTTCAACCTTCTGCTTTTCCGCATCCTTTCTAGCAACATTTAATTCATGAGTATTCAAATCAACCCCTTCAACCTCAAACCCATTTTAGAAAGCCCAATACTGTGTCTTCCGTAACCACATGGACAATCCAGTATTTTATCCCTCTTCTTTAACCCGCAAACTTTAATCACCCCATTAACTTCTTCCTCAGTTCTTTCCTTCAGGTTCATCTTTCTGCCTTCATGATATCCTTCATTAGAATTATCGCAAGTCATGTAAAACTTACCAAAAAACCCATAATTTTCAGACCACCATTCTTTTTTCATTTTCAAAACTCCCGATACCTCGCGTTCCCCACATGCCCCGGAACATCCATCAACAAAGACTTATTAGAACCGAAATGCGCCCTAATAACCTTAAACTTTTTTTTCTCCAGCTTAGAAGCAATCATCTTCAACGTCTTCAAACCCAAACTTGAACCTGCAATATTGTTAGACAGATGAGCAAAAGGACAAACAACAACACTTTTCCTGCCAAGCTCTTCACACATTTTCTCTATTTCTCCCACCATTCCCGAAGAAGTTTTCTCAGCATCATCTCCTTTCTCAACAGTTACATACGCAACAACACAATCTTTGCATTCCTGTTTCTCCATTCCATCAACCGGCTCAGGCCTTATACTTCCAAGCCTATTTGCATAACTATCAAATTCCACAGCCCATTTCCTGCAATGAAACAACAGCGCCCTCATCATTTCTAAAAGAACAGCCCATTTTTATTTTTTACTATAGCAGAAATATTTTTATACGCTGTTAACAACCTTAATGAATGAAAAAGAGGCTGTTGATAGCATTAATTTTAATGTGCTCGGCATTTAGTGCTAATGCAGCAGTTGTTTCCCATAATGCAAATCAGGTATTCTTTGACGATGGAGACAGCCTTAAAACGAAGTTTGATTCAATTAGTTCTGGACAATGGAGTGAGGGCACTATAACTGCCGGAGACATTTATTACATAGGTGGAGACGTAGGAATTGGAACAACATCCCCCAACGCAAAACTTGAAGTCGCAACCCCTTCTGCCGGGCCAACAGTGGTCTTGGGTAGATTATCTGACAATCCCTCCATAAAATCAACTAACTACCTTATGTTAGACTCAACTGGCGCAGAAGCAGGGATAAATTGGTTTTCTGACGATGACGTCATCTTGGCTTACGGCGGGGGCTATGTTGGAATCGGGGAAGATGGAAGAGGCCCAGAAGCTAAGCTCCACATAAGGGGCGGCGGATCTCAAGTCCTAAGAATTGAATCAAACACCGGTAATCCCACCGCTCTAGAGTTTGTTAGGTCCGGAGACCAAAGGGACTGGCAGATAATAAACAACGGAGGCGATTTAAGAATCAACAGCAAGACAACTGGAAGTTATGCAGCAGATCCCAAAATGATTATTGATTCAGCTGGTAGAGTGGGAATAGGCGCGACTAGCGAGCTTACTGAAAGGTTGAACGTCAACGGAGTTATCAAATTGCGTTCAATAAAAGACTGGGATAGCACTTCTTTCTATCTAGATCCGAACGGAGAATCTGCCTTGCTTAACCTAATAATTAATGGAGGCCTTTGTTTTGGTAGTACTGATTGTATTGCTGGTTGGAATGAAATCGGCGGTGGACCGGGTACTTGCAGCGATTGCGACGGCAGATTTGTAAACACTGGAGAATCTGCCTTCCTAAACAATCTCGAGGTTACTGAAAACGTCGATGTTGCAGGAACTGTCTTCATGGGTTATGAGATCGTGACTGCCACTGGAACTACCACCGCAGATGCTGTCTGCCCTTCTGGAAAGAAAGTACTCGGGGGAGGATGTGATGCAGGAAGCGGTTGTCAGATTGAAATAGCCATGCCCTACGCTTCTCCAACCAGTAGTTACTGGTGCAGAAGCGCTGACTGCGGGGGGAGCTTAAGGGCTTATGCCATCTGCGCAAGAGTCGGAGACTAAGTTTTATTAATCTCCCAAACCCACAACTCTTCCATAAAAATCTTCTTCGAAGCAACAACCTTTTTCGCTAGCCTTCTCTCTGTCAAAGTCTTCTCAATTCGATCCAATGGTGTCAAAGAACTAACTAAAAGTAAAACCTTCCCGCCCGAAGCCAAATGCCTCCCAACACTCTCCAAAAACCTAACAATTATCTCATCCCCCCGAGCCCCTCCAGAAGTAGCCAAAGCACTCTCTGCGTCCTCCCTTTCATCTTTCGGCAAATACGGAGGGTTAAACACAATCAAATCAAATTCACCATAAACCTCAGATAACAAGTCACTCTTCTTCGTCTCAAACTCTTCGCTCTTAAGTTTCTCAAGAGCCTCTTCATCAATATCTACCGCAAGAACCTGCTTCGCCCCAGCCTTCCAAGCCGCCTGAGCAAGGATCCCAGAACCCGTCCCAACATCCAAAACCCTCTTCCCACTCGCCAATTTCTCAACTTCCTTCTCAAGCAGAAACGAATCTTCAGCAGGTTGATAAATCATTTTCTAACAAACTTCGTCAAAACCAAAACAAAATACGGAAAGACAAGGCCATAAATAACAACATCTCCCATAAATCCACCGATCTGATTAACCAAGCGATAAACAATCCAAAACGAAATTACCAAAAACAATGTAGCCGGATACTCTCTTTTCACAAACTTAAATGATCTTTTGATTGCTTTCCTTACCCTCAACTTTTCAACAACAAGAAAGACATTTGAAAAGGTAAAGAAAATAATTACCCCCATCAGCCAAATCAAAACAATAAATCTCGGCAAAACCCATAGCACAGTTTCATTAGTCACTTCAAAAGCAGGTCTGATGCTCAACATAAGTCTTGTGAAAAGATAAATTGACCCGCTCAAAAGAACATTAGACAAAATAACCACAGTCAGAGATATAACCAGATTACCTAGCCAAAACTTCTTGGCAACAGAAAAGAATTCTTTCAGCCCGTCTTTCCTCTCAAGTCCAATAAGCCCCGCAGAGACATACGAAACGAGCGCAAGTACAATCAGACCAGCGACCGCAGTCCAAGCAACATTAGAAAAAGTAGACTCTAATCCTGGAGTAATAGTCTTCCCCAAAATTGAAACAAACGTAATCAAAAGCCCAAGAACAAGAGAAATCACTATAAAGATCGGCCTCGAAAACAATTCCTTCGCCCCATCCGAATAAATGTCAAAAAATTTACTTGCTTTCATATTAACTTATTTGAAATATAAAATGTAAAAAAGGTAACCCACAGCCCCAAGAAAGATCAGCGCCGCGACTACTATCATCGTAACAAGCAATGCAGTGTTATTTCCCTTCTTCTTTTCAGGCGGATTTCCAAGGGGGGCCGCTGGAGCAGCGTTGGGTTGCAGTTGTCCAGGCCGGACTTGTTGTTGAGCCTGATTCTGCATTTGATTCTGTGCAGGTTGTTGCGCAGGACTTCCAATCGCTTGCCGAGAATTTTGTTGCACTTGTACCCCTTGCCCTTGAGGAAGAGAATGAGCGTTAGATATCGTATTGCTCGCGCCAGAAGAAAGTACCTGATAAGCTGCCTTAACCTCTTGAGGATTATAACCAGCATTGATAAAACTCTGCGCCGCCTGCTCCAAATTCTGGCCCCGAGCCACAGCATTCCTTAAACCTGCGATTATTTCATCTCTCATTTGTTCTCCTCCAGGAAACGAATGATTGGGAATATTTTATTCACTCTCATTTTAAAAAACTACAAGAAAACAAATGAAACTTCATTTAAATAGCTTTTGAGAAAAATAAAAAGAAAAAAATTAAAAAATTAAAACCTTGTTAACAAGGATATTCGCTTCTGAACAATTTGCCCCACCGGTCCGCACACACATAACCATTCCCCTCAGTAGTATCTAAACTTCTGAGATCGGAAAACTCAATGTGACCAGGGTCAAGTCTGATGTAGTTTTGTAACCTAGAGTGCCTAACTGTCAGTACAACCATCGATAATCCACCTTCATGAGATGTGTAAAGTATGTCTTCAACAGTTATCCATAAACTGCCAGAACTACCTGGCAAGAAATAGGATTGACCTTCACTCAAGGAATTACTAGCTTCCCCGTTAACAGTTATGACTACTTCATTCGCACTGAAAATCATGGCAGAAAATTCATAAACAGTTCCATCAAGTTCGCGGCTAACTGTTTCACCATCCCTTATTTCAAGGTCAAAAAGTCCGCCTTCCCCTATCATCAAGTCCTCTCCAGTATCAAACTCCCCACCCACTACAAGGTCATTTTCTACATATAAGTTCCCGCTTGATTCCGCCGGAAAGATTCCTGCAGATTCTCCGATGTAAGCATTTCCTTGCATATAGGAATGCCCTTCAGAAGTGAATCCCAGTTCAAACCTCGGATCATCCCTAAATACGGAATCTTCCTCGACCAACAAAGCATTAACTTCACAAACGTCATCTGCACTACATGCCTTAGCATTCAGACAAGTACGACATGTAGTAGAAGGATACGCCTCAGCATAATCCATCCTCATAGATGGACCAAGCATCACGCCCCCCAAAGCAAAGTACAGAATCAAGAACACTATAGCCGAAGTTAGCGCAGAAATTCCAACAGTTTTCCAAACTTGTTTATTATCTTTCATAACATCACACCTCCTTTCATTAACTTGAACATAAGTTCCACCAGACCAAGAATTACCTTACCTTTCAATAACTGTTAACAAGACTATAAAAATATTCCTGTAATCTACTTCAAATTCAAAACACCGCCATCCTCAAGCAGATGAACCGTCTTATTCATCTTATAGCCCATACTCACAGCGAGGTCCGCACAAAGACTTGTTCTCTCGAGACCAGCATTTGAAGGCAACAAGTGCTGCGACTTCGTCACTTCAATCATGTCCCTAATGTCCTCTCTGCTTCCGTGCCCAGAGACATGCATATTATCAAAAATTCTAACATTCATTTTCCTTAACCTCGCGATCAACTGGTTCTTACTCAATTCAGTCTCAGGCGTTGGAATGGTCTTAGACGAAAATATGATATGGTCATTGTGATCCAACTTCAAAGGCAGTTGGTGCCTCGAAATTCTATCGAGTATTGAACCAGGCTCCCCCTGATGCCCAGTGCAAACGACCAAATATCTTCTCTTATTAGCGCTAATTTGCCTAAGCGCCTTCTCAAGTTGTTTCCGATAAGTTACCATTTTTATATCTGCAAAAAAAGGCGCTCGCCCAACATTATGCGCTGCAGTCATGTATTTATTCAAGCTTCTTCCCAAAAACAGAACCTCTCGCCCCAACTTTTTCCCAATCTCTGTAATCGTCTTAAGTCGGGCAATCTGCGAAGAAAATGTAGAAACAACTATTCCCGCGTCCCTATTTGGAGTATTCAACAGTACATCCTCCAAAAGAACCTTTGCAATTTTCTCCGAAGGCGTCTTAATATCTTGATGGGCATACAACGAATCAACCATCATCAACTTAATTCCCTCTTTTGACAACTCCCTTAACCTTTTGTAATTGGCCTTCTCACCAAATGTAGGTGTATTGTCCATCTTAAACTCATTGGCATAAAGAACAATCCCCTCGGGCGTATGGACTGCTATTGCCGCAGTTTCAATCGTCGAGTGCGGAACGTTGATGAATTCCACTTTGTAAGTTCCGCTAACGCCCTTAACTATGTAACTTCCATTAACTTTCACAGGAACGATCTTATTTGGAATTGTTTGACCATTATCCCTCATCAAAACTTTAACAACCTCCATAGTAAACCTAGTGCCCACCACCGGTGCTTTGTATTTATTGGCAATATAGGGAATCGCGCCGATATGATCTAAATGCGCATGCGAAATCAAAATCGCCCGGACCTTCTTTCTCAATCCAAGCCTGTCTAAATAGAGATCGTTAGGCAAGGCGCCAATATTCCTCATCCCCTTCTCGGTAGGCACTTTCTCTTTTTCCTGAACCCTCACAATCGCAGGCAAATAAATGCCACAATCGAAAAGCAAAACGTCCTGGCCGATTTCAAGCGCAGTCATATTCTTGCCCACTTCGCTCCAACCACCAATAGCATGAACTTTCATGCACTAGTCAGCAAAACCTGGTTTAAATAACTTTTCAGAAAAAGAAATCTTATTAAACAAGAAACTGTTCAAACAGCCATGGAAAAAAGAGGGTTCGAGCTTGGAAACTGTATCTCCTGTTTCTTTCTAATAGTCCTAGTCGCAGTGATTCTGTTCTTCTTATTGCATGACAAGATAAGCCTCTCCCCTCCAGACGAAACAGGAACCTATCTGAAATGCATTGACAATGCTTGTACAAGAGTCGAAGGAACTGGAGTAAACGAATGTAGGTCAGAAGGTTCATTTTGTGGGTGCATAGACACAGATCTCGAAGAAATCCACCCCTCAGGAATGAACTTTTTCTTACAAGGAACCGCCAGAAACGCAACAGCCTCATATTCAGACAGGTGTTCAGTCTCAGGTAAACTTATAGAATACCTCTGCGATAGCCACGATCAGGTAATCAACTTTGAAATCTCCTGCGAATCTCTTGGAGATTACACCTGCGCCTCGGGTGAATGCTTTCCCGACCGCCTGGAGCTAGAGGAATGTAAGGATAGCGACGGCGGCCTTAACTATCAAACAGAAGGCCAGGCAAGCAACGGAAAAATAAGACTATCGGACTATTGCACAGATGAAGGCATGCTAGCAGAAGTTTACTGCTCTCAAGCAACAGAAGAAATTCTAATCGAATTATTTGATTGTAATGATTTGGGAAATTCTATTTGCGAATACGGAAAGTGCATTAGCGCAGTATAGAGCAAATTATAAATAGTTAGTTTACGGATCTACATCATGCCCACAGTATCACTTCACGAATCTCATAAAAGCCATCGAAATGCCCTCTATGCTTTAGTGGTATTACTCGCGATAATCCAAACGGTTTCTTTCATAATCATCAGCATGCAAGTGTCAAAACTCAATGTAAAAATTGACGATGAGATGGAAAGGGCCACAACAGAGATGAGGCAGTTCACAACCGAAGTGACCGAAACATACAATTCAATTTATCAAGAGAACTTCAACCAAATATCCGACGCAATAATCCGGCAGCAAGAAGGTTTTGACGAAGAATTAAAGCTGCTAAAATCTGCGCAAGAAGACTTCTCGGGCATAGTCGAAGATGTTGTTAGAAGTGTCGTAACAATAAGAACAGACAGCTCAATCGGAACGGGTTTTGTAGTGAACCCAAATGGATACATCGTAACTAACTATCACGTCATAAGGGACAGCGAGGAATCCATACAGGTAGTCACTTATGACAGGGAAACCCTCCAAGCAACTTTGATAGGCATGGATGAAACCAGAGATATCGCGCTCTTGTGGGTGCCTGGAGATTACAACGCGCTTGAACTTGCAGACAAATCAGAAATCCAGGTTGGCAAGAAGGTGATCGCAATAGGAAATCCCCTGGGCCTTTCGTTCACAGTAACTGAAGGAATAATTTCCGGAATCGATCGCGTCGGCCCAAGCGGATTGGCAGAATACGTACAAACCGATGTGTCCTTAAACCCTGGCAACTCTGGAGGGCCCCTAATCGATACGCAAGGAAAGGCAGTTGGAATAAACAACTTCAAAATCGGAGGAGCGGAAGCACTCGGTTTCTCCCTAGAAAGTCCAATCATAAAAGAAAGGGTCAACTTCATTGCAAATCAAACCATAATCGCTTAAAATGAGACTAAAGATCAAACCTTCTGCAAAAATAAACAGGCGCTACCTTCTAATCGAAGCAAAAAACAAAAAAGAGATTGAAGAAGCAATTCTCGACTACATTGGGATACTCGGATGGGCGAAGGCAGCTCCAAAGTTTGTACAATCCAATTCAAAAAACTACATCCTGGCAATAGATAGAAGCGAAACAACAAATATCCGTGCAGCATTTGAAGCAGCAGACAAAAACATCAAAACACTAAAAGTTTCAGGCACACTAAAAGGACTAAAAAAATGAATTCAATAAACAAAAAAGGACAAGGCGTTTTCGGGATGTCCTTCAGCACAATCTTCTCGATAATAATAATCATATTCATACTTCTAGTCGCTTTTCTAGTCATCAGGCACTTTGCTGATCTAAGTAAATGCACCAATGTTGGCCTTTACTACGATGATCTAAGGGAAGAAGTCAGAGATGCATGGACAAGTACTTCCGGCAGATATCTAGATGAATTCACGGCGAAAGTACCCAAAAAAGGAATGTTTGGTGCAGGCGTAGAATACGTCTGTTTCGGCAACCTTACAGATACACCAACAGACGCAGATTCCACAGATATGCAAGAATCCTTAGAAAGAGAATACCTCTACGATCCAACCGAAGGTTACAACGTTTTCATGTATCCTCCAGATAACGCCTGCGAATCGAACCTCGGAGCAATAGTCCTAAAATGTGGTAGTGCCGATTGCGCAACAACAGACGGAAGGTTCTTCTGCCAGCCAATCGCTGATGACGGAACTGTAAGCGTCTACATGTACAAACAACCAACAGAATACAAAATCACTTTAATGCGTAACGCCCCTTAATTTCACAAGTTTTATAAGATTCCCTTGCTTAATTGACAAATGATAAAGAGGTGCTCGAGGAAGGGCTATGAGTTTAGTTTTGCCTGGATATTCGCCGTTTTTGTGGGTGCAGCAGTAATCTTCTTGGCAATCTACATTGCAACTCAAATTGTAGGCACAGAACGTTCCGGACGTGACGCAACCGAAGGAAAATCTCTTGGCATCCTTTTAACCCCCATAGAGACCCAAACTGAAGAGGGAAAATTCGCAACGATTGTTCTTACAGATGAAACCCGCCTCTACCACGAATGCGAATACCCTGAACCCAACATAAATCCCTTCGGGTCAGATCACTTAAAGGTTTCAGTCAAACCAATTTTAGGGGAAAGATGGGACGAAACAGACGCTCCCCAAATAACCTTTCACAACAAATACTTTTTCCCAAGCGCTAAAGAAACAGATCGTCCAGGAGTGTATTTCTCTCAAGCAGAAAAAAATTATTACGTTCTTTCCAAACCTCTCTACCTGCCATTCAAGGTAGCAGACCTACTAATCATCTGGAGCGACAAGGAAGAGTATTGTTTCTTAGATGCGCCTCCTGAGATCAAATCAAGACTAGAACCTCTTGACATGGAAAAAATCTCTTTCCAATCTTCTGGTGGAGACACGTGCGATCCCTCAAAACAAAGAATTGTCTGCTTCAATTCAGGGGCGTGCAATGACATAGTAGTTCAAGAGAACAGCGGTATAGTCCAAAAAGAAGGAAAGACGCTCTACTTTCTAAAGTCCCAAAAGCACGATCCTTATTCCATGATGTATGCAGCAATTTTCTCCGAGCCAGAAATATATGAATGCCAAGCAGCAAGACTCATGGCCCATACTTCAAACCTTCTGGACGTATATCACTCAAAATCCCTGTGGGTCGAGCAGCACAGTTCCACGGGGTGCAGCCGCACAACCCAATCAACAATGCTCAGTTTCAACACACTCGTTTCAACAACCGCTGGGGCGATCACCACAAGCACCACAAGCGACAAAACAGTAACCCTGAGAGACGTAATGCTTTTCATGGAAAATCCCGCCACCCGTTTCATCCAACTCGCATCACTAAACGGAGGAACATCCTGTGAACTCTTCTAAACGAGCACAAATGAAGATACAGCAGATGGCATTCATGCTAGTCGCAATTATGATATTCTTTGCGATGGTCGCAATAGTTTATTTCACAATAGTCTTAGCAAAAGTACAGGGCACTGCAGATGACTTAAGGGAACAGGAAGCCAAAGAACTCGCCAGACAAATGTCTGGAACTCCAGAACTTACATTCTCACAAGACGGTATTTCATCCTCTTCAACAATAGACTTAGACAAGGCATATATTCTAGCAAAAACTGACAATTTTAAAAGAAAGTACTGGAACCTAGACTATCTCATGATAGAACGGATATATCCAGAAACCCCTGCAGGTAAGGAAAATTGCCTCCAAACGAACAATTACCCAAATTGTAGAGAATTAGTCCTAATTGATAAAACCGGGGGCAATTATTCCGGAACAATGACCTCCCCAATCGCGTTGGCGAGATGGGACCAAAATATCGGGTCAAACGGCATCGGAGGATACCGCTTTGAACTCGGAAGAATTCACACTCTTGCACATGATCCAACTAACTAAAAACAAAAGGGCTCAAGAAGAAATGGTCGGATTCGTAATCATAATGCTAGTAGTTGGAGTAATCTTCCTAGTCTTTCTAGGCATTTACCTCAGGGGGGCTTCACAAACAAGCAACACAGAAAGCAAGGACATAGCAAACTTCATAGAAGCCGTCTCGAAATACACAACTCGCTGTGGGGACTCCGACGAATATCCCTATTCATTAATTACATTAGTAACTGAATGTTACAAAGATTCTACCTCCACCTGCCCCAATAACGGCGAAAAGAAGTGCGGCATCCTAAAAGAAACATTAAATGCTTCAATAGAAGAAAACTGGAATTTCAATCAAGATAGCCCAACAAAGAGTTATCGCCTCCAGGTTCTTAGAGAAACTCAAACTGGGGAAGAAACTGTTCTTTCTTTTGGAGGTAACCCCACAACCAGGATTCGCTCCGCCGAAAAGCCCCTGCCCCAGGGAGTGATATTAAGGTTAGAAATTTATTACTAAATCTTACAACTTTATGTGAATGTGCATAGAATCAACAACCAAAACCGGGCGGTGCCTTCTCCGATTTCCAGATTTTTCAGCGATCATATCAATAAAACCAAATTTTTCAAGCAATTTTATATCATCACTCACTGACTTAAAGTCCCTTCCAAGCTTCTTGGCAAGCTCATAAATCGAACCAGGCCTATCTTTCTTGATCATGTGCATCAACCTTGCCTTTTCGTTACTCAAAAGCCTCCTCAACAAAGTCAAGCCCTCAAAATCGTAATCTCTTGTCCCAGTAAACCTCTTCATAAGTGCGTTAAATGAGCCTCCCTCGTCGATAATCGTGATCTCCCTAACCTTTGTTTTCTCAGCCATTTTTGTATGTATGTTATCTTTAACTAGATATGATAAACATGCCCTAACTATTTATATGTTTCGTTTTTCCATATATGTAAAAAAAAACAGATATCCTAAAATAACCCAAACAAAATCCTCCCTCAGTCATTGTCGGAACATCCAGTAACACCAAAAGATTTATAAACAAACTTCAAACCCTTCACAATAAACTACAATTATCTTACTAAACCACAGAAAGCTTTTTAAAGAGTTTTCTGCTCGAGTGTTATAACCTTATTAGGCTTTAACGTCGGCCAAAGTTGACGTTTGGCGGGTCAAGTCGACCTCTATGTCAATGAAAATTGACGTGTGGTTTAGACCTCCTCTAAGAGGGTGCCTTGCGAGGCTGCCAATCGATAAAGCTGAAAGGAGGATTAAAAAAAATTGAGATTTAAAAAGATTGCGAGCGTATTGGCTAGCGCAGCTATGGTATTAGGTACTGTTGGCTTTGCAGCTGCTACGACTTATCCTGCACCATTCGTTGAGGATGGTGTTGCCGATGTTGCTATCGTGTATGGTAGTCATCCATCCGCACAGTCCGATATGGTCGGTGTTGTAAACATTCAAAACAGTCTGAATAGTTTTGTTTTGTCAGATAGCGTAACCGACGATACAACTGTTGAAGGGGGAGACTACGTTCAGTTAGAGAAAGCATCAACGAAATTCCATATAGGGAGAGGAGTCTTGGATGTCATATCGGGAACTATAACTGATGATGACCTCGAGGTTGTTCTTGCAGATGGAGTTTACACAGATACCAACAAGGACGACAAGGACTACACGCAAAAGCTAACCCTTGGAAATCTGTCCCTATCCCTATTCGAAGACTCTGACTATCAGTCAGATGTTCCAACTGTAGGTATCAGGGCCGCATCAGGAACCTTTGTTTTGAACTATACACTTGACTTTTCTGACGAACCTCTATGGTCCAGACTAGCAAACACAGAAATTGAAATGATGGGCAAGGAATACTTCATAAGCAGTATTACCACAAACACCACTATCAACTTACTTGACGCAGCAAATACTGCACTAGTAAATGAGGGAGAAACTGTTACAGTTGTAGCAGGAGACGCCTCCTACACAGTTTCTGCCACAGTATTCAGTGCAACCGAAGCAGTTCTAACCGTAAACGGTGAAACAACTGACGGCTTGGATGAAGGCCAAACCGATAAACTTTCTGATGGCACATACGTGGGCGTCAAAGATATCAGATATACCGCAAGGGAAACTGGTATTAATCAAGTTGAGTTCAGTATTGGTGCTGGCAAGATTGAGCTAAAAGATGGACAGGATGTGAAGATCAACGATGATTTCGTCAATGGTCTAACAACTTATCTAACTACAAGCAGTGATAGCAAGCTACAGGAGATCGTTCTTATGTGGTCAACAGACGATGATTCTTTCGTAACGGAAGATTCTAACATGGTACTTCCTGGACTTGAGAACATCAAGTTCACCTTTGAAGGTATGTATTACCCAATGGAGGAGTCATTTGAAGTAGAGAAAGGTTCAAACACATATGTGAGATTGAATTCATTCCCATTGAAAGATGGAGTGGCTGATATCAACTTAATGTATGGAAATGGAACAGACTTTACAGGAACCGGAAGAGAGGCTACGAAGAAGCTTAGAACTTCAGTGGTAAACTCTATCATCTTTGATGCAGACACAGACGAATACTTTGTCGCTACATATAATGATGGCACTGACGCAGAATCTTACCTTATGAGGGCTACAGGCTTCGTAACTGAAACTAGTGTTAACAAGACAACCATTCAGTATTACAACGATGGAGACTGGACTAGCAAGAAAGAGGACGCAGTTCCTACAGATACAATTAATCTTGGGAGCGTTTCCTTAACAGTCAATGAAATTGACAAGAATGCTAAGACCGTTAACATCACTGCAGGCACCACTAGTGTAAACTTCCACACCCTCTTCTCAGAGGGTGGCCTGATGGTTCACTTGCCTTATGAGTATACCTCTACTAACTACACCCTAGATGGTGCAGGCACCGTTGGGGTGATAATGACAAACATTACCGCACCTGGTTGGGATGCTAGTAATACATTAGATCTTGTCTTCTCAGAAGAAGATCGAAATGAAAATACTGCTCAGAAGAACTTCACAGCAGTACTTGGTTGGACTTCTAGTAAAACCACAGTCAGTTCGATAGGATCTGAAAGCCCTGATTCCGGATTGGAAGAAGGAGATTCTGATGTCTTCAAGAGCTTTGTCTATGGCCCATTGGCAACAATGTTGCGTCACGACACTGGCGGAGACCAGGATCACGTAGAGGTAACCTACCACGGTGGAGAATCCTACGGTAAGGTCTTCCTAACTGCATATGCTGCATCCGTCGGTGGAAATGGTGGTGGTAGCATTGGTGCTCCAATACTTGATACTGAAATCGCGCAAGCTTCTGGCAAGAACTTAGTTGTTGTTGGAGGTAGCTGTGTAAATACAGTTGCTGCAGATCTTCTAGGCAGATCCGCAAGGTTCTGTGGAGAAGAATGGACTGCTGCTACTGGCATTGGACAAGATACATTCTTGATCCAGACATTTGCTCGAACTGGAGGAGATGTTGCCACATTAGTCGCAGGTTGGAATGCTATTGATACGCAGAACGCTGCTATAGCATTGACAACAGTTGACGATGTAGACACAAGCGCTGGTATGAAGTACACTGGAACAACTGCAAACAGCATTGAATCAGTCGTAACTGCATAAAGTAGCTAATCGCTAAAATCGTTTATTTTTTTTCTTTTTTTCTTTTTTTCTCTTTTGGTAACTTTTTTAAAACCTGTATTTCTTAATCTCCTATGAGAAAAATTGGATCTGAAAAAGAAACGGAAGCAAAGCGCAAACGCAATACCTTAATCCTAAGCGTTTTTATGCTGATCATTTTAATCGGCGGAACAGCAGGTTACGCATTTATTACAAGCTCTAGAAGCAACAATGACCCTACCACAACCAATACCGGAATACGTCAGCTAGGAAATAGGTGGATAGTTACCATAGACGGCATAGACCTCTCCTTCGCTAATCCACCAGAATCCGTGCAAGATGTGCCCGTGGACATTTCAGTATCAAAATCTACTTACCGTGGAGCTTCAATATACATTGTCTCAGACAATAATGCAGTCAACATAGAAATAGCCACAACACTTGGAACTTACACATCGCGCGTCCAAAGGGCCTGCTATGGCCCCTGCGAAGACGATTTACCCGAGAAAGATTGCTCAGAGAACCTAATAATCTGGAGAGACAACCCTGAGAATAGAGTTTACCAAGACGAAAACTGTGTCTTCATAGAAGGAGACATAAGGGCAGTAGACGCCTTCCTTTACAATGCACTTGGAGTGCAATCACAATAAACTTTTTAAAAGCAAATTCAGATTATAACCTATGGAAATAGAAAAAGAAGAATCAACTAGGGAAGAAAAAGTATCCAAGATGGACCGAGAACTCTATTGGGTTTTTGGGGTGATGGTCGTACTGATAGCCGCTTTTCTAGTTGGCTACGCAATCAGACCCGACCCAAACACTTTTGATCATAATGGCCTAGACTTCAAAAAGCAAATGCTTGGGAACATCCCCCTTTACAAATACACTTACTTTACGGATAATAGAATGGCAACCGCTTCGGGAAACGTCATCAACACAGGCGAACAAGCTGCAGTAAATGTTTTACTAAGAAACAATCCCAGAGAAAACAACGTGCCTGTTGAAGGGAAAATTGAGTACATGGAAAGGGAGAAATTTGTTTATATAACCATGAGTTCATCCCCCGACCTCCTATGCGAATACGGCACGATAGCAATGGCAGAATTAGCTTCTTTCTTATCCCAGAACGGGTTCGTACCAAAAGCAGGCATATCTGACGAGACTACTGCAGAAGAACAAGGCATAGACTACGTCACCTGTGAAAACCACCCTGATAGAATGGTTATCTCATTTGAAGCAGGAGACGAAAACAAAGTCGTTCGAGAGGAAAACTGTTACACCATAACTGTATCTGATTGCGAGATCCTATTACCCACCGAGAAATTCATAGTCCAATCAATTCTTGACGCAATGGAAGAAGACACTAATCCTACTTCTTAGCTAATCTCGTTATTAACGACGCGGCTAGCACGCCCAGAACGAACAAAACAATATACTGAACAATTAAGATTGTAGTAAATCCTCCTTCAATTATGCTCTTCAACGGTACACTCAATCCTCCAACCACAAGCCCAAGCAAAAAGTAAAGGGTCTTCGATTTATCTTTCTTGAATAACCATGAAACCACTCTTGAAATCGTAAACAACCCAACCAAAGCGCCCACAATAAATGCAACAATATAATCAATTTTTTCTGGGAAATTCTTGATCACATTTATCATAAATTGGTAGATCCCCAAAAGAAGCAAGATAAAAGAGCCGGATATTCCCGGCAGCACCATCGCACTTATGGCCAAAAACCCGCCCAGAACAACATACCAAATGCCCGGATTAACAGAGGCAGGCACTATAAACACTAAGGAAATACCCAAGGCCAAGCCAACAAGCATAAAAATTGTATTCACAGTATGGTGCCTTTCGATATGGTTAAATATGGTCTTAGCAGACGCAAGAATCAGCCCAACAAAAAACGCCATCGTAAGCGAAAAATACCCTTCAAGTAAGAAAGACATAACTCTTGAAAAAACTATCAACGCAATTAGTATCCCTGCCAACAGAGTAACAAGGAACCCAATGTCAATAGCCCTTAAGTTCTGCTTAACCTCTTTTTTGTTTCCCTTATCAATAAGGAAAAGCAGCAGCCCATAGAAAAAGTTCAATGAGAAGCCCTTTATGGCGTTAATTAGGCGCTCATAGATGCCGGTGATAAACGCAATTGTCCCCCCAGATATGCCTGGGATGGCATCACAGACCCCCATCAAAAGCCCTTTCAGAAACGTCTTCACATAATCACTTTTCATGCTACCTTTTTCTCTTATGGCTTCGCCCAGGAACAGCATCCCCATACAAACTCTTCATATCTGTATAGACAGGTATCTCCTTTATCTTAAACAAACCCACAGTCAAAAACCAAATCAAAACGACCATTATTGTACTCCCAAAATACCACATCACCATATGGGCAACATCAAAGAAGTTGCCACCCCCAGTTGCAATTCCTGCGAAAATAACTATTCTTAATATGTTAAGCACCAAAAACAAAGCCATAAGAAAAACAATGCTCCAGAGCCTCTTAATTGCCTTCATCGGCGTAGTCAAATTCAAAATGAGCAGCAGATAATAGGCAGCTCCAGCCACACAAGCAGAGATTATCCGAGCATAAACATTTGCGTAGGAAATAACATTTCCTGGAAGAGAGGTGACATTATCATAAAAGACAGAAAGGATCCCCACAACTGGCCAATAAGTCAATGGAGTGAATATAAAATTAAAAATCTGCTTATGGAAAAGGCCGATCACTATCAGAGCAAAATACCTAACTGCAAGATTTACAGCCTCCTTATTATCCATAAATTAACAAGCACAAGACAGTTTAAAAGATTATCTTCTGGCGACTCTAACCGCGACAACAATGATCAAAACGACAAGTATTACATTGACTGCCCCAATTACCCACAAAAACGCGCTATCCCCAAAGTCAAAGCCAACACTCGAAGCAGAACTTCCTTCTATGTTCAATGCAATTTCTCTAGTTTCAGTACCGCCAAGGCCATCCTTAACTTCAATATCAAATGACTTCTCTCCTTCAACATCTTCATCAACAATGAAAGTTAAGAAAACATCCTTGCTCTCTCCCTCAGCCAAATCAAGTATTCTTGGGGAAATTTCATCTAGAGTTGCCCAGGACTGATAGCCCAATGCATCAATTGCGAAAGCAGTTCTTTGTGACTTCAAGTTTGTAACCGTAGCCTTTACAATAACTTCTCCACCAGCAACAACCTCTTCAGAATCAAGACTAGCACTGATTATTGCAATCCTGTCCGTGCTACCTGTTCCAGTTCCACTCCCAGTTCCACAACCAATAACCTTCAAAGGTACTTCTGTATCTTCATCTAATTCTTCTCTGTAAGTGCCCCTGTTGTAATCATACTCTGCAGACAAGGCGAGTGTATAGAACTTATCCTTAGCATCATCTGGAACGACAAAATCAAAGCTAACTGTCTCTTTATCTCCTTGGTCAAGGTCCGTCCTTATTTCAACAAACTCGTTGATTCCAAGTTCAGTATTCTTTAGTGTAATCTTAACTTGATCTTGATCTTCATCGCCAACGTTAAATACGTCAAGAGTCATTGAAATCCTATCTCCGCAACTAGCTTCGGTTGGTGTGAACTCAACGTTCTCAAAAGCAATGAACTTGCCCTGATCACTTTCTCTTTCAACATCAATAAGGGCATACTTATCGCCTTCATCAAAATCGCTAGCAGTATCAGTACATTCAACATCCTCACCAGACTTATCGCTGTAAACTTTAGCAGTCAACTTATAATTGCCATCCTCAAAATCTGCAGGAACTCTGAACTTGAAAGTCACAGTATCATCATCCCCCTCATCAAGGTCCCCATAGTCAAACTCTTCTTCATCAGAATTCTCAAACTCTAGGTCAGAAACTTGGTTCTTTCCATCACTGTCAAAAAATCCAATCTCAATGAATATATCTTCAAGATCATCATTACCGACATTCTCAAACTGAATTTCCACTTCCACAGTATTTAGAAGGTGCCACTCGTCATCCTTTCCCTCTCCAGTATTATCTATCTTTACATCCGTAATCTCAAGACCTC
This sequence comes from archaeon, assembly GCA_043821585.1. Taxonomy (GTDB): domain Archaea; phylum Nanobdellota; class Nanobdellia; order Pacearchaeales; family GW2011-AR1; genus UBA73. Next base: position 81,619 of record JBDRCQ010000003.1, read on the forward strand.
CACCAACAGAACCTGCCTCACAGAATGAACCTTCAACAGTCATTGTAACAGCGCCAGTAGTAGTACCGTCATTTGCAGTAGCAGTTATCAAAACTTCTTCTCCGCCAAATCCAACACTATCAAGGCCATCTGCAACCACGGTTAATGTTTTCTTCGCACCAGAATTCAGACTTATGCTAGTAACTTCATTAGATCCATCGTAGAACTTAACAGTGAAATCTCCAGAATCAGTCAACTGAATATTGCTCCAATCAATGTTCCCATCGTTCTCAACTTCGATAGAACCATTGCTTGTTTGTGTAATGGAAGTTTTCTTAGTGACCTTAAGAGATGGAGCATTATTTATCAAGACAGAAAACGCAGCATTCTTTGGCGCACCGCCGCCCTGGTCGTCAGAAATAACTGCGCCAGCTAGAGTGCCATCTTGAAATGCAGGGTAATTAACAGTACCACTAACAGAAATTGTCACCGGAGTAACTGAACCGTCAGCAATTGGAACTGTAGGCATGGTCAATGTTGCCTGACCGCTAGTCATTTGCAGAGTAAATGCAATTGCTGGATCTGCAGCACCAGTATTTGTAATATCAAAACTAATCTGGAAAGAACCGCCGTTATGGCTCACAGAAGAAGGAAAGTTAATGTTGCTCACTGCCAAAGATGCAGCGCTAGTAAAACCCGCAGTCACGACAAGGGTTAGGAAAATTAATACGGATAAACCGAAAAATTTTGTTTTGTTCATCATTTTGTTGTAATTTGATAGTTACAAATCACTATTTAAACATTTCGGTGCTCAAAAAATTATTTCCAATGCACCTAAATTTGCTACCACTCCTTACGAAAACTTAATATAGTTCCAACTATATAAAATTAGAGGTGCCAAAATGCCAATAAGATCCAGGGAAAATTTAATCGGAGCTTACGCTTTTCTAATCTCAATTATACTTGCGATTGTAGTCGGAGTCTTCAATATTTTCTACGGAAAAAACCAGGCCCTTACGCAAACCCTAACGAGTCTACTAGCAATACTCGGTTTGGTTGCAGGTTACTTCGTAGCGGAAAAAGAAGTTAAAACATTTCTCATAGCTTCGGTCTCCCTTGTACTTGTTAGCTTTGCCGGACTGCAAGGAGGCTTCCTAAGCGCAGCAGTTTTAGGTGTAGTCAACGTCAGCAAGTTCATAACAAATATTCTTGGCTCTCTGATGTTTGTATTCATTCCAGCAACAATTGTTGTCGCACTCAAGACTGTTTTTGCGATTGCTAAAGGTTAGCCCAATTATTTAAACAGAAAGTTTTAGATGGTTTTTTAAGTATAAGTTGGCCTTGATTACTAAATGAAAGAGAGTAAGATTGTTGTAATAAGAGGTTATCTAGCCGCTGGAAAATCTACAACCTTTGAAAACCTAAAGGCAAGTCAGAAAATGAATGAGTGGCTTTTCTTGGATTTTGCAGCTATTCGAAAAATGTTTAACAATAACAAAAATACTCAAATAGAATTTGCAGACAGGACTTTTTATGCATCACTAAGAGAATTGGTAAAAACTGGTAAAAATATTCTGACTCAAGAAACCAGCGAGGATACAATAATGAAGAAGATTGGTCCAGTAATTAAAAAAAATAAGTACCGCATAATCGTTATTGCGCTTACAGTTTCACCCGAAACCTCTTATAAAAGGGCTACTGCCAGGAGTAAGATTAAAGGCAAAAAGCCAAGGACTAAGAAAGAGGTTTTTGATAATTACAAGGCGAGAAAATTAAAATTGGATAAGGAGGGCATATTGATGGACACTGAAAAATTAACCAGAAAACAAGTTATTGACGGAATTATAAAAATTATCTGCTGATGAAAAAACCAAACAATCAATTACCCAAAATAATCCCACTTATCCTTAATCTCTTTCTTCCCCGGAACACTTGGTTTGTGAATATGTGCAAAACTTGGAGTAGCTAATACTATATTGTCCCCAAAACCTGCAATTGTTCCTTCAAGAGCGTCAACAGTTTTCTTAATCTTTGAGATAGCTCTCTTCAACTCAATCAAATCCTTGCTCTTCAAAGGGCGAATATCAATCACAGCTATAGTATAACCCGTCCTAAGAGAATTCAAAATCTCCTCCATCCCCTCATAATCCCTAAGGACAAAAGGTTTTACAATAACTTTGCTCTCCTCTTTCTTGGCAGCATCAAGGTCAAGCTCAAGGTAATCCTCTTCTTCACCGCCTTTGTTTCCAAACATTCCTTTAAAATTAAAAGCCATAATATCTTTTCAGCTAAAGGAGTATATAAATATTATTGTATTTCCTACATCGATTATTGGTTCTCAACGATCTTGCTGATCTCATCTCTCAACTTCAGAACATCTTTCTCAATCAACTTTTCTTGCTTTTCCATAGACTCGTCCCGCATCTTCAACATCTTCCTCTTATCGTCCAACTCTTTCTTAACCTTGTCATTATCAGACTTAATTAAAAAACCGGAGGTTATTTTGTAAACTTCACCATCAGACTTCTTCAGTTCTTCAAGCGCATTATCAATTTCGTTCAATTCGATTTGGATAGCTTGCTTCTGTGCCAAAAAACCCTGAAGGTGACTTTCAAGAATCTGCAGTTCCTCTATCTTCTTACCAGCTTCGTCCTGACCCATCTAAATAGCCTTCAACTTTACAATTTTATTTCTAGGCTTGTAGAATATCCTCGAACCACAGTGAGGACAAACAAATCTTTTCTCCAAAACCTTGCTGCTTATTGACTTCTCGCAGTTAAAGCATTTGTACTGTGCCATACTCCACCTAGCGAGGGGGGTTTTTTAAAGGTTGCGATTTATGTCTTGCATGACAAGAGAGGTTATAAACCAATGTTTTATTGACACTGTCATGGCAGAACCCTCAAGGAACGGTAGGCTCGAATACGCCCGAGTCAATGGGGATGGACATGTGACGGTTTACGAAGTAAGAATTCCCAATGTCAGGAGCGACGGGGAAGGAGAAAATAGTTGGGGTGGAAGGATAGGTTATCGCGCAAGGGCGAGTTTTAGAAAACCAATTTACATAGAAGGTCACAGGAATCCCATCAGGCATGTGTACGAAGAAATAGAAGTTGTTACCAACGGTCCAGGGCTCGACAAAGCAAGACAAAAAATCTACAGAACAACTGCCTTTTTATCAGTAAACCGCAAACTCAGAGTCCAACATCAACAAAAAAGATCTGCTGCAAAAGCGCGCAAGAAGAGCAGAAGGGCCACTCACAGCGCATACGGCTATCCTTCAAGGCCGAGCAAATCTTGGTGGTAACAGCACCAAAACTCGCCGACAAAATCTTTAAATACTTTAACAATCGTAAAAAAGAAAAAGGTATACCATGGTGAAAGAGGTGTTAGAAGAGAAAGCGTCGGGCGAAGACGAATCTGAAACCGCAGAGTACGACGATGACGATGTCTTCGAAGCTTTTGACGATCTTGAATCAATGAAAGATTGATTTTTTACCTCTTCGGAGGTTTTTTATTTTTATTCTATTGACATTTTTCTTTTCAAACTTCTATGCTTTCCAAAATCCCCCACCGCCTCATAAAGTCCAAGCAGAACTTCCTGAAGTTCCTTTCTTTCTAGATCATCCAATTGCATAGTTAACAGCTTTTCATAAACGCCCACTGCCTGCTTCCGCTTATTGCCTTCAATGCAAACGCGCGCCTGAATTTTATAATATTCCCTTATCGTTTTATCTATTTCCTCTCTCCGGTTTGCATCCGCAAGAGCAAGAACTTTTTTACGAACAATATCTGCGAGATCATAGTCCCCTCCACGAATAAACAATTCCATGGCCTTAATGAAGTCAGTTACCTTGGTGCCTTGGGAGGTGTTTATTTCAGCCGCAGACCTCATCATTCTGCCTGCCTCCAGCATCATACTCTTCGTCTCATAAAGCCCCGCTAACTTAACCAAAACAAATTTCCTTGTGTCAAAGTCCAACTGATTCTTCAGGCAGCCCTTCAAGTACTCTATCCTCAGATAATCATTCATCTCCATGATCCTCTGCTCTATCTCTTTCTTCTCTCTTTCCTTAACCCTCATCCAAAATCCTGACTAACACACTTTATAACGATTATTATAAAATTTTATAAAGTTCAATTAACCAATAAGCCAATGTTCAAGAAAAGAAACCTAATTGATGACCTAACCGATTATTTCAAGAAAAATCTCCGCAAGGGCTACACCAAAGAGTCTCTCCGTTGGGCCCTCATAAACCAGGGATACTCAAAGTTCGAAGTCGAAAAAGCTGCAAGGAATGCAGACATAGAACTTGCAGAAACCGCCCCAATTCTAAAGACCAAACCCGAAATAAAATATGAAATAATCACAGACACAGAACCAAATAAAAAAAAGAAGTGGTTCTGATTATATCCAAACCCAAAGCGAAATGGAAAAGATAAAGGATTCCAATAAAATAAGAAACAGCAGCAATATATTTTTCTTTTCAAAAATAGACCAATAAACACCAATCGAAATACTTGAAATAAAAAGAACTAGAAAAATTGTTTGAATGGCGAGAGTAACAAGACCCACATTAGCTAATCTGGTAACAAGATAAGACGAAACAATTCCTGCAACAAGCCCAGTCATCAAACCTATAAATATTTGATTAAGCCAACTTTCCATCAATTAGCTTTCTCGCGGAGGTTATTATCTTTTATTGTGATGGTTTAATAAAATACGCCGACGGGAGGAATCGAACCTCCATATCGCAAGGAAAGTGGTTTTCAAGACCACCGGGCTACCACTGCCCAACGTCGGCCAATTTTACTGGCGATGAGCTTGAGAGTCGTCTGACCCAATCTGCCCAACGTCGGCACGATATTAGACAATAAAGTTAACTTATAAAACTTTAGAATTCCAAATAATTAAATCTCCTCGGTTCAAAAAATAAAATAAATGATTAACCGAAGAGGGATGCCAAACCAGCAGCTGATTCGCTTGGTTTTTCTTCTTTCTTTTCTTCTTTCTTAGCTTCTGTTGCTCCGCCCGCAGGTGCTGCAGGTGCCGCCGCCATAGCGCTAGCGTTTTCAAGTTCGCTTGCGATATCAACGCCTTGGAGTGATGCAATTAAAGACTTGATCTTAGATTCGTCAACGTCTGCGCCAGTCGCAGCGATAACTTTATTCAAGTTACCTTCGTTAACTTCCTTGCCAAGCTTATGCAGTAACAAAGCTCCGTAGATATATTCCATTACTTTTCCCTCCTTTCATCTGGTTGATCATAATTCTTTGGTGCCTCGTAAGCTCCTTCCCTGGGCCCCTCATCAGACATCCCCAGCCCTGCGCAAACTCTCTCGAGAGCAGCAAGTGTTTCATCCATACAGCCCCGCCCGATTGGTGCAGATCCTCCAACCGGCCTAGATCCTGGAGGTGCAACCTCCTGACCTTCGTCCTTAGCGTACACTCCTCTCCTTTCTAGCCTACTCATTTCCCTTCCTCCTTCGCTTCTTCAGGCTTTTCTGATTCTTCTTTCTTTTCTTCCGCAGGAGCTTCTTCAACAGGCCTCTCATCAGTTTTAGGTTCTTCAGTAACTTTATCCTCGCCAGCCCCAATCTTAGCAGCCAACGCCTTCTCCTCCATCGCAGCCTTGCTAATGAAGTAAGAGATTGTTTCCTTAACTGTATAACCTAAATTCACTGCAAATCCAAGAGCTTTACCAATCGCACTTCTCAACTCCTCAAGAGCCCCTTCCTTATCTATCTTAATATCTTTGTAGACCTTATCTGCCTCGGAATCATAAGCCCCAACAGGAATAAACCCAACCTTCATAGGGGCAATCCCCAACTTTGCAAGGACACTAGCAACTTTTGGTGTGATCACTTCTCCAGCTTCCACGATTGTTGCAGGCTGCTTTATGGCCAGCTTGCCATCCTCAACCGCAACTTTCAAGCCAACCGATCCGAGCTCAGAAATTGCAGGACCAGGCACCAAACTAGTTGGACCGGGCTCAACGTCAATATCCTCTGGAGCGATATCTCCAGCCTTGGCGTTTGCAGGCGTCTGATTATCAACCAAAACTCCCGCGAGTTCAAAAGCATCCAGCTCAGAGAACATCAAACAGATATCTGCCTTAATGAGGGCCTTCAATTCCCCAATAGAACCTCTCTTCGTTTTGTCAATCGCCCTCAAAACAATTGATTTCTTAGAAACCATAACTTCAGCCTTTCCAATCAAATTCTTCTTTATCTTCTGAAATTTAGATGTAGGCAACCCCTTTATAGACGCAATAAAAACAGTCTTGCTCGTTTTAAGTTTCCCTGCAATTCTATCAACTGACTTAAGCTTGTATTCGGGAATTGGCTTCTCTCTTGTTTCTTCTTTCTGAGCCATTATTCTACCTCCAACTCGAACACGCTTGGGCGAGTTTTTTCATTCAACTTGGCGCAACTGCGACGAGTTAGGTTATCACAATTCATTGTTCAACCTCCACCCTTATTGGTTTAGTCATAGTCAACTTCAGCATCACATTCTTCACATTCTCTTTCTTCTTTGGCAATGCGTTTTCAAGAGCATGATAAACAACTTTGATATTCTCAGCAATCTTTTCATCATCCATGCTCTGCTTTCCAACAACAACCTTAAAGCTCGCCTCTTTCAATCTGATCTTCAACGAAGAATTAATCTTCTCCAAAACCGCTTTTATTGCTTGCTCATTTTCCTGCGGCAAAATTCCCAACTGCGGCGACGGCATCTTGCCAACAGGTCCGAGAACTTTTCCAAAATGCGTAGCAACTTTTGGCATCAGTTTTGCAACAGAAATAAAATAATCATAATCCTTAACAAGCTTCTTCAGGGCATCCTTCTCGGAGTATTTTGCAAATTGCCCTTCCGTAATCGAATCAACAATTTTTGACTTCTCCGTCAGGAAACCACAAACTTTCTTGTCTTTAATCCGATGAGGCAAACTAATGACTGTGTTCACCTGATCCCTCTTAACATCAATCGCTCTTAGATTTATGATCAACTCTACAGTCTGATCAAACTTCCTTTCTTTTCCTTCTCTCAACTTGGTCAGCGCTTCTTTGACATTCATGTGTATCTCCTACAGCCAGCCTAACGCGCATAGAACGTATCGCGCAGGATGTAGTTAGCGATAGTTTATCTTGAGAATTAAGGTATTTAAGGGTTTTGTTTTTCAAAAAATTATTTTTTGTTACATAAATACTTACAACTGCGAACAAAGGTTTATTAAACTCAATTTTGTATTAACAATAACAACATGGCTATTTGCAAAAGGTGTCATAAAAAGTTAGGTTTCTGGCAAGTTTGTAATTTTAAGGATGAAGACTATTGCGAACACTGTTATAATATTTTAAAGTCCAAAGAAGAAAAAAATTATTCGGCTAAGATACAAAAAGAGGAAGATGCAGAAGAAAGAAAAGAAAAACTTGAATCTGGAAAAAAGGCATCAGAATTAAAAAAACTCGGATTTTGGAATTGGTGGGGAAAGAAAACGAGATGGATTATCATTTTACTTTTCATCGGCGGAGCGTTCACCTTAGTATTAGAACCTGATCCTTTCATATATGCTAGAATACTTGGCGCATACACTGCCTTAGCAATTCCTATAATGATTGGCTGGACCATGGGGCTTTACATCTATTACAAGTTCGTAACACGCAACATGATTAAGTAAATGCGGAAATTACGAAAAGAATAATTGCTAGAGCAATAAATGTCCAACCGATTCGTATTAATCCTTTGCTGTTGCGCTTACCACCCAGACTACGACTTATTATTCCCAAAGCTATCAGCAATAAACATATCAGAGTCAATTTCAAGGTTATCATTTCTCCCTTCCCTTTTACTCCTTCTTAGCGTCCTTCTTCGGAGCTTCTTTCTTCACGCCCACGACAAATGCAACAACTGTGGCGACAGCCCTCGCCTCAGCCAAGGCCTTCTTACTCTTCCCCTGCCCCCCCGCTCAAATCCTTTCAGATTCGTCCCCATAAGGAACTTCTCTATCTTTCAGTTGTCCTCTAAATACTGTTGCCTCGACCGGTTGTCCAGCACAATCATATTGAATCCTCGAGCCCGGATGGTTGCCTAACTCATCTTTCTTGCCCAAGGTTATAACTCGGTAAGGCCTCCCAGTAAGAGGATTAACAAACTCTCTACCCTCTGCTCTTCCAGCCTTAATACAAACACCCAACGTCAACGGATCATCTATTCTGCTCATGGAGGTAATTTTATTTTTTTACCTATTTAAATTTTTCTCAAGAATTTTCTTAATTTACCTGCCGAATTCTATCATGGTCAAATGCTTCATATTCCCCAATTCTACTAACAGGAACCCAATCGCCATTATCAAGCGTCGCTCTCCCCCCCATCTATTTTGGTAACTCTTCCCAAGGTTATAATCTCATTTCCTCCGCCCCTCTTAACACCAGTTCTCTGGCCCAAAATCCTTCCAAGATATATATCCTCAAGACCTTCACGTGTTTTAGTATCCATTGCCTCACAGAAATATTTTCTTATTTAAACCTAACTACTTCTTCTTAGCTCCCCCTTTCAGAGTGCCCAAGTTCCTCACAAATAATCCCTCCCGAATCTTCAGGGATTCTGGTACTTTCTTTGATTAATTTCTCTAACTGTTTTCATCAACTTCGGTTCAATGCCAGCTTTTTCGGCAGAGTGTACCAAGGCAGCAGTATCTTTCGGCAAACATTTTCCAGAAAACCCTCTCTTTTTAGGATACACGTCGGAATGGGATCTACCAATTCTAAAATCTGCGAGCCATAATTCCCTCAACTCGTTATAATCTATGCCCATTGCCTCAGCAATATCTAAAAACTCATTACAGAAAATGACTTTTGTTGCAAGAAAACTATTCTCCATATACTTGCATAGCTCAGCTGTCTTCGCGTCCGAAAAATAGTATGAAACCTCTGCATTGTAGGCCGTTTTGTACAAGTTTGCCGTCTCCCGGATAGCTTCCCTTTCTCCTCCGAGAATAACAAACGGCCTCGTTCTAGGGTCAAGAAAAGGATGTTGTTGAGTTTCTCCGAGATATTCTGGCTGAAAAACAATCTTATGACCTAATTCTTTAGCAAGCCTATCTGTAGTACCTATTTCAACAGTAGAACGAATTACCAAAATAGAGTTGCCATTCAGTTCATGCAGTTGACGGATTGCATTTTCAACAATGCTCGTATCGCACTGCCCGTTTTCTTTTTGTGGCGTCGGCACACAAATGAATACAAAATCCCTATCCGTTAACCCTTCCATCATATCTACAAACTTCCCTGCAACAGGCCCTTGGCCTTGTCCAACATCATAACCAACCGCGTGCGGGAAAAGCCCCATCATTGACCTGCCAACCCACCCCCTCGCCCCCACAACACCCACTTTTTTATAATCCATTCAAATCCCTAATAAATACACTTTTTAATAATTTCTATAATTCACAACCACTGACCATTATTCTAAAAAACTAATTTCTTCCTTTAAACTCAATTATTTTTTCTTAGCAGCCTTCACAGGAGCTTCTTTCTTCGCACCAGCAGCAGGTTTAGCTCCTGCAGCAGGAGTTGCAGGCGCAGCAGCCGCAGCAGCAGCTTTCTTCTCGTCCTCAGCAGCCTTCGCCTCAGCCAACGCTTTCTTGCTCTTCTCTTGTCTTCCGCTCAGATCTTTCCAAAATTCTTCTAGTTCCTTCTTTTTCTCTTCGCTAGGTTCAGTAATCTCCTCATTAATCTGTTTATCATATTTGCCCTCTTCAATATCCCCCATAATCTCTTTTGCATTCTTACTATCAACTAAAATCCCTAACGAGACACAACTCCCAACAGCCAACTTAACAGAAGCTCTCAAATTCTTAGCCAAAAGTCCTGGCTGCTTTGTCTTAGCAACACCAACAATCTGCTCAAAAGAAATATTCCCTGCGTAGTTCCTCCCAGCCTCACCAGAAGCCTTCTCTAATTTAAGTTCTTTCTTAATCAACTCTGACATCGGGGGCGATAAAACTTCAATCTTATACTGCTTTGTCTTAGGATCAACATCCAATTCCACAGGGACCTTCAAACCCTTGAACCCAGAAGTCGCCTTGTTAACATCCTCAATTACCTTGCCCATGTTAATCCCCATAGGGCCAAGTTGTTGAGCCACAGCAGGACCCGGCTTCATACTTCCACCGTCAACAATTAATTTAAGTTTAGGCATTAAAAGCCCTCCGCAAACTCATCGAAATCTTTATCTTCATCGTCGTCTTTCTTTTCATCTTTCTTTTCTCCTTCCTCTTCTTCAACCTCGTCAGATTCACGCCTTATAACCTTTACGTTATCCATCTTAACAGTTACCGGAATAGGAACACTGGCTCCGAGTAGTGAAACAACGACCTCTCCCTTCGTCTTATCGATCCTTGTGACCTTCGCCTGCTCACCCTTGAACTGTCCAAGCATTTCGACAATGTCTCCAATTTCAATATTCATCTCTTCAGCTTTCGGCTCAAGCATCTGCTGAATTTCCTCATAAGAAACAGTTTTTCCAATGATTCCCTTAACGTAAGGTAGATTGAAAACTCCTTCCTCAGCAGTCTCTCTGTCTGCAGCCTCAAGAATAATATAACCTTTAATGCCGTGCGGCCTCACAACAGTGTAAACAGCAATAGACTTCTTTATGACTCTATCGCTAATCATCTCGACAGCTCGGTCTTCCTTGTTCGTCGTGACTTTTATAATAAATATCATCTTATTCGTGCTCCGCTACTTCAAGGCAACAAGAAGTAGATATAAGTTAATGAAATGGAGGGTTTTTAAGTTTTTTGGCTGCTCTTCCTTACCCAATCTTCATAATCTCCATTAGCTTCCGCATCAATCTTAACGATACACGGAACTTCATAAGGATGGTCTTTCTCAATTTCTATCTTCACAGCATCCCAATTCTCTTCCCGCGTGTTCAAAAGAACCATAAACTCATCACCCTCCGTGATCTTTCCAGTCCAAGCTGACACAGATCGAACATGGACAATATTTGCAGACGCAATCAATTTCTTTTCAATTAATCGAGAAACAACCTCGCCGGTTTTTTCTTTACTCGGATAGGTGGTCTTTATTATTATGAATCCCATCACTCCAACTTCCCCAAATATCTCTTTAGGCCGATAAGCGTTAGCGCAGCGGTTGCAAAGAATACTTACACACCTCCAAGTTTTTGTAAGTATTCTTTAATCCTCTCAATCGTCTGTGGAATCAAAAACTTCTCAATCTTCTGCTCAAAAATCTCAGACAAAGGCTCAAACTCAGAAAGCCTATATTTGTTCTCCTGCTTATCAACCAGCATAGCATCTCTAAGTCTTTTTAACTGCCGACGAATATTCGACTCAGCCAAACCTTTCTCCTCAAGTGAATGTTCCTTCCGCTTCTCCTGAACCTTATCCCTAATATCAAAAGAAGAAAGCCATTCCTTTCCAGAACGAGAATCTTCAAGCACCATCAGCATATCTACAATAATGTCTCGAGAATCCCCAGGCTGCAAAAGTCCCAGCGACAAACAAACCTTCTTAATCAACTCCCTCTTAGACGAATTATACGGCCGTTCATACTTCCGTAGCGTAATCTCACTCAAGGGCAAGTCTTTCACCATCTACTAAACAACCAAATAGTCGTTATAAATTTTTACCTTTAACTTTCCTATAATGCCATACAAACCAAACCCCTCCAATAAGTGTTATTGCCATTAAGAAGATAAAGAAGGGGTCTGTGAATGATTGGATGCCATTGCCCGCATAGGCCAAGATAAGACTTCCACTAATGTGCCCGATCATCATCAATGGCAAGAACAGCCTCGCCCTCATAGAAGAAATACCTGCGAGATAAGACAACTCATCATCTGGAAACAAGGGCAAGAAATAGACCAAGAACAAAAGAAGCTTTCCTTTGTCAAAATAATGGTCATATTTCTTAATCGTCCCGGGTTTAATAACGTGCTGGATTATTTTTCTTCCAAGCTTTCTTCCGAGATAAAACGCTATCGCCGTTCCGATAACTCTTCCTATCCAATTATAAATAAACCCAAGCCAGGTTCCAAAAATAAATCCCCCTGCAAGTGAAACGGCATAATGGCTGAAGGGAGTTATCACCACCTGTAAAATCTGAAGAAAGATGAACGCAACCGGCGCCAATGCACCAAAAGAGTTCACAAAATCTCTGATTGTTTCCTGGTTAGCAAAAAACTGAGAAGGAAAAAAGTAACCGAGGACCACCAAAGCTATTGGAACAAATGTCAAAAAATACCAGATTACTTTCACACTCTTCATCAAGCAAAAAGCATCAAAATCATTATAAATCTAACTTTTCTCCTGAGGAAATGAAACTCGTCGCATATCTCGGAAAAGACACCGGAACTTACGGACAAATCTCCGCACTTATTAACCGCATGGATGAAGCCGAACAGTTCTTGATTCTAAAAGACAAGGCTGCAGAAAACCCATTCACAAACCCAAAATGCAAAATAATTGAGGTCGACTCATCAAAGGACCTTCTTTCATTCAAAACAGAAATGCAAGAAAAACTAAAGCCCCATCTCAAGGAGGACTTTGAAGTCGCTCTCTCACTCGCCTCAGGCAACGGCAAGGA
>JBDRCQ010000004.1:0-37261 GCA_043821585.1 archaeon
TTTGGTTGGGGCGGTTGTTTGAAGCGGTCGCCCTGACCGTTCTTGTTTATTTAATAAATATTTAGTCTATCTATTAGTAATTATAAGATATTAGACTATTTAAATGTTTTGTTTTTTAATAATCCTTAGTCTAATTATACCCTAATACCCAAAGGTTTAAATAATATAAAGACTATTAATTAGTAACTAAATTTAGATAAATAGACTATGACAGACGATATTTTCAAAGAAGTCCGAGAAGTTTTGGAAGATGGACAGGAAGAAATAGAGATTATCAAAAATCCTTTATTTGACAAAACTACAAATCAATTTTCATTAAAGATACCTAAAGCAATTTCTCTTAAATCAGATTTAAAGAAAGAGAAAGAATTTATTTTTGTTTTTAACCCAAAGAAAGAAGAAACAAAAGAAAAAATAAATAAATCTAAACTTATTATTTACTTAAAAGATGGTGACTAAAAAAAAGAGGATTCTAAATTCAAAGGAAAGAGAGATAATTAGGATTATTCACAGAACAGGGGGTTCTATGTCTGCGAACGAGATTGCAGAAAAAACAGGGCTTTCTTATGTTACTGTTAGAAAATATTTAAAACGATTGATTGAAGAAGGAGTTTTAGAGGAATATTAAAATGGCGACTAAAAAATGTCCAACAGGAACAAAGCGTTCAAAGAGTGGAAAGACTTGTCAAAAAACAAGAGGAAAGACTAAAAGATATAGCATAAATTATTCTCGTGTTTTTGGAAAGAAAAAGAAAAAATAAATTTTTTTAACCTTTTTAGGTGACGCTTACTTTACAGCTCAAAATAAAGAAACCTTTATAAACAAAAATCTATTACATACAGCATGGAAAAGAGGGTGAACAAAAAGGGTCAAGACCTTTCTATCGGCACACTTATACTAATTGTTCTCGGAACAGTCGTTTTAGTGCTTCTCGTTCTCGGCTTCACAATGGGTTGGGACAAACTATGGGACAGAATCAATATTTTCGGCGGCGGTTCCACAGTCAGCGAATTTGGCTCAAGATGCTCGATACTATTAAGCCAAGGCGCACCAGGAAAGTATGATTTCTGCTACCAATTCGAAGAAGTTACAATAAGCGACGAAAAACAATACGTCAACTGCATATATGGCCCAATCAGATCTGCTTATGGAGGGACAGCATTCGACTGCGAAGATGATGAAGTAAACACTGAGATCGGAAAAATCTGTGAAAAGATGGACGATAAAGACAGAAAAGACACATTAATCAATGGGGCTACTTGCCATACCCACTTTTCAACAGTTTACAACAACGATGGAGAAGAAATAGAGGACCCAGACAAATCATTTGAAGACCTATGTAAGGAAAAAAATACGAACAGAATCCTAGAAATGGTTGAAGCAACAACAGAGGGGGAATGCCCTCCAAAAGAAGGCACCACTCCTCCAACCCCTGGAACAAAAATTACAACCATAAACAAAGCCCCTCCTGAAGGCAAAATCTGTTGTGATTATGGGGTAAAACCAGCAGAGTAAATTCTCAAAATGAACAAAAAAGGATTTGAACTAGCAATCTCGACATTAGTTATCATAATTCTAGGGATACTTGTCCTAGTGGCAATAATCATCGCAGTAAATGGGGGCTTTAAGGTATTTGACAACACGACAGATCCGTTTACAGACATGACAACCACAAACGCAGTCAAACAAGCGTGCCAGGACTCCTGCCAACAAGAATCAAAAATAATCTACTGCTGCGCAGAATACGAGATTGACAACAAACCAATAAACTGCACAGATACCAGACTAGAGATTGGTTGCACACTCGATTGCACCGGATTCGCATGTAGCTAAAATGGCAAGATCAGATCCTTCTGAAAGACGAAAAACTAAACGAGACAAAAAGGCGAAAGCTCGATACAAACCCTACAAAAAAGGCGGTTCCCACAGGTCTTCTAAAATAAAAATAACTAACGAGAAAAAAGATTAATCTGTAATCGCTCTAATTATTTCTAACGTATACACCAAAACCAACGGTCCAATAATAAACCCAAAAACTCCAAACAAACCAACCCCTCCCAAAATCCCCACCAACATCACCAAAGGATTAATTTTTGCCTGATCCCCCAAGACCTTCGCCCGCAAAATAGTATCAATCAAGAGAGTTAAGATTCCTCCACCGATAACCAAAATCCAAACAGCCATAGCAATCTCACCTACGGCAAAATAATAAATTACTGCAGGCACCCACACGATTATCGGCCCAAGTGCAGGAATAAAGGCAAAGAAGAATATCAACACGGCCCACAACAAAGCAAAAGGAACCCCGACCAGATAGAAACCAATCGCAGCAACAGCAAACTCTAAAAGCCCAATAAAGAAAGTCCCATACACCATTGTATTCGTCGCCCTAGAAATATCTTTCGCAACAGCAACCTTATTCTGAAACGGCACATAAGACATCAAATTCTTCGCGAGCTGGTCCCACGAGACCAAGATGTAATACATTCCAAATAACATCACAAACAACGAGAGGAACATGCTAGGCACATAAGCAAATGCAGAATTCAAAACCTTAAGCAAGGGCAGGGCCACATCACCAGACTGCAAACCAAAATGCGCAAGAGAATTCTGGATAGTCGGAAACTTATCGACATACTCCCAAAAGCTCCGCAAACCTCCAGAAGAAATGTAATCAATTACCTGCACCAAAACAGTCCTCAAAACAAAAAATATCGGAATCACCACAAGCAACACAACCAAAGTCACAAGCGAAAACGCAGAAGCCGGCTTACCTATCTTCGGAGCCAATCTTATATGCAACGGCCTAACCAGATAAGCAAGAATAAATGCAGATATTAACGCAACAAAATAACTTCTTAAAATAAAAAAAGACAAAACAAACAAGACTATTGCAATTCCCCAGAAAAAATACTTCCTAAACTCCTCTTCATGCACAAAACTACGCCTCACCATACACTTTTCAAAAAACAAGAAGCTTAATAAAACTTCTTCCCCTGACTAAAAAATGCAAGAATACATCCCACTCTTTGCCATAGCATTCATAGCAATAATCTTCGCAACAGTTCAAGATCTTCGCACAAGAGAAGTCGCCAACTGGCTAAACTTCTCACTAATCGCATTCGCGCTAGCCTACCGCGCGTTCTACGCTATCTCAATAAATAACCTGGAATTTTTCTTATTTGGCCTCCTTGGACTAGGTGTGATGATCGTACTTGGCCACGCATTTTACTATATGAAAGCCTTCGCCGGCGGAGACGCAAAGCTACTAATGGGCCTAGGAGTCATTTTGCCATACCAAACCTACCTTCACTTAATCCTTCTCCCAATCTTCCTAATCTTCACACTATTCCTAGCCGGCGCAGTCTACAGCCTCGTTTACAGCATTTTCCTCATATCCAAAAAGAAGAAACAATTTTCAAAAGAATTCAAAAAATTCTCAAAAAATAAGAAAGGCCTTCTAATAATCTCAACAGCCTTATTTGTAATCGCCCTAGGAATAGGATTCTACCGGAACATTGCATTCCTCTTCGCAATAATCTTTCTAATCCCTTTAGTTTGGATCTACACTCGCTCCTTAGACAAATGCATGATCATTCTCATGCCTCCCGAAAAACTAACCGAAGGCGACTGGTTAGAAGAAGAAATAACTATCGGAAAAACAAAAATCAAGAAATCAGTCCACGGCCTCTCTTTCAAAGAAATCCAATTCCTCAGAAAACACAAAAAGAAAGTCTTAATCAAACAAGGCATCCCATTCGTCCCGGCATTCTTAATAACAATAATCCTTATGGCACTCTTCTTTTTAACTTCAAGACAGGTCCTTCCGTTCCCTTTTTACTTGATATCTTAATAACCTTCTTTTTAGGAGGCGCCTTAACAACCATAAGAGACTTATGAACTCTCTCCAACTCCTCCTCACTCGCCTCATAAGCCACTGAGTTAACATTTACAGGACCATCATAAACAGGTATTACATTTAAGATTATTTCATCAAACGCCCTAGAAGCCTGAATCTCTGTCCTACTCGCCTTCAGCTTAGAAACCATTTTCTTAGATATCTTCTTAGCCATTTTCATAGCAGAAGATGGCAAGTCTTTCTCCTCTTTCGCGAGCTGTTTCGGAATAACAATAACATGCCCTTTAGAAACAGGCCTTATAGAAACAACAGCGACAACATCACTATCTTCATCAACCTTCTTACTCGGAACAGTGCCCTCCACAATCATCCTAAAAATGCTCTTCTGCCCCTGCGCACCACCCTCCCCCCTCTGCTGTTCCACCATCGCACTTACCGCCTCGTCACTCAGTTTCGCTAGCTGCGTTCTAGCAGCCTCTTTCTGCGGCCCTTCAGGCATCCCCTCAACCTGATCAGACAATTGTTTCCGAGCAATATCAAGATCTTCTTTAGATATCATAACCAAAACTAGAAAAGCAACTTTTTATAATTATCCAAAAGCCCTTCGGTAATCATCGGTCTCAGCAGAACTAACGCCCTCGATTCCAGACAATTTATCCTCAAAAATAGAGGTATCCTTCTCCTCAGGCCAAGCAAACTTAACCATCACAGCCTTCAAACCAAAAGCAATTTCCTTAACCTCGAAAGAGATATTCTGCGCCCCATCTTCCTTCAACTTTTCCTCGGCTGCTTTCTTAATAGCTTCCAAATCTGTATCAGGCCCATCAGGCATTATCTTAACAATCACTGCTGCAATACTCATGAATCCTTTTACAAAAGGGGCTTTATAAAATTAAGCCTTAAACCAATCCCACAACAATACTTATAAAACACCCATTCTTACAGGAAAAATGGATAACTACCAAAAGCTGGTGGAAAGGATAGCCAAATCCGCAAACATAGAAATCGAGGAAATCGAAAGAAAAATTGAGGCTAAAAAAGCCAAACTCTCAGGTTTAATCTCAAAAGAAGGCGCGGCACAAATCGTAGCAGCAGAATTGGGAATAAACTTTGATCATGAAAAACTAAAAATCTCAGAAGTACTCGAAGGCATGAAAAGAGCAAATGTCACAGGGAAAGTAATCCGACTAAATCCTGTAAGAGAATTCAACAAAAACGGAAGAGAAGGGAAAGTAGCATCCTTCACGCTAGCAGATGATTCTGGAAACATCCGCGTAGCGCTTTGGGACACAAACCACATTGAACTAATAGAAAAAGGAGAAATCAAGGAAGGATCTGTAGTAGAGATCACAAGCGGCAACGTACGAAACGGCGAAATCCACCTGTCATCATTCGGAGAATTAAAACTCTCAACAGAGAAGATGGAAAACGTTATTGAAAAACAAATGACGCACGAGAAAAGCCTCAAAGAAGTGCAACCCGGTCAAAGCATCAAAACCAGGGCCGTAATCGTTGGCGCATTCGAACCAAGATACTTTGAAGTAAACCCAGAAACCGGCAGAAAATTCACAGAAGCAGACAAAAATAATGGATTAAGGCCAAAGAAACGCGCCCTTCTTAACATTACAATAGACGACGGCACAGAAACTATCCGAAGCGTGGCATTCGGCGAACAGATCAACCAACTCGGCCTAAAAGATGAAGAAATATTCTCCTTAGAAGAGTTCAATAAAAAGAAAGACGACCTCCTAGGTGAAGAAAAATACTTCTCCGGACAAATCCGCACAAACTCCTTCTCAAACACGCCTGAACTAACAATCCAAGGCGTAGAAGATGTCAAACCCGAGGAATTGATCAAAGAACTTGAGTCAAGGAACTAACAACCATCTAAAACTCCCTTTCCGCTTCCCGGAATCAAAGAATCTACGAGAACATGATCTCCCGTCAGACCTAGTTTCTCCTTTAACCCATGAAACAATTCCCCCCTCTGAATTCCCTCTACAACCCTCCCTAAACTTGTTTTCCCATAAGTTGGGTAGAACATTGTTTTATATTGCATTCCTTTATACTCAACACCCTCTAACAAAGAAGGAAGTTCTCTCAGAATATAATCGGCCATTTTGTCAACTCTCGATGGCTTTATGGTCCTTGCAGAATTAGCTAAATAAGTAATTACGGGCGATTCAACAACATCCCTAAAATCCGGATTAGAAAAATACTCCTCCTTCAAAACCTCATACCTCTCTCGCTGCTGCCCTTCCCAAACATCCCTCCAACGGACAACTTCTACCCTACACCGATCTGCCGGCAAAAGCTCTCCAACAAACTTCCTATACCTTTCAGCAAAAGAGTCTCCTCGTTCAAGCGCCTTCTCCAGAGATTTCCTATCACTATAACCGCCCAAAACCCTATAATTTATCGAAGCGATCTCATCGGCAATTAAAACCAACGCCCGCTCTCTTGAACACTGAACAGCCGTTTTAAGGTATTTCCTCGCCAACTCTTCGCTATACGGCTTCAGACTAATGCTCACCCCTAACCAAACGTTATTTTTTCTGCCAGAAAAATCAGCAAAGTCCCCGTTATGAATAGACAAACCAGTCAAAATATCCTCTACGCTACAGCCTTCTTTGCTACCTCCAACAGGAGTCTCTTTATCTGCACTCATTTAAAAGTAACAAAATGTAGCATATATGAAACCCATACACGAATAAATTAGCTTATTGACACAATAGATGAGATAAAAGCAGCAAAAAGATAATTTTATAACTCTAAGGAAATAAGTAAAACCATGGACAAAAAAGATCTGCAAATACTCAGGCTACTCGGAGAAAACTGTCGTCTAAATTATGCAACAATTGCCAAGGCCATTAACGTCTCAAAGGACACAGCCAAGAATCGGATCAAGGCCCTTGAAGAAAACAAAACGATCACGCATTACAACACAATGGTTGACCTAAGACCGCTAGATATTTCAAAATTCCAACTCTTCATCAAATTAAAAAATACTGCCAAAAATAAAGAAGTATTTCTAGAACAACTAGCAAAACACAACTCATTTAGTTTCGTTAACACATTCATAGGGAAGTACGATCTCCACATCATCGTTGACACTAAAGACATACATTCATTTGAGAACATCAAAAAAGATATATTCGAGACGCTAAGAGATCAAATCCAAGATTATACAATTCTAACATTCTTCAGCGACGTAAAACACTGCCACCTAATCCCAGAAACCAACCTTGAAATAAAATTCAAAAGAGAAAAAGATTCCGCATTTTCCTCCATGTTCAAAGAATCATTTGAGCTAGAAAAAGAGTACCTCCACTATTCTCCTGATCAAATTGACATAAACTTGCTAAAAATTCTGACTAAAAATCCTAAAACCTCTCTTGTGAATCTATCAGAAAATCTAAGACTAAATCGAGAAGCGGTCAAACAACGCATAGCAAAACTAATCAACAAAAAAATAATCAAAAACTTTGGAGCAAATACTTCGTTTGATGCTTTTGGATATGTAACCTACTTCCTCCTGATCAAAACAAATGAAGGAATAAATGACGAACAATTAAGAAAAGAATTCAAAAAAATAAAAAACATCTACTACAGCGCAAAAACCCACGGCGATTATTCACTAATAACTTATGTCCTTGCAAAAAACCCGAAGGAACTAAAAGAAACAATCAAAAAAATCCAAGAAACGTTAGAAAATAAAATACTCGAAATGGAGGTTATGATTTTTGACGAGATCAAACTTTACAAACAGTTCCCAACAAATGTGATTAAAGAACTCGAGGCAAAAGCCTAAACATCCAAAACCTCCCGCCAATTCTCCCACGTCAACCTCTTAACTCTCTTCAGCCAACGATTATATGGCTGATCATATAAAACATGAACCCAACTCGGCTTCCCTTCGATCCCATCTATCCTGGGCTTATCGTCAATTAAAACATCTCCATTCACAACAGTCTTATCCTTAGTCAAAACAATCTTGTGCTTCCACTCCTTCCCGAGGTGTTCCTCAACCCACTCAAACTTATTTTGAACACAAGTATTACTCGTCACACTGGGAGACGTACAAATAAAGACTTCATGTCCTGCGCTAGCAATCTCTTTGATAGCCTCGATCGCGCCAGGAATCGGCTTCAAATTTCTATAAAAATTATGCGTCAGCGGAATCGCCCTAACAAACTCTTTGTATTCCTCAGGATAAACATCCTCGTGATAAAACGACTTCTTCTTGCCAATAGGAACAAAAGTCTTCTCTGGATGCTGCCTTTTCCACTCATCCAAAAACCCTTGCTCATAATCTACCAAAACTCCATCCATGTCTATTAGTATCCTCATAACCAATCCAAGAAACAATAACAATTAAATATTATTATTAATTATGTATTACTAATGGAATCTCTAAAAAAACTTGGCTTAACAAAATATGAGATCTCTATCTACAAAGCCCTCCTAAAAAACAAAAAGCTAAACGCTAAAGAACTCTCCGAGCAATCCAAGGTTCCCCCGACCGCTGTTTACCCCAATCTTAACTCTCTAAAAGAAAAAAGACTAATCCAAAAAATAGATGGAGATCCCGCGGTCTTTGAGATCCTATCTCCAAAAGCTGCCATAAACAATCTTGTAACGCAAAGAAAGAAATCTCTAGCAGCTCTTGAAACCAAAGCGATAAAGGAAGCTACATCTCTTCTTTCAGAAACCCCGACAACAAAAGAAAAAGAAATCATCAAACTCACAAAAGGCAAGGCATTCTCTTCAGAAATTTACGACGAAGCCATAAAAAAAGTAAACAAAACTCTCTACACGTTCGGCTGGAGATTTAACAAGGTAGGCAACCGCTACGAATACCTTAGAAAACTAAAGTCCATCGTAAAAAAAGGCATAGATGTAAGAATTATAGTTACCGGAGACTACAAAAAAAACATCGAACTAATCGAAGCATACAAAAAAGAAAAAATTAAGTTAAGATTCTACAAATCAGATAATTTCTCAATTCTTGTGATTGACGGCAAAGAATGCAAAATAACTCTCAAGGACCAGACACTGCCGGAAAAACACAACCTACAGATCATGGATCCTTCCCTTTCCCAAGCCATGCATTCATATTTCCTAGACCTCTGGGATAAAGCAGAACCAATTTAACAGTTTCATCCCCACCATAACAATTCTTATAAACTTCCCACATCACAAATTTACATGCCACCTAAAAAAGAGGCTGAAAAACCAGAAGCCAAAGAAGAAGTCTCACAAGAAAAAGAGGAAGAAAAAAAGATAACTGATGTTCCCGGCATTGGCCCTGGAATCGCCGCAAAACTCGAAGCAGCAGGCGTTTACGATCTAATGGGGCTAGCTGTGATGTCCCCACCAGCACTTTCCGATATGGCTGGAGTCGGAGAAGCCGTCGCCAGAAAGGCAATACAGGCAGCAAGAAGCATGATGAACCTCGGCTTCATCTCTGGAGACGAATACGCAAAGAAGAGAGAAAATGTTCAATTCATCACAACAGGTTCTGTAAATTTAAACGAACTTCTCGGAGGGAAAGGCGTTGAAACAGGCTCTATCACTGAAGCATACGGCGCATTCGGCTCCGGAAAAACCCAGCTAGCGCTCACACTGGCTGTAAACACCCAACTACCCAAAGACCAAGGGGGAGTCGAAGGAAAGGCTGTCTACATCGACACAGAGTCCACCTTCAGACCAGAAAGAATAAGACAAATCGCTGAAGCCATCGGAGCAAACCCTGAAAAAGTTCTAAAAAACATCCTAGTCGCAAGAGCCTTCAACTCTGACCACCAAATTCTCCTAATGGACAAAATTACCGAAATGATAAAGAGTGGAGAGCCCATCAGACTAGTCATAGTAGACTCTCTAACAACCCATTTCAGGGCAGAATTCGCAGGCCGAGGCCAATTAGCAGACAGACAGCAAAAAATGAACCGTTATCTCCACAATCTCCAAAAACTAGCAGACCAACACAACCTAGCGATCTTCGTAACAAACCAAGTCATGGCAAATCCGGCAGTAATGTTTGGTGACCCAACAACTGCAATCGGCGGCCACATCTTAGGCCACGCTTCAACTTACAGAATGTATCTCCGCCGAGGAAAAGCAGGAAGCAGAGTAGCAAAACTAATCGATTCTCCAAACCTGCCAGAAAACGAATGTCAATTCTTTTTAACGCAAGCAGGCGTCAGAGACGAAGGTTAACTCCAAAACAAATATATTTTTATACCCTTGGCACATATCTCTATTTTAATGGATAAAAAAGAACTAAAAACAATAATAAAATCAAACGAATTCTCCCTTTACGACGCATCAATCTCCGACAACAACCCATTAAAATCCTACATTCTTTCAACACCCGAAACTCGTGAACTAACAACAAATCCTCTCCTTGTCGGCAAACCCTATCGCGACGCATTGGGTTCTGCAATAAAAAAAGCGCTTTCCCACCCGGAGTTGAATAATTATTTCAAAAACGTCAAAGACGAAAATCTTAACGTCCTCCACTTCCTCAGGGGCGGGCTAAACTTCCAAATTTTAGAAGCTCTAGGCAAAATTGACAAACCAAACGCCCGAGCATCATTCATGTCCTCAGAAAGAACTTTGGAAAATAATCAATGGAAAATAAAAGATGATAATTACACCAAACTAAATCTAGAAAACGATTCAATTGTCTTCATTGGAGACATAGTTGCAACAGGCTCAACCCTTAAATGCGCTTTAGAAAAAATTCCAAAAACGATGAAACACATTTTCTTATTCACGCTCGGAGGAAAAGAAGCAGAAGAGATCATGATTCAAAATCAAAACAAGTTCGAAACCGCATTCATAATTTACATCGAAGGACAATTCCACTGCCCAACCGACAAAACACCTGTAAGAATAAAAATCCCAGGCACAGATCTCATGCCGCTAAACTCCCTCCTTGCACCAGAATTCGAACAAGAACTCCTCAACCACCCAATAAAAGCTCTTGAAAGGTGCATCGTCTATGACGGAGGAAGTCGTGGCTTCCACCCAAAAGTGCATTTTGAGGACCTCTTAGAATACACCCAACAACTCCAACAAGAAGCAGATAAAGGCGCAACACTTTATGATCTCATATTAGAACGCTGGCAAGACCTCCCGAAAATTCAGCCACAAGAAGCAAAAATGCTAAAAGACAATCTCTTCACACAAGCGTTCCTCCGACAAAGAACGGAAAAGATAAATACCCTTCTCTCATAGCATTCCTCCAAATGATATTAACAAAAGAGGAGATCCTCAAACTAATCGAAGAAAAAAGGCTGCTTTTAGATCCTTTCGACAAAGAGTCTATTACTCCCGCGTCAATCGACCTAGCACTAGGGGATAAAATAAGAATATTCAATTCGCGTAATTCTAAAATAGATATCAGTGAAGAAATAGACTATGAGAAAATCACGAAAGAAGTAGACATAACAAACGGCTTCGAACTTGAACCAGGCGAGCTTGTCTTAGGAATAACAAAAGAAAAAATAACCCTCCCAGAAAGTGTCGCTGGATGGCTCCAATCTCGTTCGAGATTTGCCAGAATCGGATTAATGAGCCACATCACAGCTCCTTTTATCTTCCCAGGTGTGGAAAACCACCAAGTCTTAGAAATTTTTAACTCAGGGCACCACCCCATAATCCTCAGACCAGGCGTAAAAATTTGTCAATTAATTCTAGAAGAATGCAAGGGTGAAACAAAATACTTGGGAAGATTCAAAGACCAATAAATTAATCCTCTGTAACCTCTGTTCGATAAACAAGCCGTTTCCTGCCACACCCCTCACGAGCGCACTGCTCAATAACCCTAAAATAATGAAGATGCCTATCCGTGCCAGTAGCATCCCCTATCCTTTCACTCCAATCATGACTTCGGCTAACCTCCCTGTAGGCATGCACCCAATGACTTCCTTGCAAAAGCCGAACGATTCCCTTAAAGACCATGAAGAACCACTAAACAAACACTATAAAAACCTAACGAAATTTCCCACAAGCAAGAAGTGTGGGCCGTCACGAAATGACGTCCCCGCGGCCGATAAGCGCAGCGCAGCGGTCGCCATGGGTCATGACGAAGTCATGTCCCCACGAAGAATTGAACTCCGGTCTTAACCTCCGCAAGGTTACGTTCTATCCACTGAACTACGGGGACTTATACCAACAAAAAATCATCCCTATTTAGAATTATTGCCTGGCGTGCTGCCAATCAAAACACCCAGAAATCCTACTGCCATTGCCCCCATCTCCCTTTCCCTCTTCAAGGCCTCAACATTATGCATAACTGCCTTGGCCTGGCGCTCCAGAGCCTGCAAGTCCACTACTGCATGTTCCACCGCATATCCCCCAGGACCCATACTACGAGCATTCAAATCAACCTCTGGCTCAAGCTTCAAAACATCCGCCAACCCCCTCACAAAAGAATAAATAACCTCAACCCGCGCCTCCACCTGCCTCGCCCTTTGAGCAATCAATTCAACATCATCCGCAATCATCCCAAGACTATACCTTCCCGGATCAGACACTCCATCAGCATGAAGGTATGCCTCTTCCCCTGCTTCCAACCCCAAACCACCAGCCGCATCTAACAGCTCACTAGCAATTTGTTCCCTATATCTGTCAGTCTCTCTGCTCATTCTTCAAAACAAACAATGTCGTGCACTGTCTTATACGAATGTAATTCCTTTTCTGTAAACCACAACGGCACCTCTATCTTCGCGTCAGCAGCATCTCCCGAAGCATGAATCAAATTCCTAACCATCACATCATTGGCATTGGCATAGTCTTTGGAGATATGCGCAAAATCCCCCCGTATTGTCCCTGCAGCAGACTCATTTGGATATGTTGACCCAACTACCTTTCTTGTAACATTTATCGCATCAACACCTTCCAAAACCATCGCTACAATCGGACCCTCGCGAAGATACTTCACCAGCTCATTTCTAACATTCCTACCAAACTTTTCCTCAACCTCTTTGTACCTCACATCAAGATCAGCCCTATAATGCTTCCGAGCAAACTCTTCATCCGCCCAAACCATCTTCATCCCAATAATCTTCAGCCCCGCATCCTCAAAACGCATAATTATCTTTCCAACTAGATTCCTAACAACCCCGTCCGGCTTCACCAAAACAAGTGTTCTTTCTTTCTCCATAACAATCAACCGAAAAATCAACTTTTAAATATTATGGTTCTCACAAATCTAAATGGATCCTCCGCACATCCAACTGGTAAAAAACACTGAGATTTACAAAAACTGCACAAACATTGTAATCGGAAAAGGCAATCCAAATGCGGACATCTTATTCGTCGGAGAAGCCCCTGGAAGAAACGAAGATCTCCAAGGCATTCCATTCGTTGGAGTCGCAGGAAAAAACCTGGATAAAATGCTCGAAAACGTCGGCCTTTCAATGGACAACGTCTACATCGCAAACATCCTAAAATGCCGCCCCCCAGAAAACCGCGACCCCACAATAGAAGAAATTAAAGCGCACACACCCTGGCTCCTCAAACAAATAGAAGAAATAAAACCAAAGGTCGTCTGCTCTCTCGGCAACTACGCAACGAAATTTTTCCTTTCCGGCTGCAAACCAGATGAAATGAAATCTCAACCCGGCATAACAACAGTTCACGGCAAAGTCAAAAACATCGAGGTCCAAGGTCAAAAGATAAAGCTCATTCCCCTCTTCCACCCAGCAGCTATAATTTACAAACGAGACCTTCTACCACAATGGAACGCTGACATGGAAATCGTAAAAAAAGAAATCTCGCAAAAAACATTATTTTGATTTCAACTCACCAACATCCCTCAACCTAACAAACTTGTAATGTGCATCCTTTGTCTTCTCACCACAACCACTACACTTCTCGCCCAAACAATAACGACCACACCCAGAACATTTCTTAAGTTTCATTTTTCCTTCACGATATCCAGTTCAGCATTCTTCTCTTTAGCCCGTTTTTCTATCTCTCCCAAAACCTCTTCCATTTTAGCGTTCGCCTCCCTAAAATCCTTCCCCTTAAAGCTAATTGAAAACCTTGAACTTCCCAAATAGTGCACTTCCGCCTCAACATCTAAGATGTGCTTAATGTCCTCAATCCCTTGAGCAGAATCGCTCTTCAGCGTGAATCTCCTCTCAACAACTTTCTCCCCACCTTCCTTCTCAGAAAAAACCTCAAGAACCTTAGAAGCCTTATCGCCAGATATATATTTTTCAAGTAGCGAAGGCTTCTCCTTAACTGCTAAGAAAAATTCCCCAAGATTGTTCTCCACCTTAATCTTAGAAAGAACACTATCAGCGTCCTCTCCAACAAACTTAAGAACGCTCCTAAATGCTTTTTCTTTTTTATGCAAATCAAGAACAACATCTTTCTCACGAGAAGTAACTCTCCTCAAACTAAACTCAACGTGGTCTCCAGATTTTCTCAAAATCTTACAAACAATAAGCCGATTAGGAGAAACATATTGCCTCAGGTTCCTTATTCTCCCCGCAGCCACCTCACTCAAAACCATCGAACCCTGCACATCAGATCCCTCAATTTCCAAAAAAACCGTAGTGCCCTCTATCTTCTTAACCTTGCATAAAACTATGTCATCTTCTTTAAATTTCATCTACTTTGAAAACCTCCTTGACAATTGTTCTCACCCTCGTCTTACCGCCTTTGGGCTCAATCAAAAGTTTATTGCACTTGCTACACTTAATCCTAACAGAACTTTTTCCAAAAAAAATCTGGCTATTCCCACATCTCGTACATATGGTCCTAATAAATTTGCCATCCGGATCGTTTACCATTAAATCTAATAAAAAGGAGCTGTTTTAAGCTTTTCTAGCCTTTCCGTAAACAATAGTCTGCATCAAAAGCATCAACCAAAATGTCCCAGTGACAACAGCAAGGATGGAAGAGAAATAAAGTCCCAACGTAAAGAACATAACTGCCATAACATAAAGCCCTGCTGTCGTGATCAACCCCGTCTGAAAAACAACAACACCTTTCTTTTTCTTAAAACCTTCATAAACTTGAGGCAACAAAGCATAACTAAACAAAATATTAACAATAGCAATAACAACATCTTGCCAAATCATCTTTTATTGAAATAAAGAGGCTATTTAAAATTAAACTCTAACAGTCTCAACGTCAAGAACCTTCCTCAGTTCCCCAATAAACTCTTCTTCCTTTTCCTTAGATATCAAACATCCTGCAGCATTTGGATGCCCTCCAACCTCCCCGCCCAAAGTCACAACCGCCCTATGCAACAAGTCCCTAACATTTCTCCCCTGTCTTCCAGCCAATCTAGCAGAGACCTTAATCTTATCCTCATTATAACTCAATGCAACAATCACTAGTCCCTCTTTATACAAAGGGGAATGAGACAATATAGAAGCGACAGTCCCAATTATTGTGTCTTTTATCCGATCTCTCGCGTTTATGATCATATAATCCTTTCCTTCTAACTTCTCACTCTCAGAAACGTACTTCAACGCGGCAACCAGGCTCTGCTTGTATGTGATATAAATTTTTTCCGCTTCCTCCTTATACTGTTTGTTACCCAAACAAAAACCTAACGCAACTTCCGGATAGCCCATCCTAGAACAAGCATTAATCGAAGCGCTTAATTCTCTCGCGTCTTCTAGCTTATTGAAAAATTTGACTAAAAACAAATTACCTATCAATCCATCTTCTTTAGTTTCCCCATTGCTCCTCAAAAGAATTGCAGTTATCAGTTTACTCATCTCCTCGTCGTTCAACTCGTAAAGCGCCTTAAATTTCCCCTTATCACTTTCTATGCCTGCATCCCTTAACAATTCCAAAACCCCTTGCCTGCTCCCACTCACTCCAGGAATGTATGGCTGCGAGCTATACTCCAAAGCCTTGTCCAGGGGCCTAGTGGATGGATAAAGTAAAATGCCCTTGCGGACAATAGTTTCAGAATCATCAAGAATAGAACTAAAAACTTTTCCTATGTGCTTATCCAGAAGGTCTCCAACCGTCCCAACAACAGCCAAATTCGCAAGATCTTTGTTGGCAGGGTTTAACTCCCTAGCGAAGAGATAACAAATCGCAGCAGAACACAAGCTCTCCTCCTTCTCATAAGCAGGGTTAACCATGTGCACATTGTCAGGAACGTCCTGAACAATTTCGTGATGATCAAAAACAAAAACTTCTGTTCTCTTGTCTTTTAGATAATCTAAACTCCCAGAAGCCAAGTCAAGAAAGATCAAAACTTTATCATCCGGCAACGCCCTCACGAGTTCTTCATCAAGACTCTTCACAATCTGCATAGAGAAATTCTTGCCCCACCGAGCCAAGGCCCTAGAAAAGATTGCAGCACTCGTTACCCCATCCGTATCAAAATGACTGATAACTGTTAATTCCTTTTGGGCACTAAGTTCCTCAATCCTACTTATTGCTTCTTTTATCTTCTCGTCTAACATCCTCTCTTAAAATTAAGCTTTCTTATTAATGTGGTAAAGGCTCCAGAGACTCTTAGTTAGGGCCCTGGAAGCGCGGTAATCGTGCCTATTCTTTCCGATATGGGATTTCAATTTCGAAACCTTCTTATCAACAATATTTTCTCTTGACTCATACTCGACGCCATTTTCCTTCAAAACCTGAGTAACTCTTTTGCCCAAAAGCCTGGCCCTTGGCACGCCGTATTTATCTCTCAATATCAAACCGATCTTTGCAGGAGATTCCCCTTTCTTAGCAAGCTCAACAATAATCTTCTCAAGTTCCGCAGGTTTCATCTTCACCCAACTAGGTTTCGCAGACTTCTTAACCGCCTTTACTTCAACTTTTTCTTCTTTCTCTTCAGTCATCTCCTTACCTTGAAATTTCAGCTTAAAAAGCTTTCCATTGCGCAAGCAATAGATTTAAAAACCGCTTTCTCCCACATTGATTACAGCGTAGACCCTCACACGGATCGTGTCGAGGCGAGCTTCGTTCAATAGAACCAATGTTCCTGAAAGGGAAGTTGAATCCTGATCAACCTGGTGGAGGGACACATGAAATTACCCAAAGAAACAAAAAGATACTGTTCGAAGTGCAGAAAACACACAACTCACAAAGTTGGAACTGCAAAACAAAAAGCAAGAGGCGCAGCAAGATCACTATCAAGAGGTTCGACACTAAGGGCAAAAGCTCGTGGAGTTAGATCTGGAACAGGTTCCCACGGTAAATGGGGATCCAAACCGCCAGTAAAAAACTGGAAAAGAAAGACTAAAACAACAAAAAGAATAGCAATCGAATACACCTGCAGCGTATGTAAAAGAACATCCCAAATAGGAAAAGCAATCAGGGCAGGAAGGATCGAAATAGGGGACAAGGTGGCTAAATAATGGCAAAAAAACAAGCACAAAAACCGCAAAAACAAATGAAACAAAAGGTCAAGAACAAGAAGGCCGTCAAAAAAGTATTCTTCGAAGTTTCCGCTCCGCTAACTTCAACAAGGATTCATCTATACGCATCATCCCCGCAAGAGCTTGAAGGCAGAACAATCAAAATAGACCTAACAAAAAGCTTAAGAGGTAAAAACCTCGAACTAAAAATGCGCATAAAAAACGAAAAAGAAGGCCTAGTCGGAATTCCAGAATCTGCAAAACTAGCAAGCACTTACGTTAAAAGGATCGTTAGAAAAGGAACAGATTACAGCGAAGATTCAATACTTGCTTCTTGCAGAGATTTAGAAGTAAGAATCAAACCTTTGATGGTAACACGTAGAAGAGTCTCAAAAAAGATCCTTGCAGCGCTCAGGGAAAGCGCGAGAAAACAACTAATAAGCCATCTAAAAACGCGCGATGCTGAAGAGATTTTCTCAGAAATAATCTCAAACAAGCTACAAAAACAACTCGCAGTCAAACTGAAGAAAATTTATCCCCTAGCACTTTGTGAAATAAGAATGTTTGAAGTTCTCGGCAAGATTAAAGAGACTGAGAAAGAAGAACCTGAAGAAAAAAAGGTCGATTCTAAAGAAGAAAAAGCATAAACTTATAAACAAAAAATCTTCATAAAGTTTACGACCCTATAGTCTAGTCACATAAACTGACGCGACAATGGTGCACAGCCCTATAGTCTAGTGGTCAAGGACGTCGGGTTTTGGTCCCGGAAACCCAGGTTCGAATCCTGGTAGGGCTATCAAAGGCTTAAACCTCTAAATGTTTCTTCCTAGAATAAAAATAAGAAATCAGCGCAATGCTAAGCGCAAAAGAAAAGACCAATGAAATAAATTCTCCAACCGAAGGCGCAGAAAATATATTAAATATCGAAGCCATTCTAATCTTGCCTTCTAAAATAACAAAGGGCATCACGCCGACTATCTCGGCAAATGCTGTCGGAAGAGTCTCCGTGGCGGTGATCACCGGAAGAAAAATCAGGAACAAAAGAGAAATCGAAACCGATGCAATAACGGCACCGTCCTGAGAATTAAACATATAACCTATCGCGATACCCCCAAGAATGAACAAAGTTATCCCAACAAAAGAATAAACCAACAAGGGCAAGAGATTAGCAATAATACTTGCCCTCAAGAAGAAAATAGAAACCCCGAGTATAACTAAAATCTGCACAGCCAAAACAAGAAAGATACTAAAGAAATTTCCAGAAACAAAAGACCACGCACCAGTTCTACTAGTTATGTTCCTTATATGCGCCCTGGAAGATCTCTCTTTAAACGTAGTCAATGTAGAAAAAACGAGCGAAACAAAAATTATGAAGAACATTAAGAAGCTGGGAAAAAGATAATCCAAAAACTCAAGCTTTCTCCCAGAAACCATCCCAGTAATCCCTTCGCCATCAGTCACAGATTGGTACTCAAAAGAAAGGGGTGCCAAACTAGCATAATCCATCTGGCTTAGCTCATCCCACTCATCCAAGACATCATCAATCCTCCCTTTAACCGAATATAAACCATTCCTTACCTGATTGATCCTGTTTTTTGCGTTATCGATAGTTTTAGAAATCTCCCCAGACTCGATTTTGCTGTGCAAGGTGCCTTGATGAGCTTGAACATTCTGCAGAGCAATATCAAGCTCGTTGAGCTTGTTGAAAATCGAAGGATCTAAGTCTGGAACCCCAGTTACTGCGTAATTCACGGCGAAAACAGCAGACCTCAAGGTTTCAATCTGGCTATTCAATGCCTCAGATTCGCTCACTATATCGTCATATTTGCTATCAATGTAATCTAGATTCGAACCTATCTGATTTACCAACCCAATCACTCCATCAATATCATCATACGCATCACGCAGATTTTCCATAGGCTCGTCAATCCGATCTTTAAATTCCATAAAAACTTCCTGCACTAAAACCTTCGAATGTTGCTCAGAAACTGCTTGCGTCTTAGCTATAATCCCCCAAACTATCCTTGATTTAGAAAAATCAACATAAGCTCTCGTCTCATAATTTATGTCTTTGGAGATTCCCGCGCTCTTCAGCTCTATTGGATCCTTCTTCGTCAATTCGATACAAACATGAGAGCGAGAATTCAAAACGTCCTGTCTGCATTGGTAAAGAGAACTCGCAGTCTTAACTTGAAAAGCATTCTGCCTAAGCTGATCAGCATAACTATCAACATACCAATCATTTTCTAATATCTCTTCAGAACCCTCCTCATGAGCAAAGACGCTCGCCTTAACGTCCCTTAACTCAGTATTCTGCAATGCTGCACCCATAATTCCCATCAAAAATAAAGGTCCAAAAATCAAAATAAGGATAGATAACTTAGAATTCATCATAATCCTAAAATTCTTTTTAGTCGAAGGCCAAAAACCCATCAATAAACCTCCCTCATTTGAGACTTGGTTATTTGGTAGAGCTTGCCTGACTTAAGCATCATTAACCTAGTGCATATCTTGCTTAGTTCTTCAGTTCTGTGTGATGAAACTAAGATGGTCTTGCCAAGTTTGCTCAAAGACATAATAAAAGAAGACAAGGCGTCAGTCAAAACCGGATCCAATCCAAGAAAAGGTTCATCAAAGATAATCACGTCTGGATCAGTCAACAACGCACACGCAATATCTACTCTCTTCTTAGTCCCACCAGAAAGATTCTTTATTAAAATATCCGGATAGTCTTTCAAATCGAGTTTATCAATCAACATTTTAATCCGATCATTTTTCATCTGGCTAGACATCTTATGTATCTCCGAAAAATACTTCAGGTTTTGTCTCACAGTCAACTGATCATACAATGCATTGTCTTGCATGGAATAACCGACTGGATTCAACGACCCAGAATTAACCGCAACAAATCCTTCGTCTGGTTTGTAAAAACCAACCAAAATCTTTATCAAAACGCTCTTCCCTGCCCCAGACCTTCCAACCAACCCGACAACTTCTCCTTTCTCAATCGAGAAGCTAATCTCATCCAAAACCTTGCTCCTACCAAACCTCTTCGAAATCTTATCGACAAACAAGACATTCATCCATAAAAGAGGAAAAATGTTTTTTTAACCTTTTCCACCTTCAAAAAGTATTTAATCAAGAGATTCTTGACTGATAAATGAAGCTTCCTAAAGAAATAATGTCTTCTGTTTGTGTACTTCTTGCTGTAAACCTTTTATCTTTGTTTGGCGTCCTCTTTCTCGGTTGGAATTCTACGCTGCTGCTCCTCGCCTATTGGTTCGAAAGCGCAATAATTGGATTTTATGCAATAATCAAAATAATAATGGCCCAAAAAATCAACCCCAAAATATCTAACTCATTCAAGCAAGGAATAAAATCAAACCCCCAAGTAAAAATCCATCCAAAAGCACAATTAATATTGAACAACTTAATGAAAGTTATAATGGTTCCATTTTTCATAATTCACTTTGGAATGTTTATGATGGTCCATCTATTTTTCATTATATTCTTTCTGGCAATGCCTGGCTTCCACGCAGAAGGGCCACAAGTGATAAACGGCCTCCTAACTGTGATTTTCTTAATCATCTCTCTGTTCGTTAGCCACACCTACTCATTTTTCACAAATTTCATAGGCAAAAAAGAATATCTAAAAATTTCCCCAGGCGATGCAATGGGTCAACCCTATCCCAGAGTAATCATAATGCACGTAGCAATAATTGTGGGCATCTTCCTTTCAATAGCGCTCCAAGGCATTTTAGTTGGGTCAAACTTTTCAGAAAGCGCGTTCAACCTCTGTCAAGCAGTTGTGCTGATAATCTTAAAAACATTTTTTGACGTCAAACTCCACACAAAAGAACATAAAAAACTAGAGGATTAATATTGTTCTTTGTACCTTCCCCTAGACCGACCAAGCTTGGGCGGTTGCACGAGGTCCTAATAATTTTGCTTGTATCTGCCTCGTTTCTCCACCTTCTTCAACCTCGCCAGAGTTTCCTTATAATTCTCCGAAGCCCTATAACCTTCGAGCACAGCCGCAAAATACGCCTCAAATCTCTTAAAATGTTTCGCCTCGAGCGCCTCTTTAATAAGATACAAATCAACAGCCTTATCCTCTACACGACCGTTTTGAAAACCAAGTCCAAAGTCAATAAAGAACAATTTCCCTTCAGACCAAATCATATTACTCGTAGTCAAATCCCCATGGATAATTCCCTGGTCATGCAACTTCGCAATATTCTCACCAATCGCAACACCTACCTCTAACCAATTTTTCATTTCATCCAAACTCTCCGACAATTTCAAACCATCAATAAATTCCATCTCAATCTCCTTTGCCTTTTCATTAACCTTCAAAACCCCGGGCACAGAAACAATCTTCCCAGCTTTCTCAAGCAATTTCCCTTCTCTCTTTGTCCTGCGCTTCCGAATCGCATCATCCATCTCTTTAATCCGATACCCTTTCGCAACCCTTCGCTTGATTAACTCATTTCCTTTTCTAATAAGAACTGCCTCTGCTCCTTGCTGGATTATCTCTTCTCTCATTTCTCCGCAACAAAAACCGAATCTCTAAATGCCCTTTCCACAACCCTTATCTCTCCAAACCCTATCTGACCCATAACCTGAGTAAATGTTTTCTCAGTCATGATATAATCTTCCCCCATATCTGCTTTCTCATGTTCAATCAACTCCTTCATAAGATCGGCCCTCTTCATTTCAACAAATTTTTCATACATCTTAACCACAAAGTCAAAATCTTTCTGCGCTTTTTTAGGATCCTCAGAATAATACTTATCTAAAACAATAAAAAACCCTTTCGACTTCAGAACCCTAAACACATCCTTCAACAAGCATTCTCTCCGATCTTTTTCAAAATTATGCAGAGTCCATGAAGCCGTGAAGCAATCAAAACTTTCGTCCTTCAAAATTCTCAAATATTCAAACGCATCACCCCGCACAATTTCTAACTTACCTGATTCAACATATTTTTTCAAATTCTCTCCCATCCTACCCGTCATGCCTTTGTCGCTGTCAACCGCCACCACCTTAGCATTTTCTACACCTTCCAAGATAAACTTCGTCGTCTCGCCATTCCCACTTCCAATCTCTAAAATAGAAATTTCTTCACCAGCAAAATGTTTATTGATTTCCTCAGCCACCCTCTTTCGAAGTTGGGGATGTTCAGGATTAGAAATATCCATTATCAATTCATAATCTTCCATCAACTTTTTTGGATATGCTTCTTCTCTTACCATTTTAAAGCCCTATTTCTCCGCAACAACAACCGCATCCATATGCGCTCTGAAAATTTGTTTAATATTTTTAAAACCAATGGACTCCATGAATCTACTTGATTCCCCCTCTTTCATGATAAGTTCAGGTACGTCATCATCCAAATAATGTTTTGTCCAAACATCTTTCAAATCTGGCCTGTTTATTTTGGAGAATGCGGTATTAAATAAATTCATCTGCCAACGTAGACTCTCTTTATGTTCTTCTTCATCGTCCAAAGCATACTTATCTGCATTAACAAACAAACCGCCTGTCTTCAAAACCCTAAAAATCTCTATCAAAACGCTCTTTCGATAATCTTTCTCGAAGTTATGGACTGTATATCCTGAGGCAAAAACATCAAAACTACCCTCTTTTAAAGTCCTAAGATATTCCAAAGCATCTGTTTCAACAACCTCAAGTCTACCAGCATGCATAAAATCCCTGAGATGTTCTTTTGCCTGTTTAATCATGACCATTTCATTGTCTACCGCAACAACAGTGGTTCTTTCATCGGCTGACAAAATTAAATCTGTCGTGATCCCAGAACCGCAACCAATCTCTAAGACTTTTATTTCTTGACCCTCAAACCTTTTGTATTTTCCTTTTATAACCTCGGGCACCTTGCTCTCAAGCAAATCGAAATGCGGGCAAGCCACTTTAACCAACTCATACTCTTCTCCCGCTTTTCCGCTAAATCTTCCTTCCATCTTAAAACCTCTAGGTTAACGCTTTGGAGTTAACCGTGCGCTAGAAGCGCATCTTCCCCCCAAACTTCCTCGCCAACTTCATCATGGTCTTCTGATCCATTTTCCCCTCTGTCATCGCACCCTGCGACTTAATCATCTCGTTCAACATTTTCCATTGTTTTATCAACATCCTAATATCTGAAGTCGTACATCCCGCCCCGTGAGCAATCCTTTTTATCCTAGAAGTCTGCTTTTCCAACAGCTCAGGATTCTCAATTTCCTCCGGCGTCATAGAATTGATCGCATGTTTCCATTTTTTCACCTTCGCCGCCTGCCCTTCAAGAGCTTCCTCCCCCATCTTTTCCTTCACCTTCCCCATCCCTGGAATCATCCCCATAATCTTATCCATCGAACCAAGCCCTTCCATCCCCTCAAGTTGTGTCTGCAAATCTCTCAAGGTAAATTTCCCAGACTGCAATTTCTCTTGCTGTCTTTCAATCTCTTTCTCATCCATCACAGAATGAATTTTCTCCATCAATCCCTTCAAGTCCCCCATGCCTAACAAGCGAGATAAAAAGCTCCCGGGATCAAATGTTTCCAGATCTGCAGGAGTTTCACCAGTCCCGATAAACACCACCCCCACATCCGCTTCCGCACACGCAGTCAACGCTCCACCCGCTTTTGCAGTCGAATCCATTCTTGTGATTATCACACCCGTAACGCCCGCAGCCTCTTTGAAAGTCTGCGCCTGCTTCTTAGCAGCCTGACCAATATCTGCCTGCATAACAAGGAAACTCTCCGTAGCCTTCACAGCTTTAGATATCTTTTTGATCTCATCAACCAGTTCATCATCCAACGCATCCCGCCCAGCAGTATCAACAATCACAAGATCATATTTCTTAGTCTCTTTCTCATACTTTTTCCAAATCTTCAAAGCATCTTTTTCCTTCAGATCAACAAAACACGGAACTTTAACATTATTACAAACTTGCTTCAACTGCTCCGGCGCAGCAGGCCTATGAACATCCAACCCCACAGCACAAACCTTCCGACCCCGCTTAGCATAATAAGCAGCCAACTTCCCAATAGTTGTAGTTTTTCCAGCGCCATACAACCCGACCATCATAAAAGTCTCGCTCTTCCCCAACTGCAATTCCCTCTTCTTCCCCAAAATCGCAATCAACTCATCATGCAACAACTTAACAACATGCTCCTTCTTCTCAACACCCTTAATCCTTTCATCCATCGCCGCCTGCTTTATCTTCTTACTCAATTCCATCACAAGCCCAACATTCACATCCGCCTCAATCAAAGATCTCTGCAAATCCTTCACAATCGCATCCACAAGCGTTTTATCCAAAAACACAGCATTCGCTATCTTGTCCGTTGCCTTCCTCAAAACACTTCCCAGTTTCTCTAATACCATTCTAAATTTCCAGTCAAAAAGAGCTTAATAAAGTTGTTGTTCCCAAAATTTATAAATGCCGCCGCCTAAATAAACACATGAAAAAATCCAACTCTCACGAGAAGGCAAATAAAATAATTCTCTGGATCACAACAATTCTCCTCATTGCCATCGAAATCTATGCATTAACCCTTGACAGCCACTATAAGTGGGACTTCATCTTCCTTGTCGCGCTCCTCTGGGCAGTCTTCCTGCTAAGAGACAAAATAAAACTTCACCCCTTGCATTTCGCGCTCCTCGCAGTCTTCTTATTAGCCCACGACCTTGGGGTCTTCGGAACATATAGCAACAATTATTTTGGAATTGAGTATGACTTCTACGTCCACACATACTTCGGAGTCGTCTCAGCCATAATGCTTTACAGGACTTACAAAATCGCAGGCCCTTACAAGGGATGGTTCGTTTACCTTGCCATAATAGCTGTTCTTCTCGGATTCTCAGCATTCCACGAACTATTCGAATACGCAGGGGCCATGACAGTTGGTGAAGGCGAGGGCGTGCTATTCGTAGGCGCAGGAGATCTTGACGAATGGGATACTCAAAAAGACATGCGAAATAATCTGGTAGGCGGCATTATCGGCCTGACCATTTACAAAATATTCGAACCCAAGAACAAGAAGAAGTCTAAATAACCTTAAACAAACTTATTAAACCTTAAATAACATTAAATAACATTCACCTGCCCGCCGAGTAACATTAAATAACCCAAAACCCAAGAAACATTTATTAACATTAAATAACTTTATTTAGAAAGATGGTGAAAAAACTTAAGACTTTCAACCTTGAAGAGGAGGTCTACAAACAATTCTCAGAACACTGTAAAGGCCAAGGCATCTCAATGTCAAAGAAAATCGAGAACTTTCTCAAAGAGGAACTAGAGAAGATATCTTCACCAAAAAGAATCGAAGCACCAAAACAAGAAACCCATCCCATGCATAAATACACCTAACTACTTCTCGTTCCAATCAACCCGAGTATTCTCCCGCTTCGCATCTTCTATTGTAAAAACTCTTTTTGGGTACCTTGCCTTCAACTTCTTGATATTTCCATCCAGAATTTCCTGCATATCCCAATCAAAGAAATTACAAATCATCGCAGCATACCACATCGCATCCCCAATGTTCTCCTTGATTCCTTCACGTTGATCATTGTCATGCGCATATGTCTTTTTGATACACCCAGCCACATCACCAGCCTCTCCAGCAAGCCCAAGTCCCCAAGTCAAAATCTCCTTCTCTTTAGTTTCAAATTTCTTAGCCGTTACCTTGCACAAATCTTGATACTCCTTTAAACCCATAAATGGCACAAGAAACAGAATTATAAAAAGAGATCTTTACTCCAGGCCCAACCCCTTAAAAACACTCTTCTTAGAAAAAACTTCCAAATCCTTGTACTCCTGCCCAACCCCCAAAAAGAAAATCGGCTTCCCTGTCACAAATGAAACAGAAAGAATCGTCCCTGCCTTCTCGTCCACATCTGCCTTCGACAAAATAATCCCTTCAATCCCTGCAGTTTCATTAAACATTTTTGCCTGCTCAGTCGCATCGTTCCCAGTAATCGATTCCCCAACAAAAATCTTCAAATCCGGCTTCGAAACCTTAACAATTTTCTCCATCTCCCTCATTAGATTAGATTTTGTGTACATCCTCCCCGCAGTATCAATCAACACAACCTTCTTCTTGTTCTTTTTAGCATGAGCGATCGCATCAAAAGCAACAGAAGCTGGATCCTTCCCATAATCACTCTTAACAATATCAACTCCAATCTTGTTTGCATGTTTCTCTAACTGTTCAATCGAAGCAGCTCTGAAAGTATCTCCTGCAGCAAGCACAGGCTCAAGACCTTCATTCTTCAACATCCAAGCCAGCTTAGCAACAGAAGTAGTCTTCCCAGAACCATTAATACCGAAGAACAAAATAACAAATGGATCTTTCCCTTCTTTCTTCTTAATCAGCTCAATCAGATCAGGCGGCTCAATCAACAACTTGTCTATAGAACTCTTCAAAGCGTCAAGAATCTTCCCCTCAACTTCTTTCTTAGAAAAATTCTTTCCAACCAAATCACCACTCAAACTTTCCTTGATCTTATCAACAACTCCAAGAGCAACATTATTCTCAAGAAGAGTAAACTCCAACTCCTCAAACGCTTCATCAAAATCGCCCTCTTTCAATTCAGAAGTCGTCAACTTCTTAGCCAAAAACCCAAAAAAGCCCTTCTTCTCTTTAATCTCTTCCTCAACCACTTCCGCCTCAATAGGCTCCTCTTTTCTCTCTTCGGCTAATTCCTCCTCCAACTCATCAGCCCGCTCATCAACAACATCTTTCTCAAATTCCTTCTCAGACTCAAGAGCTTTTTTCTTTATCTCTTCAACATTAGGCTCGTACTTCTGCTTTCCTAAATCAAACTCAACGGGAACCTCTTCCTTGATCTTATCTGCCTTCGTTTTCAGTTTTTTCTCAACAGACCCCTTATCAACTTTTTTCTCGGACCCAAGATCGTCCTTCTTCAACTTTTCTTCTAACTCTTTCTTAGCACTCTCCTTGCCCTTTAGCTGTTCTTTAATCTTTTTAGAAACAACCGGCTTCTTCTGCTCAACTTCTTTCTCGGCCGGCTTTTCCTCTTCAACAGGCTTCTTCTTAAACCAACCACTCAACTTTTCCTTAAGCTTTCCAAACATATCCTTCCTAAATTCTCCCCATATTTAAAACTTCCAATTAAACCGAACAAAAGACCAAATTTATAAACCTTCTTAATTTTCGAAATCCATGAGAGCAATGCTAACAACTGCCATCGCCCTCTTAGTTACAACCCTCTTAGTCACACAGGTCTCAGCGTCCTATCTTACTGGAGACATATACCTAAAAGACAATGGCGAAGCAAGATTCAAAGTAGAAACTGACATCGAAACAGAAATATCTGGTTTAACATTCCAAAACAACCAACTAACTGGAACAACAAATCAGATACTCGCATTAAAGGGAGGTGTTTGGTCCCTGAACATTTCCATGAATGAATATGATGACATCTACCTAAATGTTCACTTACCAAACAATCTCATTTCAATAAGATCTATCGAAGGTTCCGACAGCATAATTGACATAGAAGAGAAAGTTGTAACAATTGCAGACTCTGGAAAATTGGACTTCGCAATATCTTACAGACTAAAAGAAAGAAAAAATTACTCTTGGGCGTACTGGCTCGCAGCGATCCTAATCTTAACAATTGGGTTCTTTACATACAAAAAAGTAACCAAGAAAAAAGAAAGATTAGAGCACATCATGCCAATGATAAATGAAAAAGAACAGCAAGTAATAGACATTCTAATGAAAAAACCAATGAGGCAGAAAGAACTACGAAAAACTCTCAATTTGCCAAAAGCAAGCTTCTCGAGATACATGGTAAGCTTAGAAAAAAAGAAACTAATCCTCAGAGAAGGCGAGGGAAAGAACAAGATTGTGAGGTTGAAATGAAAAAGCTAAAAGTTCCATTAGCTAAACAAAAAGAAAAACAAACTTGTGGCCCTGCAGCCCTTAAAATGGTTCTACATTTTTACGGTCAAAGGTTCTCAGAAACTAAAATAAAAAACAAAATCGGAGGAACAAAAAGGTCTTATGGTGTTAGAACAACCAAACTTGCAAAATTTGCGAGATCCTTGGGTTATAACGTAAAATGTTTTTCTTATAATAAAAAAATGGCCGAGGGAGAAGCAGAAATCAAGATTCCATCAGAGAAAGACATAACAACCTTCTTAAAAAAGGGAGTTCCAGTGGTATTAGCAGTAAATTCTTCTGTTTTATTTGATAGAAAAAAATTTCAAACAAAAGGCACTTTATTGTTCTAACAAAATATTCCAAGGGCCTATTTTGGTACAATGACCCTCTGCACAAGGAAAAGAATTCAAAATTACCAAAGACAAGTTAATGTTTGCTCTTTCAAGTAACGTTCTTAATTCAAGCGCTTATCTCTTGGCAATCAAACCAAATTAATTTGAATTATAGTTCCTTGAACTCCTAGAATATTTAAATCAGCCTTGAGCAGTTATCACCCTTAAGGCTATTTCAAGGGAAAACTCCTTCGTTCATCTTCGATGGATGAGTGGGAAGTCACAGACTTCACTCAGAAAAACCGTTAGGTTTTTGTAGAAAGGGAAGTTAGTAAGAAACCGATAAGGTTTCTTACAGTTCCATAAAGTTCCACCCACACCAATATATACACATTTTTTCTAGCGAAACCATGAAAAAACACAAAAACCAAAAAGGAGGTAATACAAAAATGAAAACTTTGAATGGAATCGTTGTATTGAGTTTAGTCTTATTGTTAACTCTTGGTACATTTGCGTCATTTGCTGATGCAGCAATGTACAGAACAGTCAACAAAAATGCTGTTTCCTTGAGCAATTCTAAAAGCGCAGCCACTAACACTGATCAATCAACTGTTGTTGCCAAGACAGATACAACCGAAAAAGAAAAACCTTACTTTGGTACAAAGGGCGATATCAACAATGACGGACTAATAAACTTCAGAGATATCGACTGGTTCAGAATGGTTTATTACAACCAATGGTTTTTCAAAGATCAACATCCAGATATTTTCTGGAGAACAGACATCGATGATAGTGGGACAATCAACCACATAGACATTGACCTATTTGTAGCGCTGCTATCAGGGTAAAAAACAAATTTTTTATTTTTCAATTCTTTATTTTTTAGTTCCATTAGGTTCCACCCACATTAATATATAAACAATTTTTCTAGCCAGAACATGAAAAAACTCCAACACATGAAAGGAGGAGGAATCATGAAGTTAGCAAAATCAATAGCAGCATTGCTATTCGTTATGCTTCTAACTTCCGGTGTCTTTGCCGTAAGCGACTCTGAAGCAAAAGAAGGCTTTAATGATTTCAAAAAAATTGAGGTAACAAAACTTTCTCCAAGTTCAGCTACGACAAACCCTAACGCCAACGAAGAAGAACTTCCAACTGAATATGAAGAAATCTCCACTACAGAAAACGACGACCTCCCTGTAAACAAGATTTCTGTCATACTCGATCCTCGAAAACAAACGTCTGAAACTGGCACTGCGACCTACAAGGTAACAATCAAGGCGTACTATTTACAAAATATAGACGCACTTAAGGTCACAGAGTACGAATTAGATTTCGACTCTGAAGACGGAAGCGTACGAGGTGAATTCAGCATGGACGAAGTTTCCCTTCAGCCCGGAAATCGGGCTACTGTCGAGTTGAAAGTCAAAACGGAAGAAATTGGCGAACACATATTCACTGTCAAGGCAAAAGATAGCGAAGGAAACAAGGCTAAAACTGAAGGTGTTCTTTCTGTGATAGATTCCAACACCAAACCTTCTCAAAAAGTTAGACTCGACCTCCAACCTGAGAAGAAGTTCACAGAAACAGGTACTTCAGAATTTGAAGTCATTGTCTACAGACCTCTTGAAACACCTTGCTACAGCAATACAGAATGCGCCAGCATCTATAAGGAACAAGAATACGAACTCTCTTTTGTTTCTGAACAAGAATCATTAAGAGGAAAGTTTGTAAAATCAAGTTCTATTTTGCTTAAACCTGGAGAGAAAAAATCCATGCCTTTAGAAGTAACGGCTGAAGAAAAGGGAACTTACGTCTTCAAAGTCTATGCGAAAACGCAAGATTATGAAACCAGCGCAAGAGGCCTTTTAGTTTACGGCAAAGAACCAACAATCCCCTCAACGCCATCCTATCTTGAAGGCGAAGGTTTCGCTATCAACGAAGACCAATCGGAAAGCGCTCTAGTCTACCTCCACCTATTGGGCGATAATGAGGAGATAAGAGGCAAAATGGCCTTCGGAAAAGAATCCTACGCGTTAAAGGGTTCTGTCTCAGAGGATAGAACTGAAGTCTATTTCAGCGTTTACAACCCAGAAGACGGCGGCTTTTATGAAAGCATTGGAGAATTTAACGGCGAAATACAAAGATTTGACAACTTTGCAGTCTTAAGAGGAAGCATCGAATTTGAAACACTTTCTTATCCGAACCAATACTGGACTCTAACAGTGATAGGTAAAGAAAACAGCATATTCGAGAAAGAAATAATTGTTGCCCAGTCAGATGGCGCTCCTGTAACAAGAACCATCAACAAAGAAGAAGTGGTCACAATCAGACAAGGCCATTCTACCGAAGCAGGCACAACCGCAGAAGCTGAAGCAAAAGAAGTTTACATTGTCCCAGAAAAGATCGAAAAGAAGAAGATCTTGGGAATAATCCCAAATCCTTGGGGAGAAAAAATCCTCAAAGTAAAACTGATAGAAGGCGATACAATCACTGAAGAAAGAGTCAAAGAATTCGGGACCAACAAAATTGGCGATTACCAAGTCAGTGTAGGCTCATTAGAAAACGAAGATGCAATCGAAGTTAGCGTAACACAATCAAATTAATTTTTTATTTTATTATATATTCAAAATAATCAAGATAAGGGATCCTCCAAGAAACTGCCCGTTTTACACTTGCTCTTTCCATAACCTTTCTAAACATCCTTATAGAGTTTCCGTGCGCTG
The DNA here is from genome assembly GCA_043821585.1 of archaeon. Classification (GTDB taxonomy): domain Archaea; phylum Nanobdellota; class Nanobdellia; order Pacearchaeales; family GW2011-AR1; genus UBA73. The sequence continues at coordinate 31,190 of JBDRCQ010000004.1, forward strand.
AAATCGCGACACTCACATTCTCCTTCTTCATCATCTTTTTCAAATCTTTAATGAAGACCCTAACTCTTTTCTCAACCATCTCAAAACTCTCCCCATTTGGAGGGGGAATAGCATAGCCCCTATGGATCAAATCAAACTCCTCCTCCCCCAAAAACTCCTCCAACCCATCCCTGTCCTCTGTGTCAAGGTTCTCCAAAGCGTCTCCCTCAACTTCTAACTTCACCAATCTTGTCCCAACTCGATCAATAAAAACCTTATGCAATGTCCCATTCAAATCCCCATAATTCCTTTCAATCATCCTATCATCCCGAATAATCTTCTTACATTCCGGATGAAACTCCAAAACCTCTTTCATTGTTTGCTTAGACCTCTTAAGCCTCGTTTGGATAGCAACCTGAAACCTCTTATTTTTCAATTTCCTAGCAATCGCCTCTGCCTGCTCCTTTCCCAATCGAGTCAAACCCGGATCATGCCAACCAGTAAACCTCTGGTCCCGATTATAAGTCGTCTGACCATGCCTAAAAAGATAAATTTTCAACCCCTTTCCCATAAGCAGAACTAACAAGCGAGATATATAATTCTTTTGAGAACCCTACACAAATTATTATATACTCTTGGATAGACAAAATTCTATGATCGGTTATAACGAACTCTACGAAATATTAAGAAAAGAAAAATATTCTGAACAGCTCCAAAACCTCCCAAAGAAATTTGTAGAAGAATTCAAGGAATACCTTGAGGAAAACAAACCCTTAAGCTCCAACAAAAGCGACCTTTTCTCAGACTCAATAGCAAAATCCAAAAAACAACTCGAAAATGCAATTTCTTTATTCAGAGAGTTGATGTTAAAAAGAAAAAGAAAGCTACTCAATCTGGTTTTTGTAGCAGCAGAAACAGGAATAATGAAACGAGACTATGAGAATATGCTAAAAGTAGAAAAAGATGTCTTCGAGAACCTAGTCAAAGCTTTTGAGCAAGGAGACAAAGAGATAGCCAAAATACTAAATGGTGAAGAAGCCAAGAAAACAGAGAACAATAAGATGATAATATTCAAGGAAAAGATTGACCCTTTCGTAGACCACGCTGGAAACACAATAGGCCCATTCGAATCAGGCCAACTAGCAAACCTTAGCACAGAAATCGCCCAGATTTTCATTCAAGGTGGAAAGGCTAAACCCGTTGACGAAAATTAATATCTGCAAGCCCTTATAGGCCATCTTCAATAACCGCGAGCTTTTTGCTTCGCAAAAAGCCTCTAGAGAGACCTTGTAATAAGTTCAAGTCTCTTGTTATTTATTAGTCTATCTTCTTTTTAAAATCATCTTGCTACTCGATAGGTGCGCAGAGTTATACTATCAAAGAGGCGACAGCGAAACCCTATAGGCCAGCTCTCTTTTTACCAATTTAGCTATCTCTGGGTCTATCTCATTTTTCATTATTCTAGGACTCAATTTAAAATGATTGAGATGCATAAATTCTTCATAAAGGCCTTTTTCTTTTAATGTCTGAATGAGTGTGTCTTTTGTTTCTTCTGGATAAACGATTTTCATGTATTCTTTAATCGACGCTCGCAGTTTCGAACCAATTAACGTATCTGTATGTTTCTGTTTGGCGAGAGCCACAAGCTCTTCTCTAATTGATTTTATTTTTTCTTCAATTTTCCTCTTCTGGATTTGTAGTTCTGATAAAGAATCGATTAATTGCGTGTCTGAACTTACCAAATTAGATGCTTCTGTGAATTCTGGAACTTCCATATGCTTAGAAGAAAACAATTGTTTAATTATTTTTGTGTGATAAGGGCGTTTAGCCCGTTTTTCCCAAACAGCATTTCTTATACTTTTTTCCAGAACCACAAGGACAAGACTCGTTCCTGCCAATTTTTCTCTTTTTAGATAATGGGGCCTTCACTAACTCGGGAATATGAACTCCCAAGGATTCAGATTTTTCTCCCATAAACTGAACAACCATGTTCTTATTTTGAAGCGTTGAGCTATTAAAATCTTGAGTTCTAAAAAGATCCATCATTCCATTAAGATAAAAAATAGCACTGCTCTTTGCGTCTTTAATTTTATAATACTTATACCTAAACTCGTATATTTCTACTAGATTTAAATATGTGGCAATTAGTTTAGCATTAATCTCAATTGCCTTTTCGTAATGCCTAATTGCTTCAGAATATTTATTAAAGTTTCTTGCCACATTGCCAGCCCTCAAATAAAGCTCTCCCTTATTTGGGTCTTGTTCAATTCTTTTTAAAATATAATCATATGTAGTTTTGAAAGGCATGCTTTTGTTTTCGACATATGTCTCATCACTTGCTGAAACCACTCCTTTTCGAGATCCCATAAAAGTTCCTATTGATTGGAACATTACATCCCTGCCCCCTTGTTCAGTTAGTTTAATATCATCACTAAAACAAAATTTACATAATATCTCATTTTCAAAAACAAATTCAGAGCCTTTATCACCAAGGATTTTTATCAATCCCGGATTAATATTCTGCTTTTTATCACATTCTTGACATTTAAATTGTATTTCTAAATCTTCTTCAGGAGTCCACATTCTTTCTTCAAATTCCTTTTGATCTATTTTGGGCTTGCCTTCTGGTTCCTCTTTCATATATTCCTCAATCAAGGGTTTTGTTTTTTCAATCTCTTTTTCTAATTTTTGTCTGTATTCTTCAGGATTTCCGATTTTCTCTATGGTGTCTTTGATTTCTATCCTTTCATGTTTTGATGTTCTATCTAGTTTAAGAAGTTCTTTTAATAATAGAATAATTTCTTTTTTCCCTTGTTTGTCAAAATCATGCACAAAAGCATCTATGTGAAACCATTCGTCATATTTTTCTTCATCTCTAATATAATCTTCAGTTATTTTTCTCATAAACTCATAAACTTTTTCATTTTTTATCTCAGTTAATGCCCCGGTAAGATAAAAATAAAATTTCTTTTTTTCAAATTGAATCTTTATTTCCTGTAATAGGGGTTCAATAGCAGATTCTCCGATATTTGTGAGCGCAAACATAGCTTCTTCTCCAGAATCACCAAAATCTCCTTTTTCAGTTTTAACAATATAATCAATCAGATGGTGTATAGATTTTTCGCTTTTGATTTCTTTTAAAGCTTCCAATGCAAATAGCGAACTCCATGTTTTTTCATTTTCTAAGTGTTTATGCAAATGCTCTAAAGTTTTTTCTCCCCCACCAATTATTTCCTTGATAGCGAGCTCCAGCTTTTTTTTAACTGTCTTATAATCTAACTTATATCCTTTTTCATTATCATATTGTTTTAATTCTTTAATAGAATCCATGAGCTCTTTAACCATTTTTCAAAACCCCACTATAGATGCTCTTGATTTTTCCAGTTTTTATTCTTTCATAATAGCGAGGATATTGTGTTTTTATTCTTCTAAGCTTCATCTTAAGATATTCTTTTTTGCATTTTTCAGAACAAAACAAAAGAACTTTCTCATCTGCAAACTCTGGGGCGAGCCATATTCCAGAGTTGAATTCACTTCCACAGGTTTTACAGGTCTCTGTTCTCATCATATTCTTCATCATCGTCTTCCTCATCTTCATCTATCTCCTCTTCCATTTCTATTTCTCGCTCCTCCCTTTCTCTCATCTTCTCATGAAAATCTCTAATATACTATGCTTCCTTTTCCAAGAATTCTGGCTCATGATTATTTCCAATTAAAAATAAAGTCATCCAGGCACCTCGATAAAATGCCTCCTTAATTTTATCTTCTTCAGATGCATCAGACTTATCAAGTTCAGACATTAACGAATCAATATTTCCATAAGTTATTTCTTCAGCCAGCCCTTCAGCAATAGCATTATTCTCTCCCATTTTGTCCATCTGCTTATTAACATCTTTCATAAACACCCCCATCTTCTCATCTCCTAAAGCATCGCCCATCTTGTCAGTGCAATCAGAGCATATATGTGGCATTTTCATTGCATCAATTCCTTTCTTCTTTCCTTCCTTAAGAAAAGACACTGGCATCTCCATGTCTTTCATGCAAACACTGCATTTCACATTAACCATTTTTTCTTCTTTATTTGGATTTTTCATTTTTCAATTTTTCCTTCTCTTCTTTCAACTTAAAATGTTTTGCAAGCGTCTTGATTACTTCTTGAAATGGAATTTCTTCCGCCAATAATGCCTCCACATCAGCATTCCAACGATTTTTTAATTGTTTAGCTTTGTTAAACATTTTTATTATAGAAAATTCCGCATTTGTTTGTTCACACTTTTCTTTCACTAATTTTAGATCAATTGGAATTTTCGATTTAATTATTTTATAAACATCAAAATGATCTCTTGGCTTATTTCTTGTAATCGCCGCCCTTACTTTTTCAGCAATCATCTCCTCCTTTGCTAAAGTGGAAATTGAGAACTCTGGAATGAATCCATTATAGAAATGGTTTATCGTGTGTTTTTCTGGTTTTCTTAGTAAAATATCTTTCTCATTAAGATCGATAAAGATAGTCCCTTTTTCATCTGAAAATCCTCCATAGTGAGCTATGATTCTCACAAACTTTTCTACTCTTTTATCTTCTGTAACATCTTCAAATACCTTAGCCTTTTTTATTATAGAAATAATTTCTTCTCTAACTACTTTGATATTTTTAGTAATAGAGAAATCAATATCTTCGCTTAACCTTGAGTGATTAAGAAAAATCTTTTGCAAAGCAGTTCCTCCCTTGAAATGTATCCCTTCGATATCCTTGATAAGATAAAGTAAAAGCGTTATGTAATAGTCCTTTGTCAGCATAGTTAACTCAAAAGGATATTGAGTTGCGATTTCTCTAAATTGGTCTTCTACCAATCTCTTGATTTCAACCATTTTTCTGACTCCTTTTTATTGAGAATTATAAAAGAGTGACCTCCTGTTTTTTTTATTACAGCTTTCTTTATATTTTCTTTTTTTATTCTATGAAATATAAACCGTGTATTCAAGATGGTTTTCCTTCCTTGCCTTTTATTTGTATAAACAGCAGTTTTCATTGGAACTTGTTCTGTGAGTCTCCAATAATTTGCAGCAGACCAGCCACCAATGTAATAGCCCTCGCTGTTAAACATTTCATCAGCTATAACAAAAGGATGTTCTGCCCACCCTCCACTTTTGGCTTTTATTGGGACAAGATAATATTTTTTTTGATTTAGTTTTATGATCCTATCTTTCTTCATAAGCCTCTTGATAGCGCTATACATGATCTGCTTATTTTTAAAAAAATGAGATATCTCATCCGATGTAAAAAAATATTTCTCATAAAATTCAAGCCATGCTATTACTTTTACTTCCCTTTCTGAGAGTCCTTTTATTCTGTTTTTTACTGTTTTCATTGTTACATTAATTAGACACTATCTGCCTAATTGATGTTATTAGAGTTTTTAAGGTTTGCGCTAACAGAAAAACATCTGAACTACCCAAGAAATCCCAGACATAATAAAATCCTTTTATCTAAAACCCTTAAGAAATCCATCAAATTCAAGAGAGTTAGCTGTATTATCAATACTGTCAATTTGATAACATCCACATTTTGGGCATTCAGCAATTCTAAGGGCTCTTAATGGATTGGACTTTCTTTCAGTGTTGTTGAGCTTCACAATAACATCACAATTCCAACAATTTGTAAACACTTCATTAGGTTTTTTAGGAAACCTTGCAGCAAGTTTTTCCCTTTCCTCTATTTCTTTTTGTTTTTGTGCTTGTTCTGTAAGTTCTCTTTCTTTCTCCTCTTCCACAACTTTCTTAGCTTCTTCAATTTCTTTTAATCTGCTATCTGCTGTTTTTGTGATCTCACGAGCTTTTCTTAGATTCATTTGATACCTCCTGATCTTTTTTATTATCCCATCCACCCATAAAACAATTTTTATAATAACGAATAGAAGAATTCATTTCTAATTCAAATGGAGGTTCTATAAAATGCACTTCTTGAATAATCCTCTTGGAAATAACCGAGACTATTTGAGCATCTGTTGAATTTTTTCCTTTTGAGGCAATATGTAAAGCTTCGCCAGAATCAGCTAATAAATACCCTACAAAGAATTTGCGATAAGGAACCCC
>JBDRCQ010000005.1:0-97202 GCA_043821585.1 archaeon
CATTGGGGATTAACGACTAATGAAGGAAAGCTAAGAACTCCACATCAAGCCTTCTTAGACAAAATGAGAAAAAATAAAAAGAGGGGATAATATCCCTATGAAACAAAAACAACGAGAGGAAGTTAATTCAGGACAATACAATTATTCCGAAAAATCAATCATCTCCCTGAACTCTTTAGCTCTTTTCCCAAGAATTTCTTCGAGATCTTCTTCGCTCGCTTGGAAAATGTTGCTAAGAGTTTTGTACTTTTTTATTAGGGCTTTGGCTTTTGTGCCGCCGATGTTTGGGAAGCCTTCTAGAATGAACTGGAGCTGGTCTTTTTTTGATTTGAATAGTTTTGTTGCGCGGATGGAAGATTCCGGTTTGTCTATCTTTTTTGCTAGGACTGAAATGTACTTGGCAGTGTCGGCTTCGTCATGAGTGAATATGATTGGAACCTGGTAGTCTAGAGCTATTGATAAGAGGAAACCGCGGAATGCGTTTTCATGAATTCCGCCCTTGTACATGCTTTCATCAAGAATTCCTTCGACTAAGAGGAAGTGTTTAGGATATTGTTTTAGTTCAAGGAGTTGGGAGAAAATTCGCTTGTTTACTATTGAGGATTTTAGGTCGGAGACTGTTTTTCTTTCTATTGCAATGTTTTTGATTATGTAATCTGCGACTGGGAGTTGTTTCCATTCGATTTGGAAGCCCTTTTCTTCTAGGAAGGCTGGGATGAGTGAGTTTTTCTCTCGGTGGTCTATTGTGATTGTTACTTTCTCTTTCGGTGGGACTTTTTTTGACGAGAAGATGTTAAGTATTTTTTTCATGAAATATACAATAATTTATATATTTTAAATCTTGATGGGATGTATGGAAAACGTTGTTGGTGAGAAAAGGAGTGTTTTGTTAGTTATTTGGTCGGTTCTGATCGTTGTTTTCAGCTGTTATATTTTGGCTGCGGGAGCGGCTTCTCTTTTGCTAGGCTTTGTTTTTGCCAATGGAGGTCCGGTGGATGTGGTGGGCGTTGGAGGGTTTGCAAATGTATTCGAGATATTTGAGTTGCCTCAAATTTGGACGATTTATTTGTTTGGTATTTTAGCGTTGATAAATATTTTATTGATGATCTTTATGCTTCTGTGGAAAAAATGGGCTTTCTTTGCTTTTGTTGGAACTTCCTTAGTTGCTCTGGTGGCAAAAGCTGTCGCAGGACATTTGCTTGTAGGATTCGCTTTCGTGTCTACGATCGGCTATGTTGTGTTGCCCCTTGTGTTGTTTTTGATAATTAGAAAGAAATGGGCTTTGTTGGAATGAAACATTTAAGTTAGGGGGTTTGTTTCATAGTTTTTCATTTTTCTCTTTTTATTCTCCCGATTACGTCGTATAAAATAATTAAAATTATGCCTGTGATAATCAGGGTGAAGATGAATGCGGACCTCATTGTTGCTTCGTAGTGGACGGATCCTTCGATATGGCCTGCTATGTAAACTAGTTCATCTATAATTAGGCCGATTGATATTGCGGAGAGATTTAGGTAAAGGCGAGGGTGATTATTTCCGAAGAGGATTGCAAGATTTGTGAGGATGAGGAGAACGATGCCATAATGGAAGTGATGAAGTTCAAAGCCCATGAATATTGGATTGGGATCCTCTATTGCGACTAGGCCGCGGGTTATGAGAATTGTCAGGATCAGTACGCTGATAAAGTAAATTACCCTTTTTTTTGTTTGTTTCCTTTTGGTTTCGAGTTCGGATTTCATTTTTTGGCAGTCCTCCACATATGTTCGAAATACTTTCTAAAGCTTTCGGCAACGTGCTTGTTTTCTATCATTATTGCTAGGGGATTTTCTTGCAGGAGGATGAAAATGAGGACTTTGTTAGCATAGATATCAGTCGAGGTGGGCATTTCGAATTCTTTTTGGAGGAAACGGAATTGTGTTAATGGCAGGGATTAAGCAGATTAAAGAGGGCAAGGTAATTAACTTCACTTAAAATCATCAAGGGTTTTTATTTTGTTCGCTGCCCCCAGGTCGGCTTTGACGCCTTCGAGGACTTTGTACATACGTTTTTCTCTGGCGGTTGAGGCGTAGTGGTTAATGACATCTCTTGTGTCTTTTGTTACGAGGATTATTAGTTTTCCGGGTTTTAGACGGGCGGTTCGGCCGGCCCTTTGGATTTTTCTTATTGCGCTTGGAATTGGTTCGTAGAAAATTACTGCGGAGACTTCTGCTATGTCGAGGCCTTCTTCCCCGATAGATGTGGCTACAAGGACATTAATTTCTCCATCGTTTAATTTTTGGATTATTTGTTTTTGTTCTTTTTGGGAGAGACCGGTGTTACCTTTCTTTGCCTGGCCGAAAAATGCTTGTGCGTTGACACCTGCGATTTGGTTTAGCCTTTTTGTAAGCGTGGTTCCTGTTTCTCGGAATTGTGTGAAGATGATGACTTTTGCATTTTTGTTTTCTTTTAGCTGGTTTTCTACGATTACGGCGGTTTCTTCAATCTTTGGGTGCTCGACTTTTTTTGTCAGGAGGTTTTGGACGGCGATTTTGGCAGCGTTGAATTCTGCAGCTTTAACTAGGTTTTGGACGGCCTTAGATTTTTTTTGGTTTGCTTGCTCTTGTAACCCTTTAAAGTATTCATTTACTCCGGAGAGAGTTTGGGTTTCCAGGAGTTCGAGGGCGTGGGAGATTTTGATTGCGGTTGCTGTGAGCGACATTCCGATCATTGCGTTGAAGTCCTTTGCGTTAGTGTAGCGTGCTCCGAGTTTACCTTGGAGTTTTAGGAGGGCAAATTTGTTTGCTGGGCCGAATAGTAAGTCGCGTTTGCGTAATTCTGCTACCTTCGAGTCGAAGATCTTTTTGAGTAAAAGTTTTATTTCGAGGAATTCTGCGGGGAATGGTACGGCGACTTTCTCGAACTCGCGTTCTTGTAAGTAATCTTTCACGTCTGGAGAATCTCTTGTTCTGACTTCTATCTCTTTAACATTAAGGTGTTTACAGATTTCTTTGACGTTTTCTGTCTCGCTTCCGGGCGATGCAGTTAGGCCGAGTATGCGTTGTAGTTCTTCATCTGCTTGACGTTTATAGTAACCTACGACTTTTGTATAATCGTAATTTTTTAGGCAACGATGGGCTTCGTCAATTATTAGTAATGAAACATCGTGGAGCGTGTAGAGCTGTTGTCTTAAATCGTTTGCAATGCATTGGGGTGTTGAAAAGATTATGTCCGCTGTTTGGAACGTTTTTTTCCTTTGTTTTGCAGGAACTTCTCCCGTGAATAATTGGAGATCTGCGAAGAGTTCTGGCAGGTTTTCTTTATAGCTTTTGAAGTGCTGTTCTACTAATGGTCTTGTCGGGGCAAGCATTAGAACTTTTTTGCCAGGATGAAGTTTTTGTCTTTCTACAGATAGCATCAAAGCAATTAGGGTTTTTCCTAGGCCTGTGGGTAGGACGACTAGGGTGTTGTTGTCTTTTGCGGTTTCGAAGATCTTTTGTTGATAATCTCTCGGAGAGAGCGAAATTTCTTTCATTCTCTTGGTAGAAGTTTTGGGTAGATAAGGTTTGTGGGTTTTAGGGGAAATACACTTCATTTTCTCCTTCGATTTGAACGCTTTCTGGAGGAAGTTGTAGGCCTGCGTGTTCTCTATAGTCCCAGTAGTGTAAATTGGAGGTCCGGCAATCCTGTTTGGCTATTTGTCTTTCTGTTGGTTGGTTGGTGTAGGGTTTTCCAAAAATAACTATTGCCCCCAATAGAGAGATTAAAGCAGAAATAACAACGCCTCCTAAAACTGTTTCAAGATCTATCTTTTTTGTTTCTCTTGCTAGCGCAGATATTCTATTTTTCCAGCTAGGAAATTCGTCCCCACATCTTGGGCAGTATTTTGCGTATCTGCGGTTTTCTCCATATCCACATTTTTTGTTATTGCATGATCTCATGAAAACTTTGAAATCGAAGAGTATATAAGCTTGTGTTGTCTATAAATTGAGACAATGAATGCAGAGGTTCTTGGTAAAATAGGGTTGACTGAAGCAGACAGAAGGGTTTATTTTTCTCTTCTTAGAGTGGGGAAAGCGACAGTTACAGAAATAGCAAAGGATTCCGGAGTTCACAGGACTAATATTTACAACATTTTAGATAAACTTGGGGAGATGGGTTTGGTTAGTCAGCATAGTGAGGAAAACCGTCTTTATTTCAAGGCAACAGATCCCTCTAATTTGGTTAATTATACTAGGGAAACGCTTGAGTCGATTAATAGTTTGGTTCCTAATTTAAAGAAGATTCAGGAAACTGCAAGAGAGAAGGTTGAGGTTGAGGTTTTTCATGGCGAGAAGGGGATGAAGGCAGCCTATAGGGACATGGTGAGGGTAAAAAAAGAGGTTTTTGGTTTTGGAATGGCGAAGCAGCTTAGGGATTCTTTTCCAATTTTCTCTGAACAGTGGATTCGAGATATGAAAAAAGCTAAAATAAATAGTAGGTTTATCTATGTTGAGGGGGCAGAGTTCAAGGATAAATACTTTGAAGCTAGGACTTTGACTACGGAGTTTTTTGGACGTGCAGCCGAGGGATTTGACGAGAGAACTAGCCGATGTAGCTGGAGCTTATTGTTGTTGGGAGTTGGGCATTGTGGGGCACGAGGCAGGGGCGTGGAGGAGATATCTTTTGTCTGAGGGGTCTGAGAGGGACAAGAGAGTTTATTTGGATAATGCTCCTGGGGGGATTATTATGGCTGATTTTATTCCTGATATCCACATAACTGGTGGAAGATCTTAGTTTTATTGGGAAGGTTTAAAGATTTGGGTTTATTGTTAGGAAGATGAGAAATAATGAGGTTGTTGTGTTGAGTTTGTTGGCCCTGGCCTGTATGGTTCTGACTTTCACAGTTAATTGGATGTTTATTGCGTTGGCGGCGATTTTTTCTGGGTGGGGCTGGAAGATCTTGGTTAAGGGAAAGAAGTAAGTTTTTAATCTGGAACGCTATGGGTGTTATATCTTGCGAGTTCTTCCTGAATTCTTCCCCGCAAATTTTCTAAGGCTACGCCTGCCCTGCTGGCTCTGAAATCTTTATGTAGCCTTTCATATCCCCTCTCGGCTCTTTCCAAAGCCTCGCGTGCTGCTTTTGAAATTAACTTGGCTTGTTTACGGATATTCCCCCCATATCTTTCACTAATCTCTCTGGCCCCTGCAACGAACTGTTCATACAGGGTTTCTACTTGTGGGACATAATCCTCTGCTCGAAGCATTTCATCAGTAATATCTCTGAGGTGCTTTAATCTAATTGCTTTAGAGACGGCCTCTGGGAAATACCTCGGGTTTGTCGCTGCAGTCTGAATTAGGTGTCTTGCGTACTCGATTCCGCCCCGGGCGAACAGTTGAGTTGCTAGGGATTTACCCAAAGCGATGACGCCTTCGAGGTTTATTTTGCTACTGGGCCGGCGTTGCCCGAGATTTTTTTGCAAAACTCTGTCTCGTGCGTAGTAGTTTTCAGGATCGAAAAGTTTTGTGAGTAGTGTTTTGTAGCCTTCTAGCAACTCTCTCTCGTCTTGTTCAGGCTCAAAATTAAATCCTAGATGATGGGTATTGCTTCCTTGAACTATTCCGCGTAGTCGTCCTTCTTGTTCGAGACGGTTATATAACCTCGTTCCTTTTAGGGCGCTTAGCAATCCAACCATTGGGATAACTACTCCGGTTTCTTGAGCAAAATCATATAATCTCTTGGTTCCACCTGGCCGCTCTCCGTCGGAACCAACAATAAACCCTCCGGTGACTTCTAAACCTGCCTCTTGTATTTTTCTTACGGCTTCACGGGGATCCATTCGGAGATTTTGAGTTTTGCCCATCTTTTTAAGGCTCTCTCGATCATCTGTTTCGAAGCCAACAAAAACTTCTGTAAATCCTGCTCCGACCATGCCTTCCAAGATGTCTCGATTTTCTAGCCATGCTAGATTTGTGCTTGCTTCGGTGTTTAAGGGGTAGGGGTAGCCATGCTTTTCTTGCCAGGCCTTTAATGCGGGAAGTAGATGTCTTACCCTTGCCCTGTTTCCAATAAAGTTATCATCAACAATAAAAGCAGAACCATCAAACCCGGTTTCTAGCACGGCATCGAATTCATCCGTCATTTGCTCTGGAGTTTTTGTTCTGGACTCTCTTCCAAATAATTTGGTAATGTCGCAGAATTCACAGTCAAACGGGCAACCTCGTGAGTACTGAACCCCTACAGAAGCATATCTTCTTAAATCAAGTAATTCCCATCGTGGTAATGGTGTGCTGGTAAGCAGGGGTTTTCCGTTTCTAGCTAATTCGATATGGGTTCTTCCTGCAACACTTTCTTCGGCGTACATTGGTTGAGGGCGCCCTCCTAAAATGTCTTCTAGGAATGGTGGAAGAGTTAGTTCTGCTTCTCCTGCAACGATAAAGTCAGCTCCAGAGTTTCTCTCTGGATATGATGTAGGAAACGGGCCGCCTGCTACAATCTTTTTCCCCCTCGCATGGGCTCTCCTTAAAACATCGTTATGAGAGTTCTCTTGGATAATCATTGTAGATGTAGCAATCAGGTCTGCATTCGCTATCTGTCTGTCTGTTAGTGGCTCAACATTCAGGTCGGCAACTGGCTGTACGTCAAATTCGTCCTCTGGAAACATTGCCATTGCCGTAAGTAGGCCTGTTGGGGGACTCAATGCATCCTTCCCGATATATCTGATTGCCCTTCTAAACCCCCAAAAACTTTCGGGAAATCTTGGATAAACTGGAAGAACTTTTATTCTTGCCATCAAAAACAGAGGTTGCGCGATTATTTAGGTTTATGTTAATTAAAGCTAGGTGGTTACGTTGGGAATTTATTCGTCATCAAGGTCTTCGAATTTGACTTTCCACTGATTCTCCCACATTTTCTTTCGCTTTTTGCTGCAAGCGTCGCAGTATTTTCTTTCGAATCGGGCTTTTGGATTCGTCAGGAATTCTTTTTTGCAGTCTCTGCATTTTACTTTTTTTTGTTTTGGTTTTATTTCTATCATTTTATTCTGAGTATGCGTTTTCGTGAAGCTTTTTTAAGTTTTTGTTTTCTCTGATTGGTTTTAGAAGAGTGTTTAGTTCTTTTGCTACTGCTTGTTTCAGATCCATCGGATGGAGCTTTTTTGAAATAAAATTGTTTTCTAGTTCTTCGTAGTTTGAGTATTCTAGATTTCCGCCGAATTTTTCTGGGCGGGAAATCTTGAATTTATTTTTTTGATCTTGTTTTATTATGAAGATTACGTATTTCAGGAAGCCCATTAGACCGTTGTTTGGGTCGCCTTCCACACAGTGTGCTTTGTTGACCTTTTTTTCCACTGTTTTTTCGTCGTCTAGCATATCAATTTTTGAGCCTTCTATAGAGGAAGACATCTTCTCTCCGATTAAACCAGAGATCATGGGGTTCATGAGTTCTATGCGAGGTTTATAACCAATCTTTGGCAGGAATTCTCTAGCAAAGACAAGGATTTTTCTTTGATCTAGTCCGCCGAATTGGATATCTACATTAAGATATTGTTCATCGAGGGATTGCATGATCGGGTAGATCAGATTGCCTAATTTTGGATTTTCGGTCATCTTGACTACTTCAGATGCTGCACGCGTCGTGTCGCGAGTTGAAACGAGCATGCTCATTTTTAGAACGTCTTCAAAGTATTTTGGTTTTAATTGGAAGGTGGAGCCCTTTACGAATTCTAATCTTGTCAATGGCACTGAAATTGATTTTAACATTTCTTTAATTAGTTCTGTGTAATACTTCTCTCGTTTTTCAAGGATTTCCCAAGGGATGCCGTCTAGGGCTGCGTGAAGATCTGCTATTAGGATTTTTACCTTAATGCCTGCTTTGAGGAAATCTGCAAGTTTTAGTAGTGGGAAATAGTACGATATGTGCGGAGAGCCTGTTGTCATTGTGCCCCAATACACAGAGGGCGTTTTTTTCTTTTTTAGAAGCCCTATTAGTTCTTTTTCTTCTATTACTTCTTGAAGGTTTCTTGTTATAAGTTCGTATTTTTCTTCGTTGTTCATATTTAAGGGAAATTGGCAAGAGATATAAAGGTTTTGTTGTCTCTTATTGCATGAGACGATGGGCGTTTGTTGTGTTTGTTGTTGGAATGTTTGTGCTGATGTTAATGTTTAACACAGGGTTTAAGCAGGTGGAAAATGACGAGGCATTGCAGAGTTTGGAGGTTAATGTTAGGGTTGAGACTTCGGGAGAGGTTGTTTCAGAAAGGATTATTTATCCCGGGACTAAATTGCTGAATATGGGCAATGGGATCGATGTGGTCTTTTCTGGGGAAGGGAATTTTTTAGGTAAAGAGGTGAGTGTTGTTGGGAGGGTTTCGGAATATGCTGGAAGGAAGCAGGTCACTGCGGAAGAAGTTTTATTTTAATGAGCTCTTGAGTTTTTTTACTCTGTCTAGTCTAGGAGAGCTTTTTGGGATTGGTTTTTTTGGGATTGGTCTTCTGTCCTGAGTAAGGGGGATTATCTGTGCAGGTGTTTTAATTTGAGTTATTGTGTTCTCTCCGGACCATGCGGCTACGCCCAACAAGACAAGGAATAGCAACCAACCGGGCATGAGGAGTATTGGGAAGAGGGACCACCAGCCAGGTTTTTCTACTTTTTCAAAAATTTTCCAGAACCAAATGAAGTTGAATACGGCGAAAGCTATTATCGCGGGAATTTCTAGGTATGGGATAAATAGGCCTACAAGAAGAAAGATTGGCCACCAGTGCATGCCGGCCATGCGGCTGTAAAGGTAGAAGTTTGCAAAGGGTATCCAGGCGAGCCAGCCGCGTTTGGTTTGGGTTTTTTTGGCAAGGGCCATGGTTACAATTGATAGGTAGACGTAAATTGCGGCCAGGATGGCTATGAGAATTACAGCTATTCCTGCAATGAGTGCAAGAAATTCTATTGTGGCCACCTCTGTCATAGTATCTTGAATCAAAATTTATTTATATATGTTGTGGGTGTTTATTTCGAGGATAAAATGCACGAGATAAATATTGCGGACAGGGTTTTTAGGGATGCTAAAGGGGCTGGTGCTACGCACTTTTTGAGGGTTGAAATTGGGGAGCTTTGTGAGATTACGAAAGAGGAGTTGGAGGAGGGATTGGGGAAGGTTACTCAGGCAAGAGTTGTGGATTCTTTGCAAGATTATGGAGGGAGTGTTTTGCAGAGATCTGGGGATGTTGGTGATTTTGAGGTTTCAAATTGGGAGTTCAAGGTTGACTTTGTGGAGAGCAAGATTAAATGTTCTTGTGGATACGGGGGGAGAGCGAAGATTTTGGATAGTGGACATGGCTATTGTTTGTATGGGTGTCCTTCTTGTGAAGGCAGCGGGAAGGACGTAAAGGTTTTAGAAGGCGGGGAGATTAGGGTTGTGGAGATTGAGTAAAATGTGTTTGACAATTCCTGGAAGGATAATCAAGATTGAAGGCGATGTTGCTACATTGGATTATGGTTCGGAGAAACGGGAGGCTCGGATTGTTCCTGGGGCTGGCGAATTCAAGGTCGGCGATTGCGTTCTTGTGCAGGCGAAGATCGTTGTTGAGAGAGTTTCGGAGGAGCAGATGGCGGGGTGGCTTGAGGTTTTGAAGGATATTGAGGAAAGAGATGGAGCCTGAAGTTTATTTCGTTAAATATGCATACCCTTGTGCGCATATCCTTTGTACTGTCCGGGGAGATGTTAGCGAGGAGGATTTTGATAAGATGAGGGATGCTGCTGTGAACGATAAAGTGATGGACAGAGAGTATTTGGAAAAAGTTTTTTTTAGAGCATTTGATAGGATCAAGAAGATTGCGGAGGAAATGGGGAAGGATAAGTGGGATATTGAGGTGATTAGGGAATATTTTGTTGGAAGACATAATGATGTCTTGATGGACTCAGATTATCCTGAGTCTTTTAAGGAAATGTGCAAGACCCATCAGGGGAAGGTTGTGTCGGTTGAGGACAATGGAGAGGTTATTGTTAGGTATAATTCAGAGCAGGGTGGGGAGAAGAAGCGGAAAATTAGAAAAGATTATTTTCCTGATTTGAAAGTCGGGGACAAGGTCATGATTCATTGGCGGTATGCTGTTGAGAGAATTGAGAAAGTTTAATAAATGAGGTTTTTGTTTAATGGAAATGAAGAAAGAGGGGATTGGAACGCTATTGGCGTTTTTGACTGCGATAATTAGCGGTTTTTCTATATTCGCGAATAAGTTCTTTATTGTAGGGCTGGATCCGTTGGTGTTTACGGCCGTTAGAGCGATAATCATCGGATTTGTATTTTTGGTTTTGAGTTTGGTGTTTAATTCTTGGGGCAAGAAAGAGAATAAGAAGATTAACTGGGCATACCTTTTGATTATTGGAATAATTGGTGGTGGATTGGCGTTCTTCTTGTTCTTTTCGGGTTTGAAGATTACTACTGGTGGGCGGGCGGCGTTTTTGCATAAGACTTTGCCGTTTTTTGTTTTGATTTTGGCTTATGCTTTCTTGAGGGAGAAGATTGCTAAGAAACAGGTCTGGGCGTTGGTTCTTATGTTGATCGGCGTTGGTGCGATTAGTTTTGCTACGATTTCGCCTAGCGCGTTTTGGACTGATCCTCAAATGGGGGATCTTTTGGTTTTGGCTGCGACTTTCTTGTGGGCGATAGAGAATGTTGTCGCCAAGAAAGCGATGTTGAAAGGGGAACACAATTTTGTTGTTTCATTTGCTAGGATGTTCTTTGGAGGAGTGTTTTTGTTCGGGGTGATTCTTTTGGCAGGGCGGTTTAATACTCTGTTTGAGTTGACGGGAATTGAGTGGTTGTATATTCTGGCTTCGACGGCTCTGTTATTTGGATTTGTTTTGACGTATTATTGGAGCATGAAACATGTCAGTGTTAGTAAGGCTTCTACCATTTTATTATTGGCTCCGGTGATTACTTTGTTTTTGGGAGTTGTTTATTATGCTGAGCCAGTTCCTGCTTTGCAGCTTGTTGGAAGCGCCTTGATTTTGGTTGGTGCTTATTTGGTTGCTGGTGTGAAGAGCGAGTTTTTGAGGGTATAGAAAATAATAAATAGTCTTGATGCTGTTGGTTTTTATGGGATCTGAAGAGAGTTATTCTGGGAAGGCGAGGAGAGGGGTGCCGCCAGTGCCTAGGCCGGTTGATCCGGTAGAGAAGGCGGTAAGAGATGCGGAAAGACCGCCTTTTGAGTTGCAATGGAGGAGAAATCCAGGCAGGATGTATATTGACTGTAAGGGTGCTTCGAGGTATGAGGATATTCAATGCGGAGGGTGTAAGTGATGGGTTCTGTTAAAATCTTTTTTTATGGGCTTGCGATTCCTCCAGCCCCAAATGATTGGTAAACTCGAGTTTTAACTTTTTCAATAGAACATGGGTGATGAAAACAAATAAAAACCAGTTTTTGTTTTTATTGTGAGGAAAGAGATGGAAAAGCTAAAGGTTAAGGTTGAAAGCATTGAGAGGTTTCGGGAACATAATTTTTTTATGAAAACGAAGCCTGAGAAGGAGCTGAAATTTAAGGCAGGGCAGTTTGTTATGGTTGGGTTGGGCGAGATAGAGAAGCCTTTTTCTATTGCGTCCTTTCTAGGGGAGAAGACTCTTGATTTTTTGATCAGCGTTCACCCTGATGGGGAGATGACTCCCAAGTTGGAGGGGATGAAGAAAGGGGATGGGTTCGTGGTTGGGGGGCCGTATGGGGTTTTTGGGGTGAAGGATACGAATGCTAAGGAGATTGTTTTTGTTGCTGCTGGAACTGGCGTTGCGCCGTTTAGGTCAATGGTGGTAGATGCTTTGCAAAGGTTTCATGATAAAAAGATAAAACTGATTTTTGGGTTTAGGTATGACTACTATTTCGAGAAGTTTTGGAAAGAACTGGGAAAGAAGTACAAGAACTTTGAGGTTTGTGCGACTTGTTCTAAACCAGGAAAGGGATGGAAGGGCAAGAGCGGAAGAGTGACGGAGCACTTTGATTGTGAGATAAAAGATTCGAAAGCGAAAGAGGTTTATATTTGCGGTCCGCCTGCGATGGTGCAGTCGACTAAGGAAGAACTTGCTAGGCTTGGATTTAATAATAAACAAATTCATATGGAGAAATGGTAAAGAAAAAAAGTGTTAAGGCAGAGGCAGGGAAGAAGATAAAGATAGGCTGGTTTAGTTTTTCGTGTTGTGAAGACTCGACTATATTGTTTACTGAGTTATTGAATGATCATTTTGATGAATGGAGTAGGATTTTTGAGTTTCAACATGTGAGGGTTTTGAAGTCGAAGAATAAACTGGAGGGTTTGGACGTGGCTTTTGTGGAGGGGGCGATTGCTTCTAAGTCTGATGAGAGGAAACTGCTTGAGATTAGGAAGAACTGCAAGAAGCTTGTGGCGATTGGGTCGTGTGCTGTAACGGGCGGGCCTGCTGCTCAGAGAAATGCTTTTCCGAAGGAACTGGAGAAAGAGATCGAGCCGTTGATTAAGAAATTTAGAATGCATAAGAAAGTTTACAAGCTGGATGAGTTGGTGCGGGTGGATTACAAGGTGCCTGGGTGCCCGATGATTGAGGCTACGTTTTTTGAGGTGATTGATAAGTTGAAGGGGGATTTTGGAGTGAGATGAAAAAAGTAGATATATCGATACAGGATTTGAGTAAGGTTGAGGGGCATGCAGACTTGGACGTAAAAGTGAGGGATGGGAAAGTTACCAGTGTGAAATTGGCGTTGACTGATAACAAAAGGTTTTTCACAGAGGCCATTCGGGGGCAGACAGTTGATAGTTTGCCGCAGAGCGTGGCGAGGATATGTGGGACATGTAGCATTGCGCATACGATGGCGTGTATTGAAGCGATTGAGAGGGCGTTGAAGGTCGAGGTTTCTGAGCAGGCGAAGATGCTGAAGAAGTTGACTATGTACGGGATGATGATAAGAGATCATGCGCTGCATGTTTATTTGTTCAGTTTGCCTGATGTTTTCAATAAAGATTCTGTTTTAGATTTTACGGGAGATGAGACTCAGTATCTTAAGGATTCTTTTGTTGTGAAGAGGGCGGGGAACAATTTGTCGACTTTGGTGGCGGGGAGGGCGGTGCATGCGCCGTATCCTGTTGTTGGTGGGTTTATGGAGACGCCTACGGATAAGGATTTGAAAGCTTTGATTCCGGAGTTGAAGGAGGCGCGGGAAAGGGTGATGAAGGTTTTGGGGGTTTATGCGAGAGCAAAGGTGAATTATGTTAGAGAGACTAATTTTGTTGCTTTGGCTGGGGAAGAGTTTAATTTTCTTGGGGATTATATAAAGACTAGCGATGGAGAAGAGATTCCGGAGGAGAAGTATTTTGAGCATCTTGATAAGGTGGTTATTCCGTATTCGCAGGCGGTTGGGTATGAGTTTGAGGATGATACTTATATGCTTGGGGCGCTGGCAAGGTTGAACTTGAATAAAGATAATCTGCATAAGAATACGAAGAAGGATTGCGCGAAGTACTTGAAGATGTTTCCTTCGAATAATATTTTTTTGAATAATCTTGCACAGGCGATTGAGATTGTGCATTCGATAGATCATTCGATTGAGATAATTCAGTCTTGGAAATTTAAGAAAGAGGAGCCGCCGAAATTGGAGTATAAGGATTGCGAGGGGGTTGGAGTGATTGAGGCGCCTCGCGGGTTGTTGTATTACAAGTTGGCTTTGAAGAAAGATGGAACGGTTAGGGCGGGGAGAATTATAACGCCGACGCAGCAGAATCAGATCAATATGGAGTTGGACATTAAGAAGCTGGTGCAGGTGGAGATTGATAAAGGTACTGAAAAGGAAGCGATCCAGTATGAGATGGAGAAGTTGATTAGGTCGTATGATCCGTGCATTAGTTGTGCGACGCATTTTCTTCGCGTGCGGTGGGATGAAGGCGATGGTGGGGAACGTGAGGCTATTGAGGGTTAATTGGATCTGATCAGATGAAACCGAAATATCTTTATCATGGGAGCATTCGGAAGATCGTGGGGGATAAACTTTTGCCCAGACAGGCAGAGGATCTAGAAAAAAAAGAAGAGAATTTGCATAAGGCGGTTTATGCCACCAATGTAAGAGAGATTGCAGTTGCAATGGCGATAATTAGTTGTAAGGGAGTTTATGGGGCTGGTTTGAAGTTTAAGAAGAAACCATTTGGAATTATTTATGACGGTTGGCCTAAGCAAAAGCATATTTATCTTTATACTTTGCCTGTTGATAAATTTGAGAAAGCTGGCGAAGGAGGCAGGCAGTGGGCTTCGTTTGAACCAGTTAAACCGTTGAATGTTGAGAAATTGTCTGTTAAGGATAATTTGGATTTGGTACGAAAGGCATCTAAGGTTGAGGTGGATAAGTGGCTGAAAAAATATGGTTTTGAGTTGTTTGAGAGCAAACTGGTATGAAGTTCAGTCTTGGCAAGGTTTAAAATTGCTAATTTTTAGACTGGAAGATGGTAAGGGTAAATCTGATAGATCCTAAAAAGTTAGCGGATCAGCATTTGGTTGCAGAGTACAACGAGTTGCTTATGCTGCTTGGGCATGTTAAGAAGTATCCTTCTTTAGACGGAATTCCGAAGAATTATTGTCTTGGGGAAGGGCATATTAAATTTTTTAAGAATAAACTGGGTTATTTGGAGAAGCGACATGGATTGATTCGTAGGCAAATGGGGCGAAGGGGCTTTGTTGTAAGGAAAGCTTTTGATGCTTCTGGTTTTGGGAGGGAATTTAGGGATAGTTGGAAGCCTGTCAAAAGAGACTTTGAGATAATTAAGAAGAGATTAGTTGAGAAGATTAGGATGAAGCCTGAGTTTTATAGGTATTATGGGGAGAAGAAGGGCAGGGGGTTCTTTATTGGGTTGATTAGGAAGGTTTAAATTTTTCTGAATTCTTTATGCGAGATGGAAAAAGTAATGAAATGCGCTTGGCTTGATGCGTTGGGAACAGGGGTTTATGTCGTGTTAGTCGCGAGTTTTATTTATTTTATGGGGGAGAATTCTTCGGTGGCGGACAAAAGTGTTTTCATCCCGATCGCGATGCTGATGCTTTTGGTGTTGAGTGTGGCGATTGTCGGGAGTTTGATGTTTGGGAAACCGGTAATGTGGTATATTGACGGGAAGAAGAAAGATGCTTTGAAGTTGTTGTTTTGGACCTTGGGGATTTTCTTGGTTTTTACGGTTTTGGTGTTGGTTGTTGTGGTTGCGTTTTATTTAATGTAAGATGGATAAAAGAGACGATTTGACAGAGTTGCCTAATATTGGAAAGAAAATTGCAGAGAAATTGCGGAAGATTGGGGTGAAAGATAAAAATGATTTTTTGAAGCGCGATCCGTATGTTGTTTTTGAGAAGTTGAGGAAGGAGCTGGATCCTGGGATGTGTCGGTGCGCGTTGGCTTCAATTGTTGGGGCTAAGCAAGGGAGGGTGTGGCATGAGATAACGAAAGAAAGTGCGGAGGAATTCGATAAGAGGTATCCTAAACATAACTGGAGGAACAAGTGTTGAAATGGATAAAAAGGTAACAGAATATGTTGGCAGGTTTGATGGGGAGCAGAAGAAGATTTTGGAGAAGTTGCGGAAGATTATTTTGTCTTTGAAGGCGAAGGAGGAATTTAAGTTGGGCGTGCCTTTTTATGGTGGTGGGAAGTATTACATTTATGGTGGAAAACATGGCGATGTGAATCTTGGCGTGAGTGTTTGGAAGATGGGTAAGAATGAGATGGCTTTGTTGAAAGGGAAAGGGAAGTACATGAGGCATTTGAAGTTTAAATCCTTAGATGAGATTGATGGGGGGGAAGTTAAGAAGATTTTGAAGATGGTTAAGGGTTGTTATCAGGGGTGTTAGGAAAGTTTAAATTTGAGGTTTTGTAATTTTTTTTATGAATGGCGCGTTTAGAACAGGGATGAGTTTTGGGGTGACGTCTGCAGTTATTACCACGCTGGGCATGATTGTTGGGCTGAACTCTGGGACGCACTCGAAGATGGTTGTGGTGGGTGGGATTTTGATGATTGCAATCGCGGATGCGCTCTCTGATTCCTTGGGAATACATATTTCAGAGGAAGCAAGAAAGAAACACACGGAAAAGGGCGTTTGGCAGTCTACATTCTTTACGTTTTTGTTTAAGTTTGTTTTTGCGCTGACGTTTTTGATTCCTATCTTGTTGTTCGATTTATCTTTGGCAGTTAAGGTAGATGTTATCTGGGGGATGTTGCTTTTGGGAGGATTGAGTTGTTATATTGCTAAGAGGGAGAATGCTTCTGCATGGAGGGTTGTTATGGAGCACCTGGTTATCGCTGTAATTGTTATTGTTATCACAAATTACCTCGGGGAGTGGGTTGCCGGTTTTGGGTAGGAAACTTAAATATATGCGTGGACTCTCTCAACAAGTTGTGCTAGCTCGAAGGGTTTTGTGAGATAATCTTCTTCTCTTACTCCCATTGCTAGGGCATATTGCTTGTGTCTCCTTCCTTCGTTAGCTGTGATTATTATTGTGCGAGGTCTTTGTTCTTCTGGCACCTCTGCTCTTATTTTTTCCATTACCAAGAATCCAGACATTTGTGGAAGCATTATGTCAAGTACCATTACTCTTGGTCTTTTTCCGGCAAAAATATCTAGTGCGTTTAAACCGTCGCCGGCAGTTAGGACCTCGTATCTTCCTTGGGACACGTAATCGGTAAGGGCAGTTTGTATTGCGAAAACTATGTCTGGGTCGTCATCAACGAGCAACACCTTATTTGTTAACTCTTTTCTTTCTCCTAATTCTCTTTCTATCTCTTCTCTACTGGGATACATAGAGTTTAGTTTAGTATATTGATTTTTAAGTATTCGTGTTTTAGGAAGGTAGGAAAGTTTAAATCCCCAGGTAATTATTTCTGGTTATGTTTGAAAAGAAGATGAGGAACTTTGATTTGTTGGACATTTCATTGACGAAGTTGTCAGTTGCGGCTTTTGTTTTGTTTGTTTTGAGTATTTGGCCTTCTGCGATGTGGTGGGTTTCCAGGACGGATTGGTGGTGGTTTTTGATTGCTTTTGTGGTTTTTGCTGCGAGGCCTTTGATGAAGTGGTTTAGGTAGGGTTTTGAGAGCAAAGGTTATATACCCTCATATTTTTTGGGGCTTATGGAAGGAAAGGAAATAAAAAAAGTTGTTAAGGAAAGTTATTCGCGGATTGCTTCGAAAGGTCGTTGTTGCGGGTGTAAGTGTTCAAACTCTGAGGAGATATCTAAGAGCATTGGCTATTCTGATGAAGAGATCGATAATGTGCCTGAGGCGAATCTTGGGCTTGGGTGTGGGAATCCTATTGCGCTTGCAGGTTTGAGGGAGGGGGACAGTGTTTTGGATCTTGGGAGCGGGGCAGGGTTTGATGTTTTTTTGGCTGCGAGGAAGGTTGGGGAGAGGGGGAGGGTGATTGGGGTGGATTTTTCTGAAGAAATGATTGAGAAAGCGAGGAGTAATGCTGAGAAGTATGATTACAAGAACGTGGAGTTTAGGCAGGGTGACATCGAGGAGCTGCCTTTGGAAAATAGTTCTGTTGATGTTGTGATAAGTAATTGTGTTATTAATCTTGCTCCGGATAAGAGGAAAGTGTTTAGTGAGGTGTGGAGGGTTTTGAGGAAGGACGGGCGGTTTTTTGTTTCGGATATTGTTTTACTTGACGAATTGAGTGAAGATCAGAAGAAGGATGAAGAATTATTAGCCGGTTGTGTTGGCGGGGCAATGCTGAAGGATGATTATTTGGAGATTGCTAGGAAGGCGGGGTTTGATGTCTCAATTATCTCGGAGGATAAGGAGATTAGTAAAAGGCAGTACGAAGGGGTGGCGTTGGAGAGTTTGAAGATTAAAGGGGTTAAGAAGAATTAAGAAAGTTTATATCTTGGGTTTATGAGTTTTATTTATGGCATGTTGTTCGAGACCGAAAGTTGTTGAGGGTTATGATCTTGAGAATGATCCTGTCATGAAGGATCTTAGGGAGAACTTTCGAGAGGAAGATGTGCGTGATTCGAGGGAGGGTGGTTTTGGTTCTGGGGGCGAGGGTTTTGGTCGGGGCGAAGGGAAGGGCTCTGAGTTTGAGAGGAAGTTGTTGTTAGGTGTTGTGATTGTGGTGTTGATGTTGTTGGTTTTGTGGTATGTTGCCTAGGTTAACGGGCGTAAAACAGCATAATAATGCTTATTAATGGTTGGTGGGTGGACTTTTTATGGAATTAATGATCTTAACTTTGCTTAGTGGTTTGGTTGGAGCGGTTATAGGTTCTATGGTGATTATTGTACATACAGAATATAGGGATTGGAGATCTCGAAGACTTTCTCTTGCTAGAGCAAAATTGGAAAAAGTTTATGGCCCTCTCGTTGCATTGAAGAAGAAGATTGACGAAGTTAATCAAGATAATCATGGGATCATAAGGCCTTCTAACCCTATGGAAAAGGAAATGATTGAGAAAATAATCTTTCATTATTATCATCTCGTTGATGATGATCTAAAAGAAGGAATGGTTTTGTTACATCCAGATATAAACAGGGGCACTACCGGGGTTTTTAAGATTGTGCAATTAAAGGTGATGGATAAAATAATGAAACATTATAGCGAAAATAGAAAAGTCTTGGGGTTGAAATGAGCATAAACAAAGAGTGGCATATGGAGAATAAGATGCCTGCTAAAGCGACATTTGAGCAGAGAGTTAAGTGGCATCGGGAGCATAATAATCATTGTAGTTGTCGGCCGGGTTTTCCTGAGAAGTTGAAGAAGGAGATGCGGGAACGTGGGATTGAGGGGTAATGGGGAGAGGGGTTGGGGAAGTGTAACAAAAGTTTTTATAGAAGGTTCATTTAGGTGAGATATGCCAACATTAAACTGGATAGGCAAGGAAGCAGTAATAAATCATGATAAAGAAGTGCCGTTTAAGCTACTAAAGAAGGTTGAAAAGTATTCAGTTGGGAAGTCGGAGAACTTGTTGGTAAAGGGAGATAATCTTGAGGCTTTGAAGGCGTTGATGCCTTATTACAAGGGAAAGGTTAAGTGTATCTATATTGATCCGCCTTACAATACAGGGAATGAGGGCTGGATATATAATGATAATGTTAAGTCTGAGAAAATTAAGAGGTGGTTGAAGAAACAAGTTAAGATTGATGATTTGTCTAGGCATGATAAATGGTTGTGCATGATGTATCCGCGGTTGAAGTTGTTGAGAGAGTTATTGCGGGACGATGGTGTTATTTTTGTTAGTATTGATGATAATGAGCATTGTAACCTCAAACAAGTTTTTGACGAAATTTATGGGCACGAGAACTTTGTCGGAAGTATAATTTGGCAGAAGAGAAAAGGAGGTGGTAACGACTCTGCACACATTGCGGTTGATCATGAATACATTCTAGTTTATACAAAAAGTTTTTCATTGCAAAAAAAATGGCGTATTTCATACAACGAAGCTTACCTAAAGAGGTATAAGTTATCAGATTCCTTGGGAAGATATTACTGGGATACGCTATCGAGACCTGGGTTAAATAATCCAATTGTGTATGATGTCGAGTGTCCTGACGGTACCATAATCAGGGGTGGGAAATGGCAAATCTCTAGAGCGGAATTTCTTCGCAGACTGAAGGAAGGAAATGTTAAGATTGAGCGAAACAACAAAAAAGAGTGGACTGTTTTTCATAAGGTAAGATTACCGGAGGGAGGCCGTGTTTTTAGATCGATTTTCTCTGAGTATTCTAACAAAAATGCGGCTGATGAGATGAATGAATTATTTCAGAATAAAAAAGCCTTTTCGAATCCTAAACCTAGCAAACTAGTAAGAGAATTAGTAAAAATCGTGGCTGAAAAAGAAGATATAGTTTTAGACTCCTTCGCAGGCTCTGGAACAACAGGCCATGCAGTCATGGATTTGAATAAGGAAGATGGAGGAAATAGAAAAGTTATTCTTGTTGAGATGGAAGAGAACATTTCTAAGGATGTTACAGCAGAAAGATTGAAGCGAGCGATAAAGAAATTCGATTACAAAGAAGGGTTTGAGTTTTGTGAGTTGGATAAGGAATTGTTTGATGAGATTGGCGACATAAATGTGGAGTGTAGCTTTGAACAATTGGCCACTTATATTTATTTTACTGAGAACAAAAGTAATATCGAGAGGAAAAAGATTAGCGGGAATTTAATTGGCGAAAGTGCTGATGGTAAGAAAGAATTTTATTTGATCTTTAAGGAAAAACATAAAAACCGTTTAGGCAAGAGTTTCTTAAGGAAATTGAAGAAAAATGAAAAGCAGAAAGTTATCTATGCGGATGAATGTTCTCTTGGAGAAGAGGAAATGCAAGAGTATTATATTCAATTTAAACAAATACCTTACGAGGTGGAGAAATACTGATGATTTTTAAGAAATATCAAGAAAAGGCAATTGAAGAACTGAAAACTTATATTAGCGAGATCATAAAGAGGGGAGATCCTGACCATGCATTTTACGAAGTAAAGAATAGAGAGATTCCCTACAACGGCAAACCTTTCAAAGACGTTCCTTTTGTGTGTATGAAAATTCCGACAGGTGGAGGGAAGACGCTAGTTGCTGCTCAATCTGTTGTTGAGATAATGTCAAGTTATTCTCCTGAAAAAAGAGATAAGGGAATTGTTCTGTGGTTCTGTCCTAACGACGCAATAAAGAGTCAAACTTTGAAAAAGCTAAAGGATACGGCAGATATTCATAGAAAAGTTTTGAATGAATATTTTGGTAAGGATATTAAGATTTTCTCAAACGAAGAAGCCTTGTCAATTAAGAGACACGAAGTTGAAGATAACTTATGTATTATTGTGGCAAGTTTAGATGCGTTTAGAAAGGGGGAAGAGAAAAGGGATAAGTATAAGGTTTATCAAGAATCTGGAAGTTTAATTGACCACTTTGATAATTTACAATCTGCTGAAGGGTTGAAGGTTGATGAAGAAGGAGAACCGATTTATTCGTTATCTAATGTTATTCAGATGAACAATCCGTTGGTGATTGTTGACGAAGGGCATAGAACTAAAACTACAATTAGTGAAACTACTTTATTCGATTTGAATCCTAGTTTTGTTCTTGAATTTACAGCTACGCCCAGGGAAGGTAGTAACATTCTTGTTGACATTCATGCTGGAGAATTACGAGAAGAAGATATGGTTAAATTACCAATTGTTCTTGAAACTCATAAGGATTGGAGAGATGTTATTGATAAGGCCTTAGAGCAAAGGCAAATGCTTGAAGTGGTCGCGAAAAAAGACAAGGGGAAGATAAGACCGATTATGCTGCTACAAGCTCAATCTGATAAGGGCAAGGAAAAGGATGTTACGGTTGACAAGATTAAAGAATACTTGTTAAAGAAAAAGATTCCTGAAGGGGAGATAGCAATTAAAACTTCAAAACAGAATGATATTGAAGGGATTGATTTGTTGAAGAAAGCCTGTAAAATAAGATACATTATTACGATTGCGGCTCTTGCTGAGGGATGGGATTGTCCGTTTGCTTATGTTTTGGCTTCCGTGTCTAATGTTGGAGCGAAAGTTGCGGTTGAGCAGATTATTGGAAGAGTTATTAGAATGCCGTTTGCTCAGAAGAGAGAAGTTGATGATTTGAATATGAGTTATGTATTCTCTTCCGCTGAGAGTTTTAGTAAGGCTGCAGACCAAATAGTGAAAGGATTAAAAGATAATGGTTATGAGGCTGCTGAAGAATTTGTTCGAAAGAAAGGGGGGGAAGACGAGTTTTTTGAAGACAAGAAAGCTAAGAGAGTCGCCAAGGCTAAATTGGAAGTACCAATCTTTTCTTTTAATGGCGAACCTCTGTCTTTTGATGATTTACTTGACGAAAAGTTTGATTTAACAAAAAGAGATCATAAATTAGATTACACAGGTCCGACCGATGAAGATGCAGTAGGTTATATTGATTTAGATGAAAGAGAAAAATGGATTTCTAAAAAGATTAGACAAGCAAAGATTACAGACTATCTAAGAAGGAAAGGGTATGGTGTTGACGAAAATACGCTTGCTACTATGATTGATGATAAAATTAAAAGAAGCGAAATTGGGAGGAAGGAAAGGGTCACATACATTAAGAAGATAATAGATTACCTCGTTAGAGAAAAAGACCAGAAGATTTATGGTTTGTTTCTGAACATGCCTCACTTTAGACAAAAGGTTGCTGATAAGATTAAATTGGAAATGGAGACATATGCTAAAGACAAGTTCAATGAACACGTCAAAAGCAAGAAAGTTAATTTAGACTTTGCTTACGAGTTGCCTGAAGAGATAGAAATTTCTGAGGAAATGCCTGTGAAATACAACAAGCATTATTATGATAAGGTTGACAAGGTAAACAAGGAAGAAAAGTCTTTCATAGATAAACTGCACCTTAATGATGGAGAGAATATAGAATCCTGGGTTAGGTGTAGGGAAAAGAAAGCTGATGCGGTAGCCTTGCAAGGTTGGGAGAATAGGAGATTTTATCCAGATTTCTTGGCCGTTACAAAAAAAAGAAATATTATTTTGTTCGAATGGAAAGGAGGACATTTGCTAGATAGTCCAGCTGTTAATTACAAGGAAGAGCTTGGAAAGGTTTGGGAGAAATTAGGGAGGGGCAAGTTACATTTCTTTTTGGTCCATAACGGTAATGTTGATGATGTCTTGGACGAAGTTAAGGGGTTATGATTAAACGAACAAAAGTTTGAATTCTATTACCACAAAATTTTTTACTTTTGAATTCTGATAGGTCGTGTAAAAAGAGAGGTGCGGGGAATGACAATCCTCGTGACTTCGAGATTAATTCTCGATAAATTGTTGTAATTAAATCATAGGAGGAAATAAAATATGAGAAGAAGAATAAGCAATGTTATCGATGGAGACACATTCGTAGTTGGAACCAAGGTTAACGGAAGTAATTACATTAGAATTGCTGGAAGAGATTCTCCGGAGAAGGGAGAACCTGGCTATGCCACAGCGAAAAGAGAACTAGAGAGACTTAAGGGCAAGACAGTTACCTTACAACCTGTTGCAGGTTCTTACGGAAGAACCGTTGCCAAGGTAAGGCATAACAGAAAACTGATCAGATGATAAACACTGTTGTACATGTAATCGCGAAAAGCCCTCCAGCCATTTTGGTAGCACTTGGTGGCGTTGGGTGGCTGTTGGATATCTCTGGGGCAGGTTTTCTGCTCTTCTTAGGTGTCGCTTTGCAAATCTTTTGGTTAGCCAAATAAATTTTTTTTTTCAGGGCTCTTTGTTTTTCATGCCCTGTTTTTCTAATACTTCCCCCGCTTCTTCTTAACCCCAACGCCTTGCCGCATTCTCTCAACGACGCCTCTAATTCTTCTCCGGCGGGTTTCTGTCTGTTTGGCTCGCTTGATCCGATAAACAAAACATTTATATAACGCGGAATTATCTAATATAATACGGGATAACAAAGGCAAACATGGCCCAAAACATTGTGAATTTAGGCGAAAGAGAAGATAGGGTTTTGAATATAGTGAAAGCCATGCACGGCCTGAAGACTAAAAGCGAAGCTATTGCACTTGTGACTCAAGTATATGAAGAGAATTTTTTAATGTTGGAAGTGAAACCCGAGTATTTGAAAAAATTGGAAACAATTAGAAAAGGAAAATACAAGAAGTATGGTTCTTTTGAAGAGCTTGAAAAGTCTTTTAATTGAAAGAGAAAATGCGCAACTTCGAAATAAGCGAGGAATTAGAAACTAAGTTAATGAAGCTATCGAAAAAAGACAAGGCACTTCATCAGCAGGTTATGAAGAAAATCAAAGAACTTGTGAATTCCGGAGATATTGAGCACTACAAGAATCTAAGATACGATCTGAAAGACTCTAAAAGATGCCATGTCGGGCATTTTGTTTTGGTTTTTCAATACGACAAACAAAATAATCTGATTAAATTTGATGATTTTGAGCACCACGACAAAATTTATGGTTAGTTCTTCCCAAACTCAACTCAATATTTCCCCCGCCCCGCTCAATATTTTCCTTGTCGTTTCTTAACCCCAACGCCTTGCCGCATTCTCTCAACGACGCCTCTGATTCTTCTTCTGCGGGTTTCTGTCTGTTTGGCTCGCTCGATCCAAACGGTATACATGAACCTCGTGCTTGGCGCTAGGCTGTCCCAATTGGCCTTGGTTTGCTTGTATCTGGAGAGTGCTTTTATGAGGTCTGTCGGTGGCGGGGCGTCTTTTGGAATGCCGTGGTCGGTTGTTGGTTTGTCTTTTGCTCGGTTGTAAGCTTCTAGGCCTTGTGGCATCATTCGGCCGTCTTTGATTAGTTGCTTTGCGTAGCTCAGGGTGTTGTTGGACCAGCTTGCGTTGGGGCCGCGTTTTACGAAGACTGTTCCCCAGACGTTTTCGTCAACGCGTTTTGCTGTTGTGTCGATCCAGCCGAAACAAATTGCTTCGTGCATTGCGTCCAGGTGGGAGAATGTTGGTTTCTTTGTGTGGACTTTGTATTTTGTGAGGAAAACCTTGTCTTTTTTCTCGTGGTTCTTGACTAGCCAGTCGTGCCAGTCTTTTAGGGTGTTGGCGTGGAATGTTTCTATTTCTTCTGTTGGCATTTGGGTAATGGGAATAGTTACTATTTTAAATTGTTGTTGATTAGATTTGTTATGGATATTGAAGAAGGAGAGTCTGTTGAAAAGATTAGAGAAATAAGGGAAAAATTATCTAAGGAAAAAATTGATATTGATGAAATAAATAATTCTTGATTAGTGCTGATTAATAATTTTATCTGGATTATTCTTAACTGCTTCCTTGTATTCTTTGTGAGTCATCCAGAAAGATCCACTACAATCAATACAACGGAAATCTACTTCTCCTGAATTTTTATCCAGGAGCCATTCGACATTATGTGATTTGCATTCTGGACAGATTAGTTTTATGTCAAGTTCTATCCAATCAACTGGTTGGCCAATTTTCTTGGGATCTAAGTCCCCTGATTTGAAGCCACTTAGCGTTTCAGCTAATTTATCATAAACGTCATTAGGCAGGCTGTCTATTTGTTTTAACGCTTCGTCAGAGAAAGTTACATTGTATTTTTTATTTTTTGATTTCATTGGACAATATGGACTTTATTTTATTTAATGCTTGTTCTTGATTGCCTTTTTCAGGAACGCCGATAATAGTTACTTTGTCAATCTTGCCGAGCTTTTTCATTAGTTTGAGTTGGAAGCCGAGGTCGAAGTCGTGCATTGATACGTTTGGCGAGGATTGGATCTTGTCGATGTCTGTTAGGACTTTTACTTCGGAGATATCTAGGATTGTGTCGATTAGAATTAAATGGTTTTCTTCGGGGAGGTTTTCTGTGGGATCGAGGTGGATGAATTGGAATTGCGGTAGTTCGGCTTGGAGTTTTGGTAGAAGTTTTACTGGAAGAGAGTCTTGTTCAAACGAAGGATTGCCGAGGATGTAGATTGTTTTCATTTTAAATCAGGTTTTTTATCGTCAGTGAAATGCCTAATAAGATTATTAGGATTCCGACTAGCCTGTTAAGAGTTTTCTCTTTTAATTTGTTTGCTAGTATTGAAGATATTGCTGCGCCAATGACGCCTCCAATTGCTGCGATAGCCAGGGATTTGAATGAGAACGGTATGAAGTAGAAATGGCCTGCTGCGCCGAACAGCGCGATGAAAATCATTAGGAAGACTGCTGTTCCTATCGCATTGTGGATCTTGTAGTCAAGAACGAGGACCAATGCTGCTAATATTATCATTCCGCCACCTGCGCCGAAAACTCCTGCAATTATTCCAATAAATGAGCCGAGGGTTATTAATGAAAGTGTTTTGTTTTTGTGAAGAAATGGGAATTTCTTAGAGGTGAGAAAACTTTTCTTTTGTTTTAGAACTAGAGATAGGCCGATAATCGCGATGGCGATTCCTGTTGCGATTGACATGCTACTCTGCGGTACGAAAACCGAGAACCAGCTCCCGATTAGTGTGAAAATAATTGCGAATAGCAAGAGGATTAGTGTTGGCTTTATTTCAATTCTTTTTTCTTTGTAGTAAATGAGTGTGGCTGAGAGAGATGCAAATATATCTATAGCAAGAGATAGGCCGATTGCAGCGTATGGTTGAAAACCTAAGAAGATTATTAGAATTGGTGCTGAAATGATGACTGCGCTGGCACCGAACAATCCAGTTACTATGCCTGCAAGTAGGCCAGCGAGGAGCAAGATCATTATTTCTAACATCTTTATTGTTAGGCTTTAGAATATTTAAGTTATTTTATCTCTTGAAAGCTTTGCCGTGTTTCCACATGAAGTCGAAGTATGACTTGTAGGCTTGTGCTGCTGCAGGGTTTTCGATGACGATGCCTTCAGGTTCGTCTGTCCAGATTATTATTGCTATTTTGTCTCCGTAGATGTTTGTTACTGCGGGGCTTTCGGTGACGTTGGGGAGATATTTGTGTGCTGATGACTCGACGTCTAATTCTCGGCGGTCTTTTCTACATAGAACGAATGTTTTGAATTTCTTTTCCTTTTTCATTCGTTTGAATTGTAATGCGAATTCTGGCATTCGTTTTGAGAACTGACCTTCGGAGCCGAATACATAATTGTCCTCGCCTGTGCGTGCGATGTCTAAGAAAATTGTTTTTATTCCTTTGATGCCCTTGAATAATCTGACTTGGCCTTCGATCTTTTTTTGTTTGTGTCTTTCGTGTAAGGCGGGGATGATTTCTTTGATTTCTTCTTCTTGTTCTTTTAGATAATCAAGAAGTCTTTTTGGTCCGGTGGCCTGGAACCATTTTACTTTGCCTATTGAGACGTAGGAGGCGAGGCCTTTTTCTATAAGGAGTTTGAGAGCGTTGTAGCATGAGGCGCGGTCGATTTTTGCGATTTTGGCAATGCGGCCGGCTTTCATTGAACCGTGGTCGTTTAGAGTCAGGTATGTTTTTATTTCATTTGGCGAGAAGCCGAGTTTTTCAAGGGTTTTTTCTATGTTTGTCATTTACTTCTTAGCTTTCCACTTTTTAAATTGGAAGATGTTCACCCCTAATTTTGTAAGATTTTTGTAGATATTCATTACTGGAAATCCAACAACGTTGAAATAGCAGCCATCTACTTTTTCTATGAATATCGAGCTTAGGCCTTGGATTCCGTAGGCGCCAGCTTTATCGAGTGGCTCGCCTGTGTCGACATAAATTTTTACTTCTTTTGGATTGACTTTTCTAAATTTGACTTTAGTTACCTCATAGTCTAGGATGGTTTTGTTTTTCTTACAGTCAATTATTGCAACTCCTGAGTAAACTTCTTGCCATTTATCTGAGAAGCTTAGAAGCATTTTAACTGCCTCTTTTTTATTTTTTGGCTTGCCAAGTAATTTTCCTCTAAAGACAACAAAAGTATCAACGCCAATTACTATTCCGTTTTTAATTCTGTTTGCAACTTCTTGAGCTTTTCCGTGAGCTAGGGTTTTGGCCAAGTTTTTAGCAGACATTTTTTGAGTCATGTCTTCTTCGTATTTTGATGGCACTACTCTAAATTCAAGCCCCATTTCTTTCGCTAGGGCGTGTCTTCTTGGCGATGTTGAGGCCAATATTAGTTTCTTTTTCATTTTCGGTTTTAGCAAGGCGCCTTGCTATTTATTTCTTTTTGTTGTTATTTTTTCTACTGCAGTTAATTTTTTCTTAGTCTGTAAGAGAGGGTTCGTTCTCCTGCAGCAGTTTCCGCATCCAATACCAACCGTTCTTCATTGCTTGAGGGGCTAACTTTTATTGTTCTTATAAAATTCAAGCCGTCATCTTTAGAAGGGTCGTATTGGTCTCTCCAAACATACTTGTGTTCTTCAACAGTTTGGTTTGGATGAAAAACCGTTACAACCCTTGCCATTCCAGTTCCACCTGGACCAAATTTGTTATACCATTGGGTGCTTGATACTACTGCGGCTGCTCCAGAATTTTCATCAAAAACAACCGGAGTTGTATCCCAGAGCTCTGAAACTACAGAGTCGATGTTTAGATGGGCCGATCTTACTTTTTTCATATCTGTTTCTTCTGTCATTTTTTCCTCCCGTTGTTTCCCTTTCGGGCTGCTTCATCGCGTCGTGCTTAGTTTGATTTGTTTTTGTTATGTTGGCCATTTTCCTTTCCTTAGAGCTTGGTAGATTTGTTGGGCGTTAGAGTAAGAAGTGTGGGCCCTGATCCAGGGCACTATCATTGTTCTGGCGTTTGTGCTTGAGGCGATTGGGCAAGGAATTGTGTAACCTGCCATGCTTGCGACGTATTTGTGGTTTGTAGCTGAGCGGATTGTTATTCCTGTAAGTTTTTCAAGTGCAGATAGGACTGTGCGCAGCCTGATTCCGTCTCGTGTTTTGTTTGCCATTCCATAATAATTGCTAGGAAGTGTGTTGATAAACATTTGTTGTAGAAATATCTACAACAGAACTTTAAGTATGTTTATTGGGAAGAAAAATTGATGGAAACGCAAAAACAGGCAGAAACCAGGGTAAGAATAGCAGAGCTTCGGGTAAGATATGCCAGATTAAGAGGTATCTGCGGGCCACAGGCAATCAGCCAAGAGACCATTAATGAGTACACCAAAGAACTGCGAGCTCTTCAAGCTCAACTGAACTGAAAATGAAAAAATCAAAATGGCAACAGTACATAGGGGAATAGCGGTAGGACCAGAAGAAGGAGATATCCGGGTGATGAAGTGCCTAGACAGGGCGGGGGCAAGAGTGGTCGAGGGAAGGCACACAAATCTCGGATACTCTGGAAACATACTGGTCTTCGTATGGGATGGAAAATGCTGGGCTTGGCTGAGAAACAGAGACAAACCACAAGATTTACCAACTCGCTATGGGGCCCAGAGAGAAGGAGATCCGCTACTTGAAGAAACCGCAACCTATTTCGAAAGAATGAACTATGCACCAGAATTCAGATTCTGGTGGTACAAAGGGAAAAGGTTCGCAGCAATAGCAAACAAACCTGGTGATTTGGAGGAAGTAGTAAGATGATCGATAGAATAATTTACCTCGATGATAACCTCGTAAATGGGCTGACTGCCACGGCAGTAGACTCGAGAATTGATTTCGTTTCGGACCTAGAACAACTAGAAAGGCCTCTTGGAGATTATAGTTGTATAATTACAGACATGCAAATGAAACATGCTGAAAGTGGATTTGAAGTAGTCGAGAGGGCAATAAGAGAAGGAAGGCTTCCTTATGTGGCAACAGGCGGAACTTATGAGCATGGAGGCACTTTTAATAGAGTAAGAGTATTCAATTCGGATTTAGTAAAAACCTTTGATGGGATGTCTAAATCGGAAGAAAGATTTTGGAGAGATTTGCTTCAGTTTATTGATGCAGAAGATGGAAATTCAACACAACAAGCATTGAGAAAAACTAAAGAACCTCTTGGAATCGTTCCAGAGGATCAAGTTCGGATTTTGATGGGGGTTTACAGGATGAACTATTCTGTGCGAAGAAAGAGCAAAAACTGAAAAATTCTAACCCTTAAAAAAGAGGTGACTCTTTCTTAAACAATCTTCTTGTTTTCTTCATCGAAGATCTCAATTGCATGGGCTGGGCAGGATTTGGCTGCCTTGACTTGTTTGTCTAGTTCTTCGTCAGTGAACTCAGTTTTGAGCTGTACTGCGATGCCTTCGTCGTCAAGCTTCCAGGTGTCCGGCGCGAACTTCACGCAAGATGCTGCACCAATGCATTTTGTTTTATTATATTTTATTTTGTATTTTACCATCTTTTTTATTTTTAGCCTTCTAATGGGCCGTAATCTGTATAGTTTGGTTGGTTTTTAATCTTTTTTATGATGTTGATTGCCGCGTTGCAGCCGTCGCCAACGTCTTTGGCGATTTGGCGGGTCGATGTAGAGCAATTGCCTGCAGCATAGACTCTGTTGTGAGAGGTTCTGTTCTCTAAGTCTACGTTAATTAATTTTTTGCCTTGCATTTTTAGGTTGAGAGATTTGGCAAAGTCGAGAGAAGCGAGCATTCCGGATGCGATGATTAGGTATTTTGCGGAGTGTTTTTGGAGGCTTTCTAGTTTTACGTAGAACTTGCCGGACTCTTCGGAGATATTTACTGCTCTTGATTCCATTACGTGTGCACCGCATTTTTCTGCGTGTTTTTTCCCTATCTTTAAGAGTTCGCGGCCGGAAATGCTGTCTGGAAAGCCGAAGTAGTTTTCTACTTCGTATGCTGAATGGAGCTGGGAGGTTTTAGGATCTCCTACAACTAGCGTCTTGACTTCGGCGCGTGCAAGGTAAATTGCCGCCGAAAGACCTGCTGCTCCGGAGCCAATTATAATCACATCGTAATCCATGCTGAAAGATAGTGGGAAGAGGTTATAAGTTTTGGGGAATGGGTGTTAACAATACCGAGAAAAGTTTTATATACCTTGAATGGTATTTTATCTTAATAAGAGGAAAAGAGGCGGAATCGGTTTCCTGATATTCGCTTCGCTCACATAATGGCGAACTGGTTAGAAGTTGAGGTTAAGGCGAAGATTGATGATGTCGGTCTTTTGAGAAAGAGAATTCTGAAAATTGCTGATTTTAAGAAGAAAGAGTCTCGGGGAGATGATTATTTTAGGTTGGGCGGAAAGGGCTACCCTTCGAAGGCGTTTAGGATAAGGGATGATGGGGAGAAACTAGTTGTTAATTTTAAGAGGCACTTAAAGCATCTGTGGAAGGATGGAGTTGTTGTTAAGAGAGAGTATGAGTTTGAGTTGAGTGATAGAAAACATCTAGATAATTTTCTTGCGTTGATAGAGGACTTTGGTTTTGAAGAGTGGGTAAAGAAGAGGAAGCAGACGGAGAAGTTCTTGCATAAAAAAGATAAGAGGATTGTTATAGAAATAAATCATGTTGCAAATGTTGGGACTTATATGGAGATCGAGTATCTTGCGAGGGACAGCGAGGTAAAGAAGGCGAGGCAGGCTATAATTAACACGTTGCATGAACTGGGCATAACGAAGGATCAGATTGATAATGTTGGATACACGCGGAGACTTTATGAAAAAGGCGTTAAGGATAGAAAGTACTTCATAACTAAGAAACTGAATGGGTCAAAGAAAAAGAAGGTCGTTAAGAGAAGTAAACGGAAAGTTAAGAAGAAAAGATGAAGTATGTAGAAAAAAAGGGCAAGAGTTTTGTTCCAACTAAGGCTGCACGGGATGCGAGTTTGGCGTCGCAGGATGTTTACAAA
Organism: archaeon; assembly: GCA_043821585.1. Lineage (GTDB taxonomy): Archaea > Nanobdellota > Nanobdellia > Pacearchaeales > GW2011-AR1 > UBA73. The sequence continues at coordinate 31,107 of JBDRCQ010000005.1, forward strand.
CGAGCTAAGGTTGATCGGGTGAAGTTGTGGGAGGATCTTGCTCGTGATGGGATAAACTGGGCAGAACCTTGGAAGAAGGGTTATGAACAGACGGCAAAGAAGTTTGGGTGGTTTGTTGGCGGCAAGTTGAATTTGTGTTATAATGCGGTTGATAGGCATATGAGCAATCCGGACAAGACCGCGATTGTTTTTGTTCCGGAGGATGTGAACGAGAAGGTGCAGAATATTTCTTACTTTGAACTTTATAAGCAGGTAAATCAAGCGGCGGCGTTGCTCAAGCAAAAAGGGGTGAAAAAGGGTGATGTCGTCGCTATTTACATGCCGATGATTCCAGATGCACTATTTTTTATGTTGGCTTGTGCGCGGCTTGGGGCGATACATTCAGTTGTATTTAGCGCTTTTTCTGCGGATGCATTGAGGGCGAGGATTGAGGATGGTGGGGCGAAGGTTTTGATTACAGCAAATTATTATTCTAGGAAGGGGAAGAGGGTTGAATTGGAGAAGGACGCGGACAAGGCGATTGCTGGGATGAAGGTTACAAAGATTGTTGTTGATCGAGCGAAGACTGGAAGGATGTTTGAAGGAAAGCCTGATGTTCTTATTAAGCCGGAAGTTATGGATTCGGAGGACACTGCGTTGTTGTTGTATACATCTGGGACTACTGGGAAACCGAAGGGCGTGATGCATGCAGTTGGGGGTTATACTGTTCAAGCGTATTATACTTCGAAGTTTGTGTTTAATTTGAAGCCGGGAGAAGTGATGTGGTGTACTGCGGATATCGGGTGGATTACAGGACATACTTACGCTTGTTATGGGCCGTTGTTGAATGGAGCGACTACTGTGATCTTTGAAGGACTTCCGAATTATCCGACGCCCGATAGGTTTATGCAGATAATTGAGCAGCACAATGTGAATGTGTTTTATACTGCGCCTACGGCCTTGAGGATGTTTGCTTTGGATGGAGCTGCGTATGCGAAGAAGTATAAGATGGATTCTTTGAAGATTCTGGGGAGTGTTGGGGAGCCGATTGATGAAGCGACATGGATGTGGTTCTTTGATAATATTGGCAAGAAGAGATGTCCTGTTATTGATACGTATTGGCAGACGGAGACAGGGAGCGCGGTTGTTATGTCGTTGCCGGGACATGGGCCGTTTATTCCGACTTATGCTGCAATTCCATTTCCAGGGGTTGAGTATGCAGTTGTTGATGAGAAAGGGAAGAAAGTTAAGACTGGAAAGGAAGGGCTTTTGGTTCAGAAGCCTCCGTATTCTCCAGGGTTGATTAGGGGAGTTTGGAAGAATGAGGAAAGGTATAGGAAGTATTTTCTCGGGAAATTGTATAACGCGGAGGATAATGCAATTATGGATGCTAAAGGTTATTTGAGAATTTTAGGGAGGGCGGATGATGTGATTAAGGTTGCAGGACACAGAATGTCTACGGCGGAAATTGAAGATGCAATTGACAGTTTGAAGGGGGTTGTGGAAAGTGCGATTGTTGGGAGGAATGATGCTTTACGGGGAGTTGTTCCTGTTGCATTTGTTAAGGCTAAGGGGAATTTGACGAAGGAGCAGGTTGTCGGAAGAGTTTTGGAGAGGATAGGCCCGATTGCAAAACCGGCAGAGGTTTATTTTGTGGAAGACATTCCTAAGACTCGAAGTGGTAAGATGATGCGTCGTATCTTGCGTGCGTTGTTGCATGGGGAAGATGCGGGGAATACGATGACGCTGATTAATCCGGAGAGTGTGGGGAAGATTAAGGCTTTAGTGGATGCTCAAAGGAACGAAAAAGGGAAGAAGTAGTTAGAGTGTGTGAAGTCTAGGAATTAATTCAATGGGTTTGGGCGTTGGTTTTTTGTGATGTTTTTGTCGGGTCAGCAAAAGTAATTTTTGAATTTACGAAGTTAATAGGTTAAGAGCATTTAAGCTGTTTGTAAGGCCATTTCTCTTGCTTCTCGCTGTGCTGTTTCTCTCCAGAATCTTTCTCTCCAGACTTCGTAGCGATGATCGTTGCCTGCTATTTGTCTTGCATTTGCAGTGTGTATTGCGTGTTGATTTTGGGCCATACTTGCTGCACGGTCGAGGCCGGCTTCCCTATATGATCTCGCGTCTTCCTCTGCTAAAATGGCAGTTCGGAACTTTTCTTTGAACGCTTCGTATCTTCTTTGGTTTGACATTTTATTTTGTTTATAGCTGTTTTTTAACAAACCTCGATGCAATTCCATTCTTCGTTTTGTTGGGCATTGAAGATGGCCTTGCAGTTTGCAGACATTGAGTCTGGGGCTATGACTGGGCAGGTGAATGTGGTGCCGTCGCGGTGGTGGTGTTCAATGCCGCCGCCTAGAAGGGAGGACTGAACTCCGATTATCTGGCCGTTGCAAATTGATACAGAGACAACATTAGGGACGTCACAGAAAGACTCTGCCAGGTCTTCGAAAGTTTCTATTGGTTTTTTTAGGGACTTTACGTAGACTATGATTGTTCCTACAAGAAGGATCGCGACTATAAAAAGGATTATCATATTTGAGAAGAATTGTCTTTTGTGGTTTTGGGGTTTTTTCATGTGATTTGCAGGAGAATTGATTTTAAAATCTTAACGGGTCACTTCAGAACTATTACGTTTGTCATTCCTCTGCGCTTCCGCTCTACGAAACCCTTGTTTTCTAGGCGGTCGAGGATTCTCGAAACTTTTGCCTTGCCGAAGCCTAATTTTTCTATGAGATCTGCTTGAAATATTGTTTTGGAGTCCTGAACGATTTGGAATGCTTGTTTGTCTTCTTTTCTTAAACTGGATAAATTGTAGGTCTTCTTTGGGGTCTTTTCTTTTATTTTTTTTACGATAATTCTTTCTTTTGGTTTCGATGAAATGAGGACGACTGAGGCGATTATTAAAATCGCTACGATTCCTAGTGAGAGATAAGTTTGCTGTTCTACGTTTTTGTTCATTTCGCAGGTTGGGCCGTGAATTGGGCCGCATTGGTTGATAATAATTGCTTTCATGGCGTTGTTAAACAGGAAGATAATAAAGATTATTATTAGGGATATTCCCAACAACAAGTAGCCGACTTTTTTGTTTTCCATGTTTGTCCCAGGGGCTTGGGGTTTAAGAGTTTTGGTTAACGGTGTTAAATTTTCTGGCTTTAGATAAATTTAAAAGCGCGATGAATTAAAGTTGTGCATGGGAAAGGCAAAGAAGCAATCTATAAAGATGGCTAAGAGAAAGTCACGAAGGAAGAGAAAGAATAATATTAATCGGAAGAAGTGAAACTGGTTTCACAAAAGCGGTTTTATAATTTGGTTGTCTGTGTTTTTTACAAGGAGGTACAAAATGAATAATTGGATATTACCTACGGCGTTTGTTGTGCTAGTGTTAATTGTCGGTGCTTTCACGTTTGTGAATGCGCAGGATGATGCTGTTGCAGGCGACAAGGTTGTACAGGAAGCAGGTTCTTGCGGGGTCGCAGGATGCTCTGGCGGATGTACGGCTGAAAGCAACTGTGGCAGTTCTAGCTGTGGTGCAACGAGTGGTGGAATTTGTGGATGCGGTAGACGTTAAAGTCTAACCAATAAAATTTCTTTTTTGTTTTTTATTCGTAAAGTTTAAAAACACGGAGGTGGAGATGGGAGCATGGCTAGAGATTACAGGAGAGACCGTTTTTATGAATTGCCCAACCAAGAAGGGCTTTTGAGGGTTTTGGGAGCTGTGCCGAAAAATTGGGCTTTTGTGGATGGAGGTCTAGACTTTGCAGGTGGTCAGATAGCCGGGGTGAGCGTTCGACCTGACGGCGTGGCTATTCTTTCTTGTAATCGGATGTCTTCGAGATTTGTTTTAGGGGGGCGCAAGGCAGAGCCATTTGAGTTGCTAGGTGAAAAATTAACATCTAAACGAGTTATCTCTGTTGTTAAGAGTAATGGGATCCAGTCAGTCCGGTTTGAACGGGCTGGTTTGGATGGAGGGCCGATGCCCTATAAGGATTGTTTTGACGTGCTAAATGGTCTTGTTGCTGAAGGTTTTGGAGGAAAAGCAGTCTATCTTTATAGCAGAGGATTTTACACAGATGTGTGCGCATCATCGGATTATGAGGCGGTGGGATTTGATCATAAAAGCGGTTATTTGAAGACTGTTGTTGGCGGGCGTGGAAGACTTGAAGTTATTAAACCCGTTCTTGAGGTTATTAAGGAACTTGGTTTGAAGCCACTTAGTGGTTAGTTATCTTTTAAGGCCTTTCCAACCTTGGACTTTCTTTTTGATTATGTTTTGTAATTGGGGGAATTGGTCTTCAAGGGTTGGGCGAGACTCTTGCCAGAAGACTCCGAGGGCGATTTTACTATCGCTGATGTTGTAGTCATATTCTTGCATGACCTTCATAGCCTCTTCTTTTGTCGTTGGAGTTTTGTCTAGATAGTACATATTTTTGCCGCGATTTATTATTGGGATGTTGAACACTATGCAATCCTGAATGATTTCTACGTAGCTGAAGCCTTTGTGTTTAATTGCTTGCTCCATGATTTTTGCGGTTTGTTCTGGATCGCGGGCGTTTGCTCTGGCGATAAATGAAATTCCTGAAGAGAGGGCGAGCATTAGTGGATTAATTGGATTTGTTTGTTTGACTCCACCCAAGTCAACTTTGTTCTTGAAACCTTTTTCGGATGTAGGGGTGGGTTGGCCTGTTGTGAGTGAGAATGCTTGATTGTCGTGGACGAATAGGGTGACGTTAGAGTTGTGTTTTCCGGCCGAGACAAAGTGTTGTAGGCCTTCAGAGTAGGTGTCGCCATCTCCTGCGAATGCGATTACGTTTAAATTGGGATTTCCAAGTTTGAGTCCGATAGCTGTAGGGATGGTTCTTCCATGAAGGCCATAAAATCCGGATATGTTCAGGTAGTCAAATAGTTTTCCGTGACAACCAATTCCCGTAGCCATTGCGAAACTTTTTTGGTCGTAGCCTTGCTTATTCAGGTTGGTTAGGGCGATTTTTGCCGCTTCGAGAATCCTATGGTTTGGGCAGCCTGGGCACCAAGTTATCTTGTAATCTGTGTCGAGTTTTTTGTTTGTTTCCGTCATTTTAGTTCCTTTTTGATTAATGCGTTTAGTTCATCTGAAAAGAAAGGCCTACCGTCGTATTTTAGGATGCGTTTCTTTATTGAGATTCCAGTTTTTTCTCGTAGGAGCCTGCCCAGCTGGCCGGTTAGGTTGTTTTCTACTAAGATAATTTTTTTTGCTTTTTCTATTTCTTTTTTTATCTCATCAGATAGCGGTTTCATGTAAATAACTTGGAGGAATTTTGCGTCAAGTCCTTTTATGGCATCTTTAATTGCGCCAGCGGTTGAGCCCCATCCGATGATGAGATTTTTTGAGTCTTTCTTGCCGTGGACTTTTATCATTTCAAATTTATTGCATGCTTTTTTTATTTCGTCGTATTTCTTTAATCTGATGTCTGCTTTTTTGATCGCGAGTTCCGCAGATTCTGTTGTATTGCCGAAGTCATCGTGTTCGTAGGATGTTGCTTTGACTATTGTTTCTCCAGGGACTTTTCTCTTTATTTCTATTTTTAGTGGTTTTTTTGTTTGGTCGATGAAAGAGAACTCTGATTCGCCGAGGTGTTTGTCGCTTAATAGAATAGAGAGGGCGCCGAATTTTTCTGAAAAGTAAAAGCATTCGTTTGTTTTTTCGGTTGCTTCTTGGGGAGTGCCAGGGGCGATTACTATCCTTGGGAATTCACCATGGCCTGCTCTGAGTGCAATGTCCAGGTCGCCTTGCATTGTGTAGGTGGGTATGCCTGTGCCTGGACCAACTCTTGAAGATAAGTAAACGACTAGGGGGATTTCAGAGATCCCTTGTAGTGAAAGTGCTTCAGTCATGAGGTCGAAGCCGCCGCCAGATGAACCTATCATTGTTCTAGCGCCTGCAAAGCTGGATGCAAGGGCCATGTTCGCGACTGCTATTTCTCCTTCTGGTTGAAAGACAATGTGGCCGTATTTTTCCTGTTTTGATGATAAGATGTGTAAGACCGGAGTTGCGGGAGTCATAGGATATGCGATATATGCGTCGATGTGCGAGTTTATTGCACCTTGTGCTATTGCTTCACTCCCTGATTGGATTGTCAGTTTATGTTTTAATTTTGTGAGGGAAAATTTTTTTTCTACCGAATCAAAACCGAAGTTGGCTGCCTTTAGAGACTCTTCTGGATTTTTTTTGATTGTTTGTTTTACTTTTTCTTCGAGAACCGATTTTTCTATCCCCAAGATCTTTATCAATGCACCTGCGAGTGCGACGTTTAAGTTTATTCCGAATTCAACATACTTATCCGGCGCGATAGCAAATCCGTCTTTTTTTAGTTCTTTTTTGTGGATTTTAAGAGTTAGGTCATCCATGGCGACGATGCCATCTATCTTAGACTCGTGACTTTCAATTTGTTCATCTGAAACTGATAAAATGTTGAAGTTGTGGCCTCCTCGGATGATTGAAGGATAGTCGCGATAGTTGAAGGTGTAGTATCCTTGTTGAGCGAGTACGTTTGACACTATCCCAGAAACTAAATTGATTCCCTGGCCTGCACGACCACCGATTACTATGTTTAACCTCATTTTGTATGGATAAATGGTTTGGGAGGTATATAAAATTATTGTGAAGTGGCGTTAAACCAAGATTTAAATAGTCTGTTTGATGTTTTAACATATGAAAGATAAATCATATGAGAATTTCTTTGCGAATTTCTCTAACAAGACACGGTTGAAAATCATTACGGTTTTGATGGATGGCGAGCTTTCTGTTTCGGAGATTGTTGAGAAGACTGGGGAAGAACAGAGTAATGTGAGTCATCATCTTGAGGGTTTGAGGAAATGTAATATCCTGAATGTTAAGAAGGATGGAAAGAAGAGAATTTATTCTTTGAACGAGGAGACTGTGAATCCGATGTTGGAACTGGTGGAAAGTCATGTTTCTGGTTGTTGCATGGATTGCTCCGAATGTAAAATGTGTGGGACCGGAAATGAAACTTTATTTTGATAATGCTGCTACGACGAAAGTTGATGAAAGAGTAGTTGAAGCGATGATGCCTTATTTTTCTTCGGTTTATGGGAATCCGTCTTCTTTACATGGGTTTGGAGTTGAAGCGGAGGGGGCTTTAAGAAGATCTAGGGGGATCGTAGCTGGGGCGATCAATGCAGGAGCAGAAGAGATTTTTTTTACTTCTGGAGGGACTGAAGCGAATGGGCTTGCGTTGAAGGGTGTTGCGCTTGCAAATAGGGAAAAAGGAAACCATATTGTTACGACGAAGGTGGAACATAAGTCTGTTTTGGAGAATTGTAAGTGGCTTGAAAAGAATGGATTTGATGTGAGTTATGTTGGAGTTGATTCCGAAGGATTTGTTAATTTCGAGGAGTTAAAGAATGTGATTCGGGAAGGGACAATTTTAGTCTCTGTCATTCAGGGTAATAATGAGGTAGGGACGATTAATGGTCTGGAAAAGATTGGCCGGTTGTGCAAGGAGCGGGGCGTTTATTTTCATACCGATGCGTGTCAAGGTTTTACTAAAACCGATTTGGATGTTAAAAAAATGGGCATTAGTCTTGCGAGTTTGAATGCACATAAGATTCATGGTCCAAAAGGTGTCGGCGCTCTCTATGTTGGCGAGAATGTTAAAATTGGAGGGTTGCAGTTGGGCGGTTGGCAAGAAAAAGGTGTTCGGGCGGGTACGGAGAATGTTGCAGGGATCGTTGGTTTTGCGAAGGCTATTGAGCTTGCTTTGATGTCTGGGAATGGGGGGAGAATTGCAAGGATGAGGGATAAACTGATTGAAGGAGTTTTGGGCGGTATAAGGGGCGTGAGCTTGAATGGGGCACGCGGAGATAAAAGGCTGTGCAATAATGCTAACTTTTCTTTTAGGTTTATCGAAGGGGAATCTATCGTGGGCATGCTTGATTTGATGGGGATTGCTGCTTCTACCGGGAGCGCGTGTTCGGAACGGACGCTGGAGCCGAGTTATGTTTTGAAGGCATTGGGGTTGGATGATGAAGGGGCGAATGGGAGTTTGAGGATTAGTCTGAGCAGGTTTACAACAGAAGAGGAAATTGATTATTTTTTGGAGGTTTTGCCTCAAGTTGTTAAAAAGCTAAGGGATATATCGCCATTTAAGGAGGAAAATTATGTACTCGAAAGAAACAATTGAAAGGTTCAGGAATCCGAAGTTTGCGGGGAAACTCGAGGATGCGGATGCAGTTGGGGAAATCGGGAATTTTAAGTGCGGAGATGTTATGAAAATTTATCTGAAAATAAAAGGTGATTTGATTGAGGATATTAAATTTGAGACGTATGGCTGTGTTGCGGCGATTGCGTCTACGGATATGATGTGTGAATTGGTTAAAGGAAATACATTGGACGAGGCTTACGAAATGTCAAATCAAAAGATTGTTGGTGGCTTGAAGGATGTGCCGCCGGTGAAGGTTCATTGTTCTATTTTGGGGACTAGGGCGTTGAGGAACGCGATTGATAATTATCGTGGAAATGATTTAGATTTAGGTGTTGACGAGCATTAGCGTTTATTCTTTGACTAAACTTATTATCAAGTAGGACGCAGCTGCCAAGAGGATTGATGTCGAGATTATCGCGGGTTCAAAGAAGAACGTTGACATAGGCAGGCCGTTGGAAATTGTTGCACTGTAGGAAAATAAGACATTGCCAAGAATGAGCGCTATTATCACGGTTATTATCTTTCCGGTTGTTGGGTTTGGATTGTAGATGTTTTTCTTTTTACTCTTTTTTTTCATAGATTCTTTAAGTGATTTAAGTTTATAAATTATTCTTGTTCTTCTACCGTTCCAAGGATTTGTCCGTTGGCCACCATCTCTTTTGATGGATCTCCGAGTTTGTAGGTTACCTCTATGTTAAGCGCGTATCTTTCTCCAGAGTTAAAATTGCATCTTTCGCCTTCTTTGACAGTGGTTGCCAGTATGCCTCCGTTGGCAAGGAGGTTATAATTTCCTCTTAGTGTGCATTCTGCATTTTTATTGTATGTGATGATTGAGGTGATTGTTATGTCCTCATTGCTAGGGTTTCTGAATGTGACTCCGACTCCTTCAATTTGAGGGTTGGTTGACGTGAAGACTTTTGCTTGTTGCGATTCTAAGACGAATGGTCCTTCGAATATTATCCCGTTAGCTTTTTCGACTTGTATTATTTTTCCTGGGAGGAAGGCTATTAGCATTATTAGGGTTATTGCACAGATTATTCCCAATATTATTCCGATGATTCCGAGGACTAAGCCTGCAATGGCGATTCTGTTATTGTGCTTTCGCATTTGTATGCCTGCGAAGATCACTGCGAGAATTGCGAGAAAAAATCCAATCCAGACGAATACAAGTGGGATGGATAAAATTCCTAAAATTAGTGAGGCGATGCCTAAACCGTTTCCTTTTTTTGTGGCTTTGTTAATTACTCTGTAGTTTTTCATGTGATTGATTATATTTTTTGTTTTATAAATATGTTCTTAACTTCTACTTGTTTTGTGTTACAATGTTGCTTGAAGCAGTTATTGCTTTGTTGATTGGAATTATTGCAGGAAGCGTGACAGGCTTATGGGACGTGAGACCATGGACGAGGTCTCATTTCCCTGCCTTGTAGCAACGAATGACTCACGCTTTTTCTTTGTAAATTTAGAAAATGCAACCAATCTACCTTTTTTCCAAAATATGGGGAAGAGCGATTATTTTTTTGCGAGTTTCCACATCGCATGAAATGCTTTTCTATGAGATTCTGCGATGGTTTTTGAAGTTATTAGGACAGCGATTGGTGTTTCTTCAAAAGCTACAATCAAAACGTTATCTCCAAAAATAACTGTTCCTTTTGGGGAGAAACCTGGAACATACCTATACTCTGGTTTGCCAAACTTTGGATACCAGTCGTATCCTTCTACCTGCTTTCTAGAGTTCTCATTAACAATTATTTTTACAAGATATTTTTTATCTGCTCTTTTTTTCTGGAAATCGTGGAAAAATTTCTTTGCTTCTTCTGTGTATTGTTCTTCAAAACCTGCTCCCCATGCGATGTATTCTGAACCCTTTGTCAAAATCTCTAAGATTTTATTAAATGCAAAATAAATTCCCTTCCATCCAGAAAAAACTTGGGCTTCTTGTTTAATTTGAAACTCCCTCTTTTTGATAAGCTTTGGTACGAGTTCTTTAACTTTATTTTTCTTATCTTCTACATAACTGATTAAACTCTTTGGATCTGTTGCAAAAAAATGTTTGATCTGACCTTTTGAAATAAAGCTGACTAGTCCTTTTTGGGTTAATTGGTTCAAAGCGTTATAAACAACGGAACTTTGCAATTTTGATTTTGAGATTATTTCTCCTGATTTCGCTTCTTCTAATTCTAATAGGGTCAAATAAACTTTCACTTGTGAATTTGTCATTCCAATATCTTCTAAAACCGATGTGTCAATTTTCACGGTTCTAAATGGAAAGATCTGTTTTTAAGTTTTTTGTCTGCTCCTCTTTTTTGGAGAGTAAATGTTTTAATAGCTTTATTTTCAGGAGAATATATGGAAATATCATATTATGCTTCAGAAAGCGGGAAAGATCTCAGGAGAGGTCAAGAACTTTTTAGTGTTAGCGGAGAAAATCTTTATGTTCCACGGGTTGGAGACACCCTTCCTTATTACGGTGTAACGGAAGATCCTCTTGAAGATCCTCTTTCTGGTTTGTATGAGGTTGGAATGGTGCATTTATTCTATCATGGATTCACGCGACAACGTGGTATAGATGCTATAGAATCAGAGGTTCCTTTGAAAGTTGGTGAAGGAAGAGGTGAGTGTGAACAATCCATCATCTGTGGAGTAAAAAGGATAGAGGGGCTTTCTCGGAATAAATAATGAAAACTAGAAAATTCACAATAACAAAAAGAACTGCAAAACATGGGAAACAAGTAATTATAGTCATACCTCGATTGTTGGAGTCTGAGTTGAGGCCAGGAACAGTTGCTCAGATTACAATTGAGGTATTAGACAATGGAGGAATTAGCCTATCGCAAGAAATATAAACCTTGGTAGCTAAATTGTTATAAGTTTGATTAGCGTGACGTCCAATGGGTACAAAACCAAGATTTTGTGCCTTTCAAACCATGATAATCGAGATTATACTTGCATTTATCGTCGGGATAGCGTTCGGGACCTTAACAGGCTTGTTCCCTGGCATTCATATTAATCTTGTTGCTGCTGGGCTTTTGTCTTTGGTTTCTGGCGCGTACTTTGTAAGTGTTGCTCCGATGATCTTGGTTGTTTTTGTTGTTGCGATGGCGGTGACGCACACATTTATTGATTTTATTCCTTCTGTATTTCTCGGGGCGCCAGAGGAAGATTCTTTTCTTGCGGTTTTGCCGGGACATCAATTATTGCAGGAAGGTAAGGGTTTTGAGGCGATTGTCATGACTCTTTATGGGTCGCTGGTTGCTTTGCCAGTTATTTTTGTCTTTGGGCTTTTGTTTGTTGGTTTCCTTGGAGATTTTTATGTTTTTTTTAGAGTTGTGTTGCCCTATGTTTTGATTTTTGTTTCACTTTATCTAATTTTTACGGAGGAAGAGTGGATTTTGTCGGGCGTTGTGTTTTTGTTTGCTGGCTTTTTGGGTTTGTTTGCTTTTAATCTTCCAGTGGAGGAGCCCTTGTTGCCTCTGTTAACTGGGCTTTTTGGTGTTAGTGGGTTGGTTGTTAGTTTGAAGGCGAGAATTCAAGTGCCTAAACAAATTGTTAAGAAATTGAAGGATATCAAACTTAACCGGAAAAGCCTGTTAAGGTCTGTTTTGGCTGGAGCAATCGCTGCGCCGTTGTGTAGTTTTCTTCCAGGGATAGGCGCGGGGCATGCTGCAGTTATCGGAAGTGAATTAGATAGTGACTTGGGAAAAGATAGAAAGAGTTTTCTTTTTTTAGTTGGGATGATAAATACAGTTGTGATGGCCTTGTCTTTTGTTACGATTTATGTGATTGGAAGGACGCGGACGGGGGCGGCGGTTGCAGTTAGCGAGATATTGGGAGAGATGGTTTTTTCTGACTTAATCGTTGTGATGTTTGTTGTGTTTGTTTCTGGGATTTTTGCATTTTTTGTGGGGCTGCAGTTAGCGAGGTTTTTTGCAGTTAGGATTAATAAGGTCAATTATAGTAGGCTGTCTTGGGGAATTATTGGTCTTTTGTTGGTTGTTAATTTGATTTTGACTAATTGGGTTGGAATTATTGTGTTGATCACATCTTCTGCATTGGGTGTGTTTTGCATTCTGTCACGTGTGCGGCGAATACAGTTAATGGGTGCTCTTCTGATTCCGACGATTGTTTTTTATTTGGTGTAGGTAATTTTATAAAATCCTTTCTATTTTTAATATGATGAAAAAGGTGTTGTTTGTGTTTGCTTTGGTTTTATTGGCTTTACCGCTCGTAGCTGCGGAATGTGGTGATGGTAACTGTACTGGTAATGAGACTTTTGAAACTTGTCCGGGAGATTGTGCGGCAGGAGGGCCTCTCAATTGCTCTGAAGATACTTTAACTTGTGTGGATGGGGCAGTTGTTACGAGAGACCCACTGAATAATTGTGATTTTTATCCTTGTCCAGATTCGGGACCAGGTAATTTTGATTGCATTGATCTTTGCGGCGATGGTGTTTGTCAGTATGAAGAAGAGTGTCAAGGCCAGATGGGTTGTCCGTGTCTAGAAACTGCTGGAACTTGTGAGGCGGATTGTTCTTCTTCAGATGACGGAAATAATAGGGATGGTTCTGATGATAGCAGTGAAGGGTTTGGGAGTATTTTCTTTTCAAGTTACTTTTGGATGGGGCTTACTGTTCTTGGAGCAATTTTGTTTGTTTATATCGGTTTAAAAATTCTTAAGTGGTTATTTTGGAGTTTGGCTTTGATTATGGTTGCTTTAGCTGTTTTGTTCTGGTTTGTTCTTTAGGCAAATAACGGCTCTGTTGAAAATCTATCTTTTCTGAGGTTTACGATTCCCGCTTACTTTCATCTTACAGATGAAAACCCTCCCTGACCGCCCAAATCCTTCCCGCCCCAAAATTTAGGTAAACCTTCATTCTTAACTTTTTCAACAGAGCTGCAAATAACAAAAGTTAAATAGGGAGTATTTTTGTTTCATTGATCGGCCCATTAGTCTAGTGAATGTCAGAAGCTCCCGCGACAAATGGGCTATCAAACCACGGCCCATTAGTCTAGTGGTTAAGACGTTCCCTTGACGTGGGAGAGTCCGCAGTTCGATTCTGCGATGGGCCATTATTTCTTTTTTTAGCTTTTTGTTTCTTGTTTTGCTACTACTTTTACTTAGTAAGTTATTAATTTATTAACTTACTTAATAAGTAAACTTTAAATAATGAAAAAACTCTCTAAAACCGAAAAAGAGGATAAAAAGTGAAGAAGTACCTTCTGCTTGTTGAGGATGAAGATGCCTTTTGGGAAAAGGGCAGTAAAAGTGAGGTTCGACAATGAAGAAGTACCTTCTCCTTGTCGAAGACGAAGAACTTTGGCAGAAGTTCAAGGAGTTGATTGACAAAGATTTGAACACTGAGATAATGAATCTGATTGAGATGAAAGTTAAGGAGGGCAAGAAAAAATGAAAAAGGGCCAGGTTTCAATTTATATAATCGTCGCGATCATTCTGGTCTTGTTGATAGTGTTTGTTTACACTTTCGATAGGAACATCGGCGATGAGCAGATTCCGCAGGATCTTGTTCCAGTTTTTGATTATTATCTCGAGTGTATTAATTCAGAGGTTAGGACTGCTGTTGATTTGGCCGGAATTGGAGGGGGGCGGATTGAAATCAGCGAGTATGTGCCCGGTAGCGAGTATGCTCCGTTTTCTTCGCATTTAAACTTTTTAGGGAGCCCGGTTGAATACTGGTATTCTGTTCAGGGGAATGGGTTGATCAAAGAGAATGTTCCTACAAAGAGTGAAATTGAGGAAGAGATTGCAACTTATGTTGCGGATGGCGTGAAGTACTGTGATTTTGAGTACTATCATAGTCAAGGATACAGTGTCGAGCTAGGAGACGCCTCGGTTGAAGCGGAGATATTGGAAAGAAAGGTTGAGGTAAAAGTTACTTCGCCGTTGGTTGTTGGGAGGAATGGTGAGACTGCCAGAAGGGAGAACCATGATGTTGAGGTGGACAGCAAGCTTGGCAAGTTCTATAATTTGGCAACTGATATCTATAATGAAGAAATGGCTGAGGCGTTTTTGGAAAATTATGCGGTTGATGTTCTTTATAATTATGCGCCGGTGGATGGTGTAGAGATTCAATGCGGTCCAAGGATTTGGTTGACGAATGAAGTCATGAGTTCATTGAGAACCGGGCTTCAGGAGAATTTCCAGACGATTAAATTTAAGGGAGACTATTATGATCTTGTTGGTGAAGATAGAGATTATTTTGTTTATGATAAGAATGTTGATGAGGCAGTTAACATTCTGTATTTTAGCGATTGGCCTTCTAAGATCGAGATCTACGGTGATGGGGTGGACGATGGTTTGATGGTTGGTGAGCCGGTTGGTACTGAGGCAGGGATGGGGGTCATGGGCTTTTGTTATGTGCCGTATCATTTTATTTACGATGTGCAGTTTCCAGTGATGATTCAGTTGTATGACCGTGGCGAATTATTTCAGTTCCCTGTAGTTGTAATCGTGGATAAAAACATGCCTCGAAATGCTTTACCAGGGATAGCGTATGTTGATGATGACGAATTTGAACTTTGTGAATTTATGGATGAGGATATTACTATTAATCTTTATGATAATAATTTGAACAGAGTGAATGGCAATGTTAGTTTTGAATGCTTTAATCAGAGATGTAGGCTTGGCGAGACTGTCGATGGAATTTTGAGAACACCTGCGCCTGCGTGCGTTAACGGTTATCTTCATGTTAGGGCTGGTGGCTTCGCCGAGAAAAAGCAGCTGATATCTAGTAATCGGGAAAGTTTCTCGGAGATTATTCTTGATCGGGAGAGAGAACTAGATGTTGAACTTGAGATTGGAGGTAGCGAGATTGACGATGAAATAGCGATCGTTTCTTTCACCAGGGATGATGGAAAAATTACAACTATTGCTTTACCTGATCAGGATGAGGTGAAGCTGTCCGAGGGAAGTTACGAGGTGAAAGTTTATGTTTATGGTAACTCGAGCATTAATCTGCCCGAGAGCACTAAGACAGAATGTGTTGAGGTTCCACGCGGGGGCTTGCTTGGTTTGTTGGGCAGCACCAAAGAAGATTGTTTTGACATAACTATTCCTGCAACTAGGATTGATAGTTCCTTGATTGGTGGCGGGAAGCTAAATACTTATCTGCTTGATTCGGAGCTGAGGAAGGGCAAGCTGAGAATTAGTGTTGATAGGTTGCCTGTTCCGAGTTCGTTGGAAACTTTGTCCCAAAACTTTGAGATTTTTGAAACTAAAAGACTATGGTTGAATTTCGATGAAGCTTAATCAGATTTTTGCATTGTGGGCAGTTTATGTCTTAGTTGTGACTGTGGTTTCTAGTAGCTACGTTTTTGCTGCAACTTATAGCAGCAGCAGCGCGGTGTCTGTGAACTATCAACCACAACCTTCTTTTCAAACACTTTATGGGAGCCAAGCTGATACGTATTGGCCCATATTAGGAGACAAAGAGACTTGTGAATCTAGGGAAGACATTTTGTTGCAGATTGCGCCTTTTGGTTGTCAACCAATGGTTGTCAGAAGCGATCTTTTGGCCGAGCAGGATGTGCCAGTGTTCTGTCAGATTGAAGCAATTAACATAAATCCTTTGATAGACATAGAACGGATAAAAAATATTGACTTTACTGTTGTGTCTAAGTCGGACGATATAGTGGATGTTGGGTTCCATCCTGCACGGGCGGCATTGCGGAGCCAGAATACTTTGCTTGGCAGCCCTTTGGTAAATAATATTGGATATGCAGTGGTTTTATTGAAGAGGCAACCTGTGGAAGCGGAGCTGCCAGATTTCGTTAATGCTACCTTGCTGGCAAGAGTGTCTTATGACTCGGGTAATGCTTATGGAATAGGAAGAAGTGACTTTATTCTTGAACAAGTTAGTTATGATGACTGGGAAAGCGAGAAACTAAAGCAGAGTTTTTGGAACGGACGCTATTTTGTTAGACTAGAGGGTGTGGATGAGAATTATGCGGACATTTCTATTTACCAAGGAGATAGAAAAGTTATAACAACAAGAGTTCAGAAGGGCCAGACCTCTAATGAGTTTTTTGTTCCGGGAATGTATTGTCGTGCAGGTTTGAGGGTTGCTTATGATGACTATGTTGCCGTGGAGGAGAAAGCAAGGATAGAGGTGTCTTCCGGGAATTCTTTTGATGCGTTTGACGTTTATGAAGGGAGTACTTTCCTTGATGGGAGGTGTTCTGTTAGGAAAATAGATATAGACGAGGCTACCGGTGAGACTGGCAGGGTTGTTGGGAGCTGTGGTGGGAAGCAGTTTGTTTTGGAATTGAAAAATTCAAATAATCGGACTAGCTTGGAAGATTCTATCTTTTTGAATGGGAAACAATATTCGATTTATAGGAGTGGTTTCAAGTATTGGGTTGATCTGAGTGATTATGAAGACTCAGCCTATAGGGGCACGTATTATTACGAAGAGGGTAAGCTGGTTAGAGAGGAGAATGGCGAGGTTGTAGTGGATTCAAATGGAACTGTTAGTAAGAGCATCGATGCGACTCGGAAGGAATGGTATGGTGCGTTTTATTCATTAATTAAGGAATTTGTTGAGGGAGATGTTGGTTTAGAAATTAGTAAACCTGTTTCTTCTCAATATTATGACGAGGCTCTTGAGTCTTACGAAACTGTTGCTGATGACTATCGCGGGGAGATGGGTGGACGTTATGGAAAGGAAGCTTTGCAGAAGGCGATTGATCTTGCCAGAGAGTTTGGAGACAATCCTAGAATGATTAAGTTGATTAATAGGTATCTTGATTTATATCCTGGTGATGAGGCTGAGGGAGGATATCTGACTGAGTTGGAAAATTTGAGGCAGTTTGATGCTTCGTTGGCTGGTTGGGCGATTGAGTTTGATGAAGGTGCGAAGGTTTTGAGGTTGTTGTCTCTTGAGACTCCAGGGAAAAAGGCGAGTGCTTCTTTCACTGTGGGGGGAAGGAGCTTGAGGCTTTCTAAAGATTCCAATAAAGATTTGAGAGACGTGAACAAGACGGTTGGCGTGATGAAACTGGATAAGGTTTATGTGGACAGGGCAGAAGTTGGGGTATATTGTATGGAAAAGAATTCTAATGGTGGTGAGTCGATCTCGAGCACGAAGCAGAGTTTTATTTTGAGGGTCGATGAAGATCCAAAGAAAATTTGTGGGGTTGATGTGAGGCTGGATCTGACTGATGTTGATAAGGCGGTTAAGGTGAGATTGTTGCCTAACGCTCAGGGAACTCAGACGGAGACGAACTTGACTGTTACAGTCGGGATAGAAAAGAGGGCTATCGAGTTGACTCCTAGCAAGGTTAGACAGAAGATCGAGAATTTGAATAAAACAATTGAGAAGTGGGAGAACATTTTGGATAAGCTTGGGACGGTTATTAAGGGAATGAAGGGCGCGTGTTTTGCCACTGCTGCTTTGTTGACATTTAAGAATTTCATGACTGGTTTGAGTGGGGAAGCGATTGCAAGGCAGGAAGTTATGAGGGGAGAGAATGGTTGGACGGAAAGGTGTAAGGGGATGGTACCTAGCCAGTATCCTTCACTTGATGCGTGTTTTATTGCAAATTCTGGGCAGATAGATCAGGATGTTGCTAAGACAAATGCTGCTTTGAATAAAGTGAATGCTCAGATAAAACAAATTCAATCGGGACATGTTAAGACTACTGATATATTTGGGAAGACTGCTGATACTGAGGCAGTTAGGAGGGACTTGGCAAAAGCTATCGAAACGCAGTATGGGGACAGTGTGATTAATGTTACAAAGACTCCTTGGATTTATGCTGATGGCAATCAAACAAACTATGTTAGGGTTGATGAACTACTTTCTGGAGAGAATGTCAATAATAGTTTGATATCTACAGAAGGGTTGAGGTCTTTGATGTTGAATGCAGAGTTGCAAAAACAAGGGGGTCTTAGCGGGGGCCACGCGATGAGTGTGGAGTCTAATTTGGGCGATATAGCTGGGAGAGTTAATCAAAATATGATTGTTGATAGGGAGTTTCAGTTGAATAAGGCTAATGAGAAGAATGGTTATCCTGCTGCATTTTCTGCTGGTTCTGCTACGTCTAGGACTAGATATACTGATGTGAGAACTATGACCGAGGCTATGAAGAACGAGAATGGTTTCTCTGGAAACGTTTCCCACATAGCAGTGATTCAGGTTAGTCCGGGGTTGAGTGAGCAAGGAAAAGAAGTTAAGAAGTTTGAGGCGGGAACTTATTATTTGGGTTTGGAGGGAGATCCCCAAAGGGGCGTTTATAGTATAAAAGAGGTTGTTAAGAAAGGGGATAATACTACCCAAGTTGATCCTGTGAGTTTCGCCCATACTTATCAGTTAGGTAATTTGCAGTCTCTTGATGGGCTTAGTTATAGTAATGAAATTCAATCTTCTGACAGGTATGTTCGGTATTATGAAACGGAGCCGTATAAAGGGATGCCTGCGATTGTGCCATTCGATACGAAAGAGGGATGGTATGCTGCGACGCGTCAGACTTTGCCGGCGTTTGGGGGAATCGGAGCGTTTGATGCTTCTGGAAGAGTGACAAGTTTCTGGGTTTGCAATGTAGGGGAGAACGGGAAGATCCAATTTAATTCTGGGTATGGTGATGATCTGTGCCAACAGATAAATCTGAACACGGGACAGCCGTTGAATATGTTCCCTGGTTTGGATAGTTCGAAAGCTACGACGTTGGTTCAGAGAGCGCAGAGGGCCATTGAGGAAGCGGCAAGACAGTATGGAAATAAGTTTGTGAGCATTGATGGTGAGAGGTTTGAAGTCGGGGCTCCGGAAATGGGAGTGCCTGGAACAAATTGTCAGGACTTTATGTCTCCTAAAGATTGTCACCTAATGTTTAATGTTTGTGATCCGGTGATTTGCCCTCCTTCGAGATGTAATCTTGGCGGGACGTATCATGTGGCCAATGTTGTTCAGACAGGGATTATAGGAAGTATATTCTTGTGTTTGCCGAATATTAGAGAAGGGATTTTTATTCCGGTTTGTTTGACTGGGATCCATGCAGGGATTGATGGTTTGGTTTCGATAATGAAGAACTATAGGGATTGTTTGCAGGAGAGTCTTGATACTGGGCAGATGGTCGGAATCTGTGATCAGATCTATTCTATTTACTTGTGCGAGTTCTTCTGGAATCAGGTCGCGCCTTTTGTGAATGTGATTATTCCTAAGTTGATTGAGTTGGCATACGGTCAGGGAGTTCGAGGGGGGGCAGAGTATCTTTCGGTTATGAGCGCATGGCAAAACATGGAGAATTCCGTTGACTACTTTACTCAGAGTTATGCTGTGAATTCGATACAGGCTTTTCAGGCAAGAAGCGTTCAGGAAGTCGGGACTGAGGTTTGTAAGGCTTTCATTTCCACGAAGGTGCCGACGGATTTTGATACCTTGTTAGAACCGGATTCTCCTCCGCAGTTCCACGCGTGGTTTGACCAAAAGACGTTTACTACTGCAACTGTGCCTGCGACTTCGCAGTATAAAGTATTTTATCATATTTTTGCAGGGAACGATCAAGGAGTGCACTATAGTGTTTATCTTAGGGATCCTCCTACTTCAGGCTATTATGTTGCGAATCCTACCGTTGCAGTGGCTTCAGGTTATATCAATAAGGGAGAGTACGCTTCGCAGACTCGTGACTTTACGGCACCTGAGGGGTATAAAGAATTGTGCGTTAGGATAAATAATGATGAAGAATGCGGGTTTGCTCAGGTGTCGAGCAGTTTTGCTGTGAATTATTTGAGAGACTCTTATATTAGCGGAGAAGCAAGCAGTGTGACAATAACTTCACAGAAGGAATGTGTTAGCGGAAGTAATAATCCTGCTGCTTTGTTGAATCCGAATATCCAAGCAGGGGTTGAGGAAACAATAAGTCCGGAAATTTACAATCGCGGGATTATTAGAATTTGTTCTAGTCAGAATCCTGGTTCGAGTACGGATCCGAGTAGGTTTACAGATGTAGGTTATTGTGATGATCCGAAGATAAGATGTTGGATTGATAAGAGGAGTGTTGAAGAAGCAATTACTCAAGGGAATGTGGGTGTTTTGAACGATACGCTTGAGGTTTTGGATGAAAGGACTAAACAGCTGCTTTCTGAGCAAGGGATCGGTAGCGAGGCTGTTGTTATGATTCTGCAGGATTTAAGGAGTAGGGTTAATGGGTTGTCTGGCGGGGGAAGTATCGGGGAGGCTTTAAAGGTCATAGTTGAAGCGAATGAATTATTCCTGAAAGATAGTTTGGTTTGGAACCATCAGAAGGCGGAGTTGTACATTATTCGGGGCGATGCACAGGCGTTTCTTGCTAGGCAGTATAGGCCTGCGGATTTTGAGGGGAGGGTTGTTAGTATCGGTACTGATGAGGGACCTCCGAGTGTCGGTTCCTCAGGCGATGGAAGTTATTCTCTTGTGGATAGCGGAGTTTATGGTTTAAAGATGGTTTTGTACAATGGCCAGTATACGAAGATTTTGTATGGTAATGTCACTTCGGGCAATGGGACTTTTTATGATACGACTCGTCCAGAGGATCATAGTAATGAACCCGGAAAGGATAATGTGGATTATCATGTTATTGGAACTGTGCAGAATGGAATCATTGATGTTAGGCTTACGGGAGTTACGGACAGCGTGGTTAAGGAGAATATCGGGAGGTTGAATGGGAAGAAGTTTAGTGATGTTTTTGGAGGAGGTGCTAGTGGAAATGATGGTGGGAATGGTGGGGGGGAAATTGAGGAGCATTTTTACATGGATGGCGACTTAGCAAGAATTGATTTTAGTGATGGACATAGCTATGCGATTAATACAAATGATAGACTGCTTTATTTGTTGAATGGCGAGTGGATTGATGTAAGGACAGATCTTCGAGCGCATTATGTTAACAAAACGCAGGAAGATAAGGACTGGTTGGATGGTGTTTTCCAGAGGCTTGTTGCTTTTAGGGAATCACAACAGGAACAGGAGGAGGGGTTGAATGATGAGTTTTGTGGGGCTTGCAGGGGAGGTTTTATTTGGTGGTGGTGTACATACCCTGAATGTTTGGGGTTGGGTGATTGCAATTATTTAGCTGCTTCTAGCGATTGTGTTTCTTGTAGCACTGTGACTAGTTGTGGGAGTTATGATAATCCTCTTTCCTGTGAGGCCAATAATTGTGGCGTGCAGGGGGTGCTTGGATGTAGTTGGGATAATGATAATAGTAAATGCATTTCTATTGTCGAGGGGGTTCCTGATGGGGGCGGAGATGATGGTGGGGACGGTCCTTGCGTAATTGATAATTTGCGTTGGGAATATAGGGATGGTGGGGAAATCAATCTAAAAGTAAAGAATGGTGAACCGGTTTACTTAAAGGCGGATAGATCTGGTTCCTGTGATTCTGTTGATACAAATGTGCTTTACTTTGTTATTAGTGAGAAAGATGTTTCGTATGATGATGTTGTGAGTCATATTAACGATGTTTCGTTGGAAGGGAATACATATGTTGGAGAATGGGCTGCTGAATGGGTCGATGAAAATTACCTGCCCTGGGCTGAAGATGGGCCTGAGTATTACTTTGAAATTTGGGGCGGACCTACTAGTTGGCATTCAGAAAAATCTGATATTTTGGGTGTGATGAATGAGGAATATGTTCCTTCGGAGGATGACGGTGGTGGGGATGAAGGAGAACCAGAACCTCTTACCCTTGATGAAATGTTCAGTTTGAGAGAAACTTTAGGCAGGGTCTATTTCGATTATAGGCCAGATGCTGAGACGAGTCCCGGGTATACTGGTTTGTACATTAGTTTGAATGAGGTAGGGGGAAAGATTATTAGAAATTCTGGGACTGGCGGAGCAATTGTTGGGAGTTTGTCTGAGTCGATCGCTGCAATGAGGGGTGCGGGAAAAGATCCGATAATAACAATAACTAATGATATTGGGGTTGAGGTTGATGGGGTTGTTGTTTTTATAACTTCTTGTTTAGATGGGCAGCATATTGCTCAGCAAGATGGAAAACTCGTGATTGATTTTGTTTCAAGTGAAGGTCCGCCGAGTTGTCCAACCCCTGAGATAGAATCTTTTGAATAGAATTATTCGAAGCCGACTGCTTCTGCTGGGCTTTGTTGCTGTACTCTTGTTCTGTAGGAATCTGCTTCGCTTTTGGCTTGTTCTACTTTTTCTAGTAGGCCTGTAATTCTAGATTGTACAGCTTCTCTTCTGTTTGCTAATTCTTCTCCAATTGCACTTACTTTCATATCTACTAGGGCGTAAAATCCGGTTGTTGTGTTTTCGAAGAATGGGAGTCCTTCATATTCTGGTTTGTTTGCTGTGTTGAATGTTGTACCTTCTAGTCTAACTATATAAATTGGTTCGATTTCTGTGTTGTCTGGAATTGCTAAGGAGGCTCTGCCTTTTCCTATTTCTCCAAAGGTGTATTGCCTACCTGCGACTGTTCTTACAGGGATCGTATAAACTACATCGTCTTGCGTGATTGTTCTTAACTGCGGATTGTCTTCAGAAGTTTCTAGCACTGTTCCGTCCAAGCATATCGAGTCTGGGTTAGCATAAGCTCTGAATACTGGTTCATGCGTGTTTGCACTGATCATTCTTTGGGGCATTTTTATGACATTGCTTAATATTCTACCTTCGCCTGTTGCTAGATCTCTTTGGAAATATGCTTGATCTGGTTTTGGATGAGCTAAGTCTCCTACTTCAATGAATGCAGGCATCTCATTGTTTAGAGGGTTAGCTACTGCAATGTAGAACGTGTCATCGAATGGAATTGCTTGTCTTTGCCAGTTTGTGCCTTCCTGTGTTAGTGTGCTGACTCTTAAGTCAGATAGTGGTTGTATTTCGAAAGTTTCAGGTATTGTTCTTAGTGTTCTTTGTTCTGTTTTAATTTGTTTTTCTAGACCGTCAATTTTTGCTTGAAGTTCACCTTCTGTTCTTGTTGGCATCCAAACTATTGGTTCAAATTCTTCTGTAACAATTGGGTCAATTGGAGAGGGGAATGGGCCGATATCTTCTGCGTTTGCTTCGTAAGCTGCTGCTCCAGCCATAATTGCAGCGGTTGTAAATAATGCACGTAGTGTTCTGCTCATGGTACTTTTTGCAAAAGTTCGTTTAAAAATATTGTGGCAGATTTGTTACTTTTGGAAGTGGTGAACTTTAGAGGGTTGTTTTGGGATGAGTGGTACAGGATCCGAAGCCTAAACTTTTTAGAAAAAAGTTTGGGCGCATCAAAAACTTAAATAGTCCGACTTCGTCGGCAGTTTTCCGCAGGAACAAAGTGTACTCAGCATGGCTTGCGGCCATGGAATGCGGGGTACAGGATTCGAACCTGTGTAAGCACTAAGCTAACGGATCTTGAGTCCGTCCCGTTTGACCGCTCCGGCAACCCCGCTCTTTATGTGAAGATTTTTAGAAGTTTTAAAATGTTTGTTTATTTGTTTTCAGGAGTGTTTGTTTTTATTGATATCATCAAAATTACCAAGCAGATCAACGCAAGAACAAGAGAGTAAACAGACATACTTCTGGTTTCTGGGTACAAAATCATGGCCATTCCTATAATTCCAAAAAATATTGCTAGGGCACCGAATTCTGTTCTAAACGATCCTTTTGCGAATGTTTTATCAAAGTGCTTGACGTTTTTTACCTCTTTGATAGAAGGGGGTTTTTTTAGTTTGTTCTTTTCGACTGTTGGGAAGAAAGTTCCTTCGTGACTGCAATGGTTGCATTTCATTACGTTAAAGAATCCGCGTACGACTGCTGCGTGATTTGAAAAATCGGTTTTTATGTCGGGGGAGCCGCATTGGGGACAAATCTGTATGTGATTTTTGTTTTTCATCTTGAAGAATTATTTAATTCTCAGAGGAGATTTACGGTTTTTGTTTTTGTCGGCGGAGTTAACTTTTGAGTTTAGTTTGTCTTCAAGGCCGAGTCTTTCTGTGAGTTCTTTGTAACGGTTTCGGATTGTGACTTCAGTGATTCCTGCGACATCTGCAACTTCTCTTTGTGTTTTCTTTTCGTCGTTTAGGAGGGCAGCTACGTATAAGGCGGCGGCTGCGATTCCTGCCGGGCCTCTTCCGGAAGTTAGCTCGGAGATATCTGCTTTCTTAAGGATCTTGAATGCTTCATTTTGTGTCTTTGGAGATAGGTGTAGGATTGAAGAGAATCTTAAGATGTAGTCTTTTGGACTTGAAGGTGTTACTTTGATTTTTAGCTTTCTCACAATGAATCTGTAAGTTCTGCCGATTTCTTTTCTTTCAACATCTGAGGCTTCGGCGATTTCGTCTAGTGTTCGGGGGATGTTGTAGGATCTACATGCTGCGTAGATACATGCTGCGATTACCGACTCCATTGATCTTCCTCTTACGAGGCCTCTTTGGAGAACATAATTGTAGACTCTTGAAGCTTCATCTCTTATTACAGATGGAAGGTTAAGGAATGATGCTACACGCCTTAATTCGGCCATTGCTAATCTCAAGTTTCTTTCGATAGATGTTGAGACTCTTTCCTGCCATTTTTTCAATCTTAAGAATTTTCGGGTTTGGCCGGCTTCTAACCTGTAAATATCTGAGATTTCTCCAACGTTTGTTGTAAGGCCCTTGTCATATTTTTGCATAGAAATTGGGGCTCCGCCTCTGCCTTTTTTATCTGCCTTGTCAAATTGGCCGCCAGATTCTTGGCCAGTATCAACTATTTTTTCCTCGACGATAAGACCACATTCGTTACATATGACTTCGCCTGCCTGGCTATCATAGGTCAGATCGACACTTCCACACTCTGGACAACGTTTCACATAGGCCATAGAAATTAACTCCTGTTTCCTGTTTGTTTATAATTTGAAAGTAACATGTTTTTTTGCCGAAAGCTTTATAAAGCTTTTGTAGAACTGAGTATTTAAGTGTTTCGGTTGGAAAAATTAGTTATCGACGGGTTCATTATTTTGTTTAGAAAGGAAAATTGGGCCTTGGATTACTCTGTGTTTTTCGAATGAGATGTATCTTGAGATTCTGGAGATGCTGTTTATGAAGGAGAGTAAGTAGTTTAGTTTGCTTACCATTGAGATGCTGGTGAAGGATTTCGATTTGGATGTGAAGCTTTCGAATTCTTTTCGGATATTCTTTCTGTTTAAGGATGCGGCGTCTGAGCTTTTAGGGTCTTTTTTGTACAGGGCAGTCATGATGTCGGTGTAAAATTGTTCCACTTTCTTTAGAAGGAAGCCTATCTTCTTCTTTTCGAGAACTGAGAGCCCCGATTTAGGGGTTAAGCGGGTGAATCTTTTTATTTCGTCCCCTATTTTCTCTAAGTAGCCGTTTAGTTCCCATATGTGTGTTGAGAATTTTGGTTCTATTCCGTGTATTTTTCCCTCGCTTGGATGTTCATTTATGTAATTGAGACATTTGTAAATGAGGAATGTTTGCCGATTTACTTCTTGGTCTCTTTCTTCTAGTGCCGCTGCGAGGTCTTTGTCTTCTGTTTCTAAGCATTCTAGCCCGTCCAGGAATAGCGAGCGGATTATGTTATCTGATCGCCTCACTAGATCAGGAATTATTAATTCGTCTATGTTGATGTAGTCTTTGACTAGCAGGGCGTTATTTGTTTCTTCTATTACTTCTAACCCTGGATAGTGGGATATCGTTTTCTTCAGCTTTGAAATTGTTTTCTTCAGATCTTTTCCGATTATTTTGATGTTGCCTTTGTTTGTTAGATATGCCGCGGTTATATCTCGGATTAGGGAGTTTATTTGAGCGTTGTCTGTTGACAGGACGTATTGTTTGTTTCTTTCTTCAGTTTTCTCTCTTGGTTTTTCGGGGAAGATGATCAGTTTTTCGGTTTTTTCTAGTAGGGTTACTTCACTTCCCTTTCCCAGCCGGTGTCTTTCTATCCAGCCCTTAGGCAAGGACACTGTGAGGGAGAAGTCTCCGGATTTCACAAGCTTTCTTTTTTCCATAATTCAGGGAGGATTTTGATAGTTAAATATCTTTCCAAAACCGTTCTAGCATATACTAACTGTTCCGTATCTGCCATAAGTATATATTTTTCTGGGCTTATATGTAAGTATGAAAGGAGAAACAGAGAGAAATCGGGAAGTGTTTGGTCTTGAAGGCCTTCCTGGAGTGGGAAAGAGTACGTTGCTTAGAACGCTTGGGGCTCAAGGCGCACGTGTTCTTAGGGAGGTTCCTGAAGTTGCTGGAACTCCGAGGTTTAAGGAATTTTCTAGTGCCTGGGAAAAGGCACGATATGATAATGATTGGTATTTGGCCAGAGAGGTTGTGAGAACTAAATATGCTGCAGGATTGGAGGAACCTTGTTTTCTTGATAGGTGTGTTTATTCCCAGTTGGCTTATAATTATGCTCGGGATAAACTTGAGGGTTTGGATGAACTTGGTTATCTTCTTGATAAGCTTGAGTGGTGTGAGGGCCGAGGATTGTTTCTACCCATGAAAATGGTTTATCTGTATGCCGATGTTGATTTTTCAATAGGGAGGATGCTTGGGAGGGGGCGGGATGGTGAGGCGGAGAAGGTCATGAAGAATGGAGCTGGTTGGTATTCCGGAGAATTTTTTGAGCATGCAAAGAGAGTTTATGATGTTCTAGCAGAGAGTTTGGGAAGAGGTGCCTGTGTTGTTGAAGTTCCTGAATATCAAGATGGCCTTGTTGAAAGAGTCGAACTTTTTAGGGGACAGTCTAATGGGCAAGTGCTTAGTGTTGATGAAATTAGGAGGGTGCTGAAATGAACTTGGATCTTAGGAGGGCATTGAATGCAAGATATGCCGAAGAGAAAGATAAAATAGAAAAAGGTATTAGTTGTTGTGAAAATTATTCTCTTTTAGAATTTGGGGGAGACCTTGTTGTTTCGGTTAGGAGATCTTGCGAAAACTGCTTTAAGTTCAATGTTGGTTTCCCGTTTCCTCTTGATTCTTACGAGTTGGGAGATGTTTCCGTGAAGAAAGGGTTTGCTGTCAATGTTTTTTTGAGAGGAGAACGTGTAAGAAGTTACCAAAGATCTTTGTTGTCTGACGAGTTTGGAGGGGTTTACAAGGTTAATTGTGAGAAGTTTAAGGAACTGGTCGAGAAGGGATTTGGAGATGTAAAAGAATTTGCTTATGTGGATCCTTACGATTTTATAGGAGATGGTTACATAGGATTTTATTTTGCCGAGAAGTTTATGAAACGGTTTAATGTAAGAAGGTTGAAGGTTTTTTCTAAGTCTTGGAAACATATGGAATGTTTTTATCAATCTTTTTCAAGAAATCCGGAAGATATAGCTAGGAATGTTGGAGAAAGTTGTAGCCTGATAATGCCTGACTTGATAGACGATCACTTTAGTTTTACGATGGATGTTCTGAGGAAGTTGGTGGGGAAAAATGTTAATGTTGTAGTTCCTGGGCGGAACCTTTATTTGGAATTTGGTGAATTTGGTACGAAAGTTTATTGGTGCGGAATGGATGATGTTTTATTGAGGGATTCTAATATAGAAGATTACATGGATGGGGTGTTGGAGCCTTTCTTGGGTCGCGAGAAAAAAAAGGTTGTTGTTTATTTCAATCCGTTTGGTTCTTGCGAGGGGAAGTTTATTTCGTCGGATTTTGCGGAGCAGGTTTGTAAGAAGCTGAGTTTTCTTGGAGCAGAGATTGTTTTGGTTGGGGGAATGAAAAATCGCGAAGATTATCTGGTCTGGGTTGATGGGTTTTTGAGCAAAGGTGTGAAGGTTTCCTTAAGGCATTATGAGAATTTGAGTGATCTGGCTAGAGAGATGGTTGTTGAGGGTTGCAATCTCGTTGTCACAGCAGATACTTCGATAACTCACTTGGCCAATCGACTTAAGATATGGAATTTTACAGTTTACAATTCAGGCGTTTGGGATCGGACGTCTTTTCAATCAATGGCTTCTGATTCTCCTCTTGGTTTTTGTAGGTTTTGTAAGTGGAACTTGCCCGTTGTTTTGAAGAGCGACGAGTATGAAAGAACTGCTGAAAATCTGGTTCGAGGAGCGATGTATTGTTTGGGCTTCTCTTCAGATGTTTCTTGGATGAGGGAAGTTTATGATCTGTTTTGGATGGTTGGTGGTTTGGAGAGTGGAAAACATAAGAATTTATCTGAATCAGCAGTAAAAATTTCTCCAGAGGTTAAGTTGGGAGTTAGAAATTTACTCTTTAACAAGGATTGCATTAACGTGCCCTTCTTGTGATGGACGGTTTGTTATTCTAGCCTTGCCTTCGGAGGTCATGATTACTGTGCCCTTGGTTAGGCGGTTTTGTCTTGCGTGGAATAAGTTGTGAGGTGTTTCAAGTACGTTTTTGATTTTTGTTTTTTTTGCCTTGCCGTTTACTATAATGTTGGCCTCATCCGCATTAAGAAGAATTGTTTTTTTATTTCCGCCAGTTATTCTGAGAGTTTTTCGTTTTGTTTCTTTCAGGGTTACAACTCTTTCTTGGCCTGGTCTTTCGAAGAGTTTCTTTTTTCTGTTGGCGTGATATTTTCCGCCAGTTATTTTTCTTCCTTTGTTCATGTATTGGAGTTAGAATTTATGGTTTTAAATGTTTTGTTTCAATTTTTTTAGAGAAAGGTTTAAATACGGAAAGAAATGAAAGCAATTATGGTTAACGGAATTGAGCGACCACTTGATTTGTTGAATCAGTCGAAGGGAAAAGACGTATTGATTCAGCTTAAAGGTGACAGGCAGTTCGTTGG
The DNA here is from genome assembly GCA_043821585.1 of archaeon. Lineage (GTDB taxonomy): Archaea > Nanobdellota > Nanobdellia > Pacearchaeales > GW2011-AR1 > UBA73. The sequence goes on from JBDRCQ010000005.1 coordinate 59,961, forward strand.
AACTTTGCTTGCGTTTGACATGCATATAAACCTTGCATTAGACAACGCAAAAGAAATTGAGAACGGCGAAGTTAAGAAGAACATCGGCTTGACCTTTTTGCGAGGAGATACGATTATCTACATTTCCCCGGCTTCAGGTTCAGCGTAGTTAGTGGGATTTTACCTTGCTCAGGTGAGAGAATGTTTTTTGGGTAATTTTATAAATAACTCTGGTTATATTGATAAATGAATAAAAGAGGGGTAGAGCTGGCGATTTCTACGCTTGTTATCATAGTTCTTGCCTTGGTCATGTTGGTTCTTGGCGTTGTTTTTGTTCAGAAGGCGATGTGTACGGGAATTAATGGTATAGATTCAATGGATGCAATAATAAAAGAGCAGATGAGAAGTATTTTCGTTACGGATGATAAACCTGTTGTTGTTAAGGAAAGGGAAAATGAGGTGACGCGTGGAGTGCCTTATAATGTTGCTTTCTTGATTAAGAACGATGAAATGGCTGACACCTCTTTTTCTTATGATATTGAGGTTGCGGATGTTGGCAGTTGTCCTGTAACTCTCGAAGAAGCAGAAGATTATATTGTTGTGGGTAAGCAGGGCCAAGTAGATATTCCGATTGGAGGGGATTATGGGGATTTAATTAGATTAGAGGTTCCGAATGACGCAGATCTTTGCACGTTAAGGTATCGGATTGTTGTTGAAAATGGCGGAACAGCATACGGTTCAGATAGCTTTGATGTTACTATTAAGAGAGGTTCCGTGTTGACTAAGACGTTGTGTTAGCGGGTAGTTTTATATATTGAAACTGGTTTAGTGATGCATGGGTTACTACTATAAGGCTGTTTGGATTGTTGTTGCTGTTATTTCCGTGTTGATGTTTCTTAATGGCCTTATAGTCTTGTTTGTATTGGGCGGGGCGTATCCACCATCTGCAACGATTTTTTTTCTTTTTAGGGTCACATATGGGGGAGCAGTTTATATTGTTGGTCAAGCAGCTCTTGCTGTCTTGTTTTTTGCTGCTTTGTATTTTATTTTTAGGGGGAAGAGAAAATGAAAAAGATTTGGTGGGTTTTTATTGCTGCAATTATTTTATTGTTAATCTTGGGAGGATATGTGTTGCGGAATATTCTTTCAAGCGCAACTTCTGGTCCTGCTGCGATTGACCCCGAGTCTAGACGTGATATCGTGGATCTTTTTAATGATGAAGGTAAATTAAGGGTTTGTCCAGATGAATGGTATGATAATCAAATGCCTTGCAGTTGTGAAGGCGATGATTGTAGTGGATGCAATGATGTTCCAAGCCAATATTTTATTGTTAATGGGGAAAGAATGGAATTGTCAGAATTTGACATAGATTGGATTGATGAGAACTGTGATCTTGAGCCGATGGTTGTTGTTTAAAGCTCGATTTTGTCGAGGTCTTTCGCCACGTCGTGTTTTTGAAAACTTTCTTTGTTTCACCTAGGGTTATTCTGGGGCAAGCATAAGCTTTATATATTATAATACATTATACTATCACATGGAACCGATAGTTAAATTGACGCGAGAAGTTGGGACTTCGGCAGGGGTGCTTTTGCCTAGATCGTGGTTGAACAAGGAAGTAGTTGTGACTTTGAAGGATTTAAGTGATGAGGATATTGCCAAAGGGATTCTCGGGATTTTGTTGGAAAAGGGGTTGTTGTCTGATGTGAAGGGAATTTACCTTGTTGGAAGTTATGCTAGAGGAGACTATAGTGCGAGTAGCGATGTTGATGTTTTGGTTGTGACTGGAAAGACTAATAAGTTGATAGAGTTGAGGGGGTATGAAATTGTTTTGGTTTCTGAGGAGAATCTTTCGAAAAATCTTCCTAGTGATTTGTACAAACTTCTTGCTGTTAGAGAGGCGAGGGTGATTGTCAATCAAGAGTTGATTGAGAAGTATCGTAATGTGGTACCGAGGTTGAATGTTAAGAAACTAAAAGATGAGATGAGGAGCGTTTTGAAGATAAATAATGGGGCGGTTGAGAGCTGTAAGGAAAGGGTGCCTGATGCAATAGTTTATTCTTTGGTTTTAAGGTTGAGGGAATTGTATTCAGTGAGGTGTTTAATTAAGGGGATTTTGCCGAATAAGAATAAATTTTTGAGGGAAGTTGGAGAGAAAGCTTATGGGGCTTACCTGAGGGTTAAGAGAAACGGGCGTGAGATTAATGATCTGTCTGTTGAAGAAGCGTCGAAGCTCTTGGGTAAATTGGAAAAATGGCTAAAAGAATAAAACGAGTTCAGAAGGGCGTTGAAAGTTTGGTTGAGGAGATTGAGAAGCATTTTTTGAAGTTGGAAGGAGATATTCGAGAAGGGAATATTGAAAGAGGGAGATATCATTTTAAGGAAATTGAGAAGAGTTTATTGAAGGCTTTGGAGATTAAGTTAGAGGTTTTGGGTGGTGACTTAGGAATTGTTGGGGAATTTAGGGCAAGGTTGGTGGAGCTTAGGAAAAAGTTGGAAGGGGTTTAGAATTCTATTTTGTCAAGATCCTTCGCTAGTGTTGTGTTCTTGAAAACTTTCTTGGCTTCGTCTAGGATTATTTTTGAATTGTGTTCATAGCGTTGGGAGATGTGGGTGAGGATTAGCTTCTTGACCTTGGCTTTCTTTGCGATTGTTGCTGCGTCTTGAGCTGTGAGGTGCATTCGTTCTTTTGCCATGTCGGCTTCTTCGTTTGAGAAAGATGATTCGCAGACAAGAATGTCTGCGTCTTTTGCTAGTTCGATGGTTGCAGGATTGATTGCGGTGTCAAGGATGAATGTAATTTTTCTCCCTTTTTCTAGATAGGAAACTTGTGAAGCTTTGATTGTTTTGCCTTCGAATGTTATGTCTTTTCCTTCTTGGAGCTTTTTTAGGAGGGGGGAGTTTGGCAGTTTTAGTTTTTCGAGTTTCTTTTTGTCTAACCTATGTTTTTCTTTTATTACGAACGAGTAAGCTAGGCAAGGAGTGTCATGTTTCATTGATGCGGCTTCTAGGTAAAAGTCATCGTTCTCGAAGAACTTGCTGAAGATTTCTTTGACACGGGTTTTTATTTTTAGTTTGAATATTTGTTGTAGTGAATCTATGAATCGTTCTGTTCCGCGTGGGCCGTAGACTTCTAGAGTTTTTTGATAATCGTTCATGTGGAGAGTTTGGAATAGGCCGGGAATGCCGAGGACGTGGTCGCCGTGTTGGTGAGTTATTAAGAGTTTTGTTAGTTTGCTTGGTGATAGGTGTGCTATTTTGAATTGTCTTTGTGTGCCTTCGCCGCAGTCGATTAGGATGTTTTCATTTTTATAAGTCAGAAGCATGGCTGTGTGGTTGCGCTTTGGAGTTGGCACTGCATTTCCTGTTCCGAGGAATGTTAGGGTTATGTTTTCCATGATGAAAAAAGGGGAATTTGGTTTATATACATTTGTTAACTAAATATTTATTAACCTCTTGTTTTATGTTTGGGAAAGATGGTGAAGAAATTATTCTTTGGATTGCTTGTTTTGATTGTTCTGAGCGTAGCGGTTTCTGCGGAGACGCAGATTGCTTACGATGGTTTTGAGTCAGGGGATTGGAATGGAGGCAGTGGCTGGATTTCTGGATGGTATCATCAGGGAGACTCAGCGATAGTGAGTGATGACTCTCCTTATGCTGGCAATTATCACATGAGGATGAGAAAACGGAACAGCTATGTTGATAGGCCTGCTGATCTTTCCCAGTATGAACAGGTAACCCTACGTTTCTATGCCAAGGTCAATAGTTTTGAGAGCAGCGATTTTGCTAATCTTATGGTTAGCTCCGATGGGATTAATTGGCATATTTTGAGGACATTCACGCCAGATGATTCTGATAATCAATACCACCTTTACGAGTTTGATCTAACTCCCTATGGGCTGACTAATAACGTTTGGTTTTCTGTTGATGGGGAAATGTCTGCGACCAATGATTATCTTTATTTTGATGATGTTTCGTTTGTAACGGAAGATGTTTTTGAGCCACCTTATAATTGGACTGGGAATGTTCCGAGTTGGCATATACAGTTTAATCCAACGCCTGAGAGCCCAGCTGCGGATGTGCAATATTGGAATCTTGATCTGTTTGATGTTCCAAATTATACGATGCAGGAATTAAAATCGCAGGGAGTTTTTGTTATGTGCTACTTTAGCGCGGGAAGTTGGGAAGATTGGCGGCCTGATGCTGACGAATTCCCACAAGAATGCCTGGGTAATAATAATGGCTGGCCGGGAGAGAAGTGGCTTGACACGAGGTGTCCGGAGGTGCGGCAGATTATGGTGGATAGAATGGATCTTGGAATTGAGAAGGGTTGCGAGGGCTTTGATCCAGATAACATGGATGCTTATGGAAACAACCCAGGATTTCCTTTGACAGAAGAGGATGCGATTGATTATTATAATTTCTTAGCAGATTATGCACATAATCAAAGTAAAAAGATCGGACTGAAGAACGCTTTGTTGATTATTCCAGATGTTTTGGGGAATTTGGATTGGGAGGTGAATGAGCAATGTTATCAGTATAATGAGTGTAACTTGTTATTGCCTGTGTTGAATGCGGGTAAGCCTGTTTTTCATATCTAGTATCCGCAAGGTGGACAAACTTATGGGGAGTTAGCCGAGGAGATTTGTGAGCAGTCGAATGATGCGGGATTGGCGACATTGATAAAGAATCAGCAGCTTGATGACTTTGAGATTCCTTGTTTGACTTGGGGCGATGAACCTCCTGTGAATGATACAAACACGACGGAAATTGCTTATGATGGGTTTGAGAATTTGTGGAGTGGAGGATTTGGGTGGAGCAGTGGATGGTATCATGAGGGAGATGCTAAGATTGTGACTAGCGATGGGCCCTATACTGATGCGCATCATTTAAGGCTTAGACGGAATAATGGCTATGTCGATAGGGTTTTGGATTTGTCTCAATATAGTTCAGCGGCTTTGACATTACAGGTGAAGGTTAAGAGCTTTGAGAGGAATGATTATGCCGATTTGCTTGTGAGTTCGGACGGTGTGAACTGGAATGTTTTAAGAACGTTTACTCCGGCAGATTCTGATAATGCTTATCATGAATATTCCTTCGATTTGACTCCATACATTTCTCTCACAACATGGATCGCGATTGATGCGGAGATGTCTGGAACAGGTGATTATTTCTATGCGGACGAGGTTCGCGCAGAGAGTTTTTTGTAAAAGATCGTGCTGGTTATTTTAATTATTCTATACAACCTGCTTTGGTCAGGAATTCAGCACTTTTTGTTGATGAAATCTATATAATCTCTTGATATTTCTTTGTAAGTCTGTGTAAATATAAGTACTTCTCTGTATTTCCCTGTACTTCTAAGGAAATATTTAAAAGGTAAGGAGGGTACTAATTGAAATGGGTAAGAAGAAGGTGACTCTTAGTGTTGAGTCTAAGGTTTATGTTGATTTCAAAAAGTATTGTGATGATCGGGCGATAATGCTTTCTAAGAAAGTTGAGCTGATCATGAAAGACATTATGAAGGACAAGAAGGGGCGGTTGTTTTTTGTTTTGTTCTTGAGTTTGATCTTTATTGGTCTTGCTAGCGCGGACTTTTTTGTTGATAGTGGTTCAGGCGATTTTAATAATGGAACTTTTTATCAGACCCTCTATAACCTTTCTGAGGGTGCTGTGCAGTTGAACGTCTCTCAAGGTTTTTTAGAGGGGAGTTTTACAAGCAGGATCTTTGATGGGGTTTCTGGGCAGTGGAATAATCTCTCTTGGGTTCAGGGCGGAGCCTATGGAGTTGACTTGCCGGATGGTAATGGGATAGAGAGTGAATGGCTTGGAGGGAATGTTGATATGACTGGAAATGTTTTGTTGATGCATTTTGATGAAGCATCTGGAACTCTTTACGATTTCAGCGGATTGGGGAACGATGGGACAAATAATGGTGCAGCGTATGGGGCAGATGGAAGATTTAACAAGGCTCTTGATTTTGATGGAATTAATGATTATGCGGAAGTTCCGACTACGAGCACTCTCACGCCTTTAACATATATCACCGTAGAAGCTTGGATATACTGGAAGGGGTATACCTCCTATGACCTGCAGAATATTGTTTCTAATGGGCATCCCCTGAGGGCTTTGAGGTTGACGGAGCCAGGACATTGGAACGGTGGGAACCAACTTTTAGGAGACATTCGATTTAGGAATAGGAATTGCGGAAGTACTGGGGATACGCAGCTTTATTCAAATCAGAATATTTCTCTGGGTGAATGGACTCATGTTGCTATGACTTACGACGGCTCATTGTTCGCGATTTATATCAATGGGGAGTTAGATAATTCGATCGCCAAAACAGGTCCGATATGCACGCCGGCAGTGAATATATTTATTGGTACAGAAGAAGTTGATTATTTCTTTAATGGAACGATTGATGAGGTTGCAATCTATAATCGGTCTTTGAGCGAGCAGGAAATTTATGATAGATTCTTGAGGGGAGCTGCTCGGCTGAATGTAAGCGTTAGGAGCTGCGATGATGCGGCTTGTTCAGGTGAAAGTTTTGTTGATGTGAATGATAGTTCGCCGCAGCGGTTGAGTGTTCTTGATAATCGGTATTTTCAGTATATGTTCGATTTTGAAACGTTGAATGAGAGTGTAAATCCTGAGCTCTATAACGTGACTGTTGACTATGCTGTTTTGAATACGGCTCCTGTTGTGAATATTCTTTTGCCGGCAAATGGTTCTGTGTTTTCAAGAGCTACCTCCCTGCCTTTGAATTTTTCTGTGAATGATGTTGAGGCAAATGTCGATAGTTGTTGGTATAACTTGGACGATGGGGCTAATGTGAGTTTGACAGATTGTCAAAATATAACTTTCTCTGCGGGCGAGGGCCTTCATATTTTGAGTGTTTTTGTGAACGATAGTTATGGTTTGGAGTCTAAGAATGCAACCTTCTTTAGAATTGATACTACTCCACCAGATTTGGTTATTGTGAGTCCTCAGAACTCAAGTTATACTTATAGCAATGTTCTGATTAATTTGAGCTTGTCGGATATTTCTGGCGTTGGTTCTTGCTGGTACAATCTTGATTATTCTGTTATTAATTTTACCTTGCCAGGATGTTTGCCAACAAGTTTTCCTTTTGGAGACGGGAGTCATTTTCTAATTGTGTGGGCAAATGATTCTTTAGGTAATACGAATTCTTCTTCGGTGAATTTTTTTGTTGATGCTACGCCTCCCCAGTGGAGCGATCTGCAACAAAGTGTTCCTTCGGTTTATTCTTCGAATCTTTCTTTCTTTAATATAACATGGATTGATTTTGGAACCATTAATAGTGTCTTGTTTGAAAGCAACTTTTCTGGCGTTCCAACTAATTATTCGATGTACTCTCTTGGAGGAAATATTTATGGTTTCGACGCTAGCTTGCCGGCTGGAGGATTTTATTGGAGGTCTCATGCAAGCGACTCTTTGGGAAATCTGAATTCTAGTACGGTTCAGTCGATTAGTGTTGCTAAAGCTTTGAATCCAGTTCATCTTTACTTGAATGGAACTCAAAATTCAAACTTGACGGTGGAATATGGTGCGCAAACAAATGCGACGGGTGTGGCTGCTTTTGGTAGTGTCGTTTTAAGGAGGGATGGACTGATTGTGTCGAATCCGGAAGTTGCGGTTTTGGCAGCTAAGCTAGAGGGGTATGCCTATAACGTTTCGGTGGGCGGAAACCAAAATTATAGTGGGAATTCGACGGTTTATTATTTGTTTGTTAATAAGTTGGGAGGGAATGTCTCTTTGTTTTTGAATGGGGCTGAGTCTAACTTAAGTGTTCAGTATGGTGTGCAGACTAACGCCACCGCCTGGAATGTTGGGGTGGCGCCGCAGCTTTATCGTAATGGCGTTTCTGTTTCGTCAAGTGATGTCGGCGTCCTTGCAGCAAACTATTATAATTATACTGCAATCGTTGCAGATAGCGAGAATGTTACGGGATCAAGTAAGTCTTTCTTTTTGAATGTTACAAGGGCTTCTCCAGCATTCTCTCTTACATTGGACGGTGTAGCGTCTGATTTGGAGGTCTCTTACGGGGTCGAAACAAATGTTACAGCCAAAGAGAGTAATTCGGGCGATGGAGATTTGACGTATTCGTTTTATCTGAATGATGCCTTGGTTGGAGGTGGATCTGTTGTTTCGGACTTCGGAGTTTATGGGGTTGGCATCTATACGTACACTTACAATTCTAGTGGTGGGCAGAATTATACTTCTGGAGAGGTTTCTAGAGTTTTGAATATCACACAGACTGTGCCTTCCTTGAATCTTACTTTGAATGGCGCTGAGGCGAATGCGACGCAGACGTACGGCAACGAAAGTTTGATTCTACTTTCTTCAGATGTTGGGAATTTGTTCTTGCGTTTATTTTTGAATAGCATTGAGGTGGCTAATGGGGCTACTGCTGGGGAGAGTTCTGTTCTGGGAGTTGGGGTTTATAACGTCACCGGGATTTTTGAGGGCAATGAAAATTATAGTTCGGTCGTTGTTGAAAGATTCTTGACCGTTGAGAAGGCCGATTCGGAAGTTCGGCTTTTGCTTAACGATGTTGCTTCTAGTTTGTCGGTTTACTTGGGGACTGTAGTGAATATTAGCGCGAGTTTGCTTGTGCCACCTTATGGGGAGATAAGTCTGTATGAGGGCAGTATTTTGATGAATGCGAGTAATTCTTCTATTTTTATAGAAATGAATTATACTTCTTTGGGGAACTTTGATTGGGAGGTTTTCTATTATGGGAATGAAAATTATTCCGCGCAGAACGCTTCATTTAGCGTAGAGGTTATTGACGCGGATTCTCCTCTCTACTCTAACTTGAGGGTTTCACCTAGTTCGCCTGTTTCGTATCAGTCCGGGCGCGTTTATCAGTTTAATGCCACTTGGACAGATAACATTGGGATGGATGAAGTTTTGTTTGAGTTTGATGGTGTTAATTATAGTTACTTGGGGGGAGATTTCTTAAGGGATGGTTATGAGTATTATTTTGAGTTGAGCGATCTGGCCGCAGGCACTTATTATTATCGTTGGCATGGAAATGATACTTCTGGGAATATGATTTCTTCGCCGTTGCAGTCTTATGTTGTTCAGAAGAGAACTACCTCTTTGTGGATTCAGGTTTCTCCAGGCGATACGGTCGGTTATGGGACTACAACTATAACGACTTGTAACGCGAACAATGCAGAATCTCAGCCAGAATTGACGCGAGATATTACTCAGCTACCAGGGGCTACCGATACTGGAGCGTTTGCTGCAGGCGTCTACACATATACCTGTACATCTGTCGCGACTCAGAATTATACAAGTGCGGTTGCTGTGCCTAGAGAGCTAACTGTTAACAAGGCTAGTCCGGTAATCAATCTAACTTTGAATCGTCAGGAGTCTGATTTGATGTTGTCATCTTCTGGAGGGGTTGTGTTAATTAATGCTTCTTTGATTTCGCCTTTAGAGGGTTTGTTGAACTTGAGCGTTGACGAGAGTTTGATTAATAGTGGTGAGAGTCCAATAGGTAATGAAAGTAGCTTTGTGGTGGTGGGGGACCATGAGGTTTCTGCATTCTATGGGGGAAATGAGAACTATACTTCCGGTAGTTCTAGGAGGGTTGTGACTGTCAGCGCTCCATCTGGGGGCGGTGATACGGGTGGAGGCACTAGTGGCGGGGGTGGCGGAGGTGGAGGTGGTGGAGGTTATATCCCTCCTCCTGCGAACAAAACGAACGAGGTTGAAATAGAATTTTCTGGGACTGGGCCTTTTATCTTGAAGAGGGGGACTGGTGAGAAGTTTGATATTGAAATAGCAAATAGGGAGAAGTTTTTCTTGAATAAATGCAGTTTGGTCTTTGAGGGATTTGCGGGGACTTGGTTTAAGAGCACTCAAATTGGGGGGTTGAGCCCTGGCGAGAAGTTTACATATAATGTAGAAATTTTTGTTCCGGAAAGCATTGAACATGGGAGTTACGATTTGAGTGTTGTAGCAAGATGTGAAGAGGGCTCAGCTACCAAATCTGCTGAGGTAATAGTTTATAGGAACGCTTTTGAAGCAGAGATTTTGGATTATGAGAGGGACGGGAATCTATTGAAGGTGGTTTATTCCTTGGTTGAAAATGCCGGTGTTGAACATGACCTTGCAATAGAGTATACTCTTGTTGATTTTGATGGGGTTGCTAGATATATTGGGAATGCTGAGGTGAGGCTCGGAGCAAGAGAGGATAAAAGAGAAATGATAGAGTTTGATCTGCCAAAAGATTCTTTTGGGGAGTTTAAGTTTGAGATGAAACTCAGTAATGATGTCACAGAGATTTTTGTGGAGAGGGACGTTTTTCTGCCTTCTACTTCTGCTGGTTTGACAGGGCTGGCGGTTTCTGAGGGGAATATGCGCTCTTTAACTTACCTGGGCATCGGAGTCGCTGTTTTGGTTGGTTTGATAATCATTGTTTCATTGTTTAAGAGATCTAAAAGGAAGACTAAGAAAAAAGATGTTCTCAGGTCTACAAATTTTGATAAAAAGAAGGCCCATAAAAAACTTATGGAATTTGAGTTGTAGGCAGATTTATAAAAATTGTTTTGCTTTTAATTTGATGGAGAAGGATAGTTTTACGTTTGCTTTTTTGGGGATTTTTCTCTTTGTTTTGTTGGTTTTCTTTATAGTTTTTCTAATGGTGTCTTCTAGGGGAATCGGGGAAGGCTCAAGTACAATTCTTTGGTCTGCTCTGACGATGCTGGTTCTGCTTTTTGGAGTAATCGCTATATCCTTATTTGCTAGGCGTAAGGACAAGTAAAAGAAACCTTTATAAAAGGGGTTATTTATAAATGAGTAGAAGGTACGATGGCTGCGACTAAGAAATCTAATTTGAAAATACAGAATATTGTTGCTACTACTTCTCTCGGGAAGCCGGTTTCCTTGACGAAGTTGGCAAGGACGCGTTCTAATACTGAATATAATCCTGAGCAGTTCCCGGGGCTGGTTTTGAGGGTTAAAGAGCCGAAATCGGCGGTTTTGGTGTTTTCTTCGGGGAATTTGGTGTGTACGGGAACTAAGAGCGTTGCCCAAGTTAAGCAGGTTATCGAAGCAGTGATTAAGCAAATTGCAAAGATCGGTGTTAAGATCACAGATAGGCCAAAGATTACGGTTCAAAATATTGTTGCTTCTGGTTCGATTGATTTAAGTTTGAATTTGAATGTTCTGGCTTTGCAGCTCGAGAATACTGAGTATGAACCTGAGCAGTTTCCGGGACTTGTGTATAAATTGGTTGATCCGCCTGCGACTTTCTTGTTGTTTTCAAATGGGAAATTGGTTTGTACAGGAACTAAAGATAAGAATCAGTTGGAAGAAAGTATGAGGCAGTTGAATAAGAATATTAAGGAAGCTGTGAAGAAGTAATTTTATAAATCAGTGTTTTCTTATAAGTCTGAGGTGTTTATGGTATACGAGCCGGAAGAAAAACTTTTAAGGGACGATTTTGGGCAATCGATTTATCAGAATTTCGAGTTGGATGATCGGTCTAGTAAGATAATTAGGTTTTTGGAATTTATGATTTATTTTGTCGGGTTTTTGGGGACGTTGTTGGCATTGCAGCAGGCCTATAGCATTTGGTTTAGTGGCACGTTTATTGGTTCTTTGTATTCGTGGATCGCATTGGCGGCGTTTACACCGTTTTGGATACTCTATGGTTTTCTGAGCAAGAAGTTTTCTTTGGCGATGACTTATTTGGTTTGGTTGGTTAGTGCTTTGTTGGTGATCGTTGGGATTTACGTGAGGGGTTAGAAAAACTCGTTAATTCTTTTTTAGTTTTACGATTCTCACGTATTGCGGCTATCGCCGCGACCCGCCCTTGCCCCGTACCCATGCCCGCCCCAGACGTTTGGTAAACCTAAAAAAAACTCGTTAATTCTTTTTTGTTTGCCGAATTCTTTTAATATCTCTGATCGATTTGCGTAGTTGGTTATTGGTTGTTTTAATCTGAGTTGGATGTCTCGGAGTGCGTCCTGGAGGGTTGGAAATTTTCTTGCTGGGAGGGAGAATGCTTCGCGAGAAGTTTGGCGGAGGATGCCTACGCCGAGAGGGGCGGTGTATTCTGGGCGGATTTCGCGGATGACAAGGCAAGAACATTGTCTTTTTATTTTTTCCAGGTATTCTGTGAGAGCGAGACGGTTTGCGTAGTAAGCGCCGGTTACGGATTCAGCGTATTTTTTTCTTGGGAAAAAGGATTCATAGTCCTGCCAGACGCCCCCTTTTCCTAGGGAGATTTCGATTACTTCGAACGACCATTTATCTGGGAGGAGTAGGAAGTTGTAATGATTTCCTAAGTAATTTGCTGTGAAGACTATGAACTCTGAGATTTCTTGGTATTGTTTAATTCGTGGGAGTTTTTCTTTCGATACGGTGTCGTCTACCGCGGTGATTGACCAGCGTGTTGGAACGAGTTTGCGGTTTTTTGTGAGGCCTAGAAGGCCTGCTGATAGAATCTTTACTAGAGAAGAGTTTGGAATGTTTGATTTGTGTAATTCAACTAAGGCAGGGGCAGATTTAACTTCTCCGTCGGAAACGAGGTAATCAATTTTCTTTTTTACTGGCGCGTTTTCTTGAAGTCTTGCTTTTTCTAGTGGTGCGGCCTTCGGGATTACTGGGGCGCGAGTTTCTCTTTCAAGATTCTTTGAAACTGGTTTTTTTAGTTTGAATTCGGTTGAGACTGATTTATGGGTCATTGCGATTTCTTGCATTATGGGGAGGAATTTTTTGTCGCGTGGTTTGTAGATATTACTTTGTGTACGGCCATAGATTAGTTTGTTACGCATTGATAGTATGCTTGGAATTTGGAGTTTTTTTTCGTGCCAGAGCTCAGGAGAAGACATTATGGCCGTCTGGCCATGTTCCATTGGGGAGAGTATTCCGGTGTAGACATTTGGGTAGTTCCATTTGCCAACGAAAACCTCCGGGGGAGTTGAGCCGGAGAATTCTGTTAGGGAAACCGCTTTTCCCATAAACATCGAGTGCTTTTTACAGTTTTCTTCCCCACAGATTTTACATTTCATCTGAATGAGTAAATCAAGAAGTATTTAGGGATTATTATCCTTTAATGTCAGAGATGCCTAATAATATGAATAGGAAACCGATCATTACGATGAACCAGAAAGCTCCACCTTTAAGGAATTCCCATGTAGCATATTTGAAATCCCAGAAGGATCCCCACCAGATTGCAGAGTACCACGCTACCCAGATTGCAGCAATTACAAGTATCAATCCGAATAGGAGTTCAGCCCATTTGTTCATGATAGGAGGTTGGGATAAGATTATTTAAATATTTTGCAAGAGTTTGTTGTTACTTTTTTAGGTGAAGAATTGTAACTTCAATCTCATTTGAACCTTTAGAATTATTTATAAGTGTGTTTTTTTATTACTGGGTATGACAAAAAGTTCGATAATGATTGATCTTGATGACGAGCGTAGTGAGAAGATCACGGAGATTTTATCTAATAAGACGGCCAGGAAAATTCTCCAGAGTTTGGCTGAGGGTGAGAAGTGTGGGAGCGATTTGGCGGGAGAGTTGAAAATTCCGTTGAATACAGTTTCGTACAATCTGAAAAAGTTGATTGAAGCGGGATTGATCGAAAAATCTAAGAAATTCTTTTGGAGTATGAAGGGGAAGAAGATGGATTACTATCGTGTTTCTAATAAGAAAATCGTTATTATGCCGAAGCGAATGGTGCGGGGCGTTTTGCCTGCCGTGATTGTCGCGGGTGCTGTTGCCTTGGGAATTAGGGCCTGGACGCGGATTCAAATACAGTCGGGGAAACTTGTTAATACGTTTGTTGAGGATGAGGCTGCGAGCTTTGGAGAAAGCGCTGCTAGGGCGACTGGGGGGTGGGATGCGGCAGCTGTGCCTCAAGCTTTGATGGATGGTTCTAAAGGAATTGAAGGGTTGTGTGCGAATGATGTTATTTTGGGAATTGCGCAGAGTGCGTGGTTGTGGTTTTTGGTTGGTGCATTGACTGCGTTGTTAGTTTATCTTGTTTGGAATTTGTGGAGGAAGAGATGATTGGTTCAAATAAGATTGAAGTAAAAATAGCATTTAAATACAAAGGGGTTTTGTGTTCAATATGAAAGAAGAAATGAAGAATATTCTGATCGTTGGAAGTTTTTTGGTAGTTTCTATAGTCTTTTTAATTGGTGCATTGAGTTTCAACCCTGTTGAGCCAGTTGTTACGCACGAAGACTATGGAACTTTTAATTCTGTTGAAGAAATAAAGGCGTTTTTGGAGGACAATTCAGATGGCGGGGGGTTGTATTATGGGGAATTTACAAAAGGGGCTACAATGATGGAAGACTCTGTGGCTGCTCCAGAGGCTGCTCAAACTTTCGCGGCTGGTGGCGATGGCGCTGATGCAAGGTCTGCTAATGATTATTCTGAAACCAATGTTCAGGTTCACGGTGTTGACGAGCCAGATATCGTAAAGAACGATGGCCAGTATATTTATACCGTTAGTGGGAATAAGGTAGTTATTGTTGATGCATTTCCTGCGGAGGAGATGGTCGTTATTGGGGAGCTTGAGTTTGAAGATGATTCTGTTAGAAATATTTTTGTCAATGGTGATAAGCTGGTTATTTTTACGGACAGGTATGAGTATGTTGACACTGGTTTGAGGTGCGGAGATGTTGTGGCTTGGGGAGTTAGGTGTGGTGGGTATAGTAAGCAGGATACGGTAGTTTACATTTATGATATCTCAGATAGGAATGATCCGGAGTTGGATAAGGAAATCTCTTTGAGTGGGAATTATGTTGACGCTAGGATGATTAACGATTATGTTTATTTGATTTCTAGCAAATATATCCAGATGAATTATTTTGATTTGCCTTCTTACGAGATCGATGGAGTTGTTACAGGAATTGCTGCGAAAGAAGTTCATTATTTTGGCCAGAAGGATGAGTCGTTTATTTTCAATACCATTGCAGCGATAGACTTAGAGGGGGAAGATTTTGAGACCGAGACGTATCTGATGGGTTCTTCTAGGACGATTTATGTTTCTGAAGATAACATCTACTTGACATATCAGAAAAGGTTGAGTCAGGAGTACATAATGGAGATGTACCTTAACGAGGTTTTGTTGCCTGAATTGCCTTCTGATGTGAGGAGCGATATCAAGCATGTTTGGGAAGATGATGATAAAAACATGAGAGAAAAGGAAAGTGAGATTGGCGAGATATTTGGGAATTACATGGGTAGCTTGGAAACTGACGAGATGTTTGAGCTTCAGAATGAACTGGAGGATAAGGCTTTTGATTTCTTTAAGGAGATTCAGAGGGAGCAGGAACAAACTGTAATTCATAGAATTGAAGTTGATGGATTGGAAATTGATCATGAGGCTGTGGGGTCTGTGCCTGGGGGCGTGTTAAATCAGTTTTCTATGGATGAGTATGATGGTACATTTAGAATTGCTACGACAACTGGCGGGTGGGACAGAGATGAGAACGAAAACAATCTTTATGTTTTAGACCTGAATTTAGATACGATCGGAAAGGTAGAGGGTCTTGCAGAAGGCGAGAGGATTTACTCAGCAAGGTTCATGGGTGAGCGGGCTTATATGGTCACGTTTAGGCAGATAGATCCTTTGTTTGCTATTGATTTGTCTGATCCAGAGAACCCTGAAGTGATGGGTGAATTGAAGGTCACAGGTTATAGTGGTTATTTGCATCCTTATGATGAGGATCACTTGTTGGGTATTGGGATGGAAGCGACAGAGGGCGGTCGGACTGAGGGCGTGAAGATTAGTCTGTTTGATGTTTCTAACCTGGAGAATCCTGAAGAAGTTTGGAAGTATCACATTGATGAGGGGAGATGGAGTAGCTCTGAAGCGATTAATGATCACAAGGCTGTGTTGTTTGATAAAGAGAAGAATTTGTTAGTTATTCCTGTGAGTTACAGCAAGGAAGTTGTTGTGACTGGGCAGAGTTGGCCGAGATATGAAAATTGGCAGGGCGCTTATGTGTTCGATGTTTCTCTTAGCGGAATTGATTTGAAGGGAACGGTTGTTCATGAGAGAGATGAAGAAGGTGACGAGTATTGGTATGGTCGAAATGATTATGTTAGACGGTCATTATGGATGGATGATGTTTTGTATACGATTTCAAACTCTAAGGTTAAGGCAAATGATCTGGGCGATTTAAAGGAGATTGAAGAAGTTGAGTTGCCTTGGGAAGGACATGCGTATTATGGACGTGGCGTAGTGCCTGAGCCGATGATTGACTTTGCAGTTGAGTAGGTTTAAATATTCTTTTTGTGTGTTTAGGGTATGTTGACCAAGAAGCAACTTGAAGAGGTTCGGGAACACCTCGAAAACGCTAAAAACCCGATTTTTTATTATGACAATGATTCGGATGGGTTGTGCAGCTATATCATTTTGAGACGGTTTTTGGGGAGGGGGAAGGGGGTGGCTGTCAGGTCGTTTCCGGATTTAGATGGGGGCTATGCACGAAAAGCGAAGGAACTTAATGCAGATTATGTTTTTGTTTTAGATAAGCCTGTTTTGTCTAAGGAGTTTGTTGATAGCATAGAAAGTTTTGGGCTGCCCTTGGTTTGGATAGATCATCATGACGTGCCGCGTGAAGAGTTTGAGAAGGATTTTAAGAATGTTTTTATTTTTAATCCGGCGAGAAACTCAGGAAATGATAAGAGCGAGGAGCCGGTTACTTATCTGGCTTATAAAATAACTGGGAGGAGGGAAGAGTTGTGGCTTGCGGTTGTGGGTTGTATTGCAGATCACTTCTTGCCGAATTTTGTTAAGGAGTTTGGAGAGCATTATCCCGAATTTTGGGGGAAGGTTAAGGAGCCGTTTGATGCCTATTTTGGTACTGAAATTGGGAGGATTGCAATGGCATTGAACTTTGGGTTGAAGGACTCTGTGACGCATGTTGTGCAATTGCAGAACTTTCTGATTTCATGCAAAGGGCCCGCAGATGTTTTTATGGAAAGTTATTCCAACCATTCTTTTAGGAGAAAATATCTAGATGTAAGGAAGAAGTATGACTCCTTGTTGGAGAAAGCGAAGAATTCTGTTGGGGAGAATTTGGTATTTTTTGAGTATGGCGGGGAGATGAGCATAAGTGCAGATTTGTCTAATGGGCTTTATTATCGTTATCCTGGGAAGTATATCGTTGTTGCTTATAGGAAGGGAGAGATTGCTAATCTTTCCATGAGGGGGAAGAATGTGAAAAAGATTTTGGCGAAGGCTCTTAAAGATGTTGATGGGACAGGGGGAGGGCATGATGACGCGGTCGGGGCAAGGATTAGGGCTTCTGATTTGAAGGAGTTCAAGAGGGTTCTTGAGGAAGAGATTGGTAAATGAAGCCTGAAGTTATAATTGTTCTTGGAGTTGATGCGCCTGGTGGAAAGATTTCTAAGGAAATGAAATCTCGGGTGGATGAGGCTCTGAAAATCTACAAGGGGAATAAGGGCTGCAAAATTCTCATGGCTGGAGGTTTTTCCTTGAGATACAAAGGAACTGATCCTGGATTTAGAGAGTCTCAGGTGATGAGAGAGTATGCGATTAGACAAGGCGTTAACAAGGGAGATGTTCTAACTGAAGAAAGCTCTCGAGATACGTTGGGCAATGCTTACTTTACTAAACCGCTTGTAAAAAAAAGGCTTTGGAAAAGAATAGCAATTGTTACATCTGATTTTCATATCGGGAAGGCGAGATTTATGTTTGATTTGGTTTATGGGGATGGTTATGATTTTGAATTCTGTTCGGTAGATTCTGGTCTTTCAATGGGGGAAATGATGGAGCGAGAGGAGAATGAAAAAAGTTCTGTTAGGGCTGCGAAGGACATAGTGGTTGCTGAGAGTATTAGGAAAGGAGAGGATGAGAAGGTTGGAGGTTTGTTAAGAAAATTTTATAAGTCTGTTTCGGAAGGCAAGCAAATGTATAGGCTAAGGGCTCATGGCCGCGTTCAGGGGGTTTTCTTTAGAAGGAACGTGAAGAGGTACGCCGATTCTCATAAACTGAGGGGGAATGTTGAGAATAAGGGGGATGGTAGTGTTTTGATTCATCTGCAATGCACTAAGAAGGAGGCCGACTCTTTTGTCAAATGGCTTGAATCGAGTCCTGGAGCGAGTAAGGTTGATAAGGTTGAAATTGAAAGGGTTTGGGGTAAGGGTTTTAAGGGTTTTGAGATTATTCGGGAAGATAATTTTTTGAAAGATCAGGGAAAAAGTATGAAGAATTTGGGGAAGAAGATTTTGAGTGGTTGAATTGCGCATTTACTCGTTGCGCAGTTTCTTGCTAAGATGCAAGAAGATTTAAAAAGCGTTTTTTCATTTTTATTTGTATGAGCGAGATACCTCAGCATGTGGCAATAATCCCTGATGGTAATCGGAGATGGGCTAGACAAAGGAGTATGAAGCCTTGGGAAGGGCATGTTAAAGCGGGCGCTTTTGAGAATCTGAGGCCTTTGTTTGAGGAGGCGAAGAAGCAAGGCGTGAAATATTTATCTTTTTGGGGATTTTCTACTGAAAATTGGAAAAGGGATAAGAAGGAAGTGGATATAATCATAAGGCTGATTTTGAAAGGCCTTATTGAATTTGAAGAAAATGCTGAGAAAGAAAGAATTAAGTTTGTTCATGTTGGGAGGAAGGATAGGCTGATGGACAAGTTGGTTGATCAGATGATTTCCTTGGAGGAGAAAACCAAGAATAATAAAGGGCTTTGTGTTCTTCTTTGTTTGGATTATGGTGGGAGGGATGAGATTTTGAGGGCGGTGAATAAGGTTTTGGTGGAAGGCAAGGGCTTAGGGAGCGAGGAGGAGTTTTTGAAATTTTTGGATACGAAAGGTCTTCCTGATCCTGACTTGATTGTTAGAACCGGTGGAGAGAAAAGGTTTAGCGGGTTTATGCCTTATCAGTCTGTTTATTCAGAGTTGTATTTTACTGATGTTTTCTTTCCGGATTTCAATGCTGAAGAATTAAGAAGAGCGATTGAGGAATATTCTAGAAGGCAGAGAAGGTTTGGGAATTAGGATGAAACTAGTAAAGGTCCCTGGAGTGAACGGACTTGGGAAGACTAAAGGGACGCGGGATTTTGGAGATTTGATTGTTGATAAGTTTGATTATGTCTTGGAGTTAAATAATGATAATGTTGAGGAGCAGCAAGCAAAGATTTATGACAAGGCGGACGAGTATTTGCATGAACCTTTGGGCGTGATTTTTGTTGGGGGAGATCATTCGATTAGTTACCCTTCTGCTAAGGCGTTTTTTGACAAGTACGGGCATGGTAAGCTAATTGTATTTGACGCGCATCCAGACTGTATGCCTTTCATGAAAGAGCCAACGCATGAGGAGTGGCTTAGGGCGTTGGTTGAGCAGGGCGTTCGGGGAGATGATATTTTGTTAATTGGGGCGAGGAAGATTGAGCCGGAGGAGGGAGAGTTTTTGAATTTGTCGGGAATTAGGACGATTAGTGTTGATCAGGTTAGATTCGATTTGGGGAAAAGTTTGAGGTGGGTGCGGGAGTTTGTTAGGCAGGGAGAGATTTATGTTTCGTTTGATATTGATGTTTTTGATTCCTCTATAGTTAAGGCGACAGGTTATCCTGAATCGGGAGGGTTGAATGAGACGGAAGTTTCTAGATTATTGGAAGTAATCAAGGAAGGAAATGTTGTTGCGGGAGACTTGGTGGAGGGAAATGTTGATTTTCCTAAAGAGGATGTTGTCGAGACTGTGAGGGTTGCGAGGGGTGTTTTGGATAAGTTAGGAAAATAGCTTCAATAATATGGGGGGCGCGAAGCGCCCGATGCAGCCGATTACGCTATGAAGGGGGTGTTTAAGGGAGGTTGTAGGAAGTTTTAAAAGTCAAAGTTTTTCTTTTAATTTATGGAAAAGGTAAAACCTCTGAAAATTGAGAAGGATATGAAAGTTTCTTCACTCGTAGAGCGAATGAAAGATGCAGGTTTTGGGGCTCGGAAAATTGGCAGGGCTTCGGAAATTGTGGAAAAGATGTTTGGCGATAAGGAGTGCAAGGTTTTTTTTGGGATGGCTGGGGCGATGGTGCCTGCTGGAATGAAGCAGATTGTTATTGATCTTGTTAAGGGAAAGAAGATTGATGTTATTGTTACGACTGGTGCGAATTTGACGCATGACTTGATTGAGGCGCTTGGTGATGAGCATTACCATTGTGACACTTGGAATGACGAGGAGTTTCATGAGAGGGGTTATGACCGGATGTATAATGTTTTAATGAAGAATGAGGTTTACGTTAAGCTTGAGGATTTTTTTGAGAAGAACTGGGATTTGTTCAAGGAAGAAAAGACGATTAGAGGCTTTTTGAAGAAGGTTGGAGAGATTTTGCCTGAGGGTTCGAATAGTATTTTGAGGGCTTGTTTTGAGACTGGCACGGAGTTGTATTGTCCGGCTCTTGCTGATTCTGGAATTGGGCTGATGATTTGGGGAAGAAAGGCTGCAGGGAAGGAAATCTCAATTGATGCGTTTGAGGACATGAAAGAGATAATTGATGGTGCTTGGACTGCGAAGAAGTCTGGAGTAATTTATGTTGGTGGGGGAACGCCTAAGAACTTTATTCAGCAGTCCTTACAGTTTTCGAAAGGGGCAGATTATGGTGTGCAGATAACACAGGATGTGGAAGCGGGCGGGGGTTCTTCAGGAGCGCCGTTGGAGGAGGGAAAGAGCTGGGGGAAGCTGAAACCTGAGGCAACATTCGTTGATGTCAAGTGTGATGCTACGATTGCGATGCCTTTGATATTTTCTAGTGTATTGGAATAAACGTTATAAAGTCAGGTCGTTTCTAGGTTTTATGAAAAGTTGGTGGAAGGTTAGCATTCTTTGGATGATTTTTTTTGGGTTTATTGTTATCTTGTTGATATTTTTTCTTTCTGGTTTAGTTCAAAAAGGTGGAGAACAAAGGGTTATGCTGGATCCAGGGGACTGGTATGTTTTAAATGGAGGAAAGCCGATAGATTTGGGAGGGGAGTTTAGGGATTTTGACACGAACAAGCCCTATAGTTTTGATGCAGTTGCAACGGATAATTATGTTTATTATTTCATGGCTACGGACGAGTTTGGGTATATCGTGGGAAGGTTTGATCTTAATTTGAACAAGTGGGAGTTGTTGACTGAAGAAGGTTGGAGTGGTTCTGGCGGGCTGCCCAAGTCAATGTCTTTGTTGAATGGCGGGGAGCAATTTACAGAAGGGGGAGGAAATGCTTTTGTTGCTGATCTAGTAAGACTTTTCGATTGGGGAAATGATGAAGTTTTTGGAACGTATCACGAGGCGTTGCGTGTTTTTTCAGGAGGGCTTGATGATCATGGCGGTTTTGCTAATTTTCTTTTAACTGGGGAGGATGTTTTGAAGTATTCTGAGGGTACAGATTATGACAAATATCGTGAGAGAACTTTGATACAGTCCTGGAATAAACTTGGTGGGGTGATGGCAGTTGGTGAAAATAAAGAAGCAATCGCAGTGCTTTCTTATGGGCACACATATGGGAGTGTTTTGCCTATGGCTGTTACAGCGATTAAATATGATGAAAGCTGGCAAGATTTATCGTGGAAAAGATGGACAAGTTCTGGTTGGAATGGCGGGTGGAATCCTAATCCTTCTACATATACGCCAATTCTGCCTACTGATTGGGGGTACCAAGTAAGGGATTTTAGGTATTTTCCAGAGTTGGGAGAATATTTCTTGTTTGTTGGAAAATGTGTCGCTAAGTATTCTGATGCAGAAGGTTGGATGTGGTGGGCTGATGAATGGACGAATGATTTTGACAATACATGCACTGATTTATATGGGAGTGATAGTCTGGCTTTTGGTGGAATTGTTGAAAAGCAGAACTCTTTCTTTCAGGATGGTGAGGTAGTGTTTGTATATTCCTCTTCTGATTATTCTGGGCTTTCAGAAATTGTTTATGATACGCAAGCTGGTACGTTTTCGGGGCCGGTGTCTGTTCTTGAGGATGAAACGGGCGTTTTGTCATTTTTCAGAATTGTCAAGGACAGTTCTGGAACGAATTGGATAGTATACTCTCTAGACGGAAACATACTTGCGGTCCAGAGGGGCCAGGGAGGTTGGACTGATCCAGAGGTTTTGTTGGATTCTGATACCTTTAAGTTGAAGGATTTTGTATTCTTAGAAGGTGATGTTCCTATGTTGTTTGTAGAGAATTCTGGGAAAATTTATGCGTATTCTACTGGTGACTCGAATGGGGATTCTGTGGATTTTGGTCTGGACCTTAAATATCCTCGTTTGGATGAGGCTTATGTGAGGGTTGAGAATTCCTGGGAGAATATTCAAGAGGATAATTCGTATGCGGGTGCCGAGCTTTATTTTTCTTCGTCCATTTCAGGAAATATGGCGCTTGACGAGGAGGGTAATTTGTATGCCCCTAATGTGCCGACTTGTAGTATTGCTATTCATCCTTATGGAGTCGAGACTGATGACTGGTCTGATGGGGTTTCTTGGGGGCATTTCTGGGATTTGGTTAGGGCGCCTGCTGGGATGGATGTGGACGATACGAGGGGCTGGGTGTATATTGCTAATGAAATCTCTGCGTCGCGAAGTAATTCTGCAGGAATATTTCTTGATGGGATTGTTGAAGCGATCAATAAAAGCTTGAATGATGAATACACAAGATGGGTGCTTCCAGAAGACAATCCTACTTTAACTGGAGGAGCCGGGGGGGAGTTTAAGTTTCCAATAGACGTTGTTGTTGATGAAGATAATGGGTGGCTTTATGTATCTGATTCTATGAACCATCAGATACAAAAATTTGATGTTGTTCATCTTGATGGCGATTTGCCTTCGGAAATAAGTGTTGTTGGCAATTTTGGAAGTGGAAATGGAGAATTGATTTTTCCTCAGGCAATTGATGTAGATATCAACGATGGCAGTTTGTATGTTGCTGATGCAGGCAATCATAGAATTGTTGTTTTTGACTCTTTCGGAGGTTTCTTGAGGAGTTTTGGCGATTATGGTATTGGCAGGGGCGAGATGTTGTATCCCCATGGTCTTGCAGTGGATCCTGATTTTGATTTAGTTTATGTTGGAGATTCTATGAATAAGAAGGTTTTGATTTTTTCCAAGGCTGGAGAGTTTCTTTACTCTTGGAGTGTTGTTGGCGATAAACTGATTGAAAGGTCTTTAGTTGGAGGGATCGTGGCGTATGGGAATGGAGTGTTTGGAGTTAGTCAGAAATTTGAAGGTGAAGAACACGGAAAGATCTACAAATATGCTATTAATGATCTTACGGATGGTGATTCGGATGGTATTCCAGATGTGCTATCGGGATTTGTCGCTACGATAGGCGATTGTGGGGACGGTTTATGCGAGGCTGCAAGGGGAGAAGATTGTAATACTTGCGTAGTGGACTGCGGGTGCGTTGTCGGGAATGAACTTGTTTGTGATGTTAGCGGGGAGTGTGTGGAATGTTTACAGGATAGTGATTGTGCGTCTTGGTTGGATTGCGCCATTATCTCTTGCGGGGAGGATAAAACTTGTGCCTATACATTAGATCACTCTATTTGTGTTGATGATTCTGACTGTACGAACGATGTTTGTATTGCAACCTATGGTTGCGTTAATAGCCCTTTAGCTCTTGGAACCGAGTGTTCTGGAGGTTTCTGTGATGCTGCCGGAAGCTGTAGTTGTCTTCCGGATGAAAGTTGCAGCGATGAAATTCAGTGTACTGTGGATTATCTATGCGATGGAGTCTGTGAGAATTTCCAAGATGACTCTTTATGTGATGACGGGCTGGAGTGCACAGGTGATTTTTGTTTTGATTTTGGAGGGGGCCTTGGTTGTAATAATTTTATTGTTGCAGAGGGCACTGAATGTTCACAAGGTCTTTGTGATGCTGCCGGGAATTGTGTTTGTAGTCTGGACGAGGATTGCGATGATGGGTTGTATTGTACAGGAGTTGAGATTTGTAGCGAAGGGGCTTGTTTGGGTGGGAGCAGCCCTTGTTCTTCTGGTCAGACTTGTGATGAGGCTGGAGATACGTGTGTTGATGGCGATACGGATACAGGAGGGAGTTGTTTTCCTGCTGGAACGAGGGTTTTGATGGCCGATGGGACTGAGAAAGCAATAGAAGGGATCGGTGTTGGGGAAATGGTTTTGAGTTATAACGAGGATTCTGGAGATTTAGAAGGAAGTGTTGTTTTTGAGACGGAGCATCCTTTGAGGGACCACCTGTGCGAGGTTGATTTTGCTGATGGGTCTAAGTTTAAATTGACCGACGAGCATCCAGTTTATACTACTGATGGTTGGAAATCTATTGATCCTTTAAAGACTTCTAAGGAAAATTCTGTTTTGAGAGTTGGTAAACTGGAAGAAGGCGATTTGGTTATCTTTGCTGGTAAGAGAGTTAAGGGTGTGGGGGGAGTAGATTGTTGGGAAGAAACTGTTCAGACCTACAATCTGAAAGAGGTTGTACCGAATAATGATTATTTCGCAGAAGGGGTTTTGGTGCATAACAAAGGGGGAGGTAATCCTCCTTCTAGTCCTTCTTGTGAAGAAAACTGGACTTGTACCGACTGGAGCGAATGTGTGGATGAAATAAGGTCAAGAGTTTGTACAGATGAAAATGGTTGTGGTGCAGAGTTGGATAAACCTCTTGAGGTTTTGGATTGTTTGGTTGGCGAAGGGGGAGAAGGTGAAGAGGATGGGGGTGAGGGTGGTGCTGATTTGGGGATTGGAAGTGTTGAAATAGCGGGAGTTTCCTTGGGCAGTGCTTTTGTAGTTGCAATCGGAACTATTTCTGCATTGGCAGTTGTTATAATTGTGGTTATTCTTAGGGCAGGCAGGAGAATCCCTTTAAAGAATGTCAATGGGCCCACGAGGAATTGAACCCCGATCTACAGGTCCGAAGCCTGTCATTCTATCCATTAAACTATGAGCCCAATTTTACCAAAGAAATGTCTTTTTTAACCTTATTCTTTTTGGGGTTTTAATTGAGGTTGATTGGTGGCTTGTAGAAAGGGCCTCTGACATATTCAGGTTTGCCTGTTTTGTATAATGCCCAGATGTCTGCTTGGTGTTCATCCCTTATCCCTAAAATGTGCGCGAATTCGTGATGTTGGGTGTTGGTGCTGAACGGGTCTTGAAATTCTGCCCCGTAGATCCCTCTTCCCGTGTTCATGTTGACGTGTCCTGCAGTGCCTGGAATTAACTTAGAGTTCTGGACTGGTTCTAATCTTAACTCTAATGCAGAGAGTCTTTCTTGAACTAAGGGCTGTCTTTTGTAGGTTTCTCTGGGTTTTTTGGTTTCTTTGTAAAGAGTTTCTATTAGGGCGACCATGTTTATTTTGGATGAAAAGATTTAATAATCGTTTCGATTATCTTGACCTCCGCATAACATTTTTGTGCGATCTCTTTATTCATATTTATGCCTGATAAAATTATCCCAAGATATCTTGGTGGAACTGGAATGTTGGCTATGCGAGTCGGTAGACAAGGTGCTGAGATTTATTTTGGGGCTGATCCGAGAGCAACGCTTTATGCGTTTGATCATGGAGGGTCTGTTAGAGAAAAGATTCCAGGTTTTTGTCCTGAGCAGGCCTTGCGAGAGGCACATCACTATTTGGGATGTTCTGATGCATTTGAATCGTTGTTAAAGAGAGTGAGTGATGGGGAGGTGGCTACTTTAGTGGTGCCAGGCAGTGGTAGGGACTTAAGGTTTTGGCTGAATGGAAGTTTTGAGTTTTTTTGACTTTAGTAAGATTTAATAAATGTGTTGGGTAACTTGGTTTATGGTGAAAAAAGTTGAGAAAAATAACAAGGGATTGAGTGTTGGGAAGGCGGAGGACTTCTCTAAATGGTTTTCTGAGATTGTGCAGAAGGCAGAGCTGGGCGATTTAAGGTACAATGTGAAGGGTTTTCTTGTTTTTCAGCCGTGGAGTGTACTTTGTATGGAGAAGATGTATCATTATTTTAATAAAACGTTGCAGAGGAAAGGGCATGAGCCGTATTTTTTCCCTACCTTGATTCCTGAGGAAAACTTCAATAAGGAGGCCGGGCACGTTGAAGGTTTTACGCCGGAGGTATTTTGGGTGACGCAGGGAGGGGATACGAAGTTTAAGGACAAGTTGGCATTAAGGCCTACTTCAGAAACTGCTTTTTATCAGATGTTTAATCTTTGGATTAGGAGTTATAACGATCTGCCTTTTAAGACCTATCAAAGAGCTAATGTTTTTAGGTACGAGACGAAGGCGACCAGGCCTTTTTTGAGGAGCAGGGAGTTTCATTGGATTGAGACGCATTGTGCTTTTGCTTCTGAAGGCGATGCAATGAATCAAGTGCATGAAGACATGGAGACGACAAAAGAGTTGTTGCATGATAAGTTCGGATTGCCTTTTATTTTCTTTGAGAGGCCACAGTGGGATACTTTTCCTGGAGCGAGTAAGACTTTTGCTGCTGACGTTTTAAACCCGGACGGGAGAGTTGTGCAGCAGCCATCTACCCATATGATTAGGCCGGAATTTGCTAAGGCTTTTGATATTAAGTTTAAAGATAAAGATGGAAAGGATAAATACGTTTACACCACGTGTTATGGGCCTGCGATGTCCAGAATTTTTGCGAGTGTTGTTATAGTGCATGGGGATGATAAGGGGTTGAGGTTTCCATGGGAGATTGCACCAAAACATGTAGCTATTGTGCCGATTGATACAAGCGAGGAATTGGTCAAGAAGGCGAATGAGTTGAGGGACAAGATTGGAGATTTTGCGGATGTCGTTGTTGATATGAGTAATAAAACTCCTGGTGAGAAGTTTAATCATTGGGAGATGAAGGGAGTGCCTGTTAGGATTGATATTGGAAAGAATGAACTGAAGGAGAAAAAGTTGAGTGTGTTTAGGAGGGATTTGAATAAGAAGGAGACTATATCTGAGAAGGACTTGATGAAATATCTTGAGAAGATTAAGAATGAGTCTGGGGAGCATTTGAAGAAGCAGGCAGATGGTTTGTTTAAGGATCGGATTGTTGATGTTAAAAGTGTTCAGGAAATGAAGAAAGTGATTGATGGTGGGAATCTTGCAAGGTGCGAGTTTTGTTCGATTGATTTGGATGGGGAGAAGTGTGCGGAGGTTGTTGAGAAAGAAGTTGGTGCTAAAGTCAGGGGAACGAATTTGAAAAAGGAAGCTGTTAAGGGAAAGTGTGTTGTTTGTGGGAAGAAGGCGAAGAATGTTGTTTATGTAGCGAAGGATTATTGATATGGCAGATCTAAATTTTCAACCAGGAGATTATGTTCGTTTGAGGTTAGCGAAGCGAGAGGTGGAGGGGACGATTCTTGAGAGCAAGGATTCTTCTGTTTACTTATTGAAGTTAAAAACTGGGTACAATATAGGGATTCCGAAGGAAAATGTTTTGGCGGGGAGGGCGTTGAAGAAGTTTAAGGAGGAAAAGGAGGATTTTAAGTTGAAGGAGAAGAATGGCTTGAAGAGTATTGGGTTGATTGTGACTGGTGGGACGATTGCTTCTAAGTTGGATCCAAAGACTGGCGGGGTTGCGCCGTTGACGGAGGTTGGAGAATTTGCTAAGTTTTATCCGGAATTGTTTAAGATGGTTAATGTGAAGAAAATCGAGATTCCGTTTATGATTGCTTCGGAGTCTATGTCAAGTGAGCACTGGATCAAGATTGCGGAGATTGCAGAGAAGATGTTGAACGATAAGGAAATTGAAGGAATTATAATTACGCATGGGACAGACTTTTTGCATTATACTTCTGCGGCTTTGAGTTTCTTTTTGAGGAATTTGAATAAGCCTGTTGTGTTGACTTATTCGCAGAGGAGTATTGATCGTGCTTCGAGTGATGCGAATTTGAATTTGCAGTGTGCTGCGCAGATGGCTATTTCGGATTGTGCGGAAGTTATGTTGGTTGGGCATGCTACTTCGAATGACGATTTTTGTTATGCTATGCCTGGAACGAAGGTTAGAAAGATGCACACCACTAGGCGGGATGCATTTAAGATTGTTAATGATGGGCCGATTGCTAAGGTTTGGCCTCCTTCAGCGATTTCAGATTCCCACGATAATTCCGCCGATGGCGGAAAGCCCACCCTGGCCGATTCCGCCTCCGAAGCCCCGAAGAAGAAAGTGAAATCGCCTACTTCTGGGAGGGTTGAGTTCTTGAGGGAATATCGGCCGAGGAATAAGGATAAGGTTGAGTTGGATGCGAGTTTTAGTGATAAGGTGGCTTTAGTGAAGTTTTATCCGGGGCAGGATCCTGGGATTTTGGATTATTGCGCTTTGAAGTATAAGGGCCTTGTTATTGAAGTTGCAGGAATTGGGCATGTTGCGGCGAGCGATTCTAAGGAAAATTGGATGCCTAAGTTGAAGAAACATATCAGGGATGGTTTGGTTGTTTGTGTGGCGCCTCAGACTATTTTTGGGAGGTTGGATCCGTATGTTTACTCGAATGGGAGGGAATTGATGGATTCAGGGGTTGTTTTCTTGGAAGATATGCTGCCTGAGAGCGCTTTGGTGAAGCTGGGGTGGGTTTTGGGGCATCATGGCTGGAAAGGGAAGGCTAAGGAGAAAATGCTTGAAAATGTGGCTGGGGAGTTGAATGATCGTTTGGGGAATGAGTTTTTGTAGTTCCCAAAACGTAATTATTTGATTCTGTTATTACCCCATAATAGTTACAAATAGAAAGGTTTTTATAGCGAAATTTTTTAGGTATTTTTATGAACCCTCACGAAATGTTTGCGAAGCAGGTTACTCGTTATTTTGCGAGTCATGGTTATGATGTGGAAACGGAGGTTCCTTTGCCTGACGGGAAGGGAGCGTTGGACGTTTTAGCTAGGAGTACAAGGGCTGCTGTTGATAGATTATTTGCTTGTGAGGTTAAATCTAGCCCTGCTTCTCCTAACTGTGGGAGGGTGGGGAAACAAATGGGAAGATATATGGCCGCTTTTGGTAATGCGAGATATCTTTTGGTCTCTCCAAGGGGGAATGAACTGTTTGTGCATGATGTTGAGTCCGGAGACTTTGGTCCGTTGAGGGGCCTCCTTTAGAACTCGTTAACTAAATTATCTACGATGCCTTTCTTTTTGAGCTGGGTTATTTCGTTTGGCCTGTATTGATAAACTACGTCGCCTTTGCCATCATCGTCTGGCCAGGGTTCTATCATAACAAAGTGTCCTGGGCGGAGCCAGAATCTTCTGCTGAATCTACCCGGAACGCGGCAGTTTCTTGTTTTGCCATCTGTTGTCTTTATCGACATTCTTTTGCCTCCAAGTCTTTCTAGAACTATCCCTATTAGTTGTCTGTCTCTTGGTAGACGGACTCTTGAAGGAAAGTTTTGCGGGTATCGATTATTATATTGGGGTTTTTTCTGTGGCGCTTTTTTTGGGTCCACTTTCTTTTCTTCTTCAATCTCTTCGAAGTCGCCGAATTTGTTTTCGGCTTCTTGGGTTTCTGTTTGAGGGTTTTCCATGGATTGGTAATTGAAAGAACCTTTAAAAAGATATTGGGCTTTTGTCTAAGATGATAAAATCTTATTTTGTCGGCGATAAAACCAGTTCGAGTTCGCAGGAGGCGTTTTCGATGTATGAGAAGTCGCGGTGGGGCGAGAAGAAGTCTGGGAAGATTGAGTATTCAGGGGTGGAAGCTCTTTACCTAGCAGGGGCTGGGAGGATGGAGATTTTGTCTGGGAAAAGCATCTTAGGGTTTGAGGAACTGTTGAAGAAGTTGAAGAAACGAGATAAGAGGATTGAGACTAAGTTGGTTGTATTTGGAGATCTTAGAAAGAAAGGATATATTGTAAAAACTGCTTTGAAGTTTGGGACAGAGTTTAGGGTTTATGAGAAGGGGGTTAAGCCGGGCGATGATCATGCAAGATGGGTTCTGACTGTTGTTAATGAATCTGAGAGTTTGAATTGGCAGGATTTCGCGGCAAAGAACAGAGTTGCGCATTCTACTCGTAAGAAGCTGTTGGTGGCGGTGGTTGATGAAGAAGGGGGGGTGAGTTATTATGAGGTTTCTTGGACTAGGCTGTGAAAATGGGGTTTAAGATTATTTTAGGAGTTGTTGTTTTGATTTTAGTTTTTGTTGGTCTTTTGTTTGCTGTAAGAGATGGTGGCAAGGAGGGTTGGCATGACTTTTCTATTGATCATGAGGGTTTGGAGAGAACGTATAGGGTTTATGTTCCTAGTTCTTATGATCCCGATATAGGAAGTTGGCCTGTTGTTTTGAATTTCCATGGAGGATTTGGAAATGCTGAAGCTGCTGAAAGGCAGACTGCGATGAGTTTGACTGCTGAGGAAAAGGGATTCATTTTGGTTTATCCGGAAGCGGTGGTTGGAGAACGGAGCGAGTCTGGTAAGAATTACCGGCATTGGAATGGTGGGCCGAGAGTTGATGCGAATAAAGCGCCCAATGTTGACGATGTAGGTTTTGTTTCTGAGTTGTTGGATGATTTGGAAGGAAAATTCAATGTGGATTCAACAAAGGTTTATGCTACGGGAATTTCGAATGGGGGTACAATGGTCTATAGGCTAGCTTGTGAGTTGTCTGATAAGATTTCAGCTATTGCTCCGGTTGGGACGAATCAATTGGAAATTGATTGCAATCCTGGAAGGGCTGTTCCTGTGATGCATTTACACGGCGTTGAAGATGGGTTTTTCCCCTATGAAGGCGGGGCTGGAGAAATATCTGATAGTTTGCAGCCAGTTGAGGAAACTATTTTGGAATGGGTTGATAGAAATGGATGTTCTGATGAGTTTAATGAGTTGGAGGGCTTTGGAGAGTGCAGGGTTTATAGTGGTTGTGACCAGGGAGCAAGGGTTGTTTTGTGTTTGATTGAGGGCCATGGCCATACATGGCCTGGACCTGGGATTTATGCAGGGGCTAGGACTTGCGAGTCTAATCCTGATGGTAATTTGTGCAACATCTTGAAGGGCATTACAGGGCCTAGGAATTATGACTTTCAGGCCAATGCTTTAATGTGGGATTTTTTTGAGAATTCTTGATAATGTGTCTTTTGGAAAGATTTAAAACTTGATTTTTTTCTGTAGTTGGATGGATGATAGGATGCCCTTGACAGTCGGGGTACAATACCTCGGTATTGGAGAAGAGTATTGGGATTGTTTCAAGAGGATGGATGAACAGTTTAGGAGTGCTTCAGACGAGGTTTTGGCGAGGGATAAGGAATCCCCGAGAATTGTGAGGGCAAGGGGAAATGTTACTCCGGAAATTGCTATTTGGGAACCACAAGGAGATGGCGATGTGGGGGTTGCGTTAGAACAGATTCGTGCGGGAAGCAGAGCGCATGTTTATGTTTGTGATCAGGGGAGGGCCGTGGGGTTTAGAAGGATGGATTTTAAGGAGGGTGTTGTTCAGAATGGGGCATTGTATGTTGATCCCTTCTATGCTGATTGCGCAATTGACCTTTCTTGCGAGTGGCTTGAAGGTGGTGAGAGAAGAGCGTGGCAGAATTTGGTTTATGCGTCATACGTTCTTTCTGCACGAGCAGGATACTCTGAGGTGGTTACGGTTACTCATAACTCTCATGGTAGAAGGGCCAAGGCCTGGCAAGATAGGTGTCTGGATAGATGGGCTGGGGAAATTGCTAGAAGTGATGAGCCAAAAGAATTGGTTAATTTAATCAGGGAGAATGTGGGATGTTTTGCATAACAATCTTTAAATTCTCTTTAGTTTTATTGGGAACATGATAAAGAGGGGATCGCGATAAACCATGATTGAGATGGAAAAGCTTGCTACAAGCAAGGAGAAAATTTTGTCTACTATTCGGTCGAGAGGGCCCGCTTTGCCGGTTCAGGTGGCTAAAGCAATTAATTTCTCACCGTTGTTTGCGGGAGCGTTTTTGAGCGAGTTAAAGGGGGAAGGAAAGCTTAAAATGTCTAATTTAAGGGTGGGCAGTTCACCGCTGTATTATCTGCCTGGGCAGGAGGCGCAGCTAGAAAAGTTTGTGCCGTATTTGAATGAAAGAGAGAAGGAGGCTTTTCAGAAGCTTAAGAAGGAAGGGGTTTTGGAAGATGCCGGCCAGGATCCGGTTATTCGTGTGGCTCTGAGGGCAATAAAGGATTTCGCTGTGCCTGTTAAGGTTAGAGTTAACGGGGAGCAAAAATTGGTTTGGAAGCATTTTTCTTTGAATGACGATGAGATCATGGATGCTTTGGGGGGGCCTAAGAAAGCTCCTGAACCTGAGAAACTTGTTGAGCCTGTTGGTAAGAAAGAGGAAGTTACTGAAGCTGGCAAGGAAGCTGTTGAGGAGCAAGGGCTTCTTGAGAAAAAAGCAGAAGTGAAACAGCAGACTCTTTTGGAGGAAGATGAGAGGCCACTTGCTGAGAAAAAGAAAGAGAAAGTTGTTGATAATGAATTTGCGATTAACGTGAAGGATTTTCTGTCTAGGAAGGACATTGAGGTTTTGCATGTTGTTGCTGAGAAAAAGAAAGAGTTCGAGGCCAAGATTAGGATAAATACTGATTTGGGGAGGCAGACATATTACTTGATTGCGAAGGATAAGAAGTCTGTTTCAGATAGTGATTTGTTGAAGGCTGAGAAGAAAGCTCGAGGGGAAAGATTGCCTGCGGTTTTTATGTCGCAAGGGGATTTGAACAAGAAAGGCAGGCAGCATTTGGAGGCGTGGGGGAATCTGGTTAGGTTTGAGAAGCTGGATCTTTAGCTTGGTCTGGGGCGGATTTAATTCCAAAGAAATTTCTGAATTTATCTAGGTACCATCCAAGAGTTAGGCCGAAGAATGGCGAGAGAAGGGCAACGTTTCTTGTACCCCCCATTACTTTTTCCCAGTTCACTCCTCCTTCGGATATAAGTGTTGCCACTGCGACGCCGAGTCCATATAATGGGGCTTGGAATGTGTTGAATGCGAATAGTTCGGCTGTTGTGTTTGTTAGTTTTCTTCCTAACTTCCAGAGTTTTTCCGAGGGCATTCTTTTTTTGATTATTTTTGAGATATATCTTGCCGGGCCGCTGCCGCAGATCTGTTCTTTTTTCTTGAAAACGTAATTTCTCCACATCCCATAGGGTGCGCCAACTATGCAATTCATCCCGGTTGCGTATGTCCTTGAGATCGCAATGCCTCTGAAGTTTAGGCCTGCTGCGCAATCTACGCCTGCACCCACAATAAAAGAGTAGGTTATGTTTCCGGCGATGTCTACGAGTTTTTCCTTGCGTGAGACCTTTTTGTCTTGGCCAGCTTCCGCTAGGTTTTCTAATTGATTTGGATCTGTTCTCATGTAAATTCAGCCAGAAAAACAAATTAAGAACTTCCTGATATGATTGATATTAGACAGAGAAAACTATTTTGATTAAAGGAATTATTGTTAGTGCCTGATTGTCTATATGTTTAAATCTTTTTTTTGTTTTTCTTTTTTATGAAGAAGTTTGCTGGATTGACTGAAAGAAAAGGGGTTGTGGTTTTAGGTCATGCAATTTGTCCTGTGGCTAGGATTCAGAGGGATGTCGAGGTACTGTTACCTAATCATGAGGTCAGTGTGACAAGACACCTTGGGGAATTTGAGGATGTTTTTTATGGTCTTCTGAGGCAGGGCGTTGTTGGGGTTGGCGAGGCTTTAACACTTAGTCGCATGGGGCGTAGGAGGAGCAAACGAAGTTTGCCGAGGGCGGTTGTTAGCAATGGTTTTCTTAAATCATACGATGCAAATGGGGCTGGTTATACGGAACCCTGTGGAGATATAAGGCTCTTGTGTAATGTGTATGGCGTGCCTATTGTGGCGTATGATCCGGCCTTAGATGATTTAGATGGAGACCAGAGAGCCTTGATTAGGAATGATCTTCAGAGAGTTTTAGGGCTTTGATCTGGGTATAATCGGGCTATGAAAAACCTTAAAAACACTCATTCTCACAACTGAGCATGGGAAGAATAAAATCAACAATGGTAAGGAAGGCGGCCTCAGAGCTTTTTGCTACTTCAGAGGGGTTTAGTGAGGACTTTGACAGAAACAAAAAAATATTAAAAGACACGATGCCTTCTAAAAAGGTAAGAAATAAGGTTGCTGGCCAGCTTTCTAGGTTAGCTAAACAGAAACGACAAAAGAAACATGACAGAGCCGATAGGACAGAAGACACCGAGAACTGATTCGAAAGGTAATGATAATACCATTTTTGTGGGCTCTAAGCCATTGGTGAATTATATCCGGGGCGTGATAACTCAGTTTACGAAGAGAGAGGCGTCGGAGGTTGTTATTAAATCGAGGGGAAAGTTTATTTCTAAGGCTGTTGATGTGGCTGAGGTTGCCAGAAGATCGCTCGAGGAAAACATTCAAATAAAAGAGGTTAAAATAGGGAGTGAGAGTTTTGAGTCTGAGGGAAAGAAGACGAACATCTCGACAATGGATATCTCTCTGATAAAAGGTTAAGATGGCTTTTTTTGTGAGTGTTGTGGATGCGGCATATTTTAGTTTGAAGGGAATTTTATTGCTATGGAGGCAGAGTTTTTTGAATGTTGTCGATAAGGTGGTAGGGCAGGTTGGGGGTTTAATCTAATCTCTTATGTCAAATTCTTTGTAGTCTATTTCAAATGGTTGGCCGTTGTGAAGGAGGCGAATCATTTTTGCTCGGCCTGAATTTGAGACTGCGACTTCTACCGTTAAGTTTGAGCGTGGGAGATCTGCGTTTCTTTCGAAGAAGTATTGTTCTATCCCATATTCAACGGAGACTCTGTTTTCTGAAGAGTAAGTTACTCTTCCTTTTATGAAATCTCCAATTTCAGGTTTCGATCTTGACGCGTCCTTCAGTCTCCATATTCCTTTCTCATCTTCGTTTAGTGAGATGTAAATAGAATCTCCGGTTTCAAAACTTTTTGTGTTATTTATTAGAGAAATTTCATAAGCTATTGTGATGAATTGTCCCCTGAATGGATCGAATGGATCTACAGGACGAGTGTCTAGTACTATTCTTTTACCTGTGAGGATTGGCCATTGATTGTAGGCAATGAAAGAAACTAAGACAATTGAGACGATTACTATTAAAATGGTTAAGTTAGTTAGTTCTTTTTTCATTTTTTGGAGTGTTTTGTTGTTCGATTGAAGGCGCGTCGTTGATTAGTCTTTTTCTCCATTTCGGTATATAAATTGAGCCAAGAATTAGGATTATACCTCCGAGGATTGCAAGGATACTAAATGCAAGGTAGCCCCTGAAGTTCAACCAGAATCCGATGTATCTAGAGATTATTTCAAGTATGAAGAAAATTAGTCCAAGGTTTATCATTTTTCTTGAGCCGGTCATTTGGGCGTAGGCAAGAACTAGAATAATGAAACCAATGAATAGGAAGTTGATTAGAATCCAGAGTATCCATATTTGAGTTGGTAGTTGGCCTCTGCCTAAGCCGAAGATTCCATAATATGGTCCAGCATTCCACGCGCATAATTCTTGTTCTGAGCAGTCTGCTTTGTTGTTCGTGAATTCGTTGCATATTTGGTAGGTGTTTAAAGGGTTTAGTGGGTCGTTTAGGCTGCTGTTTTGATTGCAACGGTTATTGCTCCAGGAGCAGTCTAGGTTTGAAGGCGCCGATGCGCAGGCTGTTTCTGAATCATATTGATAGCAATATGCTCTTGTGCAGTAACCTGTTTGGCTTATGTTATCTGCTTTCCAGGTGCAGTCTAATTTTTCAGGAGCGGTGTTACAAGTTAATTCCGTCTCGAAGCTATCGCAGTTGATTTGTCTGCAATATCCGTTTCTGGTTCCTCCTTCCATTTCACTCCATCCACATAGCAATGAGGAAGGGGCAGAGTTACAATCTATGGCGTTATTGTAGTTGTAGCATGTTACTGGAGTGCATTGGCCTACTAAGCCTGCACCTATTTTTGTTGAGAGAATTAATATGAAGATGAGCAAGACTACACCGATGAATATAAGGATTTCTTTGTAAGATATTGAGTTTCTGCTTGCTGCGAAGAGTATTGCGAATATGAAGCAGAGGACTGCTAGGACAACGAAGAAAATCCAGAAGATCGTTAGAGCGCCGCCTTGGAAAGAATATTCTGAAAGAAGGGGCAATAGGGATTGGAAACTTATGATGTAGAAGATTAGTAAGAAGTAGAATGCTGTCCAGAATCTGTAGATATTTGTAAATTTGTGGTTTATTGATTTGTGGAATATGCTTGAGCTGAAGAGGATTATGCCTGTGCTTAGGAAGAGGAGTACGAAGGCTATGATCATTCCGTTTTCTCCGGTTATACTCGCGTGCATTACTGAAGAAATGTATTGTAAAATTAGCCATGGGAAGAATAGAATCATCGAGATAACAAGGTTTTCAGGAGATTTCAATAGGTACGAGGAAACTAAGATAAGAACCCATCCTAAGAAAAATAGCCAGGCGTAGTGCTGGAGGGTTGTTGCTAGATGGTACATTTGTGAAATTAGAAAGATGCTTAGAAAGTATAGCAGTGCACCTAGGACGATTAGGGCCCTTCCTGCGCCTTCATGTTCTTTTGCTCTGACAAGAACGCCCGAGATGAACGAGGCAGCGGTTGCGATTATTAAGATTGTTATTTTTAGAAAATTAGGAATTTGGTGCCAGTTTTTTGCTATTAGCCATGCAATGCCAACAAAGATTAAAACTGCGCCAATTATTGCAACGAGATTTACAAAGATAGAACCTCTGTTGTTTTTCATTAGTAACAATATTTGAAGTACTTTATTAATGTTTCTTGATTGCTTTATCTATTTTCTTTTCTATTTCGTCTAATTTGTCTGAAAGTTTGTCTAATCTTTTTATCCTTTTTCTGTTTAGTACCCAATTTATTATTTGAAATATGAGCCATAGAATTATAATGGCTCCGATCGCTTGAAGCCATCTTCCTATTGAGCCTAGGCTTAGTAGTATCTCTCCCGCGATTTCTGTTGTGGCGTTTATCACCTCTTCGCCTGCCATGTTTGTCCTAAGAGCAACATACTTAAAAACCCTCTCTTTTATTATAAAATTGGAACGCTGTATTAGTCGTTGCGTTCTTATTATTAGGCTCCATAGCTCAGTTGATTAGAGCGCCGCTCTCATGAAAGCGAAGAACAATGTTCTTCTCATTGCCTCAAAACAAGTTTGAGACAGGCGGAGGTCGGGAGTTTGAATCTCCCTGGAGCCATTAAATCTCAAGATAGTTCCCGATACAAAATCTTGCAGTTGATTTTGCATAAGGAGTTTGAATCTCCCTGGAGCCATTAAATCTCAAGATAGTTCCCGATACAAAATCTTGCAGTTGATTTTGCATAAGGAGTTTGAATCTCCCTGGAGCCATAATCTTATTAATGAAAA
>JBDRCQ010000006.1:0-103568 GCA_043821585.1 archaeon
CATTGGGGATTAACGACTAATGAAGGAAAGCTAAGAACTCCACATCAAGCCTTCTTAGACAAAATGAGAAAAAATAAAAAGAGGGGATAATATCCCTATGAAACAAAAACAACGAGAGGAAGTTAATTCAGGACAATACAAAAATTTAAGATTGCAGAAATCTTTAAATAACCTAAATAATCAGAATTTGAGATGAAACTTAAACATTTACTTGGTGCTGGTGCAGTTAGTGCAGGTTTGCTTGCTTGCTACGTGTATTACGGTTTGAAACCGGCAGAAAAATGTGAGAGAACACATGAAGAAACAGTAAACCAATCTTATGATTTAAGGGGGCCTTTGGAAAGCATAGATTTGTCAAGTGGGGATCCAGAAGGGATAACTACAACATCGCAGGTTAGTCTAGAAAGAAAAGAGCCACAGGAAACTGATGAATCTTCAAACGATTCAGAAGCAACCCCCCCCCCCGACACAACAGACAATTCAGGTTACGCCACAATTAGGAGATAGGAATTATATCAGACCTCCTGTTTCTCGACAAAATACCGTGACTGATCAAAAGAATTCAGCATCACAAGATGAACGGACTTCTTACCCAATAAACTCCACAGAACCATGGGATCCTATGGGTTCTTTCTCACCAATATTAAATCAATTTGATAACTTCAAAAGGGGAGTAGAATATGTTAATATGTTATCTCAACTTGAACTAGAACCTGATGTCGCAGTGAGCCGACTTGAAGATATGTTGCTTCTTGATTCAGGGCTAATGGCGGGCGGAGTAAGTCCAGAAGCAACGATAGAGATAACGAGCCTTTTTGCAAGTGTTGAAGATAACTTTGATGAAGAAACAATGGGGGCGATTGCAGGATCTTTCACAACTCTTGAAACTCAGTTTGGAGAAATGAATGAAACTTCAATAAGGGAATATGAAACACGGCTGGAGGTTCCTTCTGTTAGTTATATGGAATTCTGCACTTCTGTGGCTGAAAGTAGAGGATATTCGCAAAAATTAAGGGGTCTAAGTAAAAAAGTTCCTGTAAACATTGAGCAGAGTAAGGAAAACCATGCTAAACTCAAACAATTAAGATTAGGTTTGCGTTCTGGTGCAAATGCGCAATCACTTGTTTCAGTATTATACGATTCGATGCATCATGAAGAACCGTCCATAAGAATGAACTCTGTTAGACAAACATCTTTATTTCTTCTAGCAACGTATATTGAAGACAAGAGCTGTATTGGTAACGCTCGTTCTTATAGAGAGTTGACCAATTTGCAAATGAACTCAACACAAATTGCTGTACCCTTTCTGATGAATCCTGAAACATATGTGATAAAAAATATCGGACGCTATATTGGAGAATTACAACCAGCATTGTCTAAACGGCTCAAAACATTTGATTCTCAAGACCCAAACTGGCGAAACGGAGTTAACGCTTTCTGGGAAGAAAATATTTGGTCAGAGCAATTGAAATAATGGATAATTATAGAATACAAATTTTTATAAAGCGTATTTGTCGCTTGAAAATATGACAAACGCTAAAGAACTGCTTATGGGCACGGCTGTAATTGGAGGTTTGGCGGCCATACTCTATATGAATGCAAAGCAATCACCACCTCCTCGCAGTATGGAAAAGGATGATACCCCTGCACCCTTGCTCTATTGGAAGATGAATGAAGTCCTGGAGGAAAGATTCAATTGTGAGGGTATTTATATGGGCATTGAAATGCCTGATGGAACAACTATCTCTTGGGGCAATCCATGTTGTAACCACAGCCAACGAGAAACAAGTGGTGAAGCAATTGTTGTGACATATCCAGATGGGCTTGTTATTAATGATGTTGGATTTAACGGTCTTGGAGTCAGTGGTGAGGGATATAATATGGCTGAATTTGCGTTCTGTCCGTGTCAGGATTCGGTTCACCTAAATGTACATGAGGCCGAAAGATGTCCTATTTATTGGGGTGAATTAAATAACGAAATGAAAACAAATGCAAGAATCAGGTATGAAGATGCTATTAGGAAAGCAATACCTTTTGCAGAGAAAGAGCTACTTGAAGTTCAAAGAGAAACCTTTCAAGATTTAGAGAGAAAATTAATAGGTTCTTTCTAAAAATTTTATTCATATTTTAATCTTCTAGTTGTGATGTCGTATTATATGGCCTTTTGGACAGACCTTGATTTTTCCTAAAACTTCGCACGACGTGTTTTCCTGTAAACAATAATTTTCATAAACCTTCGTCGCATAAGATTATATGTAAGTAAAACCAAGACCGTTCTCGCGTGTACGCTTTTGGTCGGAACTTCCCCTTTAAACGGAATTAGTGATTGCGGAAGCTCAACAAATCCCCTTCATTTCCCTGCTGTCTTAAATGCTATCTTAAAGTTAACCTTTGTTCTTAAGTAACTAAAAAAGAATGATAAAACTTCCCTTCGCGCCAGTCCGCGCCCGGTTAATTAATTAATTCTCAACTCTCGCCAATATATTCCTTCTCTTCCTCAACTCAGTTCCCAAATACGGATTTTTCATTGAACTCTGAGAAGGTATTTTTCTAAAAGTTTTATTATCCTAAACAGCCACTCTTCTTCTGTTAACAAGAGGTTGTTGAATAATTAATTTATTTCCTTCATTAGCATTCTGGGAAATAATCACCGGACCAAATCCTTCTTTATAAATTTCCATCATACTCCCAAATCGATTTGGAAAGTTAGGATCCAAACTTTGAGCAACAATCTCAGCAGCACGAGAAGCAGCCGCGATTGCAGCATACCTCACAACATCCAACTTATCTTCTGAATTGCATGTAACCCTAGAATTCAAAATGGAACTAACAGCGCACTCGGCAGCCAAGCCTGCGGAATAAACAGCTTCATGTTCAACACCCGCATCAAAAAAATAATCCCACCAGCCCTTATTGTCAGCAGCTTCTGCAACAACATTAACATCCTGCGTAACCACCACCTCTAACCAGTTTAATCCCCAACTTTCAGCTATTACATTTACTAATGATTGCATATCAACACAGGCGTACTTTCTTTCAGGATCAAACCAACGAACTTCGTATAGGCTATTAATAAAACTCGCAAGTTCAACTCCGCCCGGAAAATATGGTTTTTCCTCACTACTGTTTCGTCCAAAAAAACGAGTTATCATTTCAGAAGTTCTTTCAGGTTTAGCTTTAGTTTTTAGATAATCAAAAAGAACGTGATAAAACTCTCCAGTGCTCCATTCTTTTTTTGCCAACTCTCCAATGCTTAACTTTTTAGCTATCGTGTCTCTTCTACTTCTCAATACGCTTGCGAAATACCTGCTATTCTGCATGAAGGAGAAACTAACAAAAATCCGGTAGGTTTGGTGAAGTTATGGTTAAGAAACTCAAACCTCTAAACCTCATTTTTAATTTTGTTTAGGAACATCAAGAAATCTAATTCCCTCTCTTCCATACTGTGGTTTAAATTCAACAAAACCGCCATAAAATTCACCCATTCTTTTTCCACCCCTAATCTCTCTTCTAAGATGTACTTGATGTTTATCGCTAGAATTAAAAGCAACATACTGACCGTCATATAAGTCTGGGGTAGCTGCGAGGTCTCGCAATTTAACAACTCTAAAGCAATAATTTCTCCCAGTCAAAATTCTGCCAACCACTTCTGTCTGAGGAACATCCACAACGTTTTTTCCTCTCAGTTCAACAAATTTATCCGGCTTCCCCTTTACCAAGTTCGGAACGTCGACCATCGCATCACTAAACGTAAAATAACTCGAAGGGGGTTGCCAACAAAATTTGCCATCCCTGAATTCGTCCTGCTTCTTTGCCCGAGCGTGTCCACTTTTATCATAACTAAACTCTCCAGTTATAACCACACTTTCTGCATCCCCATCAACTGTTTCGGAAAATAATTCCCTGGTCGTATTATACACATCTTCTCTGTTGCCTTCAAATGTAACAATTAAAACTTCTGCGCCATTAGCAGGCAACCCATCATCCACTGTAAAGTACAAGCAGGAATCATTTCCCCCATTAAGAACAAACATCCGGCCGGTTGGCAATGCTTCGGTTTTAATTGTTTTTCCATTGTATTTTTCAGGATCTCTAAGTAAATCAGTCATTTTTACAAGACCAGATAACCCTCTACCAGCGCAGCGATTGTTGAATGCCTCCTCTAGAGACAATATGGCTTTTTGATAGGTATGAGTCGTCTCCCGATTTATTCTGCTAATTTCAGCATATCCCTCTCCAAGCTTTCTAATCTTTTTCACCAAAGAATCTTCGCCCGCATCTTGAGTTCCATCCTCCTTTAAAAATTCTCCTTCCTTAGAAACTTCTGCGACAATTGAATTTTGCGTTGTTGGACTTCCAATTTTATTTTCTAATGTATTTTCAGGAGCAGGCATTGCTTCCCTATAATCAAGTTCCCTGCTTAAAAGTTCATTTAGTCTTCTGTTGAGATTATTATTAATAGCTGCAAGTCTATTAGTTTCTCTTGGATTCACATCTCCACTTTTTAAATATAGGCCATATGCTCTTCCGAGTGCAGCAAATTCTTTTTTAATTTCTTCCCTCTCTCTCATGAATGTGTCATCTCCTTCTGAATCAGGTGAAGAAGTTTGTTGACTAGCTGGAGCTTCGCCAAAAATTGTATCATCTATGGAACTGCTGGGCGCGCGTGATATTACTTCTGTCGTTTGTGAATTTCCAGAATCTATTGTTAAATCGCGTTCCCCAATCTTTTCAGAACTATCTTCAAACTCTTCAAGGTATGTTTTTACATTTTGGCTTCTCCGGGAGATATCCCATCCCCCAATTTTACCGCCCGAATAGTATGCGTACAAACCCACACTAGCTAAAACAACAGCAAGTCCAGCAGTTTTTAATTTTTTTGTTATTTTCATTTTAAAAGATTTGTGTTGAATTTTCTTTCACTGCGACAAGTTTTTCAGTTGTCAAAATCAGCGCTGAAATACCTATCGCTATCTGTAACGCGTTCCTCGCAACTTCCCCAAGGTTAACAATATTAGTCATTTTCTACCCAAATTACCCATAATTTAACCTATTTAAACACTTCTCTTCTCCAATCAGCATATTTTATCCATAAGGATATGCACAGCAAAAAAACTTTAGAAGATTTTTTAAACCCTTATTCTCACCTTCATTCATGCCAGAAGAAAAAGTCAAGGAAACTGATTCACCAACCAGCTCTTTAAAAGTCAAGGAAAGCGATTTTGTAGAAGTCAAATACTCAGGCTACGCGAACGATAATTTATTTGATTCAAACATTGAAGAAGACCTGAAGAAAATTAATCCAGAAGCAAAACCTGAGCAGATAATCATTTGTATCGGACAAAAAATGCTCGTTCCAGGGTTGGACAAACAGTTAGAAGGAAAAGAATTGGGAAAGGAGTACGAAGTAGAAGTCCCCCATAAAGAAGCATTCGGCGAAAGAAGAAGAGAACTAATCAGAGTCATCCCTCTAAAGGCATTCTCCGACCAAAAAGTCCATCCGCAAACAGGCATGATGTTCACGCTCGACAATTCATTGGTAAAAATCATTGCAGTTTCAGGCGCGCGAGTCACAGTAGACTTTAACAATCCACTTGCAGGCAAGGACCTCAAGTACAAAATAACAATGACAAAAAAAATCGAGGACATAAAAGAGAAATCCGAAACAATGCTCAAGTTCTTTCTAAGGTTTACACCAGAGTTTGAAGTCAATGAAAAAGTCACAGTAAAAGGACCAAATGTCTTAGAATCAATGATTGACCTTTACAAGGAAAAGTTTAAGGAACTAGTCGGAAAAGAGCTAACATTCGAAGAGCACAAGGCGCCCAAGGAAAAACCAATGGATAAAGGGGATGAAAAGAAGCAAGAAGAGGCTTCTGAGGGGGCAGAAAATGGGGATTCCGACGGACGAGAGAGATAGAAGGAAGTGTTTGTTATACGATCAAATTTATCAATCTAACCGCAATAGAACTGAATATATCAACCCCCAGGGCAATCCGACAGTAAGATATTGGCAAGAGGCTGGAAAGATAGTCGAAAGAAAGATGAGGGAATGGGAAGATGGAAAAGATCCCTTTAGGAACGAGAAATCATTTATTCTACCAAGAATGTAACGCAGTTCCAACAGAATAGAAACCTTTAAAACCTAAATAACAAGACAGATAATATGGCAGAAGGCAAATCAAGCGGATTGAAAGCATCTTCAGTATCAGCTCCGGCTTTATTATCCCAATTACCAAGAGCCCTTGGCGGAAGAAAAGAAGAACGGGAAGAATACACAATTGCAGAATCTGTGGGAAATCGATATGGCACTGGCAGAAGGTCTTACGGCCCAGGCGAAACAATCCAATTCCCAAGAGTTCTTCAGGATCAAGGTTCAATCAGTTACGCAGACAATAATTCTTCAACATCTCCTTTAAGTCCTAGAGGCCTAAGCTGCGGTTCTTGCAATCCCTACAGGGCAGCCGCATAAACAGCCCATAATATCATAACAATCCTTTAGCCTTTTTTAGAAGAAGGCGCAAGGATTTAGGGGCGCATAAATCTCTATGCGAGCGTAGCGAGTATCTGGCATGTCGCTTGTTCGGCCTTATGCGAGCGTAGCGAGTATCTGGATAGCAACCATAACAATCCTTTTAAACATCCATCTCGTGGTTTTTTTATGGCAGATGTTTATGTTGAATCAGGGGTGGAAAAACCTAAATCTATTGATGAAGAGCTAGAATCTTTGCTGCACAAGCAGTCAGCCAGGGTCAAAGTAGTGGGGTGTGGCGGTGGCGGCGGAAACTGCGTTTCCAGAATGAAAGAAATAGGGATAAAGGGCTGTGAGATCATATCGGTAAATACAGATGCCCAAGACTTGCTCTACACAAATGTTGACTCTAAGATCCTCATAGGCAGAGAACTAACTTCAGGTTTAGGCGCAGGCTCAAACCCAAAAATCGGAGAACAAGCAGCAAGAGAATCAGAACAGGAAATTAGGAAAAAACTTTCTAATTCAGACATGGTTTTCATAACCTGCGGTCTTGGCGGCGGAACAGGAACAGGCTCAGCTCCAGTAATTGCAGAAATTGCAAAAAAAGCTGGGGCCTTAACAATTGGAGTTGTCACATTACCTTTCACAGTTGAAGGTCAAAAAAGAATCGAAAACGCACAAAACGGTTTGGAAAGACTCGCAGCCGTCACAGACACACTCATAGTAATCCCAAACGATAAACTTCTTGAGATCGCTCCAGAGCTACCAATACACACAGCATTCAAGGTGGCAGACGAAATCCTAACAAACTCTGTAAAAGGCATAACTGAACTAATCACGAAATCTGGCTTGGTGAACTTAGACTTCGCAGACGTAAAAGCTGTCATGAATAACGGAGGCGTTTCACTAATTGGTATTGGGGAAAGCGATTCCAAAAACAGGGCAGTTGAAGCAGTTGAAAGAGCGATCAATAACCCCTTGCTAAGCGTAGACATAACAGACGCAACCGGCGCACTAGTAAACATCATCGGA
Organism: archaeon; assembly: GCA_043821585.1. Classification (GTDB taxonomy): domain Archaea; phylum Nanobdellota; class Nanobdellia; order Pacearchaeales; family GW2011-AR1; genus UBA73. Next base: position 7,508 of record JBDRCQ010000006.1, read on the forward strand.
GGAAACGATATGTCCCTAGATGAATACAAGAAGGTCATGGAAGTTGTAGGAAACAAAATCTCTCCAGAAGCTAAACTAATCTCCGGTGCACAGATCTCCCCAGACATGGACAACTCAATTAAGGTCTTGATTATTGTAACTGGCGTAAAAAGCTCACAAATAGTTGGAGCGGGCGACTTCGAGTCCACCGCACAAAAAGAACTCGAACAAGAATTAGGAATAGACTTCGTTGAATAAACATTAACTCCAGAGTAACAACAAGACCATAAACTTTAAATAGCCTCATTTCTCAAAAAGACAATGGCAGTTAAAGCAAGAACAGAAACAATCGAAATTGCAACCCTGGACGATTCTACAATCAGATATTCCGCTCCATTTCAACCGCAAGGTCCAACAACCTGGAGAAAACTACATGACGCAGACTATGGAAAAAATCCTCTAACCGGCGAGCCTCTTAGACAACAAACCTTTCCAGAAGCAGTCAGAATGTTCAATTTCGCGCAAGCACATAAATGCAACCAAACATACGTGCCAATTATCCAAGCAGTAAACACCACAATTCTCACCGGAAACAGCCTATTGCTCTGGACGCCAGAAAGTTTGTACGGTGTCGACTTCCCAGACGAGGAATTAGTTGCACAACTCGGAGTTGATGATCAATCTACTTTTTCGAGAATTGAAACCAAACTGCAGGATCGATTATCAAAGAGAAAAAGAATTGGAGAACACGTTAGACTAAGCCAAGACGGCTTTGTGAGGTACACTCCATCACAGAACATAATCTACAATAAACAAGACTCAGATATTCTAGCAACAAATCCCGCAACAATCGTAGAAACTGGTACTTTGCAAAACTCGCACGGAGCCGCAAGAAGTTCAAAACAATATCCAAATAAGCCTTTCCTTTATGGTCTACAAGATGTTCAAGGAGCAACTGTGAGAGTTCCCGGCTTGTTTGGCGACTTCGGTGACAGGTTGAACCTCGGCGGCAGGGGCGTCTACGACAACAGGTGCTCTTTCGGGGGCACGTCTGCTGGCGAAGCCAGCGCACGCAAAAAATAGATAGATTTTTATTCTGAAAGTTCGCTATTCTTATGTCTTGGCAAACGCCAAGGCTACACGTCAGATAATTATGTCCTTCACAGGATATAAACTTCAACCACGACATAAAGAGATTGAGCAATCAGTTGATGAACCATGAAGTGGTGGTGATTTACTTTCAATTATCTGGCTACAAGAGTTCCCGGCTTGAATGGCAACATCGGTAACAGGTTGAACCTCAACGGCAACAACAGGAACGACTACAACAACAGGTGCTCTTTCGAAATAGCCTTGGTGTCAAGACAACAAACAATGATAAATCCCTATTACTTCTTCCATAAAATCCACGACCTTGATAACCTTTTACTCGCGTACAAAAAAGCGCACAAAGGTAAAACCCGCAAAAGCTATGTAATAAAGTTTGAAAGAGATTTAGAAAGAAACCTCTTAGATTTACAGTTCGAAATAAAAAACCAGTTCTACAAACTACAGCCCTTAAAAAAATTCATCCTGCACGACCCAAAAACCCGCACAATCTCTGTGTCAGACTTTCGCGATAGAGTTGTCCATCATGCAATTATCAACATAACCGGCCCAATGTTCGAAAAATCATTTATCTACGATTCATGCGCCAACCAAAAAGGCAAAGGAAACTTATTCGCAATAAAAAGATTCGAAAAGTTCATGAAAAAAGTCTCAAGAAACGGAACAAAAAACAGTTTGATCTATCCAAATCACGTTAAGGGCCATTGCTTTAAAGCCGATATCAAACACTACTTCCAAGAAATCGATTTAGAAATTCTGTTAAGCACCATTCAAAGAAAAATAAAAGACAAAAAAGTAATGTGGCTTATCAAAAAAATAGTTTCGGGGGGGGGGGGCGAAGGCAGCCAGACGCAAAAAGGCATGCCTCTTGGAAACCTAACTTCACAATTCTTTGCAAATGTCTATCTAAATGAATTAGATTATTATGTAAAACATGTTTTGAAAGTTAAGTACTATCTTCGTTACGTTGACGATTTTGCCATTTTGCACGTATCGCACGAACAGTTATCAACATGGAAAAACCAAATAAACGAATTCCTAAAAGAAAATCTTAAGTTAGAATTACATCCACAAAAGTCACGCATCATCAGGTTTTCGCGAGGTATTGATTTTGTTGGCTTTAGGATTTCTTACCATCACAAATTACTGAGAAAGAGAAATCTAAAAGCAATGAAGAAGAAAATCGAGCTCTATAGTAAAGGCGCGATGTGTTTCTCAGACGCTAAGAAAAGTTACGATGGTTGGAACACCTATGCTCATTGGGCAAACACTCACAAACTGCGTAAAAACACAAAAAGAAAGATAATCGATGTCCTGTGGGAAAAGATTTGACAAACAGCAAACTTTAAAACCTTCTTGAATATACAATTAACATGTCATTAGCAGGAAAATTAAAGTCATTCGTTTTGCAGTCAAAAAGAGTCTGGCACGTTTTGAAGAAGCCGACAGGTCTAGAGTTCAAAACAGTCTCTAAAGTATCAGCAATCGGAATTTTAATCCTCGGCGCAATTGGTTTCCTAATCGCAGACGGCATAAAACTATTCACTAGATTATTTGCTTAAACCAGAAAGCCTTTCTATTGCTGAACTTGTTCTTTCCATAAATTTCTCTAAGTCCTCATCGTGCCCTCTCTGCAAAACCTCTCCAAATCGGACATTTGTTCTAACAATTCCTCCGTTTGTGAAAACATATTCTATACCCATAGGCAAAAAGTCAACAACTTCCCCAAAACCTTCTTCATATCTCCTGGCCCTCTTGAAAAATCCTTTTTTCATCTTGCCCATATAGCCTGGAAATAACCACCCTTCTGGAAAAACTACCGGGCAACCCCCTTCCTCAAGTTCATCCTCAAAAACTTCCAACGATTTTATAACTTTCCTGCCCCTATAGATTACCTCTGCCCCTGTCAAGAACAACGCTCTAGGGATAACCTTTGTACCAAAGAGTTTAGGGGTCATGAAAAATGTGGGGGAAACATGGTGGCTCGCCTGACGTAGAGCATACCAAACCAACGGCGGATCCGCCATGCTCTGATGCTTCGGCATAACCACGTAAGGTCCCTCCCCTGGCAAGTTATCAATTCCCTCAACTCTCGGATTGTACAGGCCTTCCAAAACTGGGCTTGCAACAAGATCTCCAAGTGGATGAACAACACTTGTTATTGCCCTTCTAATAAATCTTCTCGTTTTTTTCATGGAAGTTTCTCAAAATATGTCTTTTAATATCTTACGGGAAAAGCTTAAAAGCGGACTAAATTTATTCTGTACCATGGGGATGTGGGGTAGCCTGGTTAGCCTATGAGGTTTGGGACCTTATGACCCCGGTTCAAATCCGGGCATCCCCATAGTGATGCTAAGCAAAGCGAAGCATCATAAGGGCGAAGCCCTTTGTTCCTACGGAAACCAAGATTCGCGAAGTGAATCCTCTCTAAGTTTTTCGTGTGCCCAACCTTTTTTCTAAAAAGGCTAGGCTTCGGATCCGGGCATCCCCCTTAAGACACAAATATTTTTATATTGCTGTAGGCAACAAAAACGATGGAAGATGGATATTATTTTGCTTTAGACGGTGAAAGAATCGGCAAGGGCATCGTTAGCCTGTTTTTAACAGCTGCAATTGCAACCGCTGGATTTGTAGGCATAGACCACTCAATACGAACTCACAGGGAACACGTCTCAAGAATAGAGACCGACGCCACCTACAAGGAACAATGCATTCAACAACAAGAACAAGAAGACGCAAGAAGGATACAGAATTGGCATGATGCTACTGACGGATGGGGCAAATATTTTGTTAGGTAATTTATTTTGATCAGAAAGCCCGATGTCAAAATCTCTTTAAACTCCCTCTTTCTCTTCCCATTATGCTAGAAAAACACAACGGCGAACTAACAGAAGGCTGCAAACGCTGCGCTAAAGGAGAAAAACTTGTGCTCTTTGTAACAGGCCTCTGTCCACGAAATTGTATTTACTGCCCCCTCTCAGAAGAAAAGAAAAACCGTGACGTAATTTTCGCTAACGAGCAACAAATCTCCTCCCATCAAGAATTAATAGAAGAAGTCAAAATCTCCGGCGCAACTGGCGCAGGCATCACCGGCGGCGACCCAGTAGCAAGGTTAGCAAGAACCTGCCAATTCATCGAAGCATTAAAAAAGCAATTCGGCAAAAACTTCCACACCCACCTTTACACTTCACTTGACCTCCTCACCGAAGAAAAAATAAAGAACCTTGAAGGCGCAGGCCTCGACGAACTCCGCGTCCATCCCGATCTAGATTCTCGCGACAAATGGCCAAAACTTGAACTCCTGAAAAATCTAAAAATGGAAACTGTCATAGAAATCCCCGCAATTCCAAAAAAAGAAAAACAAATTCTCGAATTAATCGGATATGCAAAAAATCTCGTGAAGGCTTTCAATCTCAACGAATTAGAGTTAGCACAAACAAAAATAGAAGAATTCAAGGAGCAGGGCTGGAAAACTGATAACGACACACTGACAATAAAAGGAAGCGAAAAAACCGCACTCAATATAATCAAAAAAACCAAAGCATTGAAAGTCCGAGTCCACTATTGCTCCGCCCAATTCAAGGATGAAATTCAATTCACAGAACGAATAAAAAACTACGCCAAACTCGCCGCTCTAAAAGCAGATATAATCACAGATTCCGGCACGTTACTAAGGGGCGCAATTTACGCAGAAAACCTCGAAGAGCTAAAAACTCGCTTCCCTAAACAATTATTCGCATTAGATAAGGAAAAAAACAGAATCCTCACATCCGCAAAATTCGTCAAAACTCATTTTAAGGAACTGCCAAAATGCGCAATCGTTGAGGAATACCCCACAAGAGACAAAACAGAAATTTACTTAGAATATCTAAACTAGCCCCTTAGTTCCTTCAACATAGCCATCTCTTTTTCAATTTTATCACTAGACACTGCCCATCGATGTTCTTTCCAAGGCGCACCCTCCGGCCCCTTCTTGTGCCAATTCCTCCAAGTCACATAACGGATTGAACCACTCCGATTTCTCCATCTCATTGAATGTCCACGAACATAAAATTGGCAATTCAAGGTATATGAAGGCTCATGTTCTCTATCGCGACCAACTTCCTCATCTCTGACCATAACCACATAAAATGGCCTCTTTGATTGAAATCTAGAAGGGGGTAGAGAAACCCTGCCCTCGCGAGAGTGGGCTGCCCGATTACCTGCTAATTTTACACTAACATTATGGGCATTAATATAATTGACCACGTTCGTTGCAAGAGTTGCAACTGTTACAAAGGGCTTAACTTCGTCAGCCGATCCGAACGGTCTGCTATTTGGATATGCACTTCTAACTCCATCATACTGTTCATCGAATTCAACTACTCGATCTCGCATATTAGCTCTAAATCGCATCCTCTCCAAACTGCCCAAGAATATGTCGGGCCTATCTGGATTCGTAGCGACCACAAGTCCCGGTTCAACCTTTTTCCCTCTTTGATAGTAAAGGGATAAGACGTATCTCAAACCTGTTTCATCATCCTTAATCTCTGCTGGAACCGTTTCCATGTCTGTGAGTGTCATCCCCAGAACTTCACGCTCCCCTTGATCAAAGGGCAACTGCAACCTCACAGGATCAAAAAATTCAAAAAACATCGAAGGAAACGGCAGCTTCCCCTCACGAATATATTCATACCGTGGGTCTTCCTCAGGGTTTTCCCCATCTCTTGGCTCCCAATATAATAAAGAATCAATCGTAGCAGGTCCAAGGATAAACGGTTTTGAGCCCGCAAGAATTTGGTGCTGTTTTTGAAGGGCCTGCTGTCTACTCTGTGCAACCTGAACAATTCGCCCCCCATTCTCCAGATTTCTCTGCCATGCCCCTATTTGTCTCACTTCTTCACTAGAGGATAACCTGCTGCGCGGATCGACCGCACACTGCACAGCGTAATCTCCTCGAACTTGCCGAATCCGCGCTTGCTCCCGCGCAAAATTCTTCCTAGCATCCTTCTCTCTCTTCTCAGCAGTACCAACTATCTTCCCCAAATCCTGCACTGCACGATCGTAGGCCCAGCGCCTATCCTTTAAACTAAAGTTCATAGGAACCGAGAAAATCAGCCAGTTTTAAACATTATGTTAAGCGTCAAAACTCTATTCCCACGCCAACAACCCCAAAAGCCCCGCTAAAATTAACATTAGACTCCCTAGTCATCGTATCATCGAGATTATAACCTCCACTAATAAAAAAGAAACCCCTCTCACCAATCGGCTTTTGAAGCGTTACTCCAGCATTAAGCCCCCAACCCCAAACACTATCGGGCGTCGTCATCCCAACCCTCCCATGGCAAAATTCCATGTCATACCGCGAGTTAAATAATTCTCCGCCAAAATCAACACTCAACCAATCGGCTAAGGAATAACTCACTCCAGTTCCAACAACCCCAAAAAAACCATTTGCGCTTCCTCGCAAGGATTCCGGCTCTGCGCAAACCTCTCCACAAATAAAATCTCCCCTCAAATATCCTTCCAGGTTTTCCCCAAGTTTCTTGTTCTCCTGAACTCTCACAAAGAGAATCGTACCATCATAGTCGTAAATACTGTAACTTCCAGAAACCTGCCGATAACCAAAACCGGTCCTAACGGATGAACATCCCGCAGCAAAAAGCAATAGCCCTACAGCTGCGCTTCTTAAAAGCCCCATTTCTTCTTCACTTTCTCAACCCGGGCCTCAACATCCGCCTCAAATTCCTCAAACGAAGAATAGATCTTATGAAAATGTGTTTTAAGCCAAGGATGTCCTCGCAATTTTTCATTTGTACAAATCAAAAGTTTTGGATTCTTCGCAAGCACACGACCCATCACAATTTCCATAATTGTCCCCATGCTTTTATCATAATTCTCATCAACAATGCAAACAATGCCCCGCGAAAAACAGATCGCAATATAATCTCCCTGCGTCATCCTCCACTCGTCTCCAGGTAGCCCCTCGTATCTTTTCCCCTCGTCTGCCGCCTTCACCCTTTTTTCCTGCTCGCCAGGCATATCATAAAAAGGATTCACCAAAGCAATCTTCGGATGCTTCTCCTCAAATTTCAATTCCCATTCTCTAATATACTTTCTACTCGCTTCAGGGTGAGAAAGATAAAATGTAAAAAGCCCTTTCGGAAACTTCACGTCAGGAGACTTCAACTTTTGAGCCCAATTGAGTTTTTTCTTGTTAGGCATAAAAATCAACGCATTAAGGCATTTTTAAGAATTCCTACAGTAGAAAACAATGGATAGAAAAGCGCCCTAAATTCCAGTCGGAATCTTTATGCGAGTGAAACGAGTATCTGGCATGCAACCGATTCGGCCTTATGCGAGTGAAACGAGTGTTCAAGATTCCAGTCGGAATCTTTAAAAACCATCTAGTCAAAGAATTACTACAATGGCATCAAAGAAAAAGAAGATAGGAGCCTTCGGAAGATTCTCTAGCGGTGCAGGTAGAAATGTCAGAAACAAATTCAACACTATAGAGGCATCTCAGCGAAAAGCCCAACCAAGCCCATTCCACCCAACAGGCAAGGCAAAGCGCCTGGCAGCAGGAATCTGGAAGTGCCTCAAAACAGGCAGAGTCTTCGCAGGCCACGCCTATTACCTAAAAGAAAACAAATAATTCTAACAAGCTCCAATATTGTTACCTTGATAAAGTAATAACAAAAACAAAGGTTTTTATACCCAAAACGTTGCTTTTTTTCATGACCAGTAGCAACTTTTCCCTTGCAGAAGGGCAACGATTCGTTGCAGATTTAGCAGACGCTTTAAACGTTTCATTCAAGGCCGTTGACCCTCACTCCGAAGCAGGAATTTTTAGGAGAACTGTGCCGAGCATAAGGCAGGATTATCTAATTTTTGGCGAACAAGGCTGCTTCGAAGGAGGCGCTACTCTCGCAAGAGTAAGACTTGTTAGAGACTTAAAATATGACGGCGAAATCTTGGTTACAGTCCACCAATACGACCCAGAGGTAATTCCTCACGCAGTAAGATTATTTAGTGAACAGTCCTATAAAGGGGTTGGCTTCAGCTACATCGCAGGACCTGACGTAAAAAACAGGGTGAAACTATTAAGAAGACACTGGAGCGAAGCAGCATAATGGCCTGGCAAAAACCTCCTTATCACTTTGACATCGCTGCCACGGCTGGCGTAGAAGAAGGAAGAAAACTAGCAAGGGATTTAGCCGCAGGCCTTAAGCAGAATTTTAGAGGAATTAGGGTTCGGCAGGGTTACGATCCAACAGGAATGAACGGACATTTGGGCGACGGCTTTTCAATCTCAGGAAGACGTTGGGGCATAAGGAGAGATCTTGCCTATGTAGCTGTTTGGACAGGGGCCGGATGCGATCCGAATGATCCACAAACAACAGTCGAAATAAGAGAAAGCCACCCTGCAGTTCTCCAAGCACTTGAAGGAATCTTCCCAAAAAACGGCGATGCCTACGGAATCCAAGACGTTTACGTTGTAGGAGCACACGTATCTGGCAGGAAAGTAGACGCAGATCCGCTCATGAGAGATACGACCGCCGGACTAAATAGAAGATGTGTAAAACCAAAAAACGAGTGGGTCGCTTAAAATGGAAACAATAATATCACGAAGACAATTGCTATGGACTGGGCTTGCTGCAGCAGCAATTCTAAGCCCTTTTGGAAGACTTGCTATTGCAGGAGAAACCCCAAAAAGAAAGTATATCCAAATTGGTAACCTTCAATTTGAAGAGGTAGATCCTTCTGAAACTCCAACTCCTAGCGAATACGTAGATCCATCAAACACAGGCACCCCTCTAATAAAAGTCCCAAAAAATTTACTTAACGAAAACATCACTAAAAACTTCAAACTCGGAGAATTTGCAAGAGTTTCAGATCCAAGAAACCTAAGGGGAACTGGGATTGAAACCCACAGCTTCAACGGGGGATTATACCATAAGTTTATGAGATTGGACCCAGAGTTGCCTGATGAAGTTCAGACATTAAGAGACGCCTTAGGCCACCCAATAACAGTTAACTCCTGTTTTAGGCCTCTAACTTACAACAGGAGAGTTGGTAGTCAAGATACCAGTATGCATCCTCCAGGCAAGGCAACAGATATTGCATCTAAAGGTTTTCAAGCCGCCCTCTACAGACTTGCAGATAAACAATTCGCAAACGGCGGCGTCGGCAAATACACAACTTTCACGCACGTAGACACTCGCGGCTCCAGAGCAAGATGGAACGGCTAAGCTTTCAACAAAAACTTTTCAACATGACCTTTCAACTTATCACGACGCTTTTGATGTTCTCCCAAGAACTTATTTATTTTAGTTATCACAATATTCTTCAACTCGGACGTTAACATTTTTCCATATCTATAATCGGCCTCAATCTTCGCAAGCTTCCTATCGTCTTCTTCAAACAAAAACTTCAGATACTGAAACGAAACATCCACGTCCGGATTTCCCCCAAGCTTTCTATGCTCTTCCAGCGTGTCCCGCCCGCCAGAAAATGCATACTTCTTGATCTTCTTTTCAGCCTCTTTCGGCGTATCAGTCAGCGCAATATATGATGTTTCATCAGAGGCGGACATCTTCCCGCCCTTCAGCCCAGGAATAAATGTGTGCGCAGTCGAACTCAACGGAACAAAATCATGCATCTTTAACCTTCGCGCAATTCCCCTAGCCAAACGCAAATGCGGATCCTGATCAGCTCCAACCGGAACAAGCACAGGAACTCCCTTTCCTTTCGAACCATCAAATTCAGGCAATTGCGGATGAAGCATATCCGAAGCCTGCAACAACGCACTAACCATTTTCCCAGGAGAAATCTCACCATAAACAGCCTTAAACTCATTAAACGTTCCATGTCTTGCCAACAGGTTCTGCAACCGATAATACGCATTCGCCCTCCGAGCATCTTCACTCCTAGCCGACTGAAAATAAATCTCGCAGTTCTCTTTCTTCAGACCAAGGGCAATATAATTTGTTATGTAATCTTCAATAGCAATCTTCCTACTTTCCTCAAGGCTTTGCCCGCGCGCGTTGTAAGCTTCTATGTCTGCAACAGCGATATACACCTTTGCCCCGAGACCCTGATAGAAAATCAACTGCTTAACAAGAGTCATATGTCCGATATGAAACTTGCCCGTGGGCATAAGGCCAGTCATAACAACAAATTTCTTCTTCTCCTCAATCGCTTCAATTATCCGCGCAAAATCTCTATGCGCAAAAACTAGCCCTCTCCTGAACACAAGCTCTCTGTCAAAAACCGAAGGCAGATGCTTCAATGGATTCAAGCCGAACTCCTTAACCAACTTATCGTAATCTATCTCGCCTTTAACATCCCAAGGAGTAACATTAAAATCTTCCTTCACCATCCAGATTCTAGATCTAAATTATTTATAAAACTACCTCAAGCAACAACGTCTATTTTATAAATAATAATTCCATGTTTAGTTATGGAGCATTTTCCTTTGGTCGACCGACTGCACACTGACGTTCTAGAAGAAAAATACGGGCCAATCCACTCAAAAGTTCTTGTCCATGACGAAAAAGTCAGACTCTCCCATCTGGTAGACAAAAAAGGAATTTCAAGAACATTCGCAATAACCTTTTTTCAGGGTCCTTTCGACAAGAACATAAAAAGAATTAATGAAGAAATAAAAAAAGGGAACCAATCGGAAAGGCGTTTAGAAACCACCAGTATGCAATCAGAAAAAACGTTCTCGAAGTTTACAAGGTAAAAATCCCAAATTGGTTGAAGTTAGAATTCAAAACAAATGAAAATCACGCTAAAGCAAGGCTCTCCGAGTTTTACGCTAAAAAGAAAGGGAGCCTTCCATCAATTTATGGGGTGGTTGTAGAGATATATTCTCCAGACTTTAGAAAAGCAATAATCAACAAGGTAGATATGGCCCAAGAAAGCGCCCTCACGCCAGCACTCGAAAAACAGGGCTTTTCAAGGGAAGAAATCTGGATGAGGATAGGCAGGGAAAACGACTACGAAGACCAAAAGAGCAAATTCTTGGCAGCAAAGAAAGAATCGGATAAAATGGAAAGAAAGTTCAAGGATAAAATAAATGAAATACTATCAACTCGTTATCATCAACAAATTTAAATACAAAGTTCGTCATAGAAAAACATGAACTTTACTAAAAAAGAGACGGCCCTAGTAGTGTCTGTGATTCTCTTTTCATTATTAATCCCAATAACCTCCGCAGAGCTCCTAGTCGGTCAAACAGAGTCTCTGTATAACCTCGGGGATGACTTCGAAATCACTTTAACCTTAAACCCGACAACTCCTGCCAGCGACTTCCTAAAAGCTAGCTTAATTTGCGGAGAGAACGAAGTAGAAATCTACAAAAGTCCCCAAAGCGTTTCTCCCGGAGAAGAGAAAAGCGTCACTCTCTCAGCCAGGTTAGACACATTCCTGGTTCAAGGCACTGAAGGTGAATGTTACATAAAAGCCTCTTTCGGAACTGAAGAAACAAACAGTCAGAAATTTGAAGTTACAGACGACGTAAGCGTAATGTTAAACATTGAAGGGATAATATTCGGGCCTGGCGAGAGAGTCGCAGTGCACGGAAGATCAGAAAAAGCAAACGGCAAACCCCTGAACGGCTTTGTTGAAGTGTCCGTAGCAGGAATAGACTTCAGTTTCACTGGCCCTGTAAAAAATGGAAATTTCAATCTCACATTCAAAGTCCCAGACAATGCCCCTTCGGGCAGTTATGAAATCCTTGCAAGAGCCTACGAAAAAGATCTATCTAGCAAGATAATTAACGAGGGAGAGACCAGCGCGGCAATAAGAATAAAGCAGGTGATCAGGTCAATCGACATCGCTCTGAGCGACCAATCAGTTTCACCTAAGGAAGAATTCACTTACAGCATTATCTTATACGATCAATCAGGCAAACACGCCGAAGGAGAGGCCTCAGTTAAGGTCTACAAACCAGAAGGCGCATTGTTTGATCAAAAAATCGTACGAGCAGACCAATCAATCAAAGTTCCACTACTTCAAAACTCCCCCCCAGGGTATTGGAAAATTGAAACAAAATACGGGGACTTGGAGACGTCCAAACAATTTTTGCTAGAGGAACTAAAAGACCTTTCATTCACGCTTTCTGAAAATACGCTTGTCCTAGAAAATTCAGGAAACATCCCATTCACAGGCCCAGTCGAAGTTTCTATCGGCGGCACAAACGAACTAAAGGACATCAAAGATCTCCAGGTAGGTGCCTCTCTGGCATATGAACTAAAAGCCCCAAATGGAGAGTACACAATAGAGGTGGGAGAGGGTTCTGATAAGGAAAACCTCGGTTCAACGTTCCTAACCGGCAGAGCAATAACTGTCCAAGCGGTTGGGGAAGGCAGCGGAGTGCTCTCCACAAGTCTCTGGGTTCTAGGCAGCCTAATACTTTTACTTGTTTTAGCCTTAGTTGCAGTTTACTTGTACAGGAAATTTTTCCACAAGAAACTTGCGCCGGCCATGCCAGGAACAGTGCCTCAAAAAAAGGTAGACCCTCTTTCCGCTTCAGCCACCGCGCAAAAAGCGAAGGAACAAAATCAACACCTAATTGACAAAGGGGAGAAGCAAGAATCTTCAATCGTTTCCCTAAAACTAAAGAACTCTGAAGAAATAGGCAAACACCCAGAATCAAACAAAATCATTGATTCCGCCCTTTGGAAGGCAAAAGAGGCCGGAGCGAAGATTTATTCTGATGGAGATTACAGAATAATGATCCTTGCGCCTGTTCTAACCAAGGATAAGGAAAACGACATGAAGGCCCTCCATGTGGCCAGATCAATGGAGAGACTATTAGGCACCCACAATAGAAGAGCAGCAAACAAGATAGAATTTGGCCTCGGAGTAAACACCGGCACATTGATTGTAGAATCCTCCGGAGAAAAATTTAGGTTTATGTCCCTCAACAATATTATTGCAGCGACAAAAAGAATCTCCGAATCCGCAAACTCCGAAACCCTCATTTCTGAAGCACTCAGAAACAAAGTCATCGGCAAAATAAAAACAACAAAACTCCAAGGCAAAAACCTCTGGAAAATTGACAGAATCATCGATAGATCTGCTTACTCAGATCATATAAAAACCCTCACAAAAAATCCTCGTTTTCAGCCTCACGGCGCTTCACGCAGCTTCGGCCATTCCAATACTCCAAAGAAAAAATAATGGCAGAGCCGGCCATCGCAGCCGGCTCCACAGAATTAGTTCTTGAATAACTCCGAGTTATCAACGTAATATCCATCATGGCCCATCTCGCAGTCAAACATTCTTTCAACTGCTTTCCCATGTTCGTCATAGCCCATCTCTCTGCATTTCCTAGCTAAATGCGCCTTCAGACATCTAGAACAACAGCAATGCAAGGGTTTTCGCCCATCTATCCGATAAGCAATAATTGCCAAAGAGTTTCGTTTTATGAAGCCCCTCATTTCATCAAGGATCTCTTCGGGCAGATTCCTCAACCTCTTGAAATTACTCTCCCCCATCTGAGAGAGAACATGTTCCATCCACAAACTCTCCGCCTCTATAAAAACCGTATCTTCAATTGCTTGGGAAATTTTTTTGAGAACCATTGTGATGTGTGCAAGAGCGTGTGAGATTCACAACGATCACTTGGAATAAATATTACAAGTAGAGATAAAAATATTAGATACAGAATTCATTTTCACCATTTTCATTTCTCCACTCATGCTAAACTAAGGCAATTGAAATTTAAATACTTTTTGTTCCCGGGCAATAATCAAAATGGCGACCACCCATTGGGCCCTCTTAACGTCCTAAAACCTTCTATTTCGTCAGGGTTACTTGTGCGGCCCCTACCCGCCCCATACAAAACCGGAAGCTCAACAGTTCGGGTTTCCACGTTACTTCTCCCTTTATTGATAGTGACCTAAAACCCAGAACTAAAACGAGTCGTCTTAACAAGAGTCTGTCCTCCAGACCAATTATGGCTCTTTATTTCCTCCAGGCATTTTGATATTTGAGGAATCTCCTTGGGAAGAAAGCCAGGATTTTCTCTGCCATCGCCCCTAGAATAAAACACACCATCTCCTTCATACTTCCACCAATGGTCATCATACGCCCTAACGTCTGTTGGGATCTCAGGCTCGTAGTGTTTAGTCGAATCAAGACTCCGTCCTCTATTGCTTTCCCGTAACCGTTGCCGCCTTAATCCCTTGATCCTTTTCCGAAGTTTTAACTTTTGCCCTTTAGTAAAGCCCATAGAATTACCAAGGAAGCTATTATAAAAAGATTATGCTATTTTTGAAACAAATTCGCTACCCTCAACAATTGGCTACTCCAACTTCGCAAACGCTGCATCAAACTTCTCAGCTTGCTGCTCCAGTCCAACCTCTTTAGCCGCCTCCCGCCCCCGTTTCGTCGCAGCCACATTCACAAAACTCTTGTCCCTCTTCTTCTCAACAAAACCGTTTTCATACAACGGCCTAATCGCCTTCGCCATCGCCGCCTTCGTAGAATTTGAGTTACCTCCCTCGGGATAAACCGCATCGCGGAGGTTCGACAAAGCAACCCATTTGCCCTTGTTCCCCACATGCATCTGCAACAACAAACTGAATATCTTCTTAGTGCTCGGTGCCATAGAATGGTATTGTTCAACCAAGCTTCCTGTAGGCGCGGTAGCCTTAGCAACTTTCGTAGCAACCCGCTCAGCCCTCACGACATCCGCACTAAGCGTTCGTTTATCAAGCTCATCAACCTTCGCAAAAAGCGACTCAAATCGTGCAACAGATCCGCCCAGTTCCCTCAACCGAGACTTCAATTCAACAATATCAATTCGCTGGTCCTGCAATTTGCTATCAAAGTGGCCAAACTTCTCAGAGTGAGTCTCTAACTTGCGTTCATGCGACTCGTGTTTCTTATGAAAACTCTCAATAACCTCCCCGTGGTTCGGAATAGAACTCACATGATTTTTTATTTTCGCAAGCTCAGCATTCAATCCACTTGATTGTTCCTGCATCTTCTCAACTTCAGACTTTAAAGAATTAATCTTCTTCAAGTGCCCAGAACTCGCAGCCCTTTTCTTCACAGCAGGCGCCTTCTTCACTTCTTCTTTCTTCCCAAAAATAGACATAAACCTCTTCAACATCTCCAACAAAAGCATCAAGGGTTTTTATTTGTTGCCCTGTTTTTATCAGGGATAACAAGCCAGGTTTTTGCTACATCATCGAAAGAGACTTGAAACATCTCTTACGGGCAAATCAAACGCAGCGCTTCCACCTTCGCCTTGGTCTATTTCCCTATAAATTAAATCTGGAATTTCCGCGTACAATCTCCTTAGAATGGTCCTAGCTTCAAAGTTATCTGGCCATCTGTTACTGAGATCATCAAATTCAATTTCGGTGGCAATCTCTTTAACATCGCTCAGGTAAGATGGGCTGTGTATTTGTAACCTTAAGCTATCAAACTCCTTGTGTTTTGGGGAATATGGGTCTAATCGGGATGGTACAAAACCCACTACCTCTGCTGCGACAGCTACTTCTTCTTTAGATTTCTTTGTTCCTAACACTGGTCCGGTTGTCATAAAAAATCTCAAAAAATATTCCTATAAAAATTTATCCATTAACACGAACCTCTCCAATAATCGAACAACCTATATCAAAAATCCTAAATTCGCTATACCGAATAAAATTATCTCTAATTCTAACTCTCCAAAACTCTCACTTTTACCTTTTTTACACCCAAAATTCACGTTCCAGTTAACCCTCATTTTTACGGAAATAACTCTCACGCAAACTGCCCACCAAAGATCTCTCTAACGGGTTAACCAATTAACTAACCGGGTTAACCAAGAAAAGTGAGAATTAGTTAACTAACCGTTAAGAGTTAACTAGCTAGACAGTGCCCTAAAGCTCTAATTAACCAATATCATCCATATATGCTAGTTAATCAACCACGTTAACTAGCTAACTTCTCAAAAATACGCAAGGTTAACTAACTTTTCTCTAAGCAAAAACCCAATTAATTCGCATTAGACCACTTCTAAACAAAAATAGCAGTTAACAGCCAACAAGTTCCAGTTAATTTAACTAACCAGTTAACTAACTGGGCAACTAGCAAATTTTCAGGAAAAAACATCAAAAAAAGAACTTCTCAAGCCCTGAAACGAAAAAATACGGTAAAATAGAAAAAAGGTTAGTTAACCAAAAAAATCTCAGCTCGGCCCCAAAAACAAAAAAATAGCTTCAATGGGAAAGGAGGGCGCGCAGCGCCCGACGCGCTCGGCATCAACAATCACAGGTAAAAAAGTAAAACAGCGAAAAAACACGATTTTTCGGGAAATGAAAAGTGAGGCTTAGCTCAAAACCCTTCTAAAACCCCCAAATTCAAAAGTTAAACAAAGTGAACTAGCTAATCGGCAAACCGAATAAGCATATTTCCAAATGTTTAAAAGATAACAGCAATCTTTTAGTTTATGGAAACATATCACCACTTAATGAGGGCCGACATAGATGGAACAAGCTGCTTCTCATTTCATGACGAATACAGCGGCCATGGGCCCTATAACTTCTATGAAGGACTTGTTGAGCATAACAACAAAAGGGCAATATTTGTCCTATGGAAATCGATTAGAAGTCAGGAGGAGATATCAGAACTAGGCATATTGCTCGCAGAATTACTAGCGGCCGATGCTTCTCTGGAGATCGCAAATGACACAGGCGTTCCGGGAAATGAAAGGTATGATCGCTATCAGACGGCAGCCCGATTATTTGAAAAAAACAAAATTCCACAAAAATTATGGTCGAGGAGAGACATGGCTGCTTCACAAGCTGCGTGTGATCGATTTGGACGTGAGGCACCAGTATTGGTTCCAGGGTACGTTATTGCAACAACCGTAAGCGAACACGGTCGAATTGTTAGCGAAGTCGATCCAGTGCCCAGATCCGATAAACGGCCCATAATGAGGAAGCTAAGAGAAAGAGAAATCATTGGTAAGGTAGATTTCTGGTAAAAACTTTATTCCCCAAGTACTTTAATCATAACCCGTTTATCCCTCTGCCCATCAAACTCTCCATAAAAAATCTGCTCCCACGGCCCAAAATCCAACCGCCCCTGCGTAATCGCGCACACAACTTCCCGCCCCATTATCGTACGTTTCAAGTGCGCATCCGCATTGTCTTCACCAGTTCGGTGGTGTTTATACTTCCCAACATTATAAGGCGCAAGCTCCTCAACCCACTTCAAAAAATCAGACTTAAGGCCCTCTTCCTCATCATTGATAAAAACACTAGAAGTTATATGCATCGAGTTCACAAGCACAAGCCCTTCCTTCACGCCAGACTCATCAATCGCACTCTGCACATCTCGCGTTATATTCCTAATTTCATACCTCTTGTCTGCGTGGATTACTAATTTCTTTGTGTGAGACTTCATACAAACTCAATGCACAAATCCTATAAAAATTTACCTCCCAAAATCCCTCCATATTTGACTAACCTCCGGCCCAACTGACGCCTTGTATTTTCCATCATAAAGAATAATCTTTCCAACGACCTTCCAGAAGAGCATTTGCCCGACCTTCATTCCTTCGTAAACCCTCAACGGATGAATCGCTTGCAATTCCAGAGTCCACTGCTTCTTAAAACCAATATCTCCCAGTCCCGAGTTAAGGTAAATATACAATCCCAGCCTCCCAACCGAACTTCTTGCCTGCATAGTCGGCACATAATGGTCAGAACCCATCTCCTCAATTGTATGGCCCAAATACAATTTCCCTGGTTGTAAAACAAAACCCTTCTCAGGAATAATTATCTCGCGGAACTTATTCTCTTTTTTTGGATCAAGAACTTTACCATCAAAAATCTTCAACACCCTCCCTAACCTAAAATTATAACTATTCGGATTTAGGTTGTTCTCAAAAAAAGGGTTTATATGAATCCTACCCAAATCTACCTGTCTCTTTATTTCGCTCCCTGTCAGAATCATGGGCCATCCCATCCATAACGGACTTTGCAGTCAGGCCTCAGCACAATCCCTTTGAAATCGCACCCGCAGGCCCTGTATTCAAATTCCACATCCAAATCACCAAACTTCACATTCATCCCGCTTTCGCTAACTTCCCCTCTTAGCCCAAATTCTTCATAGACTTCTCTGCACGAAACAAATCTGTCAGAAAATTTATCCAAACATTCCTCAAAAAGCTGTCTAACAACAACCTTGCTAGCGAGACTCTTGGCCCAATTCAAATATTCCCGTAACCCTTCCGCATTGTAAATTCCCCCTTTCTGAAGCAGCAAGGAAAACTTCTTCCTCCCCCGCCAGTTTCCCAAAAAATCCAAATCAGTAACTACCCCTATTAATCTTTCGTTCTCGACAGGATCATAATGCGCCACAGAAACACACAATTCTTTAAGCAGCCCCAAATTTTCCACGCCCTTCAAGTGCGCGCCATGAGTATACGTTTTAACATCTTCTTGCTTAGAAGCGCACACTCTAATAATCTCCCCGATTTGAGGGTTTAGCGTAGGCTCGCCCCCTCCCGTAATTTCTATTCTCTCAATTTCTCCAACATTGACCAATACCCCTTCAAGTCTACCTGCATCCATAAACCTCCCGTGCGGCTCACGCAATCGGCTAATGCACACTTCACAAGCCGCATCACAAAACTCACTCGGAACTACGTAAACTTTCATTCAGAACCCCCTCAACTTTCCGAATCAGGTCGTCTAGTTCTGCAAGGTCTTTTGACTCATAAAGAATAAAATTAACATCTTTCAATTTCTCCAGAAAAAACTTCCTGGCCATCTCAAGCTCCTCCAGTGAAATCTGCTGATCATAACCTCTTGATTTGTATCTTTCCCTCAAAACCCCCAAACTAGGGCATGCAAGGACAATCACACTCGTCTTGGCCGCAAGCTCATCCAACAACTTTTCCTCCCATTCTTCAAACGGGGTCCCGCCCCTCCACATTTCACTATAAACTGCCTCCGAAAAATGGCTCCTGTCCAAAACCACTCCTTCAGAAAAAGAATATTCTTTTAGATATCTCTCAAACTGTTTCCCTTCCCGATGGTGAAGCGACTTAGAATCCCATCTCAACTTGTTCTTCAGCTGATTTACAAGCGTACTCTTCCCTGAACAATCTGGCCCTTCAACAATCACCTTCGATTTCATAGTATGGCCTCCTCTCGTTTTCCAAAATATTCAAATCCAGTTTCTCAAGAACCGAAATGATCCCTTTTTCATCTCCTTCAACCTCCACGTAAGTGTTGCCGTTTTCAAAAACATCCAATAAAACGTGAGTCCCTTCAAGCAATACACTTGCTCTCTTTCTAGAATAATACCTTGGCCTTCCAAAGATCTTATCAAACAGACTCACAATCTCCGTACACTCACTCTCAAACTCAATCTCGCTCTCTTCCCTCGAATTAAACTTCTCGCTCTCATTCTTTCCTTTAATCGTTAGAAATCCTTTCTTGCCTTCTTTCCGAATCCTCAGGACCTTCCGGCCAACAGGGTAAACCCAATTTTCCTGAGTTAGAAACTTCTCCCTCTCAAAAAATTTCTCAACTCTTCTGTTGCTCTTCCCGATAGGAATCTTAACTTCTACTTCCATGCCCTCTCCAAAATAAAATCCGTCCTTTCTTTCAAAGGCATAGCCGGAACCTTCTCAATTTCAAATCCCAACTCTCTATAAGTTTCTTCTAGCATTTTATGCGCTGCTTCAGCTTCAGCTTCATTTTTCTCAATCCTTAACCCGTCATCTTCAAACGGCAACCGATCAAGGAAAAAGACTTTGTGGTATTTGCTTAACTTCAATTTGCAATATGCTATAACATCAACCAAACTCCGATCGAAAAACACAGTCCCTTCTGCTTCTATTTCTCTCCTAGCTTGTTCCAGAGCGATTTTTTCTTCGAGTTCTAGGAAGGATCCACCCTCCTTAGAAATTACCTCGCGCGCAACCTCTTCCCTGACCTCAAATCCCCGCATCTTTAATTCACTAATAAGTGTGCTCTTCCCGGAGCACGGGCCACCGCTGATCACAATCGTCTCACCCTCCATACGTATTCACAGACTTGTAATCACTATACATTTTACTGACAAAAAGTTGTCAACAGTGTTGTACTAGTAAAAAAGGTTATATACAAGCAAAACTTCAAATGACTATGCTAAACATTCAACTAATCAAAAAGATAGAAGATTTCATTTACGCCAAGCCAAGAAGTGTCCAAGAGATTGCCTCACACCTTGACAAAAACTGGAGAACTGCGGACCGATATGTCCAGGAAATAGAAAAACAATACGGGACCCTAGCAACAAGAACTTTCAGGGAGGGCACCCGTGGCGCACTCAAAATTGTTTATTGGGCGTCCGTAGAAAAAGCGTCAAACTCTGTTTTTCAAGAACAATTAGAAAAGAAAATTCTCTCAGGTATTAAGCCAGAAGACTTCTTGCCATTTGACATTTTTCAGCATGTCCCTGATAAAAACAAAGATGCGCGTGTTGAAAACGGAAAAGACGAATCCTTACTCGGGCTAGACGAATTAAAGAAACTTCTTAACTCCGCGAGAAAGCAAATCCTGATATTTTCCGGCAATCTATCCTTTTTCTATTTTAGGGACAAGGAAACCAACATACTCCATGAAATAGAGAAACTCTTACAAAAAAACATCTCTATCAAAGTTATCTCCAGAGTGGACTATATCGGATCAGAAAACATTCGCAATGCCATGTCGCTGAACCTCAAACACGGCAAGGAGAACATAGAAATTCGTCACAGAGAACAACCACTCAGAGCGATAATTATCGATAACAAAATCTTAAGCATAAAGGAAAAAAGAAAGCCAACTCGCGAGGGCGAAGCCGGAAAAAACACGTTCATCTTTTACACAATAAAAAGCAAGGATTGGGTAGAATGGCTCACTAAAATTTTCTGGAACATGTTCTCTTCATCAATAAACGCCAATAAGCGCCTAGAAGAAATGAGGAAGTTTCATAGTTAACACTGTTTCGCGCAAATTTATATATCTAATTTAACAGCAGTTAACAGCAGGAGGTAAAAATGACGGTAACAGTTTACACAACCCAAACATGTCCTTGGTGCCAGGTCGTGAAGCAATATCTCAAAAAGAATGGAGTTTCATTCATTGAGAAGGATGTTAGCAGGGACCAGGCCGCGGCTCATGAGATGGTTCGTAAGTCCGGTCAAATGGGTGTCCCAGTCATAGATGCAAATGGGCAGATAGTTGTTGGCTTCAACGAGGAAGTATTAAGGCAGATTTTGGTCAATGCATAAAATCATTTCTTTTTATTTTTTATTTCATAATAATAAACGCCGCCTTCTTCTTTCAAACATCTCAACCTTTTTATCAGCCCCAGAAGCAAATCCCCCAACTTTCCCATCACTTTTAACAACCCGGTGACACGGCACCTTTGGAGAATACGGATTCTTGTTCATTGCATTACCCACAGCCCTCGCAGCTCGAGGCGACCCAACAGCCCTAGCTAATGCACCATAAGTTGTAATCTTTCCTTTTGGAACTTTCCTCAAAACTGCGTAGCATCTTTCGTTAAAATTCATTTTTAAGAATAAACGCAAATGCTTATATATTCTCCGAAAAATATTCTTGTATGGCCTCGATAGGATACAACCACGGAAGATTTCAGCTATTACATAACAGGCATCTTAACACTTTCTTGAGAATACTTGACAGGTTCGATCAAATCTGGATAGGAATCGCAAATCCTCTAAGAACCCCGGTTCCAAACATGGACCAACTTGATCCAGGCCTACAAAAGAGTTTAAGACAAGCAAGGGATCCAGATAACAACCCTTATTCTTTTGTAGAAAGATACAGGATGATATGGGATTCGCTAGAGTTGAAGGGAATAGACATGTCAAGAGTCAAGATAGTTCCACATTTTGGTTTCTACGAAACAGATAATTGGAAAGATTTTATGCCAGAAGGCGCAACAGTTATCCTGGCAGCCAAAGACTATCACCATTACGCCAAAGTAGAGGCCTATAGAAAAAACGGCTTCAAAGTTGAATTTGAAGAACCCTTGCCAGGAATTTCTGGAACAATGTTGCGCGAAGCATGGCCTAACGGAAACTGGAGAGAAATGGTCCCAGAAGGCACAAGAAAGATTCTAGAAAGCAAATTATAACCCTAACCGTAAAGCTCTTAATATACTTTTTCTCACTTAAACTATGAGATTAATACTCACTCGCCATGGGGAAACGATAGACAACCTTAAGAAAATCTGTCAGGGTCAAAATGATGGCCCATTATCCGAAAAGGGAATTGATCAGGCAAAAAAACTTGCTTTGCGATTTAAAGATAGAAAGATAGATGCAATCTATTCAAGTGAATTAAGGAGGACCATTAACACAGCAAAAGAAATCCTAAAATACCACCCAAATCTAAATCTAAACATTGATAAAAGAATCAGTGAGCGCTTTCTTGGCAAATTCCAAGGTAAAACTTTTCCAGCTAATTGGGATTGGAAAAATCTTCCTGAAGATGTCGAATCAGACGAAGCGATATGTAAAAGGGCCAAAGAATTCATTGAAGATATTTATTCAAAAAATAAAGGTAAAACGGTTTTAGTTATTGGCCATGGCGGGAGCATAAAAGCTCTTTTAACCGTGATTCACAACAAACCCTCTTCTGACTGCGGGACCTGGGAGAGCGGTAAAAACACATCTGTTTCTGAGTTAGATATAAAAAACGGTGAAAACAAGATGCATCTCTTTAATTGCGCAAGCCACATAGAGTAGGTCCTTCAATATCCAAAACTCTTAAAACCCTCCCCCCTCTCAAATTAAAATGAAACCAATCGAAATAATGTCCCCAGCAGGCGACTGGACCTCACTAACAGCCGCTCTCCAAGCCAAGGCAGATTCTGTTTACTTCGGAGTCGAGCAATTGAACATGCGTTCCCGCGGCGCACACAATTTCACCCTCGAAGATCTCCCAAAAATAGTCGAAACTTGCAAAAAACAAAAAGTAAAAACATATCTAACCGTAAACTCAATTCTCTACGATAATGACTTAAATCTCATGAGACAAATAATCGACAAAGCAAGGTCTTCCGGAATCGACGCAATTATTGCCTGCGACATAGCAGCGATCCAATATGCCAACGAAATCAGTCAAGAAGTCCACACCTCAACACAACTAAATGTCTCAAACATTGAAGCAGTAAAATTCTTCGCCAAATTCACAGATGTAATTGTCTTAGCAAGAGAACTAACCCTCGATCAAATAACATCAATAGTCAAAGAAATAAAAAAACAAAAAATCAAAGGCCCTAAAGGGGAATTAGTTAAAATTGAAATCTTCTGCCACGGCGCCCTTTGCGTCTCAATCTCTGGAAAATGTTACATGTCTCTTGCAAAATACAATTGCTCCGCAAACCGAGGCGACTGCTTCCAGCCCTGTCGCAGACCATATAGGGTTATTGATGAAGAAACCAATGAAGAACTAAGGATAGAAAACAAATACGTGATGTCTCCCGCAGACCTCTGCACTATAACTTTCCTGGATAAAATAATTGCATCAGGAATTTCAGTTCTAAAAATCGAAGGTCGAGCTCGCCCACCGGAATATGTCTATACCGTAACAAAAGTCTACAAGGAGGCAGCTGAAGCCGTCGCAAAAAAAACATTCACAAAAAAGAAGGCCGACGTTTGGGTCAAGGAACTAGAATCAGTTTACAACAGAGGCTTCTGGCACGGCGGCTATTACCTCGGCAAACAGTTGGGAGAATGGGCAGGCGTCCGCGGTTCAAAGGCAACAGAAAAAAAGACATTCCTAGGAAAAGTCAAACATTACTTCGACAAAAAACAAATAGCTCATCTTTATATCCAAAACCAAGAAATCAAGGCAGGCGACGAATTACTAATCACCGGACCAACAACCGGAGTCGTCAAAACAAAAGTCAAAGATTTCTACAAAGATGGCAAACCAGCAAAAGGAAAAGTGAAAGGCAAGGACATTACAGTTTCATTGAAGGAAAAAGTCCGAGAAAACGATCAAGTTTTTTTGGTTGAGAAAGTTAAGGCCTAAGCAAATTTTGACAGTAACCTTTTTATTCACCCGTTACCTAATAAACTTATGAAGAGGCCAGAAAGAACAGACTTGATCCTAATTTTAATCTGGCCAATTCTTGCCTCGGCATTAACTATTTTTTTTGAAGAGGTAAACATTTTCCATGAAAACTTCTTTGTTTCCATTCTCATATTTCTCGCAGCACCTTCAATTTATTTGTCCTTCAGGGGGAAAAGATATGTGCCCAAGGCAATTCTAGCCGCGTTGATTGGGAGCATCCCCATCATGATCATTGTTGAGTATTTTGGCCACATATCTCAATCCTGGTCATTCCCGCCCTCGATTTTTCCGTTTTCACTGTTTGGAATGGTCATTATTGAAACTTTATTTTGGGCTTTCTTCAATGTTTATTTTATAATCATGTTCTATGAGTATTTTCTCGACCATCACGTAACTGGGAGATTATGGGGACCCCGCATGAAGTATCTGCTTTACGGTACAATCGTAGTTTTCATAATGTTCCTGATAATTATTTTAAATTTTTCAGTCCCGCCGATACCCTATTTCTATCTATTATTCGGGATCGTAGTTTTTGCCCTACCTGTAATCTTGCAACTTTCAGCTTATTCGCACACCAAGAGCGTAATAATAAAGATGTTGAAAGCCGCAGCCTATTTCTTTTACCTCAGTTTCATTTACGAGATTTTAGCACTTAACTATGGCTGGTGGGGCTTCCCGACAGAAAGTTTCATAGGCTGGTTTAGTCTGCTAGGATACAGGTTTCCGTTAGAAGAGCTAATTTGGTGGATCATTTTATTTGCTCTTGCAGTGCTGTCCTGTTACGAGTATTTCGACGATGATGAAAAGTAGAACATCCCTTAGACAACTTCCACAAAAACTCAAATTGTTTCCGAAACATATCGAAGATTTCTCTATTTTCTATAACTAAAACAATCGGCTCCAAAGAAAAAACAAAGATAGCGACCTTATCATTATACATTATTGTCTCGGTAACTTGATCTAGTTCTCGCGGCAAGACCCTATGCTTGCTTCGTGAGTTCTGGTTAATAACTGTGTTTTCAAAATCTGAATTCCAAAGCAACCATTCATTAGTCTTACTTTCTTTCTTCTTCAAGTTGTAATTCTTCCAATAGGTCTCTCCAAGGATATCCACAGAGTTATTTGTAACCCCAATACACCAAGACTCCTTAACCTGCACAATTTCCGAAAGAACTTTTTTTAAACCAGGAACCCCTCTAAAAACTGTAACCTCTTGCTTAGTCTTCTTTTTTCGTAGCATTTCATTTATCTGGGGCATAAAATTCTTAGCCGTTTCAATCTTAGAATCTAGGTCCTCTTTCTTCGATTCAAGAAATTCGATGATCGCCTGCGGCTTTTCAGCAATAAACTTGCGTTTAGCGCCCTCATTTACAAAAGACACAAGTCCCTTCTCCATCAACTTTTCTAAATTATCATAAACAATGTTTCTGTAAACTCCAAGGCTCTTAACCAGTTCTTGTGCACTAGCTTCTCCCTTAACTAAAAGCGCGTAGTAAACTCGTGCCTCGTTTCTATTCAGTCCAAGCCTTTCCAAATCCATATTATCCATAGGAACAACAAGCCAGGATCCTACTTAAATCTTATCATTTGCTGTAACAGATTATTACAACACATTTTTATAAGTGCATCTCAGGAGAAATTTTTATGAAAGACAGAATAGAATCACAGTATGATGGATTCGCGGAGGCATTCACACAAGAAACTGAAAAGTACAACGAACGTAGCAGAGCTGCTTTCTATGCAATGTTTAATTTTGATATGTCTGGAAGAAGACTACTTGATGTAGGATGCGGTGACGGCTACGACCTTAATGAATTTCAAAAACGCGACGTTTTGGTAGAAGGAATAGACTCTTCAAAAGAAATGATAAAAATTGCCAAGACCAGACTTCCCGAAACATCTTTAATAGTATGTCCCATGGAATCACTCCCCTACGAAGACGCATCTTTTGATGTGGTCACAAGCAAATATGCTCTGCAAACCTCGAGGGATGTGCCAAAATCCATAAGTGAAATGTGTCGAGTGTTAAGGCCTGGCGGGATTTTAGCATATCTCACAGTACATCCTCTAAGACAATTCTTAGAAAAAGGAAATTCTGCAAGAGACTACTATAGGCAAGATGTAGTGGAATCAAATTTCTTTGGAGGCACAGTTACAGCCCACGAACCCACCCACACAATGGAAGAATACCTCAACACGGAATTTCTTGCGCAATTTCAAATTGATTACTTCAGGGAACATTCAGACTTCCCTTCAGCAAGGGGCATAAACGGGGATATATATCCTTGTTTCTTTGTATTGAAGGCTCAAAAGAAAACGACTACATCCCTTCCAAAATCTTAATTCGCCGTTCAATCGGCGGATGCGTGCTAAACATTCCGGAAATCTTCTTCTTGTAAGGGTCTGACATAAACAAAGGAGCCATAGCCTTAGAATACCTTTTCTTATCCTTATCAGAAACAGATTCATCTTTTATCTTCACAAGAGCATTCTTCAACCCCGGAGGATATCTTGTAAGCTTAACAGCGGTCGCATCTGCCCCGAACTCGCGTTTACGTGAAATAGCCAAAGAAACCAGGTTAGCCACCAAAGGTGCAAGAATGGCAAACACAATTGCCAACACAAGCAAAATAGCTCCGCCCTTCTTATTATCGCTGCCACCAGATCCCGAAAACCACAAGCTCCTCAGGAATATCTGTGCAATTATAGAAATCAAACCAACCACAACAGCAACCGTCGTCATAAACCTCATGTCGTAATTCGCAATGTGCGACATCTCATGCGCAACAACACCCTCAAGTTCTTGCTTATTCAACTTCTTCAATGCTCCAGTAGTAAAACACATAACCGCATTCTCAGGATCTCTTCCAGAAGCAAACGCATTTATCTGCTCGCTTTCCATAACAAACAATTTCGGCATCGGCAAACCAGAAGCAAGAGACATAGACTCCGCAGCATGGAACAACATTCTGTGTTCAGTCCTTGAAGCAGGTTTCGCCCTAACAGAAGCCAAGGCAATCTTGTCAGAATTATAATAAGAAATCAATACGTACAAAACGGAAAATATCGTAGCAAAAATCATAATCACAAAGAAATACGACGGATCAAAAGCCAGAGAAATCAATGCACCAAGAATCACAAAAACAACAACAATTACAATTATCATAAGAAAAGATTTTACCTTATTCCTTCTAATTTCGTCATGGAATGATAATCGTTCTGCCATGTAAAAAATAGCAAATTGAGGTATATAAAATTTAGTTAAACCTCAATTATAAATTTTAATTCCCTTGCCTAATTCTCTTGTTACTTTTCTACCTTTCTTTTTGTAATACAACGGCTTAACAAACCCATAATAAATTCCCTCCAGCCCAACCCAAGCCCCAAGAATGCATAAAATAAATATCAGAAATACAAACGATACTGCTACGGCAGCAAACCCGCCAAAAAAGTAAACGATTAGAAAGGCTACAGCTACAAAAGCTAGCGGAAAATTCCAAAACGAGGAAGAATACTTTCTGTTTTCCAGACAAATATGGTCCTTGTGTTTCGTAGTCTTAATGAAAATTCCCATAGTTATTCAGAATTTTGGGCCTATATAAAATTATCCTTCCAACGCTTTCAAAACATCCTCAAAAACATTCTCAACACTCTGCTCACCATTAATCTTAACGTGAGGATAATGCTCTAAAATTGGTTCTGTATCTGCGTGATATATTCCCAAGCGCTTCCGCGCAGCTTCTGGCGTGTCGTCAGCCCTAGCAACCAATTTCCCGCCACACTTGTCACACTTCGCAGGATCCTTCGGTGGCATCGTCACAAGATTGTAATCTTGCTTACAATCCTCACAATGCCTTCTATCAGAAATCCTCTTGACAGCTTCATCGTCCGAAATAGAAATCTCAACAACTTTGTCAATCTTCGTAATAGAATCCAACATCTCCGCCTGCTTCAAATTCCTAGGAAACCCATCAAGGATCCACCCATTCTCACAATCGCTCTCTTCAAATCTTCCCTTCAGAATCTTCAACATCCCCTCATCTGGATACAAATTCCCTGCAACAATGTAGGAGTCAATTTCTTTCCTTAAATCTCCTGTCGCATTTCTCAACAGATCACCAGTAGAAATATGAGGCACTCCAAGTCTTTTAGCGAGAAGCTTCGCTTGTGTTCCCTTTCCAGAAGCTTGCGGCCCAATTAATAGGATCTTCATTTCACTTTCCTCAATGCCTCAACAGCACCATCCCAAACACTCGGGAGAAATTTCTCTTTCTCAGCTTGCAGCTCTTCATCAGAAAACCATCTCAACTTTTCTTGTTCATCAGTTTCTTTAGTTCCTACGTCCCACTTTGTGCATTTCCCAAAAAACACGAAATTCATATGTTTATTATGGTGCGGTACGTCCTCTATTTGAACATGCTGGTGCCTTACCTTACTAACGCCCTTGTGACCCGCATTAAAATGCCCGTGCGGACTAACAAATTCAAACTCAAAACCCGTTTCTTCTGCAACCTCTCTCTTGATGGCCTCTTCCGGAGTGTCTCCTGGATCAATATGTCCTCCAACAGGAATCCACGTTTGCAGGTTCTTATTCCATGTAAGCAAAACTTTCTTATCAGAATTCACAAGAAAAACAGTCGTCACCCAGCATTTATCTTTCCAGTTTATATCGCCCATAATCAAACAAAAAGATCAGCCTATATAACTATTTCCTTACTCAAAATCAACTTTTGGTACGGCCTTCGATTCCGTAGGAATCTTCAAATATTCCTTCGATTTCATGCCGTACATAGAAGCAAACATTGCACCAGGGAATACCTTCACACCATTGTTATAACTCAAGATAGAGTCATTATAGAATTGTCTTGCGTAAGCAATCTTGTCTTCAATAGCGGCTAACTCTTGCTGTAGCTGCAAGAAATTCTCATTAGCCTTCAACTGCGGATAGTTCTCAGCAATTGCAAAAACACTCTTCAACGCTTCTTGCATCATGTTACCTGCCTTTAATTTGCCCTTCATATCCTTCGCTCCAAGAAATGCCTTCCTAGCTTCAGTAACATCCTTCATAATTCCCTTTTCATGTTTCGCGTAACCCTGGACAGTCTTCACAAGATTCGGAACCAGCTCGCCCCTCTTCTGCAACTGAACCTCAATCTGCGAAAGGGAATTATCAATCCGATTACCCAAAATCACGAACTTATTGTAGTAGTAAATGAAGATCAACGCTACCACCACAACTACTATCAAAATTATCCATCCAATCATACATTTTAGTGTGAAAATAGTTTTATAAATCTTTTCTACCTGCAATAATCATGGAAAAGAAGTTTCAGGTCATGATAACCTTCGTAGTTCTGGTAGGCCTTATCGCCGCCCTTTACATCTTTACAAATTGGTTCTCAATAATCACCGGCTATTTCACAGGCGAAAGTCAGCAAGAAAGCCTCATAGCCTGTCTAAACGAGCAAGGCGCAGAATTTTATGGAACAACATTTTGTGCAGATTGCGCTCGCCAGGAGGAACAATTCGGAAAAGCCTTCGAAAAAATAAATAAAATCGACTGCGGAAAAGAAATGCAAAACTGCCCAAATCTCCAAGAAATTCCCGCCTGGTACATCCCAAACTCTCCAGATAAAATAAACTACGGCTTCAAAACGCTAAACGAAATTTCTGAACTAGCCGGCTGCGAACCGAGAGGTTAGATACCAAAATGATAGAATACCTTCTAGTACTATTGTACCTCCTGCTGGTAGGATACCATCACCTGTATTACTTCTTAATTCGGAAAAAGATTAAGGGCCCGGTAAAAATCGCAGAAAACGCGAAACCTTTTTCAAAAAGAAGGGGGGATAAGGTCGCTCTTTTGATCCACGCGTTCACATGGAGCCCTCCAGAATTCAAGGAACTGGGAGAATACCTAGTAAAACATAATATCAGCGTCCATGCACCCCTGCTGCCTGGTCACGGAACTTCCCCAGAGGTCTTAGCCTTCGTAAAATACTTTGAATGGATTGAATTTCTAGAAAAAGAGATTTCAAGATTGGAACAGGAGTATAAAGAGATTTATCTCATCGGAGACTCTTTCGGAGGTAATTTGGCACTGTTACTGACTAAAAAATCCAAAAAAGTAAAAGGAGTAATCACCATGGGCACCCCAATGGTGTTTCGTAGGGAGAGATTTCTCAAGTGGGCGTTTTTTATCATCAAGAGAATTAAAATATTTCAAAGAAAAAGTTACAGTGCTAAAAGGACTCAGGCAAACGAAGGCAAGGCCCATTTCTACATGTCCGTACCGATTAGAACAGTTTCCCAAATGTTAAAGATCGTTTTTCTTTCAAGGGAAGAACTGAGCAGTGTTAAAGTCCCAGTTATGTGTGCATATGCGGGGCTGAAACCTCTAGAGGACGAGATGAGTGCAAAGTTCTTGCTGGATAAGGAAAGTGCAGAACATATTATGGAAAATGTTTCTTCAAAGCACAAGTACCTAAGGCCGATAAACACGCCTTTCCATACTATTTTATTTGACAAAAAAGCAAGCAAATTTTTTCACTATTTTATTTCATTTATCAAAAATCCAAACGTTGTTCCCCAGTAAAAACACCTCCATCAACAATGGCACAACTTCACGCTGTTAACTATATCCTTATATACCCTTAACACTTGTTAACAGGATGTACTACTTGCCCCAAGAAATAGAAGTCTGGTACGTTATTCCTGCAGTTCGAAGTGCGATTGCAAGATGCCTAATCGAAGATTTCAATTCATCGTACGAACGCGTCGGAAAAATACTCGGAGTAAGCCGTGCCGCAATTTCCCAGTACGTTAAGGGCAAGCGCGCAGCCAAAATAAAGCTTCCAAACGAACTCGGCCCAAAAATCATGGGCGCCTGCAAGATCTTAACAAAGGACGAAACTAAAGCGGTAGACGAGATAAACAAACTGCTTGAACAGCTAAGATCAAAAGGGCTGATATTTTCAGTTTGCGGAAAATTAAAGGAAGGCGTACTAGATGAATGCAGCGAAGTCAAATTCAAAGAAGGAAATTACAGAAAAGTAAAATAGTTCCACATAGTTCTAGCAAGAATATATAAGCTTCCTTGATTTTTGTGTAAGATGTCGGACGAAGAATTTAGGGAGCTTCAAGAATTTTTAATTCAAGTTTCTATAAAAATAGCTAAACGCAATGATGGTGCAATCTTTGCAGTCGGAGGCAAAGTTAATCACAAGCCTCTTGTTGAACAAACAGTTCCACCATTCAGTGTTAGGGCCAATCCTAAACTTTTAGAATCTCTCGCTTTAATGGACGGGGCGATAATCATTAATGAAAAAGGAATACTCGTTGCTTACGGAACAATGATTAAATCAACCAAAGTTTATCACAATTTTGGTACTCGCCACAGCGCTGCGATTAGCGCATCCAAACAGGCTGAATTGGTAGTAATGGTCTCAGAGGAAGACAAGAAGGTTCGAATTTTTAAGGCTGGAAAAATGGTAATGCAACTCGATCCATTTGAAAAAAATGTAGAAAACTCAATCCCTGCAGCAGTCCAGATTTTGGAATCAGTTGGGGCGGGTGCAATCGGTGCAATCGGTACAACTCTTTTAGTCCCAACACTGGGAATTGCACTCCTCCCTGGAATTGTTTTGTTCGGCTCTGCTTATTACGTGACAAAGAGCATAAGAAAACACTTCAACGGTAAAAGATAAAGTTTAAAAACCATTTTTCCAAAGTATTACCATGTTAATTCCAGTAAGATGTATGAGTTGCGGAAAACCCCTAGGCCACCTATGGGAAGATTATCAAAAAAGGGTAGAATCCGGAGAAGAAGCCGGAAAAGTTCTTGATGATCTAGGTCTAACGAGATACTGCTGCAGAGCAACTCTTCTCGGCCACGCAGACATGCTTCCAGAAATTACAAAGTTCAAGAAAGCTTAATTCTTTTTCAATAGCAAATTAGCGATAATTCTTCCATGGAGTTTGCTTATTCCCAAATAGGCCAAGAAAGTAAGAACAAAGACATATGAAAAAATTACATAAACTGTAACGGCCGCAAATCCTGCAACCTTCATTCCGAGTAACAATGCTACTTCTACACCGAGGGTTATCTGCAACATAGAATCAAATTTGTCATACTGGTACTTTTTTGCTTCGATGAATACTCGTCGATTTCTATCTCTCTCCGACAAGATGTTCTCAATTATACGCTCTTGATTCTTTTTAGAGAAAGCAACGTTGTAAAGAATAATTAATAAAACAAAAGGTAACGCTACGATCAAAACTACCAAATCCATACTCTCCCAAGCACAGATAGTATTTAATTAAATTATTGTAAGGGAGAATATCTTAAAACAAAATTAAGCCTTAGCTTTCAACTCAATACAAACGCCAGCTGCAACAGTGCTACCTGCGTCTCTAATTGCAAAACGCGACATATGAGGATTATCTGCCTGAGTTTCCAAAACCAAGTTACCCATGGGCTTCAACCTAACCTTGGCAACTTCTCCATTCTTCAAAAAGTCTGGATTAGGAGTCTTTGTTCCATCAGGTGCAGTCTTCTCAATTAATTCAATAAACTGGCATGGAACCTGAGCTGTATGAATATGGAACACAGGAGTATATCCTTTCGCAATCACTGTTGGGTGCGCAATAACTGCAACCTGAGCAACAAACTCATCAACAACTTTCATAGGTTTAGCAGCATCACAGATAACATCTCCTCTTGCTACGTCCTTCTTACCGATGCCTCTCACGTTAACGCCAACATTATCGCCAGGTTCTGCACTAGGCAATGCTTCATGGTGCATCTCAACAGTCTTAATCTCTCCCAAAACACCCTTACCTGTCCTTCCAGGCAAAGCAATAATCTTCATGCCAGGCTTCATAACGCCAGTTTCAATCTTTCCAACAGGAACTGTACCAATGCCTTTGATCTCATAAACATCCTGGATTGGCATTCTCATAGGAAGATCTGTTGGCTTCTCAGGCAAGGCAAAAACATCTAGCTGCTCAAGAACGGTTGGACCCTTATACCAAGCCATCGTCGCAGTAGGCTTCTCAGTTAAGTTATCGCCCTTCAAACCAGAGCAAGGGATAAAGTTAACCTTATCAGGATTATATCCTCTCTCCCTAATAACCTTAGAAACATCTTCCTTAATTCTCTTGTACTCTTCTTCTTTATATCCTACAGTATCCATCTTATTAACAAGAACCGCAATCTCTCCAACACCCATTGTCTTCAAAAGTGTGGCGTGTTCCGTTGTCTGAGGCTGTACACCAGCACCCTGACCCGCAGCAACAACCAAGAATGCGCAATCTGCCTGACTCGCACCAGTGATCATGTTCTTGACAAAGTCTCTGTGACCTGGAGCATCAATAATAGTAACTTCATACTTTTGTGTAATCAGCTTCTGATAAGAAAGGTCAATAGTAACCCCCCTCTCTCTTTCTTCCTTAAATCTATCCATAAAGTAAGCGAATCCAAATCCTACCTTGCCATTTTTTTCAGCTTCAGCATTCAACTTATCCAGCTGCTGCTGCGGTAGATTTCCGGACTTGAACATTAAGTGTCCAATTGTCGTCGATTTACCGTGGTCTACGTGACCAACAAATGCAATGTTTATTACTGGTTTTGTCTTTGCCATTTTACGTAAGTGTGATTATTTCTGTGGGTATTTAAACTTTTCGAAAAAAACTATCAAGCCATACAAACTCATTTGATTATTGAACTCCACACAAAATTTTAAAAACGCTTTTCTGGTTCAGGAGGGCATGGGAAAAATTCTTGTTGCAGGAATAGAACCGCAGTTCTTCGCTAGGACTTCCGAAGGAAGATTTTATTGGGCAGATAGGAGAACAATCGTCGAGGCTGACAACACCTTTCTCGAACAATTGAGGGAGAGGGGAATTCCCATAGATAGCTTAAGAAACAAGATAGCAGAACTTCATTGGTCACAATCAACTGGAGGAATTCTAACATTTGAAGAACCATCTTCTGAAAGCCTAAATGGCAAAACAGCAAGGTGGTTGGAAGGTAAGCTAACCTCCCACATTCCCTTCGCCACAATGGATCCAGGTAAGGTTTTGCATACAAAAGACGATCGTCTAGTCGAAGGTAAAAGGCTCTTGAATGTAGTAGACACTGATTGGTATGTTCCAGTTAATGTCGCATTGATGGACCATCTGGTGAACGTTCAGGGAACAACAAGAATTGCATACGGCGCAACTGCCGTAGATCAGGATCATAAAAGTAGCAGGCCTTATGTAGTCTTCTTCAATGCAAGTCAAAGACCGATCGCGCTAAGGCATACACTCGACGTCGCATATTCTCCAACAGAGGGCAAAGGTTGGGCAACCAACGAGACAGATCCGAGCCACGAAGGAACAAAAAATTTAACAACTTATGCAATGCCCGACATGGTCACTCAAGTAACTGCAGCCACAAAAACTAGAGAATAATGTGTAAAACCATTTCCCCCAACTCAAGAGAGGAATTCTGATTTTTAATTTATAATAACATGGCCCTTAGAGGTTTTCGTCAGAAAACATCGCGGCGCGAAAGCGCCACAGGATTCGATCCCGTATGATCGAGGAACGAAGATGTTCCAATATAGCCCCACCAGGATTCGAACCTGGGTCTGCGGGCCCAGAACCCGCCATACTTGACCACTATACTATGGGGCTTTTCTCAACACCATAGTATCTGAGAGCTTGTCTCGATTATACTATGGGGCTAACTTAAAACAAAGAACAAATTCTATTTTAAAACTTATGCCTGATCTCTTTCATGCAAAACATCATGGTGCCCTTCCATCTGCCTCTTCAACAACTCATGCGCATTTCTTGCACCCTCTTTTTCAAAATCTTTCCTCTTAAAACCGTATCTCTCGATAAGATGCGCAGTATGGATTCCCCCAAAGAAATGCGGCGTAATCACATATGTCGCTCCAGCCTCGTACAACTGCAAAGAATCCTCGATCTGATGAGAAACTACAATTATGATAGCCTTCTGATTAACGCTCTTAACTTTCTTAATCAACAAAAGGTTAGTATCCATATCAGGGATTGTGGAAATAACCATCTTCGCTTTATCCAACGGCAAGTCGTCCAATAGTTCAGTATCTTCCGCGTCCCCATACCTGCATTCAACTTTAGCACGTGCGAGATTCAAAATTGTCTCAGGGTTATTATCAATAACCAAAAACTTCTTCCTAATCTTCGTAAACGACTTCTCCAAACTGTAACCAATTCTGTTATAACCGAAGAGCAAGATCTCATGGCCCGTTCCTTTGTGATACTTCCCCTCGTCTACTTTCCGCCCTTTCCTTTCAAATATCCCCAAATATTTTGAAATTCGTATATATATGCCTTTACTATTAAGGATTGCATAACTAGAGCCGGCCATGGTAATCAATCCAACGATTGTAACCATTGAAAGAACTTCTGCATTCAAATGGCCAACACTAACCCCTAGCGCAATGAGAATAAACGAAAATTCACTGATTTGAGAAACGGTTAAACCAGAGAGAAAACCATTTCTTTTTGTATAGCCCA
Organism: archaeon; assembly: GCA_043821585.1. Classification (GTDB taxonomy): domain Archaea; phylum Nanobdellota; class Nanobdellia; order Pacearchaeales; family GW2011-AR1; genus UBA73. The sequence goes on from JBDRCQ010000006.1 coordinate 43,222, forward strand.
TTGCCCCCATCAAAGTCATAACAATCAAAGGGTTTCCGATCAAAACAAAGAGAGATAAAATCACGATAGGAAAGGCAGAGCTTCCAATATCCGAAAATTGCAGCTGTGAACCAAGGAGTATGAAAAACATTAGTATGAAAAAATCTCTCAGCGGTTTCATTCTTGCTCCCACTTCATACCGGTAAGGTGAGACTGACAAAGTAACTCCTGCAAGCAATGCTCCAACCTCAATAGAAAAACCAAAATATTCGAAGAGACTTGCAATTGCAAAAGCCCATGCAACCGAGAATAACAACAAGAGTTCTTGAGACTTAGCAATTTTCTTAGTGGCAGGTTTAACGATAAAATAGCTAACTAAGAATAGGGCACCAACAAGACCAACGCCGATCAAGACTTTCTGCAAGGCAAGAGCGTAAAAACTTGAAGTGCTTTCAAAAGAGGAAACTACCATCAAAATTAAAATGGCCACAAGGTCCTGTACGATTAGAAATCCGACAGAAATCTTTCCATATAAGGTGTTCGTGTCGCCTCTATCAGAAAGCAATTTCATTATCACAATTGTGGAACTAAAAGCGAGCGCAATTGCAATGTACGCAGAAGCAATATAGGAATAGCCCAAGATGCTAGAAATCATAAACCCTACAGTAAATGTAAAAATCAATTGGCCCAAACCTGTAACAAGGGAAACTTTACCAACTTCTTTGATTACCTTTGGATTCAAACTCAACCCAACCGTAAACAACAAAACCGCAACACCCATCTGTGCAAAAGTTTGTAAACTCTCGACAGAAGAAATTATGTTGAAAGCGTACGGACTAACAAGGATTCCCGTCAATATATAACCGATTATCAGCGGCTGCTTTAGAATTCTCATAACGCCCGAAGTAACTAAGGCTATCACCAAAACCAAACTCAACTCGATAAATACGCTATCCGCTACCATACTTCCTCTTTTCTCGATAAAATAAGCGAATCTTGATATTTAAATCTTACAGAAAAGAATTTATACCGTTCGCCCTATTCTTATACGGTGAAAAATGTTTAGTTTATCTCAAATTCCCATCTGGATTTTTATAACATTAGGAGTTATACTGATAGTAGTTTTACTTTTCAAAACAATGAACCATGTGTTTATTCTTTCTCTAGTAAAAAAGAACTTCTTTTACTTCTTTCTCTTTCTGTTCGTAGCCCTTTTTGCAATCTCGGCAATAAATATACACAGCACACACTCGTTCGATTTCTCAACCCTTGACGGATGGAAGAGCTTGTTTAAGATTTACCTAACATGGCTTGGAGGGCTGTTAGATAACCTCGCACAAATAACTGGTTACGCCGTACAAAAAGAATGGGTGGTAAAAGGAAACGTGACAGGTTAAAATGAGAATCGGTTTGATCGTATTAAAGTTCTTGCTCATAGGCGCTTTGTTCATCTTAGCAAATGAAAATATCCACCTGTCAAATCCTGTAGAAAGAGAAGGATTCTATTCAAGAGTTTACGACTGGCTGGATACTCTTTACCAACAGTCCTTAGGGGTGGTTGGGTATGTTGCAAAATCCGAATGGCTTCCCAACGAAGCTAATCCAATAGAACCGCCAGTAGATCAACCAATTGGATAAATTTTTAAGCGCCTTTGTTTAGGATTCTTTATCGCGGGTCGAAGACCTGCGAAGATCGCCTCCAGGAAGATCTCCCTAAGAGATGTCTCTTAGGCAAGCATGGTTTGCCTCTCGTTTGGATGCAGTTAGCAGACGAACGAAGGCGACCGCAGGTCGCCTCTATAGCTCAGAACAGCAACTGAGTTATAAGGCGGCGAAGTAAGACACGCCTCTATAGCTCAGTGGTAGAGCGCTACATTGGTAATGTAGAGGTCCCGGGTTCAAATCCCGGTAGAGGCTTACAACAACTTCCTGCTAGGAATAATTTGTAAAAGTTCTATCTTCTCGATAGTCTTTTGATCAATCTTGCCCAGGGCATTATTTTCTCAAGCACTCCGCCTTCCGTCAAAACATGGATCTTTATTCTATTCACAAACTCCTCTTGCCAGCGGTTCAAAAAAAGAAATATTTAAGAACCTCTCTTCCGTCAAATCTACATGAAAAAGGGGCTATTTATTCTGCTAACTTTCTTGACCATAATCGCTAGTACAAACTTTATCTCAGCAGTAGTTTCACATCCCGCCGCTCAAATTAACGTTCAAATTGGGAGCGGCTCTCAAACATTACAACAATTGTTTACGTCTGGTGCTTTAGGAAAATGGAGTGGAACGACAAATATTTATTACAATGGTGGAAACGTTGGCATCGGGACAACAACACCAGCACAAGCGAAACTCCAAGTCAACGGAAAAATCCAAGCGAACATCGTAGGAGGAAATTCGGGCTTAGATAATTTAGGTTGGGATATTTCTGCTAAACAAGCTGGCTTCCAAACAGTATTTGCTTATGACGCAGTCTGTGCTTCTGGCTGGTCAGGAACCTGTTCAGAAGATAACGCAAAAATCCAGGGAAACAGCTTATGTCTAGGAGGCACATGTATCGGAAGCTGGAACGAAATTAGCGGTGGCGGAGGTTCTGCAACAGACGTAGTTTGCACTGACTGCATTGATGGAAATGAAATAGCAAATGGCGCAATTCATGGTGTTGATATTGCAGACGGAACAATAACATCCGCAAATATCGGAACTGGACAAGTCTTCGGAGTAGATATCAATGATGGAACAATAGACAGCATTGATATTGCAGACAGTACAATTACTACTTGGGACATATTGGATGGTGCAATAACTGGTACAGATATAGCTTACAATACAATTTCAAGTTCACACATTTTAGACGGTAGCATAGCTTCGTGGGATATTGGTGATGCCCAAATAACAAGCTCAAAGTTAGATCCTAACATGGTCAGCGGATCCATATCCTACACAACCGTACTTAATCTTGGTTATGCCAGTCATGTTGTAAGTGGTACTTCGGCGGCATTTCCAGCAGACTTTTGTGCATTGAACAGAGTGCTAATAGAAGGTTCTGGTAGCTGTTCATGTTGGGTAGAAAGGACAAACTTTGGCTGGGTAGTCAAAACAGCAAGATTTTCCGGTTCTTGTGGAACAAGCTGCCAAGGCGTCTGCTTCAACTTATAAACATTTCAAGCAAAACCCATTAACCATTATTTGAAATCAAAATAATTTTCATAGCAAGTCGCAACAACTCTCTTTATTCAGCTAACCTTGCAAATTCATTCCGCCAGGTTTCAGACCCAAATATATCTGTAAATTGCCGCCCTAAATAAGTCATATCTATGTCCGACAAATAATAAGCCAAGTTAACCTTTGGTTCACTTCCCCCTAGAATAGAATAATTATCATCAAGCGCAACACCCAACTCTATTAAATCAATTGTTGTTGCACGTGTGCCATCAGTAGTTTCATAGTTTCGTCTTAGAACTGCCTTTAAAGTGTGTAACAATCTCCTGCAGGCACATCAACCTTAGACTACGTCAAAACAAAAAGAATATATGGCTTAGATAATGGGGGTTATTACATTGATCCGCACGGGGGGTCAGTATTGGGATTATTACACGTTATTGGCAATGGAGCATCTATCCAGCTAGAAGGAATTGGGCGCGCTTACCTTGAGTATTATCCAGATACAATCGGAGCTGGAAGAAAAGCATATATCGGATTTACTTCGGATGATTCTGCAGAATTGACAATAAAAAATCAGTATGCTTCCGGCGGGAACATAGTGTTAAGCCCAGGAGCTAATGGAAACGTGATTGTGAATAATGGAAATGTAAATATGGGTTATGAGAAAGTTACCGACACGTTAGAAATCCAACATCCATCTAACGAGTTAATAATAAATTGCCCTACAGGGAAAAAGGTTTTAGGAGGCGGTTGTTCTTCAGGTGATACAATCTTAATAAGCAGCAACCCGACTGCTAATAATAATGGCTGGTATTGTAAATGGGACAGATCTCTTGCTCCAGCGACAGCTTACGCCATCTGCGCAAGAATAACTTAAATCTCTGTATAAAAAAGAACTAAAAACGCCAAACTTTAAAATATCATGGCGGACAACAAGAACCAGATAGGGGGTATTCGTAAAATCATCAAACCTATCAACTTACCCATAAACTAAAGTCTGGGGCGTGCTAAACCCCAGACCAAAACAATTAAAGTTCTTCCCAATGCTTCTGTTGGCTTTTCTCGATATAATACTTCACCGCATCCGTCGTCGTTGCTCCAATACTTCGACAAAAGTAACTTCCACTCCAAAACTTCTTGCTCAATAAAAACGATGTTTTGTAAGTTATTGTTAAAACGTACGCCGATAGCAGTAAGCTCGTGGCGACAATTGAGCTGATAACTTTGAAGGTTGCGCTTGATGAGAATTATTTTGTTCTAAAAAACTATAATCTAAGAATTAACAGATGATTTTGGATTTAAGGTTTGGAGAAATGAACTCGAAAGGAGTTAAGGGTTCAAAGTTATTCAAGTTAGAATTAACAAACATAAGACTTTCTATGAAGCCGACAACATAAACAACTTACTCGGTATTATCAAAATAAACAAAAGAGAAAGAGCTTACGATTATTCAGAGACGTGATCACTTCCAACAAACGCTATAGGGTTTTCCGCCATATCCTAAAAGTTAGTTAAAACAAAAAAGAAAAATTATTTCTTCTTCAACTTAGAAGTGAAGATTTTTGTGACTGCTTTTCTTGCCTCGCCCTCGTTCATGTAGTTGAGGGTCTTTTCAGCATAATTTGCAACACTCTTGTCCCCTTCTGGAAATCTTGCATCAAGTGCGGCAGCGGCTTCGTTTACAGCGTACGTCAAGTATTCGCGTCCGACACCAGTTCTCTCGATAGCATTTATTGTAGCAGCAACCACAGCCTTCTTAACTTTGTCTGGCAGATACTTATTATCAGGATTAGTTTCCTCAGATAGTCTTCTTGCAACCATTGCCTCTGCAATAGGTTTAACAGCATCAACAACTTCTTTGTATTTGACTTCCTCACCAGCATCGACTTTTTCCTTTAGACTAGAAACTCCCAGGAAAGTAGCATGTGCCTTCGCAATTTCGTTGTGGGCGTCGTCACCTTTTACTTCAACCGGACTCAATAGTCCAAGGGCCATTTTAGCCAATTTTCCTTCATCATCTTCCCTTAAGGCATGGATAATTTTGCTCTTTTCTCCATCATACAACCCTCTGGCCAAACTCTCCTCTTCTTCAAAAGCCGAACTAACAAAAAGAGTATAGATTTGCGGATTATTCACTTCTTCAGCACCAAGACGTCTCCCCTCTCTTCCTTCAATAATCTTCTGAACCACTGCTCTATCCCTTTCAGATTGAACACTGCCCTCTAAGAAATCGCTTAATAGATCAGCCGTGCTTTGATATCCTACAAGCCTCTTCAATTGGTCTTGCGGATCATCCTTTGGTTGTTTCTTTGCCATGATTAACTCAGAAATAAATACTATTTAAACCTTTCGGTTTCTGTATAACTCACAAGTAGTAACAGAAACCCAAATCCTCTAGCCCTGCCCTAATGATGTTTCTTGTCCTGAATTTTGCCAGAATTAGTAACCTGCTCCTGAGATTCTTTCATCAACTCGTCCTCGACGGCATCTTCTGCCTCAGCCATCTGTTGAAACATCTCAGAACCCACTGGCATGGCCTCATTCAACGGAGGTACATCTTTGTTTCCGTTAGGCATGCCAGGCTGGTATTCGTCATCTTCATCCCCCCCAAGCTCCTTAAGAATAGTTTCCTCAATATCTTCATTTTCCAGATCTTTCTGAGGCGCCTTGGCGCCAGATGGCACAGCAACCCTCGCCTCCAACACTTCCCCCGGCGGATTCTGCACAACCGTTTCTTCTTCAACAGGCCTATCTTTTTCTATTTCCGCAACAATCTCGCTAATCTGCTTAGCAGCATCAGCATTCACCGAAATAGAGTCAATCCCACACCCCACAAGGAATTTAGCCATTTCTGGCTTACTACCTGCCTGGCCGCAAATACTGGTTTCAACGCCATATTCCCTACAAACTTTAACAACATGCTCAATTTCTCTCAAAACTGCAGGATGCAAGGCAGAATAAAGATTTTGAACATCTTCATTATTCCTATCCAATGCAAGAGTAAACTGCGTCAAATCATTCGTCCCAAAGCTAATAAAATCAAGCCCCTCCTGGCAAAGCTCTTCAATTATTTGCACTGCTGCAGGCGTCTCAACCATCACGCCGATCTGAATGTTATCCGTCAAACCCACTTCCTTAGCAACTTCTTTAGTCTTCTTCAACTCATCAACACTAATTAACAAGGGCACCATCAGCCCTATTTTCTTTTTAGGGAACTCATCTGCAATCTCTTTAATCGCGGTAAATTCCGCTTTCAAAATATCTCTGTGTTTCAAACTGAACCTAATTCCATGGTCCCCCATCATCGGATTAGATTCGTCAGCAGGCGGTGCACCTTTCAAGCCACTGTATTCATCACTTCGGATATCTGAGGATCTAACCCACATCCCATCATAAGGTTTAATCATCTTCTTCAAACTTTCATAAATTAGCCCGGTGTATTTGTCCATCTCCTTGTCCTTTACAAAGCCCAATGGATGTTTGCCTCCGATAGCAATTATCCCTTCGAGTCTTGTCAGCCCAATGTATTTCGCACCAGACTTAGCCGCCCTTTCCGCACCCTCTGGCAAGTCTGCAATAACTTTAATTTTAGTCTTTGTAGGAACAACCGGTAAAATCTCGACCAACTTTGTTTCTCCTTTTCCTTCAATAATCTTCCCAACATTCCCGTCAACCGTAACAATATCCCCATCTTTCAGCTTGCTAGTAGCCTCTCCAGTTCCAACTACTGCAGGAATGCCCATTTCTCTAGAAACAATCGCGGCGTGTGAAGTAACCCCTCCTTCGTCTGTAATTATCGCAGATGCTCTTTGCATGCTAACAACCATATCTGGATTGGTCATCTCAGCAACCATAACATCCCCTTCCTGAACTTTCTCAAGTTCAGACAAGTCATGAACTATCTTAACAGGCCCTGACGCGACTCCTGGGCTAGCACCCAAACCTGAAAGTAAAACATTTCCCTGCACTTCCCCACCCTCTGCTTTCTTAAACTGAGTAGTGATTGGCCTAGACTGCACGATATAGATCCCAGTTTTGTCTATAGCAAATTCAATATCCTGTGGCTTATCATAATGTTCCTCTAACTGTCTAGCATACTGAGCTAGCCCTTTTATTTCATAATTATCCAGGACTTTCTTCTTTGCCCTCTCCTCTTTCAGAGGCACAGTTTGGTTATGTCCTTCTGCGTTTCTAATGATTGCAATCTTCTTAACTGCTACTTTCTCCTCAACTATCTCAAAATTATCTAAGTCCTTATCAACAACATAATGATCTGGCTTTATCTGCCCAGAAACAATCCCCTCACCCAAACCCCAAACAGCCTCTATAACAATACTCTTATCATCGCTAATCGGGTTCTGGGAAAACATAACGCCAGACTTCTCAGAATCGACCATTTTCTGAACCACTACAGAAAGGTAAGCCTTAGAATGATCAAATCCCTTTTTCGCTCGATAGTAAATTGCTCTAGCCGTGAACAAGGAGGACATGCACTTCTTAGTTTTATCCAACAAATCTTCTTTGCCCCTAACATTCAAGAACGTATCTTGCTGTCCAGCAAAACTAGCATCAACCAAATCCTCTGTCGTAGCAGAAGACCTAACAGCAACGAACGGCTCCTCGTTCTTTTCCAATATCTCTAATGCCTCCTTCCCACCATCATTCCCCACGTCTAACATTTCATAAGCCTCAACAATTTCCTCCTCCATCTCTTTTGGCAAAATCGCACCCTCTATAGTCTTACGAATATCTTTGGACGCCTGATTTAATGCCGCAGTATCATCAACATTCAAATCCTTCAAAACTCTTTTTATATCATCTTCTATTTTAGTCTTTTTAATAAAATATGAATATGCTTGAGCCGTTACAACAAAACCTGGAGGCACAGGCACCTTTGTATTATACATCTCGGACAGCGAAGCACCCTTGCCCCCTGCTATCGGAACATCCTTGTTACTCAACTCAGAAAACCACTTAATTATATCCGGTCTAGTCGCCTCTTTGCTCATTTCAAAAACAACCGAAGGGACTTAATAAATCTTACTTAATTTTCCAACTTCTCAAAAATAATTTTATTCCTAAAAGGAACTTTTGATTTTGTTTTCACCAAAGCACTTCTTGCGATCCTAGCAACTTTCTCAGTCGTACAAGAAATACAGAATATTTCCTTACCCTTGCTAACAACCGCGGCCCTCCCAACAGTAATCCCAAATGAATGCTTCATCCCGCTAGAAAGTCTATCTGCTCCAGCACCTGCAGCAGTCTTGTTTTCCCTCAATATGTGATGCGGATAAACCTTTATTACAAAATAAAATTCTCCAGGCGCATATTTTTCCATCGTCTTATTAATTATTGTTCTACACGCCTCAAGAGCGTTGTCCCTCATCTGCGCCTTCTCCTCAGCAACCAACTTAACCATGTGCTCATGTTTGCCAGCAACGTTATCTTTTTTATTGCCCATGTTGTACTTAACAATCCTCAATGCCGGAATTGCCTTAATGTACGCTCTCTTCCTCTTGCTAGACTTTCGAGTGTATGGCCTCATTTTTTTCTTACTATATGCAGAAGCTTTTCTCAAGGCAGCCATTTACTTAACCTCTACCTCAGTTGTCACAGCCTGCCCAGGAAGACCTTTCTCAAAAATCGCCCTAACAAGACCCTTATTCCCATGAGCATCAGAAATCTTCCCCTTTATCTCCTTCCCCGCAGTACTTTTCCAAATAACTTCCTTCCCCGCAGCCTTCTTTGCTTCATTTCTACTTTTGAAACCCAGATCAAGCAAGAAATGCCTTTCTTTAACGACCTTTCTTCCTCGTCTAAACTGTACAACTATTCCTTTCATGATGAGCATAGAAAATTGTGGTTTTTAAAGTTTAGCTTTAAATGTCCTAGCCTATCCCCTGCCCAGATATTAATACCAAACAAAATTGTTAATCTACGTAATAGTCAAACTATCGAGTTGTACCATCGTGATTATGGTCATAAACAATCTGAAAATCCTCCCCGATGTTTATGCCTGAACCTCCCCCTCCACCCCCACAATCCTGCGGGCAGTTGCCCCCATCTGGAAGATCATAAATCACGTCTGAATCACCTGGCTGGGTGTCACTGCCCTGACCACTTCCAATAGCACTAAGCATCACAGCACCACCGCTACCCTCCCCAGGGTCACATACCCCATCCCCACAATAAGGCAACTCACAAATTAAAGGCCTGCATCCTCCAGGGGCCCAAGTATTTCCCACACCATTGTCGCATTCTTCTGTCAGGCCCCCACCATTCGGCTGTTGGATAATTCCATCCCCGCAGGATGTAATCTCGCAGTTGTTACACTCATCTGTTGGATCACTATTCCCATCATCACACTCCTCACTCTCCCCGCCCCCATTAGGATTTTGGGCGTACCCATCCCCACAATAAGTATTTATGCATTCGTTACAAGTATCGTAAGGATTATCATTCCCATCATCACACTCTTCCCAACACTGAGGTGTGCCTCCGTTCCCACATTCTTCCACTCTCAAGCAACCAAGGCTGCACCCTGTCTCTCCATAAACTGTATAACCATCACAGGCCTCATTGAATCCATCATCACACGCTTCCTCCGGAAGGTCTATGTCTCCATCCCCACATTGTGGAGTAGGGATTGGGGTACAACCCGTTTCATCCCAGCCTATACAAGGGTTCGTAGCCATATCACAAACTAATGTGCCTCCAGAAGAGTAGATTGGTGGATCATAGACATTTTCGCAAGTCGCACCCCCCAGAGCAGAACCATCACAAATCTCATTATCCCCCTTGCCGTTAGGATCTTGAATCACCCCATCCCCACAATAAGTATCCATACAACCGTCCGTACATTGTTCAGTAGCCTCGCCCTCATCACACTCCTCACAGTCTGATCCACAACTAGTGTCCCAAATATAACTATCCCCACAATACGCATCCCTACATTCATAAGAATCTCCAGAATCAATCACACACGCATCGCCATCATCTGAGTTACCATCATCACACTCCTCACTACATTCCTCAACACCATTACCACATCTCAATAGGGTAGAACAACCCTCATCACATCCTTCATAACCAACACATCCATTCTCTTCACCATCATCACACACTTCACTTCCTGCTATAATCCCATCATCACACTGCGTAGTGCAAACGCTTGGTTGACCAGTGCAGTACCATCCAGTTTCAACTGTGCACACCGCAGAACAGCCATCGCCATCATCTGAGTTACCATCATCACACTCCCCGCCATCCAAAAATCCATCCCCGCAGTCTTCAGGAGGATCAAGAAGCTCATAGCTCACCATCCTCACATCTTTTGGATTTCTAGAATTAACAATCTCTCCGCGCGTGTCTAACGCAGTAGCATAGACCTCGGCCTTAACAATATTCTCCACGCCAACAGCCACGAGATCCGAGTGTAAAAAGGTCACGGAAGTGGTCTGATAAATACTCAATGGATCTTGGTAACTTTTTATCAAATAATCTCCCTGTGGGCTGTAAACGATAACTGTTGGGTAGGCTCCGGCACCTCTTTCCCTTCTAATTCCCACCTTCAAAACCCCGTCATCAACGCTATTTATAACAGAAGTTATAGAGAATTCAGAATCCAAAACAATCCTCTGAGCGTCAATTGTACTCCCACTACGCGTCAAGGTTTCATTAATAATAACTGCAACAACAGCCGCAAGAACTATGGCAATAACAACAATAATAACGACTTGAACCAGAGTCGCCAGACCTCTCTTGTTCGTTTGAGAAAACGGACAAGTGGGAATCTTTGATTCACCCTTTTTCATACAGATACAAGAAAGAAATCGTTTATAATCGTTTCGCTAGAAAGAAATCGTAAACTCGCCAAACTCTTTTTTCAGCGCAACCATTATCTCCGAAGGCAAGTTAAACTGGACCCTTTCTTTAGTCTCCTTCAACGCCTTCTCAAAATCCTTCTTATCACTATCAACAAACTTTTTACCATCAAACTTCTTAACGCTGCCATTCTGCAGAACAACGAAAACACCTTCATCAGTCGCGACCAACTCAGCCCAACCTTTCTCGAAGTTCACCTTCGCAATTCCTTTTTCCATTGAAACAAGTTCCTTTCTCTGAGAGTACTCAGTCAATGCCTCAACTAAAGCAGAATAATCTCTTGAGTACCTATGCATATCTCCCTGAGTGAACTCCTTTCCTTTAACTTTTAGTTTAAGCTTAGCGATATCCTTCGCGATGACCAACATTCTTTCAGGAACCTTCCCTTTCTTAACCATCTCTTCATCCAAGTCAGCGATCAATGCCTCCTGGCCCTTGCTCCCAAAAACCTTCTTCATAAGATCAAAAACCTCTTTATGGATTTGCTCCGCCTGATGTTCCCACATTCTTCTCTCAAGCTTATTTCTCAATTCCCTCATTCTTTTAACATAATCCATGCTCTCAACAAGTAAAATATCAATCTCCTTCCCAGGAATTTCCTTCAGCGTTCCATGCTCATAATCCTTGTAAAGCTTAACAACCTTCTCAAGGGTTTTCAGGTCCTTCAACGTCATTAACTTTTCTTTTTCAACCAAAACTTTTTTTACTTCCTGGACAATTGTCTTAGGAATCGGCGGCGCATGCCCGGCCAACATCATCATTGCTTGCGTCGGCGTAACAACCCCGAAATAAATATCTACCATGTTGTCCATCTGTCTTCTCTTGATAATGTCTCTAGTCCTATCTCCTTCCTTCATGTAAAGGTCAATAGCTTCAGGCGATGGTTTAATCTTCCCCATCTGCAAAAGTCTTTTCCAAGGAATGAACGTTCCCCTGTCGTACAAAGGCACACCATCTCTAATAAATGTAAATGCAACCGGTTCGGCATCCTTAACCCTCTGCCAAAAGTCTGTCAACAACCAAACCTGAACATTCAAAATATTCTTAACGCCTGCCAATGCCGTAGCTTCCTTAACATATTCATAAACAATTTTCCCCCTCAACTTCTCAACCAATTCGACCTTAGACATTCTCTTCACGTCAGTATCATCAATAATAACAACCACATCAACATCAGAATCCTCTCCAGCAGTTCCCCTTACAAGAGAACCAAAAATTCCGTAAGTTGCAACATATCTTATTCTTCCAACATTCAACCAATTCAAAACTAAATTCTTGTGAATCGAAGCAACCCTCAAAGCACCAAGAAAACCCTTGTCGTATAGTGGAAAACTCGCACCAATCGCATCAATAAACTCAAACTTGCTGTCAAGTCCATAATTCCAAACATCAATTTCCGCAGTCTTTATGTGGACCCAAAGTCTCTCCCCAGCAGTCTTAGCTATCTCGATAACTTCCTGCTTTATCTTGGTCAGGTTCTTGTACTGGTCCTCGGGCATTATCATAATCACATGCAACGGCTTCTTTGCAATCTCTTCCTTAGGCAGACCCTCCTCTTCATCAAACATTGCAAACGCGTTAGGCGGCAAAATACCCAAGGAGATAATAAATGGAAACTTCTTGAGCATCTTCTTCTTGAAGTCTTCGAGTTTCTTTTTCAACTTTTGATAGTCGATAGGCTGAGGCATCATCTGGCCCGCACCAATCGCAGGCATCCCGAGAGCCACACTAGGTTTATATTTTTCCATAGAAGAAAGATTATCCGTCAAACTGTCCGGTTTCTTATCCATCAATAAAAAAACGCCCGAAGGTATTTAAAATTATGGTTAAATGGTCTGCCCACTAGTAATTTCATCCAGGTCATCTGTTTGTAATTGATAGGCATGGGTTTGATAACCCTTGTCACTCAGAGCATCCCTTAACCTAGCAGTTTCCGCTTCCAATCTTCTATCCAAACTTTCGTCCTGAACGCCTTCGATAGCCTTATCAGAACCAACTCGAATTGTAGCCTTTGGACCTCCAATATGGTGCGAGTCATCTCCGAGATGTCTATTATAATCATTTATCTGAAACCCTTCAGGACGCGTCACATCGATATTAAACTCCCCATACGCAAGAGACCTAACCACGCTATCTTCATATCCGACTTGCCTTGCTACCTGCTTGGCCTGTTCAGGCTTTGCCTTTGTCATTAATTTAAACACTCTTTCCATAACCTTCCACAAATCCAGCCCTATATAAATCTTTCTGTTTGTAACCCTCACAAAGTAACTACAGAAAGCTAAACGCGCCTAGCTAAGCACACAACTTCAAACTAATAAACCGCGCAAAACTTTTAAATATCGTATGTACCCAAATTTTTCATGAAAGAAATCCAGGCAGATCTCCACATGCATGGCCCGATAGGATTTGAACCCTATTGGATGAAAGCTCAAGGCTACGAAGGGAAAAATCCCCTCAAACTGATGACAGACGCCTGTTTAGAAAGAGGAGTCACCATCTGCGCAGTCACAAGCGAATCAGACCAGGTAGACACTAGCGGAGTTATTTTAAGAAACACAATCCACGACAGATTGGGTTTCCTAGCCAACAACCACATAGCAACATTGCCTCTAGGATACCAAGGAGACAGATTCGGAGACAATTCCTTAGTTGTGGCACATGGTAATGATGTGATCTATTTCATCAACGGTCAGACCGTTAACGCATTTGACCAAGGCAGGCAAGTTGATCACTTAGTTATAGGTTCCAATACGGTTCCTAATGGTCGCAGCCTTGACGACACAATAAGTTATTGCAGCGATTACGGTCTCTCTCAAGGATTAGAGCATCCGGACGTAAAAGCACACTTTGGAGTTGGCCTAGACAGAGCTAGAGAACTTGCAGACAGAGTAGACTTCATCGAAGGCCACAATGCACAAATGCGCTGGCCAGCTTGGATGAGGAAAATGCCAAAAATAGGAGCGTTCACCAGATATTCAAACGAAGCTGCACAAGCACTCGCGCAGGAACTTTCAATTCCCTGGATCGCAACTTCCGACGCGCACAGAATCCGCGACGCTGGCATCGCCCACATAATTTTAAACCCTCAGACAAGGAGCTTCAAGGACGAGGATTCATTACTTTCAACACTGCGCGACTCAGTCCGCATAGGGGCATTTGAGACCCATCAAGGTTACGAATCAGTCGTGGGCTGGCTCAACTGGGTCGGGAAATTCCAGTATGCACTTATTTTCGCTAAAGACAGAGAAGCAGCATAAAGTATTAATACGCCTCCTCTCATAAATATAAAAAGAGAACATGCCTTACGCAGTAACCCACATTCTAGTTCCTATAACTCTAACAGCAATATTTAGAGATTTCTTTCTCTCAAAAGAAAAAAAGAAAAAATTTCCCCTGCATTACGTCTTGCTCGCCGGCTTGGGCGGCGCTCTCCCGGACATAGACATACTATTTTCATTCATCCTGAACTTACTCGGCTTCACAAACTGGGACATTCATCGTACATTCACCCATTCAATTTCCTTCGCAGCAATTTTCTTCCTGCTCTTTCTAATCCTTCTACCGGTAAGAAAGGAAGCAAGAATCTGCCATCTCACAAGACACCACTTGAAGCTCAGCCTAATTTTTCTGATGATTGGAATTGGGATAATGACCCATCTCCTACTGGACGCATCCTTCGGAGAACTCTCTTACTTTTTCTACCCTTTCTCAACAATTCCCTACGGCACAAACATCCTCTCCCCCCTGGCAGAAGAAATCCGAAGGGATTTTATGCTGATGTTAGACGGGATTCTCCTGGTAATTTGGATAGTCTACTTAGAATTAAAACACAAAATCTCTGATTTTATCTAGTTACAATCTTAACTTTTTCCTTGCTCAGATCAATTAACGTGCTCGGCCTACTATCCAACAAACCATCATCAATAAAATAATCAACTCCCCCAGCAATTTCCTCATTCAATTCACTAACTTGTGCAATAGGTTTCTCTCCAGAGATATTCACAGAAGTCGTAACAAAGACCAAACCATGCCTAGACAAAAACTCCGCAAACCAATTGTCTGGCATCCTCACACCAATCGTATCAACCTCACCGACAAGTTCTTTTTTTGCAATATTAACATTTTTTTTCAACTTCAAAATCAAGGTAAACTTTCCAGGCAACTTATCAAGGTATTCTCTCCCAAAATCCGAGACAACGCAGTTTTCAAGAATCCAATCCTTGCTCGGCACAATCACCGAAAAAGGCTTTTCATCCTTCTGTTTAATCTCTCGAATCTTCACAACAGCCTTTGCGTTAGTAGCATTGCACCCAATTCCATAAATTGTGTCAGTTGGATAAACAAAAACCTTTCCAGCATTTATCTCGCCAGCATAAAACTCTTCCTTCTCAAGAAATTCTTCCTTTGTTATCATCATGGAGGCTAGAGCCATT
The DNA here is from genome assembly GCA_043821585.1 of archaeon. Classification (GTDB taxonomy): domain Archaea; phylum Nanobdellota; class Nanobdellia; order Pacearchaeales; family GW2011-AR1; genus UBA73. Next base: position 58,685 of record JBDRCQ010000006.1, read on the forward strand.
TTAAAAATTTAAATGTATCTATGAAATAAATGTAAGGCCCCACTAAAATTTCATTTTTTCTTATTCTTAATCAACAGAAATGCGATTATCAAAACAAAAACCAACATTACTCCAAAATATCCTAGGAAATTACTCTCCGGATTCGGAAAAAAGAACAAAACTAACAGTCCGACAACAATCACAACCGGAATTAAATTATTAGTCTTCACCCCATTTAAACTCAATCAGCGTTTATAATTATATGGCTCTGGGCATAACCGCAAAAAGCCATTAAGTTAACTCTTTATTCCGACCGCAACGCCTCAACAAGCTCTTCGCTTATCTGAATCTGAACGTCTAAGCCCCTCACGTCTTGAGGTCTTGGCCCATATTCATCAGAATACTTGTAAAAATACTTTCCATTGCACTCAAGTACTGAAAAATGTAGATGATCCGGAAAGTTGGCTGCGTAAACGTGAAAGATATAGTCCATTGTCCAAATTTCATTGCAAGAAGTTTCAGTTAAATCATTAGAAACTATTTTTGAACCATTTATCAATTGTAACCTTGCAACATCCTCTTCTGAAGGTAATTCGTGAGCCCCAGGAACAAGAGCACAATCCCAAAACTCTCGAGGGATATCCGTAGATTCTATTTCATCAAGAGCCACATTAGCTTTCTCATACTCCCTACAATCTTCTATTTGATTTATCGCATCACTTATATCCAGAAATCCCAATTCCTCAGAAGCATCCTCCCCATTTCCAGACCCCGTTTCCACTTCATCTTTTGAACCCATAAGAAAAAAGGCAACCAGCAAAATTATAACTAAGGCAAAAACTGCCAAGGAGACATAATTTTTCTTCATGTCTTAAAGAATGCGTAACGCCTTTTAAAATTATGGCTCAACGCAGAATCAAGTCACCGCGTACAGTCTAATAACCCTGCCGGGAACTAAACCCAGTTCAACCATATCCCGAAAAAGTAAAAAATAAATCTTTTGAAGACTAAGAATTCATTCGGTTCTTACGCCTTAATATCTTCTTTTTTTGCACTTTCTGTATTCCCTAATTCCTTTACAGGGGCTTCTTTAATTTCTTCTATTTTTTTAGTTTCCATAAGGGCTTATACAATCCAGGCTATATAGACGTATGTATTGAGGAATACACCCCTAGAATGTCAGCACTATCAAAATGGCCCTGGGCAGAATCGAACTGCCGCATGCTCGGTGTAAACGAGCCAGTCTAACCACTAGCTTACAGGGCCATTATAAGCACTGTTAGCGCAAGGCGTTAGCCTTTAGCTTACAGGGCCAACCTGTAAATCGCCTGTAAGCGCGGGATACTTCCCTAGCTTACAGGGCCTAACTATAAGAAAAATAACCGGACAGTTTTTAAGCTTGTCGCTCCGTAAAAATCTTTAAATAACGCCCTTTTCTAACACTTTCAAGCGCTGGTAGTACAGTGGTTAGTATATCTCGTTGCCAACGAGGTGACCCGGGTTCGAATCCCGGCCTGCGCATCCCAAGATTCGAAAAAAATCGAAATCGGCAGATTTAAATATTTAACACATCTAATAAAATCAACATGAACCCTGGTGATCCTACGGGGTCGCCAGATGAGTCTTTTTCTCATTATTCTCATTAATTATTTAAACTTGGTTGAGTTGAAACATTAATGGAAAAAACAATTGTCTTCATTGATGCAGGATTCCTATCTAAGCTGTCTAAACATTTCGGAAAGGGAAGATATTTGGTTTACGACTTATTTGAATTTCCAAAACATATAGCGAAAGAACAAAACCTATTTTGCAAGAAGACTTTTTATTATACTGCACCTCCTTTTGTCTCAGACAAACCTTCGCCTGACGAGGCAAAAAGAAAAAAGGATTATGATCATTTTATTGAAAAGCTATCTAGAAATAAAGACTTCACTATAAGAGAAGGAAGATGCCAAAGGTTGAAAATGGGCGGGAAATTTGTTTACAAACAAAAAGCAGTAGACTCGTTGGCAGTTATCGATTTGATCCACGTCATAACAGATCATCCAGAAGTTAGGAAAGTGATAATCATTGCATCAGACTCTGATTTCGTGCCAGTCATAGATGATTTAAAAAAAAGAGGAGTAAAAACAATTCTCTACACATATTATGAAAAAGGCAGAAAAGCGATATTCTCCACGTCTAACGAACTAATACAATCTGTTCATAAATATGTCTTGCTAACTAAAGAAGACTTCACATCCTGCCCAATCACTAAGAAAAAATAAAGAGTCCCACCAAGATGCCAGAAAGGTCTTTTCGGCGGCCTGCGCATTGATGGAGCTGAACACTCCATGCTTGGCCAGATGAGAACCAGAGGGTTCGACGAGCATATTCGCGAGTGGGATGGGAAGCCCGCAAACGAGTGGGGCGAGAGGGTATGCGAGCACCGGCCTGCGCATCTTCATGAGCTTCAGCGAGTCTTCGAGCCTGCGAGAAGTGTCGAGCGTTTAGCGAATGAAGATATAGAAAAGCCCCAGCGGCAGCGTGCCGTCGTTTTTATTCTACCCTTTCCCAAAAATCCTTCTAAAAAAACCAGATTTCTTCTTCAAATTCCTCAAATAAAACTTCCCAATTCCCACACTCGCCAAAACAAAACCAATCCCAAAAAGCCACCAATTATACGTCAAAGGCACAAACCCTGTAACCAAGGCCATCAACTCTACATTTTCAGCTAACGTAAAAAACTCAGAGAAAAAGCCCCCTCCAATTATCATTAAGCCGTAATCGTACATCCAAGTCCATAAAACAACCAAAACTCCTGCCACAACTAAGATCCATTCCCAAACAGTCGCATTGATCTTCCTACCTTTATCATTTAAATCAAGAACCAGATAAGTCGCAATCAACATCAAAACTGCACACAACACAGGTGCAAGCACCGGACCAACCCACGGCCACGGAATCAAAAACAAAATATCCCAAGTCAAAAGCGAAGCCGGCCATCCAAGAATAACTTTCAAAAATGCATAATAGAAAATATCCCAAACTGCAAACGCATAAATGAAGTAAGCCCCACGTTCATAAAACTTCTTCCCCGCCAGCATCGCCACAGTCACAAGCATCACAATCGTTGCAAACTCCCTCACCCATTCAATCGCAAGGATGTTCAGCAGAATAAAACCCTTCAACGGAAAATAAAAGCCATTCGGATAAAAAATATCTCTCAAATAAACAACGATAACTGCCTCAAGGTAACCCATCGCAACCGCGAAAATCCCCAAAACCCACAGCCTATTAATTGTCTCTTTTTTCATAACCAAATAAGAACGTTGCGATATAAAAAACTAATTGCCTTCTATAACATCAATTGTAATCTGAGCAACGGTTCCTGGTTGTAACTTGCCTTCAAGCAATTTAGGAATAACTATAATCGCCTGCCTTCCATGTTTTGCAATTTTCTTTGTTATTGTGAATTTTTTATTGTCCATTTTTCTCACCTCCTTTTCCAACTTGAAAGATCTTCTTGTCAAAACGCATCTCGAGAGAATCATTGCTATCGTGAAGTCGAATGGTCTCAGCAACATCTAAAGGAACAACAGACCGAATATACTCATTCCATTCTCTCAACTTTTCGACATCCCCTCCAAAATCTGCCTCACAAAAAGCGCCGGTTGCAAGATTAAAATCTCCATCGTAAATTCTGGCGATGCGTTGTCCTCCAGCTCCTTCGAGCAATCCGATCAATTCCTCCTCATAACAAAAGTATCGATTCTCAGCTAAACTCCTATAACCTGCAAGCTCGTCTTTCTTTCTAACAATTTTTCTAAAATAGTCTCTAATTTTTGGTGTTTTTCCCACTGACTCCCAAACAAATAAATCTCCATTCTGTTTTAGAGAGGCTATGGCTCTTTCTAAAATGCCTTGCTGTTCATCCCGACCAACCTCATGCAAGCCCATCTTCACAATTACCTTATCAATTTCCCCCTCTGAAAATGGATAGTTCCTAGCATCTTCCAAAATTCTAACAACACTGTGGCCCTTAGCTTCATAAGGAGCAAGTATCTCTCGACTCATATCTAATTGAGTTGAATAAGCATCCAAAAGCATGAGATTGGCCCAAATTCCTTTGGATTCACAATATTCCAGAACCTTTTGGCTCACTGCGCCGTAGCCGCCCATCAAATCAACAACCAACATGCCTTCCCTTAACCCAAGATTATTTAGCAAGGAATGATAAGCCTCGCTATCATCTCCGTGAATTCTCGAAAAGTCAACTTTTCTTCTCTCCCAGCCTTCAACATTGTCATTCATAAAATGGGCGCCAAATTGGGAGATTTAAACTCTGTTTGTCTAATTCTAGACACATTTAAATAGAAAGAATTGTTAGCAACAAGATGGACATAAAAAAGCTGGTTTCCTTTGGGTTGACAGAAGCAGAATCTCTGATCTATCATACAGTTCTTAAGTTGGGAAACTGCACAGTAAAACAAATAGCAAAAGAAAGCGGTTTTCACCGGACTAACATTTATGATATCCTAGAACAACTGAAAGAGAAGGGCTTGATCAATTATTCAAGGGAGGGAAAATCCGCGATTTACGGAGCCTCTGATCCAAGCAATCTCCACGAATTACTAAAAGAAAAAGAAGAAATACTTGATACAATCCTCCCCGGTTTGACTGCCCTATACAACAAATCTTCTGAAGAAATCAAGGTGGAGGTTTACAAGGGGACAGAAGGCATGAAGTCAGCATGGAGAGATATGTTAAAAGAAGGCAAACCTATCCATGGGTTTGGTGTCAAGGGGCAATTAAGAGAAAAACTTCCCATATTCGCCGAGCAATGGTTAAGAGATGCCAGGAAAAAGAAGATCCCCTACTACGGAATTTACACAAAACGTGGAGACAATCCCGCCTATTACACGGAAATTAGGTATGTCTCTAAAGAGCTAAGCAGCCCAGTAGCGACCATGATCTACGGACACAAAATCAACATTAATATCTGGGATCCAAGTTTAGTTTCTGTAGTAATAAAATCAGAGCTTGTAGCTGACATGTATAAAAAACATTTTGACTTGCTTTGGAAAATTGCCAAGAAATAATAACCCTCCATAAAAAACTATTCTTCGATCCCTGATCCACGGCCTATACAAACAATCGCTCCAATAAACTGGGCAAACAGAAATGGTAAAAACAATAGAACTAAGTTAAACTCATAAAATATATAAACTTCCATCAACTAAATAACAAATGAACAAAACACTAAAAATAATTCTTCTCGGAATCCTAATTTGGATAATTCCATTTCTAACAGCATTTCTATTCTGGGATCTTGAAACGAACCAACCAACAGTTGACATGATGGTCTTCAATTCGATTATGGCATTTGTCTGGGCAATCGGTCTCGCAATCGCGCTACCTATCATGTTCAAGAAATCCAAAAACCCTGTCAAGGACGGCTGGACAGCAGGCATCTCTTGGTACGTCATCTTGCTAGCGCTGGACATAATTTTCCTCGTCTGGTTGTTTGGTACACCTTTCTCAGAATGGGCATACATGTTCTTAACTTATCTCAACACAGCCATCTTAACGATTGTTGTTGGTTACATCGCAAAGAAGAGATAATTTTTTACAGATCACAACACATATAAACCTCTGCTCTTTAAAATTAACATGCCAAACTTTAACGTGATTATAGAAAAAGATGAAGAAGGTTACTTTGTTTCAGAAGTAGTCGGCCTTCCAGGATGCCACACACAAGCAAAAAGTATCGATGAACTGATAGAAAGAACAAAAGAAGCAATCGCACTCTACATTGAATGTGAAAAACCAGAACTATCCATCCAGAGCAAATTCATAGGCATACAGCAAATAGAGGTTTAAATGGCAAAACTGCCACAACTAACAGCTATCCAATTATCTAAAATTCTAAAGAAGCTCGGTTTTGAATTAATTCGGCAAAGAGGCAGCCACATGTTTTTCAGACACGCAGATGGGCGGACAACAGTGGTTCCAAATCATCCAAAAGATAACATCGGCCCAGGACTACTAATTAAAATCGTAAAGGATGACCTTAAGATAACAAGGGAAGAGTTTGAGAAATTCACATAACAAAAACCTTAAATCCCTAAAATATCCTCCTTCTAAATGCAACCATTCAAAATAACCGCAAAATCAGACAAAGCAAGAACTGGAATCCTCAAAACCAAAACAGGAGAATACGAAACACCTTTCTTCATGCCAGTCGCAACCAAAGCAACACCAAAATATCTGGAAATAGAAGAACTCAATGGGCTCGGAGCAAAAGCATTTATCTCAAACGCCTTCCTACTCTACCTCAAACCAGGCTTAGAAGTAATCAAAAAACACAAAGGCCTTCACAACTTCGTAAAATGGAAAAACTGCATCTTCACAGATTCCGGCGGCTTCCAAGTTCTCTCACTAAACGACTTCAAAGACAAATTTTCTAACAAGGGACTAAAATTCCAGAGCCCTTTTGATGGTTCATACCACGAACTAACTCCAAAGAAAGTCATGGAAATCGAACAAACTCTCGGAAGCGACGTAGCAATGTGCCTTGACCACATGCCTCTCACGAGCTACACCTACGAGCAAGTAAAAGAAGCAACCGAGCGAACACATCTCTTCGCGAAGCAATGTCTCGAAGCCCACACCGACAAGGATCAGCTTCTCTTCGGCATTGCCCAAGGCGGAACCTTCCCAGATCTAAGAAAAGAATCAGCACAATTCATCTCGAGCCTAGACTTTGACGGAATCGCCCTCGGCGGTCTAGCAGTTGGAGAACCTCTAGATAAAATGAAAGAAATGATAAAAATCTCCATAGAAAATATGCCTGAAGACAAGCCAAGGTATCTAATGGGCGTCGGCTCACCAAAAGAAATCATTGAAGCCGTAGAGCAAGGCGTTGACATCTTCGACTCTGTCTGGCCAACCCGCAATGCGAGACACGGAAAAATCTTCACATCCGAAGGCTATATAGAAATCGACAAATCAACCTTCAAAGAATCCCTAGAACCTCTAGACAAAACCTGCACCTGCAGAGTCTGTAAAACCCACACTCGCGCCTACCTTCACCACCTAATCAAAACAAACGAACCAACAGGAAAGAAACTCCTAAGCTACCACAATCTTTTCTTCCTCCAAACCATGATGAAAAAGATACGGGCCGCGATTAAAGGCGGAAAGTTCAAGGAGTTGAAGGATGGATATTCAAGATATTAAGGAAAACTATTCAACGTATTGCCCAATATGCCTTCTATCAGGCGAGTGATCTACGATTAACAAACAGTTATTTGAACCGGTCCTAACTCGGACAGTTCGGTCATCGATCTTCCTTCCCTTAGGTACTTCTCCAAAATGTATGTCTCTTTCCCCATAATACCTGTTGCACAGATAATGCATTAATCCCCTAACGGCCTCGGCAACTTCGTTAACAGCAGCATGTCCTGTGTTATTTCCTACCGCAACATATTCTAAATCTCCCTTTCTTGCATGCATCTCAACCCTTAACTGAGCACCCTCATTTTCAAATCCCTCAATGATCCCTTTGTCAGTAACCACTACCTCAAACCCATCAAAGACATTTCTTATTGGTTTTTCTCTCATCCTAAAATTGACCATCTGAATTCTTTTTTAAATTTATCGAATCTCTTCCATAACAAAGCAAAACCAATAAAAACCCTCAACCAAATCTAATTGGATGAAACTCTCAGACTTCGATTATGAACTGCCAAAAGAACTAATAGCACAACGCCCTGCTAATCCACGAACCCACTCCAGACTTCTAGTCCTAAAAAACAACCAACTACAACACAAACACTTCTACAACCTCCCCGACTACCTCCAAGAAGGCGACGTCCTAGTCCTAAACGAAACAAAAGTCCTCCCGATAAAAGTTACAGGCAAAAAAGAAACCGGCGGAAAAATAGAACTCATGCTCCAGCCCAACTCAAAAACCGCAACTGTCAAAGGAAAAGTCAAAATAGGTGACATCTTGCAATTCCCAAAAAACATTAAAGCGACAATCAACACAAAAAAAGATAACAAGATAACTCTAGACTTCAACCTTCCGTTAGAACAAGTAATGCAAAAAATCGGCCAGCTCCCAACTCCTCCCTACATCAAAACTCCAATAAAATCCGATGACGAGTATCAAACAATCTATGCCAACAAACAAGGTTCATTCGCAGCCCCAACAGCCGGCCTCCACTTCGACTCTGCGTTACTTACTAAAATAAAAGACAAAGGAGTCAAAATAGCAAAAGTCTGCCTCCACGTTTCCTGGGACACGTTCCTTCCAGTCCAAGAAACCGAAATAGAAAAACACATAATGCACGGCGAGCTATGTGAAATCGATCAAGAAAACGCAGACATAATCAACAACGCAAAACGCGTTTTCGTAGTCGGCACAACAACGCTCCGAACATTAGAAAGCTTCGCCGAAAACAACAAAATCCACACAGGAAAGAAAACTACCAAAATCTTCATCTTCCCAGGATACGAATGGCAATTTTCCTACACAGCCCTCATAACAAACTTCCACCTCCCCAAATCCACCCTGCTCATGATGATCTCCGCTTTCTACGGCCGCAAGAAGATCTTAGAGGCATATGAGGTCGCCGTTAAAGAAAAATACAGATTTTATTCGTTAGGCGACGCGATGCTTATTTTCCGCTAAACTTCCAAATCGCAAAAGCAATCATCAAAATCAATGACACAGTAAGCGAAATCCACGGATCCCACATTGCCGAAAACAACACAAGCAATGCAGCAATCACGGCCATTGTCCCTTCTTGCTTAGAACTTTGTTTTTTCATGTTATCAAAAAGTTACCCTTTCTTAATAAATCTATCTCGCCGAAAATTCGCACCCACAATAATTCTGCTTATACAATCCGAACTCCTTAGACAAAACATTGCTCTTTTCAAACCCGCCTTTCTTCTTGAAATCTTCCTCAACAAACTTCACTCCAAATTTCCCCCCAATCTCCCGCCCAACAGAAAAAACCCGTGAAGAATTTTTGTACCTGCTAACACTTAAGGTCGTTGTAAAATTCTCAATCCCCAATTCACACGCCCTCTCAGCCGTCCGAGTCAGATTAAACTCAAAGCACTTCAAACATCTCGCCCCGCCCTGTGGCTCCGCCTCAAGCCCGGAAATAAAATCCCTCCAAGCTTCATGATCATACTCATCAACAACCAACTTTAAATCGTGCAACAAAGCAATCTTCCGCGCATTCTCAAGTCTCTTCTCCCACTCTTCCCTAGGATAAATATTTGAATTCGGGAAGAAAAGCGTCAGCGAGTGCCCTTCCTCCTGCAACTGTTCAATAACCGCGGTCGAACACGGCCCACAACACACATGCAACAAGATCTTCATAAAAAGCCCAAAATAGCCCAATTGAAAAAGCTTTCCAAATCCTTATTTCCCAACACCCAAGAATTTTTAAGCTTCTACCTTTACGGCCAACGGATGAAAAGAAGGTATAAACATAAAACAGGGGTTTTTGGAACAGATTCTGAGCGTTACGTATCACGTCTTTTATTAATGATGAGAAATAGGCAAGGGGATCGACGCCCAGATTTAATCTCTCTAAACGGCAGATACAGTCCAAGACTTTCCATCGAAGTGAAGTCAGGAAGAAAGGGAAAGGGCATCATGGTAGACTACCAGCTGCACTATCCAATAACCACCCGAGAAGATTACGTGGAATTCACCGGAGAGGATTTCCCAGAACAAGAGGGCCTATTAGATGGGGTAAACTGGTCAGAGGCAGCGCCCCTTTTGCAAGAAGGAAGCGTCGCTTATCCTTATTGGCTAGTAAACCGCATAGATGCTATAACTTCCGCAGACCTAGAAAAACCCTTTTCTTCAATACAACTTCAGTGGGGGAATATCTGCTCTATTCCTCACAGGTACGCTTTCGCGGCCTTCGCAGCAGCTAAGGCAAACCGGACAAGAAGCGGACAAACAGTTACACCAAGAGAATTAGAAAAGATAGTTGCAGATATGCAAGAAACAATAAAATGGGATGTTCTCCACAGAGGCTCTGATTATGATGCTAGAAAGGATTCTCAATCCTGGCAGAATTTGCATAGCAGGGACTTCCTTGCTATCTTTAACGGAGATCCCTCAATAGCAACAAAAGATGGCCAAGAAAGAATTCGCATGATCAGGGACCTTTATCCGATGGCGGAAACCAACACAAGAATAGAAATACCAGGCCCAAACGGAACAACGATTTATGTCATGGCAGAACCTGACGAAGTAAACCTCTTTGATACACAAGTCAGACCAGTAGTGGAAGAAAGAATTCCTGTCATCGAAAAAATAACAAGATCTCGTGCCAGAGCCGTCAAATTGCTCGACAGGATGCCTGTAGTGTCTCAGGGCTTCTTAGAAACCGGCTTCGGAACCGGAGAAGCGAGAGAACAGACAGGAGTTTCCTTCGGAATATCTCACAGACAGGTGCAATATTTAGACAGACTCACTCACTGGTTAGGGGCCAGAGAAGCAGAGCTCACGCCGGCGGATGCAGCGCATTCAAGCGAAGAAGACAGCTCATTCGACTTTGGGGCCAATACAAAAAAAGATCAAGCCCTAGCAGATGTACCCTTCTAATCAAAATCTTTCGTAACTTTCTCTTTCTCTCGAGAGCCTTTAGAAATCAAAACATCATCTATCCTAAGAATCAACATCGCAACCTCTGTAGCAGAAGAAATCGCCTGCGTCTTAACCTTCAACGGCTCAACAATTCCTGCCTGGAAAGTGTTTTCTAGCTTGCCATTGAACAAATTCAGCCCTTCACGCACCGAACCTGCCTCATGCCTCCTCCTCAACTCAGTAATAATGTCAATCGGATCCAAACCCGCATTCTCAGCTAATGTCTCTGGAACACTTTCCAACGCAGTCGCAAATTCCTCAACCGCCAATTGCTGCTTCCCACTCAAGCTCCTAGCAAACTGTCTCAACCTTTTAACAAGCTCCATCTCCACAGCCCCGCCCCCACAAACCACCTTCCCAGATCTAACAGCTGCCACAACATCGCCCAAACCATCCTTAACCGCCCTTTCAATCTCATCAACCACATGTTCAGAGCTCGCCTTCAGAACCAAAGTCACAGACTTCGGATTCATACAATCCTTAATATAAATCAAAGAATCGCCCCCCTTAGAAATCTCCTCCACTCTTCCAGCATTGCCAAGCTGATCACGAGAAACGTCATTCAAATTTGAAACGATTTTTCCAGAAGTGGCACGAGCAAGTTTCTCCATGTCAGATTTATTCACGCGACGACAAGCAAAAACATTCTTCTTGGCCAAATAGTACTGCGCAACATCATCAATTCCTTTTTGACAGAAAACCACGTTCGCCCCAACATCCACAATCTTATCCGCAAGTTCCATCAAGAACTCCTCTTCAGATCTAACAAACGCATCTAACTGCTCGGGAGTAGAGATTGAAATTTTAGTCTCAGCCTCAGGACTCCTAATCTCCAATGGAAAATCAACCAGCAAAATTTTAGCATTCTCAACCCTCTTAGGCATTTCCTTATTCACCCTTTCCTTATTCAGAACAATTCCCTGAACAAGTTCAGAATTGGCAATCGGCTCTCCAACAACTTTCTCCGTCTTAATGTCATCCATATTAATTTCAGTGCCCTCCGCAACTTGATCAACAGATTCGACAACTAAATCGGCAAGCATTTCTTTGCTCCCTTCAGCGCCCTTCCCAGTCATTGCGGTTTTCGCAATATTCTTCAAAACGTCCTTATTCTCAACGACGATAGAAAGTTCATTCAATATTTCCAACGATTTCTCTGCAGCAATTCGATAACCTTCAACAACAACAGTCGGATGAATCTTCTTGTCCAACAGAGCCTCAGCCCTTTCCAACAGTTTCCCAGCCAAAAGGGCCGCAGTAGTAGTACCATCACCAACCTCTCTCTCCTGCGTCTTGGCTATCTCCACCATAATCTTCGCCGCAGGATGGTCAATTTCCATCTCCTCAAGAATCGTTACCCCGTCATTTGTAACAATTATGTTGCCCGCAGAGTCAACTAACATCTTATCCATTCCCTTCGGCCCAAGAGTAGTTTTAACAATATCTGCAACAACCTTCGCGGCAAGGATATTATTCCTCTGTGCCTCTCTTCCAATAGTCCTAGAAACACCTTCAGAAGTCACACCACTTGTAGAATCTACCATCAAATCAAATCGCCTCAATTTCTTTTAAACATATATATCCCACAAAAACTATAATGATCTTCACACCAACAATCTTTATAACTCTCATAGGTCACTGAGATTGATGAGGAGAATCTCAGTTGGAGACGTAATGACTCGCAATTTTGTTTCTCTTGGTCCAACCTCCTCACTACACGATTGTGCAAAAAAGATGGCCCGCGAAAGAGTAGACTCTCTTTTAATCACTAAAAAAAAGCGCCTTCTAGGAATTCTAACAGCCAGAGACATATTGTGGGCCATAACAAAAAAACCCGGGCTTGACATGAAAAAAGTTAGGGGCATAGACATCTCCACAAGAAAACTTGCCGTAATCACACCCTCTGCCGAAATCGGCAATGCAATGGAAAAAATGCGCGCCTCAAACTTTCGTAGACTGCCAGTCATATCAAACGATGAATTGATCGGAGTGGTCACATTAAAAGACATCTTGGCAGTTGAACCGCATCTATATGCAGAAATGCGCTCGCTTATGGACGTCAGAGAAGAAGAATCAAAACTGGAAAAGGCTGACACCTCATATCCCATAGAGGGCCTCTGTGAAAACTGCGGTGCACTCTCCGAACTTTTAAGAGTAGAAGGAAATTTATTATGCTTGGATTGCAGAGAAGAACTGTATTAAAATTATCCGGCAAATTTCTGTTTCAACTTCTTTTTAGCCCGAAGCACCAAGGCCTTCGCAGATTCCTTCGTAATCTCCATCCTTTCACCAATTTCATCATAGCCAAATTCTGCTCCTTCAAAGCCATACCGAAGTTCTAATGCTTTTCTCTCTCGGTTTGTCAAATATCCAATCGTAGTCTCAAGGGAGCTCCTCTGTTCAACACCTCCAAAAGCACACGCTTCTCTTTCAATAAGGTGATCCAACGGGCTTGGTTCATATTCTCCCCTGCCCAAATTCAACTCATCAATCGCCCGATCTGGAACATCATTTTCAAGGTTGTACAATTTGTCTTGCACTCTTTTCGAAGGAGGCAATCTCATGCCTGCATTAGCTTTAGCGACCAGATGGTTCCAATCTCCAAAAATTGTTTTCCTTATCCAAGTGGTAAGCCTATTTTCCTCCCCGGGTGGATATCTTCTCATTGCTTTTAACATCGCAAAAAGTGCATCCGAAAACATATCTGCAAAATCATAACCCGTTCCCCTTAACTGACTTTCAATCTTTCTCCCGGCAGAAGATCCCGCCAAAAACTTCACTAAGGGAATATTCGCCTCAGCAAGCACATTCTCAACCTCTCTGATCTTTCCAAGAACGTAATCAATACCCTCCCTCGACATCCTTTCGACATATTTTCTTCCTTCAACTTCGCCGCCATCCAAAACATTCCTCCCAAACTCCTTCAACTTTTCCCTAAACTGATGGAGCAAATCCACATAAAACCGCTCTCCCTTCTCACTTAACACCCTGCCCTCTCGATAAGACCTTTTTTCAGAAACCTCCTCTAAAACTGCGACTCGAGTCATCAAGATAGTTTAAGATGCGCGTGCTTTTCTTGTAACTTGTGTCTCTTCTGTCTTAACCCCTTTATCTTAATAGTCTCAAAAATCAAAGACACACCAAACAAAGCCATCAAAACAAAAGCCACCGGAATACTCCAAGGTGCCTCAACAAAATAAAACCTCAGGATCAAAATCACAACTCCAACAAACGCCAACTCCGTCCGAATGTAAGACAAGATAGTCCTCTCCTCAGACAACGCATTCCTCTCCTTAGAAAGAAAGGTCCTTTCAACAGATCCCTTATCACTCTCTTTCATAAAAAACCCAAGCAAATAGGCCTTAAAAATCTTTAGAAAACTTTACAAAACAAATTCAATGCACAAAAACAGTAAAGATTTCTTAGAGAATCTTTGAATAAAGTTACAAAATTGGGAATTACTCAACATTCTCTCTACAAACTAACCAATTCAACCTTCGCACCAGAAACAGTTCCGCCGAAGTTTGTCGCAGCGAGATACTTGATCCCATTCTCGTCGCAAAGCTTAATCAATGAAACAGTCGTAGAACCATCCAGAATAATCGCAGCAACTCTCGTCCTAGAACCCTTAACAGCTTTTGCAATATCTCTCCCGCCAACTTTCCTTACAACATCTAAATTTTCATCAAGCAACAAGGCACCTTTACTGCCCCCCAATTTGTTAGAATGAAGATCTCTTAGTTTGGCCTTAACATCCCCATCATACTTAACATCAACACTTTCCATTCTACTCGGTTCCCTATCCCTATAATTTCCATTATGGCCATTACCATTCCCTCTAGAGTACTCAGCAACAGAAATCTTCTTTCTCAAGGCCTGCAAAATCTCCTTCCCCATAAGCTCTTCAACTTCCTTTCCATCGGGAGCAACAGCAACAAACTTCACAGAAGCGTGTTCAATAACATTATTTGCAATCAACTTTCCGCCTCTGTCCCCATCAATAAACAACGTGATCTCTTTTGTCTTACTCAATTCAGCAATTTCAGGTGGCAACTTTGTCCCGTCCATCCCAATAACATTATTCACTCTATTTCTCAACATATTAACAACATCTGCTCTGCCCTCAACCACAATCAGCTCATCTCCAGAAATATCTCCACAAGGCAACTTGCTCTCTCCATATTCCTGAATCTTTTCAGCCCTTGCATCAACCTTCAAATTCTCAGACATCTCTCTGAAACTGCCTTCCTCTTCAACCAAACCCATAAGCTTCTTAGCCCTCTCAAGAATGTACTCCCTCTTATTTCCTCTAACGTCCTCAATCTTTAATATCTTAATCTCTGCCTCAGTTGGTCCAATTCTGTCAATAGTCTCAAGAGCCGCAGCAATCAAAGTCGTAGCAGACTTGTCCATGGCAGTAGGAACCTGAATCTCTCCAATGCTCTTGCCATCAACAATTTCAAGATCTACTTCAATTCTACCAATCTTTCCTTCCTTCTGCAGTTCCCTCATTTCCATATCCGCACCCAAAAGCCCTTCAGTTTGGCCGAAAATCGCACCAATCACGTCTGGCTTCTCGAGCGGCCCGGCTGACTTGAAACTTGCGTAAATCATGTATTTTATACTTACTGGACTTATTTTTGCCATTTTCTATTCCCGAGCTTTCAGCTCATTCAACAGATTTAGAAAGAAGTTTTTTCAGTGCCCTTCAAGCGGGCGTGAACATGAGGTAAATAATCTCCGAACACTTCTTTCGTGTAATCTTAACCTGAACTCACAAAGAAGCTTTTTAAACCTTTCCCAACAAAACTCTTAAAAACTCCTCTTCATTTTCTAAATTATGGAAACAGAAAACCCTGGAACAATCCAAGAAAAACTAGACGACATCTGCTCAGTCCTAGACGAAATAAAAGAAGCAATAGTCAACCTAACAGCTGCGATAACAACTAAATCTTAAACCGCCAACCTTAAATACCCAAACCTGGTGCAATTTTTATGGAAGCAAGACTAATGTATGCGGGAGAATTTCTTCAAGCGGAGAAAGGACTCCAGAGCGGAACGTATCACATTGGCAGAGGGTCACGAGATAGCCTTAAGATTGTAGGCCCTAGCTTTGGGAACGAGGGAATGTTATTCGGAGGCCCAGACCAAACAGTTAGCAGATTAAGGATTGATGATGGTGGGCGAGTCGTAAAATCGCAGTTATCAATGGAGGTAAATGGGCAAGAGGTAACCTTGAAGGATGGCCCCTCTACCAACAGCAACAAATTAGATGGCGTTGAGTTTACCGAAAGAACAGTAGACCGGCCCGGCAATTACGAGCTAAAAATGGGCCTATCAAGGTGCGAACTCGTCCTGTCCAGATAATTTTATATACGTCTTTCTTTTTCGTATTGTATGAAAATACTAACGCTCCACTGCGACTACATAAAGTTCAAAGCTCTAAAAAAAGCAATAAAAAACCCAGAGCAAATAAAGAACGATGATGAACACTCAGTCCAAGAACCGCTTGTAGTTCTCACAGCAGTCGAACACGGTGACGATCAAAAAGTCTTCGACGCAATGATCGAAGCAGTCAAGAAAACTGCAACAGAAGTCAAAGCAAAGAACATAGTCCTCTACCCTTACGCTCATCTCTCATCAAGACTTGCAGCTCCAGCCCAAGCTCAAAAAACCCTTGAACAAGCGGAAGAAGTATTGAAGAAAGACTTCAAGGTCACAAGAGCACCATTCGGCTACTACAAATCCTTCGAGCTAAAATGCAAGGGCCATCCTCTTTCTGAACTAAGCAAAGAATTCCGCCCAGAGGGCTTTGAAGAAATTCGCATGAAACCAAAAGAAGATGTTTATGATCCTACAAGATTGCTAAGAGAAATTTCCAGATCAAAACTTGACACTTCCAAATTAAAGGACAACGACCACCGAATTCTCGGGCAAAAACTAGACTTATTCAGTTTCAACGAAGTTGCTCCAGGCATGGTATTCTGGCACCCAAACGGCCTAACAATCTACAACGAGTTAGTTAATTACTGGAGGGAAGAACACGCTAAAGCCGGCTACAAAGAAATTTCAACTCCTCAAATCCTAGACAAAAAGCTCTGGCAAATCTCTGGCCACTGGGACAAATACAAAGACAACATCTTCCTCTCAAAATACGAAGACAGAGACTTCGCTGTCAAACCGATGAACTGTCCCGGCGGGATCCTCATTTACAAAACCCAAACTCGCTCCTACAAAGATCTCCCGATGCGAGTCGGCGAACTCGGCATAGTCCACAGACAAGAACTCTCCGGAGTTTTAGCAGGATTATTCAGAGTTATCAAATTTACCCAAGACGATGCCCATATTTACTGCACAGAAGAAACTCTCGAGCAGGAACTTATTGCAGTAATGGAACTCACAGACAAATTCTACAAAAAATTCAACCTGCCTTACAGAGTAGAACTCTCAACTCGTCCGGAAAAAAGAATAGGTTCTGACGAAATCTGGGACAAGGCAGAAAAAGCCCTTGAGCAAGTCTTAAAAAAGAAAAAAACGAAATTCAAACTGAACAAGGGCGACGGTGCATTTTATGGCCCAAAAATCGACTTCCATATCAAAGACTCTCTAAACCGAGAATGGCAATGCGCAACTCTCCAATTAGACTTCTCAATGCCTGAAAGATTTCAACTAGAGTATACGGACAAGGACAACACAAAAAAGAGACCGATCATGCTGCATCGAACAATCCTAGGCTCATTAGAAAGATTCATCGGAATTATGTTAGAACATACAAACGGGCACCTTCCTGTCTGGCTTTCCCCGGTTCAAGCAAGGGTTCTAAGTTTCACAGACAGAAACGCAAAAGCCGCAGAAAAAGTCGCAAAAGAACTCAAAGCACAAATTCCAAATTTAAGAGTCGAAACTGACACAGAAAGCTCAACAGTAAGTGACAAAGTCAGAAACGCAGAACTGCAAAAAGTTCCGTACATAATTGTCATAGGCGACAAAGAAGAAGAAAATAAAACACTCGCAGTCCGTTCCCGCGGCGAAAAACCAAAATTCGGAGTTAAACTGGAAAAATTCATTGAAGATACGAGAGAGAAAATAAACAAAAGGGCTTAAAACAAAAGAACTTCTTCCTTTCCAATGGAATATGACATAATCTTCATCCTCGGAGAAAAATTCTTTGACCACCCGCTCTGCGGCGTTGCAATTCTAAAAAGATTATTGGAAAAAAACAGATACAATGTTGGAGTCATCGAAACCCCAAAAAACGCAGAGGAAATAACAAAACTTGGAAAACCAAAATTATTCTTCGGTGTCAGCTCAGGCTCAATCGACTCAATGCTGAGAAACTATTCTGCGTTAAATCGGCCCCGTGAAAAAGACGAGCTTCTCGGTTACAACAAAGAAGTCGTTGACCGGGCAGTAACTGTTTATTGTAACTGGATAAAAGAAAAATTCAAAGACGTAAAAATTGTCATAGGCGGAACAGAATCCACGCTAAGAAGATTCACTCACTACGACTATTGGCAAAACCGCTTAAGAAAGTCGATTCTTCTAGACTCGAGAGCAGACATTTTAGTTTATGGCCCTGGAGAAAAACAGGTTCTGGAAATCGCAGAAAAAATAAAAAACAACCGCCACTTTGAGGGCATTTTAGGAACCTGCATAAAATCAAAAAATCTCCCGGAAGAATTCATAAAACTTCCGAGCGAGGAAGAAGTGACAAAAAGTAAAACCAAGTTTTGTGACATGCAAAATCTTCTCTCCAATAAAGAAAACCTCTCTCAAAAAACCGGCAACTTTTTCATCCTGCAGTATCGTTCTCCAGAATACACAAGCAAAGACCTAGACGAATATTACGAGTTAGAGTTCACAAGAAAAATCGACGTTCCTTACATGAAAGGATTCGAATTTAGCGTCGTCACACACCGAGGCTGCATCGGCAACTGCAACTTCTGTTCCTTAAGATTAACAATGGGCGACAAAATAGTCTCTCGTTCGGAAGAATCGATCTTGAAGGAAATAAAACATATAACAAAATTACCTAATTTTCATGGCATCATCGACGATCTAGGCGGGCCCTCTGCAAATATGTACGGAATGGACTGCAATCGGTGTTTCGGAAAATGCATAGACTGTCCGAGGTTGGATAGAACAAACAAAAGGCTAATTGAGCTACTAAAGAAATCAAGAAAGATCAGCGGAGTAAAAAAGATTTTCGTGAGAAGTGGAGTAAGGTACGATCTGGCGTCTGATGAGTATCTGAAGGATCTCGCAGAAAATCACGTTTCCGGAAAATTAAAAATCGCGCCCGAACACGTCAGCAAAAAAGTCCTAAAGGCAATGAACAAGGACAAGGGAAACCTGGAAGAGTTCATTGCAAAATTCAGTAGGCTTCATTGTGGAGAATTAGCTTATTACTTCATGGTTGCTCACCCTGCTTGTGGAATGAAAGAAGCGAAAGAACTCGCTGCAAAAATAAACCGACTAAAAAACGCTGAATCCGTACAGATTTTCACACCAACTCCAATGACTTTTTCAACATGTATGTACTACACAGAAATGAACCCCCTGACAAAAGAGAAAATTTACGTCCCTAAAACATTCCGGGAAAAAAAGGAACAAAAAAGAATTTTGAATTTACGAGGGCGATAAACGCACCATAACAACCTCCAAGCTTTCAAATAAGCAGGTGAATGCTATGCCAAGAGTCATTAAATTCAGTCAATCTCCCTAGCAGAAAGACAACATAAAAACTTATAAACCTCCCGCTCTAAGCTAGACAATAGAAGAAGATGAAACTCAGACCATATATAGAAAAACTTGAAGCTTCAGAAGAATACAAAAACTTCAAAATAAAATACTCAGACGCTTTTTTAGCAGCAGGCTTCTTCGTGCTAGACCTCGAAGGCGGAGCAAACATCCACCAAATAGACTTCTACATCCCATCTGAAAAGAAAATCGCGGCCTTCTCTCTAGATACCAAGGAAACAACAGTAAAACTTCTTGAGACCTTAAACGACAAGGTTCCAGAGGTTCTAGACATGAACACAAACATTGACTTGGACGCTCTTTCTGGCATCCTAACTGACGAAATGAAAAATAGGGGCATATCAGAAAATATAAGAAAAATAATTGCTGTGATCCAAAACAGTGATGGGAAAAGAATCTGGAACCTTAACTGCGTCCTCACCGGAATGGAAATCCTCAAATCCCACATAGAAGACGAGTCTCAAACAGTTCTAAAAATCGAGAAGGCTTCAATTCTAGACATCATGAAAAAGATGCCTGCTCCAAAACTCTTAAACGCTCCAGGGTCCAAGAAGGACATAAAATCAGAGCTTGAGAAGCTACAGAAGGTCGAAGACGAAATTGAAAAGGCCAAAGAGAAGCTCAAGGAAGAGTTGAACGAAACAAAGGGTAAAAAGTAAACTATTTCTCCTCTAAACAAACCCTTAAATACCATTTTTGCTTGTGTGTACAATGAGAAAAGGGGTAATCCTATTAGCTGTAGCTTTAGTAGCACTTCTAAGCGTAGTCTCCGCAAATATGGCCCCCCTCATACACGATTTAGAACAAGAGATTCTAGTTTGTGAGTCCTCGCCTTTCTCATTAAAATTCAGTGTTGCAGAATTAGACGGCGACAGTTTAACAATCGGAATCTCCCCAAGTGGCCCATTCTTTGTGAGGTCTATCTCATCAGAACCTCCACTGACAGAAATAGAATTATTTTCGTCAAACCTAACGAAAATCTTCTCGGATAAAACATACGAACACACAGTTTTCGTTTCAGACGGAGAGAGAATAGACTCAAGAAAGATTATCATAACGGTTCTTGAAACAAATAACCCTCCAGAAATAGGCCACCTTTCTGTAGAAACTCTTGATTTAAACGCACGTAATAAATTAAGAAAACAAATTCAGGTAACTGACAAAGAGTCCGGAACTCCTCAACAAGGAGGTTTTTCATTTGAAGTATCGGATCCCGCAAACCTCTTGGGCCTAACTGTGGACGAGTTTGGTATGATAAATTACACTGCCGCAGAACCCCATATCGGAGTCCACGACGTATCTGTTTGTGTCACAGACCCTGGGGTTGATAACATAGAAGGCAAGATCGGATTCTGCGCTCAGGACGGCTTTCTATCCACCTCCTGTAAAAAATTCCAGCTCGCAGTTACAGAAGAGAACTCTCCTCCAACCATCTTAGCCCTTAATTCATCAAGTCCAACAAATAGCAGAATTCCAGGAACCCAAAGGCTCACGTTCCAGATATTCAAATATGACCCAGAAGGCCTTCACCCAGACACATACTGGTACGTAGACAATAAACTAAAGGAAATAGACGTCGGCAAGTCCTCAGACACATTCATCTATTCATTCGGGTGCGGAAATTGGGGCAGACACAAGATAAAAGCAGTAATCAGCGATGGGATGTTTAACGATTCAGTAGAGTGGATATATGAAACAGTCAACGTAGCCTGCCTTGAAGGCGTGGTCGCCAGGGAATCCATCGGGGAAGCAGCTTGTGAAGAAAAATGGGGTTGTTTAGATTGGGGACTCTGTCAGAACGCAGTCCAATCAAGAGAATCCGGAAACCTAGATGTTCTCGCATACCAAGACATAAAACAACGGTGCGATGCACGAAGCTGGGACGAAACTTCTTGTGGCTATCAGGTTAGGTCCTGTTCAGATCTAAACAACTGTAACTCGATAGCAAAAAAACCATTGGAGGTTATACCCTGCCGCTTTTCTCTAGAGCCTAGTTGTTCAGACGGAGTCAAAAATTGTCACGAAGGAGAATGTGAGTTTCTCACCGACTGCGGCGGCCCCTGTCAATCTTGCCCTACCTGTTCAGACGGAATAAAAAATCAGGGGGAGGAAGAACCTGACTGCGGCGGCCCCTGTCCAGAACAATGTTCAGTTCAAGAAGAAACAACAAACGAAGGAGGCACTTTCCTAAAGCAAAGCATGCTGATCGCCATAGTTGTCGCATTAATCCTCGCAGCAGTTCAAGTATTTAGAATAATTCGCAATAAAAATCGGCTAGAAGAGCCGCCAAAAAGGGAGCTTGTTATGACCTATGAATAAAAAAATGATCCTCTTGCTAATGCTTTTTTTCGTCTTAGTCACACTCCCACATCCAATTGTAGCAGAAGAACCAGTTGAATTGGAAGGTGTTTGCAGCTCCAGTTATGAATGCGGGCCTTGGAGCGAGCAATGCGAGGGCGGACTAAAAACAAGAACTTGTGTAGATGTGGCTTGTGGAAAAAGAGAAATCGTGGAGAGAAGTTTCTGTGAAAATCCCGGCTGCACGCCAAACATAGAATGCGACAAGTGGGGCCCATGTGAATACACTGGAAGAACTGACAAAATATTCGAAGCCAAAATAGGTTTCGGAGGCGAGCAGAGCAGGGTTTGCAGGGATACAAACAAATGTGGGATTGCTAGTTTTTACCAGTACAGATCGTGTAATGATGAATTCGAACTCAAACTCTCGCCTGGTAGGGAGTGCAACCAGGATTTTCTAAAAGTTATAGGCCCCAGAGAAGAAACTATAGCGAAAATAAATCTGGACCGTTGGAAACAAAACAAATTTGACTTAGCATTTGTCCAAGGAGAACGGATGTATTGTCCCTCATGCTACGACACTGTAAAGAACAACGATGAAGAACAACCTGACTGCGGCGGTAGCTGCAAACCCTGCAAAACAGAGAGGGCAATCCTACGTTACCTAATGATTATGTTTCTTTGGTCAGGTTCAGCAGTTTTTACCTTCTTTTCAATCAGGCAGTACGTAACATCCCAGAAAGATCAAACAATATTCGCAGAAAAACAATGACTGAAAACAAAAAAGAGATAAGCAAAGCACTAAAAAGATTACTTGTTTTAATAGCATTTGTTTCTCTTTTTTCCTTTTTGCTTTTAACCACGATTCAAGCAACAACCTCTGGTGGCAGCGAAGAGGCGAATTTAACCATTTGGGATCAGACGGACTTAGAGGAGGGCTCTTTAATCAGACTAAGTAATACCAACATAACCTTCTTCGCAAACCTCACAAATAGCACAGGATCCGCGATTAATGAATCAGGAAACTGCACGATTAAGTTTGATTACACGGGATCTTACGGACTCCCCTTCAACGCAACATTCAACGCTTCTAGTTTGTTATGGACTTACACGACTTTAATTAGTTACAAGGGAGTCCACCAGTTTCAAGTAAACTGCACGAGCATCTATGGTAATGTCACGCTAAACGATAGTTTCATAATCGACAACTCCGCTCCAGAAATCAGCAAGCAAGCAGGTGGCGGTTACATAGATTTGGATGGAAACACATTTAATAACGATTATTTACAGTGTACAGAAGATGCTCTGTGCGCTTACAATCTTTCAGCTAACGTTACGGAGTATGACCTAAACGATGTGCTCACGTTCGGATTAGGAACGAACACAACACTAACAAACTATACTTTTAACACAACCACTGGAATTTTATCAATCAATTACACAAACGACGTGGATATAGGAAACGGAAATAAACAAATCGACTTGAATGTAGAAGATAGCGATAGCTTCTCAGATTCTGGATTCTTAAGGGTGAATGTAACGCTAGAAAACGATAAACCCTACTTTTTAAACCTCGGAGGTCAGAGAGTAATTAACAAATCAGGAATAGATTTAATCCTTTCAGCGATCGACGAAGAACTTGATACAAATTATACATTCAATGTTAGTTTCCCAAGCTGCACCCACAGCGTAAGTAACCCTCCAACCGGTCCGGACAATTGCACACTCTTTAATCTGACGTATTACAACGGTACTGCAACTAACATAAGCTTCTCTCCGGAAGGAAACTGGAAAGGAGAGTATGAAATAAACTTCAGCGTAACAGACTATAGAAATGCGTCCTACTCAACACTAGTAAATTGGACTGTTTCCTGGAACGACGCACCCCATTTTGTATATGCCTGCGAGGATGAAGAAAGCGCAACAGAGGATGCAGAGTTTACGTGTTACCTCAATGTAACCGATTTAGACGAGGAGAACAATCTAACTTTCTCCGCTAATTACACATGGTTCACATTTAACGGAACACTTTCAAATCAGTTAACTGTACTGGAAGTAGGTACGGGGAATTTCTCTGCTTTAGTTAATTTTACACCAACTGATGCGGCTGTAGGAAACTGGTCTGTAAATATTACCGTCACAGATACAGGAGCTCCAAACGCAACAATTGAATTGAACTCTACAACTCTTGAATTATTCATAGCAAACGTCAACGACACTGCGGTCATATCAGATATACCAAACGTAACTGTTTATAACAGCACAACATCTTATCAGGTCTCTGTCAATGTCACCGATGACGACTTTCTTGTAACTGACAAAAATGTGAAAAATGAAACAATTACATTCATTTCAAACAATTCAAATGTGGCGGTGTCCAGCCCAACTTATTACGCTGGAACCAATCTTTCTATCGCAACAATAAGTTTCGACCCAAATGACCTTGGAGCAGGAGTTCACGCAATCAATATAACTGCTCACGACAGAGGAAACTTCTCTGTTGTCTCAGACGTTTTCACAATCACTGTTATAGACAATGATGCGCCGCAATGGAGTTCATCCACTGCAACATTTCACAATCTAACAGAAGACATAGAATTCTATCTGAACCTAAGCCAAAACGTAACCGACACCGGAGATGATGTAAACTTCACACTGGCTGTACTAGGCGGAGACACGGACTTTACATTAACAATTAGCCAGAAAGGAATAATCAACATAACGCCTACAGATATAGATGTAGGAACCCACAGAGTAGAAATAAACGCTACCGATGGAAAGTCCATCACATCCAAAGAGTTTAACTTCACAGTGAACAACGTTAACGACGCACCAACTTTTCTTAATGTATATCTCGACGAAGGTGGGCCCCCCGGGGGCGCAGGGGGTGTGGACGTGGCCAATCGCTTAATCTGGATATTTGAAGATAATCTAACCTCCATCCAATTTATGATAGAGGATGATGACCTAATGGTGCCAACAGAACAAGCCGTATTCTACCAGGAGAGTTATACATTCGTTTCGAATCTTACAGGGGAAAATAATTCTTTGTTCTCATTCCAAGAGGACGGAAAGATTTCAGCAAACAGATTCCGCTGGGACACTCCAGATTTCACACCTTATCAATCAGACGTAGGTGTATACAACCTAACCATTAATGTCACAGACTCTGCAGGCGAAAGTGTCTTTATTTCCTTTAATTTGACTGTAAATGAAACCCTGCAGCCGCCAAATCTAACTGCCATTGACAACGCGGTTTTATCAATCCTAGGCGAGATCTTTTATGTCGATGTAAATGCTTCAGATGAAGAAGATGGATCAGACGCCCCCGATGGCAATCTCACATTTACATTAACCTCACTAACCTCAGGCGGAACTTTCCTAACAGTTAACGCTACAACTGGCGTGATGAATCTCACAACAACTCCCAGTTACGCAGGATTATGGGAGTACGAACTAACTGTAAACGACACGTCAGGAGCAGAGGCGTCCGATCGTTTTAACTTGACAATATATGACTATCCGGTAATCTTTCTACCTATTAGCACCTACAATTTTTCCATGAAAGAAAATGTGACAACCACCTTAAACTTTACAGCCAACCACACAGTCCAAGACAATTTAAATTTCACATTGATAATTAACAGCGTAGAAAAGAACACTACCAGCGGGTACGGCAACGCTACAGACTTCCTCTGGGCTTACACACCCAACTTCACGATGGAGACTACTTGCTCTGGAATGGTAAACCTAACACTAAATGTTTCAAACCCCAAACTGAGCAATACCACGAATTGGCTAGTAGAAATAAACCACACGGATGCGCCACTGAGATTCCTCCAAGACATCCCATCAATGTCAGTTGGCACACCAGCAACAATAACTCTCTCAGATTATTTTTACGATGACGATGCAACAGATTCTTGCATAAATCAGACAATTGGATTTATTCATTCTGTAGTCAACGGATCCACCAGCGGGGGCGCAATATCTGTCTCAATAACCAACTGGACAAATGCTGGATCCCCATCAGCGGTATTCTCCGCCACAACAGAAGGCTCGGCAAACTTTTCAGTCATGGCATATGAGTACAACATCTCTAACTCAACTCAGCAGCTAAACAACCTGACTAGCAATAACTTCTCAGTTTCTTTAACAGTCTCTGAGTCCACCACTATAACCCCGGTATCCAGCGGAGGTGGCGGATCCACAAAAACAAAGATAGTCTCTCTCAAGATAATAGTGCCAGAACCGGTATCTGCAAAACAGAAAGATAAATTGATAATCCCTCTCGGACTAGAAAACGATGGGGATGTTGATTTAAAGGGCGTTCTTCTGGAAGCATCGGTCGCAAAAGATGGAACGCTCAGAAAAGATTTAGTCGCATCATTTGACCAATCCTTCTTCGACAAATTGGAAATAGGGACAAAAGAAAACATAACCTTAATTGTAGACATTGATACTAGCACAACAGGGCTATTTGAGGTCACAATAAACGCAACCGTGGAAGATCCAGATTATTCTGACTGGGCAAAACTGTACATCGAAATCGAAGAAGATCGAGATGTGCTCGAAAGGATCATTTTCACAGAAGAGTTCATGATAGGAAATCCCGAATGCGCTGAATTGATGGACTTAATAAACGACGCAAAGCAGCTCTTCTACGAAGGAAAAGCTAAAGAAGCTTTAGAAAAAGCAGAATCCTCTCTAGAGGCTTGCAGGAAAGCAATAACTCAACCTCCAAGACCAAGGATTTATGAAAGACTAGGCGACAGATTCTTGGGCTACACTGCAATCGCTAGCCTAGCGGCATTTGTTTTAGGCTTCACATACTACACTTTCAAAAAAATAACCTTAAAAAGAAAAATAAATGCCATTTAGGAAAAATTTAATAACGTATCAAGGTTGTTTCACTAGTAGAAAGAGGTGAAAATGCCATCCAAGAAAACTAGACACTATGCACGCCCCAAGGCGAGAATCTCAGGAAAAAACGATAAGTTTATTCCAGAAACTGCGGGAAGGGCGCAGGAGGGAGAAGTAGCGGAAGCCTCCAAATTGCTAATAGGCATGAAAGAAGAGGTTGGGAAGGCTTTCTTTGGCCATGAAAAAGTTGTAGACTCATTAATAAGAGCATTACTCTGTAACGGCCATGTTCTTCTAGAGGGCGTGCCTGGAATCGCAAAAACGCTCGTCATAAAGACCTTAGCAAAAATTAGCGGATGCACGTCAAACAGAATCCAGTTTACAGTAGATCTTTTACCAACAGATATCACTGGCCTAACAACCTACGATCCTAACAAGGGATTTGAGGTTGTCAAAGGGCCAATTTTTGCAAATTTCATAATAGCAGATGAAATAAACAGAAGCCCACCTAAAACTCAATCTGCTTTACTAGAGGCAATGCAAGAAAAACAAGTTTCAATAGGTAAGGAAACTTACAAACTCCAAGAACCCTTCTTTGTTATGGCAAGTCAGAATCCACTCGAGACAGAAGGAGTTTACTCACTACCAGAGGCGCAGGTGGACAGATTCCTGTTCAAGGTAATCTTTAGCTACCCCACGCAGTATCATGAAGAAAGGGTGATGGAACAAAATACCACTTTCAAGAAATTCGAAGACATAAATCTTAAAGTTTTATCCTCCCCAGAAAAGATAATCGAAATGCAACACTTAACCCACAAAATCTACCTTGACGAGAAGATAAAGAAATACATAATGAACATAATAAATCTCACGAGAAACAAAAACTTCAAATACGGGGAATACATCGAAATGGGGGGATCCCCTAGAGCCAGTATTAATATTTATATTGCAGCAAAGTCTCAAGCTCTTCTTCAAGGAAGACATTACGTCTTACCTGCAGATGTGGACGAAGTGGCCCATGATGTTCTAAGGCATAGATTAATCTTAACTTATAAGGCTCAAGCAGAAAACGTAACTCCAGAGGCAATAATTGATGAGATTTTGAAAGTGGCTCAGCCCAATTAACTAAAATGGAGAATAAAAGAGTTCTGAAGGCAGACATCGCAGGAGCAATCTCCAACTTGCAGGCATCAATGAAAGAGTTCCTTCTTAAAAGAAGACTTTACAGATTGCTGCTTAGGGGAAAGGGATTGGAGTTCAAGTCATACAGGTCTTACTCGCCAGACGATGACGCCACAGCAATAGACTGGAAAGCAAGCACAAGAGCTAACTCCTTGCTTGTAAAACAGTACAGGGACGAAAGAAACCTGAGAGTTGTTTTTCTAGTGGACGTTGGGGAAAATATGGTATTTGGTTCATCAGACAAATTAAAATGCGAATACACTGCAGAAGTTGTAGCAGCTTTCTCCCACTTAGTAACAACCACTGGGGACAAACCAGGTTTCGTTTTTTTCTCAGATGAAGTTAAGGGGTATCTAAAACCATCCAGGGGGAAAAAGCACTTCAGCCAATTTGTAGATTACATAACCGATCCGCAAAACTACGGGGGATATTCAGACCTCAACAAAGGTTTAACCTTTGCCTTAGATTATATAAGAAAGGACGTAGAATCCCTGATCATAGTATCAGATCTCCTCTCTTTCGACGAAAAAACAAAATCAAATCTTTCACTAGTTGCTAACAAGTTTGAAACAACTGTTTTAATGGTGAGGGATCCATTAGACAACACTCTGCCTAACGTTTCAGGAGAAATTGTCATGGAGGATCCTCGTACCGGGCAGCAGCTTCTAGTCAATCCCAAGGTTGCTAGAGAAGCATACGAAAACTACTCGAATGCCCAACAGGAAGAAATAAGAAACGCTTGCGTATCGAACAACGTGGATCTTTTAGAAATTCTAACAGATAAACCCTTCGTTCCAACATTATCCAGTTTTCTCAAGGGAAGAGTTAAACATAAGGTGAGGTCTCCAAGGTGACCATAGAAGTAGTAAACCAATCTTACTTGGCACTTCTGGGGGTAATACCCCTAATAATCTTTCTACATTTCTTCATGCTGAAAAGAAAAAGAAGTCATGCTTTACGTTTCGCGAACTTCGAGGCCCTCGCAAGAGTCAGGGGGGTAGATCTCCTATCAAAGAATATTTTTGTATTGATACTAACGCTCTTAATCGTCGCACTCATTGTGTTTTCCTTAGCCGGCGTAAATATTCAAAGAACTATCTACTCTAGTTCATTTTCTTACATCCTAGCAATAGATTCTTCTTCAAGCATGGAGGCAACAGACTTCTCACCAAATCGTCTTGAAGTGGCCAAGCAAGCAGCCATAGACTTTGTTGAATCAGCTCCAGAGGGAACAAAAATAGGAGTTATCTCTTTTTCAGGAAATGCATTTATGGAACAAGACCTCACAGCGGACAAAGACTCTGTGATAAACTCACTAGAAAAAATACCAATAAGCTCCATAGGTGGAACAGATATTGCTGAAGCAGTAATAACTTCGACAAACCTCCTTGAAGGAGAGGAAGCTAAATCTGTAATCGTTATGAGCGACGGAAGAATAAATGTTGGAACAATAGAGAACTCAATAACTTACGCGAACCGGAATGATATTGTAATCCATTCTATAGGAATAGGCACAGAAGACGGAGGTATAACCAGCTACGGACTGTCTAAAATCGATGAAGACGCTCTAAAAGCAATAGCCCACAACACAAACGGAAGATACTTCAGAGCAGACTCTGAGGAAAGTCTGGCAACTTCTTTAAGCCAGATATTCGAGCTCAAATATAAAAAGGTAACGTCAGACGCAACACCTTATCTTATCCTAGCAACACTTGTGTTATTCGTTTTAGAATATGTTTTGATAAGCACAAGGTTCAGAATATTGCCTTAACCAGAAACAATACCCTGCCTTCTTGATTTTATCTTTTCTTTAACCCTATCTAAGTTATCCAAACTCCCAATCTGACGGTAACTTTCAGGCTCTTCTTTAGGATACTCAACAGCTTTCTTTTTGCGCGGCACCTCTCTCTCGTAAGGAACAATCTCAATTATTTCTGCACGGCCCAACTCATCTTTCTCCTCAATCCCTTTCTTTATAACTTCTAAATCTTTATTTTTTGGATTAAAGAAACTAGTGAGAATTCTCTTTTCAGTATTAATCGACATACGTGGCTTTTCAGTAACAACTGAATCCTTCCGAGCTAAATGTGCAAGAACCCTCTCGACTTCATGCTCGTCAAAACCTGCCGAAAGCAGCTTTTCTTTTAGTGCCCCAGCTTCAAAACCCCTCCTCTTGCCTTCCGCCACATACTTCAGGATGTTTTGATTAAGAGGCATTTCATTAACCGCGCTTTCAGCTGACTGCACATTCATAATTTCTTCGACCTGCTTCTTGTTCTGAGCATCATTCCTATCCTTTCGAAGCACAAAAGATTTTAATCGCTCATAAAGAGAAAACAAAATAGCCTGATCAATTACCTCACCAGAGTAAAGCGCTTCTTGCATATCACTGCAAAACTTTGCAGACTCTACTTTCTGGGCCTTACCCAACTTGTCCACCAATTCAGAATATCTTGCCATACTTTGCAGGCCGAGTGCCTCAGAGAAAAATTCCCGAGCAACCTTATCCAAGGAAATCAAGAAGGCGTTAGGGTCAGACTTTAATGCCATAACCGCAGAGAGTTTCTTCTGGTAATAGGTTTCCTCGTACTCCTTCTTGGCCTTTGCCCTCTTACCCAATCTCATTTCCACAGCTGTCAACACAATTATCGCAGCCACAACCAAGATGAGCGCCGAGAGATAAACCGGCCAAGGCAAATCCAACAGCGAAACGTTTAAAGCCATATGATAACATAAGAGGAAGTACATATAAAAACTTTATTACTGGCCCAAGATGAAAATTTACTTCAATAAAAGAGCTGTTCAGGTGGAAGTAAAAAAAGTAAGCTTCTGGGGAAAGTTTGTCGGGTTAATGTTCAAGACAAGAAACACACAAAACCTCCTTTTCGAGTTTGGCCCGTCTGAACCTTCAACAATCCATTCCTTCTTCGTATTCTTTTCATTCCTAGCCCTATGGCTCGATAAAAACAACAACGTTCTAGAGTCAAACATAGTCAAGCCCTTCACACCAGCGTTAACTCCAAAAAAGCGGCCGACTAAACTGATAGAGATCCCGTTAAACTCGAGAAACAAGAAATTTTTTGATTTGCTCGACGGTAAAGGAAACATTTAAATACATTCAAGGATAACTTTAGAAATAGAAAAGAAGCAAAGGAGGTAATCAGATGGGTAAAATAATTGCAAAGAATGTGGTCAAAAGGAGGCCAGGTCACCTTTACTATGTTGACGGAAAAGGCAATGTATGTGAGGCTGTGATGGCTCGTGGCGGTCGAAAGAAAAAGGCGGCTAAGAAGACTACAAAAAAGAAAAAGACAGTAAAGAAAAAAGCTGTAAAAAAGAAGAAAAGGTAAATTAACCCATTTATTTTGTTTTTATTTTCTACTTTTATTTTCAATTTATTCCGGCTCGTTATGCAAGCTTAAATTCTTGAAGTATCGTGAGTTGCTGGTAATCAGCAATGATGTGCCCAAATTTTTCCCTAAGCTCTCTGATCGCTTCCCTGAAATCATTCTCTGAATCACTAACGATCTCAAGGTGAAGGTCATAGCTTCCGTGGTGTTTCATTATAAAAACACAGCGTTTAGACTTCTCATAGTAAGAAGTGATCTCATCAAGTTTCGAAAAATCATTTAAGGAAATGAATATATGGTGGTATCCCTTCCCAAGTTTATCGTGGTTTGTCCTCAGTTTAAAACCCCCTATCACTTTTTTCTTGATTAAATTCTTTATTCTCTTAGCGGTAGCTTCTGCAGTCAATCCAATTTTCGAAGCAATTGCCACAAGGGGTGTTCGCGAATTATGTTCAAGAAGATCTATGATCTTGTTATCTACATTGTTTACCTCAACTTTTTCATCCTTCTGATTAAATTTCACAATATAATCTTGTTTGCAATCATCAAAAAGATATTTTTCATTCAACCATTCTATCTCATAAGATATGAGCAATTGTTTCTCTTGGATATGCACACTAAATGTTCTATTAAACTCTTCAAGCAACTTGTAAATGTTTTCTACATTCTTCTCCCTTATAGAAATAATCAAGTCCCACTTTCCTTCCGCCTTGCCCATCCAAACCACCTCTTTCTTTTTATCTAACCAGGCAACCATACTGGCCTCCCCCTTCTCTCCAACATCTTTGTACCTCACAAGAAGCTTGAAAATATTTGACCCTAACCTAAGGTAATCCACTAATGAAAAATAGCCGTGGATCATTCCCTGCTTCTCTAATTTTTTAATCGCATAATTAACACTCTCTTTGCTCATCCTAACCTTCCTCGCTATCTGAGAAAGGGGTTGTCTAGAGTCTAGGTCCAGCTCTCTCAGTATTTGTTTATCCTTTGAACTAAGCATTTTATCATAACAAACCTAAAGGTTATAAATCTTTTGTTTTGATAAAAAATAAGCCAGACAAGTTTCAAATAACCTGCCTAAATCCCTTTTCCATGACAGAAAACACAAACTTTGGATACTGGAGTGATGTTCTAAACGATCTACCAGATTCGTACAAGGAATGGTTCGAAGCAGAGAAGGATTTTCTTAGAGCAAACACCCCACAAAACTCAAGGGTCTTAGAGATCGGTTGTGGGAATGGAAGATCCTTAGATTACATCGCAGACAAAGGGAGGCTGTATGGGGTAGACAACAATCCCCCATCGGTGGTGCAGGCGCGAGAAAGATTCAATGGAAATCCCCAAGTCTCAATTACCTTGGATGACGGAAGGATGTTGCCATTTAGAGAGGATTGGTTTGACAGGGTGATGTGCATGGTCACGCCCGTAAACTTTGGAGATGATAGAGAGCATTTTTACAATGAAATGCGAAGAGTAGTCAAGCCACACGGAGAAATACTTCTTAGTGTTTTCAATGAAGATGAATTTACATTCAGGGAAAGAATGGAACTATACAAAAATTTAGGGGCACCAATAATCGATGTCTATGGGAGCACAGTGGTGTTCGATTACCCTAACGGGGCCAACAGGTCAGAGCAGTTTTCAGAAAGGCAAATAAGAGAAATCCTTGCATCCAGCAATCTATTTCCAAGCGAGATCACGAAAGCAGGCATAGGTTATTTCTGCAGGGCTGTAAAGTAAATTTAAATAATCCTCGCTCATCTTTCCTACATGATCCTCGGAATAGAAACAACAGCACACACGTTCGGAGCAGGTGTAGTCGACAAGGGCAAAATTCTTTCTAACGTGAGAGACATGTACAAAACAGAGTCAGGTGGAATAATTCCCACAGAATCTGCCAACCACCACAAACGCCTAGCTCCAGAGATTTATCAAAGAGCCCTTGAAGAAGCCAAAATAAAAGAATCACAGATAAAAGCAATCGCAGTTTCCAACGCACCCGGACTTGCACCCTGCCTTCACGAAGGTGTCAACTTCGCTAAAGTTTTAGCCAAAAAACTCAAAGTCCCAATCATTCCTGTCAACCATTGCGTCGCCCACTTAGAAATCGGCCGCCACGAGGGTGCAAAAGATCCAGTCCTACTTTACGCAAGCGGAGCCAACACACAAATCATTGCATACGCGGCAGGAAAATATCGCGTCTTCGGAGAAACCCTCGACCTTGGCATAGGGAACTTCATAGACAAAGTCGCACGAAACTTCGGACTCGGCTTCCCGGGCGGCCCAGCAATCGAAAAAATCGCCAAAGATGGAAAATACCTGGAACTCCCTTATTCAATAAAAGGCATGGACGTTTCATTCTCTGGCCTCCAGACTAAAATCCAGCAGCTCTACAAAGACAAGAAAGCTTCCAAGGAGGATCTATGCTACTCGCTCCAAGAAACAGCATTCTCAATGCTTGTCGAAGCAGCAGAGCGCGCCCTAGCCCACACTGGCAAAACAGAACTCGTCCTAGGCGGCGGCGTAGCCTGCAACTCTCGCCTCCAAGAAATGTGCCAAATCATGTGCAAGGAACGAATAAAGAAAACAAAATTCTTCTGTCCAGAACGCCCGCTTCTAGTTGACAACGCCGCAATGATCGCATTCACAGGAGAAATTATGTTCAATTCAGGAATCAAAGTCCAGCCGAATAAGGTAGAAGTCAAACCAAGAGAAAGAACTGATCAAGTTGAGGTTACTTGGAGATAGCTAACCTTATAAACCCAAACAAAAAGTTTCTTCCATGGAAGACTTAGAACAACTTGCAGAGAAATCTGCCTTTAGGAGGGCCTATGAATTCGGAGGAAGATACATTGATTACAGAATGGCCGCACTAGGGGCGACAGCAATGGGGGCAATTGTCTTTGGAATAAATTACGACGAAGGAATTGGTCCTGCAATAACTGCAGCTTCAAAGCAAGCAGCAGTTACTTTCGCGTTAGGAGGTGTTACAATGCGAATGTGCGAACGCCTAGCAGTTAACACAAAAAGAGCAGTTAGGGCAGGGATTATCTCTGTAGCAATCCCCACGTTGATTTCACTTGGTGCAACATACGGCGTGCATAAAATTAGGGGAACTCCAAAGCCCCTCAGTTCAACAGTTCCAACAATGGTCCTCGCCCCGCCCACATTTGCCTACTGGTCACAAAGAAAAAGAAATGAATCAGCCAAGGGCCATAATTTATAAAAACCCTTAACCATTTACTAAAAGATGAAATTCATCATGACCGGCCACAAGGGCCTAATCGGACACTTCCTACTTGAAAGACTCAAAGCACAAGGCCACGAACCAGTTCTCCTAATCGACACCAGAGACGGCGAAGACATAAAAGACATCCAAAAACACAAACTAACAGAACCAGTTGACATGCTCATCCACTTAGCATCATTCTGCAAAATTAATAAGATTGTGGAAAGTCCAGATCTTGGACTACAAAACAATGTCATAGGCACGCATGAAGTCATGGAATTCTGCCGGAAAAACAAAATTCCAAAAGTTGTCTTCACATCCTCATCAAGAATCCTAAGCAAGGAAAAAAACGCTTACACTGCATCCAAAATATTTGGAGAAGAAATGGTCAAGGGCTATTCAGATAGCTATGGAATCGACTACGTAATAATCAGACCGTCAACAGTCTACGGGCCATTCAATGATTTAACAAAACGACTAATCGACATTTACATCCTCAACGCCCTCCAAAACAAAGAGCTAAAAATCT
Source organism: archaeon (assembly GCA_043821585.1). GTDB lineage: Archaea > Nanobdellota > Nanobdellia > Pacearchaeales > GW2011-AR1 > UBA73. Next base: position 93,537 of record JBDRCQ010000006.1, read on the forward strand.
ACGGCGATCCAGAAACCAAAAATTTAGACTTCACATACATTGACGACTTCGTGGACGCAACTCTATTGGCTATGGAACAAACAAACAAGGAATACGATATCTCTGGCGAACAACCAACTCTCCTTAAGGATGTTGCAAACCAGATCATCCAACTGGCAGGCAAAGGCAAAATCGCGATTTGTCCGGCCGAAATTGCACAGCCCCAAGTCGTTGCACTAGACATCTCCCCACTCAAGGCCATCGGCTACGATCCGAAAGTCTCACTCGAAGAAGGCGTAAAACGCACGTTCGAATTCTACAAAGAAAATTTAGATGAAATTTTAAAGTCTAGGAACAGTTAAATTATTTGTGATCGTCTATAAACAACCCGTCAAGATCCTGAAAGTTTGGGCTGTAGCTTCTGCCAGCAAAACCAACCGTGTCACCAACCTCAACAGTCCCATCCCAGTTTTCTGACAGGTATCTTATCCTTTCTTCTCTTCCTTCCAATCTGACAGTTTTTCCGACAACCTGACTTCCCAATCCTAGACCTGCGCTAGATTCATAATCCCGAATTGAAGCAACAACTCCCTGGCCTCTTACTTCAGGTTGCTGATTCTGCCAGCGGGCTAGTTGTACAGCTTGGCTTCCGAGAAAAATCACTGCCCCCGCTAAAACATAAGTGCCTATTGCACCTAAAAGATCATCCGCACCGAGCCTCGCAATTCGTCCCCAATCCATCAAAAACCCAAAATCCAACCATATTAAATCTTCCCATAAACATTAAAAACACCAAATAACCCTCCACCAGATGGGAAAGGCCATAATCAAACTGGCAGGAACAAGCCTCTTTTTAATCGCAGCACTAATCTTCTTAGGCTTTCTTGGAGAAGTGCACCAGATAGTCAAATCAGGAGATGCCCTAGCATTAATCTTGATAATCCTCGGCCTAGCTGTTTCAATAGCCGCAGGAATCTTCTTCATCAGAACAAAAAAAGTGAAAGACCTGCTCGTAAACGCATCGGCCTGGCTCATCTTCGCACCCCTAATAGCATTTATCCTAGCAGTCATAGTCTTAATTGCAGTGTTCACGATATCAGGCGCAAAAGATCCGTTAGGCCTTGGGATTCTTCTATCCTTACTCGCCATGATCTTGGGGGGAATCTCCACAATCGGCCTAATAATTTTAGTAGTTTACCTAATTAAAAACAAGCAGTAAACTTTAAATACCAACCTTCTTCTCCATAATAAACCAATGACGTAGTCATAGGACACGGAGGCCGAAATGGACTTCTATCAAATCATAGAGAAAGCGAAAAAAACTGGAAAAATTGAGAAGGGCACTAACGAAGTGACCAAGGCAATCGAAATGGGTACAGCGAAGCTTGTAGTTTACGCTGCCGACGTCGAGCCAAAGGAAATCGTTGCTCACCTTCCTGTAATCTGCAAAGAGAAAGGCATTCCTTGCGGGGAAGTTGACTCAAAGCAAAAGCTAGGCATCGCTGCGGGAATTCCCGTATCGACAGCATCCGTTGCTGTAATAGACGCCGGCGAAGCTTCCAATGAAATCGCTAAGACAAAAAAGGAATAATAAAAAATGGCAAAACAGCAACGAATGAAAGAAAAGGCATCTGGAGAATCAAACACTGGAAAAATTACAGAAAGTCAAGCAGTTAATGGATTAGTTGAACAGTTTATCGGTCGAACAGGCGCACGAGGCGAAGTCACTCAAGCAAAAGTAAAAGTCCTTGATGGAAGAAACAAAGGCCGTTCTCTAAGAAGAAATATCAAAGGCCCAGTAAAAATCGGAGACTTAATTACTCTCAGAGAAACAGAAATCGAAGCCAGGAGAATCCGTGGCACCGGTGGAAGGAGCCCATAATGGTCAAATGCGTCTTCTGCGGAAAAGAGCAACATCACTCGACAGGAGTTCATTTAATAAAAAATACAGGCACAGTGAACTACTTTTGCTCGAGTAAATGTCGAAAAAATTCTGAAAAACTCAAACGAGATAAAAGGAAAATCCGTTGGACAGAAGCATTCCATATAACTCGTGAAAAAGCTCGCACAAGGGAGGCCGAAGCAAAGGAAAAAGCTAAGGCTGAAAAGAAAGAGGATACTCCAAAGAAGGCCACAAAAGTTAAAAAGTAATTTACCGTCGACAAAACACTCTTTTTCATGGAAAGGTTTTTAAACCTTCGTGACTTTTTCCCAGGATAAAGGTTCTAAAATGGTTACAAAAGAAGAATCTGCTAAGAGTTACTCATCCAAGAACATCAAGGTTCTAGAGGGTTTAGAAGGGGTTAGACACAGACCTGCGATGTACATAGGTTCCACGTCAAAGAGCGGCCTACATCACCTAGTTTATGAGGTAGTCGATAACTCCGTAGACGAAGCGATGGCAGGCCATTGTGATAAAATTGAGGTCACAATAAACAAGGACGGTTCTGTTACAGTAATAGACAACGGTCGCGGAATCCCTGTAGATCCCCACCCAGTTTACAAAAAACCCGCCTTAGAAGTCGCAGTCACAAAATTGCACGCCGGCGGAAAGTTTGACAAAGGAAGCTACGCAGTTTCAGGCGGCCTGCACGGAGTAGGCATCTCCGTTGTAAATGCACTCTCGAAGCACATGATCATAATGGTCAAGAGAGAAGGCAACGTTCACAAACAAGAATACAAAATCGGAAGGCCGATTTATGATCTAAAGATCACCGGCAAAACAGAAAAAAATGACACCGGAACAGAAGTAACTTTTTTCCCAGACGAAACAATTTTCTCAACAACAGAATTCGATTTCAGTGTTCTACAAACCAGATTTAGAGAGATAGCTTTTCTCAACAAAGGGATAAGAATAAACCTTAAGGAAGAGAAAACAGGGAAGAAGGAGTCATTCCACTACGAGGGCGGTTTAGAGGAATTTGTGAAATGGGTAAACAAGTCTAAGGAATCATTACACAAGCCAGTTTACTACACAAAACGGGACAATAATGTGGTGGTAGAGGTAGCAGTCCAGTACAATTCGGGCTATCAAGAAAACGTTCTAGGATTCGTCAACACCATTAACACTGTCGAAGGAGGCACCCATGTTGTAGGCTTCAAAACGGCACTGACAAGAGCAATCAATGACTACTCTAATAAAAACAAGATGTCTAAAAACGGCAACCTAACCGGCGACGACGTTCGTGAAGGACTAACCGCAATTGTTTCTGTAAAGGTTCCAGAACCGCAATTCGAAGGCCAAACAAAGACTAAGCTAGGAAATAGCGAAATCAAGGGGATAGTGGACAGCGTATCCATGGCAGCCTTGCAGGAATTTTTTGAAGAGAATCCCGCAATTGCGCGAAGAATAGTTAACAAAGCGCTTGATTCCCAGAAAGCGAGAGCAGCCGCAAAAAAGGCCAAAGACCTTGTTAGAAGGAAAAGCGCATTCTCAGTTGGAGGTCTGCCCGGAAAGTTAGCCGACTGTTCAAAAAAGAGTTCACAAGAAACTGAGTTGTTCATAGTTGAGGGGGATTCAGCTGGCGGTTCCGCGAAGCAGGGGAGAAACAAAGAGTTTCAAGCAATTCTTCCATTAAAGGGAAAAATTTTGAATGTTGAAAAAGCAAACCCTATCAAAGCTCTTTCCTCAGAGGAGGTCGCAAACCTCATAACTGCAATCGGAACAGGCGTAGGTGAACAGTTCGATATAGGCAAATTAAGATATTCTAAACTTATAATCATGACTGATGCAGATGTAGATGGAGCACATATTTCAACACTCCTCCTAACATTCTTCTTCAGGTTCCTACCGCGATTAATAGAAAGCGGCAATATCTATCTTGCAGTATCTCCACTTTACAAGGTCAGAAAGAAGAGCATTCATTATATCTATTCGGATAATGAATTAAAAAAATTGATCTCTAAGATGGGTGAGAATGTGAATGTTCAAAGGTTTAAAGGTCTTGGTGAAATGAACCCAGAACAACTCTGGGAAACAACTATGAACCCAAAAACAAGGCTTCTAAAAAGAGTCACAATAGAGGACGCAGTAAAAGCCGACGAAGTATTTTCAAAATTAATGGGGGACAACGTAGAGGCGAGAAGGCAGTTCATATCAGAACGCGCGCACGAAGCGAACGTAGACATATAAAATGGAAGAAGAAACAATGGGCAACGAGATTGAAGAAGGTTTAGAAGACGAAATGGAAGACATAGAAGTAGAAACAATAGAAACTTTCCTAACGGCCGGAGAAATAGACGAGCTAATGGCAAAATTAGAAGACTTAAAACAAACAAAGATTCCAATAACCTGTGAACTCGCAGACGATCTCGAATTAACAATAAACCACGAAGAGGACGAAGAAGAATGACTCCAAAAGAAATAGACGAAGCAAAAATTCAAAAGGAAGCAGAAGGAGAAGAGCGAAAACGCAGAGAAAGAGAACAAATCAGCGATGAACCCGGAGTCCAAGGCGCAGAGATAGTTGATGAAATGGAAAAGTTCTACATTGACTACGCAATGTCAGTCATCGTTGATCGGGCCTTGCCCTCAGTAGAAGACGGACTAAAACCCGTACACAGAAGAATTCTTTACGCAATGCATTCCATCGGCTTAGATCCCTCAAAACCCACAAGAAAATCCGCAGCAGTAGTCGGTGAAGTTTTAGGTAAGTACCATCCACACGGGGACCAGTCAGTCTACAACGCAATGGTTAGAATGGCCCAAGACTTTTCCTTAAGGTATCCTCTTGTAAAGGGGCAGGGAAACTTTGGTTCAATGGATGGAGACTCTCCAGCGGCAATGCGTTATACTGAAGCAAAACTAAGCAAAATCTCGTTGGAACTCTTAGGAGATTTAGACAAAGAAACAGTCGTAATGAATCCAAACTTTGACAACTCTGCAAAAGAGCCCACGACTCTTCCCGCAAAACTCCCTAACCTTTTGCTAAACGGTGCAACCGGCATCGCTGTAGGAATGGCAACAAATATTCCCCCTCATAATCTAACCGAACTTTGCGACGCAATCATTGCTTACATAAACAAACCAAAAATCTCAGTCGAGGAACTTGCAGAGATTGTGACAGGTCCAGACTTTCCAACAGGTGGAACTGCTTCGGGACCCGGAATCAAGGAAATGTATAAGACTGGAAAGGGAAGAGTAGTTATGCGCGCAAAACACACCTTGGAAGAAAAGGGCGGAAAAACCTCTATTGTCGTAACAGAAGTACCCTATATGACAAACAAAGCAGAGTTAGTGAAAGAAATCGCAAAGCTCGCAACGGAAAAGAAATTGCCAGACATCTCAGATTTGAGGGATGAATCTTCCAAGGGAAAAGTAAGAATCGTGATCGAACTAAAGAAAAATACCACGCCAAAATATACAATAAATAAACTTTACAAATTAACAAGAATGCAGTCAAACTTTGACGCAAACATAATCGCTCTCGTTGGAAAACAACCAAAAACGCTAAACCTGCTAGAGATAATAACGGAGTACGTAAAATACAGAATAAAAATAGTCACAAATCGTTCTAAATTTGAACTAAGAAAAGCAGAAGAAAGACTAGAACTTGTCGAAGGCCTTCTCAAAGCTCTTAAGGACATAGATAAAATAGTAGAATTCATAAAAAAGAGCAAGAATGCAACCGAGGCCCACACCGGCCTAATGGGCAAGTTCGGCTTCACAACTCGCCAGGCAAAAGCAATCCTTGAAACGAGACTACAACAGTTGACTTCTATGGAATCTCAGAAGCTCAAGGACGAAGAAAAGAAGCTTAAGGAAACAATTGAAGCACTCAAGAAAATTCTAAGCGGGGAATCAGAAATTCTTAAGGTAATCAAGAAAGAAGTCTTAGACATAAAGAAAGAATATGGGGACGAAAGAAGAACAAAAATAGTTAAGAAGGTTGACGAGCTCTCTGAGAAAGACCTCATAGAGAAAAAAGATGTCGTTGTTACAATCACAAAAACAGGCTACATCAAACGAGTAGATGTCAAGCTTTACAAAGAACAAAAGCGCGGTGGCACAGGTTCTATGGGCACAGATCTTAAGGACGAAGACTTCGTTGTCCATTTGTTGACCTGTTCAACACATGATGCCTTGCTATTCTTCACAACTCGTGGAAGAGTCTTCTGGCTTAAAGCCAACGACGTCCCGGACGCAAGCAGACAAAGCAAGGGTCGTGCCTTAGCAAATCTCTTTAGTCTAAGAGATGAAGAGATTGTAGATGTGAGAAACATCAAGAATTTCGAGCAAGGATTCCTAATCTTCTGCACCAAGAAGGGAATTGTCAAGAAACTTCCACTCAAGGATCTATCCAAACCGCGCTCAACAGGCGTTAGAGTTATGAATCTCCCAGCAGATGGATCTGATTCAATAATCGACGTCAAGTACATCGAAGATGGACAAGAAGTTCTGCTGATTAAGAAAAAGGGAAATGCCGTAAGGTTCAATTCAAACGAAGTTAGATCAATGGGCCGCTCCAGCTACGGGGTCAAGGGAGCAGATCTTGCAGCAAACGACGAAGTCGTTTCCCTTGAAGTCATACCCAAAAAAGGAGAAATAACCATCTTAACCATCACAGAAAAAGGTTATGGAAAGCGTTCTGCCCTAGAAGAATACAGAAAAACCTCTCGCGGCTCAAAAGGAGTAATAAACCTAAAAATCTCCGAAAAAACAGGAAATATAGTTAAGTCTCTTTCAGTCGACAACAAAGATTCGGTAATCGCAACCACCACAAAAGGCACAGTAATCCGCGTCGGCATGAAAGACCTCCGCGTAATGGGCAGGGCGACCCAAGGCGTTCATGTAATCAAAATCAAACCAGGCGACAAAGTCGCAGATATCGTAAAAGTCCCACGCGATGAAGATCTTGAAAAAACAGATTTGAGAGATTTTGCTTAGTTTTGCTTCAATCTTTCACCTATGAGTTCCGCTATCTGATAAGGGCGTGAACCCCTCGAAGAAATAATTCTTTCAAAGTCCTCATTAGCCCTCCATTCAGCCTCACCTGTTACGCCCCAAACCGGAGCTTCTGGATTTGTATCTTTTAGTGCCCGAACCAAACCGCCAACTCTTTGAATGGCCCCACCTACCGGCGGAGGTAAAAAAAGGAGAGCTAGATCATAATGGCCAGCTCTACTCGGATCTTTGATCGCCTCATCTAGATCTTCCCACAAGGCGAGATAGCCTCTTTCCTTTAGAATCTTTTTATGATATGCATTAGACCCATGATCCTCACTAACGACCAAAAATCCTTTTTTCACCATTCATTTTCAAAAATCAATACCAATACTGTGTTCTCGGATAATTATAATTATAATTTCTATAATTATAATCTGGATAGTTGTAAGTGTTATAGTTGTTATAACTTGGTTGATAATATCCCTGATAACCCCCATATCCGTAACCGCCATAGCAACCATATCCCCCATACCCGCAACTATCGTACTGTGGAAGAGATTCCCTTTTCTCCCTTACATAATATTTTCTATCAACCCAATCGCCATTTGAGTCTCTAAACTTCTCTGTTATCGTATCGTAACTCTTTGTAGTTGTGACTTTAGGCCCATAATAAGAGCCCTCGGTTCTAGTTGAATAAGATGAATATGAATCATACTTGCCCTGACCATAGTACGGATCAAACACTCCTCCATAGTAAGTCGCAGAACTCAAACTTACAAGCGCAATCAAGAAAAACATACCAAGAGCAAACATTCCAAATGCTTTTTTCATGATATCTCCAGGAACAAGCGGTATATAAATATTTCGTCTCATTGTCATTATTAAATTACAACGTTAAAACCGCCAATTAAACGTCCCAGTCTGGGAGTCATATCTTGGCTGATAGTAATAATATCCGTAACCTTTCACGTAAGTGTTATCAGCCCTTGGATCATAAGCCGTTTTGTATCTCCAATCAGAAGGTGAAGTCGCACTCTTATCCCCATAATGGTAATAAAATGCATCCCCTGAAGATCTCCCAGATTGAATGTTATACCTGGCATCGTACGAATTGCTTTGCCAAACAACTGCCCTCGCCCTAATCGTCTCTTCCTTCCACCCATCGCCGTTCTCTACCCACTCACAGACCTTATTCGTTTTCCATTCCAACTCCCCATAATCAAAATACTCGCATGAGCGGTCGTAATCTCCACCATAGCGATATGTCTGATAAGAATAAGCGGAAACACTCTGCAAAAACGCAAATGCTAAAATTCCCGCGACAATTCCGAACATTAGTGCTTTCTTCATAAAAATGAGACAAGAGAGCGTTATTTAAAGTTAACCACAAAAATTCACTACTTGTGACAGAGACACACCGTGTTTTCGAATTAAAAAATATTTGTGTTCAGCATCGCGTGAAAGTTTAAAAACAAAATTTCATATCTCAACTTCCTACTAATTTTTCAAAATGGGTGTTGATTTAGGAAATTACTGCGGAGACATAGAAGGCCATGCGTTCGTAGCGGGATGCTTAAGTAGGGAGGCTCATCAATCAGCCTCACCAAGGGAACAGTATGCACACGCCCGCTCGTGCAGTAGTTGCATGGATGGAATAAACATTGCAGTAGAAGAACACAGAGTGGTCAACCCTAAATTTGATCACAGGGGTTACGAAGCAGTCCTAACTGGATTTCAACACGCAACTAGGGACGGATAAACTTTAAAAACTCCCAATAATAACCTCAAGTAGGCCTTGATTCGAAATTAAGACTTCGGAGCAGGCTGAACAAAGTGAGCCCTGGTAGTTTAATGGTTAGAACACTACCCTGTCGCGGTAGAAGCCCGAGTTCGATTCTCGGTCGGGGCGTCATGGAATCGCAGATTCCATAAAATCCTGAGTGCGCTTCCATCGGAGATAAGATTTGCAAGGCAAATCCAATAATAGTTTTTTGATGCGTACAACTTTTTTTCTAAAAAAGTCGTACTCGAGGTCGGGGCGTTTAACTCTTCTCTTTCTTCGCAATCTTCCCTTCCTGCCAGTCTTTCAAGATTCTCCTGGCAGTTCGGTCAGCATTCACCTCGCCGCCCTTCTTCAAGAATCCCCACTGCCTCCCAATTTTCTCCAACAAAACCTCCACCTCCCCACCAGAGTCCACCCCATAAAATTTATCAAATATTTTTGGATGTTCCTGCATTATTTCATTTAGGATTAAATCTGGATATTTTGCCTTGTTATAATCTCTTGCACCAATCTCTGTTTGTTTCTTCACAATTTTCTCGTTTATAGAATTCTCCTCTCCACCCATGATCACGCCCGGAGAGTCCAAGATGTAAATGTTCTCTCTAAATCGCACCTTCTGAATATTCTGGGTGAAGCCCGCTTGAGACGAAATGCCGGCCCGTTTGCCACCACAAAGAACATTTATCAGGGAACTCTTGCCTGTGTTAGGATACCCTATGATCCCCACCAACGCGTTCTTAAATTTGGACTTTTTCGCTTCAATCGAAATAATCTCCCTAAGTCTCGCCCTGCCCACCCTGTTCTTTGAAGAAAAAAGAACATACGGCTCGATTTGGGTCAAGTCATAGTTATGTTTCAACTCATTTATGTCCACAAGGTCTGCCTTGTTCAAAACAAAGATCAACTTCTTATTCTTGTTCCTAACATCCGCCTCCAGCTCTTTATTCCGCGTCTTCTCAATGAACCGTGCATCTAAGATCTCAAGCACAACATCAGACTTCTCTATGATCTCCTGCACCATCTTAGTAAATGCCACGCTGTGTTTGTTAGTGGTCGGAGGCTTCCTAAACTTCTGAGTGTACTTTGACGAGAAGGCATATCTTACTCTCATGAACTAACCAAATAACTTATCTATTTAAATCTGTCAACTTACTGAGATGTTAAGTAAACGTCAGGTATCTGGAAGTGAAAGAGCAGATTTTCATAATTCTAAGAAGTTGAAGGGAGGTGGTTTTAGATACCAAAATTTAAATAATTCCCCTTCCTTGAAAAAGAGGAAGAAAATGGATTGGGCTACTGTTTATGCTATAAGGGTGTTTTTAATTTTTGTATTTATCATTATGGTATCTCTCTCTTTTTACCTATTTTCAGTTAATTGGATAGC
>JBDRCQ010000007.1:0-61505 GCA_043821585.1 archaeon
GAATAAATATGGAGACTGGGATTGTTTAATTAATTATGTTCATATAGGGGCTGACCCTAATTTTATTGATTCTGTTAGTTGCAGATGTTTTGGAAAATAATTTTTTTCTTTAATTTTCCTGACGTTAAGTTAACACCTCACAACTTACATACCTTTATATAGCGTATTTTTCTGGGATCATTATCAAACTCTGGTTCAAGCCGAAGATTAGCACTCTTTTTCTTTAATCAAATTTCAAAAATGGTATTCAAAAGAAAATACAACCCAAATCGCAACGCAGTGGAGAAAAAGGTCAGTTGTGCATGTGGGGGCAACGCCAGACTTTCCTCCAGAAAGAACTATCCTTTTGGAGAAAAATCAACAAGCATAACCTCTTGGTTCTACAAATGCCCCTCTTGCAAGAAAGTAACCTTCTCAAGCCAAAATTCTACAGATCAGAGGCCAAGGGGCAGATAAGGTTCTCCTAGTAGCATTAACAACGTTAACCCCTCTCTTATAAAACCAAATTTCCAAGTGGTGGGATGAAAACAAAAATAATTCTTGCGGTTCTTATTGTACTCTTTGTAATAGGTTTCACATTTTTTGTTCGAATTGGACAAGAAGGATACCAATCAAGCGGAGAATCTACAGGCAGTATCGGAGGAGAGAATGAGGAAGCAACCGCCAGCCAAGGAGATAACAACACAGGCGGACAAGATGTAACAAACGGAAAAATTCCCTTATCTGAGTTGTCTCAACACAATTCGCTGGAAGACTGTTGGATTTCATACAATGGCAAGGTTTATGACGTAACTTCTTATCTTCCACGACACCCCGGATCTGCAGGGAAAATTCTTCCATATTGCGGTTCAGCAACCGAATTTGAGGAAGCTTTCACCAGAAAACACGGAACATCAAAGGTGAGTCTTCTCATGAACGTTGGCACATTCATGGGCGACTTCGACGTCATGGGAGGCCTCGGCAATTAAAATGGAAAACCGCTACGCAAAACCATTATTAAGAATAGCAATGAGCTTAGTCTTTCTCTACTTCGGATTTCAACAAGTCTATTCACCTGACAACTGGATAAGCTTCGTCCCAAAATTTTTGACAGGAGCCATAATCACAGCAAATAATCTTGTAATTTTTAACGGCCTCCTAGAAATGAGTCTTGGAATATTCCTTCTAATTGGAATTTACACCAGAACAGCATCCCTCATCTTGGCAGCCCATTTATTTGTAATCTCTCTTTCCATAGGTTTCACACCATTGGGCGTAAGGGATTTTGGCCTTTCATTTGCAACACTAGCAGTTTTCCTAAACGGCTCAGACAAATGTACTCTAGATTACAAGTTAAATAAGGAAAATACCAAATAAACACAAGGTATGTTTCAACCCCAGAATTCTCTAGTACCGCCCGTCATCGCCGAAAAGACTTCTGTAAAAAGTGGACCTATTATCTTCTAAGGACCTCGGGGCAGCATCATAGTTATCTGAAGCAGGTTCCCCATTGCTCCCTGGCGGGGCGTATTTCTTCCGACCTCTTGCCTTTTCAGCAGCACCGCGGATTCCATTCTGAGCCATATTTGCATAGTTCCGCTTCCTTATAGCATTCCGGCCGTGCGCCCTTTCAGCCGCCCTCTCCTGTTTTTCTTTTTGTCTTTTCCTTTTACTCATAAGCCGCGTTAACAAAAATACCCTATTTAAGGATTGTTGCAAAAAACTAGATACAAAAACTAAATTTTAACCAAAACCAAAGTCTAGATCAAACGTCAAATCTTTTCCACCTACAGACTCCGCAGGAGGGCCATCCTCATTAGGTGGAACCTCTCCACCACTCCCATCATCCCCACCGCCCGAAAATCCATCCTCCCCAGATCCATCCTCCCCAGACCCGTCATCCCCGCCCGAAGACCCATCATCCCCACTACCCGTGTCCCCATCGTCACTAGAAGAATCACTGCTCTGATCATCAGAACCTGTTGTAGTCCCAGAATCTCCCGAAGAACTACTTCCTTGGCTAGAATCAGAACCCCCAAAATTTATAGTATCATAACCATAGCTCTTCAGCTTATTATTAACATAATTAAAAACGGCAGAATCTCCATTTTTTGAATCGTCCCCTTTATCCGAAGAAACCACATCCTGCTGCATGTTCTGATTAGCCAGCGCCTGATCTCCAAATTCCGTTTTAATCTCATTTCCCCTAGACTGAGAGAGAATAACCTGCATAGAAAACAAGTTAAACAACGAAAGCACAACTACCATTATAGCGAGCAACTTCACGTCCTTTTTCACCCTTGCCCTCATTATATCACAATCCTTTTCTCATTTATATTCATATATAGGCTAAGAAATCTATATTAAATTATCTCTGTTCAGGCCCCAATCAAATCCCTAAAAACATCCCCGTAAGACTTAGCAACATTACTCCAAGTCATCTGCCGAGTGTATTCATAGTTATTCTTCTCGATCTCCTTCAATCTCGCGGGATCGGACAATAGTATTGTGATCGCATCAGAGAACTCTTCTATTTTGTCAAAATCGACAATCAACCCGTTACCCTCTTTGATAACATCCACCGCGTGGGGAAACGGCGTAGAAACTATCGCCCGCCCACAACCCATCGCATAAACCAAAGTCCCAGATGTGATCTGCTCAGGATTCTGATTCGATGCGACATACAGATCGGTTGCCTTAAGGTGCTCAACGACCTCATCCAACTCCAGGTACCTATTCACAAACCCAACATTTCTCTCAATTCCTAGATCCTTAATCTTTCTCTTCAGCTTGTTCCTATACGCTTCCCCTTGATGTTCCTTTACTCCCGGATGAGTCTCCCCAACAATCAAATAAAGCAGGTCAGGAAACTTCTCCACAACCTTCGGCAGAGACTCGATAACATATTCATATCCCTTACCAGGCCCAACCAATCCAAAAGATGAGATAATTCTACGACCAGACACATCAAGCTCTTGTTTATACTTCTCCTGCTCTTCAAAATCAACTTCAGGAATTCCGTGCGGAATCACATGGATCGGAATATTAACCTCGTAATACTTTCTAAATATCTCAACAGCCTTCTGAGTCATAACTACAAACGCGCTGGCCCGTTTAGCCATTGAATCGACCAAAGCTCTAACCTCGTGCTCTGGATTTGGAAACACGCTATGAAACGTCATAACAACAGGTTTCTTCACACGATCAAGAAACGGCAACGGATGACAACTTTTCTCACCGCCAAAGATCCCAAACTCATGTTGAATACTAATGGCATCTATTGAATCATCTTTGTTGATCTCATCTGCTACTCTGATCCAATCGTCATAATCATAAGAACCCATCCTATATTTCACTTCACTCGGATAATCGTAATCCTCTCCACCCTCGTTCAACGCAAGAATCTGCGTCCTCACCCCCCCATCATGCTTTTTGTTGATCGCAGAAGTTAAATCCTTTGTAAATGTTGCAATGCCGCACTCCTTCGGCGGATAAGTCGAAACGAAGAGCAGGTTAATCTTTCTTGTCATTTCAATCATCTCTCTTGTTCAAGCTCGAAACATCTGCGCAATATAAATATTTCTCTTCTCGCGCGCTTGTTTGCAATGCAAGACGCGCACACTTGCAACGCGTCGCGTAGATCCGGGCGCGCAATAAAAAATAACTCAACTTTGTCGTCGATAAATTTTGTAAAGCAAATCGCGTTCATCGCGCGCGCAGATCGCGCGAGAGCAAAGCTTAAATACGTTGTAAGACTAGATTGAATCATAGAGGTAGTTAAAAAAGAGATGAAATCGCTCGTACTCTATCCATACCCTGCCGAATATGACGGCCAAAGTCTACAAGGACACTACTTGTTGAAGGGTTTGCAAGAGAATGGTGAGGAAGTGATCCCGTGCGATCGCAACGATGCAGAGGGCAAGAAGCTCTATTATGATAAGTTTAAACCAGACGTTGTCTTCGGAATCGGATTCTGGGGAGACACTCCAGAGCTGATCAAGCATCCTCTAACGCAAGGCCACACGCCCGTGCCATGGTTGAACGCGAACGGCGGCATTTTCAACTATCATGATATTCTCAACGCACTTCCTTTAATTCTAGCAACCAGCAACTGGGTGAAAGCAACTTACATTCGTGACGGAGTCAAAGGAGACAACATTCACGTCGCGCCGATTGGCTACGACCCAGATATATTCTATCCAAGAAAAGAATACGACATGGAGGTGAGGAGAATGCGTCACACTCTCGGTATCGAAGAGGATGAAATAATGGTTCTAACTGCAGGTGGAGATGTCACAAGCAAGGGCGCACAAGAAATCCTAAGGGCTCTAGCAAAAATAGACTCAGAAGCATTAAAATGGAAGTACGTTTGCAAGATTTGGCCGAGCAGATCCGCGAGAGAGCACGGCAAAGAGGAAAGGAAATTGATAAAGGAGCTAGGGATAGACGAAGACAAAATAGCTTATGATTCCAACAAATACTCCCCAGAAAAGATGGCTGTTCTACTCAATGCGTGCGATATCTATGCAGCCCCATCAAGATTGGAAGGATTCGGAATGATTCAACTGGAGGCCCAAGCATGCGGTAAACCTGTGATTTCAATAAATGTGGGGGGTCCCAGAGACACAGTAATAGATGGAGAAACAGGCTTTTTGGTTGACGTAGCTTCAGAAGTTAAGTTAGAAAGCGAATGGGTAACGCGCAGGCAAGGATTCGAAAAGAGACATAGAATAGTCTTCCCAGAACCGAAGACTTTCGCCTATCGCGCAAACGTCGACCAACTGGCAGAATCCTTGCTCAAACTAATGTCAAACAAAGACTTAAGGCTAAAAATGGGCAAGACTGCTGCGGAGCACGCGTATGACACATTCAACTATCGCATTACCGCAAAGCACATATCAGACTTAGTCAAGAAGTATGTTCTCAAAGACAAGGAAGCAGTATCAAAGCCAATCCGCAATCCTGTTCAAGACTTCATAAAAACAAGAGTTAAATAGTATTTTTCTTTAAACCGTTTATGAAAAAAGCATTGGTGATTGTTGCGCATCCTGACGATGAAACCATCTGGATGGGCGGAACAATCCTTCAAAATCCAACCTGGGAATGGACAATCTTCTCGTTATGTAGGGCAGACGATCCAGACCGCGCACCAAAATTCAAAAAAGTTTGTAAACACCTTCATGCAAAGCCAATAATAACCGATTTAGACGACGAATCCGAAGAACCTCTTTCAACCGAAGGGATAAAAGAGACGATTTTAGAGAACCTGCCAAAGACAAATTACGACTTCATCTTCACGCATGGAGCGAACGGCGAGTACGGCCACATACGTCATGTTGGAGTTCACGAGGCAGTCACAGAACTTGTTAAAGAAAAAAAGATTCAGTGCGAGAAACTATGGTGTTTCGATTACATTCCGAGCAAACAAAAATCAATGCACGATCAGGAAACTTTCATCCCAATCACCAACACCAAAGCAGATTGGATAATAAAACTAACAGATAAACAACACAAAGAAAAACTAAAGACCATCACAAAAATTTATGAATTCAAACCGCCAATATTCGAGACCAAAGCCGCAGGAAAAAAAGAAGCTTTCAGATCAAGGAAGTAAAACTCTTTTCTTCTTCAAACTCTCATAAGCTAAAATATATGCTCCTGCATTCCACGCCTGATTTCCGCCCTCACTCGCCTTGCCCGTCTTCCCATGCAACCACTCGCTAAAATTCCAATCCAACTTAGCATTCGCCTCTGCTAACTTCTCAAGCTCTTTTTCGGCTTCCTCCCATCGCTTTTGTTTCACCAAGGCCAAAATATAAAATCCTCCAATAAAAGTCCAAACACCCCCATTCAAATAAGAGTAAGGATTCCGCGCATCGCAATCAGCAAAATAATCTTTCCAATATTTACCGCCCAGCTCAATCGCCGGAAACATCGCCTTCACCGGAAACGGCCGATCGATCTTTTTCTCTTGAATATAATCCAAGATCTTATTAGCTCTCTTAGAATCCGCCAACCCAAAAACTATCGCAAGTAAATTACCAAACGAATCAAACCAATCACCAATTTCCCTGTAAGCATTATGATTTTTCCACCGATAGGAGAAATAATAATCCCTGCTCCAAAGCCCGTCTTCTTTGTCTTCATTCACAGCCTTCTGCAACTTTTTGTTGTCTTTCCCAGCAAGAGCCAACGCATAGAAATACAACGCCTGAGTGTTAATCGTGTGCCCATAGCGATGTGGAAACGCGTCCTGCCAATCGGACGTCGGATGCTGCGCCAACAACCCTGTCTCAGACCAATCCTGACAAGCCAACCACAAAAAGCCCATCTCAATATTTTCCTTGTGCTTTTTCAACAAACTCTTATCACCATATCTCTTCGCATAAATATAATTCCCAATGATAAACCACAAAGTAGAGTCAATCGACTTAAAGTCAACATGCCCTTTTCTTTTAGAAAAGAGATCCACCGCATTCGGCACCTGTCCATTTAAAGACTGATTACGCCCCAAGGTCAATAAAGATTCCTTGAACTGTTTCTTAAATTTCTCCCCAACCAAACTAGCTCCAAGAGAAGCGATCATGCTATCCCTGCTCCACAAGGCATCATACCCTGGATAGGCTGCGTTAAACCCATGTCCCGTAGAACACTTTTTCAGAACCTCAATCGCCTCTTGAAAACACTTTTCTTTAATATCCATTTTATTTACTCATGGCCCTCACAAAACTATGAAGCCCCCACCCCAAAAGGAAACCCAAAACCAGTGGAGCGAAAACAAAAACAAAAACCGTTGGCTTTAATTGGCTAAATTCGCCAAGAATCGACAAAGCAACTAACGTAAAATAAGAAAGCACGAAGCCAAGGACTAGCCCAATGTAACTGCCATGCATCTTGAGTGGGTGATATTTGCTCACCTTTTCCATTCCTCCCTCAACAGTCCATAAATGTTTTCATTGTGGATTTTTCCAGTTGCTTTAACTCTCGCGTGTTTCCTTAAACAACCTTCTAATTTTGCACCCATTTTTCTAGCTAATGCGTTCGAACCTTTATTCTCTTCGTAAATGGGAATTTTTACTTTCCGTAGTTTCAATTTTTTGAATGAAAAGTCTAATACTGCGATTGCAGCCTCGGTCATATATCCTTTTTTCCAGTGATCTTCAGAAAGCCAGTAACCTAATTCTCCAACACGTTCGAATGCGTCAAAATCAAAGATCCCTATTCCTCCTACAACTTCCCTCGAAGGCTTTATGGTAATAGCAAATTCATACTTATTTCTGAATTTCTCCTTCCTTTTTTTTATCACTTTCTTTAAGAAATACTCAGCATCCTTTAGGGAATATGGATAGGGCATTGTGTGCATATACCTAGAAACTTTCAGATTGTTCAAATGCTTAGCTATATCTTTAACATGCTTCATTTTCTGCTCTCTTAGAACAAGTCTTTTTGTAGTCAAGTCCATTTTTATTTTAACGTATCCGCAATCGCTGCGCTAAGCGAAGAAGGGAACGTAACTATGGCAACTCTTTTGAACGCCAACAAACCATCCGCCCCCCAAGGGGCTTTCTGAATCAAAGTCATTATCACCGCTACAACAATAAACGACAAAATATATGTTGCAACAACTCTCTTAACAAAAACATTCATATGTTCTTTGCTGCTTCCTGAACTATGCCTATGATACTGATGGTAAGTGAACATAGAAATAAAGAATAAAGATAGTACCAATAACCCAAGAATGTTAATGAGGGGAAGTGTTCCGCCCAACTCCCAAGTTTCTTCAGTAAACCCAATGGGCACCGCTAAAATCGAAGCGCCAATTATGACTTGCAAGATGTCCTTAAGTTTAAACTTTGGCATGATCGGATCTACAATCTCATGGAAAATCTTCTGGCCGCCCACCTTTTTTTTAACAACCATCCATTAATCTCTGTTAAATCATTCTTATAAATTTTTGTATAACCTTTATAAAGTCCAAGGCCCTCCGTTAAGAAAAGATGGCATCAGATCCTCAACTATTGCTCAGCCCCAGCGATATAGGGCCCTCTTTTCCCGATTGGGAGGTAAAGGGCGTATTAAACCCTGGAGGGATCAGGGCAGAAAACGGAAAGATTGTACTATACGCAAGAGTGGCGGAAGCTCCAGCTTACAGAAGCAAGGATTACGTAAAATGTCCAGTGATCGTATCAGAAAAAGAATACGAAACCGCCTCTGAAAAAGTTCACAAAAAAGTAATAATAAAACTAGATCCCAACCAACCAAACGTGATCTTCCTAAAAGATAAGGTCTGCAAATTGACTACCCTTTCCCATCTGAGGAAAATAGTTCTGGATGAATCAGGTTACAAAATAGAATCCCTAGATAAACTCCCAACTTTCGTCGGTCGTCCTGGAACAAGCGAATACGGCGTCGAAGACGGGCGCATAACAAAAATCGATGGCACCTACTACATGACCTACGTAACCGTTTCCGACAAAGACGGAGTCTCAACATCTCTAGCAGAGTCGAAAGATTTAACCGCCTGGAAAAGGAGGGGCCTAATTTTTCAGGAGCAAAACAAGGATGTGGTCCTTTTCCCTGAAAAAATCAACGGCCTTTACGTCGCATTAAATCGTCCGGAAAGCGCCTTTGTGTTTGCTAAATCAAACATCTGGATTTCCTACTCTAAGGACCTTGTTTTTTGGGGTAAGGAAAGTTCCCTATTAGACGTAAGGAAAGGATCTTGGGAAACAGAAAGAAACGGAGCAGGCCCTCCTCCAATAAAGACAAAACAAGGATGGTTATTAATTTATCACGGGGTTTCTCAAAAAAGGGGCCACAGCCACTACAGCGCAGGAGCCGTTTTGCTGGATTTAAAAAATCCCGAAAAGATTCTGGCGAGAACACCAAAACGCAAACCTCTAATGGTTCCTTCAATCAAATTCGAAAAAAAAGGTTTCATGAACAATGTTGTTTTTCCAACAGCAGCAATCCCAACAAAAAACGGAAAAGAACTCTTAATCTATTCAGGCGGTGCGGACAGCATAATCACTGTCAGGAAAATCTCTCTTGAGGAAATATTCCTAAATATGGAACCTGTCTAATCCAAAAATCTAAGCAAAGGTTATAAACCTTAATCCTTTTTTTCTGTCATGAAATACTTGATCCTCTACCCTGACGAATACGAATTTTCTGCGCTCACAATTCAGGCAAAACTCCTCGCCAGAGGCCTCAAGGAAAACGGCCACGAAGTCCGCTGCTTGTGTGTCAACCATACATTTTCTAAGAAACTTGAGTACGCAACCCTCAAGCCAGATGCCGTGATTGGCGTCGGATTCTGGGGGAATACCAAAACATTAATTGAAGATCCCATCAAACACGGGCTTACTGCAGTTCCTTGGTTTAATGCAAACGGATGGATTGCAAATCATCGCGAAACACTCAATCAGCTTCCGCTTCTACTTGTTACATCCGGATGGGTAAACCGAGTCTATCAAAGAGATGGTATTAGGCCAGACAACATCCGACCGCTCCATGTGGGAATTGATGCAACCTCATTCAGACCGCTTCCAAAGGACCACCCAAAAGTCTCTCATGTTAGGGAAATGTTGGGAGTCAAACCGCATGAATTAATGATTCTAACTGCGGGGGGCGATGCAACAAGCAAGGGCGCACAAGAAATGTTTCGAGGGATAGCTAAAATGAAAGGTGAACTTCCGCCATTCAAGTATGTCTGTAAATCCTGGCCATCGCATAACACAAACGAGTGGCGCCAAATGGAGACCGAACTTCTTGACAACCTCGGAATCAGAGACCATATCATTTTTCACGACGAAGTCATACATCACGAAGACATGCCTTTCATCCTCAACGCTTGTGATATTTATGCAGCCCCATCAAGATTAGAAGGCTTCGGAATGATTCAAGTCGAAGCAATGGCCTGCGGCAAGCCTGTAATTTCTATCAACGAAATGGGTCCTGCAGAAACAATAATCCACGGCAAAACTGGATTCTTAGCAGATGTCGGGCAGGAAATAAAATTAGACAAGGAATGGGTTGGCCCAGACATGGGATACGAAAGAGTAATGCAGATAGAATTTCCCAACCCTAAGACTTTCGCCTATCGTGCAAACACAGATCAGCTCGCAGATTTCACGCAAAAACTTCTCACAGACGCAAACCTCCGGGAAGAAATGGGCCAAGCAGCAGCCAAACATGCGTTAGAAAATTTCCATTACACTGTAATCGCAAAGAAGATGGTTGATTTGCTACAAGAACATTTGTTGAAGAAACCCTAAACCCGCATCATACTCAACCGAGCCAATAAATAAGAAATCGTTGACTCAGCGCCTTGGTTCAAATTGATCGTTCTCTCCCCCAGCCCATCATGACAGCCCCCAGTTACTTCATTATAAACAACCTGCCCCCTTGTGTTTTCTCCGGTGAACCACTTAAATGCCTGAAAAGCCTTCTGTCTGTAATTCTCATCCCGCGTGGTCTTATAGGCTAAGATTAAAGCATCAACCATATAAGCTGCCTCAATCGGCTGCTGATCATAAAGTTTCTTTTCACCTTTCTGATCGTACCACCCATTTTGCCCTATCGGAACAAACATATTTCCCTGAAATGTTTCCTTCAACAAAAACTTCATGCTTTCCTGCGCAACCTCAAAATACCTTTCCTTATTGGTTGCGAGATAAGCATAAAATAACGCCTCAGACAATTTGCTATTTGCATACGTCAAATATTTCTCAAACCACTTCCATTCTTCACTAGAGCTCTCATCATAAAGCCCAACTAAATAATTGGCCAGTCTGTTTATCCTTGATTTCAATTTCTCAGAACCCGCGAGAATATTGTAATAATAAAGCCCTTCTATTGTAAAAGCGACCGCCCTAGGGGAGCGCATATCTGGAACTGCATTGATTGCCTTTGTCAGAATCTCTTGTGCCTCCCTCTTAAAATCTGCAGGGACATGCGCTGAAGCCGCCAAATATCCCAACGCCCAAACTGCCCTGCCCTGGGCGTCCTCGCTCCAACTAGTTTCGTCTATCTTTTTGTTTTTATCCACAATGTTATACAATTTCCCATCTCGACCTTGAACATATTTGAGATAGTTCAAATAAGTCCGAATCAACTTCAACTGCTTATACTCCTTAAACCTTTCAAAATGTTTGACGCAAACCAAGAGGGCCCTTGCGTTATCATCGAGGGTATAGCCAGATTCAGGATCAGGAGACCACTGATTAGAAAACTGAATAATTCCAAAGTTATCTGTCAATCTAGCAAGGTGAGTGGTATTAAGTTTAGGTAACATTTTTGCCTCATTTGACTCAAGATGAAGATACTGATCAAACAACCCGCAATATTTCAAGGCAACATTCGGCCAAGTCATTTCCCTAGTTTCGTGATACGCATGACTTTCCATACTCTTCCTTTTCTCAGGATCCCTCAATATCTTCAATATGCCTTCTGTAAAGGACTGAGGATTGTCAAACTCAGCAAGCACGCCTTTGTTTTCCGTAACTATATCCTTAGCATGTAGGAATGGCGTCGAAACGATCGCCCGCCCACAACCCATAGCATAAACTAGAGTGCCAGAAGTTATTTGGTTGGGATTTTGACTAGGCGAAGCATAAACGTCCGCAGCCTTAACATACCTGATGATTTCATCCAGCGTAAGATACTTGTTGTAAAACTTCACGTTGTTCTCCAACCCCAGCTCATGAACTCTCCTTATCATGCCATTTCTATATTCTTCACCAGAATTCTTCCTGACTATTGGGTGCGTTTCCCCAACGACAAGATAAACTAACTCTGGGAATTCTTTCACCACATCTGGCAGCGATTCAATGACATCTTCATAACCTTTACCCGGCCCAACCATTCCGAACGTCACAACAACAGGCTTTTCAGGTGAATAGCCTATCTTCGCCTTTGCTCTCTTCTGATCCTCAAAAGTAGTGGTAGGGATTCCATGGGGAACAACATGAATTGGGTTTTCCAAGCCATAAGTATCTCTCAAAATATCAACGCCAGACTTAGTCATAACTATAATATCTCTGACCTTTCGCCCGATGCTGCGCACAACCCTGCACAGTTTATCGTTCGGACTCGGCAGAACACTATGAAACGTTACAACAACTGGCTTCTCAAGAGTCTCAAGAAACATCAAGAGATGATCTCCCCACTCTCCCCCAAAAATCCCAAACTCGTGCTGAATACAAACCATTTTCACGTCCGGCCTTGCGTTTATCTGCTCTGCAGTTTCGATGTAATCGTTTAGGTCAGCATCGTTGATCTCATATTGCACATTTTTTGGATAATTATAAATGTCAACAGCATTATGGTTTATCGCAATGATTCCCGTCTTCACTTGTTTGGAGATCCTCTTATCAATCGCCCCTACAAGGTCTTTAGTAAAAGTTGCAATACCGCATTCCCTCGGAGGGTATGTCCCCATAAACAGAACCGTATCGCTGCCACCCCTTTTTTTCATTTTAATTTTTCTCTGAAAATGGAAAAGTTCCGTCAGGACTCTTTTTCATTTTTCCGTTTGAACGAAAAAGCCTCCCTAAGAGACCTTTTTCATCTCCCCTAGGTGTTGCTTGGAATTTAAAAATCTTTGCTCGGCATTCTATAGGCAAGCTTAGAAAGATCTATGTTATAAGCTCTAACAAACGAATCATCGACGTGGGCGTACAAAATGCCCTCCCGCTCGCCAGTTCTAACAAAGTCGCTTGCAAATGTGATTGTTCTCGCTTTAGGATCATCAACCAACGGCTTAGGAGAGATCCATGGGATCTTCCCAGTTCTTGGGTCAATCAGCATCAGCCCCGCAGTAAATCTCCCATAAACCCCATCTCGGCTCGGAGACCTTCCATTTGCGATCCCAACAAAGTACCCTTTAAAGGAGGCCATGGTCGGATCAAAGATCGGACCAGGAGACAAATGCTCGCCACACCATTCAATGCCAAGGTTAGCAGGATTCGCTACGGTTCCTAAAACAGCCCACCCCTCCCCCATATCATTAAATCTCGCAGAAACAATAGTGCTAACGCCCACATTCCTCGCATGATCTGTATCGCTGCTCTCACAAAGGGCAATTCTTGTCCTATTGCAAGTTGCCGGCAGGATAGAAACTTCTTTGTACCCCGGGGAATCAAGGCGGTTTCTGTTTATTGGAGACAAAACAAGATTTGTTGCTCTGAGGGAATCTAGCCCAACACCTTGAGCATGTCCTAGATGGATGGAGGATCCTTTTCCATCATTAGACAAAAATGGAATTGTAAAATAAACGTGCGTCGTCCCTCCTTCAATAAAAATATCCGGATCCTCAGGCCCAATAAACTCAGTATTCCTTGGTTGTATCCTCCCGACAATTTCATCTTCCAAACCTCCCATCTTTAATTCGTTGTCCATTTCCCAATGGAGGCCATCTTCACTCCCTTTAACCACAACAAGTCTGCTTCGATCTACATAACCTGCTGTTTCAACATCGCCCACTCTTTTAACAATCTCTCTAACAAGTCCAATTGGTTGAACTGTCCCGACACTTCTTTTGTCTACTGCCAGGGCCATAGTGGGCTTACCACTAGGACTACGATAAACAGGCTCATCATACATCTCTACTGCTTCATTCAATTGAGTTCTACTCATAAAAAAACACCTCAGAAACGGGTTAAAAAGCTTTCTATTCAGACCCTTCCATAATCATCTTCAACTCTAACTATGTCGTTCTCATCGAACTTCCCAAAAGAAATCTCAAGTATCTTAGCCGTTTTTGTCAATGCCTGGGCTCTATGCAGCGTCTTTTTTGGAATCAAAACTTCCTCTCCTTCTTTTGCTCTAATTGTCATTTTACCAATCGTAATCTTCACCGGCCCTTCAAGCACTCTCCAAAACTCCTCCCTCTTTTTGTGGTATTGCAACGAGAACCTGCTCTTTGGCTTCACAGTCAGAATCTTCACAGTCGAAATCTCATTAAATGTGAACTGCTCAAAACCTCCCCACGGCCTCTTATCAACCACCTTTTTCATGCGCACAAAAGACAACCAACGTTTAAATTACTTGCGATAGGAATCTTTATATCTCTCGCTTCACTCTTTTCAAAATGCTAAGAAGAACCCATCTCGCTTTGGGCGTTGCCATCGCGTTGTACTTCTTGCCACATATAAAAGAGGGACAACTAACTTTCTTAGGCCTAACCATCTTAGCAAGCATTCTCCCAGACATGGAAACCGGATTTTCTACAATAAAAAAACACCATCCAACCCACCATCATTCAATATTTCACAGACCTCACATCTTGCACACATACACCTTCCTCTTCCCAATCACAATAATTGTAGCGTTCTATTATCCGATGATTGCCCTGCCCCTCTTTTTGGGATATTCTTTTCACCTCTTCCTCGACAGCTTCTCTCCGAACGGAATCAGGCCATTCTGGCCACTCAAACAGCACTCTCACGGGAAAATCGCGCCAGGGGGGAGAATAGACAGAATGCTTTTCATAATCTTTCTTTCTTTAGATGTATTGCTTCTTTTCAGCTTTATAATGTATGGCTAGTCAATAACCCATGTTTGAACAAAAATAACAATTATAGCAATTATACTTATAATCCCCTTAACTGCCAAGAACCCTGCCGTCTCAATCCTTACAGGGGGCAAACTGAAAATTCCCGCTATAATCGCGATCACTCCAATTATCGCAGTTGTTAGATGTGTAAAACTCCCAGAATTTAAACCATATTTAATAGACCTTATTTTCTGGAAGTTTGCTTCCAAAACAAGCCCTGCACCAATCACGAGCATAAGTCCTGCTTCAACGTAACCTCCCATATCAAAATCAAATAATGTCTCGCTAACAATCCCCAAAAATCCGAGTATTGAAACAATCGACAAAGCAGTGATAAACCTGTGAGTTAATTTAACTTTCTCGCCTTTTCGCTCGGCACCCAAAGCCATTCCAGGCACCTGATTTTGTACATCCCCTTTCATTCTAATCAAACAATAAAAAGAAGACATATTTAAAAACATTGTTCTTATGAAATCTAGCTTGTTAAGACAAAATGGAAAAAAAAGAATACCAAAAGAACATAGTTGAGGGCCCCAATAAGATTAGCAAGGCAACACAAGAGGAAATTCTATCTGTTCTAAAGTCTGTGGCCCCAGGTACAAATTTTCGTGCAGCCCTGGACGGAACACTGAAGGCAGGCAAGGGCGGACTGATTGTTATAGAAAATGAGGATACTTCCAGCCTGTTTGATGGAGGCTTTTGGATCAACGCAAAGTTTAGCGCACAAAAGGTAATTGAGTTGTCAAAAATGGACGGGGCCATAATTTTGAGCAGAGACATAAAAAAGATAAATTACGCAAACGTTCTTCTGACGCCCAGCAGTAAAATCCCCACTCACGAGACTGGAACCAGGCACAAGGCTGCAGAAAGAATCGCCCGACAGGCAGGCACTCTCGCTTTAGCAATCTCAGAAAGAAGAAATGAGATAACCCTTTACTACAAAAATGTGAAGTATCCTCTAATCCCTACAGGAGAACTTCTAAGAAGAGCGAACGAAAACATCCAACTTTTAGACAAACAAAGAGAAATATTTGACAAACAAGTGGAAAAGCTTGACAAGATAGAACTCAGAGGTTCGTCAAGCCTTAGACAGGCCATAGCATTAATTCAGAAAGGGCGAATAATTTCAAAGTTGGCTGAAGAGTTAGGCAAGTCATTGATAGAACTCGGCAGAGAAGGTACATTACTAAGGATGAGGTTGAAAGAAGTAACTCTTGGGGTAGAAAAAGAAACAGATCTTGTTATAAAAGACTACACCGAACTGGACTTAAAAAAATCAAAGTTTTTACTACAAGAACTTTCATACGACTCGGTTCTAGAAGAGGATAGCATAGCCAATATTCTCGGATACGAGGGAACAATCGCAACTCAACAATTAGGCGGCTGGAGGATTCTTTCGAGAACATCCCTTATGGATTCAGAAATTTCCATCTTGGTAAAAGGAATGCAAGAACTCTCTAACATCCTGTACATGTCTCAAGAGAAGTGCATAGAATTGTTGGGCGAAGAAAGGGGACTCAACCTCAAGGAAGAGCTAAACAAAATAAAAGTATCTTAAATCTTTATCTTCTCTGCGATATCTTGCACGATCCAAGTTCTTCTTTTCTCCCCAGAAAGTGCGTTGACCCACGATATGACCCATAAAACGACCACAAAAACCACAAACAAGTTTCCAACAATAGGGATGAAATCGACAACTCCTCCAATGATAAACCCGAAAAATAACACCAATCCTTGCTTGGCGTAGTACATCACATACTTATCGTTCCGCCTAACAACAAGAGCGATAACAAATCCGACTATTAAAAAGAAAGACGCAACCCATGCAAATCCTTTAGACTCCTCAAGATCCTTTGCTTTTTTATCCAATCTCTTTTTCTTTTTTGCCATACTTGCCTGTAAGAAAGCGTGTTTATAAGTTTTTTGAATCAGCTCACCTTCCCAAAAGTACTCGGTACACGATACTCCGAAACCAAAGATGTTTTTTTATCCTTTCCAGCAGCCCATCCAAAAAGCGCACCAATGACCACAAAACCCACAGCAAATCCATAAAGGCTCCAGATATTGCCCCCCAACGCTTCAAATAATATGTTCGAAAAGGAAAATATAATAATTATCCCTATCAGCGTCCCAAATATGCCTCCGATAATCATCGAGCCAAGAGCAGAATCGCCTTCTTTTTCCTTAAGCCACCAACTCGGCTGATTCACCTTCTCAACCATCTCTTAGTTAGAAGTCATAGGCTTATAAGATTGTCGAAACCCTCCATCTTTTCTAACAGATCTCTTGTTCCAAGAACGTAGGATAAATATGATAAATACTACAACAATTACAGCGGCAACAGTAGTGGAGGCAACAAAAATCTTTGCCCCAGCAGACTCCATAAAACTCTGGTCTTCTGAGGACTCAACACTCGGACCGCAGACCTCCTCCTCTGCATAGTCCTCTTCACCGCATCCCCCCACATCGTAACATGTTCTCGACCTTAAGCCATCCAAACATTCACCCCACTCTCCGCACTCAAAATAGGAGTCACAACCTGGAGAGGGCATATCAAACTCCAATTCGCTGTCGTCTGTAGAGTTTTCACATCCAAAGTCATAGGGATAATCTACAAAGCCATCTGCATCATTATCTATCCCATCCCCGCACTCAGGAAGGCCAGGTCCACTAGAACCAGGACTACTGCTACTCCCCTGGACTTTCTGGGGGATTATCTTCTGGAGGGGCCGCTATAGTGATAGCACAGTCATCCTGGCAATTTGACAAATCTTCAATGCCCTCACAGATTCCATCTCCGCAAACAGTGCAATTCTCTGGACAACCAATTTCAACACTCGGCAAACTTTCACTGCCCATCAAATCAACTAGAGTAACATGATAAGTAACATTTTCTTCTAGGGCATGGTTTTCGTCCAAGTAATTAGTCTGGTAATATCTGACTTCATCGATCTTCTCATAGTCCAAATCGCTAGCGTTTTTCTTGTAAATATAAAAGTAGTCAGAATGTGCGCTTGCGGACAAGTTCCAAGATAAATAATTCTCGCTGCCTATCAGAATTCCCTCCAATGCCTCCGGAGATTCAACAACCGGAACAGATGCATCAACTAACGCCACATCATCAAGGATCATCTCCACCTTCTCAGCTCCAGCAGTATTAGATTCCTTAACAGTAAACCTCAGGGTCAATTCATCATTGTCTGCAGGATTTGTAAACTCATATGTGAACCTTCTGAAGTAGCCATATGGGTCAATATCTCCAGAAGCAATCGCCTGCCCACTTTTATCGATTACACTAACAAAAGCATCGGAGTAAAGGATATCTCCAGAAGCAATGTAAGGAATAATCTTTATCCAAGCTTCAAGCCTTAACTCCTCACCCCCTTCCAGACCAGTAACTGTTTGTTCCACGCCCTTCGCACTGTCTATCGTTTGATCATTCACAACAAGCAAACCCAAAGCACCGCTCTTTTGGACCCCCTGAACTTTCTTAACTTCCGCCCCGTTGAATGTTTCCCAAGACGAGATGTTTAAAAATTCCATGTCCCCATCAATTACTAAATCCTTTTCCATTTCAGATTTCTGAGGACCGCTAACATTCAGAAGGATTATCTTTTCGGCTCTCCTGTCAAGAGTGTCATAAGCAATAACTTTGAAGTAATGGTTCCCATTGGAAAATCTTGTGGTGTCTAATTTCAATGAGTAAGGTTCATAAGTGTCTGCATCTTCAACAAACCCACATTCTGAACTGAGCTCTGTTTTTATTATGTAAACCTCTGGCTTTCCTTCCCCAAGATCTAACGGTTCTTGTTCGTAATGCGCATCAACATCCAGAAAAATAGTTCCGGACACAACATCACCATCAACATGCGAGGTTATATCCAAATCAATCTCATTAATCCGATTAACAACTAACGCAACGTCTCTGGAATAAGTACTATTTGTCGCTAAAACCTTGACAACTCCTTCTTCTCCAAGATTTTCCTCGCCGCTCAGTGTATACGAAAACAAATACTCATTATCTTCGCTAGAAACAAGCTCTACAGGATTTCCATCAACAAAAGCCTCCATCGGTCCGCCTCCTCCTAAATTATCAACCACTTTTATCTCTATGTTGTCTCCCTCCATGGCAGATTTCTGAGATAGGAATATATCAAAAGGCTCACCAAAGTCTGCAACATAAAAGTAAGTCCCATATCTCTGTTGGGGATATTGCGCCGCAGCATAATACACATCCCTCCCATTATCTCCCAAAAGAGTTTCATGCATAAATCTGTTATACGAGCCAGGAGTTTCCACACTTCTAATCAGCCTGTAAGGTCCCCAGTAATCCTCGGCCACCCACATGTAATCTCTAATCACGTCACTCACTAACCATCTGTTCAGGTAAGGGTTCCAAATTATTGAAGCAACAATGGATGCAACAGGGTCAAAATCTACTTGAGGGATATACATTTCATTCGCTATATTTTGGGAAATTTGACCACGCGTAATGCCCCTGTTCCACGTAGCCTCGCCAGTTGTCTCATCGACAGATACAAGATACTCCCAGTCATCCAACAACATCTCCTCCTTGGTCAAATCGTCCAAATGGATTCTTAAGAGATTAATACGACTATATCCTCCTGGAAAGTGCATATAAACATAGTCCCCATACTTCCTCATGCTATACCCTAAGAAAGTGTTTGGAACATTTGGCCCATTCCCTTCATCGTACTTATCCCATAGTATCAGATCAGGATCTCTTATGGCCAATGTTTCAAAATCATCATCAGTGTAAAGCATCTGGACACGGTTTTCATCAGAAGCGCTGCTCTCCCTAAAATATGTCATAAAAACAATTCTTTGGTCTCCTCCAGGCAAATCAAGCACCACCCCGCCTATATTGTTTGGCCGGTAATAAGAGTGCCCTCCTTCGCTAATCGATTCAGACAGCGCCTTAGCATCCGGAAAACCATTCTCATCACAGTCCCATCCAGATGATCCAATTTCTTTCTTTACCCAATTTCTGTTATGTTCAAAACTGAGCCCTTTTTGGGGCACAATCTCTTCAGTAAACGCCATGGCCCCGCTTAGCTGCCTTTCTGAAACTGAACAAACATCTGAAGAAAGAAACAAATTAGGGTCGCCAAATATCATGTAAAGCTTCCCACGATCATAAAAGATGCTTGGATTATCAGACCCGCTCACACCAGGCGAATCAACCACCCCCCCATAGTTCTCGAAATCAGGCATAACCGTTCTATCTGTTCGAGCAATTCTCCCAAGAAATCTCACAGGCAATTCACTTTCCTCATAAACAACACAATCGTCGCACAAGGCAACACATGCCTCTTCAAGGTCTTCTTGACTCGGCCCAAGTAATGGTTTATCAACAGATTCACCAAACCTTTTAAGATGGTCCGCTTCCAACAAAAACCAGACAGTCATTAACAAGACCAAAAACAATAATGCCTCTTTCTTCATTAAGAACCTTAGAAAAGCCACGTTAAAAATATTATGTCCCTATTGTAATCTGCCCTTTTGCAGCAAGGGATCTCCTTGATTCACACTCGCTCATTGACTAATTAATTTCCCCTCTCAACTCTGTTTATTATTGCAGTTTCGAGCCTACCAGAATTTAACATTGCTACCGCAGCTGCAACTCGATAATTGTCCCCTTTGCTCTGCCCACCATGAATTGCTTCGTAGATGCTCTCTGCAATTTCTCGCGCACTCTCAGAACCTATGGCAACCTCAAAGGGCTCTCCCTCAAATGGGTCCAACGGGCTCTCGTTCCCCCCAGAATAAGTTGTCAACAGCCCGCCAATGCCACGCTCTAACCTAATTGGAAATACATATGACTTTTTCTCACCACCTTCACACAGCACAATCTGCATCGCAGCATCACCCCCTTTAACAATTGCATTTATTCTTGGAGTATTGTTTGGAGGGTCTGGTTCGAATGTGGTTATATTAATCATCCTGTCATGCTGCGGGTCATATCTCCAACTAGACGATCTCATAGCTCTTTCTAACATTTGATCTGGCCTTAATGAAAACTGGTTACTCGCCACTGAACATACTAACTCTGTTTGCACACCGTTACTTGCCACCAATGCCTCGCTACCAATTGGCACAATAGCAGGGTATTCAATCAATGCACGGCTGCCCTCTTCTAATTTTCTCTTCAACTCAGCAAAATCCCAATCATTCCTTATATCAAACATCCTCTTTAGCCTCTCGTCATCTTCCACGAGACTTGTTCTTATTATTCCGGTATTCTCGCCTAAAAGTAATTCCCTTGCCTGGCTCGGTGGGCTTCTCCCTGTTAAGGAATATCCAATAAATGGATGTCCAGAAGGAGTCAACCCAACAGTAATGCCCATCCCAC
Organism: archaeon; assembly: GCA_043821585.1. Taxonomy (GTDB): domain Archaea; phylum Nanobdellota; class Nanobdellia; order Pacearchaeales; family GW2011-AR1; genus UBA73. The sequence continues at coordinate 20,910 of JBDRCQ010000007.1, forward strand.
TATAAGTCATCTCGGCCAAAGTACTAAAATCACCACCCATTTTTATCGGCACCAACAATCCTTTTTATTGTTTTATATCCTCTACGCAATAAATAACATAATGCTCCTACCGAAGCAAGGAGCTTCTGGACCAAAATCATGGGACTCTTTTTATCCCGTGATTTTAATATTGTATTGTTGTGATTAGGACACTTTAGTTTTTAAAAATTGTCGAGATGGAGTATATCGTTTAATAAGGTTTAACATTTCTGCAGAAAATTAACTAATTTCCGGCGCGCGCCTGCGGCGCAAAATGTACCCGGCCGTACTCGTTCGAGTCAGCAAGATCCTCGCCCCTGGCGAACAGATGGAGATCCCCGCCCCGGTAGAGCACACGTAAACCTATATCGTCTCCGCTAGGCATGTAAAGAGTCCTGCTTCCCTGTCCAATTTCACCTTCCTTTGGCAACCCCCCGCTCAATCCATATTCAAAAGTGTGATTCACTCCAGTCTTATCAAGAATTTCATGCAAGTAAACTAATGTAACTCCTGGAATCACAATTGGCTTCACGCCGTAGCTCATATTTTGATCAGGCACTCCGCCAGGATTGACAACGACCAATCTTTTTTCCAAATCACTCTCGCTTAAACCTAAATCTGACCTATTTCTTTTAATACTTTCAATTAATGCGAGTGCTTCTTTTTGGTTTTTTCCGTTTGTGCTGTATATTAACAGGGTTAGGTCTTCCCAGTTGCTTGTAGGATTTACTAACTTTCCTGCCTTGAGCAATGCTTCAGACTGCGACGCAGTGACTGGCCACAAGCCCGCACTTCTTAGATTTTGGTTGTTTGCTATCGTTGAAACTAAAGCCATTCTCTTGGCGATGTACATGTTTGTTATTTCTCCCTGTGTTCCTGCAGGAATTTCTGCCTTGGTTCCTTTGAAGGTTTCGTTGGATTTTGCGATTAGTTCCTGGGCGAAAGTTTCGTGTGTGCCGTCATAGCTAAGAATAAAGGAGTCGCTTGCAGTTCCGCCGAAATCATAATCTCTCCCGCCATTTTGACCTTGATTCTCCCCGCCGTTTCCTTCTGGTTTTGCGTTTAATGCTCTATCAATTGCGCCTTCAACTGGCTTCCCCATAAATGTTTTTGGTATTTTGAATTTCATTATTGCTCTCCAGACGGATGGATAAATCTATCATATCCTTTTTTAGTAGCATAAACCATTGTTCTAGCTAAATCCCTTCCAGAAGTAACATATGAAATCGGAACATCCCACGATTTTAGATCTTGTATAAAATCAAGTTCTTGTGCATCCTGCTCGCTCATCAATTGAATGTGCGCAAGATAGTTTTTCTCTAGTAATTCTTTTATATCATCACGCTGGCCTGCCCAATTGTGAATTGCGCCATCAGAAATTGACAAAACAAAACTTTCTCTTCCCCGCAATGCATTCTTCAGGGCGCTCGCGTCAATGTTTGTCATTCCGAATTGCGGATTGAATAAAGTATCTAACTGTTTTTCTGCATCGGTAAATCTTGTTTCTACAGTTCTGACTCCGGTGGAATACATGTACAGTCCGTGTCCAATATACTGTGCTATTTGCTGGTTCCTCAGGAAACTGTCGACACCGTATTTCCCTAGACAGAAGTAATGATACCTGCTGTTAACTCCCCAGGGAATTGTGGTCGTATTGCCAACATTTTGAGTCCCATCTGGGGCAAGCCCCATAGTTCCAGATGCATCTCCAACAATTATCTTAAAATCAGGAAAACTTCTTCTCTGAATTTTTGACTTTTGATCTACAGTTAGTGGTCTTTCTGGAACTGCAAAATCAATTCCATTCTCTCCGGTTAAGATTTTAGAAGGTTTAATCCTTGAAGGGTCATCAGTTTCAGGATCAAATGGTCTGTAAGTTAAAGGCGCTATATTCAAACTCTGCTCTCTTGACATCGCCTCTACCTGAACGGGAATATCTCTTGCCAATCTTTGATATATCAAATCAAGTTGTTCGTTCCTGTCCAGGTTGGTAGATACCGCTTCTCCTTTGGAATATCTCCCAAAAGCAATTTCTTCTTTCCCGTCCCGTGTTCCTGCTTTCTGTTCTACTCCATTTCCCGGTTGCTCCTGGTCTTCTCCACTCTCGCCACCCCCAGAACCGGAGTCAAATGCACTTAATCTTTCAGTTGGTGAAACATCGAGCAAATCAGCAAGTCCTCGAGCGAACGCTCCGGCCATTTGTGTCCATCTTTGTTTATTAAACAGATATCTTGTGTCTTGTATATTCTCCTGCAAACCTAAATCATCAACTACCTTTTTGACAGCAGAGTCGATCCTTTCTTCATTTGTATAATGTCTTTTTAGCAAGGCGCGGTCTACATTATCTCCCCAAATGTGCATGTTTAGTTTTACAAAAGCTTCATACATCGGAGTGTAGCCTGTCTGTCCTTCATTAGCATTCAGACCCTCCCAATCCCAGAACAAAACCTGTCCTGAAAAATCTCCTTCATTAAATTCTCTGCATCTCGGGTTGATTATGGTATCCTCAAATGCATTGGTGACATATCCTGCATGTTGTTTCTTATCATCAGGAAGAGCCTGTCTTACGGCTTCTGTTATTTTATCATGCCAATACTCATTGTATGGGCAACCTCTGTCAGAGTCAACAGGCAGTTCCCAGTGGGCTGGCTCGTGTAAACCTCCGACATGTAAGATTAATGTTTCCAATCCGTCTTCAATTTTCTTGACTCTTGCATAAGCTTTTTGCCTTCTATCATTAATTGGCTCGAAACCTTTTCTATAAGAAACAGAAATCTTCCAATCTTTTGGAGAAATGCAAGCAGAAACAGGATGAGGCATTTTATCGTACTCCTCAACTTCAACAGTTCCACCAACTAAACCAACTCTATTCTTTTGTTCATACAATGCTTGTTCTAGTTTTTCAGCAATCATTCTTACTTTCCTCCTCCAGATTTAGCGGCGCGCGCCTGCGGCGCAAAATATACCCGGCCGTCCTCGTACGAGCCAGCAAGATCCTCGACCCCGGCGTACAGACTGAGATTCCAGCTCCGGTAGAGCACATGCAAACCAATATCTTCTGTTTCATCTGGCATGAACAAGGTTCTATCTCCCTCTTCATCCAACTGGTTCAATAGAGGTAGCCCTCCTGACAACCCGTAGCCCTTAAAAACTGGCTCTTCTCCCAATCTATCTAAGACTTCATGAGTATAGACTTTTGTCAATTTAGGAAGAACAACTGGACTAACTCCATAATTGTTATCAGCATCTATCTGCAATCCAGCGTTTACAACTACTAACTTTTTTTCTAAATCGCCTTGGGTAAGGTGTAATGCCTGTTTATGTTGTTTAAGAGAATTATAAAGTACTTGTGCTTCATGTGGATTTTCTCCGTTCTGGCTCCGATCATATAAAATTAAAGCTAAATCCTCCCAGTTATTTTCCGGGTTCACGAGTTTTCCATCTCTTAACAACGCCTCAGATTGAGTTGGATTTATTGGCCATAAGCCTGAACTTGCCAATTGGGAATTAGTGTATAAGGTTGTGACTAATGCGAGTCTTTTCATAATGTTCCCTTGCACTTCTCCTTGTGTTCCTCCAGGAATTTCTGCTTTAGTTCCTTTGAATGTTTCGTTTGATTTTGCGATTAGCTCTTGGGCAAAAGTTCCGTGTGTGCCGTCGTAACTAAGTATAAAGGAATCACTTGCGGGTCCGCCAAAATCATAATTTTGAGTGCCGGGATTTTCGTTTCCATCGCCCCCTTCAAGGGGTTTAGCATCTAGTGCTCGCTTTATAGCTCCCTTAACTGGCTTCCCCATGAATGTTTTCGGTATTTTGAATTTCATTAGTTAGAACCTCCTGAGTTCGAGCGCGCCGCTTCGCGGCAAACAATTACCCGGCCGCCCTCGCCCGAGTAAGCAAGAACCTCGTCCCCGGCGCTCAGACTGAGATCCCTGTACCGGCAGAGCCTCCTAACCCCGCCCTCTGCTGTATACAATGTTCTTTTTCCTTCAGCATCTAAGATAGGCCTCCCCTTTTTATCTCCTGTATTAAATTTAGAACCGCTTGAGTTATTCAAAACAAGTGCATGAATTAACTCTGTGTAGTCAGTCAAACTAAATGCGATCCCATGAGGAGAGTTTGCATCTGTGTAAATATCCAAGCCCCTAAGAGGAATCATTAAAGGATACTCAAAATTCCCGCGTTGCTTTATTTGTTCAACTAGCGCTTTAGCATGATATAAATTTGGTTCGCCCTCGTTTCTTAAAACTAAAGCGGAATCTCCATACGTTCCTCTCAAATTTAAATTGCCTTCCTCAAGAGCCCTTTCTAAGTCTGCCGGACTGGCAATGCGAATTCCCTTAGGTTCTAAGATACAGTCAAGCAAAACAAATGCGAACGGATTACTTCCCTTGACAAAATTATCCGCAAAAGATAGTTTTTTTAGGGCTGTATCGCCCGGATAATCTTTATCAGCTTTCGCATTGTATTCAGCCAAAACTTCTTTCCCAAAATCTCCTTCCAAAAAACTATATGTGAAATTTCCTTGCCCTGCCGGCGGGTCTGGATTAGTTGTTGGTTTCGCACTCAGAGCTCTGTCAATTGCTCCTTCAACAGGTTTTCCCATGAAAGTCTTAGGGATTTTAAATTTCATTTTACTTTCCTCCCAACATTCCATCAAGTGTACTTCTCATGAACTCCCATCTCCCATTGAATAAGTTTAAGACTTTCTTGTCTCTTTTTCCTTTTTCAACCATCTCAAAACCTGCGGCGATGTTCTCTGCCTGATCTTTAAATTGTTGTCTTGTTGTCGAAATAACCGCATCGACTGCCTTATAATTATTGCCATCATACTTATTCTGAACATCTGCGCCATTTAACACACCAGAGTAGGGGGCAACAAGCCGATAAGCCTGCATCATAGACTCAAAATGATCGCTGCCTTTCGCACCCTTTTCTTTTGTGATGCCATCGAGAACCTGAGAAAGTCTAATTATCGATTTTGCTCCTCTTATCGAAACAGGTAAAACCAAACCAACGTCAGATCCCTGCTCATGATTCTCAAGTTTTGTAGGCCAAGCACTTTTCATTCGTCTCTTACTTCCCTTGCTACAATAGTCAAGACCATGTATTAAGTAGTTAGCAACAAGCAATTTCTCAAGAGGAACTTCTCTCGCAGACACTTCCTGGTATTTTCGCATGATGCTCTCTCCATCAGCTTGTCCATCTGATTCCAGTCTAACTCGCGGATTAGTGTCTCCTGCCAGAATTTCTAAAGTATCTGAAGATACCGGAAAGAAATAGTCTACATCCATCCAAACATGCATTCTGTCCCTTAAAGCTCTTCCTATATCGTTTGAAGATTCTGTAAACTGCTGTCCAACGTTTCCTGTTGCAATTCCTACCGAATATGCATCAGATTTAATGTCTGCTCTGCTTTCTCTTAATGCCTGGACCTGACCCATATCAGCGCCTGCTTCTAAAAATTCCACCCTGCCATCTGGATGTGTCGCAGTAAGAAAATTGCCTATGGGGTATGCTTTGCCATCAATTTCTATAAAACCGTCATAAAGATTAAACAGTTGACCCCTCACTGCAGGAACACAGTTAGGCAATTCGTCTGTGACAAATAATTTAGTATTTATTCTGGAAGTCAGCTCTCTAATCTGTTCTGTTGATCCTGCTAATTTTTCTAAGCCCTTTCTAACTACTTCTGCTTGTGTAGGCGTTAACTTTCTATAGCTAGCAACCTCTCCCCCATTAAAGTCTGGATAAAAATACTCAATTTCCCCGGTGTCTGGATTTACTAGCGGTTCCAGGTTGTATTTTGGCCTTTGAAACAGCTTTCCAAGATTAATCTGGCGGAAAAGTTCCCTTGTATCCATGTCGTTTCTTCCAAGAATAAACATACTCTCTCCCGGAAAATAGCTCATTGCATCTCTTGCTAGCTGGGTTTTACCATCTCCAGTGTTTCCCTGTAAAAAGAGGTTGAGTCTTCCGTCAAGACATCCCTTAACCACATCGTCCATATATATTGTCTTGCCGTTCAATTGCGCTACTTTTGTAGAGTTTTTGTATACTTTACTCATTTTTCTCCTCCTTCAAAACCTTGTTTAGGCTATATTCTACAACATGAGATTTGTTTCTAAACATGCCTTCTTTTAAAGATTCCTCTACTAACTTTGCCGTTTTCTCGTCCACAGTCACGCTCAACTTTTGTTTCATGTGATTTTTTTTCCTTCAATACTACTAAATGGGATTTTTGGAACGTTTATAAATCTTTTGGTTTTGTTGTAACTTTAAAGTAATTATATAATATTGGCCACACAAAAATTTTTAAGAGGAAATCTTTTTCCCAGAAAGTCCTAGCATATTGTCTGGAGAACTATTCCCCAGAAGAGTTCCTTGAAGGGCGATATCAGGGGCTACAGCCTGCCTATAAAGCGGTTCTGCCGAGATAAAATTCAACAGTGATAGTTAGTAACTATAAAAGGTGTGTGGGAAGCCCTTTCGCGAATATTAAAGCTGTGGTGCCATGATTTCAAAAATCATGAAGATAATAGGCAAGCTAATCGTTGTGCTCTACCGGAACAGGAATCTCAATCTGAACGCCAGGAACGAGAATCTTGCTAACTCGAACGAGAACGGCCGAATAGCCTAGTGTCTAGGACATTATATTATGAAAACCTATAAAAACCTATATCCAAAACTGTGTTCGTATAAGAACCTAGAGTTAGCTTTTGAGAAAGCCAAGAAAAACAAAGGCTCTAACAGACATATTAAAGAATTTGAGAAAAATCTTTCTCAAAACCTTCTGGAAATAAAAAGAGAATTAGAATATTTTACCTACAAACCAGCCCCATTGACTCGGTTCACGATCCAAGACCCAAAAATTAGAACAATAAGGAAGGCTATCTTTAGGGATCGGGTTGTACATCATGCAATTGTAAATATTTTAGACCCGATTTACGAGATAAGATTTATACCGGACAGCTGTGCTAACCGGATTGGTAGGGGAACCTCTGCCGCCCTAAAAAGATTTGATGAATTCAAAAGACAGGTAAGCAAAAACGGAAAAGAAGTTCCTAATGCGATAAACAATAACATGGTGCAAGGTTATGTTTTGAAAGCAGACGTAAAGAAGTTCTTTGATTCTGTTAGTCAGAAAAAATTAGTAGAAATTTTAGAGAGGAGAGTGAGAGACAATAGGATTATTTGGTTGATCAGGCAGGTGCTTGAAAATTTTTGTGGGGGGGGGGGGCGAAGGCATTGGAATGCCACTCGGCAATATGACCTCACAGTTTTTTGCTAATGTTTATCTAAATGATTTAGACCATTTTATAAAATGTAGATTAAAAGCAAAGTATTATCTAAGATATGTTGACGACTTTCTTATATTGCATCAAGACAAGAAAGTGTTAGAGGAGTGGAAAGACAAAATCACAAAATATCTTATGAATTTGAGATTAGAGTTACATAAAGATAAAACAAAGATTTATCCGTTTTACAATGGAGTTGATCTTCTTGGATTCAAAGTGTTCTATTTCTATAAGATAGTAAGAAAGAGAAACCTGCGCTTATTTTACAGTAGGTTAAAACAATTAGAGGAGATGTACAAAGAAGGTCAGATTAGTAAAAAAGACTTAATGGAAAAGCTACGCGGATGGTTTGCTTATGTTGTCTGGGGAAATACTTACGGTTTAAGGAGGAAGTTGATTAAAGATATTAGCAAAAAGTTTAATCTTAACTCTGAAGAGAACATAAAGAACTTGAATAAAATAGCAAAAATTTCCAAAAATATACAAAGAGGCTAACACTCTAGCCCCCCAATATATACATATATTAAGAGCACCAAAAAGTGACTCTTTTCCAAAACCCGCCGACGACAAACCGCCAACACACCCGAAAAAATCGGATGTCAGATTCCAGCCATTTTTTCGAGCTTTTCGCGCATCCACCTTCTCTGGGTGCACATTCCAAACTTCTTGTATTTCTTAACCAAGTCCCTCTTAGAAACAACAATCATCCACCTGTTTTTGTATGTCTCATTCAGAAATTTTATTTTTTCTTCAAACTGTTTCTTTTTTCTAAGAAGCGTCCCAGTTTCTATCTCAATCGCAAACTCCTTTCCTTCAATTTCAAAAGTCAAATCAGCATCTCTTGTTTCATGTTCTACAATTCTCTCAATCATATCATACTCTTCGAGCAACTGCCCAACAGACCAAACCAAAAAAGTGTGCGCAACCGAATGATTCAATATTGGTTTAATCAAAACTGTAATGACTCTCTTCTTGGCCACACAATATTCATTAACCTGCTTAAATCCTTCCTCTAATAAAACACCAATTTCTTCCTCACTAAGCTCTGCCTTGTCAAACACACTGTTTTCATATAGATTCAATTTGTTCTTCAAAAATATCTTTTGCTGATCTTTAGTTCGCTTCAGTTTTTCTTTTTCCAACACTAGCTTATTAATCTCTTCTTTAATAGAATTCTTTTCATCAATCAGCCTATTCAACTCCTCTCCATGCCTAAGTTCAAAAAGATACTCCTTAGATTCCTTAATTTTTGATTTTAGTTTAGGATATTTTCTTAAGAAGTTCTTTCCAGAGAATTCATCCAATTTTAACTTTAATTCTTCATGTCCAAGTTTCCTTAAATCCAACTCTAAAAACTCCTTAACTTTCTTTCTTTCCTCCTCAATCTTCCTATTTCTTTCTTTTATCTCCTGTATCTTAAGATAAACCCTATAGAAAACATAGCTCGCTAAAATTATTAGGAAAAAAGCCGCGACCAAATTAACAAGATAATTATTAACAACCAAATAATACAAAGAAATCAAGTCTCGTTTAACAATCATCCACGCAGATAACAGACCCTCATAAAATCTCAACAAAATAACCGTTACAAATACGCTTCCTGCAACAATTCCAACAATATCTATCTCCTCAGTTGTTGATTTTTTGTCTACGCCAGTACCTCCACTTGCGATCTTAATTGCGTCACAAACTCCATGATCTTCCTCATCTGCAATTTCATGTGCTTATTGTCTTCCCTTAAAAATTCTGCTTCTTGCTCAGCTTTTGTCAACCTCTTCTCAATCTCAGTTTTTGTCACATCTACTAACAAATCATCCTCAGAGATTGTGTCTTTCATCCCTAACAACTCTGAATAATAATGAATCTTATCAGACTTCTTCCAACCAAAACGGTATTTCAAGGCGCTTTCGGATTTATATCTCGGCAACCAATAACAACAAGCACAATGTCTAAAATCATACATAGATAACCTGGAATAAAATTCTCCTGCTTCGCTCACGCCCTTGCCCAAAACCTTCACAGCCAAATTCTTGAGATACCGATTAACAACCTGCGGATTTATTGGAAATAGCTGATCCTCTGGCTTCAAATCGTTTTCCTCGATATAAGCCTTAAGAATCTTAGAACAAATCATCAACTTTATCCTTCTACCAAACGTCTTGCTAATTTCTTCTCTTATCTGTAATTCGGTACAGCCTTTGTAAAGATCGCTAACTCTAACATTAATCAGCTCTGTCGGGGCGCGAATGCCTGTGTCAAACAAGAACATTATCAAAACCTGATATTTGTGTCCCGCCCTTTCATAAAGTTGCTTAACCTGTTTCTCCGTGAGATAAACCCATTTCGGTTTAGTTGCCTTAGCATCCAAATCAACAGTTATATCCCTAACCTCTAAGCCCTTCTTCCTAGAAACTTTCTGATACCCATGCCAGAAAGCCTTGAAGGTCTTAACGTATGAATCGACTCCCATGAAATTCTCCCCATCTTTTCTTTTGATAACGCCTTTCTCCATGTCCGAAAAGAACTGAAACAACTGCCCCTCTTTAATCTCGGCGATACAGCCCAAATTAAAGCACGTCATAAACTTTTTCGAGAAAAATATAAGTCTGTGCCTTAACGTGTTCAATCGATTATATCCACGAGAACCTTTAACACTAACCGCAGAAATATTAACACCAATTTCCATATCATTAAGATATTGTAATATTATCTCCGAGTTTTCTCTGGTGATGCCAGGAATTCCTTCCTTCACCGCATCCTTCCATTTCAAGTATCTTTCTTTGTGCTTGTATGGATCAATTTTCATTCTCATGTCTGGACTCCCCGACTTTATAAATAGAGTCGAGATACAATATATCCGACAGGAAATGAGTCCCACTAATTTGGTCCAAAAAGTATACTGCCCCTACCGAGCAAGAGGGTATCTTGTGATATTAGGGGAGTGGTTATTTTGTTTAATTTATTATAACACTCCTTCCAGACTGTTTTGATTTAAAAACATTGTCGAGATGGAGTATATCGGTCGATTATTAGTCAGCTCAATCAAATAGGGGAGTTACAAAAATGTTGCACCTATTGAGCAATTTGAGAAGACTTTAAATAAAAAAGCAACCGATCTATAAATCGCCATTATTTTGCCTGTTTATCATTTTTCTATCTTAATCGCTTTTCCATTTATTAAAGCATCAGATATTTTTTTATGGGCTGATTTCAAAATTCTTGATAATGTTGATTGGGAAACCTGCATTTGCCTTCCAGCCTCCTCTTGTGACACTTCATTATAGTCAATTAAACGAATTGCTTCAAATTCTGGCATAGTTAAAACTGTTTCTGCTAATTCAGTTAGTCTTATTCCTGCTGGTTTGAAGTAGGAAGAGTTCGGTCGACCTCGAACTCTTCTCCTTTTACATGGTCTTGGCATTTTCTGTGTTACAAACGCAAAAGACTTTTTATTCTTTCTCTTCTGAGAATCTCCTTCCAAATCCTCTGCCACAGCCTCTGCCTTGGCCTCTACTAAGTCCTCTTCCAATTGGTTTGGCTCCTTTGCAGTTTCCTAGCTGTCTTCCAGTTTTTGGACCATTTCCTTCTGGTCCTGTTCCGTCTTTATTCGGCATTTTATTTTTCCTCCGTATTTAGTTATGAATATATATGCATAATGCTATATAAATGTTTTGTTTTGCATAAATATGCAGAACTATGATGAATGAAAAAATCGCTCTTATCAAAAATCTTTCCGTTTCCTCCTGAAAAACAAAAAAATAGGTACAACGCCCTCGGTATCTTCCATCTCCGAAATTGCTTTTTTCAAATCATCAAAAGATCTATGCATGATCATCGAATAATCAAACTTTTCCCTTTTCTCACGTAATTGTGGAAATTCCTTTAAGATATCTCTCTTGAGTCTTATAATATTCCATGCGCCATTTCCCTCGCCATAAGAAATCTCTCCGTCTACTTTCAAGGTTTCATACTTTGGTTTTAGGACAGTTGACTCTACGTTTTTGATTTTTTTCATAGTATATCCTCACCTCTTTCTTCCTAACTAAGTTCTAAAACTCGATAAGTTATCTGCCTACCTCTCACACTGAATACAAAGTCTTCTCCAACCCGCCTGCCTTGCATTGCCTTGAAAATTGGGGCGCTAGGAGTTACAACAGTTATATCTCCTTCATCTGTCTCAATAAACTCTCCTCCACCATAAGGTAAAACAAAATAGTCGCTCAAACCATTTCTATTTTCTAATCTTACTAATGTGCCCACAGCAACGCTTTGAGGATTTTGCGGCAGTGGTGTTGATCTTATGCGACCTGCCCCATTGACTTTCTCAGCATGTCTTAAATTCAAGCTATCTGCTAGATACCCTTGTTCTTCTTTTGCTGAATCATACCTTGAAACCATTGCCCCTGGTGCGTCAATTGATGCCTGACGAGCGTTTGAGGCAGCACCAGCCAGAACATTAGAGCCTTCAACCATTTGCTCTAACAATCTTTCCAAAAGTTTTCTTTTATCGTGCGCCATCGTAAACTAATGCACCAACCCTTTCATTTATTTCAACAGCAACATCATCCGCATTCCTACCAGTTGTGTCAACAACAACCCAACCGTCTCGATTTGCAACCATCTCGTATAAATCCCTTACTTTTCTTCTTTTATCTTGATCCAAACAAAATCTATCACTCGCTGACAAAGTTGCCGTATCCCTATCTCTCCCCATGCGTGCCAATTGCTCGTCCTCTGAAACAGTCAAAAGAACCGTATTTGTTGGTTGTGTAATTCTTTGGGAAAAAGGTCGCCAAATTCTTTCTAATTCTCCTAGGTCTTCGTCGTGGTATGCAGCGTGAGGGATTAAAGAACTCCAAATGTATCTATCACAAACAACTGGTTGTGTTGCTAGAATTTTTCCTATTTCTGCAGAAGCATCCATTACAGTTGCTAGATAAAATAGTAACTTCGTTTCTTTAGGAGTTCCGTTATCGATATGGGCACGAACAGCTTTGTATTGCTCCCCAGGAGTTTTCATGTAAATGCCTCCTGTTTGCTCAGCCAATGATTTTCCAATTGAACTTTTGCCAGAGGCGTCAACGCCTTCCAAAGCAAAAAAATCTTTTTTTACTGAGGCCATTTGATTTTCCCCGTAGCTATATCGCACAGCCATACTTTTTTAGCTAAGTTCTCCTCAGTTAAACCAAGTTTTTTCAACATCTCGATACATTCGGCTTTCTTCTCGTCAATCTCAGATTCTTCTCCGTCAACTTCTATCTCTAAGAAATTCCCAACATCCTTGACCTCGTCAAAAGTTATTGTGAATTGATCTAATTTATAAGTTTCTCTTTTCTTATCGATAACTCCTAACAGAGGAAATCCAAAGTTTTCTAAGATATTTTTGAAAGTTTCAACGTTATCCACTTCAACCTCATATTCTTTGTTGACTCCGTCGGCAATATTGACATGGTGAGCAAACACTCCCTTATTTTCTCCAGGTTTGCATCTCAATCTAATGTATTCATTTGTTTTTCTTGTATCTCTGGAAGGATGATTGTAATACTCATCAACTTGGTGTTTAACTTTTTCTTCTTTTGCTCCAAGACTAGCTAGTGCTTCCTTTAACTTTTCCTTATCTTCAAATTGTGCTTTTATTTCTATTTCCATTTATGCAGCCAATTCTGACTCTCCTCTTGTTTCCATCGCTGGCTTTTCTAAAATTTGTCCCAGATAAACTGGATCAACACGAGGATTAACGTGCCGCATTCCAATTTCTCCTGTGACTTCATGATAAGTATCCACCATTCTTTTTAATCCTTCACGGTCAAGACTTGTCGGAACAGCGACGGGTTGTTTGTGATTATATCTTGAAAGGTCTGCTGTAAGTATTTCTAACTCATCTGCACTCACTCCATCCTGAGGATGTGGCGTCATGAATGAAACGTAAGTGATAACGCAAGGTCTGCTACCAATTTCTCTAATAAATCTTGCATCTGTTTCAAGTTCGGCAGGAGTTTCCCCACCATAACCAAACAAATAAACAGGATTCACATCACAACCATTTCCAAGCATGATATCAAATGCGTTTCTTATCGTCGCTTCACTTATTGGCTTGCTCATTCTTCTCTGTGCTTCTTGAGATAGAGTTTCAATACCCGTATGGATTGTGTCAACCCCTGCTCGCATCATTTGTTGCAAGAGAGGTTCATCAATTTGGTCGATTCTAGATTTTACTTTGTAACTCATACCCAATCCAGCTCTTTCGATTTCTCCAAATAACTCCATTGCATTCTCTCTGTTTAATGTAACTGTTTCATCCTTGAAATGCACTCTATCAAATCCAAATGATTTTAGCATTTCAATTTCAGCAATAATATCCTCAGGCGATCTTGCTCTATGCTTGAAGCCCCACATTTTATTCAAAGTGCAAAAATCACAAGTCATGGGACAACCCCTCGCGGAGTAAATTGGTGCTGAGTCAAATTGTGCATATTGTTCAACTGGAATTAAGTCGTAGGCTGGCATCGGCAGTGAATCAAGATCCCTAATAAGGTCTGCATCGGGATTGTGGATAATTCTATCTCCTTCCCTGAATGATACGCCTTTCACGCTTTCTAACGGCTTGTGTCCGCCCAAAGCATCCAACAGCCCCACCAATCCCTTTTCTCCCTCACCTCTTACCACAAAATCAACGAATCCTGTGCTCAAAACAGCTTCGGCGTTAAATGTGGGGAATAATCCCCCCATAACCGTTGCCTTACCCATTGTTTTTGCTTCCCTCAAAATTCTCAATGCGTCTGGCGATTCAACTGTGCAGGCTCCAACTCCAACAACATCTGAATCAGCTAAATCCTCCTGGAGATTTCTTGGTTTACCTAATGCTCTTTCCAGCCTATAATCTCTTATTCTTACATCAACATCTCCGTTCTCTCTTGCATAAGCACCAAGATAAAGCAAACCTAAGGGAATTCCTACATCTCCACCAGAACCCTGCATTTTTACAGGGAACTCAACTTCAGGTTTCGCAAGCGTTATTTTGAGTGTCATTCTGTAATGACTCGATAAGTAAAGTATTTAAAGGCTGTTTAAAATTCTGTTTAAGATAAAACAGACAGTTAAGTAAAATCTTGAAATAGGTTTTAAAGTTTTATTTAATGAATTCCAGCAGGTTAAACAGATTGTAAAATGAAAATCGGAAACACGATAATCGAAAACAAGGAATACGAGATAGCGATAAAGCCAGATATTGAGAACAAAAAGCAGTTGAATGTCTTTTGCTCATTCACATTTATCACTCCGAATAACTCCATCTTGTTTACGCTGAACGAGCTTAAAAGATTCGTGAAGCAAGGGGATTTCAAGATATTTCTTATGATTTGGGACATGAACACACTTTCTAATCCATATTTCAAAAGGTTATGTGGGTCGAGGAAAATAACAGATCCAGACTTCTTTATTGATAAGAAAGTTACTGAATTGAAAGACCTTGCTGAATCTATGGGATTTGACAAGGAAAAAGTATCAGTGTATAAGTCTTCTGATTTATGGAAAAGATTTATCGCCTACGAAGAAGATAATATTTTTCAGGAATTTTACTCAGTTCTGGCTCAGATGGAAATTAAGGATTATGTTGAAAATCATAAGGTGAACCACTTGTTCCAGCTCCCAATGGATATTTTCTTTTGCAATAATTTCCACAAGTTTTTCCCAGAGGATACAAGCAAACCGATGGACATAGCATTTTTCGGGCAGGATAAAGAAAAACTTTATAGAATAACCCGAGAACTGATGCTGAAAGAAGGATTAATTGAGAATGAAAAGCCTGCCTTTGCCCTGGTAAAGAATTTTCCTTACCTTATTTACAATCATAATGTTCCCGAATGGAATATGGGCTTGAAAGATATCAAAAATATTTTGGTAAATTGCCCATTAAAAAGAAAAGAGATTTTTGTTTTGTTTAAGTATATTGCAAGTGGCAGTGAGAGTGAAGAAATTGTCGTTAAAGTGGATCAGAAAAGTGAAAAATATACTTATGACGAGTTTTGTAACGAGTTTGAGAAAACTCCAGAAAAAGAACTCTTAAACATTCTTTCTGATAATTTATTTGCCTATCTTAAAAGTCATAGAAAGAAATATCTTGAGACAAGCGGGAAGTTGGAAGAAACTGTTTTGAGTATTACTAAGAGGAAAGATGTTAAGGGCATGGGGCAGGTCTTGAAGAGCGATATCGCCCTAGAAATTATCCTGCTCTCCGACGGAACTATGAACACAAGCCAGATTTCCAGGAAAATCGGGAAATCAGTCGCTACAATTAGCACTTATGCAAACAGATTAAAGAAAATGAATTTGATTAGGGTTTTATCGAGTGGGAATTTGAAGAGGAATATTAAGGGGATTAAAGTTAATTTTGAATTGGGGCTTTAAGAAATTTTTCAAATCAGGGCAGATGTATTAATAAATCGTATCATTGATAAACGTCTCAACCTGATTAACAATTTCGCTGTAACTCAAAGACATGTTCTCCCAAACATTGACTATGTCAAACACCGATGGAACATTCAGGAAGGATTCATCTGGAAGCACATAATTGAATAGCCAGCTTTGATCTCCGTAGACTGTTGTCTTGTCAAAGGTTTCAAGGTAGTGCTCTCCGTTTTCATTCACAATGTAAACTTGCTGATCGTTCCGAATTGGGTTATCAGGAATAGCATTATTAATTCCTTCTTCAATTGCTGCGCCTGAATCTGTACCATTTACTCCCCACACAACGATCATTTTTGGTCTCCGTGTTGCATTTGTATTGTCTCTGCCTGATATTTCAAGAATTTTTGTATAATCTGAATGTAAGCCTGTGCTGAAGGATCCTACTGACAAGGCGTTTGTGAAATCATCAATCCCCTCTGAATTAAATGTGAAGTTTGTGAAATTTATATCGAGAGATGTATCATCAGCAAAAATAGTGCCATTGCCCATATCGTTGTAAAACTGGCAGTTTCCTGAGCAGTTATCTTGTTGATTTGCGTAGTCTGAACTATTTTTTTCCATATCCTTGATATACAAATAATTCGACATGGTAACGTTATCTGGCAAAGTTGTGTCTTCTATGTACACAACCAAGGTAACATTATAAATTTCAGCATCGCTGGATACTGAAGATATGTCCCAATCGATATCGCCTCTGCTTTTCCCCCCATACTGAGACCCCAACTTTAAAACAGCTGGATTGCCCTGTCTTACATAACAAGGCGGAGTTCCACACATACCCAACATTGAGTCTTTTATGACCATTCCGTTCCAAGTAATATCAGAATCATTCAATTCAATGGTTGGATCTATGAAAACCGGGTAGGTGATGTTAGGGTGGTTTAAGAAACGCACAGGAATCTCAAGGGTGATTTTATTTTCCTCTATCCAGTGTGGTATGATCACGCAAGCTCCGCGTCTGTCGCAAATTGTTGAGTCAGGTATTACAAAGTCTGCGTTTCCTGTTCTTGTGAAGGATATGTTAAAATCTCTTTCAGGAAGATTAGGAAGTGGTCGCTTAATAACTATCTCTTCTTTTAGTTTTTTAGGAAGATATTGATATCTTAAGTCTATATAATTTGGAACAAGGTTGTAAGTGACCACGCTTCCTTCTATCGACGGGCTGCCCAGATCCAATTGGTGATTGAGTAAACCTGAGATTCTAAATCTCATATTATTATTGTTGAGAAATGCTGTGACATCTCCTCGATTGTCTGCTGTAGCGTTGAAGTGATATTGTCTGGTGCAGAATTTTGTTTCACTGTTTGTTGAACAGTCGTAAAAACTTTCATCAATTTCTTCCCACTGTTCCTGTTCATTAAGCCAGTATTTTTCATAGGAATAAATCATTGTTGTACAGATGTTTTCCTCACAGGTTGTTTCATGGCTTGGACCAATTGAGTTTTGCTGGGCAGCAGCTAAACCTGCCAGTAGGAAAATTGCAATCAAGCCAAATACTATGTGTTTTTTCATTTTATACCTCGATGTTTATGCTTTCGCTATCTGAGTATTGATCGCTTTGGGCAGTTGCTGTTACTGTGTGACTTCCACTTGTGGTGTAATTGTAATGGACATAAACAAACAAATCTTCGCTTGATTGAAGAGTGGCGTTGTATTGGGAAGATATATTATTCTCTCCTGTGTCTAAACTCCAGGAAATGTTTTCAATGGTAGAGTCAATTGTATTATTGATGACAAATCTGAAGACTCTTTCTTTCAGATCAGAATAGATGACTGAAAGATCTGTGACGTCAAGTTCTGGGATAATATCCACATTCCAGTTCTGCGTGACATTAAAGCCGGTTTGATCTGTTATAACGACGCTGACATTTTGTGATTCATTAGCTATTTTACTAAACACATCTGATGATGAACCTTCGGATACATCGTTGACAAACCACTCATAGGTTAACTCGCCTGAGGGTGTGTCTTCATCGGTTATATTTACAGAAAACGTCACATTTGTGTTCGCATTTAATGAAGGATCTGTCATATAGTAAAGGCCCCTTATTTCTCCTGCTGAGAGAGAACGATTGTAAAGTCTTACTTCATCAATTGTTCCATTGAGTGTTGGAGCGTAAGTACCCCATCCACCAAAGTTTTGTAAGGTCATATTATTCTCCAATTGATAAGCAGTCTCCGCACTACAATTTATATGGCCGTAATCATCTGGTTCCCCATAAGAAACTCCATCGATGTACAAATACGCTTTATTATCTTCAAATACAATGCCATAATGGTGCCAGCCTGTTATTTCCATATTGGCATACCAATCCCCCTCATTACAATTTGAATCTGTCTCCAGATACATTTTCTTTCCATCATAATTGGTCAGGATATGGGATGAATAACTACTCGAAGTCGTGGATGTGAAAAGATATGCTCCTGAATTGTTTGAGCTTTCCTCTGCCTTTTGCCACCAAGAAAGTGTGCTGCCTGCCCTATTCATAACAATTGTGTCTCCGAGTCTTATATATGACTTATCCTTGCCATGATACTTCTGACCTGCGCCGATTCTACCATAGTTTGTGAATGTTATATTGCCTCCTCCTGTGATGGAGCCATTGTTGCCTGCTATCGTGTCTAAGATTTCAGAATGGTTTTTGTCCAACCTCCACCATCCTGCTAAACTTCTCTGCAAATAGTTTCTCTTATATAGGTAAGGAAATAGCTCCTCTGGTCTTGTGACCTTTATGTCGTCGAATAAGACATCGAAGGTGATATTTTGTGAATCGAATTCAGTTGAGTATTCTATGTTAAACCTTAGTTTTTTGATATTATCATAATGCATCACACCGTGTGCTAAGACGCAGTCATCACTTTCTGAGTAATTGATTGGAAATGTAAATGTGTTCCAGTCAGAATTTTTAGGAGGATAATAAGTACACTTAGTGAAATTGGATTGGTTTGCTCCAGAAACAACATCACCAAAATTGATAGTTATTTGGGTTATGTTCTCCGCATAGGATAGCAGTCTTATGTCTCCCGATATCTCTCCATTAATATACTCTGTCCAATCATGGTTAAGGGTTGTCTGGAAGCTGCCATATTTTGCTGTGCTGCTCCTATCTGTTTCTAAGGTGACGTTCATGGCATAGATTTCTTGGTTGTTGGATGCAATTAATTCTACACTCTCTGTGTCAAACCCGCTGTCATCCCAATCGTCGACTGTATTTCTCAAGGAATCAAAATCATCGATATAAATGGAATTTTTGGCAGTTATATCTTCAATCTTCGGCGTGAATGCTAGATAAAACGTAACGTTTGTTGAATTCTCATTACCGAGGGTATTATTAGCATAGACTGTTATTGTGTTGCTTCCGACAGATAATCCGGTTATTGTTGTATCTCCTATAAATGTATTGTTGCTTGCTCCTCCGTCAATTGTCCACCATCTTGAATCTTCCCCGAATTCGTCTGTTATTGTAACGTTAAGATCTGTCGACAGATCATACACATCGCGGTAGGTTGTGTTTTCTGGGCTGTTAATTATTATTGTAGGGGCAGGTCTTCCAAGAGTTATTGTTCTGGTTTCTGTTATGTTTTGGTTATCGTAGGTGTCCGAGATGTAAACGTTGTAATGATAACCGTTTTCATTTAGGCCCGTCCAATTTATTTCTCGTGTTTGATCTGTGAATGTTGAAAAGTTAACGACTCGTGAATTATAAAGAGCTGTTATCTCCTCTTGTGTTAGAGAGCGGTTGTAAACTTTTACTTCATCTATTGTCCCATTCCAGTAAGGCGTTGTACTTGTGTCTCTTCCAATCCTTAGAACATTGGTATTTGTATTTAAGGTTTCTGCATCTTTCACAAAGCTTTTTTCTAATTCACCATTAAAATAAATCGCTCCAGATCCGTTCGTATTCCACGTTGCTGTAATATGTACCCAATCTCCTATTGGCATGGAATCCATGTCCGTATCCATCTTTTGCCTATCCCCAGAAAAATTATAGACGCTCCAACTAACCCTTCTATTTTCTTCAAGTAATAACCTATATGAGGAACCCTTGTAAATCATCCCACGGTAGTTATTATTTTCGTCTACGTCTGGATCTTCTGCTAAATAGAACCATCCAGCAACAGACACATTTTTAGAAATGTTTAGCGATTCTGAATTGGGTGCGTCCATATAATCTCCATCTCCATCGAATTCATACGCCCCGTTCAACATCCCAGAAGAAGTAAACATTGGATTATTAACTGGCGTTGCATCATTTCCATGCAACGACCTGTCTATTAATGTTTCTTTATCTTCGTCTAAAGCAATCCATAAAACCAGATCATCTTTTGGTACGGATTCGTTGTACAGATTGAATACTACTTTCTCTTCGTTATTTTCTACCACGCCGATATCTGCATAGATCCAATTCCTATCCTCGATAGCCCCGTCTGATTCTGTGCCAACGCCGTATTCAATAGATGGAACTCCGTCATCTAGAGAAATCTTCCTTGTTTCTGTTATATTTTGATTATCAGACGTATCAGAAATATAAACGTTGTAATAGTAGTCTCCTCCTTGTAGCCCCGTCCAGTTTATTTCTCGTGTTTTGTCTGTAAATGTGGATGAGTCAACAGAGCGGGAATTGTAGATTTCTAAAATTTCAGATGGCGACAACACCCTACCATAAACTCTCGCTTCATCAACTTTTCCTTCAAAAGCCACACTCCCTTCAACTCTACGACCGATGTTTACACTATAATTGTTTGCGTTTGAAATGCTGCTTGAACCAAAGGTATAATTTTTTACATTATCTCCATTGATGTACCATCTTGCTTCCTTTGTTGGTGCGTCAAATGTAAGGAATAAATGATACCATGTGTCTTCCTGGAAGGAATAGGCGTAATTGCTTTCCTCATACCCTCCAGCCCCGTCAGACTTATAGAACTTGAATAGTTCTGCACTTTGTCCGCCGCTTTTATCCAAGAACATCTCCCATTCTCTGTAATGTTTGCCAAAGAATCCTAACCTTGTATCCATGGCCTTAACCCCATTATTAATTTTAACCCAGGAACCAAAGCTTATATCTTCTGGACTTAGACCGTCTGCATGCAGCACATCAACATAATCGCTTCCGCTATCAAATTCATAAGCTCCATTAACCTTGCCAGTTGTATTAAATGTCCCTCCATAGACCACCCCATCGTTTCCGTTTAATGACCTATCGATCAAAATTCCCTTATCTTCATCCAAGGCGATCCATAGAGAAAGATTTTCTTTAGGTACAGATTCGTTATACAGATTAAACACAATCTTTTCCTCGTTTTCTTCCTCGGCTGTCACATTTACATAAATCCAATCTTGATCTACAATTGCGCCATCATTCTCCGTACCTGTTCCGTAAGAGATTGTTGGGTAATCTGTATCTACACTTTCACCTATTTCATATTGTGTCCAATAACTCACATTAAATATTACTGTGTCTGCGACAAGAGATGTAAAATTATGGCAAGCACCCTCGCATTCAACACTGTTTCTCAATATCGCTGGACTGTTAAATCCTCTGTCTCCAATTCCATATAATGTGATGTTTGCGGACCTGTTTAATCCAAGGTTAGAATCTGATTCGGCTACAACAGAATTATTATCTATTCTTATATCATCTGTGAGGTTGCTGCCAGAACCATTTATGCCTTCTAAAAATCTAATTTCTCCATATTTTGAATCTCGGAAGATTACTGTTCCCCCAAGATCAGTTAGGACATATTTACCAATGTGGGGCATATCAATCAGATAGGTATCGTTAATTCCTGCGGTAGCAAACTTTAGATCATTATACTCGTTAGAAGTACCCTCTATTGTGATATTCGTAAAGCTATTGTTTTGCGTATCTGACGAAGCTAAAAGAATAGCATCTCTACCAGAGCCGATTATCTCTCCCCCGCTAATCGTGTTGTGTGAGCTGCCAGACCCAATGGATAATCCATAGAAAGTATTTGAACGCATTAAGTTATTTTGTAAAACATTATTGGAACTAGCAGAAAGAAGCAAGCTATAAATCTTAATGGAATAAAATGAATTGTTTAGCACCAGAGAACTATTAATTGATTTTAGATAGATCCCCCTTCCAAAATCTGTAATGTTTAGATTCATGATGGTGAGGTTGAAGTGGCTATCAGAAAAAACACCGTGATCTGCTTCCCCCTCATCTCCACTGATGGTATGTCCTTGGCCGTCTAAGGTTATATTGTCATTATTGATGGTAAAGCAAGTCGAATTTGTTGTGATGTCATTTTGCACATAGTAAACTCCAGGGATATCAAGAGTCGCGCAATCTGTAAGAATCCCGCCAATGCTAAATGATACACTTTCTGAATAATTATTATTTCCTGATGTGTCATTTGCATAGACTCTGAACATATAATCTCCGCTAGCCATTGATGAATTGCTCGCAGTATATTCTCTATTGTTGCTAGTGCTCATTGTAACGTTATTTGTCCCGTCATCTAAAGTGTACATCACTGTACCGCCATCTTCATTTAAACTAACATTAAAATTCAATGGAAAATCACTGTCCCAATAGATCGTATTTTCTGGGAAGTTTATCGTCACCTCTGGAGGAGTTAGATCTGTGATGGTGAATGTGTCCATTAGGTTATTCTGTTCTAAGGTGACGTTATATGGATGGAAATCATGGAAAGTCCCATTATCTGCATAAAGAGTGTATAGAGAGTAATAACTTTTAGTTCCATTGTAATTAACATAATCGATTATTTCTTCAAGAGGCGTATAACCTGCAGCATCAGTAGTTAAACTAAACAGATGATCCTCAGATGTATTGAATGCAGATACATTTGCTTCATCTATATTGTTTCCATTAGAATCATTGACATAGGCTTTGTAATACCATTGGCGAATTAGTTCTGACTCATCTGAAACTGTTTCTGTAGAGTAGGTCGCATTTAAGAAGATGTTGCTCGCAGAAGAACTGGAGAGGCTGACAGAGGTGAGGTTTGCATCTTTTATGAGGTTATTATTCGAACCACTAGAAATTTTTACCCCTGTACCGCTATCAGCAACCATGTTTGTTATGTTACAATTCGAACTTCTAGAAATGTGAATGCCCTCACCGCCGATGTTATCATTGGATGCAAAATTTTGAATAATTGTGTTATTTGCCTTGTATAAATAAACTCCAGAATCACCTGTGTTATGCCCTGTGACAATATCTGTGAGATAAAATAGTGTTGGTCCTGATACGGCGTAAGGATAGATTTTTATGCCATCCCACCAGTTATCATTAGCTGTTATGTCTGTTAAGTTAGCGCTTCCCAAGGAATAAAGAGAGATTCCTATTTCATGGTTATAGCTAGCATTTATATTTTGCAAGATATGGTCTCCCCCTTTGTAAATGTAGATCCCTTCTTCATCGTTTGCAATAGAATGTATATCAAAAAGTTTTATTGAGTAGTATCCGAGAGTGCTATAAAAGTAGATTCCGCGCCCAAAATTGCCAACAGTCATATTCCTTATGATGATATTATTTTTGTTTCCCACCTCTACACCTGATCCCGAATAATCTCCGACTATTGTGTGTCCTCGTCCATCCAAGATGATATTATTGGCTGTAATTGTAAAACAAGTTCCAGTAGTTTCTATGTCGTTGTTTAGATAATAAATTGTGTCCTCTGAGTCAAGAGTTTGGCAATCAGTTAATTCAGTAGTACTATTAATGTGAAGTGTATTGTTTGTATCTGCCCAATCGCCTTGTAATGCATTGTCGTAAGCTAGACAATTCCAAGTATAAGATCCTTCATCCAATGTTTTTGTAAATGTTGCAGAGTCCAAAGTTCCATTGTTTAAACTTTTAGTTTCATTTGCATGCCAACCACCCCATGACCCATAGAGGGTAATGTTTTCCAAATGGTGATCATCTGTAGCAGAACAATTAAATGTAACGGTTTTATCTTCAAGTGCGTCATCTGCGGGACTCACCAGAGTAACGTTAGGAAACCCATCAGGTGGTGAAGAGATACTAACGTCGAGTGTCCAGTTTGTATCTGCCCAATCACCCTGTGAAGCATTATCATATCCAAGACAATTCCATTCATAGATCCCTTCTTCAAGAGTCTTAGTAAATGTTTCTGAGTCTGAAACCCCAGAGAGAGATTTTGTCTCGTTTGCATGCCAACCACCGCTCCAATTCCCATAAAGCGTAATGTTTTCGAGATTATAATCATCTGTAGCAGAACAGTTGAACACGACAAACCCATTGTCATCTACAGAATCATCCAATGGTTCCTCTAATATCACGGAGGGGTTGTTATCAACTACTCCACTGTGATTTATAGTAAAATTATAGCTTGCCTCTATTAAACTCCCATCAGAATTATACAGGACATTATTGTCATTATCTGTAGCGGCTACATAAACTCTATAAGTGCCCTCTGGATTGTTGCTAGTGTCCCAGGAGACCACGTTCCAAATAAGATCTAACGGCAGAGTGCTATTGTTTTCTCTTTTTCTTTGGGTTGTGTCGTCTATTATGTTTTCTTTTAATGTCCAGCTAGCACCATTCCAATAATCTACATTCATCGATAAATATATCGAAGAGTTTGTTGGGCCGTTATTCACTATTTTGCTTTGATTTTCTTCAGGTGTTGATTTTCCGATAGTATAGTTTACAACTAGATAGGGGTGCTTAGAAGATGTGCTATAATCTGAAGTGTACCACCTTGTGAAGTTATCGCTACCAGATTCTGTTTTTCCTTTTAACAAAAGACCATAGTTTGGATAAGTATCACCTATCCAATATTGAGCTAATTCACTTATATCAAATGTTACCCAACCTGTTGAAGAGATAGTTTTTGTTGTCATGATAGTTGTATCATAATCTCCCCCTCCCCCGAGTTCGTCCCAGTCTTTTTCATACCACCTTTCATTCCAAGTTGTACCATTTATTTCATCATTATTTGTTGAAGGAGTGCCTATTCCCTCTTCCCAAGAATTATTTATCCTAAAAATATCTATAATTGGTCCGCCAGAAACTAAGTTATTGTAAATGTACAAATCCGCACTGATTATTGATGAATCAGAGGGCATACCTGAAAGATCAAATTGCAATAATGGTCTGATCCTATCACCTGGGGCTGCCGAAGTCCAGCCGAGATACACAGAATCAGCCCCCCCATAATTTCTATTTAAAAAACGACTACTTATTACTGTGTCCTTTCCGGTTTCGTTAGCATACAATGTAACTAACGGGTCCAAGGTCAAGGTAGATCCTTCAAAATTGCTTATGAGAATCTCCCTTTCATTTAGTTCTATTAGGAATCCTTCTGCAATTAGATCATCAAAGCAGATTTTGATTTCGTTATGAATCCCGCAGTTGTTTTCTATGGCAAGGTTTTCGCTGAAACTTAATCCGACTTTTTCAAGTCCGTCAATATTGTTTAAAGTGTGAGACCATTTATATTCGCCTTCCCTCTCTTCAAAGACTGTATCGAAATTTAGAGAGGCAGGCAAATTGTTTATTCTTTTTCCTGATTTTATGATGAAGGGTGTAATCTCTATAGTTTCTTCAAACCATGAAACCCTCAATGCTTTATTTCTCTGTATGGTGCTCAGGTCAACAACTTCTGTAAATGATTTATATTCTCCAGTCTCGTCCTTCATATTAATCGGTTTAGAATATATTTCTGCACTGTACACTCCATTTTCATTCTGATAAATATTCGCATTTTCCATTCTTGTTATTGCTTGGGGAGGATCAGTTAAATCAACAAACTCGTTCGCATCATATATGTCTTCCAACGTGTGAATCTGGGCTGTAAAATCTACGTACATCTGGAAGGT
Organism: archaeon; assembly: GCA_043821585.1. GTDB lineage: Archaea > Nanobdellota > Nanobdellia > Pacearchaeales > GW2011-AR1 > UBA73. The sequence goes on from JBDRCQ010000007.1 coordinate 46,524, forward strand.
TGATGTGCTCGAATCGCTGTTTCCTTCGCTATCATTCGCATATACCATATACGAATATGTGCCATTTGTGAAATCTGTAAAACTATCTAGTTGCCAAATCTGTTCAGATATATTACTCATTGTATAATTGGTCTGGCTTTCACCTGGCGGAGTAATTCCGACTAATACTGTGTCTATGTCTCCTTGTCCACTAGAATCTGTTACATTCGCTTTGATGATTACTATTTCTCCAAAACCTTGGATGCTTGGCGTTGCTGTGATAGAATTTATTTGTGGGATGTTTTCCATTATGCTGACGTTGAGTGTATAATTGTCATCGCCCCATCCGCCTTGGGAAGAATTATCGTAAGCTAAACAATTCCATTCATAGAGACCATCAACTAATGTTTTAGTGAATGTGGCAGAATCAAAAGTTCCACTTAAACTTTTGGTTTCATTCGCGTGCCAGCCACTGCCCCAATCTCCATAAAGAGTTATGTTTTCTAAGTTTTCGTAATCTGCGGCCGAACAATTAAATGTTACAGTACCATCTGAATCAATATAGTTATCTGATGGGCTGACTAGGATTACAGTGGGTGCTAAATCAGTTGTGTCGACCGTAAAGATGTATGGTTCTGCGCCGCCAAAACTAAAATGTGAGTCATCATCGTAAATTAAACAATTCCAAGAATAAATTCCATCCTGAACACTGTTGAATTCCCATGTTGCTGAATCGCTTGTCCCAGTTAAATCTTTTGTGTCATTGAGAAGAAATGTGCCATTTAGGTCATGATATAGTGATGCATTCGATAAACCCTCATCATCAGTTGCTGAACAGTTGAAGGTCACATCTCCCGTACCAAAGACAGATCCGTTTGCTGGAGAGTCCAAACTTGCATTAGGATAGTCTCCGCAAACATTATCCTCATCAGTTATGTTGTTGCAATTGTCATCAACCCCATTACAAGTTTCATTTACCGGACCAACATAACTCCCGCCACACTCACCCCATGCACCAGAAGAACAGGTTCTAGTACCCTCAACACAAGCCCCGACATCAGTTCCGCATGTTCCAACCACGCTTTCATCAACAGACCCATCGCAATCATCATCTAACCCATTACAGTCTTCATCAGTTGCTAAAACATCTGTTGAACAATCGCTCCAAGTTCCACTAGAACAAGACTGGACTCCTCCAGAACAGATACCCAACCCGCAACCCTGAGTTAGGCCTTCATCAATAGAACCATCACAGTCATTATCAATTCCATCACAAATTTCATCTGTGCCCTGAGTCGCGCCACCCCCTGTAGCAGAATTACAATCACAGTAAATATTGGAACTTGGATTAATGTGTATATTGTAATCATCGCAATCATCGTCTGTTCCGCAATTAGAATTATCTTCGTGGTAATCATCCCCATCCTCGTCTGGGCAAGGAGCACAATATTCTATATCTAGCTTTACATTTCCAGCAGAATCCATATACCACCAATCTTGATCGTCTTCTGGCCACCACGCATACGCAATTTCATCATCGTCATCCTTTCTTAAATCATCCACATACTCCTCTGTGATATCCAGATAGTTCTCTCCACTACTACAGCTTGCAAGATCTTCAGCAAGACCCCAACTATCTCTATCGGTTAAATCATCTTCGTTATTTTGCGGGTTATTCAGATCATCCTCATCTTTTTCATAATATAAGATATCTGTATCTGTGCAATCAGTCTCTCCCCCATTATTTTCCCACTCAAGGGTTACCAACTCTATGCTGTCTAGCATATCTTCATCCAAAACTCCGTCACAATCATCTATATCGAACTTGGCAGCATAAGCCCTATCTTCAGTCTCACAATCATCATAACCACAGATAATGGCCTGACCGCTGCCCCCCCAGGCATTACCATTACCATTTAGGGTTTCAAGTTCAACTTTTTCCTCTTCACTATTCCAACAACTATCATCCTCTTCATCCTATGCGCATTCTCCACTTCCGCCAGTACATTCTCCCCCGCTACACGATCCAGAGCCGCAATAATCTTTGACTAATTCTGTCTCTGTATACTCGCAATCAGAAGATGCCCCACCACCACCAACACAATAATAGTCTCTATATGTTTGCCAAACATCTCCTCCATTACAATAAGTAGAACCAACCCAGCCGTCTGCTGGACAATCAAAATCTGTATAACATTCTATCTCTGGATCGCACCAAGCTCCAAAATCGTCAGAAGAACACCCATAGTCGCATGGCTGGTAGAAGCTTTCTTGTTCCCATCCGGAAGAACTTTCATTCACAACACAGTCCCCTGCTTCTGTAACATCTAAAGGACAATAATAGTCGTAATTGAATTTTCTTTTCCACACGTCATTCCCATTACAATAATGATTCCAATTATCTCCAGGCCCGTCCTGATCATCGCAGTCTTGTTGGCACGGATAAAAATAGCAATTGTCTAGTAAACAGACTTCGAGCCCTGTAAGAGAAAAACTCTGATAGCATTCTATTGCAGGCAGGCATGCCAAGAATGCAGGAGTAGTTAATCCAAAAATACGTATGGCTGGTAAACACGCTTGAGTAAAAAGAACATTGCAAACAGGCGCCCAACCATTATTGAAAAACCATTGTAGGGAATAAAGAATACATCCATTTCCTGTACAGCTATTTTCTCCCCAATGAGAGATTTCTGATAAATCAGAGAGGTTAAATTTGGTTCCACTTGACTTATCATACATGCTTAGCAGATTCTCATTAATTTCCAACACAAAATTATGATCTTTCAATTTTTCACTGTTGACATTTACCATAACCCTAAGAGTATCATTAGATTCATTGCCTATTAGCCAGAAAAAATCAACAATCGCACCATCCGAATATTCGACTTCAAAAGCATCTCCCGTGATGCTAAATCCCTTGTTCTTTATGAATTCATAATTGGCATTAAAATTAGCATCCTTATTGAGATTTCTTAATTTTTCATTTGAATTAAATTGGCGTTGATTTATTATTTTTGGCAGATCATCAGGCGAGGGAAATTCTCTGACTTCTGGATCATTCCTTTCCCAAGGACAAACAGCATGAGGCTGATTAACTAGGGTTTTATCTTCATAAAAATCAGATTGATTCACAAACAGATCTAATTTTCTTTTATCCTTGATATCGATCAACTTTACAGATCTAACAAAACTAAAAGAGGCTACTTCTACTACATTGTGTACGGAGTTTTCATCAAGCTTTGGCCCAACTAGGGCGTAAATTTTATTTTCTTCAGGCTCCCAATCATCTTGATTAACAAATTTAGCATAGCGATTTATCTTTTTTAGTTCTGAGTCCGTATAACCTTCATAAAATTCTATTTTAACTAGGAGAGATTTATCAAGACCTAGCGCATTTTTAAGTTCTGGACCTATTTTGTCTCTTTTCTTAGGCAATTCAATCCATTCAATAAAATCAAAAGTTTTTGTTTCTAGTTGATCGGTTGGGAACTTATACAAATAAATTCCTTCTTGATAAACTCCAATAGGTTTCGCTCCTGCATTCTCAAGTATTTCTTTTTCACCCTCTGTAATGTTTTCTTCATTAAATTTAACTAAGACAAAAGTAAAATCTTCTTTTATACCTAATGACTTGAAGTAATCGTTCAATTCTTCGCCGTTTCTGATTTGAGGTCTAATTTTACCATATTCATATCTGTAGGTTTTATTGGAAAAACTTGTATCTGTTTCTTGCTGAATTCCACGAGATAAAACTTCTTGAACTAAACTTATTGATTTTGATTTATACAATAGTTCATTTACAACCCAAGAAGAGTCTGATGCAGAAACAGTTACTACTGAAACAATGAAAACAAAAAAGAGCAGGGAGAGCAATACAACTCTAGAGTTGATTTTTTTAGCCAAGCCACCCTCCTTTTTTAAAGGCCATCTTTGTTTATGCTGTTAACAGATGATTAAAGTTTAAATAGTTTCTGTTTTCACGGGATAGAAGTAGTGAATTTTTTATCCTGCCGTGCACAAATTAAAAAGATAGTCTTATGTTAGTAAGGAGATTTGCCCATTTTAGTTTTGTGTTATCTGAAAATTAGTTTTTTACGATTATTTTTTAGCCACTGTTAAAACCTTAGAGGCTATGCGGTTTTCCGTTATTTTTGCATTTTTGACGCGCTTAATTTCATTACTAGCACGATAAGAATAATACAACAAGGTTAGTGAAAACAGTCCGATGAAAATCGCCAGAACGATTGCCCAAGGTAATAAACCATTACTAACTCTAAAAAAGCCAAGTAGGATCCCAAATAGAAAAGCTAGCACAAAAAGTAAAATAGAGGTTCCTATGACATAACCAAACGGAACAACCAAATCATCTTCAAGGTTAACTATTCTTCCATACTTCTTATACTGAAATATCCAACTACCAACCATCATTATCAAACCTAAAACTGTTAAAAAAATAGTAAAGGGAAGGTTTCTCCCTGAGACAACATAATAAATAAAGATAAATAAAAATACTTCCAGAAGTAAATAGAATATCAAATGAAGTTTTGTTAAATATTTCATCCAGAAGTAAATATTAAAACAATATTAAATGTTGCGATTTGGAATAAATAAGGGCAATATACAATTTTATTGGTAGCCAGTCCCAATTTTTCACCTAAATCTAATAGTAAAATTTTCCAGTTAACTTTAAAAACTACTAAAATGCTCTTTTTCCATGGTATTAAGAAAAACATTAGCAACCCTTGCTGCAGGAGTGGTAATTACTGCGGCTGCAACTGGCACGAGAGCAGACACAACCAGATTTTATGATGACTTTGAAGATCCTAATCTTCCCCAGTGGCATAGTTCGGGTTACCCTGAGATTTATCACAAATATTTCGAAGGAGAAGGGGTTCTCTGTTTTGGTGGAGGCCCTGTTTCTGAAGGAGGCTCAACCGGATTTGAACTGGCAGAGAATCCATTTGGATTTGAGTGGGACACATATCTTTTTGACCCAAGAGAAGATCCAGGAATGTCACCGAGATACAGATTTATATTGGGTAAGGGAGACACCGGTTACAATTCAGAGTCTCTAGATTTTATAATTTGGAATAGTGAAGAAGAACATAGTTTAACTTTAATAAGTAGACTTGGTTCTGATGGTGAGCAGAGTTATACTGAATATATGAGCGGTTCTAGTAATTTGTTAAATAAATGGCTTCACAGCACAATATCTTACACTCCTGAACAAAATGGGAATGGTTCTACAATTGGTCTGGAAATCAATGAAGGGAGGGGCGGTGGTGGAGAGATGATATTATCAGAAAGCTTTAATTATGACGCAGTGCTTCCTTTTGATGGCGGATGGGCTTTTACAGTATATGGCCCTAGTAGTCAAACGCCCTATGAATCTTATTTAGATAATGTTCATGTCGCAGAAATTCCTGAAGCGTCTACCATTGGGCTGTTTGGAACAGGAGCACTTGCGTTGGCAGCATCAAGAAGGAGAAGAGAAGATGAGGATTAAACAAACTCTCGCTAGTTTAGTCATTGGCGCAGCGGCGGCCGCAATGCCTGCAATGGCAGACACAATATTTTATGATGGGTTTGAGGATGATCCTGTTGGAAGTCCACCATCGAGCTGGATAATCGCAAACGAAGAGCCGGACACATCATCTCTCGTAAGTAACGAGCAAAGTTATACTGGTCAACAATCGTTACATTTACACGATCCCTGGTGGTCTCCAGGATACGCTCAGGTTAGAAGGTCAATTGATCAAGATTTAAACCGAACAGAAGTAGAATGGTATGGTAAAAAACAACTAGAAGCGCAAAAAACTGGTTTTGGATCAATAAATGGTACGGACATGTTTGGTTTTACAGGACATTTTACAGGGTATGATTTCGAAGGATATGTTGGTGTTGGTTGGGGGGGAGATCCCTGGCACCCTGATGAGGCAGTGAAATTGTTAGATTTAGATGACAGCTGGTTCAAATTCCGAATAGAAGCAGACAGAATAGCAGGAACTGTGAATTATAGGGCTACGAATATGAATACTGGAGAGACTGGAGAATTGTTAAACCAGCAATATTCCTCTTCGGCGTTTAGTTATTTCAGTTTATCCACCTTGCCTGATTTTACTGGAGACTGTTTTATAGATAATGTTAGTATAGTTCCTGAAACAAGTGGACTAGTCTTGTTAGCTGCCGGAGCAGCAGCTTCGGCCTTGGGACGAAGAAGGAAATAAACTAGCGGGCTTTTCTGGAAACATTTAGCAATTGCATAATTTTATTTAATTTCTCAACCATCACAATTTCCGCATAAGTATCAAGTTCGCAATACTTTTCCAACGCCCCACTTATCTTTTCTTTATCACCAGAAAGCACCCTTTGCCCACAACAACTTTAAATATTCTTTCAAACACCCATAACTATGGCAACATACTCACATTCAAGAGTCACGACCTTTGAAAACTGCCCGTATCAGTATAAGTTGCGTTACATTGACAAGAAGAAGCCAGAGACTCCAACAACAATCGAGGCTTTTATGGGGGATATGGTTCATCAGGCTTTGGAAGACTTATACAAAAGGAAGAAATTCAAGCAAAGAATTGCAAAGGCAAGCCTGATTAAATTTTATAGGGATTTATGGAAAAAGAATTATTCTTATGATATTCTTGTAGTTAAAGACGGGCTTAACGCTGAAAATTATAGAAAGATGGGGGAGAAATTCTTGTCTGACTATTTTGATAGAATGAAGCCCTTTGAACAGATGACTATTTTGGGATTGGAGACCCAAGACAGGATGACATTAAAAGATGGAAATCAGTGGCACGTAAGAATAGACAAGTTGGGGTGCGATAGCAAGGGAAATTATTTTGTCTGCGATTACAAAACAAACTCAAGGATGAAAGACCAGGAAGAAGCAGACGAGGACAGGCAGTTGGCAATGTATTCCATCTGGGTCAAGGATAAATTCAAAGATGCCAAATCTGTTAAGTTGATTTGGCACATGCTGGCTTTCAATAAAGACGCTATTTCAGAAAGGACAGATGAACAGCTTGAAAAAATGCAGGACGAATTAATTGAAAAAATAAAAGAAATTGAATCTGCAACAGAGTTTCCAACTAACGTTACTGCTTTGTGCGATTACTGTGGGTTTAGAAAAGAATGCCCTTCATTTAAGCATCAGGCAGAACTGGAGGAGATTGAAACAGTCGAGCAGTTCAAGGAAAACGAGGGTGTCAAGATGGTGGATAATTATTCTGAGATAAAAACAAAACTTGCAGAACTCAAGGCATCAGAAGAAGAATTCAGGGATAATTTGATAAGGTATGCTAAGCAATTTAGGATAGATATTGTTTATGGGTCAAACAAGAAATGCTCTGTCAAGGAATTTGATAAGATTGTCATGCCCGAAGACAAGACAGAACTGATTGAACTGATGAAGAAAAAGGGAATTTGGGAAGATTTTGTTACGTTGAATTATATGAAGCTGAATAGTGGTGTGGTTAAGGGAACTGTTGATGAGGACATTAAAGAAAAGGTTGATATTGTGAAGGATTTTAGACTGAGCTTGAGCAAGAGGAAAGATTTGGATGAAGATGAGTAGATTAGAAGTTTGAAAATACAAAACAATAAAAATCACGCCTGTCTGGTAAAGTTATGGCAATAAAAATCTATGAAAATCTCTATGTGGGTGACGAAAGCTCCTGCTTTTATAATGAAAAAGAAGGATGGGCTGCGATTCATGCATGCAAATCTCCCTGCCACCAGAGGATAGTAGGTTACAAGGGCAATTTAAATCCTCGCCACCCCAACTATTTAATAAAAGAGTTGGAGAACCACCTCGCATTAAATATGGTTGATATGAATACACCTCTTAGCCCAAAATTCACAAATCCGATATTTTCCAAAGCGTTGGAGTTTATCAAAAAACACATCTCTGACAAAAACGTGTTGGTTCATTGTAATGTTGGTGTGTCAAGATCTCCTGCGATTGCTTTAGTTTATCTTGCGAAGGTTGCTGGGAGAATAAGCAACGATTCCTATGATGATGCGAAAAATGAATTTTCGAAGAGATATCCAGCGTATAATCCCGGGCCCGGGATTGATTTTTATTTGAGAAGGAATTGGGAGAGTCTAGACACATAACGGCAAGAATTAAAAAGTTAGTATTGCAAGATTACATATGGCAAAGAAGAAACAGGTTCAGTCTAAATATGAGAAAAAAACTAAGATAGTGCTATCTGATAACGAAGTTAGAGATATAACAAATAATCTCAAAAAAGGAATTCCACTCCCAGAAAAATACCGATTCTTGTTGTTTGATGACAAAAGAGAAGTTGAGTTAGTTTGGAATGGAAAAACAGGAGAGATAACAAACGTTGTTCTTCCTTTTCAGACAATTGAACAAGTAGACGAACCAAGAAGAGAGGGAGATACTTCGGAGAAACAAGCAACGTTATTTGATGTTGATGAAAGTGGAAGGCAAATTGGCGGGTGGATAAACAAACTGATTTGGGGAGATAATAAACTAATATTAAGCAGTTTGAAGAATGGTCCATTAAGAGAAGAAATTGAAAAACAAGGTGGAATAAAATTAATCTACATTGATCCGCCGTTCGATGTTGGTGCAAATTTTTCTATGAAGATAAACGTTGGAGAAGATGAGTTTACAAAACAGCCCAATGTTTTGGAGGAACTGGCTTATAGAGATACATGGGGGAAAGGTGCAGATAGCTTCATTGCTATGATGTATGAAAGATTAATGTTGATGAGAGATTTGTTGGCTGAAGATGGAAGCATCTATGTGCATTGTGATTGGAGAGTAAACAGTATTTTGAGATTGGTAATGGATGAAGTCTTTGGGAAAAATAACTTCATAAATGCAATCGCCTGGCAAAAAATTAGAACGACAAAGGCTCAATCAAAAGGATTTGGAAATGTGTTAGATACAATCTATTTATATTCAAAATATGCAAATCCTCAGTTTGAGAACCAATTTACAGAATTTGATCCTGCTTATATCAAATCTCACTACAAAAAAGATGAGAAATCAAATAGGTTATACAGAACTGTATCTTTACTCCAGCAAGGAACTGGGCCTGCCCGTAATTTTGATGGCAAAGTTCTAAAACCTCCACAGGGCAGGCATTGGATATGGAGCCAAGAGAGAATTGATGATGCGATGAAACATGGTTTGATTAGGTTTACTTCAAATGGTAGACCTGAGAAGATACAGTTTTTAGACGAGATGGAAGGAGACATAGTGTCCGATTTATGGAATGACATTTACCCAATAAACTCACAGGCAATAGAAGCAATTGGTTATCCAACACAGAAACCAGAAAAGTTGATGGAAAGAATAATAAAAGCCTCCTCCAAAGAAAATGACCTTATCTGTGACTTTTTCTGTGGTTCTGGAACAACTTTAGCAGTTGCTGAAAAATTAGGAAGAAAATGGATTGGTTCTGATTTAGGGAAATTCTCAATTCATACTACAAGAAAAAGGATGATTAATGTTCAAAGGCAATTAAAAAAAGATGGCAAAGATTTTAGAGCATTTGAGATATTAAATCTTGGAAAATATGAAAGACAACATTATGTTGGAGTTAACCCTAATCTAAGAGACGAAGAAAAACAAAAACAACTAGCAAAAAAAGAACAAGATTTTGTTAAATTAATTCTCCATGCTTATAGGGCTGAGGCAGTTCAAGGGTTTAACACATTTTCTGGAAAGAAATTAAGCAGGATGGTTGCAATCGGTCCTATAAATCTACCAGTTGGAAGATTATTTGTAGAAGAAGTAATAGAAGAAGCTCTGAAGAATAAAATAACAAAAGTAGATATTCTAGCATTCGAATTTGAAATGGGTTTATTTCCGCACATTCAGGAAGAAGCAAAACAAAGAGGAGTAGACTTAGCATTAAAGTATATTCCAAAAGATGTATTCGATAAGAGAGCCATAGAAAGAAATCAAGTTGTCTTCACAGATGTTTCTTACATAGAAGTTACTCCTCATTATGACGGTGATAAAGTCGCAATTGAATTAGCAGATTTCTCTGTCTTCTATAATCAAGATTCAATAAAACACGTCGAAGAAACTCTCAAGAATGGAAGCAATAAAATTATAATTGATACGGGGAACATCATAAAAATATCAAAAGATAAGGATGGAATTTTGGCAAGAGAAACTTTGACCAAAAGTTGGACTGATTGGATTGATTATTGGGCAGTTGATTTTGACTTTGAGAGCAAAAAAGAGATAATTATGGTTGAAAAATACAAAGAGGTTAAACCGACTGGAAAACTTGACTTAGATGCTTACAAAAAGGAATACGAAGAAAAATGGACAGGAGATTACATATTTGAGAACGAGTGGCAATCTTTCCGAACAAAGAAGAACAGAGAGTTAGAATTAAAAACCCCTTATAGGAAGATTAATGGTAAGAGAAAGATAGCTATCAAAGTAGTAGATATCTTTGGAAACGATACAATGAAGATTATAGAAATCCGGGAGAAGAAAAGATGAAGGAACAAGAATTTCAATTAGAATTAGAAAGACTTAAACAAAAAGCTTCTTGGGAGAATAAAATATTTTACACTTTTCTTGGATTCTTGATTTCAGTGGTTTTATTTTATATTCAACAGGGCAAGGTTGGAGAAGATGGTTTTTGGTGGTGGGTTAGCGGATTGGGCATACTTCTGATTTTAGGAGAGTTTTTGGTTCATAGTTATTTGGACAATCAAATGCAAAAGATTAAAAATGAAATTCGGGAGAAGAAGAAATAATGGCTCTGCATAAAGACTTTCCTAAATCTCCACATGAAATTTTAGATCCTTCTGTTAGATGGTTCCCTGCTGATGAGGCCTTAAGAAAAGAAGGTTATGAGAAATTACTTCCCCCATTAGTTGATAAAATTAGAAAAGATGTTAAACAATGGAGAGAATCAAATTATGAAGGAGCAAGTGAGACAAGTAAGGCGTTGCTAAAATGGTGGTTCGAAACAGAACATCCAGTTGAAGATTCGGATGGAAATATTTCTTTGTTCAAATATTACTTTTGCCAGAGAGAAGCAATTGAATCAATAATCTATTTATATGAAGTTGCAGAAGTAAAGGATAAGCACGACTTACTAAGATATGACAGTTCTGGGGCTGTCTCTACTGGGATGTTTGCAGAAACTTGGAGAAGATTTGTTATTAAGATGGCTACCGGCTCAGGAAAAACAAAGGTTTTGAGTTTGGTTTTGGCATGGAGTTATTTCCATAAGTTATATGAAGAAGATTCAGACCTAGCAAGAAATTTCCTAATCATAACTCCGAACATTATTGTCTTAGATAGAATAAGAGCAGATTTTGATTCATTAAGAATTTTTTATGAAGATCCTATTTTGCCTTCAAATGGGTTTGGGGGGCAGAACTGGCAAGATGATTTCCAACTAAGTTTACATATACAAGATGATGCAAATGTGGTAAGAAAAATTGGAAATATCTTTTTAACAAATATCCATAGAATATTTGATAGCAGAACAAAAACTGCAACAGCGGAAGATGAAGATACCACAAATTATTTTCTCGGAGATAAACCTGTTGGAGCGACAAACGAGTCTAAAGTTGATTTAAGTGAAATCGTTAGGGATGTTGATGAACTGGTAATTCTAAATGATGAAGCCCACCATATTCATGACGAAAGAATGGCCTGGTTTAAATCGCTTGAAGATATCCACAACAAACTTTTACAAAAAGGCAGCAAGGTTTCTCTGCAGGTGGATACAACTGCCACTCCGAAACAAACCAACGGAGCAATTTTTGTTCAAACTATTTCAGATTATCCCCTAGTGGAAGCAATTTACCAGGATGTTGTCAAAAAGCCTATTGTTCCCGACGAAGCAAGTAGAGCAAAGCTAAATGAAATAAAGAGTTCCAATTTCACTGAAAAGTATAGAGATTTTATTCATTTAGGTTATGAAGAATGGAAAAAGGTTTATGAAGAACATATTAAGGTAAACAAAAAGGCTGTATTGTTTGTTATGACTGATGATACTAGAAATTGTGATGAAGTGAAGGATTATTTAGAAAAGACTTATTCAGATTTGAAGGATGCGGTTCTTGTGATTCATACAAAGAATAACGGAGAAATATCAGAATCTTCAACAGGTAAGAAAGAAGCAGAATTAAAGGAGCTAAGAAAAGCAGCCAATGAAATTGATGGCATTGGAAGCAAGTACAAAGCAGTTGTATCTGTGTTAATGCTCAAAGAAGGATGGGATGTAAAAAATGTTACGACCATCGTGGGCCTAAGGGCTTACTCTGCCGTAAGTAATATTCTTCCGGAACAGACACTCGGGAGAGGATTAAGAAGAATGTATCGCGGCCAGGACATTGAAGAGTACGTTAGTGTTATTGGAACTCCGGCATTTATGGAATTTGTAGAGTCTATCAAAAACGAGGGTGTTGAGTTGGAAAAAAGTAAAATGGGTGATAGAACGCCTGCTAAAACTCCCTTGGTTGTGGAAATTGACCAAGAAAACAAAAAGAAAGATTTAAAGAAATTAGATATTGAAATTCCAGTCTTAACGCCGAGGGTATTTAGGGAGTACAAAAACTTATCTGAATTGGATATTGCTAAATTCAAATACAAAAAAATCAAAGTCAGAAAATTTTCAGAGGATGAGAAGAAAGAGATAATTTTCAGATATGTTGTAAACAGGGAAGAAAGTAAAGATGACATACATCATAAAACAATTTTAGATACCAATGCGGTTATTAACTTTCAGGGAGCTGTTGGGTTCTTTACTCAGAGTATTATGAAAGAGTTAAGATTGATAAGCGGTTATGACATCTTATATGAGAAGGTAAAATATTTTGTTCAAAATGAGCTTTTTGAAAGTAAAGTTGATTTAGAAGATTTAAACACATTAAGAAATCTTTCCGAAGTTGAAGCCACTAGAACAATTATAGAGACATTTAAGAAAGAGATCAATGATTTAACCGTGCAGGATAAGGGAAACGCAGAAATTAGAAATTATATTAAGTTAAGTAAATGCAGACCTTTTGTTGTTAAGAATCAAGGATATCTAGTCCCAAAAAAAAGTGTTTTTAATAGAATAATCGGAGATAGCCATTTGGAACTACGTTTTGCTAACTTTCTTGAAGGTTGCGAAGACATTATCTCCTATGTTAAAAATTACTTTGGTGTGCATTTCAAAATCGACTACAAAAATGCAGATGGAAACATTTCTGATTATTATATAGATTTTATAGTTAAGAAATCTGAAAAAGAAGTTTTCATAATAGAAACTAAAGGAAGAGAGGATTTGGACGTTCCTTTAAAGATGGCGAGATTAAAGCAATGGTGTGAAGACATAAATAGGGTTCAGAAGAAGGTTAAGTTTGATTTTGTCTATGTAGATGAAGAAAGCTTTGATAAGTATCACCCTTCTTCATTTGAACAATTAGAAAGGAACTTTTTGGAGTATAAAGACTGATTTCCTAACAGCCACTACCCCCACCAATATGTCTTATGCCGAGTGGCTGTTTCTTATTTGAGCGTTTTTGAGATTTGTCGTCGGATAAACCGAATGTCTATTGCAGTGCCGAACTTGCGGTAGGCAGCGACCTTATTTTTGTTCGTTACCACGAAGAACCATTTATCGTAGTCTTTCAGGACTTTGAGTTTATCATCCATGCGACTAATCTTGGTGAGATTGGCTCCTGTCTCGACCTCTATAGCATATTTTTTGTTTCCCTTCATGAAAACAATATCTGGTTTCTTGGTGGCATACTTCTTGACTTCAAAACCTTTTTTTTCAAGATACTCTGCTATGTCATAAACCATAAACAAATGCGTTAGACTTTCATTGTGCCTTGGCTGAAGGAGAAAATCTTCACTCTTGCTTTTCGTCAGGCTCTTGTATTTTGCTGTCTGGTAACCCTTGGAGATAAGATAATCAATTTCTTCTTTTTTTAGCTGGGCTTTCCTAAAGAACCTCTTGTTTTCATCGACTTCTATTCTTACATTTTTCCCTTTCAGTGATCTTGCAGGCTTTGCACTTAATTCATTCAGCTCATCAGCATTAGTCGTGATTATTTTATGCTCTTCGGGCGAGGCGACAACTTTTATTTCAGAATGATCGTCTTCCATGATTAGAAGACCTTCACCAACATTGGCTGTCAGGAGATGATTTCTTTCTGAGTCGCTCAAGTTAAATGTCTTGCAGATGTTGTCAATCACTGCAGGCTTCTGCCTCATGAGCATGGTGTAAGCAGAATTTGCAAGAACAGACTTGCCTGCTTTGGAATTAAGCAGACCTTCAACTTCCTGATTAATGAGCAAAAGTCCAAGGTTGAACTTTCTACAGGTTTTGACAATTTCAAATATGTATCCTGCGTCTTCTGTTCTGGAAAGCAAAGACCACGCCTCATCAATCAGTAGAATCTTTCTATCTAGGTCTCTCTTCATTTTCATGTAGATGTAGTCCAAAACAAGAAACATAAGCGCTGGCTTTGCCTGGGAGGGCAGGTTTCCTATATCAAAGCAGACAAATCTGTTGTTAAAATTAATGTTTGTCTTTTTATTGAAGAAACTGAAAACTCCATTAACATACATGTCAAGACGGTTGGATAAACTGCTTAGGGTTGTTTGCTCCAATCTTGTGGCAGATTTTTCCATTTTCTTCAATGTATACAAAAGGTCTTTCAAAATCGGTGGTTCGTTGTTCCATGTATCTGGGTTGTCATTTATGCCTTTAAGCTGGTAAGTTTTTGTGAGGGCTTTGTCGATAAATGCCTTTTGTATATCGCTTAGTTCTCCAAGCATAATTTGCATCAAGTCGATAAGGCTCAGGCGCTTTTCGGTGTAATCATGGCCCATTAAATCAAGCGGGTTTATCATCGTGTTAGAATCTCTTGAAAGGTCTACTCTTTGCCCGCCAAAATAAGCCGTCAGAGCCCTGTATTCGCCCTGTGGGTCGATAACTAATGTCTTCGTGCCATTTAGTAGGTATCTTGTTATTAACA
>JBDRCQ010000008.1:0-25301 GCA_043821585.1 archaeon
TGATGAACATTAATTTTAAATATCCCGCTTCTTTGTAATGTGTATGAGTAAATTAAACCAAAAGACGGTGATGATCTTGCTTTTCGTACTCTTAATACTCGCAATGGTTTACATAATCTTTGACAAATTCCAAGAGTCAAGGGCCCAAGAGAAGTACGAGGCGTTCCAAGAAGGCATGCAAACCGGCTACGAACAAGCAGTCGTTCAAATGATGCAAGAACTAGCCACCTGCCAATCAGTCCCATTATTCGCGAATAATCAAACAATCACCGCTGTAGCGTTAGAATGTTTAGAACAAGCACAAGCACAACAACAAGCAATGCCTCAATAAAATTTAGGCGAAGCAGAATTCTTCCACATTTCCATAAACTGCTTCCGCAGTATCGCAATCAATGGCTTTGACTTCGTCCAAACAGTTATGTAATCCTTTGGATCCTGAATCTCTGGTTTGCCGATAGTTATCCTTGCCTCTTTGTTATCAAAGACCGTAAACCTCAAAGGATACGGCCCATAATTCTCATTATACGCTTTAATCTTAACTCCAGCCTTCTTCCACTCAACAGCCCTCTTCTTTGTCTCATCAGTCACCACCCCAATAATCCTAACATCAACTCCTTTCCTAGTCGCCTTTTTCATTTCTCTCAAACCTTCCCCCCAAACCTTCCAATTCCTCTGCACCCCAAATATCTCCTTCTTCACAGTCGGATTATGCTCCGCCAACTTATCCATTATCGCCCTCTGGCCCTTAATCAAAGAAAATACAAACTCACTTCCAGACTCCTTCAATTTTTCAACATCCTTCGCATTTCTCTTTACCTCCTCCAATTCTTTCTCCTTCTCCTTCACCCGCTCAGAGACAAACGTCTTAAGATTCAGCAACCTGTATCTCTTAGTTTCTCCAGGAAGCATTTCAACAAGCCCTTGCTTCTCAAAGTTCCCTATAATCGAATAAATCTTATTCTTCGGAACTCCAGAATCTTCGCCCAGCCCCTTAACATCTACCCGCTTCAACCTACTCAAAGAACACAAAACTTTCGCTTCATAAACCATCAGACCCAACGAACGGAAAAATGATTCCTTATCCATAATTTTCCTTCCTCGCCCGACTTATAAATATTTGTACTCTCAAGGTACTTGAAATATATCTCCACAGAAAACAAAAAGATTTGATGGAATCTTCGACACAGCGGCACTGTTGTGAACTTGGGAGAGACATGCTTTCTCAGCCCAAAGAGGGACGAGTCAGTCGAGTTATAACCGAAACAGAGAGATTTTCTGCAATGGTCACGAAAGGACCATTATCTCTTGGGCACTTGCTTATCATGCCAAAAAAACATTATATCTCTATGGCAACAATGCCAGAAGATTATTTTCCGGAATTTGTTGAGTTACGCAGGGAATTAGGAATAAGGCTAACATCCGCGTTTCACTTCCCACAGACCTTGTTATTCGAACACGGTTCTTCAAGAGACTATTTGAAAGGTGGCTGTTGCATTAGCCACGCGCATATGCATATAATGCCAGTCCATCTTCCTTCAACACGAGTTGTAAGAAAAATACAAGAAGCGCTTGAGGGCAACTGTGACAGAAGTAAAACAATAGAAACTTATCGAGAACTACACGATCTTGCCGACGAAGAAGATGCTTACGCTTTTTTCGAGTTTGACGGAATGAAATATTTTTCCAGAATAAGCAGACACATGCCCTCGCAGTTTATTAGACAGGTCATTGGCAAATACGTAGGACGCGAGTACACTTGGGATTGGCGTCAAAATCCTCGCGTAGAAGATGTTATAGAAACCGTACAAAGACTAAGAAATAGCGACTAGCCTAAATACCTCAACTTCCCAGGCCTCGGCTCGTAAGCAACACCATCCTCAAGAAGCTTCTTAATTTCACTATTAATCGTCTCAGGTGGCTCCTTCAAATCCATAATTATCTTTTCAATATCAATTCCCCCGTCTGCCTCAGCATCCTTAACCATCGACAAAATCTTATCCTTCAATTCTGCAATCTGCGCCCGGTCCAAAGTCTTAGGGGCATCCGCTTCAACCTCCAACTTCCTCACAAGCAAAAACGCCGGATCTTTCTTCCTCATAATCTCAGGAGTCAAATACAACTCGTTATTCCACGCCCTTACAAGCCCAATGACCAACATCGTATCCCCTTGATTAAACTGTTCAACCTTAGAAACATCCTCACCAAAAACCTTAACCCTTATCTGTCCAGAAGCATCATCAAGTGTCAAATTTGCATATTTCTTCTCGCCCTCTTGAACGTACTTATCAACAACATTAGCAATCAAATTCACCCGAACAACCTCCTTCCCACCAACCTCAATATTCCGCAACCTCTCCCCTTCCACGTTCTGCTTCGCCTCATTGATCTGCCCAATCCTAATCTTATAGGCCACCTTCCTTTTCAACTGCGGATTCCCAGTAGTTGGCAACTGCGTATTCATCAAACTGAGAAATAGTCTAGTTTTATAAGGTTTTATGTATTAAAGTCTCTCCCTTCCCTTTGATTCTCCAGAAGGTCTATACGAAACCCTCTTTGGTGGTTGCCGCATCATCCCCATTGCCAGCGCAGGCCCTGCAACGAGTGATCCCTCAATAATAAAATAGAAGTAAGAATCCCATTCAGAATCGTATTCGATAGCCTCAGAACATTCACGTTCTAAACGTTCATCCAAGGTACGAACAGCCGCTTCATTGGCCCGCTCAATAAGATCAACACTTTTTTCTGCCAAACCCTTCGCCCCGTAGCCAATCAGCCCAGCTCCTGCCGCCACAAGTGCCAAGCAAACCAAGCCCTTTGTGGTAAAACGGGCTATGTAATCTCTCCAGCCAGGTCTAAAGTCAGCCGGATTTTCAGCCGCCTTCCTCATTCCCCCAACAATTTCTCGATACTTGTCTCCATCCATAAACTACTCCAAAAAAAGAATTTATCTATCGCCCCTGTAATTTTCTCCATCATATCCATGAGCCCGAAGATGCTCTCCCTAATCATCTTCATCCCTCACAGGCTCATCAGTACCCCTAACAAAATCAACAACTCTCTCAACAGCATATGCTCCCAAAGCACAAACTACAAGGCCTGCAGTAAGAACTCCATCCGCAACACCATACCATAAACTCCTTCTTTCCATTGTCATAGCCTCTGAATATACCCCTTCTTAGGCTTAAAAATATCTCCTGCCTTAGAAAGCTGCGAAAGAGCTTCCTCAAGTTCCGTCTCGGTCATCTTTCCCTCAACAGCCTTCTCAACTTCTTCCATCGGAATCAACTTGCCCAAGCGAGACTCCAACTGCGAAAGCATCTCCTTAACCATCACAATCTTCCCCCTCTTAGAAGAAGTAATCCCGGTGGTCATTCTATCCACATCAAAAGACTGAGTCTCCTCATCGTATCCCACCTGAGTAAGAGACATCCTTAACAGATCAATGGCTTTCTTCGCATCTTCTGATTCAACCAGCTCACTAAGCCTCATTTTCGCGTGCGCTTCGCTCAAACGAACAATTCCCTCAAGCTGCCTTGCAGTAATTGGAATCGGCTTAATATCAGAATCCTTCAACTGCGTCGACTGATTTCTAAGTTTAACATAAAAATTCTTAATCTCTTCGACAGCAGCATCAGTCAATTTCGGTTTAATTTTCTGTCGTGCATAAGCAATATACTTCCTCAAAAGTTTCGCATCAATAACGTCACGAATTACTTCCTGCTGATGCTCCTCAAGAACTTGCGTCGCAATCGCTTCATCCTGTTTCTTATTCGGCAAATCCCTAATAATAAAAATAACGTCAAACCTGCTCAGCAAGGCTGGAGAAATATCGACTTGCTGCGGAATCGGCGTATGCGGATCAAACCTACCCATCTTTGGATTTCCCGCCGCAAGAACTGTAGTCTCAGCCCTTAAAGTCGCATGAATATTTGCCTTAGAGATAGTCACGCTCTGCTGCTCCATCGCTTCATGCATTGCCGATCTATCGTGTTCATCCATCTTCTCAATTTCATCAATACACACAATTCCTTTGTTGGACAAAACCATTGCCCCGCCTTCCAAACTCCACCCTCTCAAAAACTCGTCCTTCACAACAGCAGCCGTCAACCCCGCAGCCGACGCAGACTTTCCAGAAACATATCTTCCTTTCGGTCCAACCATCGAAGTATATTTCAACAAAACAGACTTTGCAACTCCCGGATCACCAACAAGCAAAACGTGAATGTCTCCCCTAGTAGAGCCCCCATCAGACTTCTTTTTCTTAACGCCCCCAAACAACTGCAGCAAGACCGCACCTTTTATCTGCTCAAAACCATAAATACTTGAGGCAACACTCTTAGAAAGCCTATCAAAAACCTTTGGGTCTGCAGCAATCTCCAAAATTTGCCTTTCATCCTCCTCACTCATCTCAATATCATCAAACGAATCCTCCATCGAAACTATATTATTCGCCTCCAGCGCAATATCAAATCGAGTAGAAATAGAACCTGTCTGCAAAGGCACAGGAATCTCCTTCAGGACCCCATAAATTTTTATCTTGCTTCCAGGAGTCGTTCTCTTCTCCATCCGAACATCAACCAAATCTTCCTTCAAGAAAACGTTGATTCTCCTCGGCTGCTCGCCCCCTTCAAGAGTATCAGGCGACTCCTCAACGACAAGCCTCTGCGCGTCAACCATTTCTTTACTTAACAGCTTAAAGTTCCCTTTCCAACCACAAGAACACCTCGATGGATCCTGAAACTTTCTCTCAATTTGCAAAACAGAAAGTATCGCACCACAATTAGGACACTCAAATTTAGCATTAACGACCTGCGGCCTGACCTCCGAAGCCTGCCTAATTATCCCTTCAACAGTAAGAATCCTATCAAGATGCTTTGCCCTTATCGCTCTAATCGGAATAAAACAACTTTTAGGCAACTCAATAACCCTAACTCTCGGCTTTCTATCCGCCAAAAACTCAGATTCCTCCAGTGCAATCTCAAACAGCGCCAGCGTCTCCTCAGGCAAATCCAAAAGGTTATCCGCCAAAATCGTAGAAAACTCCTGAACCTTGTTGAAATCCAACTTGACTATCCCCTCCTCCCTCCTAAGCGATTCCCCTATCTCTTTCTTATAAGCATTAAAGAAATTCTTAGCCTCCAGGACAAGATCTTCTTGTTTCTTCTGCCTGTGCTTCACCCCCGTCAATTCCATGTTTTCTCAAGATAAAGCCCATTTAAATGGTTTATTGTCCTTGCCAGAGTGAAATCACTTGGGTGTGGTAAACCTCTTCCCCCCTATCCAAGCATCGCGCAGCAGAAAGAATCATAACTATCCATTTGGGCTCTGCAGTCATCATCACCTAAATGAACATACTGCCCGCCAAGACACCCAGCAGACATGCACCCTTCAGCACCCAAAACTTCACCACAAGTAGGCCCATTAAGAATATAACAGTATTGATCTAGTGAACAATCTGAATTTCCTGGCGCATAAACCTTCCACGAAGCACCTGGACTCCCCGGGGAACACTGTTTGACTAAGAGGGAATCACAATCTGTAGCGACACAACCGTTATCAACAATACCATTACAATCATTGTCCCTTCTATCACAAGTCTCTGAAGAAACTGGAGAGATCATACTGTTATAATCATCACAGTCTGGTCCCTGCCGCTGCTCTGAAGGGATATACGCCCCCCCAGGGTTCAGGCAAGCAGATACGATTGAAGAATCATCTGCATAATCATCATTATCCCTGTCCTCATACCAAGACTGACTTGGATATTCAAACTGATCAGCGTCATCACAATCATCCCCCTCATAATCACAACCATTCGCCACGCCACAATTAGGACAAACACCATAACCGTCCCCATCCCCATCAGCACAAGAACCCATCCCCGGAGGCATACAACAGATAGGATAAGGTTCTCCACGCAACGGAATCTCAAACCCATCGTTACATTTAATATTGTAATAAGAATTTTCCGAGAATCCAGGCGGGCATTCCTGCATCGGAAGAACTTCGTCTAAAATACAATATCCTCCTATTTCCTCACACGTTTGAGAAGGCATCTCCTGACAACAGAAATCACCCCCACCGCATCCCAAATTGCCTGCCGGATAAGAAACATCGCCTATCTCGCAAGAACCACAATAATAACCCTCCCTACCAGTGCACGAATTTACACATTGAAAATCGAAACAACTCTGAGTATGTCCTGCGTCGCAATATTCTCCCTGACAAGCTTCTTGATCTGCACAAGCCCCACCAGTAGTGCAGGTTACATCACTAACCTGGATATAGTTATCCGAGAGAATAGTAGCTGGTGTTCCACCGTAAGGCATCCGAAACTGCCCCACAAACTCCCCCATTATCGCAGAAGAAGGAGCACGAACCTTATAAGAGAAAACCCTGCTTTCGCACACGCCAGAACAACCAGCAGCCCATGTAACGCTATCCATTGAACCACTTCCTTCCCCCCTGTCCAAAATAGTCCACCCAGAAGGCACAATCTCAGAGATACTGTAAGACTCATAACACGCAGGATAAACATGCAAATAAACAGTCAGCTCCCCATCAACATTCACCTCCGTCTTAGAGAATGTTCTCACAACATTACCCTCCGCAACATCTAAACTAACAGCCCCCCTTGTAACTCTCGGCTCTTGTGGTGGAGCAAGATAAAGAGTATCTATTGGGATAGAAGTACCTGGAGCTCCTGGACAAAGAACACCAGGGTCGGGAGTAATAACATAAGATAATATCCCTGCACCAGCAGGATCAAAATCAAGAAACTGAATTGGATTGGGCCCATAAGAAGAAAGATCCAGCCTCGGAACAGAAATCCCTTCATATTCTAAGTTAAACCCGTTCGGGATAAACTAAATTATATCTATAAACGGCGTCCCATCCGCAGATTCGTATTCAACATCTAAATTAACAGTGACGGGCTTACCAAGGCTATCTCCCACGAAAGACCGAGTCGCAGTGGTGCCATCATCCGGACCAAGAAGAACCCGCTCACGAGGAACCGAAACTAAAATTAAAATGAGAACCAAAACTACCGCGCCAGCGACATACCACCAAACATTCTTCCCACTCTTTTTCATGAAATGACTAAAGATTTGTACTTTATAAGCTTAATTCTCTTCAAAATCCATAACGAAAAGAAGATGCCCTAAGATTCTCAAACCTCTGATACAATATATCCACATTCTTATCACAAACAAAATCGTGATGTCTAAACCCTCCCCCAAACGTCTTAGGAATATGCATCAACTCATGGATTATCGTCTTTTCTTGATCTTTTTTTGACAGTTTCTCAAACGGCTCAAGGAATTCAATTGCATAATGCGCAGGCACGCCCATCGCTTTCTGCATAAGTTTGCCAACGGTATGACAACGGGCGATAGTGCGTTTTGTACTAGTTCCCCTACTCCTAAAACATTTAACCCTATCAGTTTTAATATAGCTCATTCCAAGAGCTTTCACTATTTCAATCATCGTTTGTTGCAAATCAGGGGCAGGTTCATATTTCATCTTCTTTTTTAGAAACTGAATTAGAAATAAAGGTTTATAGAGTTTATTGCGACTAAGGTCTACCGTATGCCTCATACTCTGGCCCTTCAACGCAATATCCTCCACGGCACTCCAAATCATCAAAACACCTATTGGCCATATATATTCCGCCCCAAGGATCTCTTTCGATAGTCCCCTCACAACACAACTCATTCAAATATCCACAATTTGACCTTCTGTTATCCACATACTCGTCTGGCGTATCACTGTAATAATCCTGGAAACCCTGATCAGCGCCATAATTATCATAGCCCACATCCTGATAATTTCTATCATAATCGTAAGAATCATAATCCTCATATCCAGAGTCATAAGTATCGTACCCAGAACTATAAGAATTACTGCTTGAAGAATCACTCCAAATACTCACAGCCAGCGCCCCAATCGCCACCCCTATAATTAATAAAACAAGCACTCCCAAAAAACCAAGAAATCCTCTTTTGTTCATCATCAAAACCAAAACTTCCAGAATTATTTAAAGATTTATGTAATAATTTCCACAATTTTATCTCTCGACACAGGAGTCTTAATCTTTATCCTATCCTGCGGCACAAAAAACTCTTTAGACATAAACTTAACCAGCTGAAAATTAGCCTTTCCCTTATCAGCAGGCTCACTCAAATATGCGATGTACTTCCCCTCCGCAATTTTTTCCAACCGCGGGTTGTTAGAATGCAACTTCACTTTAACTTGAACTATCATTTCTTCTCTAATTCAATTCCCTTATAATCGAACTCAAATGGAATAACCTTCGCACATTTTATCTTCTTATTAACAGCATTCAGCTTCCTAACCAACTCTCTCTTCTTTTCAGGCTCAGCGTAAAACAACAAGCACCCACCACCACCCGCCCCAGTAGCCCTAGCGGCCAAATAAGAACCCTCGCACGCCTTCTGAATCTTCCTCATAGCCCCTGTTTCCATATTTTTATGCAAATGCTTCTGCAATTCCCACGTCTCATTAATCAACCTAGCCATAATCTTCTCGTTCCCAATATGTTTTTTCATCTGCCCTGCAATCAACCTCATCTTATCAATCTGCGGAATAAACTTAATGAATCTCCTCCCTGTAAAAACGTTCTCATGAACATTCGCTGAAATATGCCCTTCCCCTGTGAACACCAAAACGAGCCGATCCTGCAAATGCTTAACATCGCTCTTCACGATAGGATTCCTCTCAACTGACCCATCCTTTCTAAACTCCCAATAGTTCACGCCCCCAAAAATCGCCGCCGCCTGATCCTGATAGCCAGCCCTCTGATCAACAATGGCATTCTCAAACTTATGAATCCTCTTTATCAATTCAATCTTGTTCTTTTCCAAACCAGGATTCGACGCAACTACATATGCAGTCCTCAACGCCCCAGAAGTCCCAAGACCCGAATGGCCCGGCACATCCTCAAGAGAATTTATCAGTTTCCCATCCTTCAGTGTCGCAGAAACCCTATGATTAATAGCCGCATTCAAAACAGCACCGCCAAACTCATTCACAAACGGCGCAGCATCGCTCCAACCAGCAGAAATATCGATTCTAACAGGACACGTAACTTTTATCATAATCGCCTCTAATTGATTTTATGAAAATGAGTATTTATTATTATTGGTCAGCAGCGTTTTGCTGCGATTGCGCCTCAGCTGGATGAACAACCTGTCCCGATTGAGCAGGTTTCTTAACCACGTTAAAGATTATAACAAGCGTCACAATCAAAATAGCAATAATCGCAATTGGCAAAAGAATCAAAAGGAAAAGATTAACCCCATCAAAAATCGGGGAGAAACCTAAATCCACAACCTTAAACACAGAACTACCTGTCGCAGAAATATCTTGTTGGGGATAAGTCGCTCTTGCATAAAAGATCAAGTCCTCTCCAATCTCAACATCATCTGGCACATCAAGCTTAGCAACCAGCTGCAGTTTATAATTCTGAATCGCATAACTCCCTTCCTCAAACACCAATGTCTCCCCAGCAAAATTCTTTATGGCATAATGCAACAAAATGTCTATATCAGTCTTATCTCCAAAATTCTGAATATCTATCCTAGCAACAACTGTCTGGCCAGGGCCATACTCATCCTCATCCAACTGAACAATTAAATCAAACAACGGCTCCTCTTCAACTATCTCCACCAACACAGGCAAGGTTTCCTGGGACTCAGAAGTTTTTATCACAATCTCCCCGGTATAAACATCTGGTTCCTCCCCAGTCCTGGCAAAAAAATCAATATTCAAATCAACATAATCGCCTACAGGTATAAAGAAAGGCGTTTGAGGCAAATACGCCGCAACAAATCTTTCCAAGCTTCCAAAGTCTACCTTGTCTATTTGAAGTTGCTTGTCTGCAACATTAGTCAATCTTATTTTTTCTCTTGTAGTCCTGCCCTGAGTTATCTCCGTCTTCAACAAATCCGGAAAGATCTCAAACTGACTAACAACTCCACCGCCGCCACCGCCGCCACCGCCTCCGCCACCGCCCCCATCATCCCCTCCACCATC
Source organism: archaeon (assembly GCA_043821585.1). Taxonomy (GTDB): domain Archaea; phylum Nanobdellota; class Nanobdellia; order Pacearchaeales; family GW2011-AR1; genus UBA73. The sequence goes on from JBDRCQ010000008.1 coordinate 10,057, forward strand.
ATCACGAGAACCGTTGTAGTAAGTATAAACCTCCGTCCCGTTCGCATAAATCGCCAAAGTATATCTCAACGCAAGATCTCCTGAATGACTGACGTTAAACAACGCCCCAGAACCATTCACACCAAGCCTATTCGGATCCAACCTAGAACCATAAACGCTTAGGATGCTATTCTTCTCATTGTACCCATACGTCGCGTTAGAGTCAGAAGGCCCCAAAAAATAATTATGAGCAACACCGAGTATCGTCCCTGTATAATCGAGGTTTATTTCATAAGCGTACAAATCAACTGTCTCTGAAATATTCACAATCCCGACCGTCGTATTGTAAGCCGTAAGCGTAGTCGTATTAAAAGCACTAACGCTTGAAACCAATGCAGCAGTCAGCAACAGCAACAGCAAACTCTTTTTCAACATCAGATACCATAGAAAGATGCAATTATAAAGATTTTGGGTTTGGAGGCTAGTCCCTTTCTTCAGAGGAATCTACCTGAGCCCTAGCCCAATCCGCCATATCCACAAAACCATCCTCATTATAGTCGTGCTCAGATTCAATAGGAACGCCCGGCCCAAGCGTATCTGCAGCCATAGTGTTAAGATCTGGAATTACTGTGATAAAATCATAACCAATGTTCACTGGCTGTTGCTCTGAGCCCCCTTCATTGAACATACGCGTACGTGGGCTAAGATCCAACGTAAAATGATATCTCCCAAGTTGTGTATCTCTAGGGACCTCAAAATTATAAAATGCTAAAAAACCCCTACCCTCTCCAACCGACGGGCCCGCTGCCTGATCCAAAGTCATCCTACCAGAACCGTTTTCCCCTAAACCAAAGATAAGATCCTCTGTTTCAGCCCCTCCAAAAAAATCCTGCTCTGCAGAAGGGATCTCAAATCCCCTATAATGATCAAGAGTAAATGTAGGGTGTTGAAAAGCATACCACTGAACACCATCTGTATGTGGGCCTGGAGAAACACCAGTATTGTCCGCATAAACACCCACTCTATGCTCCTCTCCATCTGCCATCCAAACCTTATCGTCAGGATGCGGAGTCGTCTTAATTTCTCCTTCGCCAGGAGCGCTAGCCGCTAAAAACGCGGCCAATCCCGCCGCTGCAAGCACAGATCCGATTGGTCTTCCCATATTATTCCAGAATCAAGTAGTTTTTTAAAGCTTTCTGTTAACAAAAGTTACCGCGTATACCACTCAAAACCTATTTTTGACAATTCTATCACATTTATCTTAGAGTCGCAATTAATATTATAATCATCAAACTCTTGAACATCTCCTTCCAAACTATTGTAATTGTTTCTTATATTCAATCTGTCTGCTAAGTCCACGACCCCGTCCCGATTCACATCAGCATCCCTCGGACAAGTATCCAAATCCTTAAAGTAATACAATTGCCCATCGTGTCCTGGCTTACTATCCCCGGGGTTAGTACCATAACCCAAATCAGGCTTAGGTGTGCTTCCAGTGAAATTCCTAATTAAACCATGGAAGTACAACATCAAATCCCCACCATCCCCGCCAACCTCATCCAGTGTAGTGTCTCCCCCCCGCCCAACAAACCTAGCATTCGTCGTATTGAACAAATCAGGCACAGTTATATTCACGTCTCCCGCATCCCCCCCAGCGCTCCCAGAACCCAAATCCGTGCCATTATTCCCACTAAACCAAACCGCTCCGTTAGACAAGAACGTCAACGGCGCCCTAAATGTGTTGGAAGTCAAAGCCAATGTCAAGTCATTACCGTTCCCATTAGAATCATGACCTGTATAAATCGTAGCCCCTACCTCCATAACAGTAAAGTCACAACTTCCCCCATCACAAAGATCATTATTCAAAACACAATCCTCATCAACAACACACGACGATTCCTCATCACACCCAGACAAATCCAAGCAACTCGGAACAATGTATATCACCCTATCTGAAGTCAAATCCGTACCGCCCTCAGAATCATTTACCCAAACATTATAGGTATAATTCCCAAAGTCAAGACCTACATAAGTTATATTAAGAGCACTACCTCCCATCGGTAATAATTCTGTATAGATATAAGTTTCATTCACAATATCAATACTAGAATTAAACAGCATATAACGAGTGTTATAAATTGTAGTCCCATTATATGTCGTAACATTCACCTTCACCGTAAATCCAGTATCTCCAGTCACATATTTATCATTAGGCGTCGGCAACACAAATTCAATATCCGGATCATCAGTTTCAGACTCTATCGTAACGCTTCGCAACTCAGTCTGATTCAAATTGCCCGCAGCATCAACGGCAAAACCTCGGAAGTCATGGTCTCCCACAGGAAGGCCTGTGAAATTGTTATAATACCTAAAAGCTGAGGTGTTGTAAAGTGCTCGAACTTCCACTAACGAAAGCGCACGCTTGAAGATCAACACTTCATCAACCTCCGCTTCAAGATACACATAACTATGTTCCTGATCACTCTGCGCGATCCTTAGGTCTATGCTATTATCCAAGGACCCATCTTCAGAAGTAATGTCTGTTTGATTCTCAAGCAAAGTGTCTACATAAATTGAGCCATTCACATCTCTATCAAACACAACAACCACATGATGCCACTGATCATCTGAGATATTTGTCGTTGATGAACCAATGAAAGTACCATGATCAGCACTATCATCTATCTCCACACCCACATAATCAGAACTTACTCCGACCCCCCATCCCTTCGTCGGGCTGTCCTGATCGCCAGGATAACGTTTTCCAATTACATCTTTCATGCCTCCCTGAGTGCCTGGCCCACTCCCTCCCGTATCGCTCGTCTTAACCCAAAAAGATACAGAAAAATCGCTAGTCCCCACTTCAACAGCGCCCGCATCTCCAATGTTAATCCCATCAGACCCATCAAATTCAAATCCCTTCCCATAATAGCCACCGCCCGTTTGTACCGCGTCACCCAGAACAGTCCCGTTATTTGCATAACCTGAAATATCCGCAACAACGCTAGTATTTGAGACCGTCCACCACACCTGATCCTCGTGCATTGTAACAATCCCCATAGTACTAACCAATCCATACCGAAGAACTAGTTCATCACCAATACAACTATCTGGGATAGAAACATTTTCTCTAACCTCTCCACTCTGATTGTTTATCCCAATGGATACATAAGCGCCTCCAGAAGTATTCATGCATTCATACTTAACATAACCAGTAACGCTTGTTACAGTCTTGATCTCATTACTCGCGCCCTGCGTGAGAGCCGGGACTGAATAGTTCACATGAACATAACAAGTCGTGGACGGCCCACCTACGCCTCCCTGAGATCCCCAATTTTCATCGTAAGCGTTAGCTATATCTCCCCCACAATCCCCACTATACGACGCCTGATACTCCTCATCAACATTATACGTAGAGTTAGCAAAGTCATCCATACGCATCCACAAAACCAAATCGGAGTCGAAATCAACGAAGGCGTAATGGTAATTTGAATCACTTGTCGAAAGATTAACATAAATATCATCATTTGATTGTGACGAACCATTTTGGGGGGTCGGAGATGTGAAGTTAACCAAGGGAACAATTGTATCAACCAAAACTTGTCTTTCCTCTGTTTGACCACAATTTCCAGACGTATCACAAACATGACCCACAAATGAGTGAGCACCATCCGTAAGAGATACAAAATTATGTTCATACTGCATAGCAGAAGCATTGTAAAGGGATTGAATCTCGGCTGCAGAGAGATTTCTCTGGAAAACCATAAACTCATCGATTTCTCCCCAGAAATCATATTCAGTATGATTATTGCTAGATCTCCCGATTTGGTACCAATAAGCGTTTGAAGAAAGGAAGCTCAAAGAATCATTGGTGTAGTCCAATGTATTGTTTACATAAGATTTCACAGTTCCGTTATCATATGTGAATGCCAGGAATATCCAATCATTGTAGTTCAATTCGTATGAACCTCTAATACAATCCCCTAACGCTGCATCTTCGTTGGCACAGAAGTAAGTAAGAGTTTTTGAATCATACGCATCACTCAACAATAAATGAACTCCAGCACTTGGTTCCCTCTTAGAAAATACCCCCACTGTTTCATCAGGTATGTCTTCTATGTTCATCCAAAATGCCCAAGTGTATTGGCCAGATTTATTAAAACTAAGGCTCTCAGCATATGGAACTTGTATATAATCTCCCACATAATCGAAGTGGGATCCATTCCCAAAATATCCAAAAGAAGAATTGATTACAGTGTCATTTATCAAACTTCCGTTATTTCCATAGGAACTCAAATCCGTCGGATCGCCACTACCATTTACGTCATCCATGCGCAGCCACAAAACAACATCGTTATCAAAATCAACAAAAGCGTAATGATCATTCGTATCGTTCGTTGACAAATTAACGTATACCTCTGCGTTCGTCTGACTAGAACCATTAGAAGGCGTCGGATCCGTGAAGTTAATATTCGGGGAAGTTGTATCTGCAGAACTAACTGTCACACTCCTTTCTTCAGTCTCGTTCTTATTCCCTGCAACATCAACAGCATGACCTTTGAATGTATGAGTTCCAACCGATAAACCAGTGAAATTATTGGCGTATTGATTAGCTGAAGCATTATACAAAGACAAAATCTCAGCTGCAGATAAAGAACGATTAAACATTAAGAATTCATCAATAAATCCTTCGAAAAACATCTCAGTTTCTGGTACATACACTTGATCCATTATCTGGCCAACTCGTAAACCCATTCCAGTACTCGCAAAGTTTATTGACGCATTTGCAGAAACGTTGAGCTGCCCGTTTAGATATAAATCCAAAGAACCATTTGAGTATATCAACACCGTGTGAGCCCATTCATTTTTTTGAGGGCAAGTATCTAACGAAATTACACCATTCCTTGAAATATTCTGGATAACTATCTTAGATAGTGAGAAATCAAAAAACATAGAAATCCCTGTTGCAATCCCCATACCATCAAACTCCTTAATCTCAAATACGCCCTTCGCATTGTCTGCCCCAGTCGAATACGTCCACATAGACCAAGTATAATTTCCTTCTGCGTTGAATGTTAAAGAACTATCGCTTCCATAATTTATGACCGATCCGTTAAGACCCTCGAAGCTGAAACTTTTACCAAATTTTCCGAAGTTACTTGACGTTGCATTTCCAAAACTTGTCCCATTGTTCCCATAGCTAGAATAATCCAAAGGATTATCATTTCCATCAAGAGAATCCATCGTACTAAAAAGAACAAGACTCCTGTCAAAATCAACAAGCGCGTAATGCTCATTCGTATCGTTCGTCGACAAATTAACAAAAATATTGTTGGTTGTCTGTGTTGATCCATTGTCTGGAGTTGGCGCAGTGAAATTGATATTTGGGTTAGTTCTATCAAAAAGGAAGTAATGCATATCGCTCACTCCAAAATTATTCGATGTGTCATTGCATGTAAATAAGATATTATGCAATCCCTCTGGAGGACATAAGGAAGAATAAAAGTATGTATCATTAAATTTGGTCATTGTAACATTTGCACCGCCATTAAAACTATAACCGCACCAGGAAGTATTTTCATTAAGAGACACATTGTAACCTCCACAAGAAGCATTATAATTTGAATTATTCAGAGGAGTAATGATTGTAATCTCCGGGCCGGTTACATCTGTAACATTAATCGTCACAGTTCTCTCTTCCGTTTGATTCTTATTTCCCAACACATCAACCGCGTAACCAGTAAACGAATGGTTTCCCTCAGAAAGCCCAGTGAAATTATTGAGGTATTGATTTGCAGACGCGTTATACAACGACTGAATCTCTGGTAAAGAAAGATTTCTCTGGAAAACCATAAACTCATCTATTTCTCCCCAGAAATCATAATTCGCATGATTATTACTTGATCTCCCAATTTGATACCAATATGCATTCGAAGAGGTAAAACTCAAAGAATTATTTGTATAATCCAACGTGCCATTCACATATGATTTCACAGTTCCGTTATCATACGTAAACGCCAAAAATATCCAGTTGTTATAACTCAACTCGTATGAGCCCCTAATACATCCTTCCAACGTATCATCCTCGCTGCTACAGAAGTAAGTAAGAGTTTTTGATCCATAACTATCGCTCAATAGCAAATGAACTCCTGCACTTGGTTCCGTTTTAGAAAATACGCCGACTGTTTCATCAGGAATATCTTCGATGTTTATCCAAAGTGCCCACGTGTATTGACCAGAGCTATTGAAACTAAGGCTCTCATCATATGGGACATTGATGTAATCTCCATCATAATCAAAATAGCTTCCATTCCCGAAGTATCCAAACGAAGAATTGATTACAGTATCATCTATCAAAGTCCCATTATTTCCATAAGAGCTCAAATCTATAGGATCTCCGCTCCCATTAACATCGTCCATTCTCATCCACAGCACAACATCATTATCAAAATCAACAAATGAGTAATGGTCGCTCTCGTCACTTGTATCAAGGTCAACATAAATGTCGTCATTTGTCTGGATGCCTTCAGAGGTAGTGTCGCTTCCAAACTCTATGCCTGGTGCAAGATCTGTTACATTCTCAGAATACCACCACATCCCTTCTTCATAAAAAGTTGGATTAGTTGTATACTTCTCTATAGTATCCCATTGTATGCCATCCCAACAAGAAACATTTGTGTAAGCATCAGTAGCAGTAGAATAAATCCTAAACCGCAGCGGCGACTGTACCCAACAGTCCTCTTTACTACCCATCGTGAAGTTAATCACGCCCAAATCGTTGCCACATTTATACGTGAAAATAGAAGAGCTATTCGCCCCCTCTGGTTTTGTATAATTAATATAGAAGTAGTCAAAACCCATTGCGCCAGTATAAGTTGTCCAGTTCCCGTCATAAAGATATCCTTTATTCGGCCAATCTGCCACAGTATAATAGAACCCATACGTTCCATTCGAAAGTCCGCCACAAACTGTAGAAACATTAGCAGTCTCCTGATAGCACCAAGTCGTCTGCGTCGGGTCAATTATATGATCAAACTCTACCGCCCCACCAACAACCCTCAGATCAAATGTATCCTGCTCTCCACTCAAGCCAGTCAGATAGACTGTATTATACTTGTCATCGACAAGAGCCTCAAACTCCGCGATAACATCCATCCCACCAAATTCATAAACCTCAATCCTGGGCGTGCCATTCACAGCCCTTGGATAAACTGTAATATCATTCTCCGATGTCAAATTCCGTTCAAAAACAATTCTAACATAATGCCCCTCAGGAATCGTCTCAGACCAAACTCCATCAAGTTCACTGACTTCGGAATAAATATCACTAACAAATATCCTCTCCCAGTCCAGATGTTCTGCCTTAATTATCTCAATAACTATCTCATAAGTTTGATTAGAAAGGTGGGGCACAACCCACTCCACATAATCGATCATGTCATCACCATCCAAATCGTAAGCATCAAAAGCAACCTCCTCCCTCACATAACTCAATGATTTGACTTCCATCGTAGAAATAACGTTGCCTGTCAAAACAGGATTTTCTGGATCATCCATAGATACCGTTTCAACAACCTCCTCATCCAGAACATCGGCCACTCTTTTCTCTGTAGCTTCCTTAACCTCTCCTTCATTAAGATCCTCATACCTGTGCCAATAAACATTTATCTTGTCTTGATCTCCAACAGAAACGGAATTATCTAATTCTGCATGCACAATAACATCAGTATAACCTTCGACGTCAGACATGATAGTAACTAGTTTACCACCATTACCCAGATCTTCTTCAACAGCTTCAGGCCCCGCAGTTTCATATTCGATGATATACTCCGTAGCACCAGATTCGTCCAAGACTATGTCCACCACCTCATCTTTCTGCGGAGATTGCAAAACTTCCTCACTCGCCCTCCCAGTTATCCTAAGCTTTTCAGAAAACTCTGCCTTAAAACCCGCAAACCAAATCTTAAAACTATTAACCACCGGCGAGCTAAAATCTCTCTTCTTCTTGCCGTCCAAATCAACCTCGATAACAACGCCTCCCGTCAACGGACTAATAGGACCGTCTATGCTCTCAACAACACGTTCCTCCCCCCCATTAACCACCTTAACCTCAACATTCTCTGCCTCCTCAGGTATTTCTATATTTATTTCGTCCGGATCATCCATAGATACCTTCTTCTTCCACTTAACAGCCTTACCAAGCTCCACCTTGCTTCTTGTAGTTTCTATACTAACTGCGCCAGAAGAAACCAAAATCAAAAACTCATTACTTTCAACCATCTCATTCCCTGCCCAAGCAGCAATCTTTGCCTTCCTCGCACCCTTAAACCCTTCAACCGCAGTCAAATCTAATAAGTCTCCTTCAAAGCTCGCAACGATATCCTCAACATTCATAGTGTATTCTTTTGCATCAGAGAAGTAGTCCCCAAGATCAATAACCACATTGCCTTCAAATGGAATTCTCACAGAAGGAATATCCTGCAACAACTGAATCTGAGACGGCAACTCCTCAAGCAGCGATTCATCAAGAGCACTCTCCACAGAATCCTCGCCCACAAGAATAGCTTCCTCAAAATAAGCAATCCTCTTACCCTCATAAGAAATTTCTATTTCAAGATTTGCATTGATTGCCTCAAGATCCAAATCTTCTAATTTTATCAAAAAAGTCATGCCTTCACTTCCACCATCAAAATCTGGACCAAAACCCTCTTCTTCAATGGAATAATCTGTAGAAACCCTCAACGCGTTACCTTCAACATCCAAGGAAATCTCGCTTTCAGAAATTTCTTCGCCATCAAACTCAACGCTCACAATCCTCGCCCTCTGGCCATCTTCCAACTCATGAGTAAAATCAGCGCCGTTAATAACAGAACCACTAACTGTCTCCACAACTATTTCTGAAATCGCCTGCCCAGTTATCACACCACCTTCCCCTTCAGATTCTTCCCCTACACTTTCAGAACTATCGTCTCCAGACCCACTATCCTCTGCGGTCTCAACTTCTTCCCCGCCGTCAACTTCTTCTCCAGAACTGTCTTCCTCACCCACTTCAGACACTTCCTCAGGAACATCCTCCACCTCTTCCCCCTCCCCTTCAGGCGGGCTTTCCTGAATCACATCATCAGAACCCCCATCAGCCGCTTCTTCATAAATCTCCAACTCAAATTCAACAGTCTGATAAACCTCTTTGGTCCCCTTAATTCCAAAAACATCCCCTTCCCCCTCCAAGTCAACCCCTTTGGCATAGTAGGCACCATACTCAGTCCCATAATCAACCACATCCCTAAGCGAGAATTCAGTAACATCAGACCCAAAGGTTATCTTAACAATAGAATCCGCAGGAATCGCCTCCCCTGGATCCTGATTCACCATCACCTTGCCAGTAATTTCCTGCCCAAGCTTATGAATTGGTGTATCAATATAAACAACATTTCCTGTCAGGCCATGATGACCCCATTGCTGGTTAAGGAACACAAAAAACAGCAAAAGTAAAGCCACAGCGGCAACAACCGCAACAAACAACTTGATCCCCTTGTGCTCAACAGGGGGCTTATAATCGGGCAAATACCTTTTCTTTACACTGCCCGAAGAATCCCTATAGCTTTCATAGTAGTAGGGCCCATAATCTTTTCCACCTCTCCGGATATACCTCTCAGTAACCATTCATCCTCTTTTTATGAAGAATTCATGTGGTGTAACTATTTAAATTTATTTGTACCGAAGAAAAAAAGTTTACACCACTCACTTAGTCATAATCTCAAAACCATCTCTATGCTTCAACTCATACTCCTTTCCCACAGCCCTTTTCGTCCTAACATCCACCGCCTTGATAAAATTCTTACCTATATCTGTGTGAAGTCTAAACGCAAAATCAAGCGCAGTCGAGCCCTTTTTCATCAAATAACAATCAGGAAGAACGTTTCCTTTAGAATCCGTCAACTTATCTCCCGCCGGAAAAATACAGATCATTTCCAAAACTTCCAAGACAGTTTTATTCAAAATTTCCTGCACTCCGGTAGAACCCCATTCGCTCAAAAATTTACGAATTCCATCCAAAGCAGACTTCTGTTTTTCACTCAGTTCCTTCAAAACCTCAAATTCTCCATCTCCCGGAACATAACAAATCAACCCGTGCTTGTCTGCTTCCTTCAAAGCCAACTCGCCCTCTGCAAAACAAGAGATTATAGGATAGTCAAATTCTTTTTCCATTTTCTCCAGATTCTCTCTAGCATTAGGGCGATCCATCTTATTCGCTGCAATAACCATCGGTTTCGATTGTTTCCTCAAAGCCTGCGCAAACTCCCTAACCTGAACATCGCTCCAAGAACTTGGCTTCTCCACATTTCCCGAAACTTTCCTCAAGACCGCCTTAACGTCATCAACGCTAACCTTCAACCCAGAAAACTGCCCAGCAATCGCCTCAGCCAAATTCTTCTTCTGCATTTCAACAGTTCTAGAAAACACCTTCCAAACCTTCATCAAAATGCCAAGATACCATTTGTCCAACTCGTTCTCAATAATCCTGAGATCATCCCCTGGATAATAATCCTTAGCAGGTTTACCCTCCCCATCGCTCTCCCCAGACATATCGACAACATGAATAAACGCATCCGCCCCAGCCAAATCATTCAAGAATTCATTCCCAAGCCCCTTCCCCTCCGAGGCCCCTTCAACAAGTCCAGCCACATCCAACAAGTCAAACGGCACAAACCTCCACTTACCCTTTTTGCCATCACCATCACGAACATAACCCTCTCTTGGATCTGCAACCTTCCCAAACTCCGGAGCCAAATCTTCAATCTTCACAAAACCCATTCCATGATTCGGCTTTATCGTTGCAAAAGGATAATCTGCAATAAGAACGTCCATTAGAGTTGCTGCCTTAAAGAAAGTTGACTTCCCAGACGAAGGCCTTCCAATTAAACCTACTAACATCAAAAAAAGGGAAAACGAAACTTTAAATAACTTCTCAAATCATCTCTTATGAAAGAAGATCCTGTAGCTCAGCCTGGTTAGAGCGCCGGTCTTATATGACGCGGATTCGTTAGAATTCGTTCTCTCACGAGACATCCCGCAGGTTGCCGAAGGCAACTCAAATGCCGGGATGCATCGAAACCCGGAGAGGTTTCGATAGTCGAAGAGAGCCGGAGGTCCCGGGTTCAAATCCCGGCGGGATCATGCACGAACTCAGCGAGAAATCGCACAGCGAAGCGAGCAGATTCGCAGCGCGGTGAGTGCATGACAACAAAAGAGCCTAGCGCAGCGTGCCAAGTTTCTGAAAGCCAGCACAAACTTTTTTCTAAAGAGGTTTTACTCCAGAGGGATAATTAATCAACTAAAAGGATAGCCTGGGAAATTCCCATAATATCCCCATCCATTCAATCCGAATGACGTCCGGTTAGTCTCGTGTACAGAACCATCTTCCTTATATTCTATCAAATAGAGGCATTCGTTCTCATACAAAGCATCATCAAACTCTAAACAAAATTGCTCGATCTCGCTCAAAGGAGTGTTTGTTCTGAAAACAACACGGTTAGCCAAGTTTATCAAACAAATGTCTTCATACTCTCCAAGGGGCTCACAATAATCGGAATAATGAAGTGCGGATAATGAAGACCCGACACAAATAGCTTTCTCCTTACCGTCAAAAACATCACAGGCCTCATAGTTGCTATTATCAACAAGGAGCCCCATAAAAGCATAACACTCCTCGCCAGCCCCATGGCCTATCGCCATCGCACCAGGATAATAAAAAGTTCTCGCATTTGCACAACTAATAGCTAATTGGTCTATGAGATCATTGTAGTCTGTACAATCGGCGTCATTTGTTTGGTTTGCTTCATGCAAAACCTCGCATTTAGGACATTCGCCACAATTAAAAATTGAAAAGCCTAAAACCAAACCGATAAAAAAACCAACAACAAATAGCACAACCACAATAGACTTCATATCACGAATTACAATTTAAAACATTTAAACTTTTCTAAAAAACAAAAACCCGACAAGAAAATTTATCACCTCTTTTGCCGGGCCGAAACCTCATTAGACAATGACTAAATCTCCAGAGTCTCTGGAGCGGTAGATTGTAAAAGTTTAACGAGAAATTCTGTACGAGAGCCCTTCTTCCACTGATAATATTTCGTCTTCCCCATTACATTGATATCGACGAAATCTTTCTCGATAAGTTTATGGATTATGCGTAAAGACGTTGCCGTCTTTACGCCTGAAAGGTAAGCAACTTGGCTGAGTGAGAAATGCTGCTTCTGGCTCGAAGCAAATACCTTAATTACCTCAATTATGTTTTTATCGAATATCTCTTTCAGTATATCTGACTTTTGCATGTTCACTTGAAGATTTCATAGTTTAAAAAGCTTTCTATTTTTGATATTAAGATTCGTAAATGAAAAGATTGTGCACAAAGTGAAAAGATTTTTTCAAAAATGAAAAGATTTATATACACTAAAAACTACCATACATTGTAAAAAATCGCTTTACACAGAGAAAATGAAAGAGGTGAAGACGGGGCTACTAGTACTTTTATTATTCGTAGCCCTGTTCTTCCTGGCGTCTAATACTGTCCAGGCAGATCCAGTAGGGCCAGATAGTGTGGTTTTCGAAAGCAACACGACGAAAAATACCACCTCCACGTACATGCTGAACGTTTCTGGAGGAAGAGTTGTCATATTCAATATGACCTCCGATTCTCAAAACAATCATTGGAAGGCATTTATAGGAAGAGTTTCCGGAAGTTTCACGCTTGACGACGCAGGCGGATCAACCGTTTACGACTGGAGCTTGGGATCAATTGGTGGAGAAGTCTACGCTACAAGAAATTCATCAACAATAAACTGGAATAACCTGAGCTGTGCAACCATCTCAAACATGGAAAGCGAAAACGCCAAGATGAGCCATACAAGTCCACAAGACAATATAACTGCAACATTCGACGACACCACTCATGACGAATTCTTTGTGGCAACAGTAAACATCTCATTAGACAGCTGTTCAACGCTAAACACTTATGTAGCAAACGCAACGCAAGATACGTCCTTCGAAGAAGTAGCCCTCTACGAATACACTGGAGGGAACATGGTTTACGCAACAATACTTGAAGAAAACGCATATGGATATGACAACAGAACGTACGACTTTCAAATGATTGTCCCAGAAGTCGCCTCGCCGGGATGGAGCGGAGCAACAGCCTATTATCTCTACGTAGAAATCAGTTAATTATTTTTTACAAAGAATTAAGGCACGAGATTTTTTATCATCCAAAAAGAAAGTATACTCTTCAAAATAGATCTTCATTATTCTTTCCAACTCTTCTCTAGTGTATCTGTGAGAAATTCCGACAAGTATCTGGTCTCCTTCCTCAAAATGAACCTTCCTACCGCTGAATTCAAGAGTCTTACTCTTTTTTACAGTATAGAACGCTTCAACTCTTGAATGCTCAAATTTTACACCAAACTCTATTTCATCTTTTTTGAAATCAAGTTGGGAGAGGATTAATCCAAAGAACTTATCATTCGCTTCCAAATCATATGGCTTCATTAACTCATTAGGATCCTTGCTTGCCGTGGACAAACCAATCAGCAGGTAATCCAGATCCCCATCCATCGCCTCAACAACCTCATACAACACCTCATGGATCTCAAAGTTACTTATGGTGTCCCCTAAGAATATGAAGAAATTCTGCCTATACTTTGAATCTCTCAAAAGCGAAGCAATATTCTCAACATTATCAAAATCAGATATATTCCACCTAAACTCCACCACCTCTCCCTTCTCCAGCTTTCGCACCTCTTCAAGAGCTTTTGTAACCATATGGCTGCTTATATCTATGGGACAGTACCTTATTTTCGCCTTTTTATGTAAAACATCAATAGGTAAACGCGCCTTCTTGCCATCCCCACAACCTATATCAATAATGTTAATTGCATCGCTATGCAAAATCTTATTCTGAATTTCAGGCATATATTTTTTCAACATTTCAAGCTCTGCCTTAAACATTAATTCACTATAGTCCTTCGCTTTTTCCAGATCTAAATAAGCTTGCGCTTGCTCGGGAGTCAGGTACCAAAGTTTAGAATCAGCAAGATTCCAAACGCGAGTATTTCCGCGAAGAGAGTAGCCCCTCTTGATCAATTCCTTAAAAATCAGGTCGTTGATTCTAGTTTCTGTCATGAAAAAACTACCGGTTTTTCTTTTAAATATGTTTGCAATAGGCAGTTTCCCTTAAGGAATAGCCCCAACCGCAACATATTTATACGAAGATTAAGATACTAAAATGTAAAAGGAGGTTTACATGGCCAAGAAAAAAGTCAAGAAGACTGCACAAAAAACTGTCAAGAAAAAGGTCGCTAAATCTGTTGCTCCAGTAAAAAAGAAAAAGAGATCAATGGGACTAGCAATCATCGCACTGATTCTTAATATCTTCCTTTTCCCAGGATTAGGGACTCTAATTTTTGGAGGAAGGGTTAGGACAGGAATCTGGCAGATTGTTATCGCGATAGTGGGTGCACTCCTATGGGGAATGTTCTTAGGGTTCCCAATTTTTGCAATAGCATGGATTTGGGGTCTCGTAACAGGAATCCAACTAATCCAGGCAGCAAGATAAACATTTTTTGGTTTATTTTTTAAATTTTTAAGTAGTAAAGTTTAAAAGCGAATTTTTTCTAGCCTGGTAATCAGGCCCTTATAGTCTAGGCCTAAAGACCGCGACTATAAGAAAACAAGAAGCCCTTATAGTCTAGTGGTTAAGGACGTGGCCCTTTCGCGGCCAAAACCCGGGTTCGAATCCCGGTAGGGGCATTATAGTATTTTGTGATATTAAAGGAGTGGTTGTGCAGAATCGGCGTATGAAGTATTTAACTTCAGCCGATTTAACTCAACCATGAAGATAGATCCATACAAACACAAAGAGAAATACTTTAACTGGAAAGAGCGGATTTCAAATGGTGGAATCCCAGACATCTCTAAAGAAAATTCTGAAATAATCATCAAGTATATAACTGACATGGAACATGGGATAAACGTTGCTACGCGGGGCGTTAAAGGTTCTCGGAGTTTTATTAGACTGAATACATTGAAAGAAAGAATGGTTTTTGCTGCCAAGCAATTCAAGACAATTTATGGTTTGGAAGATATTACAAAAATAAACGATGAACAGCTCACCATTTTTTTCGCAAAGATGAGAAATGGAAGTATAAGAAGAAGAGATGGGGGAGCGTATGTTTCAATTTCAGATTATGTCAAAGTTTTTAAGG
>JBDRCQ010000009.1:0-76622 GCA_043821585.1 archaeon
AATTCATTTGCACCTAAGTGCCTATCTTTATTCAGAATTCTTGACATGCAAGCAGTAAAGTATGACTTATAATTTATAGGAGGTGATCCATCCGCAGGTTCCCCTACGGATACCTTGTGACGACTTAACCTACCTTGTCTAACAAAGATTCGTCCCTGACGGGCCTCGTCAAAGCTAAACTCGGTTGGTTTGACGGGCGGTGAGTGCACGGGACATTGACTTATTCACCGGACTCTGATAAAATCCGATTACTACCAATTCCAGCGTCACGAGAATGAGTTGCAATCCTCGATCTGAACTAAGCTGCAGTTTATGAGATTAGCTTCGCCTTTCGGCGTCGCAGCCCTTTGAATGCAGCATTGCCGCGCGCGTGTTGCCCAGGATATTCGGGACGTACTCACCTAACGTAGCCCGCACCTTCCTCCTTGTTACCAAGGCAGTCTGCACATTGTACACTGTAAATGTGCACACGGGTCTCGCCTGTTACCTGATTTAACAGATCATCTCACGACACAGGCTGACGTTGGCCATGCATCTCCTCTCAGCGTGTCAGGTAAGCCCTTTAGACTGACCTTCATTCTGCTGTCGATCCTGGTGAGGTTCACGGTGTAGAATCTAATTGAACCGCACGCGTCACTGGTTGTAGTATCCCGCCGCCTATTCCTTTAAGTTTCGGTCTTGCGACTATACTTCCCAGGTAGCACACTCTACGGCTTCCCTACAGCACCAATACCTCTCGAAGAGGTACTGATGTTTAGTGTGCAGTGTTTACTGCTAGGACTACACGGGTATCTAATCCGTTTTGCGACCCTAGCCTTCATCCCTCACTGTCAGATCCGTTCTCGTAAGGTGCCTTCGCTATCGTTAGTCCAGTAAGGATCAACGCATTTTACCGCTACCCTAACCGTACTTCTTACGTCTCCCGGTCTCTAGCAACGCAGTATCTCGTGCACGCCTGACCCTTGAGAGGCCAGATTTCACACGAGACTTACGAAGCAAGCTACGGATGTTTTAGACCCAATAAACGCGGCTGCCACTTGGACCGCTGGTATTACCGCGGCGGCTGGCACCAGTCTTACCCAGTCCTTATTCATGTAACTTTTTACATTACATAAAAGCGATTCAATTATAGAATCGCACTCTGGCTTGCTCTATCATACTTACGTACATTGTAGAAGTTTCCCGACTGCTGCACCCCGTAGGGCTGGGAATAGTGTCTCAGATTCCCTCTCAGGGCCCCTCCGCTAAGAGCCCTTACTGATCGAAGCCTTGGTGGGCCATTACCCCGCCAACAAACTAATCAGCCGCAGCCCCATCCTAGCTTGGAAGACAGGACATTCCAGTCACCGTCCTCTATCCGATATTAGCCTCAGTTTCCCGAGGTTATCCTAGATGTTAGGGCAGGTTAGCTACGTGTTACTGAGCAGTTCGCTCTTCATTTCCGAAGAAACAAAAAAACTTGCATGTCTAATTGCAAACCAGATAGCAGCAGCCCCCAGCAGGATCAACTGGATTTCTCCGTGATTTTTTGAATTATAAGATTTCCAAAGAATCGTTGACCCAAACGTTTTGCTCTGCTCCTCCGTGTTTATTAAAGTTTATAGGTTTTGAATTACTACTCAACGCTTGCATACCTCATACCCTAATATGCAAGTCGTCGGTTTATAGTTAAGATTATTAAATCGGAACCTACCGACGTTAACATTAAGGCACTCATTAAAGTTAACATTTTGATGAAGCTCTGAGAAAAAATTGGTATTTAAAGTTATCGGCGAAGTTACATTGTTAACTTAGCGGTTGGTAAAACAAATTACAAAAATATTTAAACCACCTAAACTAATTTTTATCATGTTGTGGGGTTTCTATCAGTCTTATTGCTAAAATTGATTCTAACCCCACTTCAATTTTTCTAACAGAAAGTTTTATATACTAAGTATATGTAGTTTGGGAAGCAATAGGATTGATGGTTTTGACTGGATTTGTTTCAGTTTGAAGTTTTAATCTAATGCGGGGTATAATGCGACCCAAAGTAAGACTAAGAGAATATACCAAATGCCCTCTTTTTCACAAAAGATAGAGGCATATTGATTATATAAAACCTTGTTGCAACTTTGAAGCAATACTAAATCCGATGCGTAAGCACGGGCAACGGGAGGTAAAATGGAAAAAGAAAAACCAAAAAAACAAATGGTGATTGAAGATAAGATTTCAATCTTTGGAGCTTTGGGAATGTCAAAGCCAGTAAGGCAAATCGTAATTGATTTGCTGGACGTAGAAAAACAAAGATTAGTTGTTGAAGAAAAACAAAACGAAATCTTGGGCAAGATAGAAAGCGGTCTTGCCAAAAGTGCCACAGCACAAGCGACAACTGCAAGTCTTCTTTCAAGAGTTGTTTATGCTCTTGAGACACAAAATACATTGATGAGACGTTCATAGTTTTGAATTAAGTCTCGCCCCGCAGGAACGCAGTTATTTTTATTTATCGTCCTGCGGGTTAATCCCCAAAAGTTTTAATGTTTGTTCAATATTTTTATATGCTAAATAAAGTTTCTTTGCTTTAATCTCTTCTTGAGAATAAATCAATGCCTCGCTAACTAAAGTCCGACTAAGTTCTATATTGCCGTTAATAATATCTTCTTTTTCTATTTTGATTTTCATTTTCGTTTTGCTCTCTTTATTTTCTTTATTTCTAATTCTAAGATGTCATCGTAAGCTATGTCGCATAATTCACAAAAATCTTTTTTCAGATAGATTGTAAGGTTATTATCCTTGCCACCGACTCTGGCGACGAAAGAACCAAAACCGTTAATAACTGTTTCTGACATAATATTATACTGTATTTCCTTATATATAAATCTTTGGCACACGGTTAATAACGGTTATAAACGAAAGGTTTAAATAGTAGTATATACTCGGTATATCATGGAAAAGAAAAAAACAAGATTGATGAGAATTGAGTTAGACGAAGATGACGAAATGATACAACGAGAAGTAAAAAAATTTGGTGGGAATGCAGGGCATATAATTCTACCAGCAAAACATGTAGGAAAGAAAGCATTGATTATTTTAACAGATGAAATAAAGGAGGAGAAAAAATAAGATAGAATTATTCATATTAAATTAGGGGAGCCGAAGCTCCCCGTATTCACCCAACGCTTAAATCAGATGAAATACAAAAATCATAACCAAACCAAGTATAAAAAAGTATTGTGTCCTAATTGTAGTTCTGCCGATACAATCAAATGGTGCAAGAGGAAAACACAGAACCGCGGAGAGATACAGAGATACAAATGCAAGTCGTGTAACTCGTGCTTTACTCCTGATGATGGCTTTTTCAGAATGAGAAACACTCCACAAAAAATAAGCCAGAGTATAGATTTATTTTATAGGGGAGTTTCAACAAGAAAAGTCCAAGAACACTTAGCTATCTTCCACCCTCACAACGCCTCTAATGTTTCTGTCTATAATTGGGTTGTAAAATATTCTAAGATGATAAGTAAGTTTACAAATAAGTTAAAGGTTAGTGTGAGCCGAGAAGTCCAAGTTGATGAGATGGAGTGCCACCGAAGAAAAAGCCATAAAGGAAAGAAAGGTATAGATAAAAATTGGTTTATTGACAGCATAGACCCAGAGACTAAGTTCTTAATTTCTGGCGAATATTCAAAGACGAGAGGAAAGCGAGACATTAAAGCAGTTGTTTCAAAGATAAAAGAAAAAACAGAAAACCAAATACAAATGGTTACGACAGATGGGCTTTTGACATATCCTAAAATAATTAAGTCTGTCTGGGGATACAACAACAAACTAAAGAGACATAATGTATTTCACAATAGAGTTAATGCCTCAAAGGGAGAGGGCTTTAATCATCCTATTGAAAGATTACATAACAGCGTAAGAGCAAGAACGAAAGTTATGCGTGGCTTTCATGGTTCTATCCATTCGGCTAACGCTATCTTAAAGGGCTACGGAATTTATTACAACTTCATAACAAAGCACCAAGCGATTAAGAAATGTCCTTATGAGTTGGCTATCCCAGATTTAGCTTTGGCTCTGGAAAATGAGAAAAACAGATGGCTCGGACTAATTAAACTAAGCAATATAAACAATTAAAAAATGAAGAAACAATATAATCTTATGATGGAAAAAGAGCAAGAGAGTTTCATAAATTGGGATTTCAAGGAGTCAGACACTAAACAGTTTACTCATGGTTATCACACTTATCCAGCGATGATGATACCGCAAATAGCGAGGAGATTAATACATCTTTATGGTAAGAACGCCAAAACTCTTTTAGACCCCTTTATGGGTTCTGGAACATCTTTAGTTGAAGCATCTTTAACTCCACAGATTAAAGAAGCGTTTGGATTTGATTTAAACCCTCTCGCTGTTTTGATTGCAAAAGTTAAAACCACATCAATAATCACAGAGGGATTAGAAAAAATATTAAACAAGATTTTAGTAGCAAAAGAACATAATGGTATTCCAGATTTTAAGAATATTGAATTTTGGTTTAAGCCAGATGTTATAGAAAAGTTAGCAGTATTAAAAACAGCAATAAACAAAATCAAAGACCAAGATGTTAAAGATTTCTTTTTGGTTGCATTCTCCGAGACCGTTAGGAATGTATCAAACACAAGAAACAGCGAATTTAAACTTTATAGGATGGCAGAAAAAAATCTAATTAAACATAGTCCGCAAGTCTTTAAAGAATTTGAGAAAATAACATCAAAGAATATTAAAGGAATGGAAGAATACAACAAAGCAAGACAGGAAGCACAGACTACGGCAATATTAGGAAGTAGTATGTTAGACTTAAAAATTAAACCACAGAGTATTAATTTAATTGTAACCTCTCCACCTTATGGAGACAGCAGAACAACCGTAGCTTATGGGCAGTTTTCAAGATTAGCTTTACAATGGTTAGATTATGAAGATGTAGCAAGTTTAGATAATCGGCTTTTAGGCGGAAAAGCCAGTAAGGAGTTAGAAGTTAAAATAAACTCTCCTACTCTAAAAGGAATTATTAAAAAAATTGCCGAGAAAGACGAGAAAAGAGCAAGGGAAGTTTTAAGTTTCTACGAGGATTTTGATAGATGTGTAGACCAGCTAAACAGAGTTATGGCTAAAGGTGGCTATGTTTGTTTTGTCGTGGGGAATAGAACGGTTAAAGGAGTAAATATCCCAACAGACAAAATAATGTCTGAAATGTTTATGGCTAAAAACAACTACCAATACATCACAACTCATTTAAGGAATATTCCAAATAAGAGAATGCCTTCGCTAAATTCTCCGAGCAATAAAGTAGGTGAGAAAGTAACCACAATGTGCAACGAGTTTATTTTTGTTCTTCGGAAAGTTTAGAGCCATCAAAAATAATTTCTTCTTTTGCATACAACTCTTTAATCCTATTCCTTGCTATTCTAAATCCAGGACCGTGGTCTCTTACTGCCCCCCAAGGTTGTATTTGCATTCTAAATTCCCAAACGATTGTGCCATCATCAAACAACCTCTCAAATGATTCCTCATTTAAATCTTTTAGAAGTATGGCTTTTTTAAATTTAAAATATTCTTCTCCCTTTTCTCTTTTATTTTCTGCTAAAACTAAAATCAAATTTTTATAGATTTTTTCACTTAGTTTTTGCATTAATTCTTTTATGTCAAAGTAAGCAACTACACCATATTCTCTTTGTAGGATGTTTAACTTATTCGCCTTTCTGTCAACTTCTAGTTTAAATCCTTGTGCATTAAATGTATGTGCATTTAGAGTTATTTTCAATCCTTGCCTCCCTTGAATGTCTTTATATCCAAATTTTTCTAATATTATTTTAGGTTCTAACGGCTCCCAATTCGGAACTTTAGTCATCAAAGTTATCTTAGACTTAGCAGATTCTCTTTGAGATTTTAATTCTACATCCACACCATTATAATTAAAATCTGGTTCTCCGCTATTATTCTCTTTGATTTTTAACAGAGTTTCAAGCGTGTAGCCGATTCCAGTATCGCTACTTCTCAAAGATTTAATAAAACCTTGCTTAAACAATTCTTTCAGTTCTTCTACTATATCAACTTTGGGAAGATTAGACATAGAAGTTTAAGAAAAATGATAACTTTAAACCTTTCCACCAACCGCTAACTTAACAATGTACGGCGAAGTTAGTCGTCTGATATGACGTAGATCCCTATTCCAATTACCACTGCCGGCGCTATCGCAAGACAACCCATGCCGACGCCCCACACCACCCCAACCCCCACAGGCATTCCCACAGTAACTAATGCGGCAAGCCCCTTTAGTTGAGCAGAGTCGGATGCATCAGCATCATAATGGGCTGTCGGATTTCTCTGATTTTCTCCCAGTCTTGCCCTCCGCGCAATTCTAGCCTGCGCAGAACGTTCTATTCTCCGTCGAATATAGTCTAAACCATTGCCCAATTCATGATCCTTTTCGTATTCCCTCAAGAACGCCCCCACTTCTGCATCAGAGAAACCTGCCCCGTTTAATACTTCTCGCCCAGTTGAAATGACTTGTTCGTATGTTTGTGCAGGCATGGGCCTTAGTGGGATGAATAGTATAAAAAAATTGTGGTGGTATTCTGTCTTCTGAAAAGAGTTATTCTTGGATTACTTCTTTTTCTTTTTCTTGTCCTGAGGCAGTGCTTTCTTTGTTGTCCTTATCGCAAGCCAAATCAGGAGGATTAGGACTAAGATCAATAAGACGAACCGCCATGCTTCTGTGAAGTTCCTCCAATTGATGACGCTTCCCCAGAAGATGCTCCAGACCCCTGAAGCGATTAGTGCTGAGCCGACTGGTTCGATTGAGAGAATAAAGTAGCCGATTAATAGTGCAAGAATGCCAACGATAAGAGAGACTATAAATACAATTTGAGAGTGTGCGTCGCGCGCGGCTTCCCAGTCTTCCGTGCAAGCGAAGTCGCGATCGCACCAGCCGCTCGTTCCATCAGGAGCCTTGGGGCCTTCATAGGGTTGCCACTGACCGCCAACAGTCTCGCATTGCTGAGGGGTCTCGATTATCTCCCTGGTTCTGAAGTCTTCGCAAAAGTCTTCGTATTCGGGGGTTGGGTGAAATGCTTCTATGCCCTGCCAGAGCGTTAGGGCAAATACAATAACGATTCCGATTCCAAGGATTATATTTTTGATGTTGGCCATGTTTTTTAGAAGGCAAGAGAGTACTTAAAGGTTATTTAGGCGGTGTCAAATTGTCCCAGTTTTCGACCCATTCAGAAATTGGCGGGATTTTGACATCCATTTTTCTTTCCTTGACATAGGTCTTTGCAAGCAGATAGAATATAAAACCGAGCGATTTAGCTGATTTGTTATTTCCGGGAATTACTTTGTCTATGTTCATGGTGTAATTGTTGGTATCGCAAATTGCTACCACTGGCATCTTTATTCTTTTTGCATCCGCGAGTGCTGCTTTATCTGTCCAAGGATCACAAATTAACAATAGGTCTTTTTCCATGAAATCGTCAAGGTTTGGATTTGTTAAAATTCCTGCAGGATACTTTTTTGCGAACACCTTTATGCCTGTAACTTCTGAAAAGAGTTCTACTGCTTTTTCACCGGCTTCCCTCTTGCAAACTACCACTATGTCTTCTGGTGCGTATTTCGCGAGGTATTCGCTTCCCTCTTTTAACTTGTCATCAAGAAGTTCTGTATTGAAAACTGCTAATGAATCCGCACGGCGCTTGTAGACGTAAGGCCTCATGTCCGGAGTGATTGCCCTTGTTCCCAAATGCATTGAGCTTTTTAGGTAATCTTCAATTGGTGCGAGTGCGCCAGGTTTCTGCTCTTTTTTTACTTCTTTTGCAACATCGATCTCTTTTGAGTCTATTTTTCCTGCGAGAGCTTCTGCCTTTACCTTTAGCTTTGCTAGTTTATCTTCTTTAGAATCTTCTTTCTTTTCTTCTGTTTCTGCTGTCTTTTTTGCTGCTTTTTTTGTGGTTTTCTTAACAGCTTTTTTCTTTGGTTCTTCCTTAGATTCAGCTTTCTTCTTAGTTGGCATGAATGGTTGAGAAAATAAGGGTTTTTAAGCTTACCTGTAGAAAAACCCATGCACACTCGACGGGCTCGCGTGAGGGTTTAAAAGATTTTTTATTTGACGTTGGCGAGCTTCGCTCGCGAATTACCTCTCTGAACTGTGCTATGTGTGCTTCTGTGAGGAAGGGAAGAGTTAAAAAGGGGCCGCGAGTGGAATGTTTATGCACGAAGGAGTTATAGTGTACCATTCATTATTGGAGGCAGAGATTGTCCATTGGGATGATGAGAGGCAGGCAGCTAGGGCTAGAGCTAACACTGTTGGGCAGAGGGATGAAAGGGCTGAAAAAAGCATGAAATATTTTGGGGAATGCACAACTCGCATTGTTACACTTAAGGGAATGCGAACTGCACTTTATCAGCAGTTTCCAGGTTTGAAGGAACATTCAACTATAACGCGGCCGATTTTTACCGCTAGTTTTTAACGATTTTCTCAATTTCGACTAGTCTTTTTAGCTTGGCTTCGCGCCATTTTGTCGCTACGCCTGCTTTTATGTAATCTGCTCCGAAGCCCACAGCTAGGTCTGCTAACGCAGAGTCGAGAGTTTCACCAGATCGATGGGAAAGAATTGTTCTGATATTGTGCTTTTTGCAGATTTTGAAGATTTCCGCAAGTTCAATTAGAGAGCCGTTTTGGTTTGGTTTGATTATCATTGCGTTCATGGCTTTTGTTTTTATGGCTTTTTTTACACGAGAGATTTGAGTCGCCGTGAGGTCGTCACCGACGACGAGATGGTTTGAGTCCCTATGAATTTTACTGAAACCTTTGAAGTCTTCCTCCTGGAGAGGGTCTTCGCAGTAGAGTATATTGAAATTTCTTATGAGGGCGTTTACATATTTTATTTGGGTTTTTTTGTCCAGAGTTCTATTCTTGTAAAGGTAATTTCCATGGCTGTGAAATGCCGATCCTGCAATGTCTGTTCCGATTCGAAGATCCTTGAATTTGGAAAGTTTTTCGAAAACTTGTTCGTCGTTTAAGGAAACTTCCCATGCGCCTTCGTCTGTTTTTTTGTTTGATTTAAGAACTGATTTTAATTTGGAGTGCGCTGTTTGGAGGAGTTTGAAATTTTTCTTAGGAGAGTTTGTTTGCGGGATTAATAAAAATTCTTGGAAAACTGGATGATTTTTCTTGTGAGCGTGAAGTCCGCCTTCGACGACGTTGCCGAGGGGAATTGGAAATTTGGTTGGTTGTTTATTTAGCAGTTGGAATAGTTCAACTTTCTTTTCTTTTGCAAGGGCCTTGAGTATCGCACATTCTAATGCGAAGAGAGCGTTAGCCCCAAACCGTTTTGCATCCTTCAAGCGAGTTTTCTTTTTGATGAATGACTCAACTTTTTTCAGATCTTCGAAAGAATTAATCTGGATATTGAATCTTGTTTTGTTTAGAAATTTTATGTTCCATTCTAAGGACTTGTGAAAAGAGGGTGTTTCGTGCACACCTTTAGATTTGCCTGACGGAGAGGAAGCTTTTACTCCGTTGATCTCCACTTCGATTGTAGGATCGCCCCTAGAATCTTTTATTTTTCTCGCACGCACTTCCTTTAAGAACATAATTAGATGAGATGACTGAAGTTTTTAAGGATGTTTATTTTTCTTCTGAGTCTTCGTCCGAGTCCATTGAGTCTTCGTCCGCGTCCGCCTCGTTTACGAATCCGATTTCCTTAGCATCTTCTACTATCTCTTTTTCAACTTCCTGAGCTTTTGCGATTAATTCTTCGTCTGAAAGTTGTTCCTCTTTGATTGCTCCAAGACGGTCTCTGCTTTTCTTAGGCGAAGGTCTGTGGATTGTAATTGGAAGTACTCCCTCGTCAAGCTCGAACTCTGCAATTCTTAGTGCGTCAAACCTCATTTCCTTCATTTTCTCTTGAGAGATCTTCACCAAAAGAGGCGCATCCATTGCTATTTGAAGAGCCCTGGCACCGATAATCCTTGCAACCTCGTATTTTGTAAATTGTCTTTCCATCTTATAAGAACTTTAGAGGAACTTTTTAAGCTTTTTGTTTATCTCTTCGAATTTTTTTGGGATAATTTCCATCATTGTTTCAATGTCTGCTTGTTTTAGTGGCGTTTCTCCTTTCTTTTGACAAGAGTTTAACATGAATTGGCCGTTCCAACTTGAGATGCCAAAAGTTATCCTTGTATCGCATGCTTCTTCTTCTTCCCTAGTCGGATCCAAAATTATTGAGTCTCCTAGTTTGAAGAAGCTGAATGAGATGGGCATGATCTCTTTTGATAAAGGCAGTTTGTCTTTTGTCTTTTTGTCGTAATTGATCTTACCATCCTTATCGATTTCAGGCATAAGCGTATTGTGAAGTGCTGCGATTGCTCCGATGCTGGAAGCGTCGATTAGGGCGCCATCGTCATTTATTGGATAAACGTCAATTATGACTGTCCAAACTAGCTCTCCTTTCTTGATGCATAGTTTTTCGAAGTCAATCATTCCAGACTCCCTTACTGCTCGGTCAACCAATCTTGGTAGCTCGATGGCATTAAACCCTGGAGGTCCTGATTCAAATCTTGGTGAGGCCATTGGGAGCAAGTCTCCAGAAACCATCAGGTTTCCCTTATCTGGTGAATCTGGGTAGGGTTCGCCTGTCTGAAGTTTAACTCCGACTACAACATCGGTCTTGCCCATTCTGACTCTTGCAGAGCCCTCTGCCTTTTTGGAAACATTGTACTCGATTTCAAGCTCCCTTGTGTCGGTTAGTCCTCTTCCGTCGAACCTTTTGCCCTCGCTAAACATTCTCTTCAGAGTTTCCTTCGTTAAGTTTGATACATCCATACTACTCATTTGATGCCTCCTCGGAAGAACCTTCAACTACTGATTTCAAAGCATTCTTTTGAACTTCATAAATTTCCGCACAATTCTTGTTTGCCATTTCCATTACTTCTTTTACCCTTTCTGGTTGTATTTTTCCATCCATTTGCATTAAAGAGAATTCGTCGGAGTTGGTTAGTTTTGCTATTGCAAAATCTGTTGCCCCTTCGCCCTCTTTGTAATCCTCTTCTTCTTTGTTCAAATCTGAGATTATTGTAGTGTCATTTTTTCCTAAAGCAACAGAACAGATGAGGCCCTTCATGGGAATTCCTGCGTGGGCCAAGGCCATTGAGGCAGCGTTTATTCCGGCAGTTCTAGTTCCAGCGTCGGCTTGCAAGATGTATATTTGAACATCGACTACTGTGTTGGGGAATGCACTTAGGTCTACTGCTGGAAGAAGCGCCCATTGCGTAACTTTTGAAATTTCGTTAGATCTCCTGCTTGGGCCTGGTCGTTTTCGATCAGAGACTGAGAAGCTGAGCAAATCATAGTTGCATCTTAAAATCCCTGTTGAAGGATCTTGCATGTGCTGTGGGTGTAATTGTCTTGGTCCGTAGACTGCAGCAATGGCTATTGTGTTTCCGAAAGCAAACATTGCAGAACCATCTGCGTTAGGGATTATTCCTACTTTTGCAACCATCTTCCTCATTTCGTCATTCTTTCTTCCGTCTGATCTTTTGAATTCTTTTGCCATCTAATCTTTTTCTTGGAACCAAGCCTCCACTTTTTCTGTTAAACCGCTAACATGAACCTTGTCCGCGACAAACTCTACTGCTTTTCTCGCTTTGATTTCTGCGTCTACGGAAGGACCCTTTATCCAAATCCATCCGTTTTGTCCTACTGTGATTTGGCAACCTGTTCTTTCTTTTATCAAATTAACCATACTACCTTCTCGACCGATTACTCTTGGAACTCTGCTAGGAATTATCCTGAAAATAAAGCCCTCTTCTAATTTTCCTAGTCCCTTCCCCTTAAGCGTTAAGTCTATTCCCTTTCCTTTTACAGTCCATATTTTCGCTGAGATTACATCGCCGATTGCGAGATATTGATCCATTTCATTTCGGTTGATAAATCTTGGCGATTCTTCGATTGGCACGAACGCGGAAGATGCAGAATCGATGTCTATGAGCCAACCAGAGTAGGTTATGTCTGTGACCCTTCCGATTATAACGTTGTTTCTTCTTGGGACAAATGCTCCAAAGATAGGGATTAGTTTGATTACTCTGCCGGCCTCTTCCGCCAAACCGAATTTGCTCGCAACGATTTTAGAACCTTCTCTTCTTGTACCTTCGCCTGGGAGGTAATCATCTCCTTCGACAATGGTTTCTCCAGGAACAACGATCCTCCTCTTGGTTTCAGAACTGTGGTTAGAATCATCGATGGCTTCAGGTGCCTCGTTAATAGCTTCTTCCATTGTAATTGTAATAGGCAAAACAGAATAATTGTAGTATTCCGATGCGTCTTTTCAAGATTTTTTAGATTAGAGGGTTTTTAAAATTTGTGGTTGGCTGATAGGAGGTGGTTTAAGAGGGCCATCCTTACAAAGAGGCCATTTTGAACCTGCCGGAAGTAAGCGATTCTGGTATCTTTCTGTTCTATATCGGTTGGTAAGTCTATTTCTTCAACGTGGGGTAGGGGGTGCAAGATTCTCGCGTCTAGTCTGACAAGCGAAAGATTACCTGAATTGATCACATATTTCCCCTTGGCTTTTTCATATTCTTCGGGCAACATTCTTTCTTTTTGAATTCTCGTCATATAAGCTATATCAACAAGGGGAAGTATTTTGTTCAAATCCGTTTCTTCCTCAAAACTGACCGCATGGTCTTTTAGATATTCCTTTATGTCTTCGCGCATTTTGAGATTTTTAGGAGATACAAAGATTATTTTGATATCATTGAATTTTCCTAAAAGATAGCAGAGAGAGCGGACAGTTCTTCCGTAGGCAAGATCTCCGATCATTGCAATTTTTAGTCCGTCCACCTTGCCACATTCCTTGTAGATTGTGTAAAGATCTAGGAGCGCTTGTGTGGGATGTTGTCCGCCGCCATCTCCAGCGTTTATTACTGGAACTGGACTGATTGCTGCTGCTCTTGCAGCCGCGCCTTCTTCGAAGTGCCTCATGACTATACAGTCAGCATAACATGCGACAGTTCTTGCCGTATCCTCGATAGACTCTCCTTTCACGGCAGAAGAGAATTCTTTTGCGTTTTCTGTTGTCAGAATCCTACCGCCCAAGCGCATCATTGCAGATTCAAAACTGAGGCGAGTTCTTGTGCTCGGTTCGTAGAAAAGAGTTGCTAATATTTTTCCTTTTAGAGGTTTTTGATCAGATTTTTGAAGCTCGTCAGCCTTATGAAAAAGCTCGAAGATCACCTCAGAGGAAAGTTGTTGAGTTTCAACAAGATGCTTTAGGTTATCCATTAAAGTAAGGTTTTGCTTTTTATCTATTTAAGGATATTTGGTTTGTGAGAAATATTTTGTAAAGATAAAAAGAATTAAAAGGTGTAATTCGTTCTATTGGTTTCCCTTAACTATTCTTGTTGAGGCAGCTCTTCTGATTGTATTGCACCGTGAGCGACTGAGTTAATTTTGTCGAAGAAGTCCATCACCAGTCCTGCAGGGATATTTAAGACGGTTTGGAGATTTCCATTCGAGAGCCATTCTTCGCTCTCCTTGTACTCTTGAATTAGGCCGTACGCTTGTCCGGTGTATTGCGCAGGTATTGTGATTTTTATTCTCTTTGTCTCGATCCTTATGGGAAGCACTTCTTTAAGTTTAGAAACAACGTCTACCATTTGTTTTTCTGCCGGGCGCTTGTCAAAACTGTAATGTATATCCCCTATGGCCGATCTGATTCTGTCCTCAGTGTAGGGTCTGCCATGTTGATCTGTCGCGTTCTTTAAGATTAGGTTTACTACTTGTTTCACCCTCTTTTCTCTTTCTTCATCGCGATATTCTTGTGTCTTTTGCACTTCTCCTTTTTGGATTATATGTTTTGCAACCTCGTAAACGTCAGACGTTCCGAAGGCATCCTCTAGGTCTTCTTGTGAGGCCTTTGTGCCTTTTTTTAAATCATAGTACACCTCTGGAGACTGTAGTGCAGAGGTTATATCCCCTTCTCCATTTTTAACCTTGAGAGCCTCATCTAGGTCTACAGATATTTCGTAATGCTTTCCTTTTGCCCTTATTCTTGCTTCCACATTTGGCATGTTTTGCTTAATAAGTGATGATTAATAAATATTGTTATTTGATTGAACCAAAAGTTGTCTTTGATTAAAGCCGTCTAGGGCTGCAGAAAGAAATGTGCGCTCGGCGCGCGGCCTTTTTTATGAATCTGCTCGACTGCGCTGTGCGGTTCCTCGACTTTGTCTGCGGACCTGCTCACTATGTCTCACGCATTAGTAAAACTTAAAAACGCAGGAGTTATTGTGTTTGTAGAATTCTGAGGAAGAAAAATGGATATGCCATCTGAAATGCAGCATCAGGCAATGGGTTACGATAGAGCGGCGACTATGTTTTCGCCTGACGGACACTTATTGCAAGTAGAGTACGCGGAGAAGACAGTTAGGCTTGGAAGTGCGAGTATTGGGATGGTTTGTAAAGATGGCGTTGTTATCGTCGCTGATAAGAGGATAAGAGACAAATTGATTTCTCCCGAGTCCGCACATAAGATTTTTGAAATTGATCATCACGCGATGGCTTCCTTTGCAGGAATGTTGGCGGACGCTAGGATTTTGATTGACCAGGTTCAAGTTGTTGCACAGCAGAATAGGATTACCTATGGAAGCCCTGCGGAGCCAGTTACTTTGATTAGAATGATCGCAGATAGGCAACAAGCATTTACTCAGTATGGTGGAGCGAGGCCGTTTGGTATCTCAATGATGTTAGGTGGCGTCAATAAGGGAAAGGGCCATCTGTATACTTCAGATGTGACTGGAAATTATTTTGCGTATAAGGCGAATGCAGTTGGGGAGAATGACGAAAAGATAAAGGAGATTTTAAGGAAAGATTTTAAGGAAGAAATGAGTGTCGATGAGGGAATTAAGTTTGGGCTGAAAGTTTTCAAGGAGATTTTGGGCAAGAACTTTGATGTTGCCAGATTTGAGGTTGGTTCTATAAAACTAGCTGATGCGAAGCTGGAAAGACTTCAAGGCGAACAGTTGAAGAAGTTTGTTAAATAATCTGACTTTGATTAAAACCTTAAATCCTCGTTGACTTGTGGTTCGTCATCGCCAATTAGTTGGAATCCAATTTCCAAACGGGTTGATAAGCTAAGATGTTCATCGAAAAGGGTAAGGGGTCTGTTCTCAGATTCGTTGTTCAAGGCACGAGTATTTGCAGCGTCAATTGCCCTCAATACTGAAGGTTTACACCCAGTTTCATAATGGTTGGTTCCAGAATATTTTACTCCGCAAATTGGACAATAACCTTCGGGCACTCTTACAGCCTTACAATTTTTATTTATTTTTCCAAACCCCCTAAGAATAAAATTAACTGCCCGTTTTAAAAACTTTTCTAAGCAACGTTAAAGACTTTTCTAAATATTGGTGTGAAGATAAAGCTCATTAGTATGTAGGCCCAGAACCAGCTCATAAATCCAAAGATTTTTACAGGATTTGCTGCGAAGTAGTCGTTAAACCATCTAAAGAAAAGTATTATTGGGATTGATGTGTACATTATCGGGCGAAGTGTTATATCCATCGTTCGCGGAAGGAATTCAAATTGTTTCTTGTTTAGTGCTAATACTTTCTCTGGGTCGTGCTTGTACTTTTTGATTTCTGCCTGAATGAGCTTCTGTTCCTTTTTTATTTGGCGAAGGGTTTCTTGGTCCGTTGTGTATTTTTGAATCAGGGTGATAAATAAAGATATGGCTGCAGAAAACAAAGCGATTCCGATTGTGGCGTTCCAGTTGAGGAGGACGCCTGCGGTTGGATCAAGAACATAGTGCACGGTTTGGCTGATTATGGGCATGCGAGGCCAGAAGAAGGCTATGCCTAAGCTTACTGCCATAACAATCATAAGATTTCTTGTTGATTTTGCCATTTTACTCTTTTATTACTGTAGGGATGAAAGAATGTTTTTAAATTATCCCATAAACTTTCTTAGGGACGGATGCATATCGACTGCGTGCTGTTGTGCGATGTTTTGGTATAATTGATACATTATCATAACGGCTAGCAAGATGGATGTCCCGCCGGTCATTGCCCCTACGACATTTGCAATGGAGCCGAGAAATCCTATCGCGAGTCCACCCATAATGGTTAATGGCATGATATATCTCTTTAGTATTGACTCTAAAACTCTTGGGTCCTTTCTAAACCCTGGAATCTGAAGGCCGGAGGAAAGGATGTTCTTCGCTTGGCTTGATTCGTCCATGCCAGAGGTTTTTACCCAGAATACTGCGAAGATCGCAGCAAATACCATGTAGAACAGTACGTGAATAAGGGTTTGCCAAACAAAGATTGATTGGAAACTTCCCCTAATTAATGCTTCTACGATGTTTGTACTACCTATCCAAAACGAGAAGCCAGAGATCGGTCGGCCGTTAGCAAATTCGCCAAGAAGGGTTGGGTGTCCAAGCCAATTCTGCAAGAGATTACCAAACAGTTGAACATTTGCTGCGAGTGCTGAGACTAAGATTACCGGGATGACGCTTGAGTAGAAGAAAGCAAGAGGCCACTTGACACTGTATCCTCTGATCCTCTCATAAGAAAGAGGAATCTCAATCTTTAATGCCTGTGCCCAGACTACTCCAAGGAATATTAGGACTGTCGCTAAGATTGCTGCGATGGCAGAGAATGCTTCTGTCGGGGCAGGGTTAATCACCGATTGAAGGATTACTAAAACATTTCCTACGCAAGGAGTGTTCGAGAAATCTGCTAAACAATTAGCTCCGGATACATCTATGAACTGGAAGAGGCCATTAAACAGGCTCCATGCGACGCCGGCTACAATAAATAGAGAAACTCCTGACCCGAAGCCCCACTTCTGCATTACCTCGTCCATGAACATTATCGCAAGACCTCCGAGAATCAATTGAAAGATCAAAATTTGTGCACCCCACGCAAGTGCAGGATCCGGCTGTAGTCCACCCATCACCACATAAACTGTAGCTTCAAAGATTATGAAGAAGACTACGCCTATCTTCTGCAATCCTTGAAAGTATCTTTTACCGTCTTCTGTTTTAGTGTCTATATTCAGAATCCCTGAACCGACGAGCAGTTGCAAAATAATCGAAGACATGACAATTGGACCGATACCCAAACTAATTATCGTGCCAAATTGGGAAGCTAGAATAGTCTGCAAGAACTCAAGATTGCCGAGAGCATTCTCTGAAATCCCATAGAGATCTATGTTGGCCATGATGAAAAATGCGGCTAGGACTATTAACGTCCATTTGAGTTTGACATTAAAACTAAGTTTTTTCTCAGTGGGCTTTCTAACCTCGGGGAGGTTGTATAGGATGTTTTTTAGGGCTAAAGCCATTGTTTACGCCTTTTTTACAGTTATATCTCCGCCAGCTTTTTTAACTTTGTCTATTGCGGATTTTGAAGCTGCGTCTGCCTTGATTTGTAGTTTGATCTTGACTTCTCCGACAGAAAGCACCTTATATCCCTTAAGAACAATTTCTTTTTTTGTGTCAAAGCTTTCTTGGATTTGTCTGAGGTTTATTGACTTCAATTTCTTTGTGACTTTTTTCCTAAGAGTTTTATCTTTTCCGAATGGATGATTTACCAAATCCTTCTTCTGGTCTCCCCTCTTTCCGGAACCTGCGTTACCAATGCCTCCTCTGTGCCCTGATCCCCTTGCCTTCTTCTTTGCTCCTCTGGATGCAGTATGACTTCCGCGATGTCTTGTATTCTTCTTTCTTTTCTTATTGATCGTCATCTTCATCTTCCTCCTCAGGTCTCTGAGCTAAAACGTTCTCTTCTACACTCACTTCTATTTCGTCCTCTGGAACTTTTATAAAACTATCCAGCCCTTGACACTGCGGACATTCTTCTGGAGGATAAGTTCCATACTCGATGCTCCCACATTCACATTTCCAAACAAGCCCTTTTCCAGCCATTATAGCATCTTCTCCACTAGTTCATTTATTTTCTCGTTTTCCCCAAGGACGCCCTTACCGACGCCGGCATGCTTTTTGGATTCGATTCCCTTTCTTGGAGGATGAAGTCTGAAGAAAGGTTTTAGGCCTAACTTCTCAAGCGGTTGCTTTTCGATTTCAGACATGACTTTTTTTGCGTCTACCTTTTTGTTTTTATCGATTGGTTGAGCTCTTCTAGCTAGAAGATTTGCAAGAGTTTCTTCGCTTATTTTTCCATAAGATATATTGTTCCGGATCTTTTTTAGGAGCTTAGTGTTTTCCGTTGTTTCTTGAAGAAGAACTGCAGAATATTTCCTTCTAAGCTTGATTCTGTGAAGAGTTTCCTTGATTTCTTCTGTTAATCCTACTTGTCCTGAAATTCTTATTGCTATTATCATTATGACCTCATCTTTGTCGTTTTTTCAAGTGCGTTTATGCAAGCTTTTGCGACATTGAAGGTTGTTTTTGTGTGACCCTGTGCTCTCGTGTATGCGTCCTTGACGCCTGCAAGACTAAGAATTTTCTTAACTTCATCTCCAGCCACTAATCCCGTGCCCTTAGGTGCAGGCCATAGTTCTATTTTGACGCTTCCGCATTTACCCTGAACCTTGAAGGGAACAGTATGGGGTTTGGTTTTGTCTTTCTCTTCCTCTGGAGATTCGAATCCTATGGAAACATTCATGATGTTCAGTTTTGCATTCCTCACTGCCTTTTCTCTTGCAGGGAGAGTTTCTGAAGCCTTGCCAAATCCTACTCCCACGTGACCGTTTCTGTCACCTGCGACTGCCATGGCCGAGAAGGATAAAACATTGCCCTCTTTCGTTTTCTTTTGAGTTTGCCTCCACGCTCTTCTCTTACCACCACCAAACTTTCCCTTTGCCTGGCCGATGAGAATTAAGTCTGTTTCTACTGCTAAAAGCTTGTCAACTATTTCAGACTCGAGGATTTTCTTGCCTGTTTGGAGAATTTTGTCTATATCTTTTTCCTTGCCTTCCTTGACCAACTTTCCGAGCTTTGTTTTTGGAACCCATGAAGCAATTGTATCTTGAGTTTTTTCTTCCCGGTTCAATCTGCGCATTCCTCTTTCTACTTCTTTTACTACTTCCTTGTCTTCTGACTCTTTTTCCTCGGACTCTGTTTCCTTTTCCAGCTTTTCGATTTCTTCAGGAACTGCTTCGATGAGATCCTTTGGTTCGTTTTTTGTTTCTTTTTCTGCCATGTTATAGTGCTCCTTTTACTTTTTCGAAGATCGTTTTAAGGCTTTCGTTTTTTTCTATCCTTTCCTTGGTAGGAAGCGCTTCTGGGTTGTGTGGAATTTTTAGGCCTGCATCTACTGCACCCTTTAATACTGCATAAATTCTGGAGCCCTTGATATTTCTTTGTAATCCGATATCCAAAATCGCTTCGCTGATTTTTACCTTGAGACTTTTTACCAGTAGGAAGCCGGTTAGGTATGCTGCTGGCAGAGATTTTAGAGAGCCTCCTTTTTCCTTAGGCCAACCTTTTGCGAGTAAATCTTTTGAGCTGACTTTTGCGATTACCTTGTCTTGAGCTATGTCTGACTCAACTATTTGTGCTATTGCATATCTGTTTGTTATCCGGACTACTAATCTTGGCCTTTCTGATTTAAGCATGTGGAACCTTGACTTATAGTCTGTTTTGTTTTCTCTTCTTCTTCGTCTTATTGTTCTTGCCATTATTTCTTCTTCTGCCTCTTTTTGGTTGTTTTTTTAACGTGTTTCTTTACGCCTTTCGCCTTAAAGGTGTCTGATTGTGCGATCCGTTCCTTCATGTTCGCTAGACTCTTAAATGATTTGGCCCTGATTTCTTTTCTTATTTCAGTATATTTTTCAGGAGCTATCTGTTTTGTTTTCTTCAAATGGGCCAGATTAGATCTTAACTTTCTTGTGAGTGTGACGTATTCTTTCTTGCTTTTATTCACCTTCTTCTTTATGGATCCTGCTCTCCTCCTTGTTTTTCTCTTTTTATTGGTTTTTCTTCCGGCAACTTCTTTGATGTGAATAGCTCCAGAGTTCTTGAGATCCCTAATGTCTTGTTTTGTGATTGCTTCCTTAAGTTCGGAAAGTCTTTCTGTATTGAAGACAATTCTATTCTTTCCTACATTTAGTGCTCTTGCAACCAATTCTTTTTTTGTTTCTAGTTTCATTTTTTGTCTCCTTTGACGTTGATTATTCTAATCTTCTTCTCTTCTGCAAATTTGATCAGTTCCAGCTTCCTCTTCGCTCCGACCTTTGCCAGGATGGCTACGTTTTCCTTGCTCAACATCTCTAAGTCTTTTGTGTTGTAGACTAAAATTGGAATCTTTCCCTCGATTTTTCCGGAGTCCTTCTTTGCGGTCTTGTATCCTACTGAAACGGTGGCAGGATAACCTTTCATGCCAAGCCTCATCTTGTTGTCCCTTCCAGTGGGCTTATTCCACTTTTGAAGTCTCTTTCTTTTCTTTCCCAGTTTTGAATATCTTATTGAATCTCTTCTGATGAATTTTTTCTTAGGCATTACATTTTCCTCCTTGGTTTTTCAACAAGATAAATTCCATCTTGGAATATCCTTCTGTCTCTTCCCCTTAATTTTGTCGCCTTCTCGAGGTTTGCTGCAGTTTGCCCTGCAGCGTCTCTGCTATCCGAAGAAACTGTGATTTGAGGGCCTTGAATTTTAACATCCACGCCAGGCAGGATTTTTGCGTATCTTGGAACTTTTTCTCCGAGAAAATTGTTAATTGTTACTTTGTCGCCTTCGGATTTAATAGTCATAGGAAAATGAACATTGCATGACTCTAACTTGTAGACAAACGGTTCTTGCAGCCCTGTAAAGATGTTGTCTATGTGGGCCATTGCTGACATTATGGATTTAAAATGATTCTTGTTACCTTTCTTGCATTCCAAGATGACTTCTTTTCCTTCAACTTTTACTTCTGTTCCGGGTATTGCAATTTTTCTTTCGAGAATTTTTGAGTCCTTGGTACATTTTAAGACTCCGTCTACGTATTGGCAGGAAATCCCTTCAGGTATCTCGACTTTTTCCAAAATTTGATGTTTCATTTTAAAAGAAATAAGCGATTAAACTTCCTCCTAAGTTTTTATCTTGAGCTGTTTGGTGAGTCATTAGGCCTTGTGATGTAGAAACTATCAGGAATCCAAGATTTTTTGCTGGGAGATATCTCTTTGTATATCTTTCGAGTTCTCCAACCCTGACTGTTAGTCTAGGTTTGATTGCGTTGCAGCAGTTAAGACTCCCTAATTTTATTTTGAGATATTTAGTCTCGGAATTGGTTTTGTAGTCTTCAACTTGGCCCTTCAGCTTGGCGATGGCTAGAACTGAAAGGAGCAACTTGGACTGTTTTTTTACGACCAACTCTTCCTTCCCCGCTCTTCGGGCGTTCATCATTTGATTTAGCGTATCTGCTACTATGTCTTGACTCATTTTAACTGTATTTTTTGAAACCTATTTCTACTGCGATCTCTCTGAAACAGTGTCTGCAGATGTGTAGGTTGTATTGATTTAGGTGTGCTCCGAAACGACCGCAGCGCTCGCACTTTTGAGATGCAACTCCTTGCTTTCTGTCTTTTGGCTTGCAGTGTTTTAGGAATTTTTTCATTACCGCTGGCTTTCTTCTCAATTGCTTCGTTATTTTTTTCCAATCGCTTGCTGTCATTTTCCGAATACCTCTGTGTTGAAGTTTTCACTCATGAATTCGATTATTTCATCTTTATGAATATATTGTCTCTCTGGTAATTTGCCAGATTTAATCTTTTTCCTTTTTACTCTAACGCCTGCTCTAATGAATGAAGCTGTGACGTTCAGGCCGCGGATTCCGATTTCTCTTTTGTACTCGACACCAGGAATTTCGATATACTCCTTTATCCCAAAAGAAAAACCATTTCTTGCTATTTGCTTTCTTTTCAGCTTGTTATCGATTGACACAAGAAGTTTTTGCAAAAGCTCTTTGGCGGCTAGACCCCTTAGCGTGACTGAAGTTCCAAGTGGCATGTCTGGTTTGACATTGAAATTTGGAATTCTCCTTCTAGGGCCTGATTTTGTAATTTGTGCCTTTCTTTCGGTTAGCATCTCTAATAATTTTTTAGATTTCTCCAGGTCCGGTCCTGTGGCGCCGCAGCTAAGAACAACCTTTTCCAGCTTTACTTTTTTCATGGGATTTTGATCAGTCATATTACAATTACTCCTTTTTTCTCTAGCACTGTTTCCGCATCGATGCCTTTGATTTTAACAGAGGCTTTGTTGCCTTTGACATTTTCAATTTTGCACTTTTGTCCCAAGAATCTGCCTCTTATGATTAAGCAATCTCTCCCTTTTTCGAATTGGACATGCTTCTTCATTTTTTTGTCCAATCCTATGTAAACTGTGTCCTGTGTGTTTATTTTTTTGTCATCAGTTAGAATATTTGAACCTTCATGGAAGTTAAGTTGTATTTTTTTGCCGCTTAGAACTTTTTTGTTAATCACTTTGCAAGGTCTTTCTTTTTGTTTCGTTTCTTCTAGCGTGAATTTTCCGGTTACGGTTAGAGTTAACAAATAAGTTTTGTCTGCCTCAAAGAGATTGAATAATTTTATGCTTTCCCTGTGGTCTTTGACTTCCTTTCCATTTATTTTCAGGTGTTTTTGGTAAATCATTGCCTTGACTTCTTTTGTGGTTCTTGCGATTTTTAGCATATCTCTGACTGCGATTACAACAGGCACAGAATTCTGAGAATCTGACAGTGCTCTTGCTACGTACTTTGTTCCTTTTCTTGCAATAGGAATTTTCTTACTTACTTGAGCTCTTGTCTGATGCATTTTTCTTTTCCTCCTGTAGTAAGGACGCCTTATCGGTTTCCTTACCAACCTTCCCCTTGCTATTCTGCTCAGGGCCGGTTTTTGACTTTGGTTCTTGTTTTGTTACTTTCTTTCCCCTTTCGAGTGCTGCGATTCTCTTCTTGTCGTCTAGACTAAGGGTTATAATTTGGACTGAGCTAGGGGAGAACCATACGTTGACTTTTGTTCCGTCTTTTTTCGTTCTTTGAATGCTCTCAAGAGCTATTCGCGATCTCTTCATTTCGATCGTTGCGACTTTTGCTTTCTTCTTTTTGAAAGACCCGCGCATGACAATCACCTCATCTCCCTTCCTTACTGGGAGAGATCTCTTTCCATATTTCCTTCTTAGCTCTTTTGAAAGATTTGAACCCATAAAAGAATGTTTAATGTGAAGTGGAGCATTGGCTGCAAATTTTCTTTGTTTACGAGGTTGTTTGCTGCTTAGCCAGTGCGTTGAGAATTTATTTTTCATAATACAAATTGAGCGATCTTAGCTATAGATGGCCATCGCTCCTGAACCTCCCTTGCAACTGGTCCTTTAATCTGAGTTCCTTTTGGATTTCCTTTTTCGTCTTTGAGCAGAGCGACTGCGTTGTCTTCGAAGCAAACTCTTTCGCCGGTTAGTCTCCGGTAAGGCTTCTTCTGTCTGATCACAACTGCGTCAAAAACATGTCCTTTCATGTCAGGTTTTCCCTTCCTAACTGAAACCTTGACCCAATCGCCAAGCTTTGCATATTGTTGTCTCCGCTTTGTGGATTTTCCGCCTTTGACTCCGGTGATTCTGACGATTTGTGCTCCGGAGTTATCGCTAGCTACAACCATGCTCCCCAGGTTTAAGGCCCTGGTCGCCTTTGCGCTTATTGCTTTTCCAGAGATTGTTTTTGATTTTGCCATTATTTCTTATCTCCCTTGCTGATTTCTTCGACATCTCGAACTTTTTCAACGACCATAAAGTGGATGATTTTACTTAGGGGGCGGCATTCTTGGACCTTAATTAGATCGCCAAGATTGACTTCTTCGGCAAACTGGTCCGGAAGGCGAGCGTGAACCCTTGTTCGCTTTTTCATGAACCTTTCGTACTTTGGTATTTTGATTGTCCTCTCAAACTCTATTGTTACTCTCTTAGGAAACTTTCTGATAACTTTCCCTTGGAAGATTCTTCCCCTGATTGAAACTCCTAAAGTTTTCACTAGGTCTCTGAAATTCTTTCCGTTCTCTTTCCCTTCATTACCGGACTCTACCGGCTGTTTTTTTTGTTTCTTCTCTGCCATTTTATTTCCTTGGTTTGAGATCAATCGCTGATTGTGTCTTCTGCAAAACCTAGCTTCACAAGAGCAGGTTTTACCTTTTTCCTGTGGTCGCCTTGCAGTTCCACGATGCCACCTTTTGATGTTCCACCGCAAGCAAGTGCCTCCTTGAGGCTTTTTGCGATGGACTTGACATCCACGTGCTTGTCAAAACCCTCGACAAGTGTTATTTTTTTTCCGTATCTCCTTGTCTGGGTGTACACTTTTATGTGTTGTTCGCTCTTCGCGATCTCTTCAAACACATCGGTTTCACTTGGTAAGCCGAATTCGTTTGAATCCATTTATTTGCTCAATTCCCTCTTTTTCTGGGAGGGATTGAGCTTGACTTTGGTAGTTGATTTTTTCGCGTTCATAACTGTTAATATCCTTGAAATTGCCCTTTTAAGCTCTTTGGTTTTGGCATTGGTCTTGTTTGCAGTAACATTTGCTCTGACTAGTTCTAATTTTAATTCCTTCATTTTGTCCGTTAATTCTTTTTCCGACATTTTCTTGACTTCAGAGTTTTTTAGGACTGCCATTATTCTGTTATCTCCTTTTCTTCTTCTACTTTTTTAGAAGTTTTCTTGGTTGTCTTTTTAGTAGTTTTCTTTTTTTCATTGGTTTCCTTTTCTTCTTTTTTAGGTTCAAGTTCTTCTACGCTGATTCTTATCTTTTGCCTGACACTCTCGTCTATCTTGATTTGATCACTTAGGATTGCATCTGGGCGCAAGATAGCTACTTGCACTCCGACAACCCCTGCGATCGTTGTTCCTTGTGATTGTGCTCTGTCGACGATTTTTGCAGGTTCTCCGGTTTTCTTTAGATAACCGTGGGTGAATCTCCACCTTCTCGCCCTGTCGCTAGGAAGTTTTCCCGATAAGACAATCTCTGTTCCTAAAGCTCCTGACTTGATAATTTGCTGCAAGGTCCTGTAAGCGATTACCTTGAATTTTAGAGATCCCCTTCTTTCAAGCATGACTGCAATTTCGTCCGCTACGAGTTGCGCATCAAGCATTGGCTCGGTTATTTCGACAATCTCTATGTGAGGATTATCCAGTTTGAATCTTCTCTTCAGGACTCTTGTTAGCTCGTCTATTTTTTCTCCTTTTCTTCCGATGATTAAACCGGGGCGCGAGGTGGAGACTTTTATTTTTTCTCCAACTGGAGTGTATTCTATTATAACTGCGCTGATCCTTCCTTTTCCGAGTGAGTTCTTGATATACTCTCTGACTCTGAATTCATCTTTCTTGAAGTTTACAAATTTTTTCTCTTCCATTATTTTTTATTCTCCTTTGTTTCTTTCTTCTTGACTTTTTCAGGGAATTCTTTTGCCTTGAGGATTACGTTCGTTCTCTTGGCGAGCATGCCACCACGCCTCATTGGCCTGTTTGCCCAACTTGCTGAAGCAAGGAAAATTCTTGTTTCCTCTATTTCCATTTGATTGGTTATAACGTTTCCCTTCAACCCCTTTAGGAGGCTTATGAAATAAGTTGCTGCATTTACTGGATAGCGGCCTCTTTCAATGTTGCCTTTTCTGTGGGGTATTTCTCCCTTGAATGGGACTGCTTTCTTCAATTTGACTACTTTTTGCAAATCTGCAATTGCATCATCGATCTTTTTGTTTTTGATGAAACTACAAATGTACATTGAATGTTTCTTGGAGATTGGAAGATTTACTCCTTTTGCTATCGCTTCCTCTTTTTTTTGTTAATGTGACTTTTTTCGATTCTTTTTTCTCGACAGGCTTGTCCTCTGCCTTTTTCTCTTCTACTTTCTCGGGAGTTTTTTCTTCTACCTTTTCTTCTAGAGTTTTTTCCTTTTTCATTTTTTCTTCTATCTCTTTTGTTTTTTCTTTGTCTACTGGAAGAGGTTTAGCTTCGATTTTTTTCTTCTCATCTGTTTTGGTCTTTTGTTCTACCATAGTTAATTATTTCTTCTTAGCGCGAGAGGATTTAGTTGCTCCGAGCCCTGCACTTCCGTGGTTTACTCTGCCACGTGATGGTGCGAATTCGCCTAGTCTGTGACCTATCATTTCTACTACGATTGGAACTTCTTGGAATGATTTTCCATTATGGATTCCAATTGTTAAACCTACTAATTTCGGAACAATAATTAAATCACGAAGGTGCGTCTTTATTCTCTTGTTTCTCTCGGCTCTCTTTTCACATCTTTTCACAAATTTTTGGATTGAGTCGAAGTTTCTCATGATTGCTCTCCTGGAACGGGATGGCAAGAATTTTGCGGACTCTCTGACATCGAGAGTTCTTAGTTCTTCTAAGGATTTGCCTCTGTAGATCTGTTCCTTCTTTCTGACTTGTTGTGGTTCTTCGTGTTTCGCCATTTTATCCTCTGTATCCTGTCCTCTTAGGTCTTAAGTGGCCCACTTTTCTTCCTGGTGGAGCATTACGCTTTGCGATCTTCTGTTTAGGTCGTTTGCCTCTGCCAGAGCCGAATGGGTGATCAACAGCGTTGACTTTTACAGCAGAAGTTCTTGGCCAGAGTTTGTTTCGGGCGTGCATTTTGTGATATTTTACGCCTGCCTTTACAAAGGGCTTTAGATATTTTCCATCGCCCGCGATTCTTCCGATTGTCGCTCGACAATTTTCGTGGAGGGTTATGATTTTTTTGTTAGGCATGGTTATTGTTACTTTGTTGTTATCTAACTTTTTCGAAAGTGTTGCGAAGGATCCTGCTGTTCTGATCATTTTTCCGCCGTCGCCGGGGTTTCTTTCGATGTTGTAAACTTCAGTTCCTGGTGGAATTTTTCCAATTGAGAGCGTATTTCCTTCTTTTGCATCTTTTCCGATTAGAACTTTTTGACCCACATATGCGCCATTAAATGCTGCGTTGTAAAATGTTTTGTCTTTTGTTTGAACCTTCATTAGTGGAGCGGAATGAGCTGCAGAATGGATTATTGCAATTATTTCTGCTTCGCCTTTTACCTCTGTTGGCAGGTAAGCTATCTTTTTGTTGTACGCTTGTTTTCTAACTCTGTAAGTTAAGCTTCCTTTTCCTCTTGCCTGTTGAATTATTCTTTTTCCCATTATATCATGCCCAGTTTGGTTGCAACGTCAATAGCTGGATTTTCCTTTTTGAGTTTCACGTATGCGAATTTCTTGTTATCTTTAACGTGTGTTCTGACTTTTTCGACTTTCACGTTGAAGATCTTTTCAACTTCCTTCTTAATTGTTTCTTTTGACTCTTTTTTCTCGAGCTGGAATAAGAGGGTGTTGTCTAGGTCTATCATTTTTACTGCTTTTTCAGAGGTGATTGGTTTTAGGATCATTTCTTTTCCTCCTTCTTTTCATTAGCTAGAGCGTCCAATGCTTTTTTTGTGTAGATGGCTAACCTGCCAAGTGGATAGAAGTCTGCGATTGTTATTTCGCTTGTTGTTTTTATTTCGATTCCAGAGAATTTTGCTTTTTCTTCTGGAGAGATTATTATCAATGCGCCAGCGTTTGATTTGTATTTTCTTCCTCGGGCCTTGCCTTTTCCTGATCGGACTTCCCTGTTTTTGAATGCTAATCTTGAAGCTTCGCCGAGCATTGTATTAATTGATTGTTTGAGATCTTTTGTTTTGGTTGGAAGTGCCTCGATTACGAACGGCATATTTTCGATTTTGTCTAAGCTTGAATATCTTTTCAAGATGAATTCTTTATTTGCTGTCGCGGCTAGTGCGGAATTGAATGCTATAATGACTTCTTTTTTATTGAGTTTCTTTTCTTTGCCGACGCCTTTTGGAGGGTGTGCTCTTCTACCTTGCCTTGTTCCAGGAACGTTTGCTCCGACCCAATTGAATTGCGTTCCACGTCGCGACATTGTCTTTCTAGGGACTCTGGATATTCCTCGACCGTAATGGCCTTTCCAATCGTGTCTTTTGTGAGAGATTGTTCCAGAGGCAGATTGTCTGAGGCCTGCTCTTTCTAGCGAGGCGTAAGGTTGAATGAATTTTTCTGCTTCGAAGTACTTCTTGACCATGTCTTCTCTGACTCTGATCGAAAATAGTTTTGGCATTTCTACCTGAGATTTTTTTTCGCCTTTTGAATTGAATAGTGTTGCTTTCATTGTACCAGCTCCAGAAACTCAAGTTTCTTTTTAGATTGTTTTTTTGTTGGCCTGTATGAAGGCGTGAGAAGGATTTGTCTTTTTTGTGGGCCTGGAACTGAACCCTTGAGAATTATATAAGATGTCTTGATTTTGCCGTATTGAGGGAACCCTTCTTTTGGATTTACATCGTTTTCTGAAATTTTTCCAGAGGCTATGACATTTAGATTATAGACGAGGCGGGAGAAATAACCCATTTGGCCAGCCATTGGTGTTCTGAACGTGACGCGAGCTGGATGCCAAGGAGCTATTGAACCGACCTTTCTGAGGCCTTTTTCGGACTTGTGGAATCTTAGGGTGATGCCGAACCTTTTTACAGGGCCTTGCATGCCCTTTCCTTTTGTTAGCCCTCGAACGTCTAAAAGTTTCGACTTTAAGAAATCTGCCAGGGTAATTTCTTTTCCTATAAGGTTTTTTACAAATTCGAGCTTGTTGTCTGATTGAATTGCAAGTTCAATCATATCTGGAGTTTTTTTGATGTTTGTTTGTTTAGGCAAAGAATACACTATAACCCTTATGTCGTCGTAGCCTTCTGGAATTTTGTCAAGTTTCTTTGATTCTTTCGGAACTTTAACCTTCTTTTTTAGTTCTTTGTCGTTTGAAACATTAATTTCGGTTAGGACTTTTCCGTTTTTGTAGAATCGAACTGAGAATATTTTCATGGATGGAACTTCGAGAAGGGTTACAGGGATTGTGATTTGTTTATTTAGGGTTCTGGACTTTTCGGTTGTGTCTTTCACGACGGCGGAGGCCATTCCTGCTTTGTAAGCGATGATTCCTAAAAGGCCCTCTTCGTTAGAAGAAATAGGTTTCCAGTTTGCACTGGGTAAAACTTTAGCAGCCCGCTTTCTGGGCCAGAACTGCAAACTTGCTCTTCTCGGTCTTGATAATTTGGCCATTTCTTACTATTACCATTGTTTTTGGGTGCAACTCTCCCTTATTTTGTTAGAAAGATTCGGGTGAATAGTCCGGGTCTTTCTCAATTAGATCTAACTGACTGTGATATTTTGGGTATATAAAGTTTTTGTGAGGCGATTTTGGGCGTTTATAAGACTAGTCTCCTTTAATCCTAAACTCGGTAAACGTAACGTCTTC
The DNA here is from genome assembly GCA_043821585.1 of archaeon. Lineage (GTDB taxonomy): Archaea > Nanobdellota > Nanobdellia > Pacearchaeales > GW2011-AR1 > UBA73. The sequence continues at coordinate 29,272 of JBDRCQ010000009.1, forward strand.
GGAGTCTAGTTGGTCGATGAGGTCCTTGATTTGTTTTTGATGCTTAGAGAGTTTGGATGTGCCTTGTTTGACTTCGACTAAGTGTATGCCTTTGATGTCGCGTTCGTCTAGGCCTTCGAAGACAACGTAGTCGATTGGATCGCCAAGGAACTTACACTCAGAGGGCTTGAACGGGAAACCTTCGAGGAATGGGGCGAAGGTTTCGGAGACCTTGCCCTTAATGCCTGCCCTTTGTTGATCTGCTATCTCTTTTCTTAGGCGGACGAGGTTCTTTTGCCATTTTAGGTCTGCTCTTATGGCGGAGAGTTTGTAAGTTAGCCAGACAACTATGATGAAAGCTATTGCTGAGAGAACGATTGTTAGCGAAGAGATTTCCATTTTGTAGGGAGAGAAAGGAGGGTTAAATAATTATCCTGGGGCTCGTTGTTGGTCTGTTGGTGCTCCATTCGGAAAAATTCTTATGCTTCTGACCCCTCGTAAATCCACTATTTCTCCACCATCTCCTTCACCATTTTCTCTAAGAACCAAAGGTTCTCCCCTGTAAAGAGATCCGAGAAGATACATTATGTCGCAGTTTGCATCTGGTTTTAATCTCACAACTGGATGCCTTCCACCCTTGTCATCTAGTTCATAAGGCCTTATGTGCTTCATGTCTACGTCCCTATGATCCCCTTCGCGATAGTTCAATCTGACTGTGGTCATTTTGTATAAATTAAATGTTTGTTTTTTAAGCTTTTTATTATACAAAATATACTTCTCCCAACCGCGCTTCATAAATCTTTATATAGAAACCTTCTCGGAGAAAAGTATGGCTGGTTTGATTGATTACATTCAGAAAGGACTAAAGAAAGTTGCGGATGTTCAAATAAAATACCTTTGGATTGTGATATTGGTCCTTTTGGGATTCACTATTTTTAGTGCGATGGGCCTTAGCAAGATCCACCTTGAGTCTGATTTTGACAAGATGAATCCGCAGGATTTGCCTGTCATGAAGCTGTCTAATAAAATAGATACCGAGTTTCAGGAATTTGAGAGCGTTGTTATAGTTGTTGAGTTGGATGATTCGCTTGACAGCGATACAAATCCAAAGGACATTCGTGATCCGGCGATTATTGAATTTATGACGAGATTGCAAAAAAATCTTGAGGGAGAGAGGACTATCCAAAATGTGCAGTCGGCGGGGTTGGTTTTTTCTCAGATGGATGTTCCGGAAGATTTGGAAAGTACCAAGAGAGTTTTGAGTAATGTGCCTGGAAGTGAAAAGTTTTTTGATAGGGGCTATGAACTAACTCTGGCATTTATTGAGGCAGACGTTGGGGGAGATACTGAGAAGATTCAGGCGTTGGATGAAAAAGTCAACGAGATTATTGAAGAGTCTGGAAAACCAGGCGGGGTGAAAGTTACCACAACTGGAGATGCACCATTGGGTTCTGCGATTTTTCAGCTATTGATAAGTGACTCGTTTTTTACATTAATTTTTTCTACGATTGCAATCTTTCTGCTTATTGTTGTTCTTGAAGCTTCATTCAAAAGAGGACTTATCGTTTTGTTTCCACTGCTTTTGGGTTTGACCTGGACTGCGGGAACTCTTGGTTGGCTGGGCATTTCGATAACTATTGCGACTGCAGGATTGAGTGCGATGTTGCTTGGATTGGGAATGGAATACTCTATATTTTTAGTTTCTCGGTATAACGAAGAAAGAAAAAAGCACGATGTGAATTACGCGGTAAGCGAAGCGGTTGTTCAGGTTGGCGGGTCCCTTGCAGCTTCTGGCTCAACAACATTGATTGGTTTTTTGGCCCTGACATTGAGCATGTTTCCTGTTTTGTCTGACTTGGGATTGAGTTTGGCAATTGGGATCGCGTTCATGCTTGCTTCCACTATTTTGGCTGCGCCAGTTATTCTTTTGGTTGAAGACAAGATTGAAAGAGCGCTTAAGGGGGAAAAAGAGATTATCCACGAGGAGAAAGTTAGAGAAAAAAAATTCAAGAAGCTAAAGATTGAGAAAGTTTACAGAGGTTATGGAAAACTTGTTGCTAATAGACCTTGGACTGTTCTTAGTGCTGCTGTCATTATAACTGTTCTAATGTTTTATGGGATGACCTTGATTAAGAATCAGGATATTGATTTTGAGACGGTTTTGCCGGCAGATCTTGAGGAGATGGTTGCATTTAGGAAATTAAACGACGAGTTTGGAGAAAGATCTTCTGCCTTGATTTATGTGGAGGTGTCTCCGGAATTTTTTGGTTCTGATGAGCCGCAGGACATTCGCGATCCGAGAGTTTTGGAGTACATCGACTTACTCGGGAAGAAAGCGATGTTTGTTCAGGACGTTCAAAGCGTAGACAGCCTAGCCGAGGTTGTGAAGGATGCGAATGAAGGAATCATTCCTCGGACGATTGCGACTGAGCAGACGTTGTTTGATAGTTTTGCTGCGCAGGATTTGATAAATGAAGATTATAGTGCAACATTGATTAGGATCAGCGCAAATGAAGATGCGGTACACGAAAGGCATGAGTTTACTAATCAATTGTATAAGATAATTGACGAGACCGAAAAGCCTGCGGGAGTAAAAGTTAGAGCTTCTGGCGGACTGGTTGTTGAGAGCGAGCTAGATGCCATTAATGGGCCGGACTCTCAAAAGACTTCTTTGGTTTCGTTGTTGGGGATTGTTGTTTTTCTTTATATTCTGACTAGGAGTTTTAAGAATACATTCTTGCCGTTAGTAACAGTTGTTCTTGGTATAATCTGGACGCTTGGGCTGGGAGGATTTTTCGGAGAGCCGTTCAACAATATCACTACGAGTGTTATTACAATGACTATTGGGATTGGAATTGATTTCGGTTTGCAGATTATGCTTCGGTACAATTATGAGTTGAGGAAACATGATAAAAGAAAGGCGATGGAGGAGACTATGACGAATATTATGACGCCGATGGTTATCACAGTTATTGCGGCATTGATTGGGTTTAGTGCGATGAATCTTGGGCAGTTGAAGTTGATGGGAGATCTTGGGACAATGATGAGTTTTGGTGTGGCTGGAAGTATGTTTGCGGCAGTGACTGGCGTGGCTGCATTGTACGTGCTATTTCAGAAAGAAAAACGTGAGAAACCAATCGGATACTATCGAGAACAACAATCCTTAAAAGTATCAAAACGGGGGAAGGTTATGAAAAAAATGGCATTTTTGTTGGGCTTCATAATTTTAGCTGCCAATGTTGGTGCTATAACTGAAACTGTTGTTATGAAAGATTATGTTGTTGATTTTGAATATGATGAGGCAGATGTTAAGGCAGGCGAGACGTTTAGATTAACTGCCACGGTAGCTAATGAGGCGGGGGAAACTAGGAGCGATATTGAACTTTTCTTAGAATTAGACTCTCCTTTTGACAATGTGGGTGATGACTCAAAAAGTTTAGGAGTGCTTGAGGATGGCGAGGAAAAGGCTGTGAGTTTTAGAATCGAGGTTGATGAGGATGCGGGCTCAGATGATTACACAATTGACTTTGAGATTAAAGATAATGAGGACAAAGACAGCGATGAGTTTAGTGTGAGTGTCGAGTCGAATAGGGCCGAGTTGATTATAGGAAATGTTGAGAGTTTGCCTACAACTATTTCGCCTGACTTGGAAGACGTTAAGCTTACGTTGACGATTGAGAACACTGAAGACGAAGATGCTGATTTTGTGAGGGCTAAGTTGATCTTGCCGGAGGGGTTTACACCTTCTGGAAGTTATAGCGACAGTGCTAATCTTGGGAGGGTTGCGGCGGGGGAAAGCAAAGATGTTGATTTTTTTGTGGATACAAGTGAAAGAGTTTCATCTGGCGTACATAAAGGGATTTTAGAATTGACTTATGACGAGGGCGGAGATAGCAGGATTGTTGCTCTTGAGTTCGATTTGCCTGTTAAGGGGAGGTCACAGTTCCAGATAATCAGGTCGAATACTGGCCCTGCAACTATCAGCGAGAATGATGCTGTTGAATTACGAATCATAGTTGAAAACGTTGGAGAAGAGGAAGGCAAGGAAACTTCTGTTAGGGTTTTTGAGAATTCTGACCAGCCATTTAGTTTTGATGAGAAAACAAACTTTATTGGCGATTTGCTGCCGGGGGAATCCGGCACTGCAACATTGAAGTTCACAGTAGATTCTGGTGCTGTTGAAAAGACCTATCTTGTTCGGGTGCAGACTAGAACCGTTGATAACGGCAATGTGCTTGTTGAGGAAATGACGGTTCCTGTGAGGGTTAGCGCACCTCAGGAAACAAATTGGACGTATTATGTAATTGGTCTTGCAGTTGTTTTAGTTGTGGTTTTGATCTTCTTTGTTTTTAGAATGACTCGCTAGGCATAACTAATTTAAACATTGAGACATGAAATTATAGATGAACTTTCAGATGTTAGAAAAGTTAACAGAAGATTTATCCGATCACCAATTAGATGAAGTTATAAGATTATTGAATAATAGTGATTCCTCAAAAGAAAATAGATTTGATAGGTTGCATATAATCTATCGCTTTAAGGAAAACGAAATTAATAAAGCAATAAACGAGTTGAAATCAAAGCTTTATGCCAAATTAGATGGGCTGTCAGAAAGACAGCTTCATGAATTGGCAGATGTTATGGGCATCGGTTTTGTTAATGAACCTGAAGATAAGGAAGAGGTAGTGATGGTTTTGTCTATGGAAAAGCTTAGGAGAATTGAAGAGGGTTTAAAAAAATTAAAAAACTTAAAAAAACTAACACTTCCCAGTTATGTTTTGATATCTCAAGATTGCTACAATTGCCCAGACAACTGTGAATGAAATCCATGCGAAGATCACTGCGTAGCAGTCCTCGTGAGTTGTTAGGAAGGATTGGATTAAGCCGTAGACCGCGAAAGCTATGGAGACTAAGATTACGATATCAAACCTTTTTTTAGGTTTTGCCGAAGATTTTAGTTTCTTTGGCATGCTATATTGAGGGAAAGGTTGTATAAATAGTTAATCTTCTTGCTCGACTCTTGGAGCTAGAACAAAGCTTAAGATGACGTCGCCGGTGTGGAAGTCAAGCCTCATTGGGTGATTGTCGCTGAATGAGAGGGTGGACTGGTTGGAGATTTTTGCGCCTTTGATGAACTTACTGAGGTATTCTAGGGAAAATCTTGCTGTGGAGTTTCCGGAATGAATTTCTGCTTCGTCGCTTGAAAATTCTGCTCGTGCGGAGTTTAGGCTGTGAGCTTCTACGATAAACTTATTTGGTTCTGCCATGAAAGTGCAGGCGTCACTCACTACGGAGCAATCTTCAATGACTTCTGTTAGAGTGTCTGCGTTAATCTTTACAACTGAGTTGAATTCCCATTCAGGCAAAGGTTTTTCTTCCATGTCTATTTCGATTAGCGCTAAAGAGAAGTCTCTTTTGACCCTGTCCCTGATTCCAAGTTTTAGAATGTTGTCTGCTTTTTCAAGAGTTAGCGAAGCGCCGGGTTTGCATCTCCTCAAAACTGCTTTTAGGTTGCTTAGGTTAACTCCAATTTCGTCTTCTTCTTTGTCGATATCGAAATCTAGGAATAAAGAAGCTGGAATTTTGAAATAAATCATTGCGACGTTCGCTGGGTCGATCGCAGTAAGAGAGAGGCCCTCTTTGTTAATTTTTATGCGAACTTCTGTGACTAACTCCGAAATGATTGTTATTATATCTGAAAATATCTTCGGACTTTGCAATGTTAATTTCATGGTTTTTTGAGTTGTGAGAGGTTAAAAAGCTTTATTGTTGTGAAAGATACTGCTCAAGGCGGTTGTTACCCTCTTCGCTCGTTGAGCGCTCGAAACCCATTTAATTGTGTTTCTTTGTTCGTCACTTCTCGCTGCGCTACGAGGTTGCTCGCTAGGGCTTACAAAGATCACTGAAATTCGCGAAGATGTAGTGGGAGAATAACAAACCATTTAAAATCGATAAGGCAGGAAAATGTATGGATTCTGAGAAAGAGGAGATGAGTGATAAGGAAAAAAGAGTGAGGGCGGTAACTAGGATTTATTATTCTAATCCGAAGGTGCAAGAGGCGATTTTGAATTTTGCGCTGGATAGAGAGGTTGTTCCTCGGTATTTTGAGGGTTTTGGTAAAAGGCCGGATATGCTGCAGTATATCTCTGACGTTAATGGCTTGGTTAGAAAAGGTGCGACGTCATTCCATGCTTCGGAAGAGCTTTGGCAAGACCCTCTTCAGTTGAGTTCGGACTCTACGCAAAAAGATTTGGAGAATTTGAGGAAGGGATGGGACTTGTTAATTGATATTGATTCGCCTTTTTTGGATTGTTCAAAAATTGCTGCGCAGTTGATTATTGCCGCGCTGGAGCAGCACGGAGTTAAGAATTATGGGATAAAGTTTTCGGGAAGCAAGGGATTTCATCTGATGGTTTCTGGGAAGGCGTTTCCTAGAGAGTTTAACGGAGAGGAGGGGAGAAAGATGTTTCCTTCTTGGCCTCGTGCGATTTGCGGTTATTTAATGAGCTATATTCGTGAAGACTATAATAGGTTAGCTTCAGAAATTCTGACAGATATTGGGGCGATTCAGAGGAGGACGAAGCTTTCAAAAGAACAGCTTGAGGAAGTGATGTGTAAAATTTGTGGAAAACCTGCGCAGAAAGGTTCGATTGCGAATTTTGTTTGTCCGGTTTGTAGTATGACTGTGCAAAGGAAGAACGCGAAGATTACGAAGAGGAGGCTGAAATGTTTGAGCAATTCTTGCGCGGGAGTCTTGGAGCAGCTGGATGGCGAGGAATTTCACTATTGTGAAAATTGTATTGACCCGGACAACGAAAACTTGCAGATGAACTCGAGCAAACATCCTGAAAATTTTGAGAAGTCTAAAGGGGTGAGTGCAGAAAAAGTGGCTTCGCCCGATTTGGTCTTGGTAGCCTCCAGACATTTGTTTAGGATGCCTTACTCGTTACATGAGAAAACTGCCTTGGCCAGTGTTGTTTTAACAAAAGAGGAATTGAAAACGTTCTCGCCCATGGATGCCGATCCGCTTAGAGTTAAAATTAAAGAGTTTATGCCGAAGAATGAAGAAGGGGAGGCGAAGAATTTATTGGCAAAGGCATTGGATTGGAGTCGCGGACGAGAGGTCATGGAGAAGGCTATTGAAGAAAAGAGGTTTAGCAAGTTTAAGGGGAAGAAGTTTGATGATGTTGAATTGAAGGGCGTTACTGACGACATGTTCCCACAGCCTATCAAAAAATTGTTGAAGGGGCTGGAAGAGGGGCGGAAAAGGGGGCTTTTTGTTTTGTTAACGTTTTTGCGTTCTACTGGCTTTTCTCCTGAAGAAATAAATAAGAGAGTGCGAGATTGGAACGAAAGGAACGAGCCTCCGTTGAAAGAAGGTTATGTTAGAAGCCAGATTGAATGGCATTTGAAGCAAACCAAAAAGATTCTCCCACCGAATTATAGCAATGAGGCATTTTACCGCGACATTGGGATACTTGATAAAAAACCGGAAACGAAAAATCCATTGGTTGATGTGATGCGGAAAGTTAGGAGAAGGTCTAGAGAATGATTGGCAAGGTGAAAGTTTTTAAACATCTTCCGCTTGGGATTGGCATGAGAAAAAGGGTGCTAGCCTGGTTAGTTTTTACATTGGCTATTTTGTTCGTAGGTTTGGTTATCGCGGGTTCCGCAGATTATGTTGAAGAGATAAACGATGCGTTTAATTGCCTGGATAGCAGAGTGGATTCTACTTCGTTGTCTTTTGAGGAAGCAGTTTTCACAGCATTAGCTAACACGCCAAATCCAAAGATAAATGCTACAATTTACCAACAAAAGAGCCCTGGAGACTACTGTTGGCCTAGTTCTGGTTGCACCGTTAAAGCGACCGCTCAAGCTGCCTTGGCAAAGATGAGGATGGGCCAGGAGATTGGTAATATCACTGAGTGGCTTAAAGGAAGGAGCGGAGTGACTCAAGAGATGACTTGGTTTCTACAAGTTTCTATTAATGATAATGGGCCTGCGGGGTGCGTAGTAAATTATGATGGGGTAGATCATTCTATTAATATAGGGGAGGACATGAAAATTACTGGAAATCCGGGGAGCTGCCTTTCCGTAGTACCTTCTGGATACCGTATGCAAATTGCAAGTAACTGTTTAGAGAAGGAGTTCAATATTCAGTGCGATGTGGGTTTTAAGACAAACCTCCTCTATATGAAAAGTGGTGGGCAAACTGTTTATGTTTCATCCCAAACACATGGTGCCAGTGCAGGGGCCTGGACACTAGAGCAGATAACTGCTAGGTGCTTTAAGACAGGATCCTCTTGTGATTATGAAGGAAGTTTGTGGGCTGCTACAGCACTTTATGCAAGTGGAGAAAGCATAACTGAGTATGCACCTTATTTGAGAGCACTGGCTTCTGATAACGAGAGGTATTTTCCTAGCGCGTTTCTTGTTGCACTCACTCAAGGCAGAGATGAACATTATGCAAAGATAATGAGCAGTCAGAAGATAAGGCCTGAGGGGACTTATTGGGAAATGCCTTCGAGCCCTTATGGGAGATATTATGATACTGCTCTGGCAATGCTTGCGTTGGGCGGCGCAGACTCTCAAGACATTGATGCTTCTAATACTCTGGGTTATTTGTTTGAACATCAGGACGGAACTGGTTGTTGGAATAGCGGAAATATTAGAGATACTGCGTTTGTGATTTATGGTGCTAAGTGGTTGCGAAGCAGCTATGAGGGTACTGATCCATATTGTGGTGATGGTAGCTGTAATGGTGACGAAACTGTTTCAAGCTGTCCGGGAGATTGTGATATAAATGCTGAGTGTGGTGATGGGGTTGCAGAGGGAGAGGAAGCTTGTGATGGAAGCGATTTAAGGGATAAGAATTGTACAACAATTGCCGGAGGTTTTGTTGGAGGAAATCTTTTGTGTAGTGCTTCTAGTTGCACCTACAATACGGGCAGTTGTATATCTGAGCAGGAGCCGCCTTTTGTTCCAGTTTGTAATGATAGCATGGTAAATGGCAGTGAAGTTTGTGATTGTGGGCTGGACGGAGTTTGTACAACTGCTGAACTGGATGGAGAGTCTTGCGGTACGATTGAAGGTTATTATGATGGAACTCTTGGATGCATGTCTGACTGTTTACACTTTAATGTTAGTCTGTGTTCTTCGGAGGGGGGGCCAGGAGTGCCTGATGGGAGCGGTGATCCTTGTACGGAGGATAGTAATTGTACGTCCGGAGAGGTTTGTGAAGAGGGGATATGTGTGACTAATGGAACTGACGGAGATGATAACTCCTACAATCCGAATACGATTACAGATTGTGGATTGGCCCAATTATTCTGTGCGCCGACTATGTCGACCTGCCAGGAAGCAGGAGGGCAGTACTTTCCACAATCGACCCATAGTTGTAGTAATCCTTTTGAGTATTGTTGCACGGTCGAGGTTGTCCGGGCAACTTGTGGAAGCTTAGGGGGAACGTGTTGCCCGTGGGATCAACCTTGCACAGTTGATGTCGTAGAATCAAGTGAATGCGGTTGTTGTCTTGGCGCTTGCGAAGCTGATCTGGGATGTGCTTCGGACAGTGATTGCCCTTCTGGAAAGATCTGCAATAGTGTAGGAATATGTGAAACTGAGCAGAGTCTTCAGTGTAATGGCGATGAAGATTGTAGCAGCGATGAGAAATGCCAGAATGGATTCTGCGTTGATTCTGGAGAAACTCCAAAGAGCAGTTTGTGGATTTGGATAATTGTGTTTATTGTTTTGATAATTTTGGTTGTCCTTGGAATAGTTTATAGAGACAAGCTAAGGGTTTGGTGGTTCAAGGTGACTGGCAAGGCGAGATCTGCTAAGCCTCGACCTGGTGGTGGAATGCCTCCTGGCGCTGTTTTGGGTAGAAGGCCGCCGCCAAGATTTGGAGGTCCTCCGGGGATGGTAAGGCCTCAAATGGGCGGGAGACCTATGATGATGAGACCTAGACCTTCTGTTCCTCCTGCCAATAGGCCGGCCACAAATTCACAAGGCAAGAGCGATAATGATAAAGAAATGGAAGAGACATTCAAGAAACTAAAAGAAATGAGCAAATAAAATGAAAAGATTAATTTTTTTATTCGCTATCTTTTTGCTTTTGATTCCGAGTGCTATTTCTGTTTCAACTGATCTGCGAACATCTTATTCTCCGAAAGAGACTATGATTGGAGAGATTTCTGGCGGAATTCTTGCGCCGATACAGAGAAGCCAGGTAAGAGTTGTAAAAGACGGACATCTCGATGTTGGGGTTCAGTACGATGTTAAGAGATTGGGCAGTAAGCAATTTATTTGGATTATTGCGCCAGCAAATGCTGGACAGTATAGGTTGATTTTAGAAGATGTCGTTGCTCTTGTAGACGGCGTTCCAGAGGTGATAGACTTCACGCACGATTTTACTGTTCAAGGAAGTTTGATTCAGTACACTATATCTCCGGGTTTTATTTTGACAGATGATGATTTTGAAATATTGGCCACTGTTTACTCTGGATCGCAAACTGTGAGCACAGATTTTCCAGAACAGAGGGAAATAAATTTGTATACTGGAGTGAACCATATTGACTTTTCGATTGAAGAGGTTTTGGGTGTTCAACAAATAATGATAAACCTTGGAACTTATCAATTTCCTGCGAGAATCCTCGGCGCTGAATATCTTTGTGGAGATGGGCGGATAGACAGCAGAGAAGTCTGTGACGGACTAAATTTGGATGGAAACAGTTGTACTACAATTCCCGGAAGTTTTGCCAGTGGAACCCTGAAATGTTCTAGTGGATGTCTTGCATTTGACACCAGCTTATGTAAGTTGCCAGAAGAGCCGGAGGAACCTGAAGAAGAGCCGGAATGTGGGTCTGACAATTTGAACCTTTGTTTGAATGGGCCTAATTGCACAGGCGCTGGAGGGTATTGGTACAATGAGACCTGTAATCGGTATGAGCCTGGAGCCGTGTGTGACTCTCAGCATGTTGGATTGTGTGGGACTTTCGGCACTTGTTTTGATGCGGGAGGGTATTGGTACAATGAGACTTGTAATGATGAACCCAAACCTATCTGTAGCTCAGAACATTTAGATTTGTGTGGGACTTTCGGCACTTGTTTTGATGCGGGAGGGTATTGGTACAATGAGACTTGTAATGATGGAGAGGAGGTTCCGGAAGCTGTTTGCGGAGATGACATTATTGGTCCGGGGGAGGAATGCGATGGCCAAAATCTTTCTGGGTCTAACTGTTCAACCATTGGATTTGATGGAGGTAATTTAACATGTAATCCTGCTGGCAGCGGTAATGGCACTGAATGCATGTTTAATGTAAGTGAATGTTTTGTTATTCCCCCTAAAGGGCCTCCTTCTTTTGTGATTGATCCCGCATCTATCACTAGTGTGGTTTTTGTGCGCAGGGATCTGCCTGTTTATAACTTTGTTGTAAAAAATAATGGAGAGAGTGAGCTTAATGGGCTTAGATTAGATTTTAACCCTTCAAAATTTTCGATAGAACCAAATCGGAATATTTCAATAGGTGCAAATCAAAGTAGAACTTTTAATTTGACTATAAAAGAATTCTGGAGGGGACGCCCTTTCAAGGGAGTGGTGATCGCCCAATACGAGGACATTTATGAGTATATGTTAGTGGATATCAGCTTTACTGAGGAGGAAGGAGATGCGATTACAGCGTATTCCAAGAACAGTACGTCAAGCGGTCCGTCTTATTATTGTTCTGAGCTTTCAGGTTATTCTTGTTCTGCGGATGAAACCTGCGAGGGGGAAATTGTTTCCACGATTGATTTTAATCAATGTTGTGTTGGAAGTTGTAATGGTTCTGGGGGAGGTTCGAGTGGAAACTCTTGGATAGGGTGGTTGATTGCAGGAATAGTTATAGTTGTTGGCGCAATAATCTTTCTTAAGTTTAGGAAAACTGGCAAGAATGGTGGAAAGAATCCCTTGCAAGCGAGACTAGCGAAGCAGAAAGGATTACCTTGATTTCTTCTGTTTCTTTTGGGATTTTTTCTTAGGTTTTTCTTTGGCCTCTGCCTTGGACGAAGATTCTTGTTTTTTGAATAGGTGAGGGGCAACCTCGTGAAGTTTACGGGCAAGCATGTCTCTTTCTGCAACCGTGTTTTTTGTTACGGCATCATAATGATGTAACCTTTGCACTAATGCGTTGCCCATCTCGTTCAAAGTTATATTGTTAAACATGATCTTTTCAGGGTGAGTGATTTCAATATTTGCAGGCATGTACGTGAAGATCAAGGTTAAATAGTTCATAACGGAATCAAGCTCCACATCTAGTTCTACGAAAGAGGTAAATAAGTCTGATTTTTCTACAGGTTCTGGATCGTGGACATTCTTTTCCAGGATTTTGATTCCCTTCTCATTACTCATTTTTTCCAGAATGGATCCAAGTGCGTTGATTATGTTTTCCTTAGGTCTTCCCAATATTTCTAAAATCAGAGATGCATGAATCTTTTCCATTAGTGTTTAGAGAAAAAAGGGTTTTTAAAAGTTATCTAGAGTTTTCTCAAGGCTAACAGAACTATTGCTAAAACGCAAAATCCGGCAAAACTGTACAGAATAACTGTTGTTTTCGTCCCCTCTTTTGTTTTTACATTATTTGGCGGATTTAGAGGCTTTTCTTTTGCCCCATTGAGAGTTAATTTGGTTTTTGGGCAAGATATTTCCTTGACATTTTCATTGGCAACATTTGGAATTGGCTCGTTGATTTCTTTTGTGTCTTCTTCATCTTTTTCATCCATATCTTCGTCATCATCGCTTTCTTCCTCAGAATCTTCTTCGTCCTCTTTTTCTTCCCCAGTCACTTTTATGCTGTTGCATTCTGTGTAAAACTTCTTCGTGTCTGGTTCCCTTAATCTTGCACAAATTTCTCTTTCTCCGGGAGAGCCAGTCACCCTAATTTCATATTTCTCGTGATCTGGGAAGTATTCCTTCAAATAATACCATGAATTTTTCCAGCTCTCGCTTTCTTCATCATAGATTTCTGAGATGTAATCTGAGGATTTGATATTTTCGCTATTTGACTTATGCACGAATATTTTTATGTCGAGAGGGGTTTCAGAGTCTACTGAAATCCCAACTGTAAATTCTTCATCAATTTCAACTTCGCTTGGAGAATCTAAATTTATTTCAAGGGCCGAACAGTTTGAGGTTAGAACACTAATAACCATAAGAGTTATGATGAACAAGCAGGCCCTCGCTATCAAAAATGTAGATCGTGTCTCTGTCGTTGTTCCAGATGCTGCCCTCGTTGTTCCAGAATAAATCGGTTTCATTGTCGGACCCCTTAGACGAATGTAAGTTCACCTCTGAGATGACAATATCTGGAAACTTATAGCTTTTTCTGCTCTCGTCTGCAACAATAAAATCCATTAAGTTAATCTCTTTGCACCTGCTTTTTATTTTAACTACCTCTTCAGACGCAAAGACTGCTGTCTCGAGGCAATCTGATAGATCTGATTTTTTCCATAGGCCTTTTTCGCTTTCTACTGCCTGTTTTTCTGCATTATCAAAAAGGGAAAGTTCTGACTCCTGAACAAGGAACTTTTTTCCAAGCCCTCCTGAATTATTTTTAGGTTTAGGTAACCCTTGTCGTATACTCTAACTAATACGCGGCCGTACCTGTCTGTTGAAATCTCTCCTATTTCTACCTCTTGGTTATCTATCTGAGAGAGGTATTGTTTTGCTTCTTCATAGCCTTTCTCTGACTTTTCTGGAGTGTTTATGTTTGCTAACCTGAAGCTTTGACCCTCTGACTTGAAGGTGTCTCCATCGATTACTTCTGTTACGATTACTGTTTTTTTGGGCTCGTTAAATTGGAAAAAAAGGACGTTGGCAGCTATCAGGAGAGTTATAAGAATAGATAGAGTTACTGCATTTTTGCGTCTCATAGTTCCATCACATGTTTTTCTGTTTCGAGAAGGTTGTAGAATTTTTCTAGGTCTTTGCGTTTAAGTTCTAATGTGGAGGTGTTTATGTTGGGGTGAAAACCTGAGATTTCTGCATCCCAAACTTGTTGGTCAATGATTAGAGCCACATCTTTTGCGTAGACCATGCCAAAGATTGAAACACTCCCGGGCGTTAGGTTTAATTTTTCTTTTAACTCTTCTGGCGAGCCGAAATTCAATTTTTTTACTTCGAGTTTTTTCCTTAATGCTTTGATATCCAAGCGTTTTTGTGCAGGCAAGGCGACAAGATAAAATTTTTTATTATTGTCCTTAAGAAAAAGACACTTGCAATGAAGTCCTGGTATCAACTGTTTTAATTTTTTTGATTCTTCTACAGTGTATACTGCTTCGTGTTTGTGTTCGACATGCCCAATTTCGTTCTTTTCTAGGTAGCTTTTAAGGAATTGATCCATTCACTCTGATGACAAATAATTTATATAATCCTTTTTGTTTTTTCTTTTTAGGATGTAAATTTATGAAAATAATAGTTTATGGTACCGAGCAGTGTCCGTGGTGCAAGAGGGCGAAGGATTTCCTTAGTTCTAGAGGCATTAATTTCACTGAGAAAGATGTGGGGGCGGATCTGAAGGCTGCTGAAGAGATGGTGAAAAAGTCCGGACAGACGGGCGTTCCGGTAATTGATGCCAACGGCACGATTATGGTTGGTTTTGATGAAGATAGACTTAAGGAAATTTTGAGGATTAAATAAGATGGTTAAAAAGTATGGCTTTGTGGTTATTGGGGCAGGAGTTGCAGGTTTAGCTGCTGGGATGTATGGTGCGCGCCTTGGTATGAATGTGCTTGTTTTGGGGGCAACTCATGGCTCTGAGCTGCCAGTAGGGGGGGTGATAACTACAACGAATCTTGTTGAAAACTACCCGGGTTTTATTTCGTTGAGTGGTCCTGAGCTTGCAGAGAAGATCGAAGAGCATGCAAGGAGCTATGAGAATGTTGAAATAAAGGAAGAGAAGGTTGAGAAGGTTGAGAAATCTGGGAAGGACTTTGTAATTAAAACAAATAAAGGGAATTACATGGGTAAGACCGTTCTTTTTGCGACTGGTACAAAATGGAGGAAGTTGCCCGCAGAGGTTAAAGGTTCTCGCGAGTTTGAGAATAAGGGAATTGCTTATTGTGCCCTTTGTGATGGGCCTCTGTACAGGAATAAGGTCGCTGCGGTGATTGGAGGTTCTGATTCTGCTGTGAAGGATGCGCTTGTTTTGGCAGAGCATGCGAAGAAAGTCTACATCATTTATAGAAAAGAGAAGGTCCGGGCTGAACCAATTAATCTGGAGAGGGTCGAAGAAAATGAAAAAATTGAAGTAATAAATAATGCGAATGTTGTCGAGGTTAAGGGCGAGAATTTTGTTAGATCGGTTGTTCTGGACAGAGAGTTTAATGGAAGCAAAGAGATTGCGCTTGATGGAGTTTTTGTTGCAATAGGCCATGAAGTTTTGTCGGGTTTGGCGAAAGAACTTGGTGTTGAGTTGAATGAAAAAGAAGAGATTGTGATTAACCATAAGGATTCTAGTACAAACATTCCTGGAGTTTTTGCAGCAGGAGATGTTGCAGACAAGCCCTTCAAACAAGCAATAACTGGGGTCGCGGAGGGTTGTACGGCCGCACATTCTGCGCATGAGTATCTACAAGGGGCTCATTAACTCTTCAATAGGTTTTTAAATATTCGTGGCCACTTAATGTGATGGATGTTCTAAAGAAGAGAGGGTTGTCTCCGGTCATAGCAACCACGTTATTGGTTTCTATTACTCTTGTTTTAGCAGTAATCATTTTCTTCTGGGCCAGAAGTTTTGTGGGGGAAACTATTGAAAAAAATGAAAGGGCTATTGAGCAGTCTTGTGAACTCGTAGACTTTTTCATAGAGGCGAGAAGTCAGCAATTATTTATCACGAATATTGGGAGTGTACCGATTTATGCTGTTGAAATGAGAATAAAAGGTCTTGGAGAGGTGAAGGATATAGGTAAGACTGGTGGCACGATTGGTCCTGGCCAGTCAGCGAACTTCTCATTACCGAGTGAGGCGACTGTTGGTGATACGATTATCGCGGTACCAATTTTACTTGGGGAAACAACACAAGAGAAGGTCTCACATGTTTGCGATGCGGATTATGGAATCAGTGCTGAAGTTGAATAATAAGAAGGGGTTGTCTCCAGTTGTTGCGACTATTGCAATTTTGATGATTACTGTTGTGGCTGCTGGGATCATAGCAGGGATTGTAGTCCCTTTGGTCAGAGATAGGTTGAGCGATAGTACTGAGTGCATAGGCTATGAAGATTATTTCACCTTCTACGAAGAGTTTGAGTACAATTGTTATAAGATAATTGATGATGGCGTTGAGAATTACTCTATTATTGCGCTGTCAGTTGGTGCGGATACGGTTTCAAATGAGAAGGTTGAGAGTTTGGGAGGGATGAGACTGGCCTTTTTGGGGGATGGCAGCTCTATCCCAGTGGATGTTTCTGATGACTTGGATGCAAGTCCTGAGAAGGGAAAGATTAGAATGTTAAAAACAGCAGATCTTAAGTTGGCCTTGCCAGAGAGGGGAGGTGTTAAGACTTATGTTTACAATGCTTCGGGAACTTATGATTCTGTTGAGGTTTATCCGGTTCTCAAATCTGGGAAGCAATGCGATATGACAGATAGCATCAGAATCAAAGGGCATTTTTGTCGGTCTGATTTAAACCTGACTATATAATTAATGTAAAAATGAGAAATAAAGCGCAAGTTTGGATAGAAACAGTTTTGTATACTCTGATGGGTTTGGCCCTGATCGGGATTATCCTTGCGATCGCGACCCCCAAGATAAATGAATCAAGAGATAGAATTTTAGTTGAACAAACAATAGAATCGCTCAATGTCTGGGACGATCGTGTTGGGGAACTAATTGATCGTGGTCAGGGGAATGTTAGGAATATTCCGGCATTTACTATGAAGAGAGGGTATTTGGTTATTAACTCTACTAGCGATGAAATAATCTTTGTTATAGATGGCTTAAGTAGCCTTTATTCTGAGGCAGGTTATGAGATTAGGGAAGGAAACATCGCCCTGACTTCTTACCAAACTGAAAGATCTGCTTACACAGTTTTGGTTTTAAGCTATCAGAATGTTACTAATTTGACCTATGGTGGTGTTGATGAGGACAGAAAATTTACAGCTGCTTCGACGCCTTATGCGTTCTCTATAAAGAATTTGGGCGGACAAGAGGTCACACAAATAGATATCGAGGAAACATCAAGGAGATAGTTTTAAATAAATAGTTCGTGTTTTCTTCTCATGGTCGAGAAGATCAATTTGAATCCGGCAGTTCCGCCGATTCCACGGTTTCATGACAAAAGAAGTGTTGACGTAAGGTATATGTTGATTGCGCCTTACGCATCTGCGCATATTTTTTGGGATAACAAAATCAACGAGTTGGTTTACGAGCTGGAAGAGCCTCTGCTCTCCGAGGAAGAAAAAGCAGTACTTATTAGGATTGAGGAGGCGATGCTTGAGTTGATTAATGTGAATGTTGCTGTTGAGAACACTTTGGAGGCTACCACAAGTTACATAGACAAAACCGCGAGATTGTTGATTGATGAGTTAAACATTAAGATAACTTCGGATAGTTATAGAAAACTCTTTTATTATTTGTTCCGGGATTTTATAGGATTAAATGAGATTGATCCACTTTTGAGAGATTATTTTATAGAGGATATTGAATGCAATGGCGTGAACACTCCGATTTTTATTGTACATAGAGTTTTCAGAAATCTTAGGACCAATATTGTGTATAGGGATTTTGAGAAAAGCGCTAGTTTCATTGAAAAGTTGGCACAGAGGACGGGGAGATATGTTTCTTATGCGCAACCTTTATTAGATGGGACTTTGCCAGATGGATCTAGGGTCAACGCCACTTACACAAAAGATGTGTCTTCGCGCGGTCCAACCTTCACAATAAGAAAGTTCACAAAGATCCCGTGGACCCCTACGCAGTTAATCGCAATGAACACAATCTCTCCCGAGATGCTCGCCTATTTTTGGATATTAATCGAGAATAAAGCAAACCTCTTGGTTACGGGTGGGACTGCTTCTGGTAAAACTACTTTGTTGAATGCCCTTGCATTTTTCATTCCACCTGAAGCAAGAGTCGTTTCTATCGAGGATACAAGGGAGATTAATCTCCCCAGGGAAAACTGGCTGCCATCTGTTTCTAGGACATCTATTGGAATTGGCAAGGTTGGCGAGATTGATTTATTCCAGATTCTTAAAAGCTCGTTTAGACAGAATCCTGACTACATTATAGTGGGTGAAGTTAGGGGCAAAGAAGCGTTTGTGTTGTTCCAAGGAATGGCTTCCGGACACGCGTCGATTAGTACTATGCACGCCGACTCTGTGGATACGCTGATTAGAAGGTTGCAGACACCTCCAATTAATCTTTCTCCCACTCTTGTCAACTCATTGGATTGTGTTGTTGTCGCAACTCATGCGAGAGTTGGAAAGCAAGACACTAGAAAAGTTAGAGAGATAGTAGAAGTGGTGAATGTAGATAAAGATGGAACGGCCATTGTGAACACCCCTTTCAAATGGGATGCTTCAAAAGATATTTTTTACTCCAAGAAGCAGAGCAAGGCCTTTGAGAAAATTGCAATGAGGACGGGCACACCGATAGAGAAGCTTTACAAAGACATGATAACAAGAGCAAGATTGCTTTATACGCTTTACAGAAAGGGGATTTTTGACTTCGACCAGGTGGGTTGGATTGTTAATGACTTCCATAAAAACCCTGTGGGCGTACTTCAGAGGTATAATATCCAAGAGTAATTGAAAACTATTTAAACGTTATTCGGCTTCTTAGCTTATGAAAAATGAGGATGTGATGGTTCTAGCGCAGCTTTTGGCTGCGATGAAAGATGCTGCTGAAAAATTAGGGATTTCAGAAAGGAAGAAGGATGCAGAAGGATTGGCTTCTGCCAAAAGAGAAATTTTGACTTTTCAGCAACAGATAAAGGAAATGCTATGATAGATGAACTAAAGAAGAACATTGATACAGAGGTTGATATTTTAAGAGAGATTGCAAGTTATATCGGGCGATACGAGTCTGCTCAAGATGATGAAAGAAAGCTCCTTGAAGGAGCAATAAATTCTCTTGTCGAAGGTATGAGAATAATCAATGATAATATTCCTGAGCTTTTGAGAGACATAACTGTGGCGCAGAAGCTTTCTAACAAGAAAGATAAAAAGTTGGAACTGATAAAATACAAAGGGGTTGATTCTGGCGTTGAAGTTGTCTTGCACTCAAAAGATAAATCTCGATTTATCCGAGAGTTAAACATTAGCGATAGATTTATTAAAAAGTTGAAGGTTAAGGACAGGGAAGAGAAGGATAAGTACAGTGAGTTTAAAGCATCTAGGGGATATTTGAAACTAGCGAACAAACTTTTCTTATCTTCTGCTAGAAAGGCAGTTAGGAGTGGTGCATTCAAGGATTTGGGGATCAGTTTACGCAAGGCAAATATGGACATGCTTTTTGAGTCGTATGTCGCAATGACCTATCTCACGGTATTGCTTTCGTTTGTGCTTGCATTTTTTGTTGGGCTCTTTTTTGTCTTCTTTAGCACTGCTTTAGTCTGGCCTTTTTTTGAATTGAGGGCAGAAGGACAAATTGCAATGCTCGGCAAGCTTTTCTGGATACCCCTTGCAGTTCCGCTCCTAACATTTTTAGCACTTTACTTCTATCCAAGTACTGAGAAACAATCGATTGGAGGGCGGATAGACCAAGAGCTCCCTTTTGCAGTTATTCACATGAGCGCGATCACTGGTTCAGGCATTGCGCCGAGCGAAATATTTAGAATCATTGGACTTAGTAAGGAATATCCATTTCTAAGAAAGGAGGTTAGAAAGGTTCTAAATCAAATTAATTTGTATGGTTATGATTTAACCACTGCACTCGGGAATGCTGCAAAAACTGCGCCGAGCGATAAACTTGCTGAACTTTTTTCAGGTCTTGCCACAAGCATAACCTCTGGGGCTAATCTTTCCGAGTTTTTTGAGAAAAGGGCCGAGACGCTTCTCCTTTCGTATAGGTTGGAAAGAGAGAAATACACAAAACTTGTAGAGATATTCCTTGATATTTACATAAGCATAGTTATAGCTGCGCCGATGGTATTTTTGCTCTTGATCATAATGATGGCCATTTCAGGAACAAGTGTGGGCTTCGGCCCTACTCAGATAAGCATCTTAGCAGTCTCAATAATTTCTGTCCTTAACGTAGTTTTCCTAGTGTTCCTTCAGATGAGGCAACCCGCATACTAAAATGAAATTTAAAAAAATGCATTGGTTTGGAATTATTGCAGGAGTAGTAATAATTGCCTTGGATTTCGTTTTCTTCCACTCAAACGGGCAGATGCTTTATTTCCTCATTGGAATCTCACTAGGGGTTGTTGTCCTGCCGTTTATAACAGGAATTGTAATTGAGGGCGGTAGGTCGGACAAGATAAATGAGATGTTTTTGGAGTTCACCAGAAACCTTGCAGAAACTGTTTCTACAGGTACTCCGGTTAGCAAGGGGATCATAAACATGAGGAAGAAAGACTTTGACGTTCTTAATCCGCACATTGAGAAGTTGGCTAACCAGATCGAATTGGGAATTCCTGTGAGCGAGGCCTTCCAAACGTTTTCAAGAGAGGTAGACAGTCAGGTCGTTAAGAGGGCGATTGCTCTGATTAAGGAAGCTGAGAAAGCTGGAGGCGACATAGACTACATTTTAGATTCTACTGCGAAGTCGATTGCAGAAGTAGAAAAGCTCAAGAAGGAGAGGAAGTCTGCAATTTATGGGTTAGTTGTTCAGGGATACATTATCTTCTTCATTTTTATTGGGATCATCTTGGTTATGGAGTTTAAAATCATCCCATTAACTGCAGGGGTTGGTGGGTTTGGTGGTGGCAGCGCGGCGGAGGATCTTGGAGGGTTTGGGCTTTTTGGCGGAGGGGGCGGTGGTGAAACGATAGACCCTGAGGAATTCACCAAGCCTTTCCTTTATCTCCTATTAGCACAAGGGTTTTTCATAGGATTAGTAATTGGAAAGCTGACTGAGGGCAGTGTTAAGAGTGGGTTGAAACATTCGTTTATCCTGGTGATTACCGCGTTTCTTATTTCTAGCGGTTCTAAGTTGTTTGTTGGTACAGGTGCGACTTAGTTTTTTGTTATGATGTAAAAGAACTCGTTTTCAGATTCAATTGTTTCGAAGGGCAATCTTTTTCTGTTCAGAAGATTTTCGAACCAAAACCTCCTGGGGAAGTTCATCTTTTTCCCAGACAATTTTCTTGTGGAGAAACTTACGATTAGTATTTTGGACTGAATCTTGTCTAGAAGGTCTCCTGAGATCTTGTGATTTGGGTCTATAACGTCTAGAACTTTTAAGATAAGACAGACATCTGTTTTTGGGAGTTCTTGTTTTAGATTCTGAAGATCTGCAACGAAGGTTTTTCCTTTTATTTTCTTCGAGTTGAAAAAATCAGAGATTATATTAAGATCGCCTTCGTTTATGTCTGAGGCAAAGTATTCTACTTGCTTAGATGCTATTGCTATGGGATTTAATCCGCAGCCAAGATCTAAAATAGATCTTGGGTCAATCTGTTTTAGCAGCCTTTTGAATTCTGGATAAAAAGCGAGTCGTTCGGATGTTGAAGAGTGGGTTTTTAGAAGGTCCTCAAGTTCTCCTGAGGAGAGAAGAGATTTTTTATTTTTTATGCTCTTTTGGAACCTCCCCACTAAAAGCCTTAGGCCAGAACGGATTTCCTTGAGAATTATTTTTCTTTCTTTCTCTGAAGTTTTTGAGAAGTTTATATTATTCTTTTTTAGATAATTGTTTAGACAATCTGTTACAACAGAGTCTGCCAAACCCTGAAGTTCTTTTTTTGATTTTATCTTTTTTAGAAAATCGGATTTTAATTCGGCCATTAGTAAAAATGTGGGAAAACCTATATAAATCTAGTTAGCGCTGTTTTGCTATGGAAAAGAGAGGAATAAGCCACATAGAAGTTATTTTGGCTTTTGTGATATTTATCGCGGCTGTTGGTTTTGGTTTGTATTTTTTTAATACGGGGGATAGCGACAGGGTAGTTGATGCGACATTAACCTACGCGTTCAGAGAGATAGAGGGAAATACCACTACTTCTGTTGAAGTTTATTCTGTAGACTTGAACAAGACAAGTATCTTGCCAGGGACATCGGTTATTGCGCTAAATTTCTCCGGTGTTGAAGGCATGTCGCAAGCGGTTAATTATTCTGGAAATAGGTTGAACTCTTCGCGTGGCGGCTCTGATGGAGAGTTAGTTTTTGTCTTTTCAGAAGATTGGGCAAATGAAGAGTTTCTTTTTGTGATGTTTGGGGAGGAATTTTATGACGATTCAGTTTCTGCTGTTGAACATAATGAGACATATTATAGAATTGGTTCTTCGGAAGTTAGGAAACTTATTTCAGAGAAGAGGTTTGTTGAATTGAATGACTCTTATTACTCTAATTACGGAGAACTTAAGAAACAAGAAAATTTCAATATTCCTGATCGGGCAGATTTTGGATTCTCGTTGGTCTTTGAAGAGGGTGATGCAATTGTGGCTGAAAGGGAAATTCCAGATGGTTTTGAAGTGTTCTCTGAAAGAAAAAGGGTTGAAGTTTTAAGAACAAATAATGAAGTTGTCTTTGCCGATCTTATTGTGAAAGTATGGTAAATAAAAGAGGTTTTATGAGGGTAATTGAAGCAACTATTGCTGCGATACTTATCCTTGCGACTTTAGTTTTTTTGTCCGCACAGAGACCGGTTTATGATAATAGAGATGTTGGGTTGGTCTTGCCTAGTTTGTTGGATGAGGTTGCTAGGAATTTGACATTTAGAGAGGATGTTGCTGAAAACAAAGATGAGGAGGTAATTGAGGGTTTTGTTGAAGCCTCTTTGAAAGAGAGGCTTCAAAGCCCAGTGCTTAATTTGTCTGTCGAGATTTGTAATGTTACCGAAGTTTGTTTTCTTGAACCCTACCCCGATACGGATGAAGATATCTTTTCTTCGGAAAGAGTCATAAGTGGAAGTATAAAAAATGAGACTTTTGAGCCTAAAAAGGTTAAGGTCTTTATGTGGAGAAATAGTATTTAGGACCTAATAACCTTTATAAAGTTCGTTTCTTTTAGAAAAAGATGAGGAGAGGTTACGTTTATCTTTTGTTTTTTGCCTTGGCTGCGCTTGTTTTGATTGCGAAGGGGGCAATTGCGGGCGATTTTGGGGACTGTAGTCCTGATCAAGAGCTTTTTTCTATTTCCACTAATTTTAATGCACATGGTGAGGCGCACGATCAGAATCAGTATGATATAAGACTTTGTTTTGATGATTTTTTCAAGGATTATTATAGGCCGCCTGTCGGGGTGGGGGCTCATGATTGTGTTGACTATGTGACGTATGATAATTCTTTTATCAGACTGTCTGGACAGACTGATGCTCACGCAGAAAGTCCTGCGTTGAGTACGCCAGGTTATGTGGACAATATATGCTATGGAAACCTTCAGTGTTTTCTTGCTGGCGTGGGAGAGGATTGTAATGAGTCTATGCCTTTAGGTAGCGCCCAGTACTCTTTGATTGTTTCTCTTAGCGGCGTGACAGATGCTCACCTAGGATTGGCAAATTATTATGATTATGCGCTGTGTTGTAGGGCTGAGAATTATGAACCGATTTGTGACTATGATGGATTATGTGAGCCCCCTGAAACTCCGATGAATTGCCCAGATTGCGAGTCTGAGTGTGGGGATGGGTTGGTGGAGGGATTTGAAGAATGTGACCCGGGACCTCCTCTTAATTTGACAGATCATGATTGTACAAATTACGATAGCGATAGTCCTTATGTTGGGGGAACTCTTGATTGCTATCCGAGGGGCCATCCGAATGAGTGCACATATAACATTACTTCTTGCGATCCTTCTGAGTGTAGTGATGGGGAGGATAATGATTTGGATGAAGCCACAGATTACCCTGCCGACTTTTCATGCTCAGGTCCTGAAGATAATGACGAGTCAGAACCAAAGGCTGCTTGTCAAGATGGTGATGATAATGATTTAGATGGGAATTGCGATTTCGACGGTGCTGTAGGTATGCTTGGATGCAGCGGGTTGCCTGATAGTGGATGTACTAGTTTCCAAGACGATGATGAAACGAACTGTGGGGATGGGTTAGTTGAAACGGGGGAGCAATGTGACTGTGGCACTCCGGGCCTGGCTTGTAATTGGACAGAGGTTGCGCCTTCAGGAGTAGACAGCACGTGTGAGGATATTGATTCAGATTATTGGGGCGGTACGCTTGGATGCGATGCATCTTGTAGTTATGTTTTTGATGATTGCGAAGGCTATCCAGGTTTCTGTGAAGCAGAACAGCCTTTTTACTTTGAGGATGACTCTGGGGCATTATTGTCCCCTAGCAGCTGTGATGATTACAACAGAGTTTATGAGGGTCTTGATTCATTTAATAACACGCGGAGAAAAGAGCTTTGTGTGAATGATTGTGTTCCTGGAGCATCGGATCCTGCGAATAATGGTTATGGTGGAGGCGCCTTAGTCGATTGGGGTTGTGCTTATGATGAAGGTACTTCTGGGAGTTATGATGGGGAATGTTATTTCTATTTTAATTCTACGACTAATCCAAACTCGCAATGCAGGGTAGATTATGACATTTTAAGTGATTGCGGGCCAGACAATCCGTTCAGGAGAGTTAATGTAACTTCTAGTACAATCCCTCCTGGGATGGGTTGGGATTGCACTGCGTGTAGTGGTGGCGAGTCGAGCTGTGAGACTGAAATAATGTGCCCTCGGGTGATTCAACTTCCATTAATCGGCGCATTTGGAATTGCGTTGGCCGTGATTGTAATCACCCTTGTTTACGTTTATCTGAAGAGAAAAAAATGAGGAAGATTGGAATCTTTTGTATTATCAGCATTTTCTTAATGATTGGGTTAGTTGGGGCGGTTGACTTTGATGTTCATAATTCCTCATTTATCTATGAAGAATACTTGGATGGCGATGTGGTGGCAGGTTTGTTGAATATTAGTTTTGATGGGCAGGACAATCTTGATTTTACAAGTTCCTTGGGTTATAAGAAAGTCAAACTCCTTGACGTGCTTCATGGAATGAACTTAACTTCTCCAAGAGATTACTCCTGCGAGCCATTGAATTGTGAGAGCAGATACCAGGCGTACAGTGGGAGGGAGGATAAGCCCATCAGTATTGGTGAAGAAAAGGAACTCTATGGATTTAAGATAAAAGAGAACGAGCCTGTTGAAATAACTGGGAGAAATGACCTTACTTTTACGGTAGAGGTTAATGATCCTGTCGTTGATTGTGAGAACCAGTTGTTTATTGATATGTTTAATGATGGGACGATTGATTTTTATAACAATCAGCTTCGGGGGGACGATCCTGAAGAGGTCGGGGATTGCGGGTCATTCTTTTATCCGGGTGGCGTGAACAGGCACAGGGGTTGCTTCGATCCTGATGATTCCTCATTGGATTTGGCACCATTAGGGGACAGACTTTATTGTGAATATATGGAAGACATTCCTCCCTCTGCAGGTTATGAGATTGGGGGAGAAATCGAAGTTCTTAAGGCTGGTGGAAACCTTGAATTTTTGTTGTATCCGGCCGACGGGGGATGCGATCCCTTGGCAAATTGGGGATTGGATAATGTTTCACAAAACGGATGGATTTCGCATTTTATACCCTATACCTCTCTAGAAGAATTCGATGCGTTAGTTTGTGTGTATACTACCTCTGGTTCGGATTATTTTGCAATTCAAACAAATGAGAGGGATGACAGTTGCGGTTTATCATTTGAACATTGTGATCGGGTTTCAAAAGAAGACTTCAGTGTAGACTTTAATTTGCATATAATCCCAAAAGGTTATGAACCAATTGGGCAGGTTGTTTTTGATAACGCGTTGTATGAAGACTTTACTGGGAGAGACTTGGGAGATGATCTTGATGAATACCTTAACATCACTTATGGGAGAAACTGTTCTGGGGAGGATGGGTGTGTTGTGCCTTTTTCAATCTGGGGCAGTAGGGCTTGGGAAGGTCAGAGCATTCATTCGGCTAGATTAGATTATCGAAGAGCTGGCCTTTTAGATTATGAAGAGACAATTTATGAACTTCGAGAACAGCCAGCGAAGGTTACATCAGGCTATGTTGAAATAGATGTTGGAGATTTGGGCTTTAAGGTGCCTAGTGAAAATGGAAAGCATACATTTAAGCTCTCTCTGGGAGATGATGAGGTTATTAGAGACGTAATCGATGTGGATATTGGTTTCTCTTTTAGATTGACGCCCCGGTTTGCATTTATTGGAAGAGAAACTTTGTTTAACGCGAGGACTGAGGCAGAGGTGATCTCTTCTACGTGGGATTTTGGTGATGGATCTTCTTCGATGACGGTTCAAGGCCCCAGCGCTAAGCATACTTATGACAAGGCAGGAGAGTATAATTTGAAAGTTGTCTTGGTAAAGAAGGTCGGAAGCGGGACGAAGAACTCGACACGAAGATTTAAGGTTTTAGTGGGAGATGCTAGAGAATCTGCCGAGCTTGCTTTAAAAGATTTGGAGGCAAGAATTACGGCTCTTGAGGCAGATACGGTGAAGTATCCTGCGTGGATGCAGGACAGTGTGAAGGATGCCATTGGGATTAATGCTGTGAAAACAGTTGTTCAAGGTGCAAGGGCTGATTTCGATCTTTTAGAAGAAGATTCTCCAGATAGCAAGTATATCGAGATAGTTGATAGTCTTTTGACGATTGACCTGCCTTATTCAGTTTATACCAGTTCAACTGGTGCGCTTCCAGCTTTCATAAGTTATGAGAGTGTTGACGTTTCCCATATAGAAGAGATTGCGATTAGCCAGGTCGATAACGTGGAATTGTTTAAGGCAAATATGATTGCTTGGATGGATGAGCACTATGATGTTACAGTTAGTTTTGATACAATAACTGCTAATGGTGAGGTCCAAGATGTTGATTTACTAAAGAAGTACAAAGTTTCAATTACTGAAAAGAAAAGCCCTGGGGGGGATAAAGCCTATCTTATCATAGGCTACCCTAAGAGCACTTTTGTTTTTTCAGGGACTGGGGGCAGCACATTCACTGAAACTAGTGTGAGTGGTGGAACCTTCGTTGAATTAACTGCTAACCCTATAAACAATGTCGAGTTTATGATACTTGGAAGTGATGCTCCCACTGTAGCAGACTTGGGAATCTATGTTTCTCCCGCCCCTAGGGTATTGGGGATTAGCAGCGATGCGCCTATCAAAGAATGCTGGCACATGAATTGTGATGATGAGGGCAACTTCCTTTGGAAGAGATTCATCATCGGAATGTCTATATTGCTCGTATTGTTCTTTGTTGTTTACATCTTATTGCAAACATGGTACAGAAGGAATTATGAAAAACACCTTTTCCCTAATCCGAATGATTTGTACAATCTACTTAACTTCATTTACAACTCGAGGAGGAATGGTCTGAGAGACTCTGGGATCAAGAAGAGCCTTGGACAGAGAAAATGGAACGGTGAGCAGATTAATTATGCGTTTAGAAAGCTTGAAGGCAAGAGAACAGGCATGTGGGAAATACCTTTGTTTAAGTTTGCTGAAAACAGGAAAGTTAGGAAAGAACTTCAGAAGAAACAAGGCGGCAGACCATTAGACACAAGATTTATTAAACAGCCAAATTTATAGATAATATGTTTAAAATATTGAAAAAATTTTCGGCTAGAATTTTTGGGGGGCTTTTCAAAAAGAGAGAGAGTCTTAAAATTGGTTTTTATGGGCCTCCGAATGCAGGTAAAACCTCTTTAGCCAACCGGATTTGCAAGGACTGGACAGGAGAAGAGATTGGAACTGTTAGTGGAGTTCCTCACGAAACTAGAAACGTCCAGATCAAGGAGAAAGTTGAAATAAAATACAAGGGAAAATCTATGACTTTTAAGTTGGTGGATACTCCTGGCATAGCTACAAAGATTGATTACGAGCATTTTTTGAAGTTTGGTTTAAAGAAAAAGACTGCTAAGAAAAGGGCGAAAGAGGCTACTCAAGGGATTATAGAAGCAATTCAGTGGTTGGACGATATGAATGCTGTAATCGTTGTTTTAGACGCTTCACAGAACCCTTATTCCCAGGTAAACATTACTATAATCGGGAATTTAGTTGCTAGAAAAATACCGGTTTTGGTTGTTGCGAACAAAATGGATTTGAAAAAGGCAGATGTTAAGAAAGTTGAAAATGCATTTCCAGAGTATGACGTGGTCGGCATTTCGGCAAGAGAAGGGAAAAATATGGACGAGTTTTATGAGTCCCTTTTTAAACTTTCAAAGAAATTGTAAATGGTAGAAAAAAATAGCATAGGAAAAATGAAGGGGTTGAGCCTCCATGTTCTTCCGTTTTCGGAGGTTCAAGCGATGAGCATTTCTCAGAGGGTCAAGAAAATACTAAGCCTTGTTCTGGGTAATAAGATAGTCATATTGCACGGAAGATTAAGGCCGGAGGAAGAGGCAAGGTTAATTGAGGATACAATGGCAATGGTTGGTCACGTTAAGAACTTCAAGGGAATTGAACTTGCGGTTATTGAACCTAACCTGAAAAGTGAGGGTTTTGTGACTAAGCTGAAATATAATGTCGCTAAAAGACTTGTTGGTGATAATTCCGCCTTGACGGTTATCGGACCTGCAACTGTTGTCAAGGAGATAAAAAGGGATCCAAAAAGATTAGAAGTAATGTTGGGTTAGTCTCTTAACCGAATAACTATCTCTTTCTGTGAGACAAATATTTATTAATGCCAGGAAGTTTTGAATTGCATGCCTTACAAATGTGTTCATTGTTCTAAACTGTTTGGAGACGCTTCTGAGCAGGTGCTGAAGGGTTGTGATAGTTGTGGTAGGAAATTTTTCTTTTATATTCGGAAAGATCAATTGGCAAAGATTAAAGAGCAGAAAGAAGAAGAAGTTGAGTTTTTTGGGGAAGATAAGAAACAAATCGAGAAAGATGTTCGAGAGATATCTGGATTCCAAGATGAAGACACGCCTGTTTTCTTGGACTTCGAGAGCGTTAAAGTTGTTCGACCTGGAAAATATGCCGTGGATTTAGGAAATCTTTTTGCCACAGATAAACCTAGAGTTTACAAACTTGAGGATGGCAAATACATAATAGATTTATCTATGAAACTAAGAAAAGAACAAGCTTAAAAGTTGTAAATTCCTTCTAGATTAATGAAACTAAACAAATTTGACTTTTCGGTTGGTGAGGAAGAACTCAGAGAATTTAAAAAAGAGATTAAAGAGTTTATGGAAGTCTTAAAGCAGCGGGCGGGAGCAGAGGTTTTTCTGGGGGGGAGTTTTGCTAAAGGAACTGTCGCGAAGTCTGAGGAGTATGACGCGGACATATTTGTTAGGTTTGATTGGAAATATGATAATCTCTCGGGTAGGCTCGAAAAGATATTGAAACCTATTGCGAAAGCTGGAAAGTTTAATATGAAAAGGATGCATGGAAGCAGAGATTATTTTAAAATTTGGAAAGATAAAAAGTTGACTTTTGAAATTATCCCAGTTACTAAAATAAAAAACGTGAAAATGGCGCGGAACGTTACTGATTTGAGTTATTTCCATGTTAATTATGTTAAAAAGCATTTGGATAAAGGTGCTGCAAAAGAGTTGGCTCTGGCAAAGAAGTTCTTTAAGGCGAATGGGATTTATGGGGCTGAATCTTATATTCATGGGTTTTCTGGCTATGGTCTAGAATGTTTAATAATCCATTACAAAAGTTTTGTGAAAATGTTGAAGGAACTTGTGAAGGTTAAAGGAGACGAAAGGGTTGTTATAGACCTTAAGAAGTATTACAAGAAAAAGAATGATGTTTTTTTTGAGTTGAATGAGAGCAAGTTGCATAGCCCAATCATTTTGATAGATCCTACGTGGAAGGAAAGAAATGTTCTTGCTTCATTGAACAGAGAGACCTTTGAGAAGTTTCAAGAGGTGGCTAGAAGTTTCTTAAAGAAACGTTCTGAGAGCTATTTTCATAAAGCTGAATTTGATGAATCCCCTCTAAGGAAGAAAGCTAGAAGGGGAGAGTTTTTGCATTTGGTTATTGGAACTAGCAGGCAGGAGGGGGATATTGCTGGAACTAAGATGAAGAAATTTTCTGGTTTGTTGGAGAGAGTTTTTGAGAGATATTTCACTATTGTTGCTAGGGAGTTTTTCTATCCAGGTGAAGGGAACAAATCAGATTTCTATTTGGTACTGAAATCAAAAAAAGAAGTTTTGAAGGTTGGACCTCCACTTGACAAAAAGAAAGATGTTGAGAGATTTAAGAAAGCTAATAAAAGATCCGTTAAGAAGAATGGAGCAATTTGCGCTAAAGTTAAAGTTGATTTTTTTGGGAAAGAATTTATTCGGCAGTGGGCAAAAAGTAAGGATGGGCGGCTGAAACTGGAAGGGATGAGCATCTGTCAATTGAAGGTTCTGGATTAGGTTGGTCGTACCTTCTCCTTTGACCTGCTAAACCAAGAGTGGTTAACGCTGCTCCTGCCGCAAGAAAGACTAAACCGTTGTTTGCGTTTGTGTTTGCCTGATCAGCAGCTATTAGTTCTGCCGGAACTCCTTGATTTGCCGTGAGTGCCCCGTACCGATCTTGCATTTCATCAAGTTTTCTCCCTGCAAATGCTTTAACTTGTGACCAGGACATCCCCTCGCCTGAAGAGTAGCGGGTTGCGGGTTTGTCTGCCATGAAGTGGGCGATTGTACTCTCTCCGAATATGGCGTGAGAAATTCCCATAGGATCTGCTTTTATGTCAATGATTTTTTGTCCGAGATGGTATGCTTGCCTTGCTTCGTCAGATAATTCATCCCAAGTTAGTCCTGCACTATCTATTCTTCCAGCCCCGATAAGCGCTGCAATAACTCCTGCGGTTGCCATTGGCCCGTTCATATTCATTTCCTCTTCTTTGAACCAGCTTCAATGATGTTAGAAAGGGATTGTACGAAAAATGGCGAGTTTAACCAAACCCCTATATCTTCGTCTGATTTCTCGGATGTGATCATGAACAAAACTTCAGACTTATCTGAAATGTACAACCTTGCCTCAGACTCATTTACTGTTGGTTTAAGATTAGTTTTAGCTGCTATCTTTTTAATTTTTTCTATGGGGCCTGCTAGAGACAAGTTCACTTTGACATTATTAGTTATCGCTTGTTCTAATGCTGGAAGTAAAACTCTTGACTTGTCTTCAAAATCGTAAACTGATGTGGAAATCAAAATTTCCTTTTTTGCGTTTTGGACTAGTTCCCTAAGTCTTGATACTATATTTGACCTTCCTCTTAATGAGCCAGTTATTTCGTGCGTTTTTATTGGAGCAATTCCAGACTGGTGCAATTTTTCTAGTTCCTCATATTCTGTTGTGTCTTTTAGTGTGGAAAGATTCTTTACTTTTTCCTGAGCTTCTTGGATTGTGTTCGATTTAATCTTTTCAAGAACTTCTGTTGGTTTTACTGCGATATATTTTACAGGCTTTCCGATCTTCACGATGGCGAATCCTCTCTTTTCTAAGGACTCCAAAACATCATACGTTCTAGATCTTGGAACGCTTGAGATTGTAGCGATTTCGCCTGCGGACGCAATGCCTTTTGAGAGGAGTGCGATCCATACTTTAGTTTCATAAATATTCAGGTTGAAGTATTCCTTTATTCTCTTCACTAATTCCTGCTTTATCATCATGAAGGGACAACAAACGACTCATTTATAAACCTTTTGGTTATGTTGTAACTTAGCAATGACAAACAGCAAAAGTTTAAAAGTGAGAGGGCTTGAAATAAGAGTATGAGTGATCCTATGGGCTTTAGGCCCAATAATGTAGCAGAAGTGACTGGAGTAAGGGGAGAATTGCAGGAGAGGGGAGGTTGGAAGTTTCTGAGGGTAGATGGGGTTGGAGAATATGTAGAACCATTCCCTGGAGAAATAGGCAACTGGGTTCGGATGGATGGAAGTGCTAGACGATTAGGGAGATATCATGGAACGAATCAACACGGGTATGGTGTTTTTATGCCCTCTCTTTACACAGATGACTCTCCGATTTTAGGGCTTGATGGAGAACCTCTTTTGACATATCGTTTTGTTGATCATCGGCCTATTTATATATCTCACTCTCAAATGGGGATGGTAGGTCCGCCTTGTGATGATGTAGCAGAGGATGCAATCAGAAGGATATATGGTGAAGAAGGCCTTTAACTAGAAAATCAGCCTAGCCAAACCGAGAGCTATGAAGCAGCCAGTGGTTATGAAGGGCATCGCCGGGTAGAACTTGCCTTTTTCTGATAAATAAAACAATAAAGCGAGTGCGATTGTTGCGCCTACTGAAACCATTAGGGCAGATATTAAACCTATTTGAATAAGGGTTATTCCTGCGAGAATTATTGGAAAGACCACATCGCCTCCGCCAAGAATCGCAACGCCCACGTTAACTTTTTTTGGAGATTTGTTTTTGGATTTTGTTTTTGCGGATTTTGCAATAATTCTCTTTTCTTTCTTTCCTATGTATGGAACAAAAAATCCGGTGAAAACCTTTAATGTTTGTATTTGGTATTTTGCCATTTTTTGCATAAAGCCTGCGTGCCAAACGGCATACATGTCATAAATAGAAATCAAAATGAGTATAATGATTATTGCGACAAATGGCGAGCTAGTCCACGAAGTGAGCATCACCACAAAAATTGCAGCGATGCCAGGATAGACAAATAATTCGGTGATGTTGTGAACTATTAAATTTCTCTTGAATATTTTGTAGAAGGCTAAAGGGAGTGCGATGGCCATTGCGATTACAGAGGCGTAAGGAATTTTGAAAAGTACTGAATTGAGACTTATTCCGATTGCCAATGCCACAACTACAAAGAACCAAATCCTAAGAAATGTTTCCGCGTTGTATTTTGTCAAGATTAACATGAGAATCACAACAAAAGCAAAGGCAATGGCAAAACTAATGACGAGATCTAATGCGGATTGAGGTTCTACATCTTCCGGAGGTTCCATGCCGTAAGGCAATGTTTGATCTTGTGGGCTGTACTGATTTACTACAAATAGCCCAAGAAACTGGGTAACGAAGAACATCGCCAAAAGGAGCAAGGTAATTGACCAAGTATGTTTCATATTTCTTTCAGTTTAAAGCGGTTTTTAATTGTTTTTACCTTAACCTTATGGTTTCTAGGTTTTTTGGAACTGTCGTTTCTATTTTGTTAGACCTATAAAGAGTTGATGCTAAATCTAAAGACTTGGAGATTTCCCCGTGATTGATGATTATCTTTTTGGGGCGAGGATTCATCCTACTTATGAATTGGAGCAACTCATTTCTACTGGAGTGTGGTGAGAGACCATACATTGTTTCCACCCGAAGGTTTACCTTTAATATATCGTTTCCGTAGTCCTTTCCAAGGTTTACTTCTTTGGCTCCTTCTTTTACTTCTTTTCCAAGAGACCCTGCTGCTTGATAACATCCGAATATGATAACGTTATTTGAGTTTTCTGCGAGATTTCTAAAGTATTCCACGGAAGCGCCCCCGTTTAACATTCCAGAAGTTGCAATTATTATGCAAGATCCTCCCTCTATTACCTCTTTTCTTTCTGTTGCGGATCCTACTCTCTTGAATATGTTTGATAGGAAAGGATTGTTATCTTGAAAGACTTGATTTCTCACGTTTGCTGAAAGAAAGTCTGGATAGGCCGTGTGAATTGCGTTTACGTCCCAGATCATCCCATCAACATAGACGGGGATTTGGGGTAGTTTGCCTGTTCGGATTGCTTCTTCGACCCTTAACATTGTTTCTTGTGCGTGGCCGAGGCCTAGCTCTGGTAGAAGAACCTTTCCGCCTTTCTTTATTGTTTCCCTTATAATGTCAAGAAATCTTTCTTCTACCTCTCTAGCAGGAGGAAGGACATCATTTTTGCTCCCGTAAGTAGACTCTAATTGTAGCGTTTCCACTCTAGGATATCTGTTAGTTGCTGCATCGAGCAAACGCGATCTGGCGTACTTGGTGTCGCCAGTATAAACAAAATTGTGCAAACCGTTTCCAATGTTAAGGTGAACTTGAGAGGATCCAAGAACATGGCCTGCGTTGTAAAGGGTGATCCTAATGTCTTGGGTTATATCTGTGACTTCTCCATAATCCAAACAAATGGAATGTCGCACCATTTCTTTAATGTCTTCTGCTTTGTATAATGGAAATTCTGCCTTTTTGTAAGCCACCCCAATGAGATCGAGTTGGAGAAGTGCTGCGATATCTCTTGTTGGAGCAGTCATGTAGCAAGGGCCTTT
This sequence comes from archaeon, assembly GCA_043821585.1. Classification (GTDB taxonomy): domain Archaea; phylum Nanobdellota; class Nanobdellia; order Pacearchaeales; family GW2011-AR1; genus UBA73. The sequence goes on from JBDRCQ010000009.1 coordinate 63,571, forward strand.
GTAGCCCATTTTGTAAAGGTAGGGCATTAGGCCTGAATGGTCAAGATGTGCGTGCGAGAGAACTACTGCGTCGATCGTGTTTATATCTCCAATTTCAGATACGTCCAAGTAGGGATATTTATCCGGCCCTTCTGAAATTGCAGGGTTTATGCCGCAATCAAGTATGACTTTTGAATTTGGAGTATGTACGAGAAAGCAAGACCTGCCCACTTGTGCTCCACTCCCTAGAATGGAAAGTCGGACCCACATCTCTTTCTTTTCAGGGTTCCAGTCATTGTAAATTTTTTTTCCAACGTCGTGTAAGAATTTTCTTCTGTATGTATTGTTGGCATAAAGGACTGAGCGGATTTTGTCTGTTATTTTTGATGTGATCGCGGGAGATCTTTGGACGATTGGCAGCCAAAACGTGGACCTCTTGATATCGTTTAGTATGGATCCTTGTTTACCTATTACTAAGCCTGGTTTTTTTGCTTCAATTACCACGACGCTTCTTTGAACATCAAATATTATGTTAACTATATCTGCATCTTCTTGGACGAGAGCGCGAATAGTTTTTTCTGTTTCTTATTCGCTAGCCAAGATCTTTTTATCTGCGCGAAGCTCCACCCTCTTTTTTATTTTAGAAACTACTTCTTTTATTTTATCATCGCCTGTCTTAAAAAATTCCTTATCCTCTGTGTAGAGCACTATGTTTGCCCCTTCAAAATTCGCATCGCTAATCTTGCTGGGTAATTCTTCTTTAATTGTCTTCAAGATGTCTGCCATTTTATTGGTTTACTTATAGTGTGGAACTATTTCTTCAGAAATAACGTGTTTAACGCCATCTTTGCTTATTGTGAACACATCGATCCCATTTCCAGATCCGGAATCCCTCTCTATTGCTGCCCTTATGCACTCTTTAGCCAATGGGACTGCATCTTTTACTGTGAGGCTTTTATCATATTTTGATTCTAATAGTCCCAGTATGTAGGGCATACCTGAAGAGAAATTGGCGTCAAAGTCCTCAATCTTTAGTGATGATCCTGAAGGCTCAATCGAATAAAGTTCTGTGCTGCCGTCCTCGTTTATTCCTGCGACCAAAAGCCCTACTATGTGTGGCACCATGCTTGGTGTTCTTATGCTTTTATAGAATGAAAGGGATATCAGGCTTGCGGCTTCTGAAACTGTTGGTCTTGCACGAGTCTTCAACTCTTTTAACCTTAATTCAGCAGAGATAATCTTTGTTGAAAGTTGAGCATCAGAGACCCCTCCCGTCCAGGACACAACCAAATAGTCATTAAGGAGTCTAACCTTCCTTTCTATTTTGCTAGCTATAAGGTTGCCTGCAGTAGCCCTCCTATCGCCTGCCATTACGACGCCGTCCTGACAAACAATTCCAACTATGCTTGTATTAGATTTCAGCATCTTTTGAGAAATTTCGTTATTTACTGTCTCCATAGTTATCAGAGAATTCTTATGTATTGAGGATACAGCTTAGGTATTTAAGTTTTTTGGTTTAACTGGCGTTAACAGTAAATTTAAATTGGTGTCTTGTGAGTGCTGCACATGGCTGAAGAAAAAGAGAATAAAGAGAAGAAAGAAGGGGAAGAAGACGAAGGAAACGTTGAAGATGCAGAAGACGAAAACGAGCCCGCACTTCTGGATTAGACATCTGATTTTTGGTTCAAGATTTCTTCGATTGAAGAGACGTCAGATTCTTTATTGATTTTTATTACATTCTCGACGAAGCTTTCTATCTTCTGTTCGTGACTTACTATGATTAATTGTTCGGCATTTAGTTCTTCCAAAATGTCTCTCACTTTGTTTATTTGAGCCTCGGAGAAGCCGTCTGTTGGTTCGTCTAGAATGATGATCCCTCTCGTTTTTATCTTGCTCATCAAAGAGTTTATTGTTTGGTTCAGGGCTAGCCGATAGGCCAGGGCTACAGCAGTCCTTTCTCCACCTGAGAGGTAACTGTAATCCATTTCCGTTTCTCCTTGCAAGATTATTGGTGTAAAGTTTTCATCTATTTGGGAATCGAGTGAACTCTCTGACACTAGCATAAGGAACCACTTGCGAAAGAGCGTTGAAAACTCCTTTCTTAGTTTTAAGAGCACGTTCCTTTCTGTTAAGTCTATGAGTTTGAGAAATTGGTTAGAAAACCAGTCAATTAGTTCATTTGTCTTGTATAACCTCTTCTTTGAGTCTTCTTTTCTTTTGATCATTTCCTGAAAGAGCAAGATTTCCTTGTGGGATAATTCGAGTTCCCTTATTAACTCGGCTAGAGAAATTTCAACGTTACGCTCTTCTAGAACTGCTTGTCTTAGTTCCCCATCTTTATTCTTCTCCTGAAGTTCTAGTGGTGAGTATTTTAGGATTTTTCCCTTTAGATCGTCTATATGTCTTAACAGTAAATCTTGATCTCTTGTTAACGATTCCTTCTGGATGGAAATATCAATTACTTTCTTTTTTGCCCTTTCTATTTGTTCTTGTTTAACCCTTCTTATTTCCATCTTCGCCCTGGCATCTTCTAACTCCATTATTTGTTCTCTTCTGGATGGAACTATTCCAAGAAACTGCTGTCTTTCGATTTCCAGTGCTTCTAACGAAGATTTGATCCTAGAGAGTTTTGATTCTGTTTCGTTCATTATGTTGTGTTTATGGTGTTCTGAGACGTCTTGAAGACAAGTAGGGCAAATGTCTATTTTGAAAATTCTTTCTTTTTTAGATAAGATTTCTGTTTTTTCCTGTTCCAGCATAGAGCATTTTGCTAGGATGTCTGAGTTTTTTGAGTTCAATTGCTCGAACTCTGCTCTTTTTGTATTTATTTGGCTGATTAGATCGTTGTAGGTTAATTCGCTGAAAACTTCGCCTGCCCCGATTATTAACCTCCTAAGCTCTTCCTCTCCTTTTGTAAGATTTAAGAGCAGTTCTCTTTTTGTCGAAATCAAAATCTTTGTTTTTTCTATTTCTTGTTCAAATACTCTTTTTTCCTGTAAGTTTTTTTCTATGGTTTTTAGCTCTGATTCGATTCTGTTCTTAGCCCTTGTTTTTTCTTCCAATTCTATTTTTTTTGAGGAGATTTTCCCTTCGAGAGTAGTTATTCCGGATTTTCTGGCCGCCAGTGTTTCTCTATCCCTGTCTAATTCAGATATCTCCCCTTGCAGAATTTTTGAGTTTCCCTTTAAACTGGCTAATAGGGTGGAGAGGTTATTTTTGATAATCCTGTATTTGTCTATCCCGAAAACATGCCTCAAGATGTTCACCCTTGTTTCTGAGTCTTCTAGAATTATCTGTTTCATTTGCTCTTGGGCCGTGTGAACTGTGTATCTGTAGAGGATGTTGTTCTTTTTTATAAACTCTGGAGGATACCCCAACAATGAAACTATTTGAGATTTTATTTCAGTTACAGAAGATTCGTTTTTTATTCCGTCGATTGTAATCGCCGCGTATTCGTTGCTTACGCCCCGGGGCGTCCTCTTAAGTTTTCTCTCGATTAGCACTTCTTTGCCCTGAACATCTAATGCCAGAGAAACCTCTCCAATGTTTTCGTTGTTTCTTAGTAACGCGTTTCCTTTTTGACCTGGCTGTAATCCGAACAAAGCATATTCCAAGGCCATTAAGATTGTGGTTTTTCCGCAGCCAACATCCCCTGAAAGTAAGAGAGATCCCTCTGGAAAGTTTATTTCCTGGTCCTGATAGGACCTAATGTTTGAGAGTTTAATCTTTTTGAATCTCATCTTCAATTATTCTCATAGAGTCTGCTAAAAGCCTGTCTTCAAAGGCTGACTGAGTTTCGTCTTCTAGCTTTTCAACTTGGAGAAATTTAAGCATGGTGGGAATCAGGTGATTGAATTTATTTGGGTTTTTTTCCTTAAACTGATCTATTAAATCTGATTCTATATTCTCTGAATCTAAGATTTTGGATTCTGTTTCAGACTCTGCAACGTGGAGTTTAGAGGTACTCTTGAGGAATACGATTGCTCCATTATCCTTAGCAAATCGTTCTAATTTTGGAAAGTCTATATCAGAGATCTTCCCTTTCTCTAGTATTCCGGAGACCCGCACGATCACAATTTTTCCCTTCAAATCCTCTTTCTGCAGAAGAGACCTTATCTTTTCTGTTGCGTCGAGGGAATCTTTTGTTTCGTATTTTATAGAGATTACTTCTGCTAATTTTATCTCTTGCCTCTTAGGCGTTCCGTTGTCGTAGATGTAAAAAGTACCGTATTTGAGCTCTTCTAGCTCCGATAGGTTGTTTGGAAAGATTGGCCCAGAGTAAACCTTGCCGTTTTTGTTATAGTTTATGTGAAGATGTGCAAGCGCGGTGTAATTTGCGGCAGGAAGTTTTGTTTCGTCAACTGCTTTCATGGGGATATTGCCGATCGCGCCTTTTATCGTTGTGTGCAGCATTAAAATTTTGAATAGGCCTGGAGAATCCTGTAATTTTATCTTTTCTATATCGTCTACTTCCAAGCCTGATTTTTTACCAGGGTAACCATAAATTGCAACGTTTTTGTAAACTGTTGGGAGAAGCATTATTTTTTCATTTCTTTCTTCAAAGTTCGAGACGTTTTTGCAGAAACCTGCTTTTTCTAGTACATCAAGGAATGTTTTTCCAGATACAGAATAGTCGTGACTTCCAGCGATTAGAAAGACAGGAATGTTTCTTTCCTTTAGTTTTCTGAACTCTTCGAAAGTTTGTTTTAGGGTTTCTATTGGAGGATATGCTGCGTCAAATAAATCTCCTGCTATGAGTATAAACTCTACATTTTCTTTGACTGCTCTTTCGAGGGCAATTTGAAAACTCTTGAAATTTAATTCTTTCAGTTCGGGTTGTCGCCAGCCCCCAAGATGGCAGTCGCCGAGGTGAGCGAACTTCATGGTGGTCTAATTGGGCCGAGTTATTTAAGGATTATTGTGGCAGCCATCCAAATACAAAATCTTGCTATTGATTTTGCATAAAGATTTATGAGATAAATCTTTGATACTCATTTCATTTGAATAAAGAATTTGTATACAAAAGTTAAGTTAGAATTGTGGGGGGGTGATTTTAGGATTGGAGTTGCCACCACATTTTTTCTTCGTAAACATTGAGGGAGTCTGAGGTCCCATCGCTATAAATAGTTCTGAGCGGCTCCCATGTCGGGCCATCTAAGCAGAATAATTGGACGTATTCATCAGCAGGCACTGGTTCTGTGTCGATTAGTATTTTGAACTGTAACTTGCCGTCATTTTGGCAGCGATTTATTTCGTCTGCGAGGCTTATATTTTGGTTGCCGATCCCAACGGTCCAGTTAGTTTGGCCTCCGTCTCCTGTAAACATAGCACCTGGCTCTATTGAGTAGTTAACATAATATGTAGCTTTTTGGTTGGGGTCTGCGGTTCCTGCAGTCGTCCATTCAGTATCATTCACATTGCCACATGGGAAACCCGCTGCATCAGCCCATCCGCCCTCGCAACTGTATTCGTCCCCATTTTCTCGTTCTACCCAGCCGATTATTGTTGATATACATTTTATTGTTTGAGTGATTACTTTGTTAGAGCAAGGAACGAGCGCTCCTTTTTTGAATATCGCTGGTTGTACCTCCACTACAAAATCTTCTGCCGTAACTCCCGAAAGGCTTCCTACGTTATTGATTATGAATTGTGTGTGTTCTCCTGGAGCGAGGGGAGAAAAGTCAGATGGGCCCTTGAGGAATAGCTCCTTTCCAGCGTTTATCTGTGGCCTTACGCCCACCCCTGCCTCTGCGAACCTGATGAATACGCCAGTTATGTTAAATAGCCCTTTATTAATCATTTTTACGCCGACTGACCAGTCGGCCCTATTGCATCTCGCTTCTTCTATCGATATGCTAAGATCTGCGGGGCATTCTACTCTGTCCACTGGCAACCTGGCTTTTAGGAAAGGATAAACCATTGCCGAGAGGCCGATTGCTATAACGACTAGCAAGGCATAAGAAACCATCATACTAACGCCTCTCTTCTTTTTGTGCATATTCATCTTAATGGCTGAGTTTATTTAAAGATATCATTCTTCTCTTGACGTCGCGACGAATTGTTCGCCTTGTCTTTCTTTCTTTAGAATTATGAAAAACATTTCTCCTGGTTTGACGTGGAAGGTGAAGCTAATTTCCTCTTCTTGACCTTTGTCTAGAACTATGGTTACAGAGTCGTCTCCGTTTAAATCGAATGTGGAGTTGTATTTTCTAATGTCTCCTGAATAAGTCACAACTTCTGATCCGCCTAAATCTACACCAATGCTTCCCGTGTCTTCGGTGGTGTAAAAAATTGCAGTCATTTCAGTCCTGTTGCCGAAAAGGATCATAAGATCAGAACCGATGTTTGCAGAAGCATAATAGTCCGTTAGATTTTCTACGTGTTCGTTACGTTGTTCTTCGGTTAGAGCGTTGAAGATTCCGCTGTCAATCACCGAACCTGCTTCGTAATTTATTTCTTTTGTTAAGTCATAGACTGAAGAATCTTCTGAAGGTGTTTCTATTGTTGTGTAAACTGCGGAAAGTCCGAAAACTACTCCGATGATGACTAACGCTGCGATAAGAAAGAATTGGCCCCTTTTGTTCATGAACAAAAGAGGGATTGGGCATTTTTATAGGTGGCGGTCTTTTGTTTCTTGAAGGGTTTTTTCGTGATAAGCAGGTGGCGAGAATTTGGCATTTATGATTTTTGTTATCGGTGGGAGGGGTTGCAACTTTTGAAGGTCAATGAGAGTCATCTTTTTATTTTAAGGTCCGACTGGTTCGTGATCGACGGGGTTTTTTGGTGGAAGAGGGGTGCAGATTATGTCTCCTTCTGGGTGTCCGGCACAAGGACTGCCAGAAGCACGGTGCCACTTACAAACAAGCTCTTGGTAGGGTTCCCCAAAAGGCCACCCGCTATAGGTCATAAGATAACAACCACACTTTTGGCTCCCACCGTTACCATCGCAAACATAACAAGTTCTTATATCTTCTGTGCAAGAGGGTAGCCACCCGGAAGAAAGTTGAGGTTCATCCTCTTGAACAAGCAAGAACCATCCAATAACCGCAAGAGCTAGTACGAGAATAACGAGCACATACTCTTTTTTCATTTAAATTTAAGGCAGGGTTTTTTTTTAAAGATTTCTATAAGGCTGGCTTGGCGTTAACTTTGTTCATCCGTGCTGCGGACCTGCTCGCTTGCGCTGTGCGGTTCCTCGCTAGAATTCACAAAGTGGCACGGACAGGGAATTAGCTCAGCATCAAACACGAAGCGACCTTGTGTCTTCCTCAGCTCTGCGACCCTACAAGCACCATACTTCCTACTTAGGGCTGCTCCGATCAAGGCCTGACCCGGTTCGCAAGAGTACGGTCGAATAGGACAAAGCCTCAACGTTAGACGCAAGACTCCGCGCTCTCAACTTCACGCGTTCCTTTAAGTCCACCGTAAAGCCCGTTTGTGAATGGCATGGGGCTAACATGCCGACTCGTCCGCACCGTTAAAACGAGCTGAGAAGGGTTTTTAAGTTTACCTGTGAGGAAACCCTTGCACCTCCTGTGCTCCGCTTCGGACGTGAGGGTTTTTAAGATTAACTAAATGGTTGTTCTCTGTAATGAGCATGGCGGGGGGCCGTGTTCCTCGCCCCGAGTTCTGTGAAGTTTATAGTTGACCTTCCGGCAGGGGGCATCTCGGGAGGAAGGTTGATAATCAATTCTTGTCCAGGGTTTGCTATTTCATACGCTCTTGCTAATTTTATGGCTTCAGGCAAAAAAGATTCTCTGTAAAGATGAACTACATTCCCCTGAGAACTAAAAGCGGGTGCTAGACTGCCTGGAAGTATGTAATTAATTCGTGTTCCATTTCCGTTATGGGCTGTCGCATTTGGAAACCTCTCTGAAATCAAAAGTTTTATGGAGGTTCTTGTCTTTGGCCCTTGGGAATCTGTGCAAGGCGTTCCTAATGGGTCCCTCATTATTGGGAAATCTGCTCCTTGATTTTTTTTATGTCATCTTTAACCTTAAATCTCTTTTTTGGGGTCTTGGCTTCTGCAGATAAGATAACTAAGAGTATGATTAGTACAGCTAGTAGAATAAAACTGCTAAAAAGCAGCATGAGTTCCAACACCATTGTCAGGTTACTTAAAATTGGTTTAAAAGATTAACTGTATAGAATTACATTTGTTCTAAAACGTCTATTCCGAGGAGAGTTAGGGCATTTTGGAGTACTTGGGAGAATGATTCGACTAAAGCAAGACCGAACTGTTCATTTTCTGACCCAATTATTTTATTTTTGTGGTAGAATTCATTGAATTGTTGCGCGATCTGGTAAGAATAATTTGCTATAAGATTTGGTGCGAGGTTTTTGTAGGCCCTTTCCACTATCTCTGGGAATTTTGATAACTCAGAGATTAGATTCTTTTCTGAGTTGTTTAGAGAATTTATAGTTAGTTTCTTTTTTGTTGGTTTTGATTTTCTTAGGATGCTTTTTGCTCTTGCATAAGTATAGAGGAGATAAGGCCCAGTGTTGCCTTCGAAAGACAGAAATTTTTCTACATTAAATATTATGCTGTTCTCCCTGTAGTTTTTTAGGTCGCCGTAAAATATCGCAGCTAATGCGATTTTTAAAGAACGCCTTTCTAGTTCCTTTGCTGAGAGTTTTGGATCTCTTTTTTTGATCTCTTTTGCTGCAAGTCTCTTTGTTTCATCGATTATTTCTTCTAGGAAAATTGTTTTACCCTTTCTTGTCGCTAGTTTTTTAGAATCTTCTCCGAGATAAAGGCCATGGCTAACGTGAATGCAATCTTTTGCCCAAGAGAATCCCATTAATTCCAACACCCTGAACAATTGCTGAAAATAGAGATTTTGTTCCGATCCGACTTCATAGATCATTTTTTCGAATTTGTATTTTGCATGCCTGTCTATCGCTGCAGTTATGTCTCTTGTTGCGTAGAGAGTTGCCCCGTCAGATTTTTGGATTAATGCAACGCCGAGGTTATCTTTTTCGAGATTTACAATGAAAGCACCCTCACTTTCCTCCAGCAATTTTTTGTTCTTTAGCAAGTTTACAGTTTTTTTCATTTTTCCATGGTATGCAGATTCTCCAGAGATTGTGTCAAATTGGAGATTCATTAAATCGTACAGTTTTCCGAAGCTTTCTAAGCTTAGTTTTCTAAATCTATCCCAGAGAGAAAGAGCTTCTTTGTCATTGGACTCCATTTTTTTGAACCAGTTTCTCGCTTCTTCGTCAAGAGATTCATCCTTGTTCGCTTTTACATAACAGTCGTAAAGGTGTTTTATCGGGTCTTTTTTTAATTCTTTTTCTGAACCAAAATGTTTGTAGCCTGCAATCACTTTTCCGAAAGGAGTTCCCCAATCGCCGAGATGATTTAATTTCACCGGTCTGTAACCTAGAAAAGAGGTTATATTTGCCAATGAATTTCCAATAATCGTTGATCTTAAATGGCCTATTCCGAAGGGTTTGGCAATATTGGGGGATGAGAATTCTATTACTATTTTTCTATCCTTGCCAATTTTAGAAGAGCCATATTTTTCTTTTTTCTTGAGAATTTCATTTAGGGTCTGTTCTGCTAGTTTCCCTCTGTTCAGAAAGAAATTAACGTAAGGCCCTTTTGCCTCGACTTTTTCAAGAGCTTTTGTGTTTAGTTTTTTGGCAAGATCTTGGGCTATTTGATTTGGAGATTTTTTCAGCTTCCTTGATAGAATAAAACAAGGAAAGGCGTAATCTCCCAGATCAGGGGATGGGGGGATTTCCAATAAGTTTTCTACTTCTTTCTCTTCGAGAGAAGTCTCCTTTACGAGGGATTTTACTATTAGTTCCTTCATTTTTAAGGAAGAGTGTGTTGATTAATAAACCTTTTCTGCATAATCCTTTTATACTTGAGTCAAGTTAGTTTTTTATGAGAAATAGTAAAAGTTTTCTCGAAAGAATTGTTTCTAAAACTCGAAGAGTTTTGCCTGTTGCGCTTCTTGGTTTGGGAGGTTTGTTAATAGGTGGTTGCCCTGCGCCTCAAAGTGAACTTGAAGAAGAACCAATTCCAATAGTTCAAACAACAGATGATGGGGTTCCTGAAAACATATATATTCCTCCAGAGAGCGGTCCAGGAAAGTTTATCGGAAGGAGGGGAGAAAAGTATTATTTTATGCCTGGTAAAGAGATTAAGGTTGGAGATTTCCTTGCGAGCAATGAAGTTCGCGAAGATGAAAAAATATATGGTTTTCTCAGACGGGCGGTGGAAGTAAATGCTGGAAATAATGCCACTGAGGTCATTACAGTTAGTGCAAAACCACAAGAGGCAGTTAAGGATGGTTCATTGGTGTTTGTTTCTGGTCCTGGAAAGGAAAGATTCAGGTCCTTGGATAAAAACGTGGAAGTTCTTCGGTGGGATTATGGTTTTGAAGACTGGCGTTTTGCGTCAGAGATAGGTTTCATTGGAAATGTGGATTGCGAGGGAGATGTAAATGTGAAGGCGCGAGTTGTTTATGAAGTTCGCGATCATGAAGTTACCGAGTTTGAGTTTTCATTGAAAGGGGGGGCTTCTGCGAAGACCAATGTCTATGCGGAAACCTATATTGTCACGAGAGAAGGGGTGTGGGATCAAGAGGTTTTTGACGAGACCCAGTTCGCCTATGCGCAATTGGGGGTGCTTCCGATGGTAGTGGTTTTCAATGAAAAATCTGAGTTTAGTGCTTATGCCGCAGTTAACGGATTTAGTACGCTGGATGCAGACTTTGACACTTCTGTAGAAATGGAAGTAGGTGCGAGGTACAAAAGGGGAGAAGGTTGGTCCCCAATAGTAGACCCTTCTTTATCTGCGAATCCTGCGCTGAATGGGCTTTGTGTTAGTGGGCTTGGTGGGGCCCTTGCTAGACTAAGCAATTTAGTGAGTGCCAAGTTTTACGGGTGGGATGGGCCCACTCTAAGGGCTGATCTCTATGGCAAAGCAAGATTTTATGGGGAAAAATGTTGGGAAAGTGATGAACTTTCAGGATATAGAGTTGAGCTTGAAACTGGTGTCGAGGCCCCTTTTTCAACTGGATCAAATATCTTGAATTTTTGGAAAACAGATGATTTATTTGATGGACGTGTGAAGTGGACTTTTGTAGAAAATAGCCCTGGTTTTGAAGAAGAATATCCTGGGAGTAGAGACCTTTGGGGTTCTGCGTTTGATCCGACATGGGGTGGATTGTTGCCTCTTGGCGGGGGAGGGGATTTTGATGGGGGAGATTTTGGGGGAGGGGATTCTGGTGGGGGTGACGATGGGGGAGGCGATGGGGGAGGTGGGGACAGAATAGCGCTTTACGAAAGTGAGATTAATGACGACCAGGCCAATGAGTTCGATTTGACAGCACCAAGATATATCATTTATGGCACAATATCTGATCAAGACGATGTTGATAAATTTATAACCAGAGGCCCTGAAGAATATTTGTATAGGTATGAAGGAAGCCATGGTAGAACCTTTGATTCTCGATGGTTGGTGGGGGGAGGTGTTATGTATGAAATATCTGGGCCTTATGACCAAGAAACCCCTTTTGATTATACTATTTGTCTTGAGCGAGAAGATGTATATGATGGAGATCCTTGCCATTAAGCTGTCCAAACAGCTGTTTGTTGGGTGTTTGAACAGGCGTAAGCCTCTACCAAGTAAAATTGTGAAACAATTTTCCATTCGAACGAGGCAAGCTCATCCGAGGGACTCGAATAGCAAAAACTTTTAGAAAAAGTTTTGGCGCATCAAAAACTTGGATTGGATTCACTCCGTGAATTTTGGTTTCGTAGGAACAAACGGTAGCGTTTATTGATCCTGCGGATCAATTTAAGCCTCTACCGGGACTCGAACCCGGGACCCCAAGTTTACGAAACTTGTACTCTAACCAGCTGAGCTATAGAGGCGTTCGCTACGCGAAAACCGAAGAAACCTTTCTCTACGGAAAGCTTCCTTGAGGCTTTTTTCACTCGTCTTCGTTCGTCTGCTAACGCATCCAAACGAGAGGCTTGTCTTAAAAACGCGAATCCTTGAAAGATTTCACGCCCTTGAAACACCTAAAGATTAGAACAAAGCTTTTATAAAGATATTTTTACTTGTAAATTTAGAAAGATGGTGAAAAAAAGGATTATACTTGTTTTGTTAGTTCTTGTTTTGGCTTGTGCGTTCGTTCTTGCTGCGCATACAGTCACTCTTTCCGACGGAACGGCTTCAACTTCGGTTCTTGAGGATGGGAGTAACTTCTACAATATTAGCATTAATAACTCAGATGATGGTCAGCCTGCGAATATCACTCAGGTGAATGTTACCTTGCCTGCATCTTTTTCTGTTAGCCTTGAGACAAACGGAACGGATGCGTTTGGATCTTTTTCTGTTGACGGACAGGTTTTGAGTTGGAGTAATCTAACAGAGTATTTAGTAAACGGAACTGAGATTAAATACTTCTGGTTTAATGCGACAGCGTCGACGCCTGGTGCTTTTAATATCACAGTTGTTACTCTGAATTCTACAGATTCTGTTTATAATAACATCACAGTGGTGGTTAATGATAGTGCAGTTCCTAGCACGGTAGATTTTGTTACACCTACGGATACCTCTGGTGAGAATCTATCAAGGAGTTATTTAGTTTACAATGTGTCTGCAACAGATGACGGCACATTGGATACGCTGACTGTTTATTTGTTCAATTCTACGTATGATCAGATTAATACTAGTATGTCTGCGACGTCTCCGTTGTTTGGGAATTTCTCTGGGTTGGGAGGGGGTGTTTATTATATGAATGCGAGTGCGAATGACAGTGTTGGGAACACAAACTACACTATAGACACGAGAACGTTTACTGTTGATACAACTGTTCCTGTTCCGGTGTTTGGTGATGGAACGTTGCCAGATTATACAAACATCACTCAAACAAATGTTTATGTGAATGTTTCGGTGACGGAGACGAATGAGAAGAATATTACCTTCACATTGTATAATTCCACATCTGAGGAGAATTCTACAACGTTTACTGATGGAACCAGGACGATTAATTGGACTGGTTTGAGTGATGGGGCTTATACGTATAATGTGACTGTTTATGATTATT
>JBDRCQ010000010.1:0-2135 GCA_043821585.1 archaeon
TTTAAGAACAGCAAGAAGTTTAAATACCTTTTTAAGAAATAATTATACCCCCTGTGCCAAAATTTCGTTCTGCCTTACAATTAATCTTTCATATTGCTTCGACTCAAAAAAATTTTCACCAGGCTTAGTCGGTTCAATTCCTTGGTCATAACTCGCAAGCAAAAGAACACCCTGCTTCGCCAAATCCCTCAGACTCTGAAGCGTCTCACTTTGCGCCGAAGAAACTTCTCTAAAGGAAAAAACAGGGGGCTTCGAATCTATCAATGAATAAGGAGTCTCCATGGCAATACCAACCAATGCGACATTTCCAATCCTCACTCCAACCTGATTTCCACAACTCTTTCCAGGCAAATCAATCAAATTTACATCATTAACCGACAACTCCTCTAAACTTCTTATCTTATTGCCACAAACCAAATCCCTCGCCAAAGGAGAATATACTGCTCTCTCTTTACTAAATCTTTTCATACTCTTACGCACAGCTTCAATCTCCTCAACCGGAGCATAAACATTCCCATCCGACAACCCACTAAAAGACAAAAGCCCACTAATCTCTGGTCTCTGTAAAGTTTTAAGCACTATCGCATCCACCCTATCCACTCCAAAACCCCTAAGCTGATCCCCTATGGAAGAAGAAACTCTGACTTGATACCACCGGTTAAAAACTCGCCCCAAACAATCACGCCCAAGCGGATGCTCATCACTTATCCCCGCCCCCACAAGAATATTCTGCCCAGAAACCCTCAAAAGAAAAGAAAGCACAGGAGTTTTTACCTTCCCACTCAACTCTGGAATTCTTCTCCTAAGCTCCCTACTATAAAAACTCCTCTGATTCACTTCAACAGTTCCGCTAGAATATATCTCTAATTGCATGCATAATCACCACAAAATAACTACTTAAAAACTTTTAGATAGTCAAAATCAAACACAATAAATCTTATAAAACGCACTTAACATAAACAAACACGAAGCCCACCAGACGACATCCCAAAAAACAACAACACGTTTAAATATCTTTTCAATAAATAAAACACAAAAACACCCCGTCATATCACTCAAACACAACAAGACTTATTAACCAAAAAAATATCTATACACATGCAACAAACAACAGCGACAACAAGCGAAAAACAAAATGAAATAGCCCAAAGACTTTTAAAAAGTATTTTTGGAAAACCCTTGTCAAAAAAAGAAATTAGAATAGAAAAAATTTCTTCGGTAGAAGAACACTTAGAAGCTCACAAAATAATTAATCGTCACCATGCTAAAAAAGGATGGGAACCAAGTAGCAACGCCAACGGAAGAATATATGCCCCTTTGAGCGTAGACCCCAGAAATCTATTACTAGTCGCAAAAAGAAAAAACCAAATAATCGGCTCAGTAAGCATCACCTACAATTCTCCAGAATTCGGACTCCCCATAGAAAGAACCTTTGAAGAAACAAACCAATTTAATTTAGAACAAGCATGCGAATTCGGCGATCTGGCAATTGATCCAGAAATCGGAAGAAGATTCAATGGTAATGTTTCTGGACTCCTAATGCAAGCAGCTTTCGCAGAAGCAAACCGAAAAAAACGCAGTTACGTATTAGCAGAAATAAGCCCCGGTCAATTCAACTTTTATACAACCGCCATGGCATTCTACCAAATAGGAGAAGAAAGAGGAAGGGCCGATAGCCCAGATGATAAAGTAATACCCATCATCATGAACTTAAAAGATTTAAGAAGCAAACTCAAAAAAGAAGCTCCACCCGTATATCAACACTGGTACAAAAAAAACCCCTTCTTCGAAAATCCCCACACAAGCAAACCTGGAATCGAAGGCGATACGAAAAAATTACTAACCTTCAAAGACGGAACACCAAGATTCAATCCAGCCACAACTCAAACACTCCTCCAACTCTGGCAACAATACAGACAAAAGCCCCCAACCCCAGAATATTTATAAACATCTAAATCATTCCCCTCGTAAGAGGCAATGAAAAACTTAATACTAATCCTGCTCGTATGCATAATAACATTCTCAGCTCTAACAAACGCAGAAGAAGGCATATGCTACAAACAAGAAATCGTAGACATAACCCCAAGCTCCGTAGGCGTCGATAAAGACTTCACAGTAGGAATCCAAATACAAGG
>JBDRCQ010000011.1:0-33866 GCA_043821585.1 archaeon
TGGGAAACATGGAGTGCCGTGCAATCAATATAATTGCGAAAGCCTCGGTTATGAATGTGAATTTATGCGATTAAATGAAGGTGTTGAAGATGATGAACTGCCGTTGTGCGTTGCGGTAGAATATAACGATTTGAACGGGCCCAAGATTAAAGAACTTATGGATGTTGCCCTGGTTGAGGGCTTTGAATATTCAAATGTTCAGGGGCTTGGCACTGAGAGCGCCACCTTTGAGATTGAAAAAAGAACCGCGGATGATGGGTGCGTTAATCAGTTTGGGAATATTCAGTTTGGATTCACCTTGGATGAACCAGGCGAGTGTGGATTTAGTTATGAACCAGACAAAGAGTTTGAAGAAATGTTTCTACTCGGAACCCCTGGCCTGAAGTATAATCACCTTGTGGCTCTTGGCAACTTGTGGGAGCAGCTTGAACCTGGATCGAACGACACTCAAACGCTTGAAGTATATCTACGTTGTAAAGATCTGCAGATTGATGAGGATAGGGGAGGCAACATTGGAGGGGAAAATGTTTTGACGTTTTGCGTTAATCCCATCGATTTAACTGCGCCATTTGTTGTTGGGACGAATGTTGAGGAAGGGCAGATTTTGCCGTATAATCAAGAGAATGTTACACTAATTGTGACTTTCGATGAGGATGTCGAATCTGCGAGACTTGATTTTGAAGATGTTGAGTACGATGAGATGCGCTATGAAATGAGGTGTTCAGGTAATGTTTGTATTGTTGAAGTGCCCTTGGAACTTGGAGGAAATCAGTTTTATGTTAAGGCGATAGACATGCAAGGGAATGAAATGGGCGGGGGGCATCCAATAAATGTGGAAAGAAGCGAGAGCCCATTAGAGATAGTTTCTGTTGAATATGACGGCGCTGAGTTAAATGGCACAACGATAATTCGTGGAGGAATTGTTAATGCTCTAGAAGTTGTTGTGGAAACAGATGGAGGGGTTGATGGAACTGCCGATTGTGCCTATAAATTGCCCACGCACGGGGAAGCTTTCTTTGACGAAACTGGAAGCGGAGTTACTAACATACACAAGCAGTTATTCACTTCTATGATCAATGGAGAGCATAGGATGGAAATTTCCTGTACAGACTCTGCGGGGAACAACGCGCTTGTTAAAATTAGTTTTACAATTGAGTCTGATATTGTAGGGCCTGGAATTACGAGAGTTTATGATAACTCTGGGACGCTCGTGGTAATCACCGATGAGGATGCTACATGTGCGTATACAAATGAGGCCACGTGCAATTTTGAAATCGACGAGGGCCAGATGATGGATGGCAGCGAGATGATCCACACAACTGCGTTGGAAGATGGAGTGACCTATTACATAAAGTGCAAGGATTCGTTTGATAATGTGCCGAGCGGTTGTAGTATTATTGTTTCTGGTGGCGAGTTCTGATTATTGTGTTTTTGAAGTAATGACAAACTTTAAAAACGTTCAGAATGCTCATTTTTACATGGGAAGAAGACTAGCGGCACTTGGGTTGGCAGGGTTAATGGCTGTAGCTCCGATTATGAATGGGTGCACAACTTACGCACCCAGATTTATTGAAGGGAGATATGTTGGTGAACAAAAAGTATCTGACCCTGGCAAGACAGTAGCAGGAATTGGCAGAATAAATGGGGGCCTTTTGGGCGTGGCATTGGAATGGATGGGGAACAGGGCATCTAGAAATCAGCACTTGCGCCAAACTGAACAATACAGATTAAATATGCAAAGACAGATTGACGAAGGGGGAGTCGGAGCAGGCCAAATGTCTCCCCGGGAACAGTTTCTAACAGATTTCAGTAATCATCAATCAACCGCTTTTATTTGTAATAGTGTAGAAGATTTGAATGGTAATGGGCTTATTGAAGGATCTGAATTCTCTGGAGACTTCGATGGGATGTTCACGGAGGACGAAGAAATTACGGTGGGATATGTTCATTGGGGCAATCCTGGGAGTGAAGTCAAATTACAATTAAGATTCCCGAGCGGAAAAGTTAGAGAACAGCAGTTCAGAATTCAAGACACTCATTGGCTGGAAAGACTCAGCATCCCGTCAGAACAGAGGGAGCTGGGAGACCATACAATAGTGGTTTATTTGAATGGAGATTATAACTCTCATGGGCAGTTCAAGGTCCAAGAAGGATTTTCTGGAAACAAATATTCTGAACTCACTACCTTTGGAGGGGGAAATGAATAGATTGTTAACTGCAGGATTAGCAACTCTGGCACTTGGAGTTGGAACTGTAGTTGGGACGGGCTGCTCAACGGATAGATACAGCATGACTCAGTCACCTATCTTCAATAATGATCCTAAACCTGGAAAATTCGGCGGAGGTGTAAGAGGCAAACCCGCAGCCGCGGTGATGTTCTCTCGTGGAGTTGGATATTTTAGCATGTTCCCATGCAATGAAGCAATAGATTTAGATGGGGATGGAGAAGTCAGAGGCGAAGAATTTCTTGGTTCAAAAAAGAGAGATTTTCGTGCAAGCGAAAAAATCACTGTAGTTGTCTCCGCAGCTTCCGCAAGCAGAAGGGGCACTAAAGGTTTAAGTTTCGACCTCGTGAATCCAAGAGGTGAAGTTGTTGCTACTAAATATTTTGAAGCCACACCGAATGATGGAATGTTCCAATATGTGTTGGAAGAATCAGACAAAATGCCCGGGTGGTATTCTGTAAACATAAGGAAAGATGGGAGGGCCCTTTTTGGAGATGAAGGTTTCAATAGAGATGTCTTTCACAGAGTTTTCAGAATAATTGAATAGGTTTTTGCTGCAACTCAATTTCCTTGTTAAAAAAGGTTGGATTAAGTAAATGAGCTCGTCTATAATTTTCTCGGAATATTTATAAACAAATTTTGTATAGGAAAGACATGGAAAAAAGAGGGGCAGGGTCCCGGACTTTTTATTTCAATGAACACGCTGAAATAAAAAATAGAGGGCAGACGACTGTCTACATAATATTGGCTTTGGTGATCGTTGTTCTTGCAGTTGTGCTTTACTTTTTCTACCCAAAGATTGGTTCTATCCTTGGCGGGGATAGTGAGCCCGATGATTATATGAGAACGTGTTTACAGCCGGCGTTGGAAGAAGGAATGGATTTGGTTTCTAGGCAGGGAGGATACATTGATCCTGAAGGTTATGTCATGTATCAAGGAAACAATGTAAAATATCTTTGTTATACTTCCCATTACTATCTGCCTTGTTACGTGCAACAGCCGCTTTTGGTGCCCCATGTTGAGAAAGAGTTGTCTGAGTACTTGGAAGGAAAGGCGAGAGATTGTGCTCGAGAGATTAGAGATTATTATGAAGAAAGGGGCTATGAAGTTACGGGAGGGAATACTGCAACGGTTGATGTGGACATTGCGCCGGATAGAGTTGGTGTGACTGTGGATTCTCCGATGACTTTCACAAAAGAGACAACTCAAGACTTTAAAGTGTTTAGATTTGGGAAGGCAAGTAAGATGTATTCATTGTTGATGACTGCTGTGAGTATAATCGATTTTGAATCTACCTATGGGGATGCAGAGGTTACGATCTATATGCAGTACTATCCGGATCTTCAGATAAGGAAGGTTAAGGCGTATTTGGGAGATGGAGGTACAATCTACACTATAAAAAACGTTAAAACCTTAGAGGAGTTCACGTTTGCGTCAAGAAGCCTGGCATGGCCGGGAGGTTATGGACTTTCAGCATGAAAAACTTGAGTAAAAAATTGGGGATTGCATTTTTGTTGTTAGTTGTTTTCTCTAGCATGGTTCATTCTGAAGTTTATGGCTCTGATATTTTGACTAATGAGATTGTTAGTTCGACTGAC
The DNA here is from genome assembly GCA_043821585.1 of archaeon. Classification (GTDB taxonomy): domain Archaea; phylum Nanobdellota; class Nanobdellia; order Pacearchaeales; family GW2011-AR1; genus UBA73. The sequence continues at coordinate 3,824 of JBDRCQ010000011.1, forward strand.
GTAACTGTTTGTTGTGAGAAAACGGTTTCTGGGCTGTATTGTCAGGATGTTGTGGAGGATGACTGTTCTCCTGATGCGGAATTTGCGTTGCCGACCTCTTGTGAGTCCACTGCGCCCTGTGATCCAGGGTATTGCTATGACTCAGATGAAGGGACTTGCTTAGATAATGTTCCACAGATGGTTTGCAACGATAATGGGGGAACGTGGGCCTCTGAAAAACCGACGTTGTGCAATTTGGGGTGTTGCATTTTGGGAGACCAGGCCGCATTTGTAACTGGCGTGAGATGTGAGAGGCTTTCTGCTTTTTATGGGTTGGAGACTAACTTTAATCCCGATATTCAAAATGAGGCGCAGTGTATTTTAGCTGCGAAATCTGATGAGAAAGGAGCTTGTGTTTTTGAAGGAGATTATGGGGCCACTACGTGTAGGATGGTAACAAGATCTGAGTGTAGTTCGGATAGAGTCCTTGGTACTAGTAGTGCCCCTTCGGATAACACTTATGATGACACTTCTGATGGTGGTGATACTACTGACGATGGAAGTGGCGATACAACTGGTGAGGATGGCGATGTTCAGGCTAGTCCGGGCGGTTGTGAGGATGTAGATGGAGCGGTAAGTTTCTGCCCTGGAATGTTATGCTCTGCTGAGGAACTCCAGAATAATTGTGCACCTAGCGAAGAGACTACTTGCGTTGACGGACATGAAGAAGTTTACTTCTTAGATACGTGCGGGAATGTGGCTAATGTTTATGACGCTTCTAAGATTAACGATGACAATTATTGGAAGTATATTGTTGATAAGTCTGAGGCGTGCAGGTTTGGCGATGCGAATATAGATTCTCAAACTTGCGGGAATTGTAATTATTTGTTGGGCAGTTTCTGCAGCGAGGCGAGTTCGGATACGTCGAGCCCGACTTATGGAGAGAATATCTGTATTGATTTGAATTGTGAGGCTTCGGACATGACGGGTGGAGAGGAAAGATTGCATGGAGAGAGTTGGTGCGGGTTTGATAAGGACATGGATTTTACGTTTCACGCGACTGAAGAGAACGCAGTTACTCGGATCTTTGATGAAGCATTGAGAAATGTTAGGGCGAAAGCACCTATAAGTTTGAATTTTAGGGGAGCTGGAACTCCTGTCGGGAGCAAGTATTACAGATATATTTGTTCGCACGGGGAAGTGATTGTGGAGCCGTGTGCTGACTTTAGACAGGAGGAGTGTATTGAGAATGATGTTGCAGGTTATACTGAAGCGGCTTGTGTGGTAAATAGATGGCAGGATTGTACCTCAGTTTATACGAAACTTGATTGTGAAAACACCGATCGGAGAGATTGTATTTGGATGGATGGGATTGAGTATGTTTTGATCGGAGGGCTTTCTAATGGAACGACATTGGACAAGTCATCATTGCAAGCTGCTCAAGGAGAGTTGAAGAAATTTAAATCAGGCGACAGGGAACTTGGAGGTTGTGTGCCTAAAGTTCCTCCTGGATTAAAGTTCTGGGGAACTGAAGAAGGAGATAACGCGGAAGCTGCATCGGTTTGTGCGCAGGCGAATGCAATGTGTCCGGTGACTTATGAGAAAGGCCTGGTCGGAGGAGATTGGGAGTGTGTTGAGAATTGTGAATGTTTAGAAGAAGCGACAGAACTCGCAAGGGCGCAATTATGCATGAGCATGGGAGATTGTGGTCCGAAAGTGAATTACGTTGGAGGGATTGGAAGGGGTGCTGGATATAAGGTTCTTGAGGAGGATTTGGAGAGTGATTAAGAAACGGGCGGTCGCAGGGTTCCAGATAGCTCTTTTGATTAGTATGAGTTTTGCCATTGCATTTATTTTGGGGGAGGCCTTTGGGACGGGAGTTGGGGAGAGGGTTAGTGCAGATGTAACTGCTGCAATAACTCCTGCAGCCACCTCTGGATGGGGGGATCTTGTGGGGGGAAATTTCGTTCCAGGAAAAGGAACTTATTTTCTTAGACAAAGCGGAGAAGTTATTAAGGCTGGAGGACAAGGAGTGGTCGGATCTGTTGATCTGAGCACGGGGGCATTTACTTCTACCCAGGCCGCTGCGGAAGCTGCCGCAGCTGCACAAGCCGCAGCAAATCCTTCCTTAATCTCGATACAAGCAGGGCACACTGCCCAGTTTTTTGCAAATGGTGCAGGAAATGGCGTTGGTATTTTTACGACTGCTCCGAGTTCTGGACTTGCATTTGAAGGGGGAAATGTGTACTCTGCAACTTATGGGCCACTTCAATCAGCCCCTGGCCAAAGCGGGTGGATTATAGATAAAACTGTAGCGCTCAACCCCTCTCAATTGAGTCCCCAAATCATTAACAGTGCTGGGAACTTCCAGGGTGTGACCCCGCAGGCATTAGAATCAATGGGGTGGGCTGCTCCGGAGGGTGGGAAATTGGGGCTGGCAAGTGGACAATCGATTAATGGTCTGGTCTCACCGGATGGATTGCATGCAGTAACCATTGGGAATGATGAGACTGTAACTGGACAAGCGGCGTGGTCACAATCTGCTAATGCTGGGAAGGGTGCGTGGACGGGAGGGCCGCCTAAAACTGCGGCACCGCAACAAGCAGGTTTAATGGAAAGCGTTTTCGGCGGGAAAGCCTTTGGCGCGGGTGTTCCTGGTGCTGGCTGGGGAGCTAATTTGGGAGGCGCATTGTTTTCAGGTTTGGTTTGGGGAGCGGTGGTGTTTGGAGCCACATACTTCTTAGCGGGAATGTTTGGGTTGAATGATGATCAGGCGCTGTCAGTGGCTACTGGGCTGGGGGTTGGAACGTTTGCAGGGTCAAGCTTGTATCTTTTTGGCCAGAATATGGCTGCGGCTGGGACTCCTATTACTAATGGCTTTGGTGCGTTTATGACTTCTGGGTTTGGGGCTGCCCTAACAGGCATTGGAATTGCAGCAGTGATAATAATTATGACGTATAAGACACAGAAGAAAGAACTCGTGAGGTTTGAGTGTTTGCCTTGGGAGGCGCCGACTGGAGGTTCGAGATGTGCAGAGTGCAATGAAGATCTTTTGAGGCCGTGCTCGGAGTACAGGTGTAAGAGTCTTGGACAGGCGTGTGAAATTGTCAATCCTGGGACGACTGAAGAGATGTGTATTTGGGTTGGAAAAGGAGATACTGCTGGGCCACATATTACTCCATGGAATGAAGCATTGAGTCCGGAAGGATTGAGGTATTTCCCTGATGCTACTATAAGTCCTCCGAATAGAGGTTTTGAGGTTCAAGATGATGCCGGGACGGACGAATGTTTGCCTGCATTTACCAACCTTGAGTTTGGTTTCACAACTGATGAACCTGCACAGTGCAAGATTGATTACAAGCCTAGTTCCAAATATGATGAGATGAATACGTTCTTTGTTGGGAACACAAATCTTTTCGTTCAAGAACACGCTCAGCAGATCAAGGTAATGAACACTGAAGGGGATGGCGATTTTGTTCCGGAAATTGGAATTGATGGCACGTTTACTTTGTGGGTAAGATGCATTGATGCAAACGGAAATGGTGCAGATGGTGCGATGGTTGCGTTTAGATACTGCGTTGATCAGGGCCCGGACACGATGGCACCTTCTGTAGAGGGGAGCTTCATCCAAAGCGGAAGCCCCGTGCAGTTTAATGTTGATTCTGTGCATAATGAAATCTATACAAACGAGCCGGCAAATTGTAGATGGAGCAGAAGAGATCAAGCATACAGTAACATGGAGAACGAGATGGATTGTGCGACTGAGACCTATAATGTTAATGCTGATTTGAACTATGTTTGTGCGGCAGATCTGACCGGCATTGAGAATCGGGAAGAGAATTGGTTCTACTTTAGGTGTGTTGACATGGAAGGCAATGTGATGCCTACAAGTTATCCTTTGATGTTGAGGGGAACTGAAGAGTTGGTTATAGCTGCGGTAGGGCCTACTGGGGAGTTTACTGGAAGCACGAGCGTCATTCCTGTTACGTTGACTGCTGAAACTGCTCACGGGGCGGATGAAGGGAAGGCCAAGTGTAGAATTTCAAACAATCCAGATGAAGGATTTGTTTTGATGGACTTCACTGATGATTACAAGCATAACCAAAGTCTTGACTTAAGTGCAGGGGCTTACACCTACTACTTCGAGTGCTTTGACGATGGCGGAAATCTTGCAACGGCAAATACTACATTTACAGTTTCTGTTGATACAGTTGATCCTTTGGTAACTAGGGTGCTTAGAGATGGTGATGTGTTGAAGGTGATAACTAGCGAAGAGGCTAAGTGTTATTATTCGACTACTAATTGCAACTATAATGTGGAGGACTCCACTCCGATGCTTTACGAAGATGCTACAAAGAGAGATGTGCATACGGCTGAATGGACCGAGGCTGTAACGTATTATATTAAGTGCGAAGACTTCCAAGGCAATCAGCCAAGACCTGATGAATGCCAGATAATTGCTCAGGCGAGTGAGTTGTAAGTTATCTTTTTAATCTAGGGAGAACGCGTATTGAACCGGCGTAAACTCTTGGTTCTTCTCCCTGGGCTGTTACTATAAGTTTTAGTGTGTGTTCTCCTGGTTCCGAGATTGTTGTTCTTCCAGAATTCTCATTTGAAAAAGGTTCGTCATCTAGCGTCCAGAGATAGCCACCCCTTTGGTCATAGTTTTCTGAGGCCCGTACATTGAGTTTGAAGGGAGTTACACCCATTAAATGGTCCGACCTAATGCCCTCGGGGTCTTGTTTTTCAAAGGGATTGGCGTAGACTATGACTGGCAGTTCTTCGTGTGCGTCTTCTATTAGGTCCTTAAGAAGTCCGCCGCCCTTGACTGCAAAAGAAAGGGGGCCTGCTATGCCGTGTTTGTCATATGAATAACCGCCGTTTAGAAGGGGAGCTGCTACGCTTGCGATTCTGGCTGTGTTTTTTAGGGTCTTTTTTCCATCGACCCAAGTGTATGTTCTGGTTTCGCCTGTCTTTGGGTCATAGACTTTTTGGGCGGTCATACATCCCTCTGTAAGCGAAGCTAAAGAAATGATGCCTAAGGTGCTTAGAGTTGCTAATGTTCGACGCATGTAAAAACAAGCCTTCTAAACGTTTTTAAAGTTTGCCCTTACTATAAAGGCTATGAGAGAGATAATTTATTATTCTAGGACTGCGCCCACTGCCGGGAGTTACATCAAAGAGAATTTACAGGATTCCGGAAGGATTGACATTGCGATTCATACTGTGATTGCGGCTTTCTTTTTATCTCACAAGATTAGGACTGATATGAAGCTGCATTTGTGTTTTGCTGGGCAGCCGACGCCGCCGAGACATTTGGAGTTGAATCCGGTGACTGAGGGCAAAACTGGAATTGATAAGATCTATTTGGCTAAGACGAATGTCTCTGCTGTTTTGAAGAGGATGTTGTATAAGTATAAAGAAGGTGAAAAAAGAGAAGTCCTCCCGGGATTTTGGATCGAGAAAAAGGGTTTTCTTGAGTTAGCTAGCGGACTTGCTTCTGAGGGCCGGAATGTTTATGCGCTCGACCCGAAAGGAGAAGACATTCGGACTGTTGAGATAGGAGAGAATCCGATTTTTATCTTGGGAGATCATAAAGGTTTGCCTTCGAAAGAGCTGAAAAGATTGAAGAAACTCTACACGCCGGTTTCTATTGGGCCGAAGACTTATTTTGCTTCGCAGACGATTGCGATTGTAAACAACGAGTTAGACAGAAGAGAGGCGGAGGGGCGTTTGTAATTCTTTAATGAAGCTTTGTTTAATAAGTAACTCTTGTTTAAAAAGTCATAATTTACTATTGATTGGGAAATAAAAAATTTGGATAAAACTTAAATAGTGCTTTTTTCTATATATTTTATGAAAAAAGGACAATCAAAATTATTAATCGGGATATTGGTTATAATTGCTATTGCTTTGATTGTTGTTGCTATAAATTCATTTTCCTCTTTTACGGGAAATGTAATTTCTGATTCATGTCAAAAACCCTATATCATGGGGGAGAATGGTAAGTGTTGTAAGGATATTGATGAAGATAATCTATGTGACCCAACAACATTAAAATTATATTATGAATCTAATGGTGTAAAAAAAACGGACGAAGGGGGTGTTTTTGAGGATTGGGCTAAGGTATGTAATGGAGACAAATATTCGGGAAATCTTGTTGCTTATTTTGGAGACTTGAAATATTTTAATAGTGTGGAATATAGAACAAACTTCAATAAAAATAATGGGATGATGTTAGATTTTGATGATAAAAGAACTATGGAAATAATCTCAAAAGAAGGAAATTTTCAGGAAAAAAGGTTTACATTATCCCCAAACGAATGTTATGAGGTTTCATTCAAATATATTTATAGCCCTGATTCTATGATTGAAATGAAGATTTTTGGAGAACCAATAATTCAAAAATAATTTTTTAATTGGAAAATCCGATAGTTAAATTTGAGGTTATTTCTTTTTCTTTCTTGGATTTTTTAAACAATCACCTGTTTTTTTATTCTTTCCAAACTCACATTTTTTCCTTCTTAATGGAGTTCTCTTTCTTATTGTAACAAATTTACGAGCCATCTTTAAGTTCTTTTATCCTCTTTCTATCTTTCAATATTTTAAGATGTCTTAATACAATCTGCGGACTTTTTTTAATGCTATAAATTTTATTTAATTGAGATGTAATTTCTTTTATGCTCATAGGTCTACTTTCATATAACAATATTTCATCAATTTTTTCTATTAAATCCTCGTCGTAATTTTGTTTAGTCATTTTTTAATTCCCTCTTATCAACCAACTCCCCTTCTAAATGTAGTTTATTTTTATCAAATTTAAATAAAAACATATCTCTTTCAGGGTCTATTTCTAATGCTTCTGTAACTCTTTTAGGAAATCTTATACTAAGTTGTTTTCCTTCTTTTCTTCCCTCATCTATAATTTTTACAGGGATTTTTTCTATTTCTTCTCGTTCTGTTGTTTTTTCCACCATTTTTGAAATGTAGTTTTATTAGCCTCATAGAAAGCCATAAGGGTTTCAATAGTTTGAGAGTATGTTTCTTTTCTTTTTACAAACTCCAAATCATCTAATTTGTCCTTTACGGCTTTCTTGAGTTTTGTTTGACAATCGTCGTTCGCCATAGGAAATTAATATTCCCTACCCTTATAAAAGTATCCTTATGTATTCTAAGAATACTAAATATACTTAGAATACCAAGTATTCTATACTTTATAAATCTTTCGTTTGTCGTTCGGAGAATAGAAACATTTAAATAGTAGGAATATCTTATATTTACATCTTCCGAACGGAAGATAGAATGACTAAAATTCATTAGTCGTTCGCCATAAAGAAGGACGCAGTAGGAGGTTACCAAATACTCCGTCTTTCTTTCCCCAATATTCAAGAAAATGGAAACAATACAAACAATAGATTTAAGAAAACTTAACCGACAAGAAAAAGGTAAGTTAATCTTTGAGAGAGGAAGAATAGCAAAGAAAAACGACTTTTGGGTTGTTGGCTCTCAAACCTCTTTTAAGGCATATAAAGTTAAATTTAATGGACACGAGCCAACTTGTAACTGCCCTGATTGTGAATTAAGAAAAACAAAATGCAAACACATCTATGCAGTAGAATTTTATATTAAAAGACAAATAGATGAAGAAGGAAAGATAACCGAAACAAGAGGAATAAATGTTAAAACTTATTCTCTTGTTTTGGAATATTAACCATTTTAATTTCTTGCGAGATTTGTAATGATTATAAGATATAATGCAAATATTCCTAAACTTAAAAAAATATTTTTTATATAGATAGAATAAGTTAAGCCACCAATAGCCAAAAGAGTAACTATCCTAAAAATAGTATTCTTTGATTTTGGCAAACCAAAATCTCCTCTGCCTCTACCTAATAAACTCATTTTAACCTCTTTTATATTATTAGGTTGATTTTCTGCTTTAAATTCTTTTTGTTTTATCATTTTTCTGTTTAAAAAGTAGACCTCATTTTTGACTTATTAAACAAAGCCCTTTAATGAAGAACATTTAAAAATATCAATAACCTTCTTGAGGAATGGAAAAGAAGTGGTGGATTTTGATCATATTGGTAATTGGGATTGTTGCGGTTTTTATTGCTATAGGACAGGTGAGTAAGCCAAAGATTCAGAGGATACAAGGAGGGGTGGTTATAACCACTCCCGGTGACATGTTTCCGGGGCAAGCAGGGTCAGAATCTGCTGGTTCGGAAGATTTTGATGGCGGTGATGCTGATCCTTCGGGGGAATTTTCGGATGACCTTGATCCGGTTCCTTTGCCCGAGGAACATGAGTGTTGGCAGTGTCCTTTAGATGGCACGATCATAAGCCTTGATGATTTGGGTATCTCTTTTGAGGATTTAACTGATGCGATGATCTCAAATGTTACTAACTGTACCAACAAGACCCAACTTGTTCCTGTTGATTGCCCAGTTGAGTGTAATGACCTGATGGACAATGATGGAGATCTTTTGTTTGATTATCCCTCTGATCCAGGATGTGCTTCTGAAACAGATGATAGCGAGGATGATTGTGGAAACGGGGTTTGTGAAGATGAAGAAAGTGTAGATAGTTGTCCGGGGGATTGTGTTGTTGCGCCTGCGGCGGATGGAGGGGATGATACCGACTCGGAGGATGACAAACTTAACGAGGATAAGGAAGATTCTGGAAAGGAAGATAGCGGAAATGGCATAGACTCTAGCGAATTTGGGAAACCTGACGTACCCACTTACTATCGGTATACTTATGATAAAAAACAGTGTGTTCTGGTTGTTGGCGAGGGTTTAGATGAGTGCAGGCCCGGAGACAAAGATTTTGTTGCCCAGTCGCCGATTACAGGTAAAGGGACTACAAACTATCCTAGGGGCATGTCCTTCTTGGAAAGACTGTTTGCGAAGATGTTTGGATTTCAAAGCAGTTAGTGGCGGTAAGAAAAGCCTAATTTCATTATAATAATGATTAAAAACTCTACAAGCCGAGGAAGTTTATGGTTTCAGAAGTTAAAGGGGCATCGATAAGATTTAAGTCCTACGAAGAGACAGTTCCTAAAATTTTGGGCATTCTGAAGCTACAGAGGGAATTGAAGAAATATGATAAGATCGTTCTGAAACCTTTTTTGACTAATCCATTACATGAGTCTACATCTACCGAATTTGTTGAGAGCGTTTTGAAGTTTGTTTTGGAGCATAGAAATCCTGTTGCGGAGGTTTTTATCGCGGAAGGGGCGGACGGAGAAGATACACAAGAGTTGTTTGAGGCGCTGGGTTACGATCTGCTTGCTGAGAAGTATGACGTGAGTTTGGTTGATTTGAATAAGGGCGAAACAGAGTTCATTGAGAATTATGAGTTTTTGAAGTTTAACGGAATTGAATACCCAAAGATTTTGATGGAAAGTTTTGTTATCTCATTACCTCGTTTGGGGGTGAATGAAGAAACGGGTATTTGGGGCCCATTGTCGAATATGCTTGGCGCATTTCCTGCGGCCCATTACAAAGGCTTCTTTTCTAGTACCAAGAGCAAGATAAGGAAATGGCCGATTAAGTATTCTATTCATGATATTGTCAGATGCAAGATGCCTGACTTTGCTATTGTGGATGGAAAAGAGCAGAACGCCGTTCTTGCAGGCCTTCCGTTAGAGATGGAGAAGCAGGGCGCTAGACTACTTGATAAAGAATGGAAAGATGTTCAATACATAAGGCTGATTGAAGAGAGTTTTTCTGAAAAGGAAGAGAAGAAAGACGAGTTTGATTTTGCATAGTAAGATATATTAACTCCCTGCGTTTGTTTGGAATATGAAAAAATCTATGAGGCTGTTCTTGAAAGGAAGCGTTCAGAGCATGTTTTTTGAGCAGTTTGTACTTGAGAACGCGAGGAAGCTTGATGTTAGAGGATACTTGAGGAAGCTAGAAGATGGGAGGATGGAGATATTTGTTGAAGGAGACAACACCAAGGTCGATGAAATGACTATTTTGTGCAAGAGAGGCACGCAACATACCCAAATCCGGGATGTTGAGGAAAAACCTGAAAGATTCCAGGATTTTAAGGAATTTAAGGTTCTAAAAATTTAAAAAAAAGAGTAAAATAAAAAATAAAGTAGAGATTTACTCAGTTTTTTCTTCGGATTCTTCTTCTGATTTGTCTTCAGAGTCCTCGGGTTCTTCTTCCTCCGGTTCCTCTGCAGGCTCTTCTTCTTTTGGCTCTTCTTCAGGAGCTTCAGAATCTTCTTCCTCAGTTTTTTCTTCGGATTCTTCAGAAGTTGTTGTTTCTTCCTCTTTAGTTTCTTCCATTGTGACCTCCTATTTTCACCAGTAAAACAGCTTATTTAAAGTTTAAGTTTGGGAAATAAATGGCACATATGGGTGAAATAAAGCTTATAAACGCAGTTTTTCTTTATGGAGGATGGGTAGAGAGGAACAAATCATTTCTGAGCGGTTGAGGAAGATAAAAGAGCTTAGGGAACAAGGAATTGAGGTTTATCCGCAGGATTTTGAAGTTACGGATCGCGCTGGGGAGCTGCAGGAGAGGTATAAATCCTTGAAGCCTGAGGGCCATAAGAAAGACTCTGTGAGGATCGCTGGGAGGTTAATGTCGGTAAGGGACTTGGGGAAGATTGCATTTGGGGTGATCAGGGATTCTTCGGGAAGTGTCCAGGTTACATTGCAAGAAAAAGAGACTTCTGATAAGATCAGGGAGTTTTTTAAGAAGTTTGTTGACACGGGAGACATTGTGGGCGTGGAAGGCACTATTTTTAGGACTAAAAGGGGCGAGTTGTCAGTTTTGGTTAAGAAACTCGAGTTGTTGAGTAAGTCTGTTTTGCCTTTGCCTGCGAAGTGGCATGGTTTGCAGGATAAGGAAGAGAGATACAGGAAGAGGCATCTTGATTTGATTATGAATCCAGAGGTTATGGAGGCGTTTGTTACAAGGGCCAAGATAGTAGATAGTGTGAGGGATCTTCTGAAAAAGAAGGACTTCCTGGAGGTTGAGACCCCTGCCTTGCAAAGTATTTATGGAGGGGCGTCCGCTGCGCCATTTGAGACACATCTAAATGCGCTTGATATTGACTTGTTTCTAGCGATCTCTCCTGAATTGTACCTAAAGAAGCTTATTGTTGGGGGCTATGACCGGGTATTTACTATTTGCAAGAACTTTAGAAATGAGGGGATTGATAGACAGCACAATCCTGAATTTACGATGATGGAATATTATGCGGCTTACAAGACTTATAAGTTTCATATGGAGTTTACGGAAGAGCTATTTGAGGTTTTGAAGAAAAAACTGAAACTGCCTGAAAAAATAAATTATCAAGGCAAGGAGATAAGCTTGAAGACGCCGTTTAAGAGAGTTAAGTTTAGAGATTTGATTTTGAAGGAAATTGGAATTGATATAGATAAAGCAAATAATTTTGATAGCCTGAAAAAAGAGATTGAAAAGAAGAAACTGGGGGAAGTTGATATTGGAGGTTGTGCGCATTACGGGGCCTTGTTGGATGAGTTGTACAAGAGGGTTGTTAGACCTAGCATAATTCAGCCGACGTTTTTGACGCATTATCCTGTTGAAATGATTGCTCTCGCTAAAAGAAATAAGGAAGATCCGACCAAGATTAATTCTGTGCAGTTGCTGATAGACGGTGCTGAGATAATGAAGGCTTATGATGAATTGAACGATCCGTTTGACCAGGAGGAGAGGTTGAAGGAGCAGGCAGAGCTCTTACGTGAGGGTGATGGGGCTGCGATGCCGATGGATGAAAGCTTTATTGAAGCATTAAAGCAGGGAATGCCCCCTACGGCAGGATATGGGTTAGGGATTGATAGATTGACCATGTTGCTGACTAACTCTGATTCTATAAGGGACGTTATTTTGTTTCCATTTATGCGACCTTTAGATTCCAAGAAGATTATGAAAGGAGGTAAATGAACATGGCTGATTTAATTGTAAAGAGTAAGATCAAAGAAGTTGCTAGTGATTGTAATGTTGCTAGTGATGTTGCTGGCGCTTTAGACAAGATGGCTGAGGAGATGGTCAAGAAGGCCGCTGCTAGGGCTGATGCAAACGGTCGAAGGACAGTTCAAGCGAAGGACGCTTTTGTTGGAAAGCATGCTGCTAAAGCAATGCTTATCGTAAAGTCCAAGGTTAAGGATGTTGTCAAGAAACACAATGTTTCTGGTGATTTTGCAGAAGCTTTGAATGAAGTGGTTGTTTGGACTGTTATGCAGGGTTGTGAGAGAGCAAAAGCAAACGGTCGAAGAACTCTTCAAGCACGAGACTTGTAAGTCTCAGGATTTTTGTTTTTATTTTTATCATTTTCTTTTTCTATAAATTTATAAATTCTATTCTTCTTCATTTTTAATGGGAAAGAAAAGATTTCCAGTTTTGGCCGTCATTTTGTTGATCTTTGCGTTAGCGTGGCTTTTGTCTGATCTGGGATACTGGACAATTGACATTCCTTGGATTCCCGTGATTCTGGTTGTGGTGGCAATTGGGTGGATTGTTAATCGGTATTCTTCTTAGAGGGATTTGAAGTTTCTGCCTTATTAGTTTGTTTTTGTGTTTTTGAATCTTTTTGAGGATTTTCTTTCGAAGGTTGTATGTGTTGGCCCATTTAACATGGGATTTCCAGCCCTGAAACGAACGCATTAGTTCAGAATAATTAATTTTACCATTTCCAAATTCGTTAATTTTGAATTTCATTTTTCTGACGCATCTTTTTCTTAATAGCCTAAAATAAAAAAAGTTTCGGAAACCAACAAAATCAATTCCGCTAGAGAGCAAAATGACGCGCGATTTTTCAGGGTGCAATTTTAATTTTAGTTTTTGTCTGAGGAAATCATTGATTTGTTCTTTCCAAGTTTCTAGCTGCTTATCCGAGTTATTTAATACTATAAAATCATCAACATAACGAATGTAATATTTAGCCTTGAGTTCGCGCTTGACAAAATAGTCTAATTCATTAAGATAAACATTAGCGAAAAATTGCGACGTCAGATTGCCTAGAGGAATGCCTTTGCTCGTGACGTTTTGGAATTCAATTGCTTCGCAATTGGCGGACCTGCTCGCAGAAGTTACTCTCTCTCTCTCTCTCTGGAGTTTGTAATTCGGCTTAACGATTTTCTCAATCAACCGGAGAAGTTTATTGTTTCTGATTTTTCCTTTGATTAAATTCAATAAAGTTTGGTGGTCAATTTCCTGAAAATAGTGTTTAATGTCGGCTTTGAGGACAAAACAAAGACGCATGTTGTTTTTTGAAACCTTCTTTACGAACAGCTCAAATCTTTTTATTGCGAACAAGTTTCCTTTGCCAGTTCTATTTGCGCAGGAATCATAAATAAAAGCTTTGTCGAAAATAGGTTCTAAGACATTGACAATTGCGTGATGAATAATCCTATCGCGAAAATCAGATTTCGAAATGACTCTTGTTTTTGGATCTCGTAGAATAAAAGTTACAAGCGGTTTTGGAACATAGGTATAAAATTTTAGTTCATAATGTAAGGCCATTAGATTGCAGAATAGTTCTTCTTCAAATTTTATAACATAAGATTTTTTGGTTTTGCCTTTGCGCGCTTTTTTCCACGCAATAATCAGGTTTTCAAAAGAGATTACTTCGTTAAATAAATTTCTTGTCATGTTTATGTCTGTGGCTGCCAAGACCATTCCGAAAGAATACCAGTTGTTGTTGCTCGGATCGTTGTTGCAGTTGACGTTGAGCCTGTTGTTAAGAGTGTCGTTAGCGCAAACGTCAGGTATTCGATAGCCCATTACATTATTATTCACTGTTGGGACAATGTTTCAACTCAGGTCTACGCGCATTGTCATAGCTGCATTTTACGGCCATGTTCTCACTGAAAGTTTTGTAGCACTAGCAATGGACGTGTGGCCCTGGCTGTGAAGCTTAAAGCTTCGACCAAGACAAAGTAAATTGTAAATGGTAAAATAAAAACCTTTCTATTTTTTTGCAGCAGTTCGCGCTTCTGCGGAAGCGCTCACATCACGCACCCCGAAAGCATACCAGTAGAGGCCCGGACCGCCGTAGCAGCTGACGTCGAGCCCGCTGCTAAGAGCGCCGCTAGCGCAAACGCCAGGCACTTTAATTTCAGGTTTTTCAGGTGCTTTACTAACACAACTAAAGCATGGCTCTAAACGATAGTGTGAAGAGGCTTGCGCAAGTAATTCTGTGTTTGCAAAACCTTTGTAAGCTACTGCAATACCTCGATTAACTGCGAGTTCGCCAGAATCCATGTCGCCAGTTTTGAAACCATAATGTGTGAATCTTACTAAACCATCATCGCTGGATACAACTCCGTTGTCTTCTCTTTTACCCAGTCTGCCCTGAAGAGTTTTTTCTCCCATATAAATTCTCTGGCCTCTTACGTTTGGAAAATCTACGCCATAAAATCCCTTTTTCCCTAGTAAAATAAGTGTGTTTCCTGCGAGCCATCTGCCCAATAATTTTCTGGGATTTTCTTTATCTCTATTATCTGGATGAGCTGCTGAACGAACTAGAGGAACAAGTTGTGATGCTGTCGGTCTTTTAAATCCTTCGCCATAATCTGCTTCGGCTAAATCGAAAAAATTCATGGGGTCAACTTGTGCTGGATTGTATTCGAAGGGCGTTCCATCTGGACCTAGAATTTCCACTACGGTTTTTTCCCGCCATGTTGGTGTTTGTGTTTGTTCCATGGTTTTTTCAAAAATTGAGGATATTTAAAGTTTTCTACTGTTACTTCTTGCTAGTTAAAACAATAATATAAGATCTTAGCCGTTTGTAAATGCCTTTGATTAGATAGGTATAAAACTTCTGCGCGTTTTTTAGTTGCATGAATAAAAAAGAGATGCGTGAAATGGGGCGGAAGAGTCGGGCGGCGGGAGCGAGGTTTGAGTTGAAAGTCAGAAAGGATCTGGAGGAAAAGGGATGGATAACTGATAAGTGGACGAAGAATGTTGATTTGGAAAAGATGGAAATTTTTCAGGCGCGGAGGAAGTTTATTCCGGGGAAGGGATTTATGGGAATTGGGTCAGGGTTTCCAGATTTTATTGCGTTTAAGCAGATTGTAGGGCGGAAGGAAGACGATTTTCACGCTTACAAAGTTGTTGGGGTTGAATCTAAGATGAATGGCGTGCTCGATAAAGCAGAGAAAGAAAAGTGTTTCTTTTTGTTGCGGGAGGGCGTGTTTAAGGATATTCTAGTTGCACGGAAGGGTTCCAAAATAGGAAGTATAAAATATGTTAATTTTGAGAGCGGGGAAGAAGTTAGTGTTTTTTAGTTAAACACGAACTCTGCTTTTGCAACAATATTATCCTGGTCGACTTTTTTGTAAATTCCGATAAATGTTTCATTATTGAACGCAGCGAAAGTTTCTTCTTCAGGTATTTTTAATAGATCTTCTTTTTCGAGGGGCTTGCCTGTGAGGATTTGTTTGATGTTTTTTTCTGAGAGTTGAGCAACTGGGAGGACTTTTTTTATTGCTTGCTCTGCTGGAACCAGGATTTTTCTTAATGGAATCTCGTTGCCTTCATTGTACTCCTTAGCTGCTTTTTCGAAGTCGTAAAGATTAACGAAATTGTCATCGTTTTCTGTGAAGATTGATGCCTTGACTCTTCGTAGTTCAAGCATGTGTGCGCCGCCGATTTTATCTCCGAGATCTGAACAAAGCTTTCTGATGTAAGTTCCTGCTTCAACGTCCGCGATGAACAGAACGTCTTTTCCTTTTTTTTCTAGAAGTTCAAATTGTTTGACTTCTCTTTCTCTGAAGGCGCGCTTGACTCGTGATTTTACTGGAGGCAATTGGGTTATTTTTCCTGTGAACTCTTTCATCAGTTTTTTTAGTTTTTCTATCGGCAAGTCTTCGTGGATACGCATTATTCCAACATATTTTTTGTCTTTATGCATGAAGTATTCAGAGAGCTTGCATGCTCTTCCTAGAGTTATTGGCAAGACACCTGTGACTTGTGGGTCAAGTGTACCCATGTGAGATGTCTTTGAAATATTTAATGCTTTTTTGACAAACTGGGAAACTTGAAAACTTGTGGGCCCTGCTGGCTTGTCTAAGTTTATTAGGGAGAATTGGATTAGTTGTTTTATCGGTTTTTCCATTTTAAATGTGCTTTATTTTATTAATTATTTTTGATGTGGAAATGACGGTTTTGTGTTTGACTATGTGAATTTTGCCGCCATGTTTTTTTACAGTTTGCGCTTCAATACAATCGTGGCCGTAATCTCCACCGTTGACGTGGATAGTTGGTTTTACAGATTCTACGAATGCGAGAGACTCCTTTTCGTCAAAGAGAGTTAGATAATCTACGAAGTATAAGCTTGCCAGGACCCTTGCTCTGTGTTCTTCTGGGATGATTGGCCTTGACTCTCCCTTGTATGATTTTACTGATTTATCTGAATTGAGGCCGACAATTAAGATGTCTCCTTGTTTAGCTGCTTCTTCTAGAATATCAAGATGGCCTGCGTGGAGCAAATCAAATGAGCCGTTTATTGTTACAATGCTTTTTCCCTCGGCCCTTGCTTTTTCTGCTATTTGAGTTATTTCTTCACGAGTTTTTATTTTAGATTTGTAATCTAGGGGTTTCATATTTCACCCCGTAGATATTTCTTCCTTTCTTCTTCTGGGAATTTTTCTATTGCATAGCGGAGCATTGTTCTCGGCATGGTCTTGTAGTATTTTTTTAGGAATATTTGCAATGTTGGAAGATCCTTCTTGCCTATCTCTCTGAGTACCCAGCCAACTGCTTTGTGCATTAGATCGTGTTTGTCGTGGAGGAGAATTTCTGCTAGGGCTAGAGCGTCCTTGAAGTCTTTTTTAGGAATGAAATAGAAGGTTGAGATTATTGAGATCCGCCTTTCCCAGAGAGAAGTTGATTTGGCTAGATTGTAAAGAATGTCTCTTGGTTTGTTTTCTAAGTAATGACCTAGGATTTTGTGGGAAGTTAGGTCCACAAGGTCCCAGTTGTTTATGTATTTCGTGTTTGAAAGGTAAAGGTCTACAAACTTTTTATCTGGATTTTTTTGATATAGATGAACTAAGAGCAATAGGGCAGTAAGGCGCTCTTCGTGAATTTTTGACGTTAATAGGGATTTAATTTCTTCGAGTGGAAGGTCTTTGTACTTTTTTGCTATTGCCCTTATCTCTGGCACTGTGACTCCGAGGAAGATGTCCCCTTCTCCGTACTGTCCTTTTCCTGTCTTGAAGTATCTCTGGAGAAGTTTTGCCTTTTCCGGGCTGGCCAAGGATTTGAGTTCTGATTTGAGAGATTGTAGTTGGTTCATCGAACTATTTAGAACGGGAGACTATAAAACTATTTCTTCATTGCCATTCTGTGGTATGTTGGCTTTTTCTCTTTTGAACCTGCTGATTTTTGGAATTTTGAATCTTGTTTTGCATCCTTGGCCCTGACTTCTGCTACAGACTGCTCTTTTTCTTTTTCATCTTTTTTCTCCTCTTCAGTCTTCTCCTCAGGCTTTTCTTCTTTAGGTTTTTCAGGGGTTACAGGCTTATCTGCTGGTTTGTTCACTCTCTCCCGCTTTACTTTTTCGAATTTGACGAATTGTGGAAGCTCTGCAAGTTCGACTCTTACGATGTCTCCTTCCTTTGTTGCCCTAACCTTTAGCTTTGCAGGAGGTTTTTTCTTACCCTTGAACCAAACTTCTTGATTTAGCCACTGGTCAAGTTTCACCTTGGAAACATCTCTCTCTGGCACTTTCATATGCCTTGCGATAAACTTCTTGATCGCTTTGATTGCTCTGCCCGCCCTTTTGTAATTTGCCCCCTTTCTCCATTCGCTTCTTAAGGGGATTATGTACTCTCTTACCAATTCTACCTTTGTTTCTGTCTTTTTTTCTGCCATTTTATCCTAGATGCTCCCTCTTTACCTTTCTCGGCGTGATCTTCAGTTTGGTTCTTCTCCAATGCCTTCTCTGCTTGGTTATTGCACTGGGGTGAGTCCTGTGACCAGCGCCAAACTTCCTTATAACTGCCCAGAATGGTGCCCACTTTGTTCTTCTTGTCGCTACAGCGAGTTTTGTTTTCTTCTGGGTTATTTCGGGCATTATTCCTTGCCCCCTTTAACTGAGATTGACTCTAAAAATTGTTTCCCTTTTTCTGTTAGCTTTCTTCCAGATCTTTTTTCTTTAACTTTTTCAAGAAAGCCTGCAGCCTCTGCTTGTTGCAAAATTACTCTGATCATTTTTCCGCTGCCCTTCCTAAACTCTGCTGGACGTTGGCCTCTGTTCTTTCTACCGCCGTATCTTGTTCTAAGTCTCTCGACTCCGACAACTCCCTTAATGTAAATCTGTCTTAAGATGCTCGCTGAACGCTTGTACCAGAAGTCTTCTTCTGTTGAAGGCCTTTGTTTTGCAACCGAAGATTTAACGAATGCTGCCCATTCTGGTTGCGCGAATTCCTTGACTGATTTCAGGGCTTCAGCTAGCGCTTTGTTATATTTGGCTGGTTGAATTTCTCTAATATCCATTTTGAGTTAACGTGAAAGTAGGTAAAAATGTGACCTTATAAAGATTACTATTTGATCAGGATTATTGTGTAGCCGATGACTCTGTGGTTTTTCACGGGAAGTTTTTCTCTGAGTTCCTTGGCCATCTTTTCTAGCTCTTCACGGTTGCGGCATGCGGACTTCAATATAGAGATACGAACCTGTTTATGATGCTTAAGCGCCAACTGAAGAGATTCTAAAGTTCCATCTGTTAGACCGTTCTTGCCGATTTGAAATTTTGCTAGTGCTGGGTGTGACATTTTATTTTTTTATTGATACTCCGCCTGCTGGAAGCGCCTGAAGGATTTCTTCTTGGGAAAATCCGTCTGGGAGTACAGTGTGTAATTTAATTAGCATTTCTCTTTTATCTGTTTTTCCGGGAATGATTTTTAGTAAGATTTCTTTCTTTTTGGTGGTGAGTTCTGGGACTGCCCTTAGTGTATCTTTCTGGATTGTTAAGACTAATTCAAGATCTACCTTCGTCCTGCTTATTTTTCCCTTAACGCCCCAGGTTCCTGTTTTCATGAATTTGGATTTGTGAACTTGGGAAAGAGAAAAGATGTCTATTTCTGCTTTTTTCCTTTTTTCTCTCCAGGCGCGAGAGAAACACCCTGTGAAAATAGCGGTCTCCTGAATGTCTTTCTCGGAAACTTTTTTTACATCCTCTAGAATTACAGAAAATGGGCTTCCCGGGGCGGAAGTGTGCATTATAATTAAGTCATTTCCTTCTCGTTTTAGCTTTTTGAGAAGCTCATCATTTTGGATTGATGATTTGCCACCTACGACTAACTTCCCCGAAGATGTGTAAAACCAACGGTATTTTGTGTAATCTTGCATGAAGAATTTAGCTGAGAACGGTTTTTAAGGTTAACTAATTGCCGAAGATTCCTTTTTCCACTATTTGTATGCTGAAGGTTTGTTGTGCATAGCGCGCCGCGCTTGCGCCGCCTGTGCTATCAAAAACCTTGACTGTTATCCTTTGTGTACAAGGTACAAAATCCTCCGGTACGTTGAACCTTATTCTGGTGTACGCCTCGGAACCTTCAAAGTCTTCAAATTCGTTTGCGTGGGATTCTAGTCCGCCACCTGCGCCGAAGTTGTGGAATCGTATAAGATCCTTGACCTCTGCTTCACTATTGGCATCTATACAATCATTCGGATCGTCTCTGATTATTAGATCATACCTAAGTGATTCTGCGCTGCCTCCGCCAGATTCGGGCTTCGCACCGATTGCAACTCCAAAGTCTTCTGAACCTTGCTTGATTTTTGCAAGCTTTGTGCTTCCTAACCTAACCGCTACTTTTGATCCTTCTTCGGCGAAAAGGTTTGTTAGTTCACCTTTAACCTTGTCGTTTAATGCGTCGACGCTATCTGTTGCGCCAGAAAAAATGTTTTTTACAAGAACAACCCCCATGATGAGCATCGTCATTGCGATTACTATAATGACCACTGTGCTAATCGAGAGTTCAATTGCTGCCTTCTTGTTCTTTATTTGGGAAAGTTTACTGTAGGCCATATGTGCTGCCCCCATATTGCGCAAGTAGTTCGGGATTCTTTGAAATCCATAAAGCTACTATGAAGATAATTATGCTGAAGATGACGCCGAAGATGGAGAGGATTTTCCCTGCCTTGCTCCAACTGTTTTTTTCTCTTTTTTCTTGCGCAGATGCTAGAAAGAATCCAACAACGCCGAGAATTAATCCGAAAACAGGGGCTGGTGAAGTGATTACGCTAAACATTCCGACAACCAGAGCCCAGACGCCATAAGCATTTGGATCTTTAGGAGATTTCTTTATTGGCTCCTTCTTTGCCTCTTTTTTCATGCTGGGAATAATGAAAACTCTTTTATAAAGTTTTCTTATTTGAAGCCGAAAGTGCTCGCGTGTTCGAACCGGTTTTTTAAGTTATCTCGTATTTTGAGATGCTTGTAAAATCCGTATAAGAGAACTGTTATTGTGAGCATTATGAATGCGAGGTTTATTCTAATCGCCAAATACAATGGAATTAGTGAGATGAGGATATAAACAACGGTGCCTATGTCTGACCTAAGAAGTCTAACTTGGTGGAGAAGCTTTAGTTCGGGTGAAAGCATTTCGTATTTTGTCGTGAAGTCCCATTCATCAATTGTTTTTGGCTTTTCCTCTTTTTCTGACGTACTCTTTTTTGCCATAGATGTTTAGTGAAGGGGAAGTTTTTAAGGATTTGTGGAAAGCAAAGCATATTTGGGAGAATGGGAAGAGAAAGCGAAATCAGAGATTTCTCATTCGAACGCCACTTCGTGCCATTCGAGGGAATCGAACAGTTCGATTCCTAAATGGGAAGAGAGGGAACCAGAAATACAAGCTCTTTTAGAAAAAGACCTTCTATGAGTTCAGAAAACTATAATAGTCCTGCAGGTTTGCCGGAAGTTCACAATCCTTCGGATTGGTGTGACTTGCAGCCACAAATGGGAAGAGAGGGAATCGAACCCCCGACACCACGAGCTTCAGTCGTGTGCTCTCCCACTGAGCTACCTTCCCTTGGTAATTAAGTGAAGAAATTGGAGGGTTTTAAATGTTTTTAGAACAACTAATTATTTATACTTCTTAAGCATTAGTTGATTATGCCGATTAAGGATTATCAAAATGAGGTTGATGAGTGGGTTAAGCAATTTGATCCGCCGTATTGGAAGCCGCATGAGATTTTGGCGCGGTTGACCGAGGAGGTGGGGGAGCTGGCGCGAGAAGTGAATCATGTTTACGGGCCGAAGAAGAAAAAGCCTTCAGAAGAGAATCGTGAGTTGGCGGATGAGATTGGAGATATTATGTTTACGTTGATTTGCCTGGCGAATTCTCATGGGTTTGATATGGATGAAGTCATGTCTCGGGTGCTAGAGAAGTCGAGGGTGCGGGATGGGGATAGGTTTGAAAAGAGTACAGAAACTATTAAATAATCTTGGAGCCCACTTAATTGTATGGCCGGAGGCCGAGGTAATAGCTTGTTTGGAAGATTGGAGGATCACCTTAGAGTTGCTTGGTTTATGGCAATTTTTCCTGCCATAGCTATTGCGGACTCTTGTCTTGCTGTATCTGCTGGAGGAAAATTTAAGTACGAAATTAGGGGGTGGTATGATGTTGCAACCAAGGCACCTATTCAGAAAGTATATAAGATGTTTTTGGAAGGTGATGCGGGCCCTGTAAGACCTTACGTAAGAACTTACACGTAAAGTTCAGCAGATTCTTTTTGTTCCCTGTAAGAGAGATTAATGAATGTGTTATGTCTGGTTTGGTTGCGTTCTTGAATAAAAAGTGAGTCGGAAATAGGCCAGGTTCTGTCGGACTTCGTTTCGCTTTCGCGACGAACAGTTCGTGCTGGCATCTGTCTAAGCCCGCGGTTAGAGCGGTTGCATCGGCAAAGTCGCCCGTTTCATCCTATCTCGCGTTTCTTCGATTCCCGCATGGTTCATTTCTCGACGCGAGCGGTGGCGTTTCTGTTGCGGAGCTGTGCCTCGCGACACTCGGCCTTTCGACCGATTGCTTTTTATGATGCCCGGACCTTCCTCAGAACTCAACAATCATTTCATCGTTTTGCGATTTAACACCAGAGTTCCGAAGCCAGCTATCCGACTCACAGTAAATTCGATGGAAGAGGGTTTATAAAATTAACTACTAACAGAAAGTATAAAAAGGATTATTTCTCTTTATATACGCGAAAGATGGTGAATCAAGACATAGTCAAGTACCTTGAAGAGGGTAAGAAAAGAGGGTTTTCTATACAGTTGTTGAAGGGGAAGCTTTTGGAAGGTGGTTTTAATGAGGGAGATATTGATAACGCGATTGCAACTATGTCTGTGCCTGAGAAACCCTCTGGAAAGATAGATTTGTTTGATAAGTCTCAAGATAGCAAGTACCAGTTTAAACAGCCGACTGATCAGAAGATGCCTCTTGGACAAGCTCAGCAGCAGAGGCAGTTGCCTGGGCAGCAGATGTCTCCTACACAAACGCAGACTTCGATGAATGAACCTGGCCAGGCAAAGCCAGTTAACGTACAGCCATCTTTGGGGGCAGGAATACAGCAAAAGCAAGAAGTAAAGCTTGAAGAGAAGAGAGATTTGGTAAAAAGTGGTAGCGAGGGCAAGTGGATGAAGATTGGAGGAATTTTGGGAATTGTATTATTAATCTTGGGCATTGCTGGGATAATTCTGAATTTCGCTGGTCCAGCTTTATTGGAAAATCTTATGGGCAATAATTTAACGATGTTGATTATTGGGATAGTTTTGGTTTTGATGTCTTCGATTTATTATTATGCTTTTGTAAGGGTTGGTAAGAAGTCTGGGCAGAAGATGCTCTCTATGGGGTCTTGGTTTACAATAATTTCATTGATAATCTATCTTTTGTTGGTCATGGGAGCGAGCGTGTTTGTTTATGAGCAAGCTATGAACTTTTATAGTGGAGTGGATAGTGAGGGTTCTTACAAAATAACCTTCCTCGTCTTGTCCATATTGTGGGTCGTTACATTGCTGGTTCATGTTGTAGGGATGATTCTTGGGGCTGTTGGTATGATTAGGGCAGGTAGGGAGATCAAGGTCCTAAGAATTGCAGGGATTGTTAACGTTTTGGTATTTATCGCAGGACTTGGATTTTTGGTTGGGATTGTGATGTTTGTTTATGCAACCCTCAATGATTTCTCTGTTGGGTCTGCGGGGCTTGGCCAGGAAGAAGTCATGGGCAATGCAGTTATAGCGATCTGGTCCTTGACTGCGCTGTTTGGGTTGAAGCAGATTGCGAGAATATTTGAATTTATAGGGTTGTTTAGCGCTTCTAAGAAATTTGAATGATTATTTTTTCCAAAGCCAGTGCCAGTAAGCTACGCTTACCGCCAAAGCAGAAAGGCACCATATTGCATCCATGATTGTTATTGTGTGAAGAGATGCTGGAGAAAGGGAAATTCCTGCGAGATCGGTGTCAGGTATTGTAACTTTTGTTAAAATAAAAATTGCTAAAACTCCAACGATAGTTAAAATTATTTTTGAGGCCTTATTCATGAAATGCTTAGAAAAAAGGAGTATAAAAAATCTGTTAAAAAAACAAGAAGCAAGTAGGAGTACGACTTTCTTTAGAAAAGAAAGTTGTACGCATCAAAGAAACTACAATAGTAGAATCAATGAGGGCAATAATCTCTGAGTTTAGAAGCTAAATCTTATAAGTAAGGCTTTTAGTAGTTGAGTGCTTAAATTCTCGTTGCCTTGAATCTTATACACCAACTCTATCAACGTCATCTTCTATGACGGCCTTCGTTGTCTCGTCTTGCGGGCGGCTTCGTACTTAGATGCTTTCAGTACTTATCCGTAAATTGCGTAGCTACCCGGCCTGCTCGTAACAACCGGTACACCAGAGGCAACCAACTCCCGTTCCTCTCGTACTAAAGAGTCGTTCCACTCAGACAACAACACTCCTAGTAGATATCATACAAACTGTCTCACGACGTTCTTAACCCAGCTAACGATTCCTTTTAATGCGTGAACTCCGACACCATTGGCACCTTGTGCAGTGCCAGGATAGGAAGAGCCGACAGCGACGCACCAAACCGCGCCGTCAATATGGACTATCGGGCGCGACAAGCCAATTATCCTTGGGGTACCTTTTCTGTCACACACGGATCCTATTAAAAAATCACGTGGGGTCGCTGAGCCAGACTTTCATCTCTGCGTTCTTTGCTGTGCGAAACACAGTCAGAAAAGCTTTTGCCTCTGCACTCAACGGTAGATTTCCAACCTACCTGAGCTTTTCTTTGGGCCCTCCAGATATCTTTTCTGGAGGGTGCCGCCCCAGCCAAACTGCCCGCCTGTTGGTGTCCCCTCAAAAGAGAGTGAGCAATGTTCAGCGAGGTGAGTGGTATTACACTGTTGCTCCGGTTTCGCCTAAGCTAACCATCGACGCTCCCACTTATTCTATGCATCTCACTGGACATCACAACAACAAGTTGCAGTAAAGGTCCACAAGGTCTTCGCTTCCCACTAGGAGTCGCCGGCATGTTCACCGGCAAGTGAGTTCAGAAGGGTCTGGTTCGGGACAGCGACCACCTCATTAAACCGTTCATGCACGTCACCATTCAAATGACAAGGCATTACGCTACCTTAAGAGCCTCATAGTTAGGCCCGCCGTTTTACGGGGCTTAGGCCCGTTGAACCGAGCTTTGACACACCGCAACTGGGCAGGTCTCACCGAATATACTAGTCGTTTCCGATTTGCATTCGGCTACGTTTTTGATAAACAGTCGGGCAGTCCTTGTTACTGCGATCTACAAATGCACTTAATAAATCAAGCACAAACATAGACACCCCTTCTACCGAAGATACGGGGCTAGATTGCCGAATTCCCTAAACCAGTTTGTCCTTTCACGCCTTAGCCTTCTTAGCTTGAGCACCTGTGTCGGTTCTAGGTACGGCTATTGTAATCCATAAAACACATACTTTTCACGGGCTCCTAGAGTCAGCGAACTTACCAAGCATTCGAACGCATCTATGCATTACGCTCAACGTTCTTCTACTTGACGGGACCTCTCGGCCCTCCGCTTATCCGGAAGCAATACATGCGGAAAATTACAATAGTTCTGGAATATTAACCAGACGTCCATTCGCGTACGCCAGTTAAGGGTACACTTAGGCGCCGACTAACCCTTGGTTAAACGATAGTGCCAAGGAAACCTTGCTCTTTCGGCGTTACCCGTTCTCAGGGTAATTTGATCTTACTTACGCCACGATTCTCATTGGATCCCGCTCCACGCACCCTCTCGAGAACGCTTCTGCGCAGAATCCACGCCTGCCTACTAGAACACTCTTGCGAGTGCCTCTGAAGTATCGGTAATATGCTTAGCCCCGTCCATTTTCGGGGCCTCAAACCTCGATAGGTGAGCTGTTACGCTTTCTTTGAATGATGGCTGCTTCTGGGCCTACATCCCTAGTGTCTCAGGTTTAGGACTCCCTTTGTTACACTTAGCATATCTTTTGGGACCTTAACTTCAGTCTCCCTTGTTCGGGTCTCGGAACAGTACCTTACGCACTGCCCCCCATTCCTATTATATACAGCCAACAGGTTCTGAGTTGGAAGGGGTCCCGTAACCTTGCGGCCCTGCGGACCTTATCCGTACTTTACCCCGCTGGCAAGCACAATAAGACTATACTACGGCATATTTCGACAGGAACCAGCCATTGCCGAACTAGATTGGCTTTTCACCCCTATTCCCAAGTCATCCGAGTACATGCACATAACACCGGTTCGGTCCTCCATTCTCCTTTCGAAAAACTTCGACCTGCTCAGGAATAGATCGTCCGGCTTCGGGTCGTACCCATGTGACTAACGCCCTTTCAGACTCGCTTTCGCTCCGGCTTCAAATTTTAACCTCGCCGCATGAATACACTCCGTGGCCCATTTTTCAAAACGTACGTTACAACACCGTAATGCCGTAACCATATGTCACTGATAGATTTCAAGTCTTTTAACCCCCTATTATGGGTACTTTTCAGCTTTCCCTCACGGTACTAAGTTCGCTATCGGACTTGGATTTATATTTAGGGTTGGCAGTTAATCCTACCATATTCAGACCTCCAATCTAAGAAGCCCTACTCTTTTAGAGCATGCCATATCATCTTCGAGTACGGGGCTATCACCCTCTGAGGCACTCCGTTCCAGGAGACTTCTTCTCGACGACTTAGGCTCAACTCCACCACATTTCCTACGCTCTTTCAAGCAAGGATTCGGTTTGCCCTGTTCCCGTTTCGCTCGCTGCTAATCAGGGAATCTCAATTGATTTCTCTTCCTACCGGTACTAAGATGTTTCAATTCCCGGCGTACGCGTGCCTCTCGGCATTTTCATAAGAACACGTTTTCGCATTCGGAGATCCTTGGCTCAAAGCTCGCATGCAGCTCCCCAAGGCTTATCGCAGCTTGCCACGTCCTTCTTCGCAATCCAAACCAAGCTATCCATCTAACAGCTTAAGTAATTAAATAAGATCTATAAACAAACTAAATTGTTCCTTCTAAACTGCAAACATAAAATGTTTGCTAGTGGAAATTATTGCCTTCCTACTTGCTTCATTGATTATTAACTCTGCATGATACTTTACCGATGATAAAGCACCACATTTCACACTGTGTGAATATGATTTATGATTTTGTAAGTTTGTCGGATTTACGATTTTTGAATTCCTCCGTAGTGGAATAATTACTAGGGCAAATTAGGGGTTTTAAATGTTGCGGTGCGTCGGCGGTTGATTAGCGGGGAAAACTTTGTTAGATGGTTTTTTTGTGGTGAATGCTCCTACCAACAAAAGGACCAGGCCTGTTAAGAAAAGGAGGGCAAATCCAAAGGCCATACTATTCAACAAATGGCGTATGAGGTCAGTGATTGCTTGAAAAAGAGAGGACTGAAGAACAAAATCAAGAGTTTCTGGTGGAAGCATCTTGCGGATTTCATCTTTTATCATTGAGATTATGAATGTTTTTGAGAACATAATCATAACAAAGGGCAGGCCGGCGATCATCCCAGTAGTTCCGAATATTTTGAAAGGAAACTTTCCTTCTATTAAAATGATTATAAAGATTAGGATGAATGAAAGGGCTGCGGAAATCCATAAGCTTATTGTTATGTAGCTCAGTCGGGAAGATGCTTTGTCAAGTCCACCCATTACAGAGGCCATTGTATGGTCTACTAACGATTCTTTTATTACGTCTTTAAACTCGTTTGGTTCTGACTCCTCTATTGCTTCGCAGTCTACCTCAATGGGCTCTCCGTCTCCAGAGGGGAGTTCGTACGTTTCTCCTCTTTCGCACATTTGGGTTGCGAGACGATGTTCGCTTTCCATTTGGGATGGTGATGCTCCCTCTAGAGCGGCGTCCACTTGCTCCTCAATGAATGGCTGCACTTCCTGATCAGCTAGGGAAACTAATGTTCTCTCAGTTAAAATAATTGAAAAGGTTAGGGAAACTATTGCTATAGAAAGAGATATGATAAGGATAAATGTTAGAATGCTGACAGCAAAATTTTTTCCGAATCCCATTGTTTAGGAAAAAGAATAACAGTTAAAATAGTTTTTGATCGATTCGAGGAATGGACCCGACGAGAATCGAATAGCAAAAACTTTTAGAAAAAGTTTTCCGCTGGCTTTCAAAACTACGATAGAATTTGCTGTGCAAATCTTGGTTGCTCTTGCGCAATAACACGTTCAGAATCAATGGAGATTCTTCGAACTCCAGATGGACCCGACGAGAATCGAACTCGTGTCTCATCAGTGCAAGTGACGTATCCTACCATTGAACGACGGGCCCGTCTTCAATGAATTGAGAAAGAAAAAGGGTGTTTTTAAGTTTTGCCTAGAAGGGTATATCTGAAGAAAGCCGGTTTTCTGGATCTGAAGAAGTTACTCTGTAAAAATCTTTCCGTTCACTTACGATAACTCTTTGTGGTGGGGCCCCGTATTCTTTTTTGTGTGCTTCAAATCCTTGAGCCACAAGTTTGACCATTCTTGAATCTGCAGGTTCCCTGGAAGGTCCGACGATTGCAAGTTCATAACCCAAAAACACTCTGCCCGCGACAACAGCATTGCCAGGGCTGTATAACAAAAAGAGTTCTCTGCCTAGGTTTGTCTTCCCGTTGCCTGTCATCGTCTGGGTCTCCTGTCACGTTTTCCAGCACCCCTATAAGTTTTGTTCGAACAATGTTAACTTTCATTTCAAAAAGCTTTCGCGCGCTTATCTTTTCAGATAAGCTTGAGAAATGGGTATGCAAACGATCATTATTATAACTCTTTGCCTATCGTCTTTAAAGTTTATTTTAAGTAAAAATTTCTTTTGAAATTTTAGAACGGAATAAATTCCGCTAAAATTTTCTTCAAAAAATTTTAGGAGGTGATCCAACTGCAGGTTCCCCTACAGTTACCTTGTGACGACTTAACCTACCTTGTCTAACAAAGGTTCGTCCCTGACGGGCCTCGCCAAGGCTAAACTCGGTTGGTTTGACGGGCGGTGAGAGCACGGGACATTGACTTATTCACTGGTCTCTGATAAAGACCAATTACTACCAATTCCAGCGTCACGTGGCTGAGTTGCAAACCACGATCTGAACTAAGCTGAAGTTTATGAGATTAGCTTCCCCTTTCGGGGTCGCAGCCCTTTGAATTCAGCATTGCCGCGCGCGTGTAGCCCAGGGCATTCGGGCCAGGTTGACCTAACGTAGCCCGCACCTTCCTCCTGCTTGCGCAGGCAGTCTGTACATTGTGCACTAAGCAAATGTACATACGGGTCTCGCCTGTTACCTGATTTAACAGATCATCTCACGACACAGGCTGACGTTGGGCCTGCAGCTCCTCTCAGCGTGTCAGGTAAGCCCTTCAGACTGACCTTCATTCTGCTGTCGATCCTGGTAAGGTTCACGGTGTAGAATCCAATTGAACCGCACGCGTCACTGGTTGTAGTATCCCGCCGCCTATTCCTTTAAGTTTCGGTCTTGCGACTATACTTCCCAGGTAGCACACTCTACGGCTTCCCTACAGCACCAATGCCTCTCGAGGAGGGACTGATGTTTAGTGTGCAGTGTTTACTGCTAGGACTACACGGGTATCTAATCCGTTTTGCGCCCCTAGCCTTCATCCCTGACTGTCGGATCCGTTCTCGTAAGGTGCCTTCGCTATCGTTAGTCCAGAAAGGATCAACGCATTTGACCGCTACCCTAACCGTACTCCTTACGTCTCCCGGTCCCTAGCTTCGCAGTATCCCGCGCGCGCCCGACCCTTAAGAGGCCGGATTTCACACGAGACTGACGAAACGAGCTACGGATGTTTTAGACCCAATAAAAGCGGCTGCCACTTGGACCGCTGGTATTACCGCGGCGGCTGGCACCAGTCTTGCCCAGTCCTTATTCATGAGAATTTTTAGATCTCATAAAAGATTCTCAATTATTAGAGAATCACTCTGGCTTGCTCTATCACACTTGCGTGCATTGTAGAAGTTTCCTAACTGCTGCACCCCGTAGGGCTGGGAATAGTGTCTCAGATTCCCTCTCAGGGCTCCTCCGCTAAGAGCCCTTACTGATCTAAGCCTTGGTGGGCAATTACCCCGCCAACGAGCTAATCAGCCGCAGCCCCATCCTAACTTGAAAGATTAATCATTCCAGGAAAAATCTTCTATTCGGTATTAACCTCAGTTTCCCGAGAATATCCCAAACGTTAGGGCAGGTTAGCTACGTGTTACTGAGCAGTGCGCTTTTCACTTCCGAAGAAACAAAAAAACTTGCATGTCTAAGTGCAAACCAGATAGCAGCAGCCTCCAGCAGGATCAACTGGATTTCTAAAAAACTAAATTAATAGTTAGTTGAATACATGATTCTGCATTCGGCTCTCGCCTCCAATATAAAATAGACGTTATACTATAAATCAATGAATTTGAACGTTTGCATACCTCATACCTTAACTTGCAATGACAATCTCTGTGAGTTTGTCGACGTTAAACATTAAGGCACTCATTTGAGTTAACATTTTAACAAAGATGTTAGAAAATGTTGGTATTTAAAGGTTTTGAGGGAGGTG
>JBDRCQ010000012.1:0-2130 GCA_043821585.1 archaeon
CGGAGTAACCCAAGTCATAGTAAACGGAAAGTCTCCGGTCAAATTAGAATACTGCATCGAAGTTGAAGGAAAAGTCGCAGAAAGAAAAGACAAAAACCCAAATATGCTGACTGGAGAAATAGAAATTGTAGACGCGAAAGTCAACGTCCTATCTGAATCCAAACCACTCCCATTCGACCCTTACAACAAAACAATAGACGAAGACGTTAGACTAAAGTGGAGGTATTTAGACTTACGCAGACCAGAAATGCAAAAGAAACTCTATCTCAGACACAAAATAATAAAAAAAATACACGAAGTTCTAGACGAAGAAGACTTCATAGAATTAGTAACGCCAATGCTAACAAAATCCTCTCCAGAGGGGGCAAGAGACTTCATCGTCCCAAGCAGAATCCATCCAGGAAAATTCTATGCACTACCACAATCTCCTCAACAATATAAACAACTACTAATGGTTGCAGGTTTTGACAAATACTACCAAATCGCCCCATGCTTCAGAGATGAAGACGCTAGAGCAGATCGCTCCCCAGGAGAATTCTTCCAACTAGACATGGAAATGTCTTTCGTAGAACAAGAAGACATCCTAGATTTAACAGAAAAACTAATGCTAAAAATAGTGAAAGAAATCCTCCCAGATAAAAAACTAACATTCAAAAAATTCCCTAGACTAAAATACGATGATGTAATGAAGAAATACGGGACAGATTCCCCGGACTTAAGAAAAAACAAAAAAGATCCTAACGAACTCGCCTTTGCTTTCATAGTAGACTTCCCCCTTTTTACACCACAAACAGAAGAAGATTTCTTCCACGGAGCAGGACAAAAATGGGCTCCATCACACCATATGTTCACAATGCCAAAAGAAGAACACTGGAAGTATCTAAACGACAAAGAAGCCCACAAAGCAAAAGCATACCAGCACGACCTAGTTCTAAACGGATTCGAAGTCGGCGGAGGCTCAATCAGAATCCACAAAGCAGAAATACAAGAAAAAATCTTCGACCTCATCGGCTTTGACAAAGAAGACAAAAAGAAATTCAAGCACATGCTCACAGCATTCGAATACGGAGTCCCGCCCCACGGAGGCATCGCCCCAGGCCTCGACAGACTAATCATGGTCCTGCTCGGTGAGCCAAGCCTGAGAGAAGTCATGCCCTTCCCAAAAAACAAACAAGCAAAAGACCTCGTAATGGATGCCCCAAGCAAAATCAAACCCCAGCAACTAAAAGAAGCTAATATTAAAGTAGATAAAAAATCCTAAAACCCTTCCTCCCCCAACTTCCTCAAAACAACTTTAATCTCATCAATAACTTTCTGCTGTTCTTTCTTATCAGACATCCTAACAAACTTAATCAAAACATCACTAAGCTCATCAATATCTAACATCTTTACCTTGTATCCATCAACAATAAAATAAAACCTATATGACTTATACTTCAATTCCTTAATAACAATTCCACTAACCTGTCCAACAGGCTTGCCTTTTTTAGGATTCTCTCTCAAAGAATAGATCAACTCAAAAATCTCAATAGACTCTTTCTTGAACTTTCTATTTATCTTATCTTCAAGGCTCTTAGTAACTATTACTCTCGCCATCTCTTCTTAGCCCTAGCCAAAGCCTCTTCAATCGTAACGCAATCACTCTCATCCATCAAAAGCTCCCGCAACTGATTCTTCTTAGCAATCCTAACCAACCTCTCCAAAATATCAGAATAAGTCTCATCCTTATTCCCAAGCTCCACTACCTTATCCCTAACATCCTTTCTAACAGCGATCGTTGTCGTTTCCATATAATTCTTATAAAATCTATAGTTTTTATATCTTTCGATTATCAAAACCAACCAGCAATAAACACTCACAACCTAACCATAAAAATTGGATTTATACATTACCATCTTCCTATCAGGCGCGAATCTCGTTCGCGTTCGAATGAGAATCTCTGATTCGCTTTACCAAACACGTTGTAGCTAGTCATTAATTTCTATCCTCAATCGCAATAATTTTAAACTCTTCTTCTCTCCTATTCCTATGAAACAAAAATATCTTCCAATTCAAGAAGCAATAGAAAAGGGCTCAGGCAAAGTAGCGGTGAGAGGCTGGATCCACAGAGAAAGAGGATCAAACAAAATG
>JBDRCQ010000013.1:0-2207 GCA_043821585.1 archaeon
AAAAGGGATCGTTAGCTGGGTTAAGAACGTCGCGAGACAGTTTGTATGATATCTACTAGGTATGTTGTTGTCTGAGTGGAACGAGCTTTTAGTACGAGAGGAACGGAGCTCGGATGCCTCTGGTGTAGCGGTTGTTATGAGCAGGCCGCGTAGCTACGCATTAATGGATAAGTGCTGAAAGCATCTAAGCACGAAGCCACCCGCAAAACGAGACAACAAAAGCCGCCGCAGAAGACGGCGTTGATAGAGTCGGTGTGTAAGCTCCAAGGCAACAAGGATTTAAGCACTCGGCCACTAATAGCTTCACTTTTTGAGTTAGACTTCTGAATCTTGTCTTCCTTCGGACGACCAAGCTTGGGCGTTCGAGGGTGAACTCGAAAGAGTGAGCCCACTTGCTTTATTATTTTCTAAAAATTTAAATATATTAAAGTCTCCAAAACTTAATGTTAATCTCGCGGTTCAGGCAAAACACTTACCGAGAACAACTCCAGTTAGAAAAAGATGAAGACTTGCAATTTTTAATATCAGATTACGAAGATTGGGCAACTAATCGCATGAGGGGAATCGACTCTAAAATTCACAAATATTTTGACTATGGTCCAAGAAGAAGATACGAAATAGCAAAACAAATTCTCTCCCAAAGACAACAAGAAAAATCTCTTATCAGGCAGGTCGCTTAATCAAATAGGAACAGATGGAATAAAAAACATTCCAACCACAAAAACCAAAATACTGCCAATTATACCGACTACTAATCCTCCAACAAGAAGCGCAAGAAACGCTCTCAACTTGCTAAAACCATGATTAATCGACAAACCAAAAATATTCAAGATAAAACTCCATATTCCTACAAACACATTAATAAGAGGTAAAACCATAAGAATCACAGAAGGAGTGCTGGCATAAACAAAGGCTCTGAACGTATCTGCATAATTTCCGCTTCCCTTAAACAATTTCATAAACAAATGCATGATTCCAGCCATAACAAACAAAATAATCGGAGTAACTATAAATAAGTAAATTCCCCATCCCAAAACAATCAGTAGTGTTTCTTCCATTGAAAAATCAAACGCAACTGTTCCCGCAGGAACACCAAGCGTTACAACATATCCAATCAATAAATCAATCAAAGTCCTTAAAAACAAAAGTATTGCAGCCCCTCCCAAGATAAAAGGCACAAGACTAATTAACCATAAATATTTCAAAGAACTAAAAACCCCTTCTCCCTTGGTTTTCTCAAACAATTCAGTAGGATGAGCAAACGCTTTTCCAATTTTACTGAAAACTCCTAATCTTCCATTACTGCCATTCATAACTTTCTTAGCAACAGGTTTTACTTCCTCTCTACTCGGTTCAGTAATTTTTCTAACAGATATTGGGGCCCTTCTAACAGGCATTACAACTTTCTTCATGGGCGTTATTTTCTTTTTAACCACAGGATTTATATTTCCTTGAACAAACCTCGCAGCCTCATCAATATCTTTTTTCTTAAACCCGCCATCTAACAATTTCTGTTTCAACAAAGGAATATTAAAACCCCCCCTAACTCCTTCCCTAAAATACCTAACAATATTTTCATTCACCATCTTTATATTACTAAAAACTAAACCTTTAAAAACCTTCTCAAATCCATACTTATGTGAGTCAGATAGCTGACTTCGGAACTATGTTGTTAAATCAACAAACAATGAAATGATTGTTTAGTTCTGAGGAAGGTCCGGGCATCCGTTCGCAAGAACGAAAAAGCGATTCGTTGAAAAACGAAGTGTCGTGAGGCACAGCTCCGGAACAGAAACGCCACAGCTCTTTCCGAGCAATGAACTTTGCAGGAAGCTACGAAGAAAGAGATTTGATGAAACGGCCGTCTTCGCTGATGCAACCGCTCTACCGCGGGCTTAGACAGATGTCAGCACGGAGTGTTCGATTACGAACTCCGACAAAACCCGGCCTATATCGGCTCACCGAAGGATTTGGGCGCGCAGCGTCACAAAGCACTGGCGAGCAGCCCAAAGACGAGAGTGAGTCCGATAGGGAGAGGTGTTTGCCTCTTCCTGGCTCACTTTTTTCTAAAAACATTTAAAAGTAGCTTATCTCTTCCTTTCGTGACGGGACCATAGTTCAATGGGAGAACACACGACTGAAGCTCGTGACGTCGGGGTTCGATTCCCCGTGGTCCCATGGCTTCGCCATGCAACCATCTTGCTTCA
>JBDRCQ010000014.1:0-10584 GCA_043821585.1 archaeon
CTTGACTCTTGGAATTTGTCAAAGATTATGTAAACCATTGCGAGTATTAAGAGTACGAAAAGCAAGATCATCACCGTCTTTTGGTTTAATTTACTCATACACATTACAAAGAAGCGGGATATTTAAAATTAATGTTCATCAAAATGTTTAAGTATTTTAATTTCCCATGTAATTTAGGAAAGAGGATGGATATTCATATACATTTTGAGAAGAGGCATGCTGTTGGTTTCTTAATTGCTATTGGTCTAATTCTTGGTGCGAGTGTTGGTTATGCTGTTGTTTCGCACAATGCGGATCAGATTTTCTTTGCAGATGGTACAAGTTTGGATGCCCTTTTAGATGATATCACTGCGCCTGAAACTGATCCTACTGTTTTGGCAAGTGTAAAGGACACGGGGTAAGCTGGAGCGAAGTGACCAGTAAGCCTACTACGTTCACGCCTTCTGCTCACACACAGAGCTGGAGTACAATAACGGGGAAGCCATCCCCTTCAGTCGGTGGTGAATACTCTGCTGCAACAGGCGGGGGCACTTACTTTACAAGAACTTCCATGGGGGGAGCTCAATGGGACTTTTGTGCTTTGACTGGGCAGGATGCCACGTATTGGGGTGGTGGGGGAAGATGCTCTTGCAGGGTTTGGTATAAATCATCTACGCCTCCGCAATGGTATCTTGAAGCTAATGAGCCTAACGGGGCTAGCGATGAGTGTGATATTTCTTGTGTTGGGCGTTGTTTTGATTTCGGTTAAAAAACCTTATAAACTCTGATTTTCCTCTTCAGTAATGAGTTATGAACAGTTATTGGAAAAGGCGTATAGGGATGTTAAAGTGGTATCGCATAGTGGCGAGAGGTTTGAAATACCGAAGGTCAAAGGCCATGTGAGCGGGAATAATACATTCATTACTAATTTTGGCCAGATTGCGGCATATCTAAGGAGGGACGTTGCTCATTTAGCGAGATTTTTGCAGAAAGAACTGGCTGTTTCCGGAAGGATTAGTGGGGAAAGGTTTATTTTGAAAACAAAGTTAAATTCTGCGAAGGTGAACGAGAAAGTTGAAAGGTATGCTAAGGAGTTTGTTTTGTGTCCGGTTTGTGGGAAGCCAGATACTGAGATTGTTTCTGAAAAAGGGATAAAAAATAAGCATTGTCTTGCTTGCGGTGCGAGTAGCCCGATCAAGTACCATCTATAAAATGTATCTTAAAATCCATGAATCTTATAGAAAGGTTGTTGCTCTTGCGGACAGTGATCTCCTTGGGAAGGTTTTTGAGGAGGGAAAGAGGCAGTTGGATGTTAGAGAGAATTTTTATAAGGGCGATTTGGTTGAAGAAGAACGGGCGATAGATATGTTGAAGAGCTTGGCAGTTGATGATGCTACTTTTAACATTGTGGGGAAGGATTCTGTGAGTGCTGCTTTGAAGGCAGAGATTATTACCAAAGAGATGGTTGCTAATGTGCAAGATGTGCCTTTTGCATTGGTTCTTCTTTGAAGAAAGATTTAAGTATCTTAATTCTCTTTGTAATTTAAGAAAGAAGATGGTGATTGCAAGAGGTCTTTTTGGGGTTTTTATATGGGTATTCTTAATTTCATTTGTTGGTGCTGAAGTTTCTCATGGGGCTGGCCAAATAAACATGCCGGGAGGTGGGACTTTGGAAAGCGTATTGGGTTCTTTTCCTCCGGGAACTCAGATTTGTACAAGTGCGCTTTCGGGTGATGGAAATTGCATAGATAGTCAGGGAAAATGGAATGATGGAGTTGCGGCAGGGGATATTTACTATGGCGGGGGGAAGGTAGGTATTGGTACAAACACCCCTCCCGGAAATCTTACTATCTCGTCAGATGGTAGTTATCAGCTTTGGATAACTGGTAAAACTGATCCCAATCAGCGACTCTATATCGGTTACAACACTGCTTCGAATTATGGGGCTATTCAGGCGACGTTGTATGGTGGTACTTATCAATATTTATCGCTGAATCCAAATGGGGGAAATGTTGGGATTGGGACGACTACTCCCGGGGCGAAGTTGGAGGTTGTAGGAGACTTGGGTGTAGATACTATTGAGGATAGAGATGGTTCAAATTTCTTTGAAGGGTGTACGGGTGGAAACTTTGCAACTGGGATTGGTTCTAATGGGCAATTGACTTGTGCGGCTCCTCCGGCGGGTAGCGGGGATATAACCTCAGTTGTAGAGTCTGGAACGACGCCTTTAACTTTCTCGGGTTGTACTGCTGGGGACTGTTCAATCGGTATGCAAACGGATGGTTCTGGTGTTTGTTCTAGCGGGTATGCTTGTATCGGGGGGCACACGCATGATTGGAGCACTATTACTAATAGGCCTCTTTCTGCCTATGGAAGTGGAATTCAAGCGCAGGTTTACTATGACGATGATCCGAATTATCGGGTAGACGCTAATTCAATTTCGCAGTTAAATGATGTTAGGGCCAATATTTATTATGATCGCGGTGATACTAACTATTACGTTAATCCGGCTGGTAATAGTAGGTTTGGTGGGTCTCTTAGGGCGACTGCGTTAACTGATGAAAATGATCCTAATTATTATGTTGATCCGAATAGCAATAGTCGGTTCTATAATGATGTCACCATAGTGAATGGGTGGATGTATGCCCCGAGGTTTGTGGATGTAAATAACCCTTCTCAGAGATATGTCGATCCGACAGATCATACCCAAATTGGTTCTTTGACAGCTTATGGAAATATTTATGCGTTCGATGGATTGACTGTGAATAATGAAGCTTATCTTAGGGGCAATAGTGGTTTATGGGAATTGAGGTTGTTTGTTTGGGAGAACTCTGGTTGTAATTATCAAGGCAGTTCTCTGGGTTGTAATAACGGTCGTTGTTTGTGCATACAGAAAACCGCTTAATTTGGAATTGCAGTTTGTGAGATTGATTTTCTGTTTTGTTCTTTTGTGAAGAAAGGTTTAGGCATCTTAATCCCTTTTGTGATTTAAGAAAGAAGATGGTGATTGCAAGAAAGCTTTTTGGAGTTTTTATCTAGGTATTCTTTATTTCATTTGTTGGTGCCAAAGTTTCCCATGGGGCAGATCAGGTATTTTTGATGATGGGGAAGACTTACAAGATAAGTTTAATAATTGAGATTTTGGGGATAGCACCACAATGGGGGATATTCATTATGATGTAGGGAAGGTTGGAATAATAAAGCAACAACTTAAAAAACTCTCTTTCGTTTGTTAATTTATGGAAACTGTTTATGTTAAGAAGATCAGCAATGTTTTGAAGAGCCGTAAGGAGCTTGAGGAAAAACTTGGCGTTAAGATTAAGGTTGTGAAGAGTGACGTTACATTTAGTGGGGAGACGTTGAAGGAGTATGACGCGTTGCAGGTTTTCGAGGCAATTAAGTTTGGGTTTAGCGTTAAGAAGGCGTTGTTGTTAAAGAATGAAGACTATGTTTTTAGGATCGTGCACATAAAAGAGCACACTAAAAGAAATCTTGCTGATGTGAAGTCGCGTTTGATTGGAAAGAAGGGCAAGACTAGGAGAGTTTTTGCAGCGACTTCTGGTTGTGAGATTCTGATAACTGATGCAGAAGTGGGGATTATTGGAGATGTGATGGATGTTGAGAACGCTGAGATTGCAGTGATAAACTTGATCAAAGGATCAAAACAAACGAACATGTATAAATTTTTGGAAAAGCAAAATAAAATAAAAAAAGAAAGCACCTCTTTTGAGGATTTACCGAGGTAAATCTTGCGCAGATAAACTGTGCGTGAAAAAGAAAATTGATCAGAAAAAACTAATTCGAGTTAATTCTATTTTCTTTTCTTCTTAGTAGCTTTCTTTGTTGTCTTTTTAGCTGTTTTTTTCTTTACAGCTTTTCTTTTGACAGTCTTTCGAGCTGTCGTTTTCTTAGCCACTTTCTTCTTTGTTTTTTTCTTTGGCATTTTATGCACTCAACCCTTTTAGGTTTTGTTAACTTTTGTAGGCAACTTTTGTTTAAATAACTTTCTAAACCTTCGATCGCGTTTGATTTTGTGAAACCCTGAGCGTGATTTTGTCGACGGTGATTTTTAGGAGCTGGAAACGTTCTAGGTTGGACTTGAAACAAAAAGCTTTTAGAAAAAATCTTCCGCTGGCTTTCAAAATACAAATTCTTTTAGAAAGAGCAAATTGCTCCGCAATTTTTATTTGTTAAATAAAAATTAACGAAAGACCTTGTATGATTTCAGGAAACTATTGTTGGACGGTTCTGTAATTTTATCCGTCGTAGGTGCGGGTAATTGAGGAAAGTGATTTAATCTTCGATCAGATAAAAACCGTCCCGGACTGGACTCGAACCAGCGACCTCATGGTTAACAGCCACGCGCTCTAACCGACTGAGCTACCGGGACATAATCAACTCAAATAAAAACTGTATTTAAAGATTGTTATGGGCATTAACTCCTTAAAAATAAAACTCCTAACACGATCAGAATTATGATAATTGCGATGATTATCCAAGTGATCGTTTTGCGTTTTTTCTCTTTTTTCCGTCGGTCGTAGTACTTATTATATGCTTCGTCGATTTCGAGCTTGTACTCTTTGGAGGCTTTTGGTTGATAGCCTTTTTTGTAACGAAACTGCATTGCGCCGCCAGTTGATACTGTTTCTGCCATATTTGGTAGAAGGAAAAGGCATATAAAACTTTTTTGCTTGTATTGTTTATGAAAAACAGGAAAGTAATTCTTGGGATGTCGGGCGGAGTTGATTCTAGTGTTGCAGCTTTGCTTTTACAGAAACAAGGTTACGAAGTCATCGGCTTCTTCATGAACGCTTCGCCTTCGGGAAAGCCGCCGTGGCCATCGACTATTAAGTGGGAGGACGAGGAGAAGACTCTGAGAAAAATTTGTAAAAAATTGGGGATTGAGTTGATTGTTAAGGGCTGTGAAAAGGGCTACGAGGAGAAAGTTATTAAGCCGATGTTTAGGGATTATTCGAGAGGTTTGACGCCGAATCCAGACATTCTTTGTAATAATGTGGGGAAGTTTCCTTCTTTGTTAAAGATTGCTAAGGAGCGCGGGGCAGATTTTATCGCTACAGGCCATTATGCGCGGGTTCGGAAAGGCAAGAAGGGAT
Organism: archaeon; assembly: GCA_043821585.1. Taxonomy (GTDB): domain Archaea; phylum Nanobdellota; class Nanobdellia; order Pacearchaeales; family GW2011-AR1; genus UBA73. The sequence goes on from JBDRCQ010000014.1 coordinate 5,094, forward strand.
TTGAACTTTTGAGGGCGAGGGATAATAAAAAGGATCAGTCTTATTTTTTGGTTGGACTTGGCCAGAAGTATTTGTCCAGATGTTTGTTTCCGATTGGTAACTTAACGAAGGGGAAAGTTAGGGAGATTGCACGAAGAGAGAGGTTTGATAATTTTGATAAGCGTTCAAGCAGAGGAGTTTGTTACTTGGGCAAGATTGATATGAAATCTTTCTTGAAGCAGAGGATAAAAGAAAGACCTGGAAAGGTTTATTCTCCGGACGGGCAGGTTATTGGGTCTCATCCGGGCGCAATGTTTTTCACAATTGGGGAAAAGATAGGGGAAGGGAAGGGAACTAGGATTGATGGAAGAGTTCGGAATAAATTTGGGGGGCGGTGGTTTGTTGCGGCGAAGACTAAAGGGAATGTGTTGGTTGTTGCGCCGAAAGGGCATGAGATTTTGAAGACCAGGAATGTTTTTGTTAGGGGGTTGAAGTTTGTAAACGGCGAGGAGAAAGGGGCGATGAGGGGAAGGATTAGGCACCTGGGTTCTTTGTATAGTGGTAAATTGATAAAACAAAAAGATCATGCCAGCCCCGCCTCCGGACCGAGGGGAAGGGGGAGATTGGTGGCGAAGATGGCTGGACGCGAGAGATGGATGTTTGTTTTTAATAAGGGTGTGGGGGGTGTTGCCGAGGGGCAGTCGCTTGTTCTGTATAGGGGAGAGCGGTTGGTGGGTGGTGGGGAGATTAGGCTGAAATAGTTTGTGAGTTATTTTAATCTGGCTTCGTGGGTCTCTCTTAATGCTCCTGCTAAAAAATCGCAACGATATCTTATTTCTTCTTCATAATTTTGCGAAACCCTTCTGGCTCCTGAATTTTTTAGTTGGTTTTGGTATGCTCTAAGTTCTTTACCGATTTTGAACCTGCTAGCTTTTAGTGTTGGTTTGTCAAGGCAGTTAGAGATGAGCGAGATAGGTTCTCGAAGTGCAAGAGCTAGAGTGTAAAAACGCGTTTCTGGATGTATTGCTCGTTCATAGGCGTGATGGCCTTCATGATCGATTAATGTAGAAAGAAAGTTATTCAGGGTATGATGAAATCTCCAAGTAAATGCTCCTGGATATACCATTATACGACTTATATTTCCGTTGAAAATTCCAGGAGAGTGGTTCATTGGTCCATGACCCCCTTCAAGGAAATTTCTTAAGGGAGAAACGTAAACTAGCTTTGTTATGAATGGTCTAGCGCACTCCAAGTCTAATTGATTAAGGAACCTTTGACGTGATCTAGGATGTTTTACTGCATGCTGAAAGTCTGCTTCTATAACCATATTTTTTTGGTCCATAGTATCTATTTAATTATTTTGTTCATAACATTTTTATACTAAAACCTCTTCCGAAATGTATGGAATTTGACAAGGTGGTTAAGAAGAGGAAATCGGTTAGGAGGTTCAAGTCTAAGCGGCCGCCATGGAAGGACATACTTTATGCAATTGATTTGGCTAATCAAGGCCCGTTCGCGGGGAATCATAACCATATTAAATATCTGATTATTGAGGATCCAATTACAATAAAGAAGCTTGCTTCATCTTGCGAACAGGATTGGGTTGAAAATTCTAAGCTTTTGATTGTTTTGTGTTCGGATGATACTCACTTGGAGAACCTTTACGGAGAAAGGGGAAGAGTTTATTCAAGGCAGCAGGCGGGGGCAGCGGCGCAAACGTTGATGCTTGCCTTGACGAATGTTGGAATCGATTCTTGTTGGGTGGGTTCCTATAGTGATGAGTTGGTTAGGGAGAAGCTAGGGATCCCAAGCCATATCCAAATTGAGGCGATTATCTCCACAGGGTTTGAATCCGGAAAGGAGAAGAAGCCGGCGAAGAGGCCTCTTGATACTAGTTTGAATTGGGAGAAGTGGGGGCAGTCTAGAAGGTCAACTTTGTTTGAAGAAGATACGGATGATTATCATCCTCAATAATTTTAATTTTAGGTCGGGAATTTTTCAAGTGTTAAAAACAACGGAAACATTCTTCTCTTTGTATTGATTATTTTGGTTTTGGAGATATTCTTACTTTTGAGGTTTTTAAGGATGGTAAACTTTTATTATGTTTGGTAGTTGCATCCTGCTTATCTGTTACTTTGCATAAGTTTAAATATTTAGTATTTATGTTTATGCAGAAGATGACTGACAAAAAGGTTAAGGTGATTGGGTTTTCTCAGCGTAGTAAGGGTTTGTTTTTTGTGGTTTTAGTGGTGATGATTGCTATTTGTTTTTTTGTTTTTGAAGGTACTGTTTTTTTTGCTCCGCCTCCCATTGTGTTTGATACTTTGACTCCGGGAGATGGAGAACATATACCTCTTTCTCAGAGTTTGCATATTGGGGTAACTGGGCCGGCGGAAGATTATTATAGTTTTGTTGAGTTCAATCCGGCAGGAGTAAGTAACAGCGATTTATTTTTGTGGGCAAGATTGGATACTAATTTAACAGCAACTACTACGCCAGATGAAAGCGAGTATGGGCATCTTCTTACCCTTATGGGAAATCCTCGTCCTAAAGAAACTTCTGGGTGCGTAGACTGTTGGAATGAATCCTTTGATTTTGACGGGAATTATATTTATGCAGGAAGCATATTTCCTCCAACAGGACCTTATACAAAAGCCGCGTGGGTTAAGCTCGAAACTGATTCATCCGGAGGGCATAATATTGTCAGTAGCACGTATAATGTAAATGCGGGACATTATTTCTGGGTTGATAGTGCTGACAGTAAATTGTCTGCAGGGCATGGGGGAATAACTGATGTTCAAGAAAGTGTCTCATTTCCATTAGACGAATGGAGGTTTGTCGCAGTTGTTTTTGATCCAGAAGGAGATCCCGATTCTAACGAAGGGAGTTTAACATTATATAATAATGGTGTTAATGTTGGTTCTGTTGGGGGCATTAGCATAGGGCTTGGTGGTTCTCCGTTGCTTTCGGAGATATCAATTGGTGCGTTGGGAAACGGCGCTTCTCACACATGGAACGGAACGATAGATGAAGTCCTTTTATTCAGTCGTGCACTTTCTCAGAATGAAATACGATCGCTTTACAATTCTATGGCTTCGGAGTATTCTGAAGACTTTCCCGCATTGGGAGACGGAGAGTCTTATAGTTTTACAGCTCATGGCGTTAATAGGGCTGGTGAGAGAGAAGCTGAGCCGCTATCAAGAACTGTTTATTACGATTCTTCAGCTTCCGGAAATCTTCCGACTGTAAGTTTCAACCAGGGTACGACTGAAGGCAGTACAAGTCAGAATCATATTGACATTCTTTTAGACTCAGATACCGACCCTCCAGGAGGAAGACACTATGCATTCGCGGATTTCAACAACGATTTACTTTTGTGGATGACAATGGATGACATAGATCCTTCTGGCAATCCTCAAGACTGGAGTTCATATAATCATCATGGTGTGAATATAAATGCAGTTCAAACAGATTGTGGTGGAACTTGTTACTGGGGAGATGGGTTTAACTTTAACCCGGGCACGTCTTCAAGGATCGTTCTTCCGCATGAGGACTTATGGAATTCGCAGTCTTATACAAGAGCCGCGTGGGTGCGACTGGATTTTTGTTCAGAAGTTTTGCGTGCGATTATAGTTTCTACTATGAATGTTGCTGACGTACATCATTTTGGGGTGCGAGATGAACTTGGAGGCTTCTCGGAATGTAAACTTATGGTGGGTAATGGGACTGATAAAGTAGTATATGATAATGTTAAATTAAGTCTAAACACTTGGTATTTCGCTACTGTTACTTATGATTCTGCTTCCCAAACGATGCGGTTGTATAAAAATGGTATTGAAGTGGATAATGCTGTGGGTGTTGCTCCTCCTGATTCTGAAGTGGAAGGATATATTGGATGGGGTGGTGGGGGTTATCCTCAGCCTTCTTCTTGGAATGGTATACTTGATGATGTTCTTATTTTTAATCGTCCTTTTTCTAATGATGAAATAAGATCGCTTTATGACGCTTCATCCACTCAATACTCTCATACATTTGAAAACTTAGATTCAGGAGAATATTCTTTTACTGGTCATGCTGTGGGCGCGGAAGGAGATAATGTTAGTACTGGTTTGAGAACAGTGACATTGGAGGAGTTTGCTGTTAATTTTGATGAGGATACTTCCTCAGGTTCTATCTTGCCTTCTCAACCGCTTCATGTGGGAATAGAAGGGCCGGAAGAAAGATATTATAGTTTTGTTGAGTTCAATAATGATTTGTTATTATGGGCAAGGATGGATGAGGAAATTTTAAGTGACGAGAGTGGATATGGTCGTACTCTTAATAATCATGGTGCTGTTCGAGAAGATTGCCCAGAATGCTATGGGGAAAACTCATTTTATTTCAACAAATCTAATTCGGATTATATTGAGGTTGAAGGGGATGTAATCTCTGAATATGGTTCTTATACAAAAGCCGCGTGGGTTAACTTATATGATTTAGAAGGAGTAAATAGCATTATTAGTAGTGAACATAATCTTGACACAGGTCATAACTTTTGGGTGGCAAGTGGAGGTTATTTGACAGCTGGACATGGTACCAATGTTGCTGCTGTTAACGATCCGGAATTATTTCAAGAAGATGTATGGACATTTGTTGCGGTTGTTTATGATGCACAAGGAGAGAATTTAACATTATATAAAAATGGCAATGCTGTAAGCTTTAGCTCGGTGGATATAACTATCGGTAGTTTAACTCCTTTGCTTTCAAGTATATTTGTCGGCTCAGCTGGAATTGTGGGTTTCGAATGGAACGGTTCTATTGATGAGGTCTTAATCTTTAACCGTTCGCTCTCAGGCGACGAAATACAATCGCTTTACAACGCTTCTCAATACCAATACAATCATAATTTCACGGATTTGGGGTTAGGAAGCTATGCATTTGAAGGGCATGGTGTTAATGGAGCAGGAACTAAGGCCAGTACTGGTTTGAGAACAGTTATTGTACAGGAAGCAGGAGACCCATTTGCTATTGGTTTTGGTGAGGGTACGACGCCTAATGGAGATTCTGTCGAAATTCTCAGTGTTGAAATTAACCAAACTAACGTTCCACTAGAAGATTATTATAGTTTTGTTGAGTTCAATCCGGCAGGAGCAAATAACAGCGATTTATTTTTGTGGGCAAGATTGGATACTCCAACGCCGATTGATGAAAGTGAATACGGGCATATTCTTATGCCTATGGGGGATTCCCATGTTACTTCAGGATGTACGGACTGTTGGAATGAATCTTTTGAGTTTGATGGAAACGGAGATTATATTGATTTGGGCGATATTATGCCACATGGCGCATACACTAAAGCCGCATGGGTGAAAAGAAATGATGATCCTGATAATAACAACAACATTATAGCTGGTGGTTCAGGACATGCATTTTGGGCTCCGGATGATTATAGTTTTAAGCTCTCTTCAGGGCATAATAATGTTTATAATCTTGTTCAAGATCCTGTGGCCCTAAGTGTTGGTGTGTGGTATTT
>JBDRCQ010000015.1:0-274963 GCA_043821585.1 archaeon
AAATACCACACACCAACACTTAGGGCCACAGGATCTTGAACAAGATTATAAACATTATTATGCCCTGAAGAGAGCTTAAAACTATAATCATCCGGAGCCCAAAATGCATGTCCTGAACCACCAGCTATAATGTTGTTGTTAATATCAGGATCGTCATTTCTTTTTACCCATGCTGCTTTTGTATAGGCTCCTGCTGGGAAAATATCTGGTAAATTAATGTAATCCCCCTCCCCATCAAAAGAAAATCCTTTCCCGAAATAGCCTGAATCATTTTGTGTAGCATTTCCTTCTGCTGTTCCGTTGTTTGAGTAGGAGGATAAGTCAGTTGGGTCGCCGTTGCCATCTATATCATCCATGCGCATCCAGAGCAGAACATCATTATCAAAATCTGTGAAAGCGTAGTGTCTCGCGCCGCCTGCGGAATTGCTAGAATTTAAAGAGATGTTCACGAAAGACTGGTAAATTGTGCCCGCCGTTGTGCTGGTGCCAAATTCTATTGAAGGCGAGACCGCCGTCGCTTGATTAATGCAAAGCAAAGCAATGGCTAAAAACAGAAAACATTTTAGAAACTTGATTGTCATGAACCTCTTTCTCATTGGGAAAACTATGTTTCTTCTTATTTAAATTCTTTTGTGTGCGAAGAAAGTTATGTGATGAAAAGGTTTTTTATGGTTTTTAGGAAAAGCGAGAGGGTGGAAAAACAGGTCAAAAATATCTTGAATAGATTTGTGTTTGCTAAAAATGCAAAAGTTAGAAATCGATATCTTTAAATAGGATGTTTTGCCGTGCGATGTATGGGATATAAAGAACTATGCGAGAGAATAGACAATAGTCGGCGTGGATGGATTGTGACGGTCCCTTTAACGGGCTTAGTAGCTGCAGGAGCATTGCATCTTCTTAATGAAACTTCCCCCCTTTCATCGACCATGTATAGTTTAATCCTCTCCCCTTTGGCGAAAACGGAACCTCAGAGTGATCGATCAGAGCCATCACCAAGGTACGAACCGCGCGGGGTTTTTGGTGAAGAGGTGGAATTACCTTATGACGTAACGTCACAACCGGTAAGCCTGAAAAGATGATTATGATAGTAAGGATTCTCAAGGACCACTTCAAGGTGAATATTGTTATAAAAAGGAGATAATCAATGAATATGTACCTTTCTAAGTAATTAATACATCTGTAACAAATGGTTCTGATTGATAAGACTTGATTCAATGGTTAAAAACAGAAAACGTTTTAGAAACTTGATTGTCATAGACCTCTTTCTCATTAGGAAAAGTGTGCTTTTCTTTATTTAAATTCTTTTGCTCCAAGTTGATTGTGAATTTTGCTGTGTAGAAAGGTTTTTATTGTAAACAAAGTTAGATTGTTGATGAAGAAGGTGGGAGAGTTTAGAGAGAAGAGGAATTATATTTCGGTTTTAGTTATTGTTGCGTTAGTTGTTCTTGCTATTATTGGATATTTTAAGGGATGTATTTTCTTTGGTCCTGTTGCTGAAGAGTTAGAGCTACCGCCAGAGTTGATGCTACTTAAACTTGGAGAAAGCGCAATTGTTTCGCAACAAGGCATTGTAAAAGAATTTCATAATTCTGGTTCTGAAAATAAGATTATTAACTTAGAAAGAGAAGGTTTTGATTTTAGTAGAGAACAAAACGAAGAGGGCGAAGAACTGATTGCTCCTGTTGAAGTTCGTAAATATAAAGGTTTTATTGTGCAATACAAAAACGTTAAACCTCTTGCTTTAGTTTATGCAGATGCAAAAGGATTGGCTGGGGAAAAAGTAAACTCGATGCTTGACGAAGGAAGGAGAGTGCAGCGTGGTTGAGGAGCGAACCCGAAGAAGTTTTTGAGAACGCCGTCTTTAAGAGCGTAAGCTCTATCTGTCAAATATTTCACGTGAATGAGAAATTGAAGAACTTAATTGAAATGGAGAATTTGGACGAGAATTAGTTTTGAGAGTTACATTCCCCAATTGTCTTTCTTTTTTCGTTTGATTTCTGCGATTTCTTGGAGCGTTTTGATTTCCGTTTGGCTTAAGAGGTCTTTGTTCTTCTTGAAGGATTTGAATTGTTTTTCTGAGATGTCTGAATAAAGAAACTGTTTATTCTTGAGTTTTCTTTCGAAGTTGACGCCAGGCAGAGCTATTGCGACTTCCTGACCTTCTGTTGCTTCTTTGACAGAGTCTCTTTCGAGTTGGAGGGACTTTAATCTTGCTAGTTTTTCATCGTTTTCATCGATCAGGGGGAGGCCTGTTGTTAGTTTTCCTGCGAGGATTTTAACACCGAAGATTGCGGGGTTAAGGTTGCGGAAGACGTATTGGTGCAAGATTTCAACTTTACAGATTTGTGCGAGTTCCATTAGCCTTGCTTTTTCGATTTCTGTTGCTTTGTTTTTTCGCCATTCTTGTAGGTCTTCGATTAGTTTATAGACAACATCGTCAAGCAAGATTTTGATGCCGCAGGGTTCTATATCTTCTTCCATGCAAACGTTGAAGCCAATGATTACTGCATCAAGAGGGTTTATTTCGTCGTTTGCTCTTGCGGATATTATATCTGTTTTCTTTATGTGGCCGATTCCTGCTTTGACGATCTGGATGTTTTCTTGCTTTAAGAGCGTTAAAAGGGCTTCTAGGCTTCCTAGCGAATCTGCTTTTACAATTATTCCTTTTTTATCAAGTTGCAGGGCATGAGAAAGTTCTTTTTTGAAGGATTCTTCTATTTTGTGGAGGTTATTCTCTATCTTCTGGAAAGGCATTCCTGAGAGTATCCCTTCTTTGTTTGTTAAATGTAAACGCAAGCCTGTTGCGGCTGTTGCACGTTTTACAGGTTTATATTTGAAGCATAATGGCTCTATTTCTTCAATTGCTCTTACTTTTGAAACTATCATCTCGTTGAAACTTGCAATTGCAATTTCATCGCCTTCTTTTAGTTCGCCGTCATAAATAATTGATTCTATGCAATCCATTGACTTTTCTTTTTTTATTTCTAAAATTACGCCTTTTGCTTCGTTTGATATTTTTAGTCTTTCTTTTAGGAATTTTTGTGATAGTCCGCAGAGAGTTAAGAGAAGTTCTGGTATTCCTTCATGAGTTTTTGCAGAACAGGGGACGATTGCTATCTTCTTTGTGAAGTCTTTTACTTCATAGTACAGGTCTGAGTCGAAACCGTGTTCGTGTAGTGCGCCTTGGAAAGTTAAGAGGGCCTCTTGGAAATCCTGGCTGGCCTGAATAGCTTGCGATTCTATTGATTCTTTTAAGGGTTTGTCTTTTTGGGTGCTCCAGCCGGAGACTGTGTCAATTTTATTGAATGCAATTAAGAAGGGGGTTTTGTGGGCTTTTAGAATTTGTAGTACTTCTGCGGTTTGTGGTTTGATGCCTTCTTTTGCAGCCACTACCACAATCGCTAGATCTGCCAGCGAGCCTCCACGCTTTCTTAGGTTTGTGAATGCTGCGTGGCCTGGCGTGTCGATAAATAAAAAGCCAGGGATTTCCAGCTTTACGCCATGCTTTTCAATTAGGGGACAAGCGGAATTTATCTGGCTTAAGGGGAATTTTGTGAATGAAATCTTTTGGGTGATGCCTCCTGATTCTCCGCTTTGAACGCAGCTGCCTCTAAAACAATCTAAAATAGAGGTTTTTCCATGATCTACGTGACCGGCAACTGTGACGATAGGTTGACGGATTTTTGTTTCACTGGTCATGGGTAAAATAGTCCGAAGTGGGTTTTAAAGCTTTTCGCTATAACAAAGTTTATTAAGGGTTATTTTTAGGGTGCAAAATGGAAGAACATCATGAGGAAGAGACGCATGACGACAATGATATTTTGGAAGCGTTTGATGAAGGGTTTCTAGATGACGAAGAGGAAGAGTAGATCGGTAGTTGAACTTTCGTACGATAATCTTTATTAAGGGTTGTTTTTTGGGTGAGGCATGAAGCTCGGATTGGGTGGCTTGAAAAGATTACTTCCCGGTGGGAAAGGAGATAACAAACGTACTTCTAGTAAAAGGCGAGTTGTTGGTGGAGATGGACCGCCTGTTGCTAGGGAAGGGGCTTATGTTGAGGCTATGGTTTCTGGAAATTATGAGGGTGGGCTGGTAAAGGTTAGATTTCTTGAAAGATATCGCGTGGTTATTGATACTGAAAGAGGGTATGTGCCTAAAAATATCCGAAGCCAGTTAGGCGTTCAGGGGAATCCATCTAGGATTGGAATGGGGATAACTGGGCTCGATAGGGTGAGTGAGGCTTGGGCTGATCGGTATAAGGTGGGTAATGGTGGTATGCTTAAGATTCCTGTAAATGTTGTTCAAAGATACATTGCCAATAAGATTGGTTTGAGTAGTCAGATTGTTACTTTGGGGGCTGGGCAGAGTGATGCCATCCTTGATGTTGGGGGTGGAAGTGATCAACGGGTGGAGGGGATAGATGCTATCGCTGCAGAGGTTTTGAGTAATGGGGGGGATGACAATGAGGGGACAACAGTTAGAAGTATTGGAGAAGGGATCTTTGATGATTTAGATGTTGGTTCTGCAATGAAGGGCGATGCTGTAGATCCGAAGACTCTTAAGGCAGATGCTTAGAATAATTAGTTTTTTAGAACAAAGTTAAATTACATTGCTTCTTCTTCGATTGATTCTTTAGAAGTTGAGGGGGAGGATTCCTCTTTTCGCTCGGAAGGCGTCTTATCCCCTGTCAGTTTTGCTTGTGCTTGAGCGGACTCAAGATCTTTTTCATCAATTGAATTGATTGCGGCCTTGAAGGCATTGAAGTGCTCTGCAGGAATTCGTGTGCCTGCTTTTGTAAAACCAGTGTACCTTTCGGATTTGACAAACTCGCGGATTGTCAGGCCGACTTTACCCCCAAAGTCATCGATTCTGATTACGATATCAGTGTCCGGATTTTTTGTAATCCGGTCTATGTCCTTTTCCATTTTTGGTGATAAGGAGAATTCTATATAAATGTTAGTGTTCATTGATGAGTTATATCTTAAAACATGTTTTGGGTTAGGTTTTTATTCTAGGTACTTCTCGAAACAGTATCTGCTTACTTGAGTGAATCCTCTATCCTTCCAGAATTTATGCGGATCTATTCTAGCTTGAGGATTTTCTCGTGCGTAAAGTGCTAAAGCTATAACGTTGCTTTCTCTAAAGGCATCCTCAACGGCCGTATAAACGGCGGTGCCTAGGCCATTATTGCGCGAATTTGGGTTTATCGAAAGATCGTCAATAAAACCCACTGGGCCCCTTAGGGAAAAAGTAGCTTGTGTTCTAAGTGCCATCGGGATAGGTTCGTCTCTCCTGAAAAGAACGGCGGGGAAATATTCTGACGTGCTCGTTATAACTAGATCTGCTGGGCCGTATACTTCTGATCGAACTATTTTCTCTAAGAATGCTAGCCGGATTCTTTCAATTTGGTGGAGGCTCATGGAGTCTTACTTGCCAGTGTATTTAAAAAACTGACGTTTCTTGTTTGCTCATGGTTTTGAAAATTGGTAGCTTGAAACTGAAGAATCAATTAGTTTTGGCGCCGATGGTGGATGTGACTGATTTGCCTTATCGGCTTTTGTGTCGAAAGTGTGGTGCAGGGTTGGCTTATACTGAGATGGTTTATATTGATGCGGCGTTGCATGAGAATGCTAAGACTTTGAAGATGATGAAAACTTGTGAGGAAGACTCGCCTTTGGGTCTGCAGATTACAGGTGATCGGTTGGAGGAATTTGAGGAGTTTGTTTCTCGTGAAGATCTCTGGAAGGATTATGATCTGATTGATTTGAATTGTGGTTGTCCTTCTTTGCGTGTTGCTAGAAAGAGCGGAGCTGGTTCGTTTTTAATGAATGACTCTGAGAAGATCGCCTCTTTTGTGAGGGTTTTGAAGAAGACGGGGAAACCTGTTACAGTTAAGGTTCGATTGGGTTTTGGCAAGATTAATGTTTTGGAAGTTGCTAGAGCTATTGAAGATGTTGGAGCTGATGCAATTACTGTTCATGCGAGGTTGGCGACTGAGGGAGGACGGGATCGCGCCCAATGGGAATGGATCTCTAAGGTTAAGGAGACTGTGAAAATCCCTGTGATTGGTAATGGGGACATTGTTGATGGGGCCTCTGCGAATGAAGTTTTGGAGAGGTGTGATGGAGCTATGATCGCTAGGGCTGCAATTGGGGACCCTTTGATTTTTAGTCGCGTGCAGAACTATTTAGATGGAAAAGTTGAAGGGGAGATTGATTTGACCAAGAATTTGGAACTGTTTAAGGAGTATTTGAAACTGCAGAGGGAGCATTATGGGGATGGAGTTGATTTTGGGAAGATCAAGTATGTGGGTGGGCGGTTTTTGAAGAAAATGAAGGGGGCTGCTCGTTTACGTGAGGAGTTTCATGCCTTGAAGAGGTTGAAGGATATTGAGGTGTTTGTTGAGAGACTAAATAATTTTATATAACCTGGAATTTTTGAAATGTAATGGAATTGAAACTGTTTAACACTCTGACGCGGAAGAAAGATGTTTTCAAGCCGATAAAGAAGGGCGAGGTTGGAATGTATTCTTGTGGACCGACTGTTTATTGGTATCAGCACATAGGTAACTTGAGAGCTTATTTGTTTGCGGATACTTTGAAGAGGGTTTTGGAATATAATGGGCTGAAAGTTAAACATGTCGTGAATGTTACGGATGTTGGGCACCTGACCTCTGATGCGGACGAGGGTGATGATAAAATGGAGGCGGCGGCCAGGAAGGAGGGTAAGAAGGCGGAGGAGATTGCGGAGTTTTATTTTAAGGTTTTTAGGGAAGACATGAAAAAGTTGAACATTAAAGAGCCGAGTGTTTGGTGTAAGGCGACTGACCACATAAAAGAGCAAATTGGATTAGTTGAGAAGCTGGAAGAGAGGGGATTTACATATGAGACGTCTGACGGGATTTATTTTGATTCTTCAAAGTTCAAAGATTATGGGAAGTTGGCTAAACTTAGGATTGAAGGGTTGGAAGAAGGAAAGAGGATTTCCGCTGGGGAGAAAAGGAATAAGACCGACTTCGCTTTGTGGAAATTTTCTGAGAAGCCTGGTTTGAGGCAACAAGAGTGGGAGTCGCCTTGGGGTGTTGGTTTTCCAGGGTGGCACATTGAATGTTCTGCTATGAGCATGAAATACCTTGGAGAGAGTTTTGATATCCATACAGGAGGGGAAGATCATGTGCCGATTCATCATACTAATGAAATTGCGCAGAGCGAGTGTGCTACCGGAAAGAAGTTTGTGAATTATTGGATGCATAATGCGTTTTTGGTGAACCGGGCTGGAGAGAAGGTTTCGAAGTCTAAGGGGGGGTTGTTCACTGTTTCGGAGCTTGAGGAGAAAGGGTACGATCCGCTTGATTTTAGGTATTTATTTCTGTTGACACATTATCGGAAGCCTCTGAAGTTTTCTTTAGAAGGTCTTGATGCGGCGAAGACAGGTCATGGCAGATTGAAGAAGAAAGTCCTTGAATTGAAGGTGGAAAAGCATAAAGGGCAGGATAACTCTGGAGAGTATGAGGATAGGTTTGTGGGTGCAGTGAATGATGATTTGAATACGCCTGCTGCCTTAGGAATTGTTTGGGAAATGTTGGATGATTTCAATTTTGATGCTAAAAAGAAACTGAATCTTTTGGAAAAGTTTGATTCTGTTCTTGGGTTGAATGTTGGGGGCATGAAGGAAGAGAAAATTGATGTTCCGAAAGAGGTTCAAGATTTAGTCGATGAGCGGGAAAAGTTGAGGAAAGCGAAGATGTGGGCAGAGTCTGACTTGTTTAGGGAAAGGATTTTGGAAAAGGGCTTTAGGGTGGCGGATGGTCCGGATGGGCCTAAATTAGAGAAGGCTTAGAAACTTTTAATAATGGTCTTTTTGTGGGGTTTTTATGTTATTTTTTAACATTGAAGACAGAAAGAAGTATTTGTACTTTAAGAGAAAGAAGTTCACTTTGAGTCTGTCTTTTGTGCCTTTAGCGGTTTATTTTTTTCTTCTTCCTATTGCTACATTGTTCATAAAAACAGATATTTTTGTGTTGGCAGGGATTTTGTTGATGTTTCTTGTTTATGTATTTGGGATGTGGATGGCTATTGAAGGGATTATAATGAATCGCAAGATTGGTTATTATCGAAGGAAAGGTAAAAAAATTGAGTTTGAGTTTGGAAAAGGAATATCTGGAGTTAAGGTTTACAAATAATTAATCAAATCTTCTTTTATACTTGCTATCTCTCTCTTCTTTGTGTGATTCTATTTTTTCTCCGCGTTTAATTCTTTCTAGCATCTTCTTTTTTTCTTCAAGTCTTTTTTCTGCGTCAGAGAGTCTGTTTCTTTTCTTGTACATGTCTATTTGTCTTTCAACATTTTCTATTTCGCTTTCTATTGAATCAAGGTCTTTGTCTCCGGAGTGGTCTTGCCTGTGGCGTTTATCTAAATTCACTGGTTCCATGCCATATCTTGGAGTGCTCTCATGATGACGAACTTTCATCATGACGAATATAACTATTGCACCTATTATTCCTACTACGAAGATAGAACCTAAGACGTAGTAAATTATTTTCATTGTTTCTGGTTCTAAGCCAATGCCTTCGTCCGAAATAGCGTTTCCAGTAATATTGGTTTGGTTGTCCTCAGTTTCGTTGTCTATTGGGTCATCTGCTGGGGGATTATCTGTTTCGTCATCCGTAGGGTTGTCTGCTGGGGGATCGTTCGTTGGATCATCCTCCATGTCAAGCGGGTTTACATAGCCATCGGGTATTAGGGCGGGTAGTTCGACTGTGCCTCCTGCGTTGTATGGACCAAGTTCTTCTCTATACTCCTGTATTCCTGTTAAAGCGTTTTTTACTATAACTAAAACCTCGAAAGGAGAGGTTGTTTTTTCGTATGAATATTCTACATGGCCGTAAACATCTGAAAGGAAGTGTTCGGGTGGAGAAATTTGGTATCCTAAATTTTCGGACCATGCGGATATGAAAACGTCGCGTCCGGGAAGGGTCGTTAGTTTGACGGTTGTTGCAGCGGCAGTTAATGGAATTAATAAGAGAAGGGCCACTACCGCGAATATTAATTTCGACCTCATTCGTTTTTTTAGTATCTTGTGTTTATAAATATTTTGAGGGCAGAGTTTTTTTCTAGTTTTTGGAGAGTCCTTTGTTATTCTTCTAGAAGTACTGCTGCTGCAACCACTGTTGTCTTCTGCAGATTGGGTTGTGTCTGTTGTTTTCAAAATTTGTCCGCTTGCTTTGTAAACTTGTTCTCTTTCATCCCATGCTTTGTCGGGGGTCAAATTCTATGTCTAATTGAGGAAAACCTATTTAAACATTGTAATCGGAAGCTATGAGTGTTATCTTTTAATGAAATATTTAATTTAGCAACCAAGGAATTGTCCTGGTTGAAGATACTTGTAGTGGTAGTTATCTTGATAACTGTTTTTAACGTATTCTTGAGTTACTTAAAAAAATATCTATTGAGAAAAACAAGGTCTAAAAAACAAGTATCTAACGTGAAAATCTTCACAAGGATCCTTAGCGCCACCTTTGCAGTTTTGATAATAGTCTTGGCTTTTTTTAGTTACACAGGTTCATGGACAAGCCTTAGCCTTGTAGTTGGGCTTTTAACAGCAGCGCTGGGTTTTGCTCTGCAAAAACCGATTACGGGGATAGCTGCTTGGGTGATGGTTATCATAAAGAGACCATTTAATATCGGGGACAGGATAGTGATAGGAGATGTAAGGGGAGAGGTGTATGATATTACTCTTACACATGTCTATATAGATGAAGTTGGAGGGCTGATAGAAAGCGACCTCCCGTCGGGTAGGAATATCATGGTCCCGAATCACCTTTTGTTTGAGCACAATATAATTAATTACACTCTTACAAATGATTATGTCCTGGGAGAAGTTGTGGTAGAAGTAACTTATGAAAGCAATTTGGACAAAGCGATGCAGATAGTCAGCGAATGTACGCTTAACTATGTAAATGAATATGTTTCTGCTATGAAGAGAGAACCTAAAATAAGAATCAAAGCAGGAGCAAGCGGTGTTGTGATCAGGTCGCTTTTTTACGCTCCGATCAATGTCATAAATCAAGTAACTAGCAATATAACCAAGGAGATCCATGAAAGATTCTTCAAAGAAAAAGATGTTGAGTTTGCATATCCCCATACGGAGATAATCTTTAAGGACAAAAAGCTTTTTAAGAAATCTTAGGGAAACAGTTTGTCTCGTTGTTTGATTATCTTCTTATTCCAGCCCACAAACCTTTAAAATCTATTATTTCTCTCTATCTTTAGGCCGATGTTGGGCAAAGTGAATTGCCATGCAATTCTCATTCGAACACGAGCAAGTCCGCATTCGAGTGGCGTCCACTGCCGGTTGATAAAAACGTACATGCCGATGTTGGGCAGTGGTAGCCCGCTTGCTTGGAGAGCAAGTTTCTTCACCGATATGCAGGTTCGATTCCTGCCATCGGCGTTTAGAATCTCACCTGGAATACTCACTTCGTTCGCATACGACTCGCTTGTGGCTGTCGGATACTCACTTCGTTCGCATACAGGTTCGATTCCTGCTATCGGCGTTTTTTATTCGGGCCGGGTTCTTAGCATTTTGTATGTTTGTTCATGCTGTGCTATTTTGGTTTCAAGATCCGCGATAATCTGCTGATGAATTGTCTCTGCGTCTTGTGTGCCATCGACAACCATTATTCTACTAGGTTCTTTTGCTGCTATTTCTAAGAATCCTTGTCTTACTGCTTGGTGGAATTCATAGTTTTTTCTTTCCATTCTGTCTGGCTCTCTTCCCACCCTCCCCATACCTATTTCTACCGGAACATCCATAAAATAAGATCTGTTTGGGACAAGCTCTTCTGTCGCGAGACGCCCGCATTGTTCAACATATTCTGAAGAGACTCTTCCTGCTACCCCTTTAAGCTCTTGTCGCATCAACAAATCTATCTAGAAAGACGAGTCTGCCTTTAGCTAAGGCTGGTTTGATTACTTCATGTACTAACTGGGCCCTTGAACTCATGAATAAGAAAACCTCAGTTAGGGGGGCCATTTCTTCTGCATCAAAGTGCAATAAAAGGTGCCTTATATGGTCTCCAATTTTTGTCCCACCTGGATCTCTTGCTCTTATCACTTCATAGCCTTTTTCTCTAAAATGCCTCTCTGCTAGATTTAGTTGAGTGCCTTTGCCGCTGCCATCAGGGCCGTCAAAATGCGCAAAAAACCCCTTATATTCACCTCTATCTTTAGCCATTAATTTGATTTAACTGATGAAGTTATAAAGAATTGCTGTTGTGGGAAATATGGTTTTGTTGAATATATGCTTTTTTTCATATACATCCTTATATAGAAAATATTTTTCATTTAGGTATGTCTAAAGGGAGAGTGATGAAGAATTTTGATGCGGGGGAGGAAGAACTGCTTAGGGGGTTCTTGTTTACTAATCCTGGTGGGGATGATGGCTTTGTTTATCCGCAGGAGTTGGTTGTAACGGAAGAGCTAGCGCCTTTGATGTCTGCTTATTCTAGGTCACATGTTCCTTTTCAGGAAAGGGTTTTGACCTATCTTGATAGGCATAAAGATGAGCAGACCAGAGCCATGTTGCCTTTGATTCCGCAATTAATGGACATAACCAGGAATCCTGATGGGACTTTGAGGTTGACGGCTAAGACTGCAATATTCAATAGGCAATGGCCTCAGAGACATGGGCATGATTCGATTAAGGAAGAGGTTCCTCTTGTTGGACACTCGGAGAGGATATCTGACATAACTGGCAAGAGGATTACGGGACATCCGTTAAATCATCCGCAGGTTAAGTCTACGAGGTATTTGCATTTTGGGAGGGGGGATAATGTGGAGGACGAAGATTTGAGGGCGTTGGATCAAGGAGGCAGATTTTTAGAGTATCAGGATTGGATGAATCAGAGATATGTTGATATGACTGGGAGGCTTAGAGATGTTGTTTTCGATCATTCGGATACGGCAAGGGTTGTGGAGTTTTTGAGGAGGCCTGAGAACGTTGAGGCAGAAGTTGAAGCACAGATGGATGAAATGAAGGCTGTTAGGGATGGTTATGAACCGAGTGAAGGGGATCGAGACAGGGCGAGGGAGAGGGTTTTGAAGGGTTTGGAAGATGAAGGGGTTAGGAAGGCGGTGGGAAATTTTGTTTTGGATTCTTCAAGAATTTATTTGACGGCGGCTACTAAAACTTCCTTGGGTTTTGTTGCAGATGCTAGGACTTTGGAGAGCATTCTTACAGGGATGATTTCTTCTCAACGTTCAGAAGATGTTAGGAGGGGTCGGGCCTTGTGGGAACAAGCTCAGAAAGTGGCGCCTGTTTTGTTGGGTGAGAAAAGTCATGTTAGAGTTGATGCATGGAGGCAAAAGAATGAAACAGAACTTAGAGAGTTTCTGCAGGAAAGATTTGCGGGAGTTGAACCTCTTGAAGGGAAGCCGAGGGTTAGGGTTTGGGATCCTACAACTTTTAAGATGTATGATGATCGATTTAATGCGGCGATGGTTGCTTTTCCTTATTTGGATCTTAGTGTGGGCCAGATTGCTGATGAGATTTCTGCGGGAGATGCTGTGGAAATTTTAGAAAGGGCTCATAAAAATAGAGGACAATACGATTTGGTTCATCCGGCGATCGCACATGGAGGGCTAATGTCTGAGTTTGTTATGGGCTATCATGGTTATAGGGATTTGTTTAGACATAGGAGGGGTTCGAGATCGGTGCAACTTTTGACCACGCGATTGGGTTTTGAGGTTCCTAAAATCTTTGAGACGTTTGGGATGGGTGATGAAGTTAGGGCTGATATGGAAAAGGCTGCGGAGATTTATGAACTTGCTAGGGAGCAGGATCCACATGTTGCGGAGAAGGTTGTGCCTTTTGGAGCTTTATGTAGATCGTTGCATTCTTGGCAGCCTGATCAGATGGCTTATGTGGCAAGGCTGAGGACGAATGCGGCCAGAGGGAATATTAGTTATGTTAACGTTGCTAGGGACATGATTGGACAAGTTGCTGACTTGATGCCTGAAACTGCAAGATACTTTAGGGCTGATACGCAGGAGTACCCGGCGCATTTGTGGAAGAGGGGATATGAGTGGTATGATTCTGAAAGAAGAGGTAGAGATGAGAGTAAAGATAGTTAAGAGGATTCCATTTGAGGATTTGAGGAAAATGATAGCAGAGGTTCCTTTGATGAAACCTGCTGCTGACGGTTCTCAGATTCATCCTTATAGGAATGCAAAGATTGGTTTGAGGCAGTTTAGTGCAGACCATGTCAACCCCCCTACTTTTTATCTGATTAGGCGAAATCTAGAAATTCAGAGAGCTTTAAGGAGTCATCTGATGGCCGATCATGGAATTGATCCGTTGCGTTTGAGTGGCGCTTTGGAGATAAGGAACGAGAATGGGGAAATCTGGACATTGACTCCTCCGATAGTTGAGTTTACTCCGAGGCACGTATTTTATGTTCCGCAACCTGGAGAATTGGATCATGGTCAAAGGAGGACGAGGATTTATGTTCCTTTGATTTGTGATGGGGCGCATAGAGTTGGCGTGGCGAGAGAAGCTGGAGGAGATTTTATTGGAGTTTCCATTGAGGGAGCGGACGACGCTTATCCTTATTACGCACACCCTAACGGGTGGGGCGACGTTAAAATTGTGGACGAGGTTCCGGGAACTATGGACGAAAAGAAAATGTATCTTCTAGCAGATTCTTATGCGCTGTATCGGGACTTTAGCAGGATCGGGTGTGGTAAACCGAGACATGTTGGGGAGGGTGATAAGGGTGGCTAAGCTTATTCATTTGGTTGGGTCTTCTGGGACTGGCAAGGGGAGTGTTCATAAGTATCTTGTTGGATATTTGAGGGGACAAGGGGGGAGTGTTGTAGAATTGGTTGAGCCGCCGGAACCTTTTCACCAGTTCATTAAAAATTATCGTTTGAGGCCAGATAAGGATGCGCTTGTTGAAGCGGCGATGTTTGCGACTGCGAGATTGTGGCTTTATGAAACTCAGGTTATGCCAAGACTTGAGGATCCTAATTTGGTTTTTTTGTCAGATAGGGGTTTGTTGGATTCTTTTGTCTATCAGGGAGTTCTTGGAGGTGTTGGTGTTGAAACTGTTCAAAGATTGAATCAGCATGTGCCTTTGCCTGATTTGGCTATCGGACTGATTGTTGATGGGGTAGAAGGGAATAGGAGGGTTTTGGAGAGGAGGGGGGCGACTGGTGAGGCGTTAAGTGCTAACGAAACTGCTGCGGGGATTGCTAGAGTTTCTAATGCTTATGCGGGAATAGGGTTCACTTTTCCGGACATGAATTATCGGACAATTGATACAACTTCGATGACTCTTGATGAAGTGAAGGATGTTGCTCGGAGTTACGTTGATGAGGTGTTGGCATGAGTGGGGGGCTTGTTGATGCTGTCGGTTTTGATCTTGATGGTACGCTTTATACATTAAATGACGGGATTAATGATAGGATAAGGCAGCATGCCTGTCAAACTGCTGCAGGTATTTTGTCTAGACCTTATGAATGGGTTAGGGCTGAATTTGAAAGGCATTTTGCTGAGACTGGAAGTGGAAGAATTTCTTTGGAACAAATGGGAATTGATAATGGCAGGGAAATTGTGCAGGTTGCGTTGGAGGAGGCAGATATTGGCCCTTTATTGAATAGAGATGGCGCTTTGGCGGGGATGCTTGGTAGGCTTGGGGAGAGATTTAATCTTTATTTGATTACTAGCAGTCCAAGGGGGAGCGCGGAATCGAAGCTTGCACATTTAGGGGTTAATTTGGATGTTTTTGATCCTCGTATTTATGGAGAAAGCCCTTTGTCTAGAAGGGATGGGTCTGCTTTTAGACATGTAGCTACAACCTATGGCATTGCTCTGCCGAGGATGATGTTTGTGGGTGATCGAGAGAAAGTTGATATCTTTCCTGCGCAGAGTCTGGGGTTAAAGACTGCGATGGTTAATGGGATGTCGGAACGTGCAGATTATAACCTGGGAAGTATTTATGAGTTAGAGGGTGTTTTACTCGGGACGTGATTTGACATAGTCTTTTATAAACGGCCAACTGATTTGTGTCCAGCTTTCTATGGTGTTTTCCGGATTGCTGAAGGTTTTTTCTATTTCGTCTACTAATAAGAATTCTCCGTGAGCCATGTCCTCTGCAGGCTTGATGTCTTCGGTTGTTTCTGCTAAGGCAACGACTCCGAAATGGACCTTTCCAACTTCTTCTGAGTCGTCGTTTATGAAGCCAATGAATTTGGGTGAAGGATAATTTTCCATGATAACTTCTTCTTTCATTTCGCGCATCATTGCTGCAGCTATTGGGTCTTTTGTATGTTCTTCAGTGTCGCGGTCGATGTGTCCACCAACGCCGCCCGAGAATTTATTGTAGAGCCTGCCTTCGTTTCCAGTTTTTGCTCTTTTGTAGATGAATACTTTTTTTGTTTTTGGGTTAATTATCCAGACGTAGGGAATTATTTGTTGGAACTCTTTGTTGTTTTCTAATTCATCTGTTCTATCTTGGTATTCTAGTTTTTCTAAAATCGTGGGGATGAAGTCATTTTCTTTTATTGGGCAAAAGCCTTGAAATGTTTTGTCTTTGAATAGCTCCTCTCTTTTTACGCATAGGATGTCTCGTGACATATTTAGTTTTTGTAGGAGGATTATATAAAATTAATTGTTCTTGAGGTATTCTTGTGGAAAAATATTTAAGGGTTTGGTTTTAGTTTGGGGCATGTGTGGGAAATATCTTCGAAGAGCGGCTCTTTTTTTTGTTTATTCAGCTATTTCTTTAAATGCAGGTAATTGTGCTTATAGGTGCACTGATGATTATTTGCAGGCAACGGAGTTTGGCGAGGAGCGATCAATGGATAACGGTCTTTTTAGGGCTGTCGGGGCGGTTAATGGTCTTTTGGTTGGGACAGGAATTTGGGCTACTTGGCCACTTTATCGATTGATTAGAAAAGGAGAGTTAAAAGAAGATAGACAAAGGATTGATTAATCCTTCATTTCGATTTTGATTTGCACGCTTCGTGGGATTTGAAGTTTCATAATTGGGTGGAGAATTCGGTCTTCGGCGGGGATGTCGATGATTCGGCGGTGTACGCGCATTTCAAACCTGTCAAAGGTTGCTGTGCCTGCACCGCAAGGGGATTTTCGTGTAGCTACCTTCAGTTTTCGAGTAGGTAATGGGATTGGGCCTCGCATCACGACGCCGGCTCTTTGAGTAATTTCGCGGATCGATTCAATTACCTGATTGATCGGCGCGATTTCGATACTGTTCAATTTGATTCTAACCTTTGCCATGCGGGGACTAGAAAAAATTGGTTTTTAAAGTTATTGGCTATTGTTTTGATTTTATGAAATAAACTAACTTTTGTATGTTTTGCTAAATCTGATTAAATGTAGCGCAAATTGGGGATTCGGGTTCCCACTTTTGAAATCTTCCGCCCCTTGCCGGGCTTGATCCTGCGCATCATTAAATTCTTGCGAGGTGCTGCTCCACGTGATATTTACAATTACCCATGCAATTGCTGCGATTAGAATTATTGTCCCGATGATTATTAAAATTATACCTAATGTGCTAAGGCCCCTTTTTTCCATTGGTTTAATTGGAAACTCTGGTTTATAAGTTTTTTCTAAAACTTGGCTCTGTTGAAAAAGTCTTAAAATAAAAGTGACATGTTAATCATTGAGGTGAAAAACATGTCAAAAAAACAAAGCAAACTGCATAAAAAAATCTATCAGTTGTTGAGGCTCTGTTGAAAATCTCTTTATTGTGGGCTTACGATTCCCCCTCCTTCCACTATTCTGCTTTCAGCAAAAGACCTTTCTTGTTCCTCTAAACTTGCATCCGCCCCAATCTATTGGCAAGCCTCAGTTTTGATTTTTTCAATAGAGCCCTAAAATTTAGGTAATTTTAAATAAATCTCTTTTCTTAATTTAGAATGTCTATTTTCAAAAAAAGGGGTAGTGAAGACGTTCTAGATTTAACGGATATGCAGCGGAGGGGGCTTTTGCAGAAGTCTGCCGAGATTGAAAGGCAGTTTGTCCAGAGGAAGGATTCTGCGGGGTATTTTGATTTTACAGGGGTTACTTCTGGCGCAGGTACTGGAGTAACTGCATGTTCAAATAATCCTAGCTCTGGGACAGGCAGTCAGTTTGATTTTTTAGATGCTTTGGCTTCAACTAGTGGAGCTTCTTCTAGTGGTTCTGCAAGCTCAGGGAGTTCAGGAGTTGACTCTTTGGAAATTCAGGGGTTGAAGAATAAGATTGATGATCTAGAGTACAAATTGCAGATTCTTGAGGATAAGACTGCGAAGTTGAGTGGTTAATTTTATAAATCTCTAATTTGTTGGTTTTTTATGACGATTTACAGAACGGTTGGACAGGTGTTTGCTGGTTTTGCTAAATATACTCTGTTGGAAAGCATGGATGTCGAAGCTGCTAATCATACTGCGGCAGAAGCTGCTAGAAAAGATTTTGTGCCCATGAGTGATGCAGAGTATGCTGCGAAGTTGCGTGCTCCTGGTGTGGAAGCGGGCCTGTTGAGGAGTGTTGCGCAATTGCCACCGTTGCATGGAGTTCGGAAGGTTATTGTGGCAAGTGCTGGAAGTAGCAATTTTGTTAAAGTGGTAAATGGGTCAATTGGGCTTTAGTTAAATCTTGTCAAGCTTTTTTGCTAAGGCCTCTGTTTCATTCAGGAGGTCTTCGACTTCTTTAAGGCCGGATTCCCAGAATTCTTTTTTGGTGATATCGATGCCTAGTTTTGCGAAGATGTCTTTTGGCGAGTCTGAAAGTCCGGCTGACAAGAACTCTTTTACTTTTTCTATAAAACTATGATCTGCGCGGACTTTTCGCTGGAGGGCTTTCGAAATCAACTGGCCGGAGACATAAGAATAAACGTAGAAAATGTATCTGAAGTGTGGGACATAGATCCACCAGTTGTCTGCTTTTGATGTGTCCACAGAATCTCCGAGGTATGAAGAGAGGTGTTTTTTGAATAGTTCCCCAACGCGTTCTTTTGAGAGATATCCTTTCTCTCTAAATTCTGAGTGGAGTTCGAGTTCGAAGTTATAGAATGAAGTTTGTCTGAAGATTGTTGAGATATCACTGTCTAATTTTTCCATTAAAATTGAGAGTTTTTTTTCTGGATCTGCTTTTCTGATTAATTCTTCTAGGACGAAGTCCTCCATGAATGTTGAGGCAACTTCCGCCGTTGATTTTGGCGTGCCTACGTTGAGAGCTTTTTGTGTTTTGTTCATTAACTCCGCGTTTATTCCGTGGCCGACTTCGTGGGCAAGAGTTGTGACATTGTTTAAGTTGTCTGTGTGGTTGAGAAGGATGTAAATTGGTTGGGTTGGGAGGAGGTGAATACAGAACGCGCCATTTTGTTTTCCTTTTTTTGGGAAGACATCTATCTGGCCTTTTTCTAAAAATCTTAATAGAATTTCTGAAAACTCATTGTCTAGTTTTTCGAATGTTTTTTTTACTAATTCAACAGAGTCTTCAAAAGAGTAGTTGACTTCTTTGATTGTGTAAGGAACCGATCTTTCGTGATATTGCATTTTTTTTACTCCAAGGAGATCTGCTTTCAGCTTGTAGTACCTTTTTGCTATGTCAAACCTGGCGGTTATTGTTTTTATCAAAGTGTCTACTGCTTCGGTTGGTATGTCATCAGTTAGGTGTCTTGCGGAGTCCGCCCTTGGGAATTTTCTTAATTCATCGTTTGTTTTTTTGTTCGAGAGGATTGCGTTAATTTCTTGTTCTGCTACTTCGGCGTATTGGTCTAGTATTTCTGTGAACGCTTTGGCTGCGACGTCTCTTGTTTTCTTATCAGTGCTTTTCATAAGTTCTATTAGTTCTGAGAAGTTCTTGGTTTGCTTTTTGTTTTTTAAGGAAATCTCCTTTTCTTGTTTTGTTAGGAGGCCCTGGGTCATCCTTTCCCAAAAGTCATGAGAGGTTGTTTCTTTTAAAGAGAGTATTTTTTCTTCTTTTTCAGACAGAAGGTGTTTGCCTGCAGCGAACTGTGTTTCTAAAAAATGTTTGTATTCTTTTAGTTCTGGGCTAGAAATGAATTTTTTTTGTTCTTTTTCTGGAATTTTTGAGATATTGAGAGTGAAGAATTTTCTGTTGTTCTTTATTTGTTTTTCTAGTTCCTCTATTTTGTTGAGCTTGGCTTTTACTTCTGGGTTTGCTTGGTCCTGGTAAAATCTTAATGTGAAATAATAGCCTGGATCTCCGGAAAGTCCGTAGTCTTTTTCGACAGCTTCTAAGTCGTCAAGAACTTGTTTAAGGATTTTTGGGTCTTTTAGATAGTCACTTCTGGTTTTCCATTTATCGGTAAACTTTTGATTTGCTTCTTTTGCCTTTTCAAGTTTTTTCCCTATTTCGGGGTCTCCGTCTGATTTTAATAGGGGAGAAAGATCCCACTCTTTTTTGATGTTCATATGCTTCGGAGAAACAGGGAGTTTATATTGTTTTCCTAAAAAAATAGCTGCAATGGTAAATGAGGCGCGAAGCGCCGATCCCGTCCGACATGGTGACTCGGGACAAGTGCGCTCGGTTATTATGTAACTGCCTTCCCTGGCTGATGGGGGATTAGATTGGAGAGGTTGTGAGTTAGAGGCAATTATCGAGTGATCGTTGAGAGATTGGATAACTTTATTAACTGGAAATCTCTCGAAAATATATGGGGCAAAAACAAGCATCTCTGGATGAGATCTATGCAGTACTGTTGGAATTAAGGGCAAAAATGCAGAAGATGGACCAGTATCTTGAGGACTTGGAGTTTGCTCGGAGGACTGAAGAGGCGTGGCAAGAAATTGATGAAGGCAAAGGTGAAGAATATTCTTTAGAGGAGTTTCGTAAGAAGCTAAAAAATGGTTAAAGTAAGGACTTCTGAGAAATTTGAGAAGATTCTGGGCAAGCTGGATAAGGATCTGAGATTAAGGATAGATAAACAGATAGAGAAAATTGTTGGGAATCCTGAAATTGGGAAGCCGATGCGTAATGTTCGGAAAGGTACGCGTGAAGTTTATGTGGGTCATTTTAGGTTATCTTATGCTTTTGATAAAAGTGTAGAAACTGTTTTTCTATTGGATTTTTATCATAAGGATGAACAGTGAAAGCGCCGTTAGGGGAGTGTATGAATTTGATTATTTTGAGGTTGTGATCTTGTGTGAAATCAGAATTTATTTTGACATGATCACATTGGCACTTTAGTGATGATATGATTGCTATTTGGGAGTTTTAACTAACTTATCGAACAATTGTTTCTTTTCTATCTGGCCCTACGGAAATAATCTCTACCTTGCCGCCGGTGAAATCTTCGAAGTCTTTAATTGCGTCTTTCAGGCCAGTGGGCAAAGAATCAAACTCTTTTACTTGCGAGATATCTCCATAGCCAGGATAGAACTTCGTTTCTGGTTTGACTTGTTTGAGGAACTTTCCGTTTTGGTCGTAGTTAGTTATTATGTCGCCGTTTAGTTTGTGGCCGTAGCAGACTCCGAATTGTTTTGCTCCTGCTAAAGAGTCGACTTTTGTCAGAATGAAATGTGGGCCGTTTATTCTTCTTGCGTATTTTGCTAGAACTGCGTCTGTCCAGCCGGTTCTTCTTGGTCTTTTTGTTGTTGCGCCGTATTCTCCTGCTGCTAGTCTGATTCCAACGCCTTGTGTGAATTCGTCTTCTGAGTTCATTAGGTCAATTGTTTTTTCTTTTTTGTTGTCGCCGCCGCCTACGTAAGTTTTTATTTCATAGTTTTCGTCATGTTCTAGGCCCTTTGCGCAGTAGTCTTCTGATTTTTGTCCGCCCAACTCCGAAGGAAACGGGCCTGCGCCAACGCGAGTCATGAATGGGAATTTTATTATTCCTAATGTTAGGTCCACATCTTGAGCGTTTAAGCCAACTCCTGATGCTGTGCCGTTGATTGATGGATCTGATGACGTCACGTAAGGATAAGTTCCGTGTTCTACGCTGAGGAATAATCCTTGTGCACCTTCGAGGCAGATTTTCTTCCCTTGCTCTTTAAGTTTGTGAATTTCGGTGATTGTGTCTTTGACGAATGGTTTTATTTTTTCGATGTGGGGTTTTAGTTCATCAAGAGTTTTTTGCAGGTCTATTTCTTGTTCGGGGTAGAATTGCTTTATTTTGTTTATCTTGCATTCTAGGACATCTAAGTCGTAGAGGTCTGCGATTTTGATTCCTCTTCTTGCGATTTTGTCAGCGTAGCAAGGGCCTATTCCGCGGCCAGTTGAGCCAATTCCTCCTTGTTTTTGCGACATGTTTTTTGCTCTGTCTCTTGTGATGTGCCAAGGCATTATTACGTGGGCGTCTTTGCTTATTATTAAATTATTGTAGGAAAGGTTTTCTTTTTCCAGTTCTTCTAATTCTTGACAAAGGGCTTTGACGTCGATGACCATGCCGTTGCCGAGGATGTTTATTTTTCCGTTCTTGTCTTCAGTAATGCCTGATGGTAGGAGGTGGAATATTTTTTGTTTGCCATTTGTTACAATTGTGTGGCCTGCGTTGTTGCCGCCGGTGCCTCTGGCGATTACGTCAGCCCAGTTTGAAGCGAAATAGTCTGAGAATTTGCCTTTGCCAGTGTCTCCGAATTGGTTGCATACAATCGCGATTATTTGCTTGTTTTCGACTAGTTTCGATAAGTTACTATTCGCCAATTTTGTGCACCGCGAGTAGAGAGAAAGGGAGGGTATTTAATGATTTTGATGTTGTTATGGATCCCCTATAACCTTATAAAACTAAGGCTTCGTTCTTTTTTATGGGGCAATTAATACACACAGCCTTTTTGTTCCCGGTTGTAGATGGTAGACTTTTTCTTGGTCGGAGGAACACCCCGCCCATGAAAGGTTATTGGGGACCGATTGGAGGGAAGAACGATTCACGGGAAAATGTCGCTTTAAGCCCATGGGATGCTCCCAAATTAATAGAAAAGATGGGGGGACATCAAGTTGTTTCTAGAGTTGATGAGTATCTAACTGAGTGTGGAAATGAGTGCATTCAGGGTACTGCGGTAAGGGAGTTTTGTGAAGAGGTATTTGCTGGTAGGAACTTTCCAGGCGATTTTGGGGAAGGAGATTTTTCTGATGTTTTGAGGGTTGGTTCTCTCGATGATTGTTTTGAGGCAGGTGGGCATGAAGTTGATACTGCTAATTATTTTTATATTGCGAGGTTGGGAGGAGAGACTTTAGTTTGAATCCTAGAGAGCTTGGAGGGTTTAAGCCGCTGAATGAATTGGATGCTGCAGCAGGGGACAAGATGTTTCCCTTGGCTAAAATTGCTTTGGCACATATGCATTATTTAATTGAATTTGGGATTCCAGTGGAATTTGGTGAGAAGTATGGGTTCCTTCGGGAACAGATTGAACCTTTCTTACAAGAAGGTTTTATTGCAGATGGTGAGGCGAGGTTTGGCGATATGTTTGGCGCGATGATTTATTATACTGAAAGATATTTCGGTAGGAGGCAAGAGGAGCCTCTTGTGAGGGAAGTTTTGGATAGGATTCGGGGCAAGGGTTAAAGAAAAGGCAGAGTGTTAACTTCGTTTTCTTCCTGCAGCAAAACAACATCCAAATCAAATAATTCGTCTTTGAGAAGTTCTTTTAGCTTCTTTACTTCTTCCTTAAGTTCGTCTTCAGTTTTGTGGAAGAACTGGATTGTGCAGTTTGGGTTGAAAAGTGAAAGGACGAGGGCGTTGGCACGTTTTTCTTTTCGTGCGTGTTCTGTTATTTTGTCTTTTAATTCCTTAGAGAAGTTTTTTATGTTGAGGACGATCATGGAATAGTTGTAACCGAGCTTTTTCATTCTTATGCCTGTGCGCATGCCGAGGATTACTTTTTCTTTCTGGAGTTTTTTTATGATGTGCAGGACCATTTCTGCGGAGATGTTGACTTGTTTTGCGATGTCGGTGAGTTTGGCTCTGCCATCGTGCTGCAGGATTTTCATTATTTTTTTCTCGCTTTCAGAGAACTTTCGTTCTTTCAGACTTGTTGAGAGCAAGGGGAAAATTGGTTGTTCTTTTTCGTGGAAAATTTTTAGGGGGTGGAATTCTGCTATGTAGGGTTTTATTATCACGTAATCTGCAACAGGCTCGTTGATTGTTTCGGAAAGGAAGTTGCTCATTTCTTCTTCGCTTTTGAATATGAGGTTTGTGAGGATGTCGTATTTGCCGAAGCATTCGCCCCAGGAAATGCAGTGTTTGCTTGCTTCGAGTTTTTTTGTGAATTTTTCTATTGAAGAGAATCGTTCGAGTTTTATGAAGGCGAGGGCGTAGACGTTATAGCCGAAAGCGCTGTAGTCAAACATCGTGAAGAATTTTTCGATGATTCCTTCTTTGAGAAATTTCTTTAGGGAATGTTCAACTTGGATTCTTGTTAGTTTTGTTGCCTTGGCTATTCTTGTAATTGGCTCGCGGTTGTGATGGTAGAGGTAGGCAAGGAGTTTTAGTTCTTTTTCTTTTAGTTCCATCTTTTTATGAATTTTATTATATTAATAAGCCTTTTGGTTTGGATTGTTTGGGATTTTAATAAAAAATTAAAGAAAGTTATAAGTAATTTGGTATTTGTTACTAGTGTATGACGAAAACATTTGTTGAGCAATTGGAAGCGAAATTTGAATCGCCTGAAACAGCAAGGCAAGCAAAGCCAACAACCTTAGCAGAGCATGTTTCAAACGAGTTAATGCAAAATGGCTTGCCGAGAATAGCGCCAGAATTGTTTGAATTAAAAAGAAAAGCAAGTGTAATGTTAGATGAAAAACAAAAAACAGATATTGGCATTTCTTTATTAGATAGGGGATTAGAAGGAGGCGCCAAATGGATAAAAATTAATGGATACGATCAAGCTGTGCTTGATGCAGAAAAATTTAAGACAATAACCTTTTCTTGTCAAGGTAATGTACCTCGTTTCTTTTATGGCGTACATGATCAGAAAAATGTTGTCCATGGGAGATGTTTAGTTCCAGAAATTGATTTAATTGTTAAAAAGAGCCCAGAAAACATTGTAAAATATTTTGGTGATCGACCAGAACACAAAAAGTTAGATTTAGGATGTGATCTAAGTTATAATCCAGGAAGAGTTAAAAAAGAAGACTGGGGAAATCTTAGTATTGTATCAAGCGCACATTGGGAAGCACCATATGCGTTAGATGCTAGCGCTGAAATTCCTCAAGTCCCAGAAGGATTCATTGAACTCGGGGATGAAGCTATTGCAGAATATTATGCTGCCGTAAGAACAGCCCCACCAAAGTTAAGAAAAACAACAAAACTAATATCGCCAAGAATTGGAGTTTTGTGGGCTCCATCTGATAGCATCCTATATGCTACTGGAAAAATCCCCGAGCCCCAAAGAATTCCTCAATCAGAAGGCGACCCCGCTTTAATCTTAGACATTCCAGACGGAGAAAGAAGCTATAAACACATCGTAGCTGTTTGGGATATCGGAGAAGAATTACCTTTCAGAAATTATCTTGCCGAATTTAGCAAAGGAAGATTGAAATAAAATGACGAAGAAAGAAACCGAACCTAAAGATGTAGTAATTAGTTCTCAAACATTTAGAGACGCAGGCGGGGACCTGGAAAGACCTCGCTTGAAACTCGGAGGTTTTATACTTGGTGCGGGATCAAAAGGTGTTAGTTCTGACGATTCACTAAGGGATCAAGCACGAGCAAGGGACTATACTCACATTTACAATTTTCATGAGGTAAACCGATCTGCGGGAATTATTGGCGGAGATGGTTATTATCCGATTGAAGGGGAAGAAGAAAATGACAAAAACAACAACAACGAGTGATAAAAAATCAGCGGCAGAATTATCAGTTAAAGCTATAATAATTTTGCAAAATTTAGGATGGTATTCTCCATGGAGGATGCACTATGAAACAAACAAACTTGACATTAGTTGTGAGGTGGGTGAAAAACCAAATTGGAAATCTGCCGTCGTGCAAGTTTATAGTAAACCAATTAGTCGTGCGGGTCAGTGGAAGAATAAAATGATACTTAAGAGAGGCGTATACGTGCGTCCAGGGAGGGTTGTGCAAAGAGAAATAGATGTAGTTTATGATATGGCCCTTAATGGCGCACGAACCGAATACCATAAGAAGCTTGAAATTATAGCGGACGTGTATCGGCGAATAGATAAACTGAACGATGAACGTCATAAGAGATGGACGGGGGATAGAGATCTTGGAGAAGTCAGCCTAAATTCTAGGTGTGAACTAGGAAAAACTAATGATATCGTGAGACACAATTCCCCTGATTGGATCAGATAATGGATAGAATATTCTTTAACCCAGACCCACGCCAAATTCTCGAACGCAAGGAACTTCAAGATGGTTCTGAACTGCAATTGAGAACTTGGGTTAGCGACGTTATTCAGCCCGGAAGGCGAGGATATCAACTTGCTTTGAATTATCGAAGTGGATTGATTGCACAACATCCGACAGATTGGGAGAATTATTCTGAAGCGCAGATTCGGAAGATGTATTCTTCCGTTGAAAGAGTTGAGGATTTTGAGAAGCTGAGATATGAGGGTTAATAGCTTTTTTGGCTTAGCCTCTCCAGAAAAACTTGTTGGCAATTTTTTTGTTAATAAAAATGCACTTGTTGACTTCATTGATTAGATTCTTCGACGCAAGTTCGTGGAATGAAACCATCTCAATTTCTTTATTTTTGTCCTTGACGTATTTGGCCAACTGGGAAAAATCGCCGTCTCCGGAAAATAAAATGGCTTTGTCATATCTGTTTTCCCAGGCATGATTGAGCATGTCCAGTGCCAAGTGGATGTCATCCCCCTTTATCGTATAATATTCTTCATCTTCTTTCGTGAATCTTTTTTGCCTTTTGCATAGAATCACTTTGCATTCGGGAATTTTTCTTAATCTTGAGAGTAACTTTTGTTGTTCTCTGAATCTTCTGGGATTGATATCTTGTTTTAGGGAAGCATTGTAATAAAAAATATCTGTCAGCTCATCTTCGCTAACGATCGTCTTAATATATTTTTCAAAATCAAAGTGATAATCGGAATATTTTGAATTCAGGGATTTCATTCCATAAACAAAATTGGCGCCGTCGATATAAACAGAAATTCTTTTTGCCATTTTGAAAGTGTCCGGTATTACCGAAGTAATAGCCGGGAACACGCTTGCGGGATGTCCGAAGACTTTAGGCGTTCCCTGACACCTTAGTTTACTGAGCTTCTGTAATTATTTAAGTCTTTCGCAGATGTTATTTTTTGGCCGAGCCGGTAAACGATTTCAAAATCCTTAAATAACTCCTTTTCCTGATTCTTCGATGTTAGAAAAAGAAATGCAGGCTTATGCGTTGAAGAATGCTATTGATCATGGCAGTGCAGTTGTTGGGAAGGTTTTGCCTAAATTGTTCAATCATGGACTTGATAAGAAAGATATTGGGAAGGTTATGCCTGAATTGAATAAGATAATTGGCGAGGTGAATAAGATGTCTGCTTCTGAGAGGGAAAAGAAGTTTGAGGAGTTTAAGGAGTTTGTTAAGGAGAGGGATGTTAAAGAGAAGGATTTGCCCGAACTAGAGACTCATGGGAAAAAGGTCGTGGTGAGGTTTAAGCCGTCGCCTTCTGGACCGCTTTCGATAGGGCATGCGTTTGTGCTGGGGTTGAATTACCTTCTTGCGAAGAAATACAATGGGGAATTGCTTTTGGGAATTGATGACACTAATGCTGATAACATCGAGAAAGATGCGTATGAAATGATTCCGAAGGACGCGGATTGGTTGACGTCAAAAGGAGTGAACGGGGTGTATGTACAGTCAGATAATATGGAAACGTATTATGCGTATGCAAATGAATTGTTTGAGAAGGGAGAGTTATATGTGTGTACCTGTGATCCTGAGAAATTTAAGGAACTGATTAACAAGAAAAAGGCGTGTCCGTGCCGTGAGCTTTCTGTTGAAGAACAGAAGGGACGATGGAACAAGATGTTTGATTCCTATAAAAAAGGCGAAGCAGTTGTACGGCTTAAGACTGATATCAAGGACAAGAATCCTGCTATGAGAGACTTTCCTCTTTTCAGAATTAATGATACAAAACATGTAAGGCAGGGGACAAAGTATAGGGTGTGGCCGTTGATGAATTTTGCGGTGGCGATTGACGATTTAAAGACTGGCGTGACACATGTTCTGAGAGGGGCGGACCATGCGGACAACGCAAAAAGGCAGGCAAAGATTCATGCGTTATTGGGAGTCAAGACTCCTGATACGCTGTTTTTTGGAAGGATTAATTTCTTAGGCATGCCTCTTTCTACGACTAAGATGAAAGAAGATATTCGTGCGGGAAAGTATTCTGGCTGGGATGATATTAGGCTGCCGACTTTACTCGCTTTGAGGAGAAGGGGCTATACTGCAGAGTCTTTACTTAGGTATGCTTTTGACATTGGGGTCACGCTGCATGATAAGACCGTTTCAAAGGACGAGTTCTTTCAGGCTATTAACGCGCATAACAGGGTTTTGATCGATAGTGAAGTAAATAGATATTTCTTTGTTGCCAATCCTAAGAAAATTAAAATTGAAGGTGTTGAAGGGGAGAGGGTTGTGGAAATTCCGTTGCATCCTTCGTTTCCTAAGAAGGGACGTAGGAAATTACATGTGAAAAGTTCGTTTTATCTTGCGGATGAGATTGAGAAAGGGAAAACTTATAGGCTGATGCATTTGTTTAATTTCAAAAATGAAAAATTTGTTTCCAACGAAGTGGATGATAAATTGAAGGCGAAAATGGTTCATTGGCTTCCTGCCGATGATAAAAATGTTAGGGTGCGGGTTTTAATGGAGGATGGGAGTTGGGTTTTGGGGTTGGGGGAATCGGATTTGAAAAAGATTAAGAAAAACCAAGTTGTGCAGTTTGAGAGGTTTGGGTTTGCGATTCTCGACGGTAAATCGAAAGACGAGATGTTGTTTTGGTTTTTGCATAAATGAAATATTCGAAACATTTATAAAGAAGTTGTTTTTAGATATGTAATGAATAATAAAAAGGGGTTGAGCAATCTTGTTGCTACAGTTTTGATCGTTTTGTTGGCTTTAGCTGCTGTTGCGATAATTTGGGGATTCTTGAGACCTACTTTTGATGATGCTGCTACTACGACCGGTTTGAGGTCTGCATGTTTCTTAGTTGAGTTGGAAGCTACTGGTTGCTCTGTTGCTTCAAATGTTGCTACGGTTACATATAAGACAATTTCTACTGATGATAAGTTTAGTGGAGTTGTTGCGGTTGTTGAAGATTCGGCTTCAGTTACTAATACTACAAGAGGTAGTGCTCCTGGTCCGCTTCAGTCTGTGAATGTGGATGTTGCTGTGCCGAATCCTCCTTATACTGCTCCTTTCGAGGCTAGAGTTGCTGCTGTCGTTTCCGATGGTGCTGGAAATGAGGAAGTGTGTGCTGAGTCAGCGAGCGTGGTTTGTGGGCCGTAAAGAGGTAAAGAGAAATGATAAATAAAAGAGGACTAAGTAATCTTGTTGCAACGGTTTTGATCGTTTTGTTAGCTTTGGCTGCTGTTGCGATTGTTTGGGGATTCTTGAGGCCTATGTTTACTGATACTGGTACTGAAGTTAATTTGAGGTCGCAGTGCTTTAGCGTTGACGTTCAGCCGGTTATTTGTACTTATTCCAATAACTTGACTAATGGAAGTTATTTGGATGTGACTGCTCGTGCTCGAAATATGGCTGGCGATGCTGCTCAGGTGTCTGGCGTTATAGATAGAGTTGATGGCGCTACACAGGCGGAGAATACTCAGTCTGCGGGGACCCTTTTGGGCACTGTTACTTTTGACTTTGGAGTGCATGGTTCTGTTGATGTATCTGCGGATGCTCCAACCACTGAAGAAGAATATGCTTTGTTTGATGATTTTACTGTTGCGGGGATTGTTTCGGACGATGCTGGAAACAGTGAGGCTTGCTCTGGTGAGACGATAGCTTGCACCTATCTTCCTAAGTGTAGTCCAAACTTGTGTGGCCTCTGTGCTGACTCCATTGACTGTGGTTTGGCATCTTGTGCTTGGTCTGCAGGTGTTTGCTCTTAATTTTTTAGTAATCTTTATTAACTTTGTTTTGCTGTTTTGGTTTAGTGACGTGAGTGTTGCTGTTTTGTAAAAAGAAGAAGCGAGGTGTGATGAAATAGAAGATGAGTGTTGACGTTAAGATATTTGTGACTAAGGGCTTGTTGAATCTTAATGAACAAGATTAGTCCTTTTTGTGCAATGGCAATGAAAGGATTTATAAACTTTGTTTTTGTGGTTTAGGCATGCTATCTGAAGAACAGATAAAGGGAATACTGCTGGAACAACGGAAAAATTTGCTTAGCAAGGCATTTGGTGTGGAGAGAGCTGTCTTGAAGGAGATTGAGTCAAAGATTAAACTCCCACACGTTGTTGTTCTAACTGGGCTTCGTAGGAGTGGAAAATCTACTCTCTTGAGGCAGTTGGTAAAAAGGCAATGTAATGATGAAGACTTTTATTATATTAATTTTGAAGATGAAAGACTATTTAATTTTCCTGCCGAAGAGTTTAATGTTCTTTATGAGTCTTTAGTTGGTTTGTTTGGGAAAAAGAAAACATTCTTTTTAGATGAGATTCAAAACGTAAGAAATTTTGAGACCTTCGTTAGGAGATTCTATGAAGAAGGATTTAAGTTTTTTATAACTGGTTCAAGCGCTACATTGTTGAGCAAAGAACTTGGGACGAAACTTACCGGAAGACATGTGGATATTGTTGTAAAGCCTTTTTCTTTTTTAGAATTCTTGTCATTGCAAGGATTTGACATGAAAAAAGATGCTGCATACATAACCGAGTCCAGGGTAGAAATTAAAAAATACTTTGATAAATATTTGGTGATGGGGGGAATGCCTGAATATCTGGTTTATGATGATCGTGAGCTATTAACAAGGGTTTATGAAGATACTGTTTTGAAAGATATTGCGGTAAGGCATAACGTGGACAATGTTTTGGTCTTAAGAAATTTGTATTCTTTTTTAATTTCTAATTTTGCTAATAAGTTTAGTTATAACTCTTTGAAACAAGTTACAGATATTCGAAGCGTTAATACTGTCAAAAAATTTATACAGTATCTTGAAGACACTTATTTTATTAGGGTTGTTTCAAAGTTTGATCACTCTTTGAAGAAGCAGTTAGTTAATGATAAGAAAGTTTACGTTGTCGATAATGGGTTTGTCGGGGCGTTGTCTAAGAAGCTAACGAAAGACAATGGATGGTTATTAGAAAATTTAGTGTTTAATTCTTTAAACCGAGAAGAAAGTGTTTTTTACTACTCCAATAAGTGCGAATGCGATTTTATAACGGTTAAAGGTAAAACTGCGACTAAAGCAATTCAGGTTTGTTATGACCTGAACGAAAGCAATAGAAATAGGGAAATTTTAGGATTGCAGGAAGCGATGGAGGCGCTTAATTTATCGGAGGGGCTTCTTTTGACTAACTCGCTGGAAGAGGAAATTAAACTGGGAAGAAAGAAGATACGAGTCTTGCCTGTTTGGAAGTGGCTCTTTACAGAAAATTAGGTTTCAGGTTCTGTTGACGGGCTTACGACTCCCTCCTATGTCCCACTTTTAGCTGGAATCTCCCCCCGTTCCAATTATTTAGATAAACCTGAACGCGCCGCAATTGGTTGCGGCGGCGTCTTGGAATATCAACTCGCTTCGCTCGTTATGCGGCGCGTTTTCTGACTTTTTCAACAGAGCAGAGGCCTTAGTAATCTTTATTAACTTTGTTTTGCTGTTTAGGTTTAGTGACGTGAGTGTTGCTGTTTTGTGAAAAAGAAGCGAGGTGTAATGAAGTAGAAAATGAGTGTTGATGTTAAGAACCTGATTGCTGCGATAAGCCCTGATGTGTATTGTGATCCTAGCGTTAGGAATGATGTTAAGAAACTTGTGAAGAAAGAGGGATATATTGTTGCTGCGGGGAAGGCGAAGCTTGTTGAGTCGGTGTATGCAGATGTTTATCACTTGATGTTAACGAAGGGTGCGTTGAGTAAGGCTGGATTGAAAGCTCCTGTTGAGCAGCACACGTTGGTTTATGATGCTTTTGCCCAGAGTTTGGAGCCTGTTTATTTCTGGATTCTGGATTTTGCTGAGAGCCTTTACGGCGGAGGGGTTGATAAATTAACAGACAACTTTGTTTCTTCGGCAGGGAGCGGCTTTTTTGCGGAGATGCAAGGCCGTGCGACTCGAATGCAAGAAGAAGCTATGAAGATGATGCAAACGGCAGGAGTGTTGACTAAATCGGTGATTCAGATTATTTATGATCTTAAGGAATTTAAGTTAAGGTTGAGGCAGTATGAAGACTATCGCAAGCCTAAGAATCCTGGGATGAAGAATGCGGCGTTGCTTTCATTGAAACAGATTTGGATGGATAATGTTGACATAAAAAGAGGAAATGGAAGCATTAACGGGCTAGCTCAGAGTTTGGATTTTGTTACGATCAGGGACGCTTTCATGGTTGTAAACTCGTTAGAGAGCTTGAAGAAGCTGGATTTAAATGATAGAGTAAAAAGAATACTTGAACAGAGGGTTTCGGAGTTCTTTAGGTGGATTGATGAGTCCGAGAGAGAGCTAAATAAACGGTACAACATTGAAAAGACTTATCTGAGGAGCCAGGTTAACTCTTTGAAGATTTACTCTAGGTGGGCTAAACCCTATTTTAAGGCCGCTAGACAATTGGAGCAAAACGCTACGTCTGATGCGAGCGTTGTTAATGCGTTTAATACATCTGTTTTCGAATTGGTTTTGTTGGTAAAGGGGAAGTATGATCCTGCAAAGGATGTCGCCAATGGGGAGCTGCCAAAGGTTGCTGCATCGGGGAAATTTAGGAAGCAGGTTCCCATTGGGTTGATTGAGTTTAAGTTTAGAAGTATTCCTGATAGGACTGACCAAAAAGGGGGCTATTCTTTTAGGGGAAAGGTTAATGTTAAATTTACAGGTCTTGCATTGAATGAAGATGAGCTAAAAACCTTAAAGAAAAAAGTTGAGGAAGACGACTTTGGGGAGGTTTTTAAGATGGTCGAGGGTGCAACTACCGAAAGCCTTGGTGCTTTGATGGAAGATATAAATGAGTTTTTGGATGATGCTAGTGAGATCAGGTGGGAAGAAAAGAAAAGTCAGACGAAGGCTAGCGATGATGTGAATCCATTCTCTGCGTTGTTTGACTTTGCTAAAAAGGAAGAGGGGGGCAAGGATTATGCTGAGGGGCAGATACCTAAAGATAATTTTTGGGAGGCCATCCTTAGATCTCAGGCTATTTTGGATGCGAGATTGAAGTGCAGAAAGCTTTACGATACTTACAAGAAGGCCCATGGCATGCTTGCATTCCCGCCGACTGTGAAATTATAATTTTTCTGAATTTGGCCTTTTCATTAGGTATAGGGGGATGGTTTATAGCACGCTGCGCTGTAAGAAACCTTATCAGTTTCTTACCAACTTCCTTTTGCAATACTGCTCAGGGCTGGTTCTTCGCTCATCTGCGCTGCGAACCTGCTCGCTTTTGGCTGTGCGGTTTCTCGCTAGGATTTGCGAAGATGCCTGCATTTCTTCCTGCGGTGAAATTATAATTTTTCTGAATTTGGCCATTACAGGGCCTCTAGTGAAGGTTTAAATATTTGTTTAACATCTGTTTTTGGTGGGAAAGATTGTTAAGATTAAAGA
Source organism: archaeon (assembly GCA_043821585.1). Classification (GTDB taxonomy): domain Archaea; phylum Nanobdellota; class Nanobdellia; order Pacearchaeales; family GW2011-AR1; genus UBA73. The sequence goes on from JBDRCQ010000015.1 coordinate 32,684, forward strand.
GTTGAAGTCGAAGGTTAAGGTTCTTGGGGAGGTTAAGAAGTCTGAAGGGGATAAGGAAATAGAGAGGTTAACTAAGGGGGAGATTCCTGTTGATGATGCATTCGCAGTTGGTGCTTCGTCTCCCTTTAGGCTAGATCAGGGACCGCAGAGGGCTGTTGGCAGGGCTGTTCCCAGGCCATCTGTACAGGAAAGGCCGGGTGTTCCAAGAAGAGAGATGACTGGAAGCGAATTGTATGGTGCTGGAAAGACGATGGGTGGTGCTGCTGGGAAAGCAAGTTATAAGCCTGTTGAGACTATTGGAACTGCGCACTTAAGGACTGTTGGGGTGGGGAAGGATTTTGCGATGGGAGGTTCTGGGGGAGGAGCTTACGCTGATGCTAATAGGATTGAATCTGGTTTGAGGGATGCTACTTCAGAGAAAAACTATTCGACGCAAGTTGAAGCTGGTGCAGGAAAGAAGAGTAAGAAATATGCATGGGATGTTTAAATGAGGGTTTTAAATAAAATTTATTATTTGTTTAACTCATGAAATGGAAAATTCCCCCAAAGATTAAAGTTCATGAGGCATTAGGCTGCATCGGTGATGGAAGGATTGAAGTGAATGGTAATGAAGCAAGGGTTTTTTCTTCGAGCAAGGGAAAGTTTTATTCTGTGAAGTATGATGGAAAAAATGCAATTATGTGCAATGATAATGGTTCATATTGGGTTGGTTATTTAGGATATCCTGCGATTGCATTTTTGATGTTGAAAGGTAAGATTCACTACAATGCAAAACTTGTGGAGGCGTTTAAGGATATTGCTTGGAAAGATGTGAACGTTAAATTCAAAAACGATTATGAAAAGACCGAATCTTATGTTTTGGATCTGATAAGAAAGAATGGATTTAATTTATCCGAGATTAACTCGGAGATAGATTCTATTTATGAACAGATTAAGATGTTGGAGATGGATCTTTTTGGGGAAAAAGTTAAACCTCCGTTGGGATATTGAGCTTTAGTAAGGTTTTTAATTTGGTTTTTCCTTAGTATTCTATGGAAAAAGATGTGAGTTATTCGGAGAATTTTTATGCGGGTGCCGATTATGGCCTAGATGCTAATTATGCTCAGGGATTTTCTTCAGGAGTTTCCTCATACAGGTATCCTGTTTCTAGTTTTGGTGTGACAACAGATCCCCGAACGGCTAATCAGCTCAAGGCAGTTTCTGATAAGTTAAATACGGGCGCTAAGAGCATTGAAGTTACAGGAGTTACTGCAGCGACGTGGGAAACTGTTCCTGAGCCTCATCTTGTGGAGATTTATCGTTTGAAGAAGTTGACAGGGTCAGATTTAACGTTTCATGGGCCTGTGGTTGAACCGACAGGAGTTAGCAAACAGGGGTGGAATGAATCTCACAGAGAGCAGGCGGAAAGGCAGATGTGGCAAGCCCTTGAGAGATCTCACAAAATGGATCCCAAGGGAAATATGCTCGTGACTTTTCACTCGAGTAATGGGCTGCCTGATCCGGAGACGAAGGTCATGGAAGAATTTGTAAATCCCGTTACGGGTAAGAAAGAGAAGAAGGAAGTGATCAAAGAGTTTTGGGTTGTTACTAATGATGGAAGGTTTGAGTCGATGCAGTTGACGCCGAATATGCTGTTAGAGAAAGATGGGAAGATCGGAAATTTGGACGAGCAAAGAGATACGCTTCAAGCTGCTATCGAGAAGCAAAATAAGGATACTTGGTTTAATCAGTTGCAGGGTTGTAGTTTTCATGCATACCAAGGAAGAGATATAGTTGGAAGGGTTTTGAGGGGTGAGAAGATGGATAAGGGCATTAAGGAAAGTACCGACGAGAAACAGTGGATGGAACTTTATAAGGGTTATTTGAAGGGAAGAGATGTTAAGGCGGCATTGGACAAGGTTGGTGCGCCATATAAACAGCTTGTTGAAGGTCAACTGCAGGAATTAGCTCATGGAGACATTTATTTGAGGGATTCTTATCAGGCATTTCAGAGGTTGTATAACCAAGCTTACACTGCGGCTGAGAAGAGCGGTAAACAAGGCGCAGAGGATCTTGCTAAGTTGAAGCAGTTTAAGAAGGAGATTTCAGAGGTCGTGCCCCACATGGAGGAGCCGGATAAGTTGGATGTTTTGGCCGACACAATCGTGAAGGGCGTGAATCTTTTGAGATCTATTGAGGCGCCTCAGAATGTTAGGCCGTTGAGGGATTTTGGAGTCGAAAAGTCTGCTGAGACTTTTGCTAATATCGCTTATAATTCTTATGACAAATTTAAGAATACTGCTCCGATTGTGAGCATTGAAAATCCTCCAGCAGGGAGCGGATTGTCTAGGGCGCAGGATTTGAGAGATATCGTTGATGAGGCAAGAAATAAATTGAAAGGAAAGCTTATGAAGGAGAAGAAACTTTCAGAAAGCGATGCTAAGAGGCAGGCTGAAAAATTGATTGGAGCGACATGGGATGTTGGACATATTAACATGTTGAGGAAGTACGGTTATGGCTCTAAGGAGCTTAAAAAGGAGACTGCGATTATTGGTGGAGATATTAACAAGATTCATTTGTCAGATAATTTTGGGATGGAGCATACGGAGCTGCCGATGGGCATGGGCAATGTGCCGACGAAAGAAATGTTTCAGGCGATGAGGGAAAAGCTTGGAGACGAAAAGATGAAAAACATGAAGAAAATTATTGAGACAGGTAACTGGTTTGGTCCGCAGGCTTTCGGGAACGCTACGCCTTTTGGCGAGTCATTGAAATCATTTGGAAGTCCAGTTTATGCCATGAAGATGTCTCCTTACTGGAACCAGACATATGGTGCTTCAGGGGGCTACTTTATTGGGCAGGGGCAAACATTGCCTGAACAACACTTTTCGATGTATGGGGCAGGGTTCAGTGGCATGCCTGTAGAGTTGGGTGGGCAAATGTCCGGACGTTCGCGAGTGGGCGGAACTCCTATGGAGTAATTCCCTTAGGAGAACATTTAAAAATAACTTCTACTTATTTTTAGTAGTAAAAAGAGAAGATGGCTAAGAAGAAGAGTGTGAAAAGGAAGGGTTCTGTTAAGTTGGTTAGGGGAGTTCAGAATGTTAATGAGACAAATGTTAAGAAACCTGTTGTGAAAGCCAAGAAAGGTGTTGTTAAGGGAAAACCTAAGCAATTGAAGGAGTTGCCTGAGAGGAAACTGACTACTGAGAAGGAGATCGCGATGGACTTCGCGATTAAGGCACATAAGAGGTTTGACCGAGTTGTTAAAGCTTCGATTTTGTTCGGATCACAAGTTAAAAATGCTGAAGCAGCCCCAGGTTCAGACATTGATATAATTTTGATTGTTGATGATGCGGCTATTGCATGGGATATTGAACTTGTTGCATGGTACCGGGAAGAACTATCTAAGTTGATTGCTAACCAAAAGTATGGGGCAGATTTGCACATAAATACTGTGAAGTTGACGACTTGGTGGGAGGACCTTTTGCAGGGAGATCCTGTTGTGATTAATGTTTTGAGATATGGGGAGGCTTTGATAGATGACGGTTTCTTTAATCCTATGAAAGCTTTGTTGTTAAATGGCAAGGTCAGATCTACTCCAGAGGCAGTGAATGCTGCGTTGCAAAGAGCACCAGGGCATTTGGCAAGAAGCAGGTTTTCTGAGATGGGCGCTATAGAAGGAGTTTATTGGGCGATGGTTGATTCTGCTCAAGCTGCATTGATGACTGCAGGGAAGATGCCTCCAAGTCCAGAGCATATCCCTGAAATGTTGAAGGATGTTTTTGTTGATGCAGGCATGTTGAAGGAAGGTTATATTAAGACGCTTGGAGAGCTTTATTTGTTGCATAAGTCTATTGCACATGGTCAGATTGGCAATATTGATGGTAGGGAAATTGATCAGTGGCAAGATACTGCGGAGAAGTTTTTGGGCGAGATGACAAGGATTATTCAGACGTTGTTGGAAGCTCGAGAGCAGAAGTAAGCCTTATTCTTTGTTAAGCCCTTCAAGTGATATCTCTAGGTAAGCTGTAGGCATTTTTATTCCCCAGGCCCTGAGGGTTTCAGGGTGGAGTTCACCTATTTGGCCGATTGTTTTGTTGTTTATCTTAATTGTGGCAGTTCTCCCTTCGATTAGTTGAGGATGGTCAGATTCCTCTAAAGAGTATGTGATGTCGAGAGTCTTGGTTAATCGGTCGAGGATTTGCTTTATTTTTGTGAAGTTGGAAGGCGCTAAGATTATTGAGATGTTTTCTTTTTCGATAATTCCTGTTTCAGTCTTGTTTCTCTTATCTAATAAGAATACTGTGCCTATCTCAAATAACTCTTGGGGATACTCGTTGTCCTTGTTTTCTGAGAGGATTCTTAATGAGGGGATTAGGAGGTTTGGACGTAGATATTTGTATTCTGTTTTAGAGCCTTCTAGTTCTATTTTTTTGTCGTCTTGTAGTTTGAGCATTTCTGCTTCTTGTTTCTTAATGAGGTGATAGGTTGAAATTTCCATTAGGCCTAACCCTGCCAGTATTTCTGAGACTTCGGATTTTAATCTTGATTTAATAGACTCTTCTCCTGTTGTTGAAATGTTTGGTACGTCTGGGATAATCTTGCCATACCCGTAAGCGATTGCAATGTCCTCGATTATGTCTACTTCATGTAGGATATCTGTTCTCCAGGGCGCAACTTCAACAGTTTTGTTTTTATAATCATAACCCATTTTAGGTATCAATTTTTCTAAATCCTTCTCTTTTAGGTCAAGGCCAAGTAGATTGTTTGTGTGTTCTATGGAGAGTTTCATCTTTTCTGTTGAAAGAGCGGGAGTGATTATCTTCTTACCGCCGCCCAGGTCCAGTGTCATTTGATAGATTTTGCCACCCATTTCAGCGAGGGTTGTGACAATTATGTTTAGGGTTTTTTGCAGGGTTTCTAAATGGGATCCAGAACATTCGATGAAGACTTCCTTTGTGTCGAGCGTCACCTTTCCAGTGTCGTGGCTGTTGATTATAGGGGGCATTGAAAGGATCTTGTTTTTAGCGTCGATAAATATCGGAAATTTGTTTTTGCCTTCTAAGAGATGTGCGTAATCTCTTCCTGCAGGGTGTTTGGACAGTATTTGGTTCCCGTCCATTTCTCGCGTTTCTTCAAGTGGGATGAATTTTATTTTTTCTGGAGGGCGGGCCTCGTATCTGATTGGAAGAGAAATTTTTTCTAAGGGATAAACTCCAATTGCAAGTTTTTTTCTATTTCTCCCTAAGGTGAAGTGCAGTTTTTCCTGTAGCTCAATTATTTCTTTTATTTTCTCATCTGTTAATTTAAGATTTTTTACAATTGCGCATGCAGTGAAAGGTCGAACTTCTTTAACAGAGGGGTCTATTTTTACATGGTGATCTTTTTCTGGTTTTTGGACCTTATACTTTTTGATTCCTTTCGATAGACCTAAGAATGCTCTGAAACTTCTGACATAACCATGCATTGAGATGAGGTCTGGGCGGTTTGGGAAGATTTCTACTTCTATCTCGTCGGAAGTGATTCTTTCTAGAGGCGTTCCGAATAAAGAGATTTTTTGTTCAACTTCAGAGTTTACCTTTTTGCCTAATGCTTTTTCGAATTCTTTGCGGTTGAATGTTACGTTTGTCATTTTGTCCTTATTTCTTCAGCGATTTTATTTAATTCTTCGATCGATTTTTCTGGGCCAACTAAGGTTGTGATATATCCTGGATACTCTTCAAAATATTGTCCTTTTGAGAGCTCTCCGAACTTTTCTGTGTTGACGTTATGCATAGGGTATAATTTTGTGTGAATATGGTTGACACCTTGGCCTTCAAAAACCATTGCCACCCTTTTTACTTTTAATCCTTTTTCTAGTATCTTGGCTACTTTTTTGGAAGTATTTAGCAACTCGCTGTAGGCCCCTTCTGGTAGGTTGAATACATACGAATCATAATGGCTTTTTGTTATAACTAATGTCATGCCCTTGGCGTTTGGACAGTTGTCTAAGAATGCAATAAATTTGTCATCCTCGTAAACTATTGCAGATTCTAACTCTTTTTTTGCTATTTTACAAAATATGCATTCTGTCATCTCAGAATCACCTTCTTGTTTCTTAGATCTTTAAGGTCATTTTCGTATATCTGTCTGAAATCTTTTATGTCGTGGATCATCATCATCAACCTGTCGAATCCAGGGCCCCAGGCTAGTACTGGAATTGGCTCGCCTAGTAAAGGCGTTGTGACTTCTGGGCGGAAGATTCCTGCTGCTAAGACTTCGATCCATTCTTTTTTCCCTTCGTGCCAGACCGCGCCTTCTACGGAAGGTTCGGTGTATGGAAAGTATGCTGGTTGGATTCTTATCTTGGTGAAGCCCATCTTTTTAGCGAATTCTTTAAGATAACCGAGAAGATGGCTGAAATTTGCGTTTTTGTCTATGACAATTCCTTCTGTTTGATTGAATTCGAATCCGTGGGACCAGTCTATTGTTTCGTTTCTGAAACATTTTCCTATTGAAAAGAACTTTGCTGGGAGGTCTTTGTTAATGTCCAAAGATGCAAGAGTTTTTGCTGAGAGGCAGGTTGTGTGCGTGCGAAGGACGACTCTTTTTGCGTCTTCTTCTGACCAGTTATATTGCCATCCTTTGCTTCCAGGTGTGCCTTGTTCGTGGGCTTGTTTGACTTTGTCTACAATCTTTTTTTCGGGAAGTTTTCCCCTTACATCTTTTATGTAGAATGTATCTTGAAGTTCCCTAACTGGATGGTCTTGAGCTGTGAAGAGTGCGTCGAAGTTCCAGAAGGATGTTTGTGTTAATGTTCCAGACATTTCTTTGAAACCGAGATCAAGCCAGATTCTTTTACCTTTTTCTATCGCTTTACTTACAAAATGCTTTTTTCCACCGTATAAAATTGGGACTTCTGATTTTATGTCATATTGTCTAAATTTCTTTCCCCTCTTCCAATTTTTAACCAATTCAGGAGTTACTTCTTCTATTAGGTCTGTTGTTATGCTCTTGCCAGCAAGTTGTTTTCCTAAATCTGTGAGAGAGAATTCGGTTTTTGTTTTTTCTTCTATTTCAATTATATCTTTTCTTTTCTTTAGGTTTTGAAGTGCGAATTGTTGTTCGGGTTGTAGGGACGATTCTTCTAATGGCAGGGATTCTATTAGGAGTTCTTCAAAACTTCTTTTTGTTAGGTCTTCTTTTGATGCAGTGAGGAAGATTTTTCCGTTCTTCAATTCAATCATTGCCTTGCCCTTTAATACGCCCAGTGAGACTTTGAATTCGTTGTCTGATAGTTTTGACGATTTCTTTGCTTCTTCTAGGGGGATCGGTTTCTTATTTTCTAAGAGAAGCAAAAGAGCCCTTTCAGGCAGGTGGTTTTTCTTGTAGTAAATTCCGTTTGTTCCGAGGGTTATCACTTTTGTCTTTTTTGTGGAGAGATCCAATACTTTTTTTGTTTCAAGGAACTTTAGCGCTCTAAGCACTGAGGTGTTGTCTAATCCAGATTTTTCCCGGATTTCTCTGACTGAAAGGTTAAGGTGGGGGATTACTTTCCTTTCTAGCGGGGATAACTTATCAATTACTTTTTGAATGGATTCCATACTATGTTTAGGGGAAAAGGGGTTAAAAAGTTGTTGCTTCCTTGGCCTGGGAAGTCGAGGCCCCTAAGGAAATAAGGAGTTCGAAAGTGTCTTTTTTGTCTTTTTGGTTGACTAGGGCCATATGGCATTTGGCTCTTCTACAGGCTTCTACGTTTCGGATTATTCTCGCCATTTCAATTGCTTTTTTCTTACGGGGGAGTTTTCTTAATTTATTAAGGTCGATTCCGATTGCAATGCTGTTCTTGGCCGCTATTTTTGCTAGGACATGATTTAGGCCAGAGTCGAGCTTTCTTAGCTTATCTTTGCCTTCAGTGTTATGAATGTCTAAGAGAATTTGGAACTTTCCGTATTCGAGTATTTTACGGTTGAATTCTAGGTCTTGTGCTTGGAGGATTATGGGGCGCTTCGCTGTCCGAATTTGGTTTTTTGCTTGCTGGATGTTCTTTGTAGAGATTATCATTTTAACCTTTGATTAACGTCCCCTTAAAGTTTTTTCCCTTGAGGACTTTTGCAATATTGTTTAGTTCTGGGCCGAGTAGGTAAGTGGGTATCTTGTGCTTGAGGATTATCTTTGCTGCTTGTTGATCTAAAACAAAGTTTTGACCGTGTTTAAATTTTATTTTTGAGGCTTTTGCGTGGAAATCTTTCCAGGAGATTTCCGGGATGAGTTTGGCATCTTTGTGCTTTGTTGGATCTTTGTTGAAGAGGCCCGCTACATTTGTCAAGTTTATGAATCTTGCTTTTAGGTAATTTGCTAATTGGGCTGCCGTGCTGTCTGAAGTTGAGTTCGGGGCAAATCTTAATGCGCCGCAGATTACAAGGTCGTTTTTTGTTAGATTATTTTTGACTTGTTTCATGCTTTTAGGAAGTGCATCGTTTGCTTCTTTTCCAAACATCTGCATTATGAACTGTGCGTTTGTCCTTGTTGCGCGAATCCCTGCGTTTGCTAGCTCTTTTTCTGAACGATGTTCTGCTTTAAGGGCTGAGATGTATTTTCTTGCTATGACTCCACCGCCGCAGACGACTACGAATTTATGTGTGCTGTAGTGTTTTCTCAGGGTTTTTATGAATTTTATTAAAAATGGGGTGTTCATCTTATCTGGGACAATTAAAGACCCGCCCAAGGAGATCACAACTACTTCTTTTTTCATATAAGGGACTAAGCGGGGAAGTTTATTAATTTATTTACTTGCCTGGCTTGTTGTAATTTTATAATAGTTCTATTTAGAAAAATTTAAAAAAGGGGCTTGTTAGCTGGAATTGTGGAAATAAACCATTACGAAGATGGCTCTCAGAATCCAAGTAGGCAGGATGAATTTTTGAGAGTTGTGGATATTCTTGAGCAAATTAGGGGGGCGGATGGTGCTATTGTGGGAAAACTGGAAGGCCGGGTGAGTGAAGATTTAAAGGAAAGACTAAGGGACACTTATAAGCGGGCGGGCATGGACGTTAAGGATAGCCAGATTGATGCGGCTATTGAGCAACATAATTCGGGGAAGTGGGATTTTGAGCCGCCAGAGGGAGGAACAACTGTGGCAAGGTTGTATGTAAATCGGGGAAGGGTTTTCTGGAGGAGGATTGTCCCGGCTATTGCACTGGCAGGTGCTGCTTGGTTAGGTTGGACGGGTGTAAAGGCAGGCGTCAGAAATCATCATGAGGCTCAGGAAGCAACAGTAGAACAGGCGGTTGAGCAAGCCTATGAAGAGCGAGCGGAATTAGAACACTCTGTTGAGAGGATTCTATCTTCTCCGTTTGCTCTTGAGCTGCCTGAATCAGAATCAAGAAAATTGAACTTTGTTGTGGAGTCTGCCCAGGGACAGTTTGACGCAACAGACAATTTCTTTACAGAGTTTTGCCCAGAGGGCAAGGCGGATATTTTTGTTACAGCTGAGAATTATGCAGATGTGCGAGGCAGGCTTGAAAATACAGTGCAAATAATTTCTGGTGGGAAGGAGATTTAGAGGGGGCAAGGAAACTTTTGAAAGATCATGAACAATATGGTGTTGTTGGCACTAGTCTAGACAACTTAATATCCCAGATCAGGCGCATGGAAGCTCCAGATATTTTGAGAATGCGAGCGGAGATAGTTTATCAGGATGGAAGGGACAGTATTGAAAATAGGCAGCTTGATTCTGCACAAGCATCTAATAATCGATTGATGGGGGCTGTTCAGGATTGCTCCGATTTTACAGACATTTCAGGAAGGGTTGACAAGGTATATGGTGTTGTTAAACAGATTGCTGCAGGAAAAGTAGAAAAAGGAAAAGTTGATGCATTGTACAGAGAGGTCATTGCTGCAGTTTCAACAGGGGAAGTTGAAAGACTGCGAGGTTCATTCTCTAGATTGGAAAATTATGGTGCCTTGCTGGGTCAAGAATTTAAGATGGTATTTCGTCAGGCACGCCATGAGGGCCAGATGAAAAATGGGGTTGATCGGTACTTTACTGGAGAGAGCGGCAAGAGGGAGAGCGGAGTTTATATGTTTTCAAGCGCATTTGGACAGAGTGATCAACCATTACGTGTAGACATATACAATGAGGAGACTCAAAGGACCGATGTTGTTGAAGTGTGGGGCGAAAAAGTTGGAACCAGCACGCGAGATCCCCTGCTGCAAAGGCTGCTTAATGATAAGAAAGACAATGGCCATATTGATAATAGCAGTCTTAGCGAGGATGAAATGGCTCGTGGGGTCCGTAATGTTGGAGATAACAGGGCCTTTGGGGAAAAGAAAAGGGGATATGAGAGTTTTATTATGTACTTGACTGATGATCGTGGGCAACCATTTGAAAGGACTGGACAAATTACACAATGGTGAGTGGAAGCAGTGCCTTGAGCACATTAAGGGGAAAGATAGATGAAGTGGAAAGAGATCATGGTTTTGCTAGAAGATCTGTAGAAGAGGCTGAGCAGAAGTTGGAACAACTGAGGCGGCAACGAAATGATTCCTATGTAGAGCTCGCGCAGATTTACTTGCCCGAACTTGATGCACAAGCTGTCCAAAGCACATTGGAGGGGTTGCGTGATACTGCTCAGAGGGCTTTTGAAGCTAAACAGGACAGAATGGGGGAGCTTGATAGGTTGATGCAAGAGAGTGCTGTTCGAAGAGATGAACTTGAGGGGAGACTTAATGAAATCGGTGGAAAGATTAAATCTCTTGCGAAAACTCGGGATGAAACTCAGGCAATAGTTGCCCAGGATCTTGGGGATAACCAGAGGTATCAACAATTAATTAAAACTGCAGATGGTGCAAAGGAACGCTTTGCGAGAAATAGGGCTCGAGCAGAGGTTTTTGAAAAAGATATTCGGGGAAAGATTAGAGAATATGAGGGCAATGAACTTTTCATGTATCTTGTTGGTAGAAGATTTGGCACGGAGGAGGCTAAGGGTAATTGGTTTACGCGTGCACTTGATTTGTTGGTAGCTCAACAGGTTAAATTTGGGAAGAATAAAGAGAACTATGATTTCCTAGTAGCTATACCCGATAGGATCCAGGTAGAAATTAAGCGGCAAGAACAGGCTTTGGGAAATGCCACTGCTGAAATGGCCAGAATTGAGGAGGATGCATCAGTTAGACATGGACTACCCCCAATTCTTGAGCAAGGTGCTTTGGCTTTAGAAACTCGAAATAATTTTCTTGAGGAGATTGATGCTAGCGAGAACGCACGTGAAAAATATGAGGGAGCGAGAAGAGCGCTCGATACAACGCGTGGTGAATTTTACCAGGGCGTTGTTGGAGAGATTGCTTCTTATTTAGAGGGCCAGAGTATTGAAGAACTTCGGAAACGTGCTTTGGAAACGCCTGATCCGAGGGATGATCATATTGTGGAAAGGATTGATGGCCTCATTAGAACTATCTCTGCAGAAGAAGGAGACTTACCTGCTAAGAGAGAACAAGAACAAGAACTTTCAAGAAAACTGTGTGACTTGCGGGGAATCAAACAGAGGTTTGTAAATAAAGATTATGAATCAGGTAGGTCGTATTTTGACGATGGCCTTGACTTTGATAGTTTACTATTAGGTTTTATGGCTGGAAGATTTTCTGCAACTAGCATTAATGGTTCGATTGATAATAGTCAGCATTTTAGGCCTAGGCCTTCTTATTCAAGTTCATCTAGTTCTTCTTCTTCTAGTATTTCTAGTAGTAGTTTCTCTAGTGGTAGCAGCGGTTTTGGAGGAGGTAGTTTCTCTAGTGGCAGCGGATTTTAGAATTTTCATTGGGCGAAGTGGTGAAAGGAAGCATGGTCTTGGGAATAGTAATTGTTTATAACTCTTGCATGTATTGAATTTCATGGCGAGAAGCAAGCCTCCAATGTTTACTGCATCTTTTCTTGCAGAGGAACTTGCAAGATACTGGGTTCATGGTCAGCAGGCACCGTTAAAGGGATTCACTATTGCTCAGCTTCGTCCTGGTGAAGGGGTCGCGCCTTCTATAGACTTAGATCGGTCAAATGGGAGGGTTTTTGTTCATAGGGGGGAGGGTGATCAGATAATCTATTTTACGGATGTGGGCATCTCACAATACGTTTATGTTCATAATTTAGGGTTAAGGGTTAGGGACACTAGGCGATTGGAAGATGCGTTGGTTCAGAGAATTGATGGGCTGTCTGGAGACCGGAGAGATAAATATCTTGCACAGTTTGATAAACCTATTGTGATTTCTGATACGGTGGAGTTTAAAGGATCTAATCACAATGGCTTGTCTGTAATGGCCCAGGTCTTTTCAGTGCCAAGGGGGCCACATCATAAGATTTCTAGCCGTCTTTTTGAGTATGGTTATAATGTTCTTGCCTTGCCTGCTTTTTGTGTCTTAAGTGGGAGGCCGCTTCCTGAGGCTGATGAGTGGAATGTGTTCTGATCATTTGAAAATTTCACCGTTTTCTTGGGACCACCAATGGACGTCTAAGATGTCTGCTTCAATGTTTAGCCTTTGAGCGTGCGCCAAGAAAATTTGTTCTACTTCTAAATAATGTCGCTGGTTTTTAATTTTTGGTTCTGGAATTAGGTTTAGTTCATGGAGGTTTTTTAGAATGTGCCTATCTAGGATTGCAATTTTGTTGTTAGAAATTCCGATGTTTCTCATAAAGTGGGATGCTTCTTTAAGTCCGTAGCCGTTGACTTGTTTTGCTATTTTGTTGCGTAACTTGAGGATATCTTTTTGTGATAAAAGCGGTTTGATAACCTTCCAAGTTTCTTCTGCTTGTAAAATTCTCTTGGCTTTTGTGTGGTGAAAGCGTGTTTTGGTTGATAAGATTTCTGTTATCTTTTTTTGTGTTGGGCTTTTTAATTTGGAAATTTCTTCTACTGCCTGCCAACATCTTTGTGCGTTAGATTGGGGCGTTAGAAGGCAGAATTGGAATTCTTTGAATTTTTGTTTTTCGTTTAATGATTTAAACTCTTCTAAACGTTTTCTTATCTGGTCCCTTTTATCCATAAGATTTTTTATTTTGAGAGGTATTAAAATCTTTGGAAGGGGTTGCGTTTTTGGATTACAAATCTGGTGCCTACGAAATCAGATACAACTGCCGTGACTACTAAGTCTTGGATTGCTGCGCGGAATACGCCGCTTGTTAGTGGGATACGGGTTTGATCAGAAACATTGTGCATTACCGCATTTATTTCTTCGTTCGTTAGGGTTACTGCGGAGGTTTGAACTGAGCCGCTGCGGTTTACAAGCAAATTCTTGTAAGGTCCTGGGCATTCTACACTAAACACCGAGGGGTCTATTAAGATTCCTGCGAGTTTTCCAAGATTTATTGTTTCTGGCTTTTGTCCAGGTCTAAGACTAGTTGGTTGGTAAGGTTGTTGCGGCAGAGGGAATGGACTATGTCTTGGAATAGGGATTCTTCCAGGAGAAGGGTGCATTCTTGGTTCGACTACTCCGAAGTTCCTTCTGAATTGGTGTATCTCGTGTGGTTGTGGGGGTGGCAGTCCTGAGGTTTTTGGGAACAAATTCTCTCTTGAAAAATCTCTCATGGGCATTGCCCTGACTTTCTTTAGTTCTTCAGTCATGTCCGCAAGCTTGTCTTTTTGGAAACTCTCTTGAAGTTCCTTGTCTTTTTTCGGATCGTATGCGTTTATGACTAAGCTTCTAACAAAAGCTTCCAAGAAGTGTTCTCTCAATATTTGCCTTTGTTCTTTTTCTGGCATTTTAGAAACGAGGTAGCGGCCTGTTGCGTGTTGTCATTGAAGGCGTGAATTGTTGCTCTTCAGGTTTTTTCTTTTCAGGAGCCGTTTTACTCGGAGTAGAATATATTCTTTCCCTCATTCTTTCTTCCATTAGAGTTAGACCTTTTGCAAGAGTTTTGTTTTGATCTAAGAGTTTGTCTATTTTTTCTAAGAACTCTTTATCTTTGGTGTATTGGTCATTCTCTGGAACGTTTTTAGCAAAGTTTCTTGCAGTCACTTCGAATAATGCTAGCAAGTGAGAGATCTCTTTAGCGAGGTGGGAGAATTTTTCGGAAAGATCTGTTTGTACCTTTTGCAGCTCCACGAGGTTTTTTAAGATTGCGTGTTCTATCTCTCTGTCTGCATGGGTTGTTTTGATGACTGTTCTCGGGTGGGCAATTGTTCTTACTGTGGCAACTTTTCTTTTTTTACGTTTTTTACGAGTTGTTTTCTTTTTTGCTTTTAGCTCAAGGACTATTGTGTCTTTGTCATCACTTTTCTCCCTAGAACTAGTTGCTTTCTTCCTCTTTTTTGGCATGTTAGGTTTAGGCGGGGGCAATTTATAAATGTTTTTAAGTTTGAGAAGTTTCCTTTTTGCATGAAAGTTCTGTCTTTGAAACAGCCGTTTGCGGAATTGATCTTGCAGGGTCGAAAAACTATGGACCTTAGGAAATGGAATACTCTGTTTCGGGGAGAATTTTTAATACATGCTTCGAAAGTTTCCGATAGCGTTTCAATGAGAAAATTTGGTTTCACAGATTTACCGACGGGGCGTATTGTAGGGCAAGCTTGCTTGAGAAATGTTGTTAAATACGTATCGGACGAAGATTTAGGGCGGGATAAAAGTAGACATTTAGCTTCGTCTGATTGGGGGCGATATGGCTTTGTCTTAAGCGACGTTCAAAGAGTGGAAGAAGTTGAAGTTAATGGGGCGTTGCGTTTTTGGGAATATCTGGGAGTGGTAAAGCTTAAAACTGGTTAGATATTTGAGAATGTGTGGGTGCGTAGTATAATGGTAGAATATCTGCCTCCAGAGCAGAGGACGGGGGTTCGATTCCCTCCGCGCCCATTCATTACATTGGAAGTTTTTTAAACTTTAAGTTATGTAAATAATCATATACTCCCAGGATTGACTTTGTGCAACCCTGGGTTTTTATATCTAAAATTTTATTAAGTTATAATTGCTTCATTCTTGATTAGGTTTCTAATTGAGCTTTTTCTTTAATGGTCTTTGTGCCCATATCTGAAGATGGTAAATAATCAGATGGTTTTCTATAAAATTAGATTTCTATAAACTTAATAGTCATACAAGTTCTTCTACAAACTCTTCTTTTTTAGATAAGTTCGCTCTGTATACTCTAGGGAAACCATTTCCTCTACTAAATTTCACTCTTTGAACAAAACCCCTTTCAACGTAAGGTTCAAGAAAACTATGTATTTCACTTTCATGCCCTCTTGTTCGAGGTTCAGGATTATCGTAGTTCCAAACAATTTCAGATGGATTAAAATATCTTTCCGGATCATCTATAGTTTCAGTTAGTTTCACTAAGGATGTGAGCATTTTTCTTTGAATTTCATTTGTTTCTTGAGTTATCTTCATAGAAACCACACTAATTAACTCTATAAAAACCTATAGATAGTAAAAAACTAAGTGATCACTTCTCCTATCACTAGTTCTCTAACGAACTTTTTCCTGTAATGGTTTTCACTAAAAACTAGATAACGGAAGTTTTTTAAACTTCAAACCATGTGGACAAGCATATACCCCCCAGGATTGCACTGCAAGCCTGGGCTTATTTTTTCATGATTGACAAAGAAAGAGTTGCGGTTTTTATTGACGGAAGCAATCATTACCATGTTGTAAAAAGTCTAATAAAAAGTTCCAAGAAAATGATGGAATTTAATTTTCAAAAATTTGTTGCAAGTCTTATAAAAGATAGAACGTTCGTAAGAACATATTATTATACTGCTCCTTTAGACTGGAAAAAAAATCCAAAGACTTATGCAAAACAACAGCAATTTTTTGAGAAGCTCGAATCTTTACCAGATTTTAAACTTGTATTATGCAGAATGCAAAAAGTGAAAATTGACGGAAAGACAATTTATCAGGTTAAGGAAGATGATATTCATCTTGCCGTTGACATGGTCAAGCTAGCCTATAATAACGCTTACGACACGGCAGTTTTGGTGTCTTCCGATGGTGACTTTGTTCCAGCGATTTTGGCTGCAAAAGAGATAGGGAAGAGGATTGAAAATATTGGGTTCGAAACAAAGTTTTCATATCATCTGAAGCAGGTGTGTGACAGATTCAGGAGATTGAAGAGGGAAGAAGTTGAAACGTTCTTCGATTAATTTTCTAACAAACCTTTTTCTATAATTGTCTCCGCGTCCACTTCAGGAATCAAACGGAATTAAATCCCAATGCCACGTCTAAGCTTATCAATCAACTAGAACAAGTTTCTAATTACTTACTGCTCTCTCTTCTGGATTGTGTAGGCGCACTTACTGCACTTCCACTTTTCGAAAACATCCTCTTTGTAAGAGAAAGGTAATAGAACTCCCTCCCCGCACTCTGGACATTTTGGAAAAATTCCCATGTCTTTGCTTTCCATAACTGTTTGTGGGAAGAAGGGCTTTTAAGTTTTGCGGATTTGATCTGAGGTGAAATTGGACGCTTCGCGTCTTGTTATATCATTCGCTATGCTCGCGAATTATCGTACCACCACCCCCGAAGGACCGAGGGACGAGAGGGTTTGGTAAACCTCAATCTCCTGCTTTTTCAACAGAACTCTGCTTGTGGAAAAGTTTTAAAAGCGAGTTTGGTGCGAATTGTTTATGGTACTGATAGACATTCACCTTGAAGGGATCAAGAAAGAACGTTTCTTTGATAATGATCCGACGAAGTTACTTAGAGAGATATTGACTAGAAATGTGCCTGTTGTGCTTTCTTTACCGCCGTGGATGGAAAATTATTGGATGGAGTCTGAGAAGGGACCTGAGACTATTGAGCTGGCGCGAGAGGTTGTTAAAAGGCCTGGAAGTTTCCTTGGACAGCAAGGGAATATGCATCGGTGTAGTTATCCGCATGGGTTAGTTGATCCCTGGCATGAGAATTACTGTCTTTGGGGCCCTAGAAAGAGTGCTAAGGAACAGAGGAATTTTATGACTGAGGGGAGGGATAGATTGAGTGAGTTTATGGATGTCGAGCCGAAAGTGTATTGTCCGCCTAATCATTTGTGGGATAATACTACATTGCATGTGGCAGATGAAATGGGCTATACTCATGTAACTGATAAGGCGATGATTCCGTTGGCACCGTATCGATTCGGGGGTTTGATTGTTGTTCCTGAAGGGGATATGCGGAAAGGAGATTTTATGAATGCTGCAGCTTATATTCATTATGATGAATTGGATAGCCATAGGGAATTTTATAGGCAGGCGATGCAGGGTTCTATATCGCTTGCAGACATTACTCCGGAAAGAGTTTCTCAAAAGTTGATTGACAGGAATCGGAGAATGAAACATATGCATAAGATTGCAAGAGATCTTGTTAGGATGCCCCAGACTGCTTGGAGAACCTTAAGGAGTTAGTTTTTTAAATCAATTTTTCTAAGTGGTTGTCATGACAGATAAAAAACCTGCGGAGAATAAAAATCCTGATGCGTCTAAAATTGTTGTAAGGAGTTCTAAGGTTCATGGCAACGGGGTCTTCGCGGCTCGTGACATTGCGAAAGGCGAGAAAGTAATTGAGTATGTTGGACGGATTGTTACCAAGGATGAGGCTGACAAGATAGCGGATGAGCAACTTGAGAAATCTAATGGGCACAAGGATTGTGGGGGCGTTTATATTTTTGAGTTAAATAAGAAGTATGACCTTGACGGGAATGTCGAGTGGAATCCTGCTCGTTATATTAATCATTCTTGTGATCCTAATTGTGAAACGGAAGGGGACGATGAGCACATTTGGATTGAGGCTATGAGGGATATCAAGAAAAGGGAGGAGTTGAGCTATGATTACTGTTACGATCTTGATAACTGGGACGAGCATCCTTGTAAGTGTGGAGCTTCAAACTGTGTTGGTTATATTGTTAACGAGAAGCTGCGTGGGAAGTTGGAAGAGTTGAAGAAGAAGCGTTAATATCGGTCAAAAGCGCTTGATCTTATGATTTCAGCTTTTCTTTTTTGTTCTGCTTGTTTTGCTAGATAGACGGGGCATTTGCGATGTTCAAAGGTGTAACATGTCCTTCTTGCTTCATCTTCTTCAGCTTGGTCGCTTAGCCATGCTGCTTCGGGGCCGCATTTCGCCGTGTAGGGACATTCGCCTATTCCTAGTGCGCCTAAGATTCGAAGTAACATAGTAAATCATCTCGGAAGGAATTAATAAATATTACTGTTAGCCGGACTCTGTCCGGAATTACCTTTCTGGTTGATTTTACGAATCCCCCATTTTTCGACTGTCGTTGAATCCCGCCCTTAACCCGCCTTCCCTCCCCACATCTAGATAGGTAAAATCAACAAATTTCGGACAGAGCCTGTTAGCCGCAAATATTTATTAACTCTTTTTTTATTTGGAATTTATGAATCTTAGACTTCAAGATCAGCAAAACAGGCTGGCAGATGAAGGTGCTTCCCCTGAAGTGGTCTGGGGAGCAGATGACTTTGAGGCGTTGAGAGCATCCTTTCCAGACATTGTTCTTTTAGAAGACAGGCCGAATTATAGGTCTTGGGGTTTGGATGGCGGGTTAGAAATAGCATATCGGTGTGGACCCTGTCAGAGGATCATCGTTGGTACTCCTAAGGCGGGCAGGGAGGACGAGAATGTTTATTGTCATCGGTGTGGCGCAAATCTTACCGACAATCAGCTGTGATTTAAATCATAATTTTTTTAGAACATTAATCTCGTCGAAGCTCACGCTAGAGCCTTTGAATTTTGTGGCGAAGAGTCCTGCTTCTAAGGCTTTTGGGTCTTTGAGTTTTAGGACGCCTTTTTTGTATGCCACATAAACTAACTCTGTTGAACGGATGAACCTAAAATTCCTGAATTGGGTAAAATTGTTTTTTTCTAATGTGACGTTGAAGTGAAGGCGTTTTGACATTAGCTTTTGAAGGTTTTCTGGTTTTTCGGAGAGGATGCGGGTTGTTCTTTCGTCTACTCCGATGATGTTTTCGATTCCTTTTTCAGTTAGTTGTTTGCTTAGTGCGAGACAGGACATTTCTGCATCGCTTACAATCCTTATGAATTTTCCTCTGGCTTCGACGGTGTTGTTTGCTATGTCCATAAGGGCTTTTGTCTCTAATTTTACTGATTCGTTTGAGATTGAGAATGCTTCGGGCATTTCTAGAGTTCCTGATGAGATAAGCTCCTTGATTCTTAATGCGCCTAGTTCAAATCTTGGGACACCAGCAGGTCTGTCGACTGTTTCGTATTTTACGTCAGAAGTTATTGCAAGTCTGACTCCTGTCAGTTTTTTTAATTCTGGTAAGATATAGAGTAAACCGTTCATGCTAAGATTGATTAGTGTGCCTGAATCTAGTACGAGGATTTTCATTTTGTTTTCCCCCAGACCAGGACGTCGATGAACTTGCCGTTTTTTTTGTAGTGTTTCTTTAGTCGGCCCTCAAGCTTGTAGTTGTTTTTCTTCATTGCTTTTCCTGACGCAGGGTTGTCTGAGTCGTTGTCTCCCCAGACTTTGTAACATTTCAATTCCTTGAATGCAAATTTAGTTGCCTCCTTGACAGCTTTTGTCGCAATTCCTTTGCCCCAATGTTCTTTTCCTACGAAGTAGCCGATTTCGTATCTGCCCTTGTCTTTGCTAGGATTTTCTAAGAATACTTGGCCTACTGCTTTGTTGTTCGATAGGATTGTGAACGAGTAAGTTTTTTTCTTTTTCCATTCTTCTAGGCCTTTTGAGATGTCTTTCTTGATTCTACTTAACAGGCAAGGATGGGGATAGCCTGCTAGTTCTTTTGTTACTCCCTTGCTATTGATCTGTTCGTGGATTGCTCCTGCGTCAGATATGCGTGTTTTACGGATTGTTATTTTCATATGTCTACCTCCAATGTCTTGCTATATTCTTCAAAGCCCATTGATTTGTAAGCATTAATGGCGGGTTCGTTTTGAGCAGATGCGATGACTTTTGCTTTGTGGGCGTCCTTTACTTTTGCCCAATCAATAAATTCTTTTATCAATTGTTTTCCAACGCCTTTCCTTCGGTGTTCTTTTAATATTAACATGTTTTCTAGTTTTGCTATCTGCTTGATCTTCCTGTAGTCTGCTGCTGTGGTGATTGCGCCGATAAGGTATCCCATAATTTCTCCTTCATCTTCTGCGATAAGCGTTATGGAATCTTTTCCGGTAATGCTTTTTTTGTAATAGTCCTCGTTTTTGGAGGGCCAACCAATATCTAATGTTTTATCAAACTTGAAGTCATGATGAAATAGTTCTTGATTTAGTTTTTTAATTTCTTTTAAGTCTTCAATTGTGGCTTTGCGGATTTTCATTTTTTCTTCTCCATAAACAGATAATTCACAACGTGGTTCTTGCTGCCTCTGAAAGTTTCGGTCACTTTGCTTTCGATTATTTTGAAATAGGGTTCGAAAATATCTTTAATTTCATCCAATGATGAGAAGTATAACTTTACTCCAGTGGGGCCTTTAGAATCTTCTGGCACTACTCTAACCTTTGGGCCAGGTCCGGTAATTTTTGGATCTTGATCGTTGAAACAAACTGAAAGTATCTTTCCGTTATTGTTTGTTATCTTATTTAGGTTTTCTACGTACTTCTTCCTTTCTGAGGGAGCTATCTGGTGTAAGAGAGTCCATTCAAATATGAAATCAAATTTTTCATTTAGGTTATCTAAGTCTAGGGCATCCAAGGTCTTGAACTCTATGTTTGCGTTTGCTTTTTTGGCATTTTCTTTTGCAATGTTTATTGCGTTTTCTGAGATGTCTATTCCAGTTACATCGAAACCTTTTGAGGCTAAGTAAATTGAGTAAAGGCCTTCTCCACAACCAACGTCAAGAACCTTGCAGGGTTTAATTTTTCCAGTTTCGATTAAATCCATCAGTTCTTTTGGAGGTTCTGTTTCTGTCCATGGCGTTTCCTTGGACTCTCCGTATGCTTTTTCGAAGGCTTGTTTTTGCGTCATTTCTTTCCTCCAACTCTAATTGGTTTTAAGTTGTACTTATCGAATAGGACTTTAGTTCCTTTGTTCATGTCCGCGTTGAGGGCTGTGATTCCGATGATCTTTCCTTTTTGTTTTTCTATTAATTTGATTGCTGATTTCATTTGTGCGCCTGTTTCGATCCATTCATCAACAATCAGTATTTTTTCTCCTCTTTTAATTGAGTTTTTCCTTATTTCAAAACTTTTTTCTTTTTTTGTGTAGTCCTTGAATGAGTTGCTTAATTTGTTCTTGCCAGGTATCTTTCCTTTCTTTCTTATTAATACAAGACTTTTGTTTAGTTTGTAGGCTATAGCTGAGCCGAGGATAAATCCTAGCGCGTCTAAACAGGCGATCTTGTCGGTTCTCTCTTTTCTGAAGGGTTTTATTAAATCAATTATCAAATTGTGAAATACCTTAGAGTTTTCGAAGAGAGGAGATACGTCGCATCTTTCGCCTTTATTATGAATTAGGAAGGGCTTGTAATATTGGAACTTCATGAAAAGAACTCCATGGCCATCTTAGCTCGTTGTTTGACATTTATTGTTTGATTTTGTTTGACGTCTGCGAAGGATCTTGAGCCGATGTAGTCTGAAAGCTCCCATTGGGAAATGCCCAGGAGGTTAGCTGTTTGTTCTAATGAAATTCCGTGTTCGTAGATCTTTGAACCTTTGTTTATAGATGCTTTTTTTAGGACGTCTTGGATGTAGGGTTTTAGAGTTATTGAATTGGATGAGATGATTTGTCTCGCTTTGTTTATGTGCCTTCCGTAGGCGTCAGGGTTTTCGTCTTCTAGGGCTTTTATGGCCAAGTCGAGAGTTGCGTTGAATTTTTTTACGAATTTGTCCCAATCTTTTATCTTTTTGTAGTCTTCTCTTTCTACAAGTTTGCTAAGGGTGTAGATTATTACCGCGATAGTTATGCTTGAGGAATCTTGTTGTGAGGATGCAGTATTTACTGTTCGGTTAGAAAGGGCCTTGAGCTGAGAAACGTTCTTGTTTAAGAGCGCTTGTTTGGCCTGTTCTAGCACATAGGCCTGATGGCTTATTTCCTCTTTTGGTAAATGCATTATTTAACGAGGTGGGAGAGTTATATAAATTTATGTTTGGGTTTTGACGTCAATTAATCTTCTAACCAAATTTCTTAATAGGGAACATTTAAATAACGAGGTTATTCTCGGGATTAATGGACAGTCAGAGAAAACTAGATCAAGGGCATTGCTCTGTTGAACCTAATGAGGGGGCTGTGGCGAGCAATAGCTCGGGGGATGTTGCTGGGGGATTTATTGGTTCTAGTTTGACTTATCTTGTTCTTTCTGGAGGGGTATCGCCGTTTGTTGCTTCTGCTGGCAGTCTGATAGCTGGAGGGTTGTTGGGGGGGTTGATTGGGAACAGAGGAAGAAGAGTTTATGGGGCAGTACGTACAGGCACTGTGGCACTTGCAGCAAATGTTTTACTCTCATTGGGGTCCCATATAGGTTATCATGAGGCTCAAGTGAATACTGTGCTTTTAACTGATGCACTAGATCGCGGGAAAAGGGCGGTAGTTGCTATTCAGAATGATGGAGATGAACATTATCTTCTAGAGACGAGACCCTCTGGTGGTTTTTTTTCTGCGTTTGGTGGCGAACACGATGAAGAATTAAGAAGACTGGTTTATCATCAAGAAGATCGTGAACCCTAAACAATTAAACTGATTTTAGGAAATATAAATTTGGTTGGGCTTGAAGGATTTATTGTTTTTCTTGGAAGTATTCAGTCGTGCCTTTGACTTCGATTGTGTCTTTGAGTCGTTGGAGGGCATGTACATATGCAGCAGTCCTATAATCTACTTTTTTGTCTTCTTTTATGGCTGAGACTGCGCTAAATGCTTCTTTCATAATCTCCTCTAGTTTTTGGTGGACTTCTGCGAGTTTCCAGTAGTGCCCGGATCGTCCCTGGAGCCATTCGAAGTAGCTAACAGTTACGCCGCCCGCGTTGACTAAGATATCTGGCAGAATGTTTATTCCTCTGGCGAATAGAATCTCGTCAGCATCAGGGGTTGTTGGGCCGTTTGCTAGTTCGAAAATGTGTTTTGCTTTTATATCATTTGCGTTTTCTTTTGTTATCTGGTTTTCTAGTGCAGCTAATAAGAGTATGTCCACGTCGAGTTCGAGGATTTCTTTGTTTGTTATTTTTACGTGGGTTGCATCTAATTCTTCCAGGATTTTCTTCTCTTTTTTGTTTTTCATCAATTCTCCTGGATTAAGTTTTCCTTCTTTTGCGAGGATGCCCGTTTTAGAATCGCTTACTGCTTTTATGTGGAATCCTGCTTCGTTGAGTAATCTTGCGATATGGAAACCTGCGTTTCCGAATCCTTGGATTGCTACAGTTGTTTTAGAAGGAGTTAGGTTTTTTTCTTTGGAGTATTCTTCAAGAATGTAAAACGCTCCGCGGGCTGTTGCGTCGTCTCTGCCTAAACTTCCTCCTAGGCTAACTGGTTTTCCTGTGATAAAAGATGGATGGAGCTTGCGGGCTATTTTGTTATACTCATCGGACATCCAGCCCATAATCATTTCATTCGTATAGACGTCTGGTGCAGGGATGTCGATGTCAGGGCCGATGAATTCGTATAATGCTCGGACGTAGCCTCTGCTTAGTCTTTCTACTTCTGTTTTTGATAGTTTTGAAGGATCCACTTTTATCCCGCCTTTTGCACCACCGAATGGAATTCCCGCGACTGCGCATTTGAATGTCATCCAAAAGGCAAGGGCTTTAACTTCGTCAAGGTCTGCGTCTGGGTGGAATCGAATTCCTCCTTTTCCAGGTCCGCGGAGGTCGCTGTGTTGCACTCTATAGCCTTGGAAGATTTCAAGTGAGCCATCGTCTTTTCTCAGGGGGATACTGACTTGGATTATCTGCTTTGGGTTCTCGAGAATTTTTTTTACGTCTTCGCTTAGTGAGGTGTGTTCGCTTGCTTTTTCTAATTGCTTTTTCGCGTTTTCGAAAACAGATTCTTTTGTCATTTTGTTAACTAGCGTGAACGGTTTTTAAGGATTTTGTTAACAGGGGTTGCGGTTAGGAAGCCTGCTCTCTGCAGAGTTCGCGAATGCTGAGCAGTTACGTTGACACTGTTTTGTTAACAATGTGAAATTACCGAAGGTTTTAAATAACAGTTGTTTGTTTATTCTCTATGGGATGTAGATGGCTGTTTCTTTTGGGAGGCGTTTTTCTTATTTGTGTCGTCTTTGGTGGTTTTGTGAGTGCTTATACTCTGACTGATAATGTCGGCGTTGATGAAATTGTCTGCCAAAGTTATGAAGATTCTATGGATATCCGAAGTGTTGATTTTGAATACGTTGGAGACCATATGGATGTAGTGATAACTGTTAAGGGCGATGGATCTGGAGAAATTCCGTTGCCAGGGTCTTCTCATTTTGCTTACACTGTTCGATTTTCGCAAACTGAACAAGCCAGAATAAATCTGCGGACTTCTGGGAGTGTCGATTGTTTTAATGACTGCCAATCTCCGTCAGTGAGTGGAAATACCTTAAGGTTTAATTGGAACCAAGCCCCACCGAGTTCCTCAAGAACTGTGAGTGGTAGTGTTGTTTATTGGGGGGGAGATGGAGTTTGTAGAACAGGGGACACGGTTAGTGGGACTTTGCCTGCTGAAGGTTCTTCTCCTCCGGAGTGCGGAGATGGGAACGTTGACGATGGAGAGGGATGTGATGGAAGTAATCTAAATGGAGAGACTTGCCAAACTCAGGGTTTTGACTCTGGGAGTTTAAGTTGTGATTCTAGTTGTAATATTATTACGAGTGGTTGTAGCAACGAAGGAGGGGGTTCGAGCGAGGAGATGAATGCAGTGAGTTTGTATTTGACTCCGGCGTCTAGTGCTCCAGCAGTTATTGGACAGCCTTATGGAGTTGATGTGATTGTTAAATCTGAGGGGCAAGATCCTTTTGTGATGGTTAATTTAATACTCCTCTGGGATCCTACAAAGGCTACCCTGAATACAGAGATTGATCTTAGCAATGCAGACTATACAGACTGGATGATATCTGAGTTTATTCCAGGTTTTCCTATTAATGATAACTTAGTGGATGGTGATGCAGAGTTTAATTTATTGGCTGGTTATCCTGGTGCTCCAGTTGCAACTTCCGAAGGAATTAATGTTGGAAGATTTTGGTTGACTCCTTTGACTAGCGATTTTAACTTTAATGTTAAGAAAAGTTATACTGCTCGTGAGGGTGGTGCGGATTATTACACTACTGCAGTTTATGATGATGAGTACGGCGGGTGGGATATTTTGCCTTACTATGATATTCACGGCGGTGTTGGTGAATTATTTATGCCTGATTTGACTCAGCCTTATTGTGGAAATGGGATTGTTGATGAAGGGGAAGAGTGTGATGGTTATGATGGGATAGGGTATTGCGTGGATCTTGGATACTCTGGGGGAATTTATGGCTGCACTACTGATTGTATTGTTGATGTTACTGGATGTGATGGGGCAGAACCTAGCGGATTATGTGGAAATGGCGTTGTTGATGAGGGTGAGGCCTGTGATGGAACAGACTTGAGGGGAATGACTTGTGAATTTGTAGGTGGCGGAGATGCGGAAGGAGTTTTGGGCTGTTTAGCAGATTGTTCTAATTTTGACGTTAGTGGGTGTTATTAATTTTTCTGGGTGTGCTGGAAAAATGTACTTTTTGGTGTTGTTTTGTTTAAGAATATCATCGGCTGGGTTGAAATTAAGAAAACAGTTTAAATAGGCGGTTTGCTTTAATGTTTGATGAATTTAATGAGTACAATTCTTTTGGGAGTGCTTGTGATCTTAGTTTTGTTTGTTGGAGCCTCGTTTTTTGGTAGTTTATTCGAATCGGTAGATAATGGGGGCAAAAATGAAACCTCTTCTTTCGGGGAGTGTTTGACTGAGACAGGCGTAGAAGTTTACGCTGTTCCAGACTGCGCGCGTTGTGCTGAACAGATTAGGCTGTTTGGAGAAAGTTGGGAGGATTTGAATGTGGTCGAGTGCGATGCAGGGATCTATTCAGCCCATAGGGGTATTTGTGAAATGTCTGAGAATTCAGGACAATACATTTGGGTTTTTGGTTCTGGCAAGGTTGTTCCTGGCGTGTTGACTTCTAAAAGGTTAAGTGAAGAGAGCGGTTGTGAGTTGAACTAATTTTAGGAAATAATATTCTTTTGATGCAAGGTGGATACATTCAGTAAACATATTCCCTACAAAACTCGCAGTTCTTCTCTATTGGGCAAGACTTGAATCCTTTTGCGTAGGCTTCTTTTATTTTATTTCCTGTTTCTATGAGTTCGGCTTCGACTTCGTGGAGGTTAAATGCAAGGCGATTTGATTGGGCGTTTATTACATCGCCGTTTTCTTTGATAGTGTATTCTAACAACTGAGGGCTCTGAAAGACGTCAAGCGTGAGTTTCTTTACTTTTCCAAGAGGCCTTGCAGCGAGTGCATAATATCCAAGCTGCCAGTTTCTTTTTTTACCTGAAGGGACTGTTTTGCCTGTTTTGTAATCGATTATCTCTAAGCCATCTTGGAAGTGGTCGATGCGGTCCGCGACACCCATAAATTTCAGGCCAGAGATTTCTGTGAAAAGTTTCTTTTCGGTTAAAGAATCTGGGGAGTATTTATTTTTGTTTCTGTCGTAAAAAACTTTGATTAATGGCAGGGCTTCTTCCAGTTCGACTGATTCCCATTCTTCTTTATTTTTTAGGTCTTTTGCTAGGTTGATAAATGCCTCGAGTGTTGTGAATTTTGATTTGACTCCTTTTTCTAGAATTATGTGGATGAAGGAGCCCATTTTTATTGCGTCCCAGGAGGTTGTTATCTTCTCGGGCATGTTGTAGACGTATTTATATTCAAACTTTTTTTGGCAGTCTTCGAATAAGTTTAGTGCGGATGGGGAAAGGGTTCTTTCTGAAGAGACTTTGATTTCTCTTGGCAAGGTTGTTGAGATATTAGGTTCTATTGTTATTGCTTTTTCTTCTAGGTCTTGAGAGAATTCAATATCTGGATTTTCTTTATAATTTATTTCTTCAAAGAATCTAGAAGGGGCTGATTTTTTGCTCGCGTATTCTTGTGCGAAAGTTATTATTAATTCTGATTTTGATCTTGTGAAGGAAACGTAACATAATCTTCTTTCTTCGAAGAGCAAGTGTTTGCGTTCGTAATCTTCGAGGTCTATTGATTGGTCTTGGAAGAGCTCGTTCGGGAGGAGTTTGTTTTTCGTGATGCGTTCTAAAGGGAATCTTTTTTGAGCGAGGTTTGTCAAAATTATTGTTTCGAATTCGAGGCCCTTTGTCGAATGGGATGTCATGAGGCGGACACCTTTGTCTTCGATTCTTGCTGTTTCGAGCGTGATGTTAAGTGTGTTGAGGATTTCAAGATGATTTATGAAATCTGTTAACTTGCCTGCATGAGTTTCAGCATACTTTTTTGCAAATTCTTGAAATTTGTTTATGTTTAGTAATGCTTCTTTGTCTACTTTCGTGAAGTCTTCTGAGGTGAAGCCGCAAACGTTGCATGCTTTTGTGATTATCTCTTCTAGAGAGTTGCCGTTTTCAGGGATTAATGATTTTATTCTTGAGAAAATCGTTTTTAGTTTGATTTCTCCTAGTTCTGAGAGATTTAGATTTTGTAAGGTTGTGAAGATCTTGACGTTGTAGTTTTCTGAATCGCGGTTTTCCTTAAGAAACGTGGTTATTTTTATGAAGTCTTCTTTTAGAAATTCTTCTTCGTGAACTGAATCCCACCAGGAATTCCAACCTTTGTTGTTTTTGTCTATAAGATTTGAGACAATGGAGAGATATGAAACTATCTTCTTTATGGAATTTTGTTTCAGTAGGGATTCTTGGCCAACTGAGTGGAAGGGGACTTGTGAATCGCTTAGGGCTTTTTTTATCATAGCAAGTTGCTGATGGGTTCTTGCCATTACGCAGATTTCTTCTAGCGTTTCTTTGTTTGCTATTTTTTCCTTTATTATTTCTACAACCTTACGTGCTTCCTCTTTGCTGTTTTTTGTTTCTATTATTCTTATGTTTTTACCTTCTTTTTTGTGGGCGTTTTGAACTTCAAAGCAGTCTTCTTCTGAGGCATAGTTGTTTTTGATTAGTGTGTGGGCAATTCTTAGAATTTTATTTGGTGAACGGTAAGACTTTTCTAGGCTGAATATGTCTTGAGGGGCGACGTTAAATGTTTTTTTGAACCAGTCAATATTTGCTTCGTATGCTCCTCTGAAACGGTAGATAGATTGGTTCATGTCTCCGACTACGGTGATGTTCCTTTTTGGAGAGATTAACTTCAGGAGTTCTAATTGGATTCTGTTTGTGTCTTGAAATTCGTCTACGATTATGTACTCAAACTTTCCTGAGATGCTAGGGTTTTTCTTAAGTAATTCAACTGCTTTGTTGTTTAGGTCCGAGTAATCTAGAGCGTTCTTTTGTTCTTTTATTTTTTCATAGGCTTCAAAGATTGAAATGAATCTTGACAGGTCTATTAGTTCCCTTATGCGGATTGCTTCGTCAGCTATCTTTTTCTTTTTTACTTTATCTTTTTCGATGAGTAGTTCTGTTTGGATTGTTTCAAGATCGTCTTTTAGGTTTTGAATTGGTTTGTTATGGGTTTTTTCTTTTAGGTGATTTTGCAGTTTTTGAATTGTTACTCCGAGATCTTTTGCTTTTCCGATGGTGTCGATGTAGCGATGACAGTTCATTGGTGGGACTCTAAGGTTTGTGTGGAGAAGGATTTTGGAGTCGTCTGGGGTGAGGGTTTGAAAGTTTTGTTTTTCCTTGGGGAGATGCTCTTTCAGCAAATAGGCTGAGAATGAATGGAATGTTTTTACTGTCGGTTCTTGTTCTACGTCTGGGAGTGCGGCTCTAATGCGGGAGGCGAGGTTGTTTGCGGCTTCGTTTGAAAAGGTTATACAGGCGATTTTTTCTGGTTTGTAGATCTTGCCTTGGATTAGGTGTTTTACTTTTTCCACCATTAATCTGGTTTTGCCGGTGCCTGCTCCAGCTAGTACGATGCAAGGGCCTGTTGTTTTTTTGAGGACGTCCATTTAGATAATATTAAATACCTGATCTATCTCTTTTTAGTGTATGGAAGTGTTACTCGATACTAACTTTATAATTTCTTGTGTTTTGAAGCGGATTGATTTTTTAGACGAGTTGGAGGGTCTTGGATTTAAGTCTCGTGTGCCTTTGGGTGTTTTGCAAGAGATGAAGGATTTAAAGAAAGAGGGGAAGACGTCTCATACAGAAAGACAGGCGATTGATGTCGCCTTTGCACTGCTTGAGGAGGCTAAGGTGAAGAAGACGCGGATTGGGGGCAAATATGTTGATGAAGGGCTTATTCAAAAGGGGAAGAAGGGAGTCTATATTGCCACTCTTGATAGGGAGATTAAGCACCATGTTCCGAATAAGATTGTTATTGATTCTGCGAAGAAGTGTTTGAAGGTAGAGAGGAGTTAGTCGTTAAACAACTCTTTACAAACGTATCAAATAATGGAGAGGGCTTCATTAATGTGGAGTTGAACTCTGGGTGGGCTTGTGTGGCTATGAAGAACTTATGATTTGGGAGTTCTATGAATTCTACAAGTTTGTTATCTGGGCTTTTTCCAGCCAGGAGCAAGCCGTTGTTTTCGAGGATTGTGTGGTATTCAGGGTTGACTTCGTACCGATGTCTGTGGCGTTCGTGGACAGTTTCTGAATTATAAATTGATTTTACCTTACTCGGCTGTAGGATCGCTTTGTAAGAACCGAGGCGCATCGTTCCACCTTTATTTTCAATGTTTAATTGGTCTGGTAGAATATCAATCACTGGGTGGGGTGTGTTTGGGTTTACCTCGGTGGTGTTTGCGTTGACTAAGCCGCAGACATTCCTTGCAAATTCAATGACTGCAAATTGTAGTCCGTAACAAAGGCCTAAGAAAGGAAGGTTATTTTCCCTGCAGAATTTTATTGTGTTGATTTTGCCTTCTGTTCCTGATGAGCCGAAGCCACCAGGGATAATTATGCCGTTTAGCTCTTTTAGTCTCTGTAAGCTTTGAGTGGTTTCTAGGTCTTTTGAATTAAGCCAGACGATTTCTATTTTTGTGTCATTGTTTGCGCCGGCATGTTTGAGGGCTTCTGAGACTGAGACGTAGGAATCACGGAGCGTGAAGTCGCCGATGTCTAGGTACTTGCCTACGATTGCGATCCTTATTTGGTTTTTTGGGCTGATTATCCGGTTTACTTTTTCTTTCCAAACGGTCCAATCAGGAGCTTTTCTTTTTTGGAGGTTTAAACGGTTTAGTATCTTTTCTCCGAGATTTTCTTTTTCAAGCTCTTGTGGTACGACATAAATGGTGTTTGGTTTTCCTGGACCTGTGACGTCAGGCATGGAGATTACGTTTTCTGCGTTGATGCCGGAATAGGTTTCTATTTTCTTTTTTCTGACATCGTCCAATTCAGTTTTTCCGCGGCAGAGAATGAAGTCGGGGCGGATGCCCGATTCTTCGAGAAGTTTGATTGACATTTGAGTGGGTTTTGTTTTCATTTCTTCTATGTGACTTGGAATTGGTAGGTAGGTGACTAACAAATGCGCGACGTTTTCTTTTCCGAGTTCTCTTTCAAGGCTTCTTGTGGCCAGGAGAAATGGGATGTTCTCGTAGTCGCCGATTGTGCCGCCGATTTCTACGAGGCAGATATCTTTTCCTTCGGCGGAGTATTTTATTCTTTTTTTTATTTCGTTTGGGATGTCTGGGATGAATTGGACGTCTTTGCCTAGATAGTCTCCGCGTCTTTCTCTTTCTATGACTGTTTTGTAGATTTGGCCTGTTGTTATGTTGTTTGTTCTTGAGAGTTTTATGTCGAGAAATCTTTCATATGTGCCGAGGTCTTGGTCAGTTTCACCGCCATCTTCAGTGACCCAGACTTCGCCGTGGACAGTCGGACGGATTGTGCCTGCGTCGCAGTTTATATAAGGGTCTATTTTCACTGCTGTAACCGAGAAGCCGTATTCTTGGAGAATTTTGCCTATAGAGGCTGTGGCGACTCCTTTGCCAACGCCTGAGATTACACCTCCGACAACTACAATGTATTTCGTCATCGGAATCTATAAAGGCGCGGGGGGTTTATAATGATTTATGTGGTCTTATTCTTCTTAACGTTTAAATAACTTCTTCGCTGGGAAATTGTATGAAAAGAGTTGTTGTTATCGGGGGCGGTTTTGCCGGAAGTTTGGTTGCTAAGAAGTTAGAGCGAGAGTTTGATTTAACCTTGATTGATACGAAAGATTATTTTGAGTTCACACCAGGGGTTTTGAGATTTTTAGTTGAGCCTGAGCGTGCGCAAAAAATTCAAGTTTTGCATTCTCAATATCTGAAAATGGCAAAAATTGTTGTTGGAGAAGTTAAGAAAGTCGATGAAAGGAAAGTCTATGTGGAGAAGAAAGAACTGCTTTATGATTATCTTGTCATTTGTTCAGGGAGTCGGTATGAATTGCCTTTTAAGGAACAGGGTGTTGTTGTCGCCTCCAGAGGAAAGAGTTTGATTGACAGTTGTGATCGGCTGAAGAATGCGAAAAGGGTTGTGTTGGTTGGGGGAGGGTTAGTTGGTGTTGAACTGGCTGGCGAAATTGTTGGTATGTATGGGGGAAAAAAGAAAATTACAATTATTCATTCTGGCGAACAGTTAATTGAACGAAATGGTAAAAGGGCTGTTGTGTATGTTGAACGTTATTTGAAAGGGAAGGGTGTTGAGGTCGTTTATGGTAAAAGGGTTCAAAATGTGAAAAATGGATTTTGTTTGACTGATAAAGGGACAAAATTTAAGGCAGACATGGTGTTTTTGTGTACTGGGATAACACCGAATTTTGAGTTTTTGCCTTGTGAGTGGCTTGATGGAAAAGGGGTCGGAGTGAATGAGTTCTTGCAGGTTCGTGGTAGGGAGGGTATTTTTGCGGCAGGAGATGTAACTTCTGTTGTTGAAGAAAAGACTGCACAGAACGCTGAGAAGCAAGCAGAAGTTGTTGTTCGGAACATTTGCGCTTTAGATGCTGGTAATCATTTGGAGAGATATATAAATAAGAGAAGGCCGATTTTGATTTCATTGGGAGAGGGCCAGGGGGTTTTGGACTCTTCAGGGTTGGTTTTGACAGGCAGGATTCCTGCTGTAATGAAGTTGTTTGTGGAATGGAACGAGATGCGGAAGAAGAGATAGTGTTATTTCTTTAAAGTGGTAAGAAACAAAATGTTTAAATATCGGTTTTCTGAGAAGGGTTTATGGCTAGAGATAGAAAACTTGAGGCAGTGGATTCCGCAGCCAGCAAGCTAATTGCAAAGGCAAGGGAAGTTGCGACTCCGTTAGATGGCCGTTTTGCAAGGCAGGTAGAAGATCTTGAAGGACAAATTGGCGGGGTTTATGCAGCCTATGCAGATAAATTGGCTCATCAGCAAGAACGTGGTGCAGCAGATATAGCCCATGGTATTGCGGCTAGCAGATGGTCTTATTTTTCAGATTATTTCCCGGAAGAACCTGGAGAGGTTAAGGCTTCTTTTGGCGGCGGAAATGACGGAGTCAGGATTACATTGAAGTATAGTGGTGTGCCAAACGGAAGTATTTGGTCACGCATTAGTAGAAATGGTGGGAAAAAAGTGACGCTTAATGCTGAAATGCAGTATTATGGTGAGACTAGAATGCTTGCTCCTTTAGAAATTGATATTCCAAGTGATGGTAAGAGGAGAGAAGGAGATGATTTTGAGATGAAGGTTGCTACTTATCTTCATGATGTTGCTATTAATGCTGTAACAGAGCTTGTTTCTAGGACGAAGGCAGAACCTAAGCAATTGCTTGATCGGGTGGGAGATTTTGCCTGGTTTGAGGCAGATCTTGTTTTGGGAGCTTCTAACATGCTTCGCACTACTGCTGTGGCCAGGGAGTTTCTTGTTTTACAAGGCAAGGATGCTTTGGGTGAGGCTATTAGGGCGGGGAATGCTACTTATGAGGAGGGTGCTGCAGCTGCAAGGGCTGAACTCGAGAAGGGAGTTTCAGAACTTAAGAGATGTGCTGCAACGTTGGAAAAAGATTTAAGTGTTAAGCTTGCTGCAGTTGATGGAGATCTTAACGCGCACCAGGCTGCAGTCGTGGCAGGTTTAGATGCGGCTAAGGCTGAAATTTTAGAGAGATTGGGAACTTATGAAACTGAAAGACGGCAGGGGTTGGATGTGGAGCTTTTGACTGCTGTCAGGGCAGAGCAAAGCAGGCTTGAAAAGGAGGTTGGTAGGCAGAAGAGCGAGCTGCAAACCTTGAATGCTGCGATTGCGGCTAGGCGGGGTGAGCCGAATGCAGTTGGAGTTTATCTTCTTGGGGAGATGGATAGGTTCTTTCCGGATTATAACCCTGAAAGGACAGAGTATGATGTAACTCCTGAGAAGAGAGCTGAACAAGTAGGAGTTCTTTCTAAGGCTCTTGGGGATAATAGCGCTTTGCTTAATGAGAAAGATGCTGTTCAAGTTTTGGCAGTGTTGACTAGGAACGTTCAGGGCTCTGGGCATGCTGGAATGCATAATGCTATTGATATGAGGTCTTTAGTTGATGAAGTAAAATGGGTAGCTTCAAGGCTAGGTCATGAGCATGTAGGAGATGTCGTTGATAGGATTAATTCTACCGGAAAGAATGGTCGAAGAAAGATCGCTTTCGGTGAAATGCAAAAGGTTGTTAGGGCAGTGGTTGGCAAGTAATTTTAATCTAAGCACCTTAGCTTTTCAGCGAACAGTTCTTCTAACTCTCCTTGGCCCATACTATTTCTTTCTGGAACCTCTAAGCAAACAATTTCTCCGGCGTAGCCTGTTGCGTGACGTATTTGTGCCTCCATTCTATGTTCCATTGTAAAAATCTGGTCTGCCCCGAGGATCGTTGTATGTATGGTTCCTACTCGATCTACATATCTCTGAAAATTTATATCTAGTTCCATTTGATAGGGGCGGCCGTGCGTTCCGGCCATGTGGGCTGCTTCCATTTTTTCAATATCTAGGAGGCTCACGAGGCCGTGAATCCCAAGGTGGCCGATTTTTGGGTGTTTCCCTTGAAGGGCATACTTATGTTTTAGAGCATGGGCTGCGGCAGTGCTTCTATGAGTACCATGTGTATCAACAAATAAGTAGAACATTGGATTAATTTTTGGAGGGGAGGGTTTTTAAGGCTATTGGATTAGTTTTTTGTCGTGTATATGCCAAGAATAAATTTTATAAGTGTTAACTTTTTTTAAGAATTATGCTAGGGACATATGAACAAGGGATTATGCTGCTTAGGGATAGAATTATTGCTGAGCGTTATGTTACAAGACGTGAGCGATTTTGTAGATTTCCATTAGGGTTTATCGATTGGTCTTCTTTTTGTGAAGTTAATCCGGGAGCTAGAGGCTTGCCCTGGCAAGTTAAATCAGAGCTTAATTGTGATACGCTGACCCCTGGTCAATGTGATATTGCAGTGGGCTTGGCTCAGCATTATAATGAAAGGGCGAAGGCTCTTCGTAAACGGGCAGAGAAAGAGGGTTTTCCTCGGTTGGTTAGATCTGATTAAGAAATAGAGTTTGATTATGGTCTTCCAATAAGTTTTTTGTTGTGCATATATTTCTGAAGAACTTCTGGGATTTTGATTGAGCCGTCCTTTTGTTGATTGTTTTCTAGGATTGCTACGAGGATTCTTGATGTTGCTAAGGCCGTGTCATTGAGGGTGTGGAGGACTTGGCGATTGTTTGTTTTGTCAATATATTTTATCCCGAGTTTGCGTGCTTGGTAATCTGTGCAATTGCTTAATGATACGACTTCGCCGTATTCTTGGAGGGTTGGGCGCCAGACTTCTAGGTCGTGGCTTCTGTGTTTCCAATTTGCCAGGTCGCCAGAGCAGAGCTCTATAGTTCTGAATGGGAGATTTAGTTTTTCTAAGATTTCCTCAGAGTTCTTAAGGAGCTCATCGTAGATTTTTTCTGAGTCTTCTGGAAGGCAGAATACAAACTGTTCTATTTTATTGAATTGATGGGTTCTCCACAAACCTTTTTCGTTTATTCCGTGGGATCCTATTTCTTTTCTGAAACACATTGAGTAGGAGAAGTATTTTTTTGGAAGGTCTTTGAATGCGAAGGTTTCTCCGGAGTGCATTGCGAGAAGAGATTGTTCTGCTGTGCCAATCAGATGGAGGTCTTCTCCTTTTATTGAGTAAACAGATTCTTCGATGGCTTGTTTGTCCATTGAGGCGAAGATTTGTTTTTCTCTTAGCATCAGAGGCGTTTCGATGTAGGTGTAGCCTTTTGATTGCATGAAATCAATTGCAAATCTGATTAGTGCTTGGTTGAGCAAGGCGAGTTCTCCTTTGAGGTAGTAAAATCCATTTCCTGAGACTTTTGAAGACGAGTCAAAGTCTGCTAAGCCAAGGTCTTCGCATAGCTCCACGTGGTTTTTTATCTTGAAATCAAATGTTGGGACCTTCCCGGACTTCTTCACTTCTTTGTTTTCTGCTTCGCCGCGGCCTATTGGAGTTTTTTTTGATATTATGTTGGGAATTTGGATTAAAATTGAATTTAGTTGCTCTAAAAGTTTGTCCGTTTTCTTTTCGACTTCTTCTATTTTGGTAGGAATCAATTTTGCAGCTTTCATCAGTTTGCTAACCTCTTTTCCCTCTTTCTTTTCTTTTGAGATCTCTTTGGAGATGATATTTCGCTCGTTGCGGAGTTTGTCAATCCTTTGCTTCTGATTTCGCCAGTCAATGTCTTTTTTTCTAGCTTTGTCAATAAGGTGGAGTTTTTCCTCTTGGAATTTCTTTTTTATGTTTTCTTTTATCAGTTCTGGGTTTTCACGTAAGAGTTTTATGTCTATCATGTTTTTTGTAAGATAAGGTGATATTTAAAGTTTACATCAATTTTATAAACCTCCTTAGTTAATTATTATTGAGGTGAAAATGGTAGATTTCGGTTTTGACAGTGGTTTCTTGTCTTCGGTCACTTTTAGTCGGGAGCTTGCCTTGGCAGTCTTGGTTTTGTCGGCGACTTTGGCCATTGCATCTTTGTTTATCTTTAAGTTTTACAAGTCTTTATCAAAGAGAAATCTTATTAGCCTAAATTTGTATAAATATAACACTTCAGAACATCCTGTAACTAGTAAACTGTTTGCTATGCTGTTTTATTTGATTGAATATATTTTCTTTATTCCGTTCTTGATTCTTCTCTGGTTTGGAGGAATTGCGATATTCATATTGCTTATTGGTAGCGAGAGTTTGGAGGTGCATTACATTCTGTGGATTTCTGCTGCACTTATTGGGGCGATTAGAATTCTTGCTTATATCCGATCGGAGATTGCGACAGACTTAGCGAAGCTATTTCCTTTTACTACGCTGTCTTTCTTGTTGCTCTCTGCAGGGAAGTTTAATTTGGATATTTTGCTTGCTAACTTGCAGTCGATTCCTTCGTTGTTGAATCATGTATTTTCGTATATTGTAGTTGTGCTTATAGTGGAGGTTGTTATGAGAATCGCATATACCCTTTACGAATTTTGGAAGAGTGAGGACATTGTTAACGAACTTAAGAATGAGGGCGGCAAGGTGGCAATAGGGGGCTCTTAATGGAAATCGAGGGCGAGATCCTTGGTTTTGTTTTGATATTTCTAGCGATTAGTGCTGCTTTTTACTTTTTCATAATAAGTGATTGGGGAGACGACGAGCCAGAGGTTAATTTACCTGATGGGTCTGGCGTGGAGCCTGCTGGGCAGGGGAATATTGTTAATGAAACTGTTGGAAATGGGAGTTTAGTGGATCAAACCCTTGGCAATGGAACGGTTGGAAATGAGACTAATGTCACATTTAGCTTTGGCGGGGTTGAAGAATTGCATTGGGGACATAGGGATTTGACTTATCGTTTTGTGAACAATGTTAGCGAGTGTGAGGGAGCGCCAATCGTAAAGATGGGGGAGGCGTTTAACATAATTTCTGAGGCAAGCGGAGGCAATATTAACTTCACGGAAGTTTCGGGGAACGAGAGCGAGGATATTAATGTCACCTGTGTTAATCGACTTGAACTGCTTGAAGAGCTTGAAGATTATGAGGTCTGTGAAGATGTTTCTCTGGATTACAGGAGCGTTCAATTTAGTGGGTATGAGGTTTTGACTGATGGTAAATACGTGACTAGTTTAACTCTGATAATGAGGAATGACACTTCGAATGTCTATAGACTTTGTTACGTTACTGTTGCTTCTGCTAGCGTTTCATTTGATTGGGATTTGTTGCTTGAGGCTAAACCGAAGGTTGTTGGAGGGGTTATTGTGAGCGCCAAGAAGACGATTTATACAACTGATTCGGAGTATCCTTATTGCATAGGCTTCCCTGCTAAGGAGGTTCATGATGTAATGCACCTGTTGGGGGTCGGTCATTCTGAGACGCCGGTATTTCATGATCATTACGGATGGTACTCTAAGGACTTGCGATACTTTAAAGATACAATGTTTCCTTATCCTTATTGCACGTATATTACTGAATTGAATCCCAATTATGCTGATTGCTTGAAATACATTTATTCTGGCGGGGTGGAGGGAGAGGGTTGTGTTGCAGTTAATTTTATAAGCTGATTTATTTGTGGGTTTTCATGACCCGGATGAATCAATTTTTCACAGTAAGAGCAGAAGATATAGATGGCAACGCGCATGTGAATAATGCAGTGTATGTGGGCTATTTTGATGAAGTGGCACGCGGTCATCTTTTGGCTGAGGGGTTTGGATTTTTTGATTTTGGATCTGGGCCTTTTCTGAGAACTGCTGAGTATACATATGATTCTCCCTTGTTTTTTGGGGAAATAATTAATGTGGGGAGTGATCTGGAAGATAGGGGATCGGGAGGCATATTTCTAAATCAAGAGATGGTTTGTTCTGGAGAAAGGGTTTCTAGAGCAAGACTGGAGTATGGTCTTGTTAGGAGGAACGGTGGCAAGAATCAGGATCCTGCTGGCTGCGTTAGAGAGTTTGAGAGACAAAGACTGGCTTTTGTCGAGTCTAATAGGTTAGGACCTCAGGCCCTAAGGGAATTAGGGGTTGGCTTGTACGTGCGTAGTGCACATTATGCTTTTTTATCCCCTTTTTTAATTGAGAACCCTGAAGTTGCTGGCACCCTTAGTTATGAAAAGGGCGTTAGGGCGTTGTTTAAACAGACGATGAGTTCCGGAGGAGGGGAAGTGGCTCGTGCAGACTTAGTGTATGCTTTTGTTGATCTGAAAACTAGAAAGCCAA
Source organism: archaeon (assembly GCA_043821585.1). Taxonomy (GTDB): domain Archaea; phylum Nanobdellota; class Nanobdellia; order Pacearchaeales; family GW2011-AR1; genus UBA73. The sequence goes on from JBDRCQ010000015.1 coordinate 70,837, forward strand.
CTCGGCCACCTGCAGGGGTTTTAGGAAATTTAAAAAATAGTTGAGTTCATCTCTTTTTCTTAGATCTCTTTGATTTTCTAACTTTTGTCTTTGGGCCTCCAAGAAGGAATTTGGCGATTAATCCTGAAACGTGGGCTATGCCGTTGAGAATGTGGAGCGATATGAATAGCAAGATTATTCCTATGATGGAAAGAAAGTAAGTTTGGTATGCGTGTGTGAATATTTGAACTCCGTTTATGGTGGCGAATTCGAAGTTTGGAGTGTTTAATGAAATTTGGTAAGCTATTGGGGAAGCGATGAGACTGAGGGAAACTGCTAGTAGGGTGACTAGAAGGACGAATGATAGGACCCCCATCGGGAATTTAATTAGAAGACATGCGAAGCTCCTCCAAGTTATAGGTTCTGTAAAATGTTTTGTGAGTTTTCTTAGGAATGTGGTTTCCTTGAATGCTGCACTTCTCGCAGGAGTTATAGTTACATCAAGTAAAGCAGAGGTTAGTTTTCTTTCGAAGATTCCGATCCAGTACCACAGGAATGTCATTAGGCTTAGAAGCGGGATGCCGAAAAGAGTTATGATTAATCCGATGCTCAGAGACGTTCCAGCTACTACGAATGTGAAATAAAATATTCCAAGTGGGAAAGCTATCAGCAAGTAGAGCAGGTTTAGATAGGTCTGCTTTTTTGCAATGACGTTAAAGAAGTTGGTAGGGGTTTTTCTTTGGGTAGGGGCCATGCTTTTATTTGGGTTTTGAGTTATTTAAGGTTTGGGGAAAGGATCTTTGTGATCCATTAACTTTAAAAGACATCTAAATTTCTTGGGTACATCATAAATCATTTCATGTTCATCCCGCTTAGGCTGGGATTTGTAAAGCTTACATAAAGTATATAAACCCTATTTTCCTAGAAAAAGTATGAAAAAAAGTTATCCATCTTATAAGGACAGGGTTACGGTAGCCCTCGTAGAGCGAGGATTGCCAGATGACCAGAAGAGGATTGTTGACGATTATTGTGCTTTTCTTTCAACAACTGCGGGAGCGGGGAAGGTGGCAGACTACCGCAGATACATGATTCAATTTTATGATATTATGGAAAAACCTCTAAACAAGCTCACGCCACAGGAGGTTATTAAGTTTGCATCCCTCGTTAATCTTGATGAGACTAGGGAGACCAATACAAAGAATGCAATCAAGGTAACTGTGAAGAGGTTTATCAAATGGTTTTATGACAGCGACTTTGAGATGCTGAAAACTCTTGACAAGCTTAATCAAAAATTTGTTCTTGTGAATGAAAAGAGAATTAATAAAGGCGTTCTGTTGACAGAGAAAGAGATTGAGAAGTTGCTAAGAACTGCTGATAGCTTGAAGCTGAAAGCTCAAATTATTACCCTCTATGAAAGCGCCTGTAGGCCGCAGGAGCTACGAACGGCTCGGTGGGGTGCGCTAGATTGGGACAGGAAGACAATTAGCTTTTACGCAAACAAAACGAAGAAAGCAAGGACTATTCCGCTCGATGAATCAATCATCCACTTAAAACGCTGGCGACAGGAATTCATGTTTTCAGATGTGACTGATAACGATTATATCTTTCCAAGCCCAAGAGACAGAAGCAAACCGATTGGGAGATTTGAATTTACTTATTGGATTAGGTCGTTGGGAAAGAAGGCCAAAATTAACCGGCCAGTTTATCCTTATCTCTTGCGCCATACAAGACTTACCGAGCTTCATAACAAATATAAGCTACAAGACCAAGTTCATAAAAAGTTTGCAGGACATTCGCCTAAGAGCGATATGACAGGAGTCTATGTTGCGATGGACAACGAGGACATGGTGCAGTCTGTTATCTCCCAAGTTTATCATGTTGAAGAACTCACGCCAGAAAGGAAACATGAGTTAGAGGAAGAGATTGAAAAATTGAGGGGTGAAATGGCAGAGATGAGCAAGAAGATTGGCCGTGTTGGTGAGCTGACGCCTCTAATTGATTTAATGGAAAAACTTGTCGGGAGCAAAGAGTATGAGGAGATGATTGCTATTAAGAATCGCTAGTAATACTCTCTTCTTATTATCTGAGCGAGTTTTTTAACTAGAAATTCAATCGTCTCTTGCTCTTTTTTTCTTAATCTTTTTTTTCGAGTCTTTTCTGAGAGATTTTGTAGATAAATCTTAAGCACCTCTTTATCTATCTTGCTAATTTTATCAAAGATACTTATTTGTTCTCTTTTATTTATATGATAAAAAAATTTCTGCATGAGTTCAATAGCTGTTGTCCTAATGCTAGCTCTTTTAGGGGTCGCAATATAGAAAACTAAGTAATTTTTTGCGTTTTCATTTTGTGCATAATTCTTTCCTAACCTTGAAACCAAGAATTTCTTATGTTGTGGATTATTAGAATAGACTGGAGAGATTTCCAGATTATCCCTTGCCTTGTTCATATAAACTTTCATGAAATTAATGTAGCTTAATTTCTTCCAGTTTTTTCTTCCTCTAAACTTATTAATTTCCTTAAGAATTAATGGTGCAGGTAAGGGCTTTTCTATTAGAACGTTTGTTATTTCTACTTCAGTTGTTACAACCTTGTCTTCAACAAGTTCAATTTCTTTCTTCATTTTTAGTATGAATATATACCAATATTAGGTTGATATCGGTTTATAAACTTTTTTAATTGTTGTTTATAAATTATGATTACAGCATTCCAACTTCCAGAAGAATTAGATTTCCAACTTAGAGAATATTCTAGAAAAATCGAGGGGACAAAATCTCAGGTTTTGAGATTGGCACTTAAAAAATTTTTGGAGGCCCAGGATGCAGGAATTAAAAAATCAAAATAAAGATTTAGAAATTTTAAAAAATCTAATAGAAAAATTAGAGAATTTGAAAATTCAATTTGAAAAAGCAGGGCTGCTGCGGGGGGATTTTGAAGAAGATGATAAATAAGGTTTTTTTAAATTTAATAAATAAATCAAAAGTATTTTTAAAAATACCAGGGGGTGTTTTTTATGGATGATTCTAAGAAAAAAATTATTGAGATTCTTGGGAACGATGGGGAACTGAAAAAAATTAGCCGAGGCCAATATTTTTCTTATAAAAATAATGGATTCATTAAAAAAAATTCTGCTGGGGATGAGTTTTTAGATATTTATGAGGAAAGTAAAAGTCCAGAATTTGATTTGGATGATTATCTCAGAGAGGGGAAATTTGGGGTTTATGTCGATATTGACACTTTTTCTAAATATCTCTCTCACAGGTATTATTTCAAAACAGTATATGGAAAGAAAAGTGAGGAAATTTTTGTTTATAATAATGGAATTTACCATGAAGGCGGGCGAGAATTGATAGAAACTGAAAGCGAGAGGCTTTTGGGGACGCACGCAAAAAGTCATGTAATTAGCGAGGTTTTTAAAAAAATCAAACGACTGACTGCAATCTCAAAAAAAGATTTTGAAAGTGTGCCCTTAAAATTAATCCCCTTCGCAAATTGCGTTTATAATATTCAAAACGATGAAGTTTTTGAGTATTCCCCAGAATTCTATTTCAGATTCAAGGTTCTTGTGGATTATATTAAAACAGCAAACTGCAAGAAGTTTGAAAAATTCATCAAACAAGTCCTCTCTCCTGAGGACATCCCAGCCATACAAGAATGGTTTGGTTTTTGTTTTTATAGGAAATATTTTATAAAAAAGGGGATGATTTGGGTGGGGGAAAGAGATACAGGTAAGACGATTTTATTAAGTCTTTTAATTAGATTAGTTGGGGAAGATAATGTTTCGGGGATAAGTTTACAGAGGTTATCTGGATTTGACAAATTTGCCCCCTCTGCTTTATATGAGAAATTACTCAATACATACGATGATCTCTCATCGAGAGATATTAATGATACCGGAGGATTTAAAATTGCGACTGGGGGAGGGTATGTCACCGCAGAAAAAAAATTTGGAGATAGTTTCCAATTTATCAATTTCGCAAAATTAACTTTCGCATGTAACAAGATTCCTCCAATTAAAGATGTGGATGATGAGGCTTATTATTTCAGATGGATCCCAATTGAATTTTTAAATCAAGTTCCTGAGAACGAACAGGATAAATTTTTATTAGAAAAACTAACAACCCCAGAAGAACTTAGTGGGATTTTAAACTGGTCTTTGGTTGGGTTGAAAAGACTCTTAAAAAATGGTCGGTTTTCTTATATTAAATCTGTTGAGGAAACAAAGAGAATCATCGACCGCTCCGGCAATCCTTTAGCTGGCTTTGTACAGGACTGTTTAGTGAAAGAGGACGATAGCAGAATTACTAAAGAGGTGATGTACGAAATTTACAGCCTTTGGTGCAAGAATAAAAAAATAACTCGTATGTCTAAAGAAGCTTTAGGCAGACAATTAGAAAAACACGCGGAATTCATTATCGCTAAGCGGGATAAAGAAAGATACTGGCAAGGGGCCACTATAAACCTTAAACCGGGAGTGTTACCTAACGACACTTTAGACGGTTTTCGCAAAATTCTTGAGCAACAGGACTTAGTAGTACTCACAGAGAAGGATATGGGTAAAAAAGTGTCTAAAGTGTCAAAAACTCCAATTTATCAAAAAAACCTTAATTCTGATGACACTTTCGACGCTTTCAAAGCTCACGGGGCGCAACAGAATAATAAAACGACACTTTCGACGCTTTCAAACCCTATCGGGCGGAAAAACAATAACGTAGAAGAGGAAGTTTGCGTAATCTGTAACAAACCAGCCCAGTATGTTGGGCTTGGTAAATATTATTGTGAGGAGTGTTATGGGGGGGAGTATGCTAACTTAGTAAAAGAACTTGAGGAGGCTCAACAACAATGAAATGCCCAATGTGTAAACAGGACATGGAATTAAGACATTGTGTGGGCAATCTAAAACACAAATTTATTTATGAGTGTAAGGACTGCGGGGCTGTCATCAGCCCTAGGCTATTATTATTGTGCGAGCCACAATTAGAAATTAAAGTTGATGAGAGAAGGAAGGTGAAACATGACATCTAAAAAATATGAAATAGAGTTTTACTACTTCCTTAGAAAGCTCCTTTGCTACGACGAAATGTACAGAAAAATTAAGTTGTGCAAAAGAAAAATCCCAAAATTCACAAAGGAGGATTTTTTGGTAAATGGAATCTAAGGAACAAAAAAATGAAAATTAAATCTAAAAAAGCACGAGTAAAGCAAAAGAGGATTTACGAGTACATAGTTGCAAACCCAAAAACAACAACTTACAAAATAGCGAAGGCTTTGGATATGCCTTATGCAACTTGTTATTATCTAGTTCGTTCTCTTACTGAGTCTGGGCTTGTTGCAGAAAACCTGACAATCGGAGAGAATCATTTAGCGGTGATTCAATTAAGTGTTTTAGACGACCCACTCATAACACCAGATAATTCAAAACCTGCGGAGATTCCCAATGAAAAAACTTAAAGTAGTACAAAAAATCAAAGCTGAAAAAATCCCCTGTGACTTTTGTAAGAGGGCGCATGCAATAATCTTCCTTCATGGAAAATCTTATTGTAGACATTGCTATGAAAAAACTTTTGGCATTCTCGCACATGTACCCAAAAACAAGATAGACTGGAGAAGATATGAAGAGAAAGCCGCCCTTGAAAACTCTAAGGCTTTTGATGATATTTTATTAGAAATTCAGGAGGCTGAAGGAAGATGAAATGTGGCAATTGTAACAAAACAATAACTTCCACTGACTTTATCAAATGGCGAGGGATTTACCCCCTGTGCATTGATTGTTATAATCGGGAGCTAGAAAGATTAAATGAACAAAAACAAGAGAGTAAACTATTCAATGAACATGTGAAAGGAGGTATACTATAGGTATACGTGGGTATACCAACTAGGAAGATGGCATATCAAGAAATTAACCCAACTGTCTGGACTTATCCCAACGAAGGTGATTTTATTGAGGGCGTTCTTATTCGTGAACAGGAAAACATCGGGCCCAACAAATCAATGTTGTATAATGTTGAAACATCTGAAGGTGTGAAAAGCGTATGGGGGGCGCAGATTCTTGACGAAAAGATGGCTCTCATTAAGCTCGGCGATAAAATAAAAATAACCTACGAAGGTTTGGGAGAATCTAAGGGCGGGAAAAATCCACCCAAGAAATTCAAAGTCGAGATAGACAAATAAAGCAAAAATTTATTTATTTTTTTATTTTTCAATCAAAAGAAAAACTAAGGAGAAAAAGGAATGAGCATCATATACGATAAATTTTATGGAATGAAGATTCGAAAGTTTGAGTGGAACTGGGATTCAAACTTAGACATTGATTTGCGAGAAGTTAATACTACAGACCCCTATACCTCTGGCCAGGAGTTTAAACCTCTGTGTCACATCGAATGTTCTGGGGGCGTTCGGAAGTTCATAGAGGCAGAGGTAGCAACTTCCAAGAATAAGATAATTGAGCTAAACAACGAGATTAACAGGCTGAAAAAGGAAGACGAAGTAACCAAACTCAAAAAAGAAATCATTGAAGAAAAACACAAAACAGAATCTCTTTTGAGGTCATATAAGAGTTTATTGACTTCACCAGAAATTTTAGATAGACCAGATTTAATGAGCAAAGACCCAACTTTTCTTGAGGAGCTGTGGCAAGAAAAGAAAAAGTTCAAACAAACTCTAAGGGAATCTAGAGAAGAAAATGAGGATGAAGGAGAGATGTTAAATGTAACGTCGAGACAAAAGCGTTTTGAGGAACTTGAGAACTTAGACATCGAATCTGAAGCATACATAAACGGAAACTTCTGCTTTTGTAAGGCGCTTAAGTCTAAAATGGCCAAAAGTTGCCAAGAACATTGGTCAAAGGCAAAATCTATATCTGTGTCTAAGAAGGTCGGAATGCCCGAAGCACACAAGATTGTTTTTGAAGAATATAAGGAGAGCCTAAGATGAAATTTGATATGAAATTAACCATGAAAGCAACTATGAAAGCTAGCCTGAAAAATAATCATTGGAGGTATGGAATAATATTATATTATTTCCGCTAGAAAAATCAACATGCGCAACAATACCAAACTTTTTTCGCTACTACGCTGGTGCTTCAATACAAGAGGCTCATCTTTCACAGCCAGAGAAGTCTCCGACAACACCGCTATCAAAATCAATCATGTCCCAGCCTATGCAAAGGCCCTAGACAGCTTCATCAAAAAGAAGAGGATTGATGGAAAGATGCGCTATTCCATGACAGGAAATGTTAAACAACTGCGGAGAGCCAGATACCTCTTAAAGAACGCAACCAGGGACAAAAAACCTGCTCAGGTGATTATTGAAAAGCCTGTGCGTGTTGAGGTGGAGAAAAAATACACTAGAAAAATTATTCCGAAGGAGCGTGTGTGATGGAGGTCTGGCAAATTTTTTTAATTGTGGTGGGAGTGTTGTTTCTTTATTTTTTACTAAAAAAATTATTGAGAAAAAAAGTTTGGATATGGGGGGATGAGAACACAACACCAGATGGTCGTCAACGAATTACTTACTGGACAAAAGGCAAGGAGTTTGTTGACATTGGAAGCGCTCGCAATTATGCAAAAGGGAGGTTACGTTAAAATGAAACTTAAAGTCCACGTCCCTAGCACGTTAAATCTTTTGGGATACAATTATAAAATAGTCTGGGTGAAAAACAAAGGGTATCATGGCGAAATTTTCCACGAAAGAAAAACAATAGAACTCGATGAAGCTCTAAAAAATCAGGACGATAATGTCTTAGCTTTTACGGTGCTCCATGAGGCATTTCATCTGCTACAGGACTTTTTCTGGGGCAACTACCCCCTAGAAGAATATCCAGAAACAGAAGATTTAAACGAGTTTTTCGTTGGGGCTGTAACAAACTTCACATTCACACTCTTACAACAGTTGAAAATTGAGAGCGTCAGACGTGAAGCTAAGAAGAAAAAACTCAAAAAAATCAGAGGAAAAAAGAATGAGTCAAAGAAGAAAGCATAAAGACTGCGTGCAGGGAATAATCAACAAAACAAAGTCAACTCACAACTGCACAAAGGAGCATATCATAAATCGTAATGGCGATTTTCATTTCCTAGACGTAGTGGGCTTCCCTCATGCTGACAAGAAAAACTTCTGGAAGCCATTCGCCGCAGAATGCGAAAATAAAAGCTCTAACTTGCAGAGACAATCAAACCAGGAAGATGTATTGGAGTTTAAGCGTCGTTATCCTGAATCAGAGGTTTTTCAGGTTGATTCTGCCGAGAAATTTGATACCAACAAGCTAAGAAAATTCGGGAGGTTTAGGAGATTCTAACATGAAAAAAACAAAAGATACCATTGTGGGAGACTTTGACGTTTTAATCAAGCAACAAAAGACAGAGGAAAAGAGCAGGCTTTTTGCTTGCACAAAGGTTGAATATTTGCATGACAAGAAAGAGGATTTTTTTGACCACCATTTAATGTTTTATAAGGGTAAGACGTTGATTTTCAAAGTCTGGCTTCCGAACTCAAAAACAGATAAACCATTCAAGAATGTAAGCGAAGCTCTTGAAAGCGTTGGAATGGGGGTTTTAAAATGAAAGAAAAGAAATGCTATAAGAATGTTTATAGGCCCACAGGAAGAGGTTTATTTCAGAGAGTTAGGCAAGAAATTCAATGTCCAAAGCCAAAACAACGATGTAGGGATGGAGTTCTAGCGCAAGACATCGGGGACAGGAAAGCTGGAAGCCCATGTAAAGATAGCGGGGATTATTCATGACAAAAGTCATCATAATCAATCGCTGTTCGACCGATGAGAGCAGGCAATCTGTAGAGCTACAAACCAAACCCTGTGTTGAAAGATGTGAGCGAGAGGGTTGGGATTATGATGTGGTGGCTTATTATGGTTCTGCCAGCAAACGCATCCCTGATAAGCTCCAGGAAGTTCTAGACCTTATATCTCAGCGAAGGTATGATGTTTTGATTGTTTACAGCATGGACAGATTCAGCAGGCTTCACCCAAGCATTACCGAGAAAATGCTTAACCACGTCACAGACTCTAAATGCAGGTTTATCTCTATCCTGGAGGGACTAGACAGCGATAACACGATGATTTGGTACACTATGAAGGGCTTGTGGATTTATTTTGCGAATCTTTATTCAGCAAACCTTTCTATTAAGGTTAAAGAGGGCATGAAAAAAGCCAAAGAGTCAGGCAAGCCTATAGGCAGGCCAATGGGCGCTAAGGACAAAAGACAGAGGTCAAAAAAGGGTTACTACAACCGCACACGTAAATTTCAGCTAAATGGAGGGGCTAAATAAAGAGGTCTTTTTTTGAGTTTATAACCTCACTATCTTTTCTTGCTATAAATTCTGTCGTGGTGGTCGTAGTCCTCAAAAGAGATTTTGTTGTTTTTCTTATCGTATTTGAAAATCAAAACAAAACTGCTCGCCACATGAACGCCCTTAAACTCGCTGAGGTCATATCTTAGATTCTTGTAATGCTCAACATCCCCAGAGTTAATAACCTGCTCGATTTTATTTAGAATTGCCTCGCATTGTTTTTTGTCTTTTTTGTGGAGTTTATCAAGAATCCTTTTAAGATTGGGCTTCACCTCATAGCTATACATTTTAGCCTGCCTCGATTTGCTTCCTTAAATCATCTATGTTCTTGAAAGGTATGCCTCTCTGTTTGTCTATTCTCTTGAGCTTTTTGAGGTATTCAGGTCTAACCTCTGGCTCTAAATTTTTCTCGTAGTCTTCGAGAATGAAAACCAAAGCCTCTTGTTTGTTCCTTAGGCCGTGCTGACCCTTGACTATGTTTAAGATTCTGTTCTGTCTTTCTGGTATATCAATATTAGCTCTAACCATTTTTTGTTTTGGTATGTTTTGGTATATTTTGTTACTTTTTGTTATCTTTTGTTACTTTTAAACTTTTCGCTCCTCAGCAATCTACTATATTTTTTTTATAGAAAATCCTTATAAACTTTTGATACTTTGAAAAATCGCATCTACGTTTTGCCCCACGACCTTCTGGTCGTGGCTTATACTCATGAAAAAAGAAAAAATCCAATCAAAATGCGTCGATAGAGAAATGAAAAAAGGAAAATCAAAAAAGCAAGCTGTGAGGTCGTGCAATGGCAAAGTGCAGAGATAATTTTAAAGAAGTTGGTGGGCGGTGTGTTCGACGAGTGAGAAGAACTTTCAAGAAGGATGATGAGCCAGTGGGGATAGGATTTTGGTTGCTTGGTGCTTTTAATGTGATTCTCCTTATTGTCTTATTGGCTCGGTGGTTTTAACATGGAAGACGACATAATCGAAAAACTGAGAGATAGAGGATTGACTTGTTCTAAATTGAAGGCTAAGATACAGCAAGCCCTTAAGCAGGCTCGAGAATTTAGAGGTTATGGATTTATGAATATTGCACAAGCTGAAGAGGTCACAGCTCAAAAGCTTAGAGGCTTGAAGACGCATGTCTGTAAATTACAATAGGCTCATAATTTTTACTGATTTCTAATAGCAGTAGATAGTAAAGTAGTTTTCGGTTAGATATATAAATTTGTTTTTCATCTTATTTTCTATGAAAAAAAGAAGGTTGGATGCAATTCGAGAGTGGATTAACACAGCAATAGCTGCAATTACTCTAATTTTACTCATACTTGGCATGATATTCGGAATAGGAGAATTAAGAGAAATAAGGGTTAGTTTAGATAAGCTTGAATTTAATCAAATAACTGATTTTCCAGTTTCTTGTCCAGAGGGATGCGCAGTGCAGTTCATCAACTTTTCTGGAGGAAATACAATATGTTCTTGTTTTAACCAAACGGCACCTTGATAGAACAAAATTAGGATTTGGAACAAGATAAATTACGAAAAAATAAAGAGAAAAGAAAGAAGAGTGCAATGGAGTGGCAAGAGAAAAACAAAGAAAGGGTAAGGGAACTAAGGACAAAAAGATACTGGAAGAACAAGGAAAAAATCTCCCAACAAAAAGCAAGCTACTACAAAGATAACCTAGATATGTTCGTAGAAAAGTCAAGACAATGGAGAAAAGGTCTAAGTGGGCAACAGAAAAAAGAGCAAAATGAAAAATGCCAGACTCGGAGAAAGTCAAATATCGAGCATACACGCTTCGAAAACCGAATCAACTACTGGAAACAGAAGCAAAAGGCTCTTGCACTAGAATCCTACAAAAACGCTATCCAGAACGTCTATAACCAATAATTTCAACAAATCTTGCCCACTATGGTACTTTCCTAACTACTGAATAGTGAGACAAGTTTAAATAAAATAATTTCTTTAGAAAAGCATGAGAAAAGAAGTGCTGTTAGTTGTTAGTTTGTTCTTGGTTGTTTTTATGAGTGGCTTTGGGAGTGCAGAGATAATAAACTTTAACGCCTACAATAACATTCCTGCACATGAGAGTTTGAATATAACTAATTTTGACTATCAATCTTTTATTCCAATAATCCATATTGAAGGAGATATTTGGTACATTGACGAAGTCCAGTTTAATTTATCAGATTATAAGAGGGGGCGCTATAGTTTTTTATTTGCTTCTGAAGAATTCCCGTCGGATATGTTTGAAAATATAACAGAAGGATTTTACTTAACTAAGCAACGCGACAGGACCAGTATATTCTTTATCGATGAAGAAGATAATCAATATTTCGGCTTTTTTGGTGGGATTACAAAAATAAATCACTTGCAAAACGGTTATCATAAAGTTCAGATAGCGGGAAATTATGATTTATTCGACGAAGATGGAAATGAAAATAAGGGGACGTTAGATATTCTTTTCTTCTTGGATGATAACAACCAAGTTGTTGATTCGATTACACAGATTAATATGAATGGATTTATTATTGATACCGAACCGAGAGTTTCAGGTCTTGAATCTTGGCAACAAACAATCAATGACTGGAAAATTACTGTGACGGACACGCTCACAAACATCATTTCAGATATAACTTCTCTTTTCAGCACAACAGATGACCACGAAATTCGCATAACGAATTTAGAATCTCAAGAACCTGGAGAACAAAATCTAACATTCAGTGAATACTGGAAATATCTAGACTTTAGGACAAAAGAAGACATCGCTTGTGGTTGGGGAGAAGATAATGATTTAGATTTGTTCAAAATGCAGGATTTAGGAGCAAGCTGTGAGAATGATGGGAGAAGATGCGGCTGTGAAGAGGTGCGGGGAGAATGCGATTTAGAAAGCCCTCTGTATTGTTATTCTTGGGAACTAAGAAGGGACGACCTAAATTTAGAAATTAAGAATCTTGCAAGTGAAGACCTAGAGATTGAAAGCATTGAGGTGGGGGGCTGTGATGTCTATGATAGAAGCTACCGATTGAGAGAAGGCAGAGATGCTAGGTTTAGAATTGATTGTCTTGAGAGTTTTGAAGAGGGAGAAATAGAAGTAAGATATGTCGATGAGTCCGAAGAGACGCATTTTGTCAATGGCGAGATAAATTTACAATAGAGCATCTTCCAATTCGTCTTCTCTCTGTGCATCTTCCCACCTTTCCCGTTCATCCAAATCACAATTAATGTGAAGAGTCACCATTCTACCATTTGGTTTTTCTTCATTTTGTTGATTAAATGGAATCACAATCATCTTCCCGCACCTGTTACAAATGTCTGCCATATTACTTCAACCTCTTCTCAACAACATCATCTTCCAATTGGAAAATAACATCGTCCTTAAAAGCATAATTCTCTAGGAGCTGTCCCAGCCTTTGGTCTGGGTTTTCCTGCCACTTCTTTTCAATCAACTTCAGTATCCTATCGATTCTTTTTGGGTCTCTCATTTGCTCAACCCCTAATGATTCTAACTTTTTATCTAAGTAATCCCCTAACTTAAGAAGGGTCTCTCTATACTCCTCATTAAGCTGGTCTGGTTTAGTTTCTTTATTCATTTGCCTTTAGTTTCATAAGGCAAAAGACTTTAAAACTCCTTTCCTTGCTTTTAAAATATCATATTCATCCCGCATTAGTAAAGTTATAAGCTTTACTAAGCTTAGGCTGGGGTGAAAGGGCTCGCGGCTCGCGGCGCTGCGGGCCCACTAAATTTATTAAAAACTTTGTTGTTTTAGTTCCAGGTGATTTCTGGGTTATAGAGGTCTGCAAACATTTCGATTCTTATTCCTTTTCCATGTCTTGTTCCCACAACTCCACATAGTCTGATTGCCAAGCTATCTATTGTTTCTTCTTCGAATCCCTGGCTTTTTAGGAATGCATACACTGCGCCTCCGTTTTCTTCGACGTATGTTCTGTACCTTGCAAGTTCTTCTTCCATTCCCCTTAATGCACCAGATGAACCGTTCAATTTCACCTCCACACCCATTAAACAGTCGGGTTCTGAGGCCACCACCAGTAAATCTGGAGTTGCGATTATATTGTCTCCAGCTATTGGCCTTGTTACTATCCCTTCTTTTGTGAGGCAGGGTTCCATCCAGTATTGTCTTATTCTAGTTCGATTAGAAAAAAAAGGGAGCTTTCTTGAGAGGCCATTATGTGCGATGTCCCTTACTATTCGATCATGCTTCTCTCTTTCTCTTGCCGCGATCCTTTGAGCAATTGATCTCGCCCTGTTTGAATGAGGCATTAGGCTATAAGAATTGAACAGTTAATAAGGATTTCGTTAGAAAATGAACTTTTGTTTCTTGCTTACGCAGACGATTCCATAAACTCCAGAGATTAAGAATGCGACGCTTAGGATATTCCAGAAAAGGCCTCCGAGGACTCCTGATGCAAGCAAGGACGAGATGAGGAAAATTGCTATGCTAATATTGTTTGCTGTGGAGTTTTTCATTATGGAAATTAGTGAAGAAGGTTTAAATATTTATTTTATTTGTTTTTCGCATGCGTAAGTGGGTGATTTTATTAGTTTTGGTAGTTGTTCTGATTGGAGGCCTGACGGGCGTGCAAGGGTATGATTTTGGTCTTGATTCAAAGGGGTTGTTTGAGGGGAACTTATTTGGGAAGATTTGGGATTATTTTAATCGGGGCGATGTGATGTTGGCTCCGCCGGAGAGTTGTACACAGAGTCCTTGTTATATTAATTCGTGCGGGGTATTGAATCGGGAAGGGACGACCTATATTCTTACAGGTAATGTTGATGTGCCGGCAGAAGGAACGTGTTTTGAAATAGTCTCTGATAATATTATTTTGGATGGTGGGGGCAATCTCATTCATTCGGGAGACAAAGGGGTATGGGTGCGCGATGGAGGTTCTGATACGTCAGACGTGATTATAAGGAATCTTCATCTTGGTAGTTTCGAGTATGGCGTGTTTTTAACTTCCGTTGGAAGGGTGACTATTGACAATGTGGATGTCATTTCGCCGGCGGTTGTACCTTATGGGGTCCATGCGCAAAGCTCTTCATATATCACTATTCAAAATTGTGATATGAACTCTGTTAATGGAGGTGTTGGGGTTGATATTTTAGGAAGTTCTGAAGTGGAAATTAGGGACAATACTTTTAATTTGTTTGGCGTTGGGGTCTCTGTTTGGTATTCTGATCACGTCGATATCATCGATAACACTATGGCCAATGCTAATGCTGGGACTAAGGGGATTTATGTCACAGGAGATTATGACAATCATAACTTAGACATAAGGATTATTGGGAATACAATTAATGGATTTGAGGGGGATGGGATTTCTGGGTCGGGCGTTCTGCATGTTTTAAATACGGATTCAGGAGTGATTTTAGGTAACGAGATCACAGGTAATGGGGTGCATGGAATCTCTGTTGAAGATAGCCCGGGCATTCAAATTGGCGATGGGAACTCAGCTAATGCAAACGTTGTTTCAGGCAATGAGGGGAATGGGCTCTTTATTGATGGTGGACTGAATCAAGCTTCTGGGACTATTATCTATAAAAATACTATAGAAAATAATGGTGGCGAGGGTATTTTTATATCGGCTAGGGAAAGCGAGGTGATTGGGAACACAATAAGAAGTAACGGAGAGTCTGGGATTTATGTGTGGTCCCATTCCTGTTTTGTTGATTCAAATGAAATTAGTGGATCTTTAATTGGGGTCTCTTTGATATACGACGTAGAAGGTTCAATTGTGCAACAGAATATAATTGAAAATATCTCTAGTAGGGGAATTTACCTTAGGGGGTCTGGGTTTGCAGATCCTGTTGAGGATATTGAAATAAGGGATAATGTTATTGAAATGAGGGGTGGGTCTGGAACAGGTATTCAGTTGCTTTATGCGGATAATAATTTAGTTAGTGGGAACGATGCAAGCTTTGGTTTTGAGGGTATTAGGGTTGCTGGAGAGAATAACGATCTTTATGGGAATGAGATCCATAATAATGAGAAGGGGATTATTATTCAACGTTCTAACAATTCTTTATTAAATAACGATTTTTATTCAAACGTTTATGGGGCCATTACAGCAAGTGATCCGACT
This sequence comes from archaeon, assembly GCA_043821585.1. GTDB lineage: Archaea > Nanobdellota > Nanobdellia > Pacearchaeales > GW2011-AR1 > UBA73. The sequence goes on from JBDRCQ010000015.1 coordinate 86,209, forward strand.
GATCTGAGGTATGTGGGCAATGGCGGTTCTGTTGTGTTATGGGCTGGTTGGAATGGGGCTGTTTCCGGGGATTTTGGATTGGATAGAAATTTTGTCGTTGAAGACAATCATTTGGAATTGGATGTTGGAGGAGTAAGTGGGCTGAATAGTCTGATAAAGGTTAGTTTGTTTGGGGTGCCTTGGGAGGATTTTGATTCTCCTGTTATTCTGATGAATGGTGCTGTTTGTGATGGGGCTACCGAACCAAGTTGCGAAATAATTAGCGGGTGGCAAGGAAGTCCCTTAAAGTTTGAGGCAAGCGGGTGGGGTTCTCCTGGGATTAGGGTGTTTAATGTTGGTGAGTGGATTGTGGATCCTTGTGGAAATGGAACTTGTGATTATCCTTCTGAGGATCATATAAGTTGCCCAGAGGATTGTTCAACCTGGTGTGGTGATCTTATTTTGACTGATCCTAATTCTGAAGGTGTTGAAGAGGTTTGTGATGGGAGCGTCCAGCATTGTGACACTGGGACGCTTTATCTTGGGGAGGAAACTTGTTCACCTGATTGTTTAAGTTGGGGGACTTGTGTGGCTGTTGAATGGTGTGGTGATGGTGATGTGAATGGTGATGAAGAGTGTGATGGCGGAGAGGGTTGTGACGAAGACTGCATGTTTGAGGATAATTGCGTTGATGGGGATGGGGATGGGTATAATGTTACAGAAACTGGTTGTGGAGAGGTTGATTGTAACGATACGGCCTCGAGCATTTATCCCGGGGCTCCTGAACTTTGTGATGGTGTCGATAATAACTGTGGTGGCGGTATTGATGAAGGGGGGGATGCTTTGTGCTCGGGAGATACACCTTATTGTGAATCTGGTGGTTGTGTTGAATGTACTGTTGAAACTCAGGAAGCAGATTGTGGTATTGGAAATGTGTGCGTGGGTGGAGAGTGTGTTGATGGCATGATTGATGTGGGTGTTGTTAATTTGGCGATTGTTCCATCTGATCCTCTGATCGGAGATAATGTTGTTGCAACTGCGACTTTTGAAAATCTGGGAGACTTTGGGACTAACGTGAGCTGGGGAATGAGTTCTAGTAGTCCTGGACCCGGTGGAGGAGGCAGTGCTCATTGTTATTTGAATCCTGGGGAAAGTTTTACAATGAATCTTAGTCTTTCTGCAGATCTTGTGGGAGACTATTCTGTGAGTGCAAGTATTAGTTCGATGTTGTTTGATGTTAATCCGGAGAATGACCAAATGAGGGTTGAATTTTCTATTGTCGGATGTGTGGAAAGTTCGGAGTGTGATAATAGTTTATGGTGCGATGGTGTGGAGGTCTGTCAGGATGGAAACTGTATTGGGGGAACATCTCCGTGTGCTGATGACAATGTGGCATGTACTACTGTTTTGTGTGATGAGGCTACTGATCAATGTAATGTTCCTAATGACTTTTATTGTGATGATGGGATTTCTTGTACTGTTGAAAGTTGTGACTCAGAGTTAGATTGCGTTTATGAGGTGCATAATCTGTTGTGCAGTGATCAAAATTATTGTAATGGTTTGGAGAGTTGCAATTTGACATTGGGATGTGTGGCTGGAGAGGGGGTTGTTTGTGAGGGGGATGATGGTATTGACTGTACAGATCCGATTTGTGATGAAATAAATGCGGGATGCGTACAAGAAGAAAACGACACTCTTTGTGATCAGGGATTTATGTGTTTGGCTGACGAGGGCGGTTGTGTGGACGTTAGTGATAGCGTTTGCGGTAATGGGGTGATTGAGTTAGGGGAGGAATGTGAATGTGGGGCTGATGGAATTTGTGAGAATGGCGATGATAACCTAACCGGCGAAACGTGCGAGAGCCAGGGTTTTCCTGCAGGGAATTTAACTGCAACGGGGTTGGTTTGCGGTTTTGATTGCACGTTTAATACTTCAGATTGTTCTGTTGCGCCTTTGTTGCCTGAGTTGTTCTTTGGTTCTGATGATTTTAGCGACCCACTTGTTAATGGCGCTAGGTTGGTGTTGTCTGATGGAGAAATTAGATTTTTTGGCTTGCTTGACTTTTCGCAGCTTGATCTTGTGAACAATATGGAAGTTTCTAGTGGACGAATCGGTTTTAACATGGCTAGGGCAAGAATGCATCAAATAAATGCTCCTGCTACTCTGAATTATTATGGATTTACTGAAGAACTTAATGAGGTTTCTATTGTGAAGGTGAATGAAGACGGATCTTTGGAAGTTTGTGGGGAATGCTCTTACTTGTATGACTCTGAGTTAAACCAGTATCTTGTGGGAGTTTTTGGTTTTAGCACCTATGTAATTAGCGAAAAATGTGGCAATGGAATCTGTGAAGTTGATGAAAGCTGTTCAGGTTGTGTTACAGATTGTGGACAATGTGATGATCCTTCAGGAGATGACGATGATAGCAATGACAACAACAACAACGATGGCCCTGCTCAGACGTATCAGTGTAGTGATGGGATTGACAATGATGGAGATGGTTTGGTCGATTATCCAGCAGATACAGGATGCGTTAGCACGTTAGATAACACTGAGTTGGATGTCTCTGAGCTTTTAGTTGGTGGGGACTGTTTAGAAGATTGGCAATGCGATGATTGGAGGGAATGTACTGAAGGAACCAGAACAAGGTCTTGCGTTGATCTAAATAATTGCGGTACTGGCGAAGATATGCCTCCTATTAATGATGAGTGCGGGCTTCTTGATGGGGAAATAGTGGTGGGGGGTGTTAGGCTTGATGTGGTCTTTGTGGTCATTTTTTTTGTCTTTTTAGCAGCAGCCATTATTGTGGGTATTGTAACTTATATGAGATCATTGAGGAAAAAATTATAGAAACTAATTTAAAGAGGATTTCTTAATTATCTCTATGATCGGCGATATTTTTCCATGGTTTATGAAGTATGTTCCTAATCAGTATTTTAGAGCAGTAATTGTTTTGTTGGTTTCATTTTTAGTGTTTAGACTTTTACTTGCTGTTGTCGAGAAGGTTTTCCTGAAGGTGACCTCTAAAACCAAGACAGAGGTTGATGATATTTTGGTTAAGAAGGCTTCTGCGCCGATGAACTTTGTTGCGATCATGTTGAGCTTGCGTCTTGCTTTGGAAGAGTTGGTGTTGACAGAAGGTTTTGCTTGGAGTGCTGAAAGGGCGATTTACTCACTGCTTGTTATTGCAATTGGTTATATGATCTTCATGTTTGTTGATATCGCATTGGTTGCGGCTTGGGGTGGAATTGCTAAGAGGTCCAAGGTGCATGTTAATGAAAGCATTACTAATCTAGTTCATGAAACATTGAGGATTGTCCTGATAGTTTTGGCCTTGCTTTACGTTCTTGACATTTGGGGCATTGAGATTCTGCCCGTTCTTGGGGCGTTGGGTGTTGCTGGTTTAGCTGTTGCGCTAGCGTTGCAGCCAGTTTTGGCTAATATCTTTTCGGGTATTTCTGTTGTGATGGATAAGTCGGTTAAGGTGGGAGATTGGATCATTATGGGGGATGGGACTTGGGGTGTGATTTTAAAGATAGGTATACGAAGTACTAGGGTGAAGACGTTTGATAATGATGTGGTGATTATTCCTAATACGAAATTAGCCGACAGTGATATCAGGAACGTTTCTTTACCTGAAAAGAAAGTTAGGAAGACGATTCCTTTCGGAGTTGCTTATGGTTCTGATGTAGATAAGGTAAAGAAGATAGTTCTAGCAGAGTTGAAGAAAGTCGAACATTCTGTTCCTGACCCAGAACCTAGTGTGAGGTTTTTGGAGATGGGCGAGTCTTCTTTGAACTTTAAGGCGTTCTTTTATATTGATAGCTATGAATATGGTTATGCTTCTGTTGATGAGGCGAACACACGGATTTACAATGCGTTGAATAAGGCAGGGATTACGATTCCGTTCCCTCAGATGGATGTTCACCTAAAGAAATAAATAGTCTATTTATTTTAGTCTTTTATGGACGGACCTAGAAAGTTGGGAGATTCTGAAGGAACAGGCGTTGGGCTTAGATATTCGCTTAGGGATAGGGTGAGGGAGCGTGTGGAGAGGTGTGCAAATTCTGAAATTGTTAGATTGGCTGGAGATAATTACTTTTTTTTGTGGGGCCCACTTGTCTTCGCGGGGGCGGTAGGCCTTCTTTATTATGCTACTAGATAGGCGGGGAGTCTTGTTGTAACACTCAGTTTTTGTGCAGCTGCTGCCTATTTGATAATTAAATAGGCTTGGTTATCTTTTGTTCCATTCAGTGATTGCTTGTTGAGCTGCAGATTTTCCAACGCTTGCGCACCTTGCTACGTAATCAGCCAGGGGTTCATCAGCTCTTCGTTTTTTCCCGTTTGGATCTACTTTTATTACTTGCTTTCCCCTCTTGACTTTAATGAATTCTGGTCTTTCGTGAATCGCGTGATCATGATTCCTAACTCCTGTGTTTCTTCCTTTTGACATAAAAACTGTTGGATGTGGGAGGGAACTTGTTTGATAGGGGCTTCTTGGACTGTTTGTTCCAACTTCGCCATCATTAAGGGCGTATGCAGGGTGCGGGGCAATTGCTCCATATAATGTTGTTGCAGCTTGGTCGATGGCATTTAGAATTCTTGCACCCAATCCGGTGCTTGTGTCGTCTCTTTGTGTTCTATATGGTTTAGCCATAGTGTTCAGCAGATTTTATGATGGAGGGTTTATAATTTTTTTGTGATCTGCTGGTTAGTTTAACTAATTGGGAATATGCTCTGTTGAAAATCTTTTCTACGGCAGGTTTCAAACTTTTTCAACAAGGTCTTGGGAATAGAAAAACCTATTAAGGAGATCTTCTGGAGTTGGGGATGAAAGACAGTCAACCTACAAGATTGATAGATTATCTAAGAGGGCTGGATGCTCGCGTGACTTACATGCCTTTTGATTTTTCTAATCCTGTTGAACCATTCTATGCAACCCTAGAGGTTATTACCACAGAGCTTGTTGTAGGAAACTTGCAAGACACGGTAAACGTAGGTTGTGCAGGGAGAATGGATATTCGGCTTTTTTGAGGGGCCTGCAAGTTAGCGATGCAGGTAATGGAAAGTATAAATATTGGGTGGAAATAGTTCCTTTTGATGATGTTACTGGGGAGGAAGCTTGTGTTGCTGCTACAACCCAATTTTTACATAGTCTGCCCCATGTTGTCAAGAATTTTAGGTGTGTTGGGTCTGATGGCAAGGAAAGGAGAGGAAAGAGGAAAAGGTAAGTGATCTTGGAAGATGGAGAAACGAAACGTTTATATTGAATTTTAAACTGTTGGGTTAATGGAAAAAAGAGGGCAGGGACCGATTGGGATTGTTATTGGTTTGATTGTGATAGTCTTTTTATTTGGAGTTATAGCTTGGGCTTTTAGACCGAGCACTACAGGGCAGGTTGTTTTGGAAGATATCTCTCAAGATAACTTTGTTTCGGTTCCTTTTGAATTGAGGGCTTGGGTTGTTAATATTAAGGGGATCCAGTTGGATATTATGAATTATGCGGAAGAAGAGTTATTTGTGAAAAGTGTGGAGGTGCAAGGGTGCGGGCGGACAGAGTATGGTCGGGCGATGATGTCTGGAGGTTCTGAGTTGTTTGTTGTGCGGTGTAACTTGAATGAAGGGGAGACCTTCAGTGGGGCGATTGTGATTAATTATTCTCCTGTTGGCGGCGGTGTTGAGAAGAAGGCGTTTGGTAATGTTAAAGATATTGTTTAGCCGAGTAGGGTTGCCATGCTTCCTTCTGGGTCGTAAACTGTTTCTTTGATTCCTTTGTTTCTGGTTGCGGTGACTCCGCTGAAACCGACGGTTAGTCTATAAATGTCTTCGGGTTGCATGCCTTGTTGTTCGAGGAATGCGTATATCTTCCTAGGATTTTTTTGGACATATTCTCTCGCGTTTGTTAGCTGTCTTTCGGTATCTTGTTTCCCTCTAAAGGTGTCTGAACACTTTGCTTTTACTATTCTTAGGTGAGGTGGGCTTGATGCTAATAACATTAGGTCGGGAGTTGCGAATGCTTCGTATGCCAGGTGTGTTAGGTCGTCGTGAAATCCTACTGCTTGTGAGGGTGCTAGGATTCCATTTGGCGTGAATCTCATTCCTATCCAATGCTTAACTAGTTTTGACCCGTTTCCTTGGAAACATTCTAATCTTCTCCATAATCCTTCATGGGCTATTTGTCTGACTAGGTCTCCATGTTTAGCCAGTCTGTTTGAATTTAACCTGCGCCCTATCTCTACTTTGTTTCTGTTACTTCCCATTTTTAACTATTGGGCGGTGTTCACGCATACTTAAATATTTGGGGTGACTAGATTGTTCACGAAAAGTGTGGGGATTCCTGCATTTTCCGTTTAGAGGGGTCGTTGAAATGAAAAACAGAGGTCAAATAGGGGTTATTGTGATTTTTGTAGTCCTTGTTGTTGTGGCTGTTGCTTCATTTTTCTTTTATTATTCTGGAACTTCTGTTACAGGGGAAGTTTCTGGTGGGAAGAAAGTTGAGATTGTTGAACGAGCGAGTGCTGCGGAAAATTTGGTGGTGCCCGACGAGTTGAAAGTTGTTGCTACAATCGGTAAGGACAACGAAAAATCGTTTGAAGTTGCTAATTTTAATGAGGAGATTGTTAGAGTTAGTTGTAATTTCCCCGCTTTCCAGGAATTTGTTCCTTCTTCTAATTGTTTTACCTATGACCGTGAGGGGAATTTTGTGGGGTCCGATAAGGACGTTCAAATATTGCCTGGAAAAAAGCAGGTTTTTGTGGCGTCAGTTACGCCGTTTGAGAACATACGGATTAGAAAAGAATCTAGAGATATCGTTGTGGACATAAATCCTGGCGAGTATAACGGAGAAATTGAACTGAATGCATGGTTTGAGGGGGCTGAGGAAAAGACGGTCTCGGTTGTGAATGTGCCTGTTAGAATTTTTGTTGAGTGATTTTAAAGTCCGTGTTCGTGGAAACAGGCGACATACTGGTGGTCTATTTCCTTGATGTGGTGCATGAACCATTCTACTAACAATTCTAGAAGGTCTTCAGTGTCGATGGTATCTTTAGAAATCTGGCTTTTTATTTGTTCAAGTTTTTTGATAAACACCTTATGTCCTTGGGTGTGCTCTTTTCCTTTTGGGTAATTGAATTCTTTGAAGTGTTCTTCTTCGAATGAAAAATGGGTGTCTGTGTATTCTTCTAAGTCCTTAAACAGGCGTTGAAGTATCTCTCTTTCTTTTCTTTGTTCTAGTGCGTCATACAGCTCGTTCATATATCCAAATAATTTTTTGTGTTGGTTGTCGATTTCCTTTATGCCGACTTCCACAGATTTTGTCCATTCAAAAAGAATCATTAGGTGTCTTAGCTAATCGAATAGATAAATGTTGGGTTGTTTTTTTGTTATCTTTTGTCATTTTAGGTAGAAACTTTAAACTAATCTGGCAATTTTACAGTCAGTTATTTCATAGAATGTAATGCAATTTTATTGCCTTCTGTGTCTAGAACGAATGCTACAAATCCGTTTTCGCCGAGCTGGGTTTTTTCTTGCATGACTTTCCCGCCGGCATCTTCTACTCTGCCTAATTCGTTTTTAAGGTCGCCTGAATGTGCTGTGAAGTAGACCAATGTTCCAGTGTTGCAAGGCCTGTAATGCTCGTCGTGTTTTACTAGAGAACCAGTTGCGCCTTCTTTGCCTTTGACCATTGGGAACCATGCCATCTGGAGGTCTCCAAGTTTGTGCTCTTCTAATCTTATATTGAAGACGGTCTCGTAGAATTCTATTGCCTTTTTCATGTCAACGACAGGAATTTCGAACCAGCCAACAGGGTTTCCTTGGGGTTTCATTCTTATTTTAAGATTAAGGGTTATTTAAATTTGGCGGGAACCTAGGTTATTGTAAATGAAGACTCTTTCGCCCAGATTCGAACAGCAAAAACTTTTAGAAAAAGTTTTCCGCTGACTTTCAAAACTATGGTCGGATTCGCTTCGCGAGTCTTGTTTGTCCACCCCGAAACTATTTGTATTTGCACTGTTAGAATTTGATGAGTATTAAGGGGATCTTGCGATCCCCCATTATCCCTTCGCCCAGATTCGAACTGGGGATCTTCCGGGAACTGCATATTTCTATCGTTCCTAAATGCCAGTGTTAGGCTAATCACGTTTCATCCTTGTCCCCGTACCAACGCGATGGTTAAGGGGAATGTCCACGCTATTCTACAGCCAGACGCTCTACCACTGAGCTACGAAGGGGTTTTTCCTTGCAGCTTAAGTTTTATGAACTAAAGCTCTGAGTGATGAAAGAGAGAGAAAATGTTGTTATTTAAAGGTTTTTGGTGCGTGAGTTTCGTTCTTTAGTTGTTACACTCAAGATTTATAAACTTGCCTAAAGAAAATTGCTGATGGAAAATAACGTTATTTTATTCAGGTTTTTCTTAGCAACCTTTTTAGTCTTTCTCTATGGGCTGCAAAGGCAACGTAGCAAGAAGCCTGTCGGTTTCGGGACTTTTATTCTTGTTGCAATTGGCTCCTGCGGACTTGCTGTAACTTCCCTGACTGTTGCTTCGGATAATCCTCTGACATTGTTAAGTGCCATAGTAACAGGGATAGGTTTTTTAGGTGCAGGGGCTTTGTTTAGAAATTCAGACAAGATTTTTGGATTCACAACGGCCGCGAGCATTTGGGTTTTTGCAATCTTCGGATTAATGGTTGGACTTGGGGAGTATTTTAGCGGGTTATTAATTTATTTGATAATTTGGTTTGTTGTAATCTTTGATAATTTTTTGGAGAAGAAAGGTATGGGCTCGTATAGGAGGAAAATTGTGATTGTTACCGGAAGCTTTGTAGCAAAAGGCGAAGTGGCAACGGTTTTGTCTTCGTATTGTACAAGGTTTAACCTTATTGAGCTTTCTACTGATAAGAAAAAGAAAACTTTTTCTTATAGTTACTTCATAGAAGGACTGACCAAGGAGATTGAGGCGTTACTTAAGGAGTTTAATAGAAAGGACTGGTGTACGTCTGTTGTTTTAACTAATTAACCCTAGAAAGTTTTATAAAGGTTTTTCGTTTCTTTTTTTGATGAAAAAGAGTGTTGGATTGTTTTTATTGGCCGTGTTGGTGATTTCTAGTTTTAGTTTTGCTTTTGCTGAAGATGCAAGTTCTGCAGTGGATGAGGAGACGGAAGCAGAGGTTAGTGTTATGAATTCTAATTATGGTTCTAAGATGAGAATGTTGCAGTTGCAGTATGAACTTGAGAGGAGGATTATGCGAATGGAGGAGGTTATTGCTTATCTTGAGGAGAAAGGCGAGAACGTTGATGAATTGATGGGAATTGTTGAGGAGCTGAAGCTGCTTGCTGCGGAGGCTTCTGGAGTTTCTACAGACGATTTTGATGGCGCCGTTGAAAAGTTTATTGCGATAAAGGATGATGCGATAGGGTTGGTTAAGGAGTTTAGGGAAATTGTTAGGGGGTTGCTTAGTGAAGAAGATAATAACGCCTTGAGAATGCGATTTAGCGAAGCGAATAGTGCTGAATTGGATAGGCTTAGAAATGAGTTTCAGAATCAAAGAAGGTTGTTGAATGCTGAAAAGGTAGGTACTGTTTTGGAAAGAATGGGCAAGAGTGATGACGACCTTAAGGAAAAAGTGGCTAATGGAGAGGTGAACGCTGAAGAAGCAAGAGAAAGGTTGAAGATCCATTATGCTGATTTGGAAACGGGCGAGAAAGAGACGGTTAGGGAGAGGATTCGGGCAGAGGTTAATGAAAATGCTGAGGCGGTTAGAGCAAAGGTTAATTCTTATGTTCAAAATATGGAAAGTACAAGGGTTGCTAGGGTAAATGATCGGGCTGCCCAGTTGCAGGGGGTGGCGAGTACTTATGCTGCAGAGAGAGCTGGGAGGTTGACAAATGCAGGGTAAGGTAATTGCGTGGATTGTTGTAGTGTTGATTGTTTTGGGGTTGCTTATTTGGGGGTTCTCTTCTATGGGCGATGATGATTCTGGGACTGGGGGGGATGGTGGTGGTTCTGAGGGGACTGGCGGGACTGATGACGGTGGAGATTTAATTGATGGCAGTTTGGTGGGAGATGATTCTTCGATCGATCTGGGCGACGTTATTTAGGCTTTTTTATGGATAAGGCATAGGTTAGATTAGGTTGTGATAATCTTCTCTTTACTTGTTAGAATTATTGTGTGTTCTGCTTGGGCAACGGGTTTTTTGTCTACTTCGACCAATTGAGGGTAATGGTGCAAGATTTTGGCTTCTTCGAGGCGTCTGAGCGCGATTAGTGCGCGAGAGCCGAATTTTTTGACTAACCAGCGGGAGCAGAATGGAAGTGTCTGGTATTCTTTCTTGATGTGTGCTAGGACTTCTCTAGCAAACGAATCTCTAACTTGCAGGTCTGATTCTAGGTGGTAAATGCCTGAAGGGCGGCCGTCTTTTACTCTGCCGTGGCCTGATGTTGCGAAAGGTTCTACTGCAAAAGATCCCGTGCCTATTTCAAAATCCTGAGAATTATTGTAGTTAGGTATTGTGATCCCCGAATGGAGATTGTATTGGTCCACTGAATGGCCAGAGAGGTTTATTATCGGTTGTGCTCCTTTAGCTTTTATCGCATCTTCTATTGCTTTCCCGATGTCCTTTAGTTCGGTTGTTGAAGAGATTATGTCCAGAGCTGCTTTTAATCCATCTTCTGCAGCTTCAATCAGTTTTTTATTCTCCTCTGAGTTTTCTAGATCCAGCGAGAATGCAGTGTCTGCGACGTAGCCGTCTACATGGACGCCTACATCAAATTTTAGCAGGCCGTGTGCAAGAGTTTCTTCGTTGAAAGTAGGTGTAGCGTGCGCGGCTATTTCATTTATTGAAAGGTTAAGGGGGAATGCAGGTTTTCCGCCGAGTTCTTCGATTTTTGCGTCGATTTGGTTTGCTATCTCTATTAATGGCGTGCCTTTTTTGATTATTTCTCTGGCGAAAGTCTTGACTTTTTTGGCTATTTCGCCTGCTTGTTTGAGCTTTTCTATTTCTTCAGAAGTTAATTGGCCGTTTTCTTTTTCCATCTTGGTTGATTTTGTTGTTAAACTAGGGCCTTCCCCGTTTTTAGTTTTTGCTATTGGTTTTGGTTGTGGAATTCCCGTGGAACCTCCATATTGTTTTTCAGTCATTTTTTAATTTGGATTTTTCGGTTTATAAGATTAACTAAAAAATAGCCTCAATAGTATAAGCGGCGCGAAGCGCCGATTGCGCTCGGTAAGAACACCTAATCGGTTTTCTTACTAACTTTCCCTTTGAAATACTGCTCAGGGCTGGTTGGCGTGTGCGAAGGTTTAAATAGGGTGTGGAAGAAGCGAAAGAATGGTATGTTTGAACTATCGTGATGAACAGAGAATGGTTGATGCAGGTGGAGAAAGGGTTTTTGAGTATACTGCGGAAGATGGTCCTCAAATTAGACAGCTGTTGATGAGAGTTATGCAGACGAATGATGACCCTTCTCTTGGCGGAGGGTATAGGGAAATATTGTTTAATTTATTTGATGCTACTGAACATGATCAGGGAGTTGATGGTCTGATCGAGGGAGCAGGTTTTTGAGTTGGTAAGGGCGTCTTCAATTTTCTTTCTTTTGGAACGTAGTTGAATATTTTCTCAGAATTTGATTTTCCTATGCCTACGAAGTAGTCTTCAAATTTTAAGACAGTTATTCCTCTTTCTGCAGGAATATCTAAATCGTGGCCCCTAATCCAGCGATCTAGTTGCTCTCTGTTTATTTCAATTATCCGTTTGGTTATTTGGTTTTTGAAAAGAGGAACTGCGTCGAAGTTTAGTCTTGAGTCGCCATCTTTCCTACTTATAAGATACATTCCGATAACTTCTACATTGGCAATGTCTGCTAGTTGAACGATTTCTTCTTTGGAAAGATGGCCTGAAAAGCCTCTAAGGCGTTGCTTGCCCGCTTCAATTAGCAGATAATTTAATTCTGTTATGCCGTATGTTTCTTCTAAACTTGAGATGATTTTCTTTTTTTCGGATGATCTTATGAATTTCATTTTAGTTTTCTGGTGAACGATTTAATTTTTGCTTCGATCTTTTTTGCAATAGCCTCGCTTTTCTTGTCTGTGCGGGTATCTTTTATCTTCCAGACTATAACTTTTTTGGCATTTGTCTGCTTTTTGAAGACAATTTGAGGAACATCGTCCGCAATAATTATTATGAGATTTTGCCAACTGAATAGTTTGCTTGAAAGAGGCTCTGGGCTTTTCTTTATTTGTATCTTTAGTTCTTTAGCTATGCGTTTTGTGTTAGTGTTAATTGGAGAGCCAACTATTAGACCCGCGCTTTTGACTTTGTGCTTTTTACTGTATTTTCTGAATAGGCCCTCTGCTAGAACGCTTCTGAATCTATTGTATCTGCAAACAAATAGAATGTTCATTTTGGATTGAAGAACCTCTTTATGATTTCTTTGTCTTTGAATGCCAGGTCAAGTTTCTGAGTTTCTTCCTTTGTAAACCATTTTTCTTCTGAGACCTCGTTGCTGAGGCTTTCTTTTCCATAAGGCCCTGCTGAAAAGATTAAGTTGATGGCATGAACTTTTAGCTTGGGGAGGTATTCGTCTTGATAACCTAAAAATTTTATATTTCTTAAGCTGAGATTTGTTTCTTCCTTGACCTCTCTTTTTAGGGCTTCTTCTGCGGTTTCACTAATTTCGATGTGGCCTCCAGGAATGCACCATTTGCCACTTTCTTTTTCCATTGTGTGCGATCTTTTTGTTAAAAACACTTTTCTATTCTCTTCTATGATCGCCCCAACTGTTGCCTTTACTGGCGTGAACTCGTTGATGTTGAATTCTTTTGGATTTATCATTCGACTTCCTCCAACAAAGTGAACTTGCTTACGAAAAATCCTTCGGAGTCGTTGTCTTGGGGGTAAATTCTGCAGGCTTTACAGACATCCTTGTGGAACTCTTCATCTTTCCATCTTGTTATTCCAGGCCTTGTTTTCAAGGGCAAGGCAACTGTTTCTGCTTTGATTGGGAAGTTTTCTAAGGCAAACGATATGATTTCTTCGTTTTCTTCTGGGGCGTGCGTGCATGTTGAATAGACAATTGTTCCGCCCTTTCTAAGGCATTTGATTGCGAAGGCGAAGAATTTCTTTTGTTGTCTTGATAATTTCTTGACTACCTTGTGGTTCCATTGGATGAATGTTTTTGGGCTGCTTCTTAATGTGCCCTCCCCAGAACAAGGCACATCTAAGAGGATTTTGTCGAATTTTGTGTAATTTGATTTGGCAAGTCTCGAAGCTAAAGAGATTCCATCTTTTCTTGTTACTATCGTGTTGCTTACTCCGCAGCGTTCTAAGTTTGTAACGAGTATGCTAATTCTGTCAATCTTTAAGTCGTTGGCAAGGATTGTTCCTTGGTTTTGCATCTTAGAGGCCATTTGGGTTGTTTTTGATCCTGGCGAAGCGAATAGGTCTAATATAAAATCGCCGGGTTGTGGGTCGAGTGTTAGAACTGGCAACATTGAGGAAATCTCTTGTACGTAGAAGTAACCTATCTGATGTTCGATTGAGTTTCCTAGCTCTCCTGGGCCAAGGTCTCCGGTTATGAGCATTATTTCAGGATATTCCTCAAAAGGTTGTTTGACCTGCCAGCCCTTTTTGTTTAGCTTTTCGAGAAGTTCTTTGGGCGAGGTTTTTAGAGTGTTGCAGCGGATGAAGTCTTGTGGTTGAGTATGGATTATCTTTTCGTATTTTTCGAAATCTTCTCGGTTAGGCATAAGGGCACGCATGCGTTCTTCAAAAAGAGGTTTCATTTGGTATTTTACTTTAGTCATATCTTGTTGAAGAATTGAGAGGTTTTAAGATTGTGGGTTTCACTTTTTTTGGATCACATTTTGAATATCTCTTTTGTGAGTATTTAATTAGGCCTAAAAAGGAAGCTCATGGTGTTGAGATGTTTTCCATGAGGGATTCCTCTACCAAACCCATAGGGGTCCAATTCTATTCTCTTTTTTCCTAAAGAAACCTCCAAGTACTGGTGGATGACAAGCGTGAAGTTTATTTTTGTTTTAATCATAGAATCGCTAAATCTTTTGCTACCTGTCAAGATTGTTTTTAACATTAAGTTTTGGACGTGGCAAAAGGCAAAGCCTTGTTCTTCTATTACCTTGTTTGGGTTATGCCAGAATAATCTTGGAAGATTTAAAATGAATGTTATGGGGCCTGCTGATTTGTATCTTGCAGTTATAAATTTGAATGAGGCTTTGACGAATTCTTCATCGTTCCTTATTTTGTTTAAGTTTTTTATTACTTTTTTGAGTTTTTTGGAAGTTATTTTGTAGGAAGGTTTAATCAAGAAATAGTTTGGAAGGATCGCTGCTGGGATGATTAGTGTCAAGGCCAGGTAAACTGCAATGAGCCAAATTATAAGAATTATTATTTCCATAATAAAAGCCAGGAGACTACTGCTGCGAGTATGCCTGCGATGTAACCAATAGGGATTATCTTTTGTTTGCCAATTTTTATCCAAGGGTAGTAATTTGAGAAGGGGGAGTAGAATTCTTTTAATTTAACTTTTGGATTGAGAATATACCAAAAGAAGTCTTCGATTACAAAGCCGGAGAACAGTGCGCTTAGAAGAATGCCGAAAAGCCTTAAGTCCCATCCAGTGATTGCGAAGGGGACAGAAAGAGTGAGTAACCACATTATCCAAACCCAAAAATGGTATCTTGTTATGAAGACGTAGCCATTTAGGTGAATTTTCCACCCTATTTTGCCCTTGTCCCATGCTTTTCTGCCTTCTGCGCTCGATTCCCAGAAAGACATTGCAATGAATGCAGCCCAAACAATGAGAAAAATAGACAACGTATTATTCATGTTTATTTTAATGGTCGTATGTTTTTAAGGTTGGCGGTTTTTATCAAAAAAATAATTGCTTAAATAATATAAGCGGCGCGAAGCGCCGATTGCGCTCGAAAGATTTAAATCTTGATTCCATTTATGGCTTAGATGAATCGGACAATAAAATTGTTGATGATTTCTGATATATTTGTACTCACAGGTTTTGGATTGATCGATCCAATTTTGGCGATTTATATTAAAGAGGATTTAATTGGGGGAACTATTTTTGCTGCGGGGCTCGCGAGCATGCTTTTTTTGGTTACAAAATGTTTGGTGCAATTACCTTTTTCGAAATATGTGGACAGGCATGATGACAAAGTTAGATGGTTAATAGTGGGTGCATTTATAGTCTCTTGTGTGCCTTTTATTTACATATTTGCACATAGTATCAAGCTTATTTATCTTGCTCAGATATTACAAGGTATCGGGAGTGGGCTTGCTTATCCGACTTGGTTGGGCCTTTGGAGTACACGCCTTGACAGAAAACATGAAAGTTTTGAATGGAGCTTGTATTCCACACTGACCGGCCTTGGAACTGCTGCTACTGCAGCAATAGGGAGCGCCATCGCAGAATTTGCAGGGTTTACTTACACTTTCGTGCTTGTGGGGGTTATGTCCTTGGTTGGAGTGTTTGTCTTACTTGGACTTGAAAAAAAAGAGGAAATTTCTAGAGGTTTTAGCTCTCTAGACTATCATCGTAGAAGGCATACACATCGTTGGCATCGTTAACTCGAAAGGTTTATAATTGATTTTTGGTTCTTGTTCGTATGAAAGTTTATTTTATGAGGCATGGAGAGAGTGAATATAATGTTGTCGGACACATTAACTTCGATCCAAAAGTCAAGGTGTGTTTGACTGTTAAAGGAAAGGATCAAGCGGAGAAAGTTGCACGCAAGTTGATAGATATTAGGTTTGATGCAATTTATTCTTCCCAGTTCCCTAGAACCAAAGAGACCGCTGGGTTTCTGGCGAAGGGTCGGGGCGTTAAGGTTAAGGCGGATCAAAGATTAAATGAGTTTAAGATTGGCTTTGAAGGAGAGCCTGTAGATAAATACTATGAGGCCAGAGAAGGGGCTAAGAGCGTGACTGATTTTAAGATAGAGGGATTTGAGTCCTTTCTTGATGTTAAGGAAAGGGTTTATGACTTTCTTCAGGAATTGAGGAAAAAGAAGTACGGGAGGGTTTTGATAGTTACTCATGAGGCCGTCGTTATGGCCGCGAGAGCCTTGTTTAATGAGCTGGGCGATGAAGACGCATTTACGACGCCTGTTAAGAACACGCAGTATTTTATGTTTGATATGTAAGAACACCTAATCTGTTTTCTTGCCAACTTTCCCTTTGAAATACTGGTTAGAGTTTTATCTTTCAAAATCCTTATTTTCAGACACTGCGCCTGCGATATCTAACCAGTCTTTTTCTTGCCTTATCTCCAGGTTTGAGCGCCATAATTCTTCTAAGAGGTGAGGCCTTATCATGTTTTCTCTCGCGAGATAGATTAATGCGTTTAGGTCCTTTGGAAAGCACTTTCCACCGAAGCCAAACTGACCATCATGGCCTGGAACTTCCATCATGCTTTTCTCCATTCTTTCGTCAAGTTGGACCGCCTCTTTTACTTTGTTGTAGTCTATCTTAAGAATCTGGCAAATTCTGTAAATCTCATTGGCCATCATCACCTGGGATGTAAGAGTTGCGTTGGCAGCATATTTAATCATTTCAGCAGTTTTTCTATCTGTTACGACGATTTTAGCATTTGGGAATAGCAGTTCGTAGACTTGTCTGAGCTTTTGTTCGGATTCTTGGTCTTCTACGCCGAGGACGATTCTATTTGTAGCAATCATATCTTCTAACGCGTGTTTTTCTCTTAGAAACTCTGGATTAAATGAAAACTTAAAGGGATATTTTTTGGCAAATGAATCTGTCGTTCCTGAGACTGCTGTTGATCTGACCGTTATCAGAATTTTCTGGGGGTCTCTGTTGATTTCCTTGCATGCATTTTCTAAGAGTTGGAAAGAATGATGCATTGGTTCGTAATCAATTTCTCCGCTTTTTTTCATGGGTGTTGGGACACAGACAAATACGACTTCTGCTTCTTTGGCCATGGAAGCAATATTTTCTTCTGTATTGTAAGGTTCTTTATAACGATCATATGGAAATATTTTGTGCTTCTCTGAGAAAACCTTTGCTGTTGTTCCGCCAACGAAGCCCATTCCAATCATTCCAATGTTCATGGGAAGGGTAATCTTTTTGAGTTTTTAAGTTTTGTTGGTTTCTGAATTATAGGCTAAAAATTAATGGATTGGATTTTTTGATGTCGAGCGCGTCGGGCCTTCGGCCCTCCTACCTAATTAAAACAATTTTGTTTGTTTAGAATTCTGGGCGACATCCTCAAATTTTTCATTAAACAGAACTAGAATTTGTTCTGCGATCGGTTTGATTTGTTTTTCGACGTAATGCTCGTAGTCTATTTTGCTTTTATGCTTTTGAATCGGTTCTGGCCCATCAATAGTGATATAATATTCTATCACATTAGATTCTAGTTTGGGCAACTTTCGAGCGGCCTTCACGTGGGACGGGGTGGTTTTTGTGTACTCTGATAGATCTTTTCTTATTGACTTTCTGTAAATCAACTTTTCGTTAAGCTTTCCTGAACGGATTTTTTTTAGGTAGTCCCTTATAAACTTCTGGATTGGTTGGTCATGGAACAGTTTGTCTAAAAGTTGAATTTGGAATTCCTGAGCGGCCTCTGTCCAATCTCCCCGGATTGCTTCTAAACCTACGACTTCTATTTCTTCTTTTCCGTTTACCTCCTTAAGTCCGGCGTAGCGCTTCTTTGCGGCAGTTTCTCCCTTGCCACGAACTTTGGGGATTATCATCGCAAGATACTGCTTTTCAAACTCTAGTTCTAAAAAAGATTTTCTATTATAATCCTTTTTTATATAATCTTTATAGAAGTTGTTTATTCTTTCTGCGATTTCATTTCCAAGCGCATTCGCTTTTGTTTTTGGCAGTTTTGTTTCTACAAACACGCTATCTGTGTCAGAATAGATTGTTCTGTAGCCCATTTTCTCTATTTCTTTTGCTGTGAGCTTCGTGATGAATTGGGCGAAATTTGTGATCGCGTTTGCCATATCGAGATTAAAGTATCTGAGATTTGGCGATGCGATAACTCCCCAGAACGAAAGGATGATGACCTTAATTGCGTGGTTTGATAGTTCCCTGTTTTCCTTCTTGGCTTTTTCTCTTGCGTTATGTAGTTTTTCAAGGACTATCGGGAGGATTCCGTCTTGGTTCTTGAAACAGGCGCCATTTGGTGCCTTGATGCAGCCCTTTTCCTCCTTTTCTAAGAACGAAGCAGGATCAATATTGAATGTGCGAATTATCGAAGCGTATAGGGACTTGAAGTCCAAGACCAGAACGTTTTTGTATAGTCCTGGTTTGGCGCTGTAGACATATCCGCCAGTTATCCTTTCCTCTTTCTGTTTATAGATGTTGCTTGGGGAGATGAGTCCGTGTTTTTTCGCCTCGCGAATGTATAATGAATCGAAAGCGACGATTGATCCGGAAAGTCTGTCTAGCGTAAGCCCTGTTAACTGTGATCTTTCTATAGCTAAATCAATAATTTTTGTTTTTTCTAGCATTTCGTAGACTAGTTCGCAGTCGAGGAGATTATATTCTACTAATTTTTGTTGAGATTTGACTGTGTTTTCCTTGTAAAGTTGTTCAATCTCTTCAGGCCTGCCTTTTCCCTTCAAGAGTTTTCCCTTTCCGATTAAAGCTTGAGAGACGTCTTCGAGAGTTAGCGATGCGAAGTCTGCAAATTTTATTGTTGGAGCTTCCTTGATGAATGGGTCTTTGATTAGATTTAGCCCGTCGAGAACCTGTCTGCCCGGAATGTCTATGCTTGACGAACGGAAGAATCCGGATTCTATCCTAAGCTTTGGTTGATCGTTTGTACGGCCGATGTCGAAGAGGATCTTGTTTCTTTTGAAGGCATCCCGGAGATATGCAAAGTCGAAGTCAATTACGTTCCAGCCAGTTATTATGTCTGGATCGAGTTTTAGGAGTTCTTGTTTGAATTTTTTTAGGCATTCTTCCTCGTCCTTGCAGGAAACTGCATGCCTCAATTCATTAGAGGTTATCATAAAATCTTTCTTGTAGTTCTCGGATGAAAGTCCTATGCAGTAGAGTTTGCCGTCCTTGCTAGTTTCAATATCTAGGGAAACAACTTTCACATTGGGCTTAAATTCTTCAGTGAGTGCTGAGATTTTTGGTTCTTTGTATACTCTGTCTATTTTTTCAGATGGTTCATACTCGCCTTCTATTTCTATTGCTCCAAGAATGTCCTTGTCCATAAGAAACTTGTAATGGGGTTTTAGGTCAGCTTCGTAGATTTCTATCTCTTTTCTATGTTCCTTGAATGTGTTGTTTAAGTCGGTAGAATTGTCGAAAGAGAATTTTACGACTTCTTCGCCTTTGAAGTTTTTTAGTTTGGTTTGTTCAGGGGGTTGATTTAGTTGTTTGGCATCTTTCTTTTTTGCATAGAAATATGGTTTAAACTTGTTTATTGTGCAGAAGGACTGGCCGTTTTCTAGCCTGCCGAATAATTGGATGACTGTGCGGTTGTCGATGATTTCGTTGGTTGCATAGATGATGTAGCCTTTCATATGCCTTTTAACTTATTTGAGAATATAAGCTTGGCGGTTGATTTAAGCTGTTATCCTATTTGGTAGTAAATTTTAAATAAGGTTGATTTGCTGGAAATGACATGGTAGAGGAACCTAGGGATGTTGTAAGAAAGCCCCATGGAGGACATTGGGACGGAGTTCTTTCTACTCCGAGTATGCCAATCGGCATAGAAGCGCCCGTTGGTCCAGGTGGAGCAACTATCCCCCATAGATGTTATGATACGGCGTTGCCTGGGTGGAAAGCTTTAATGGATGCTAGGCCACCAGTTAGGAAACTACCTGCTGTGTCTTCACCTACTGGAAGGGGATCAACTCAACCGCTTGAAGAACCAAGAATCAAAAGGCCGGTTTATACAGAGACTGAGAGATTCGCTAGAAATATTGCGACGTATCTTGCTGGCGAGAGGGATTCTGAAGTTCTTGTTGAGGGAAGAATAGAAGGATCCAGAGATAGTGAGGGGGAGACCCACTTGTTCGAAGCCAGTGTGGATTTGGGAGGAAGAAAACTGAGATATGTCCATCCTAGAGGCGGCACGAGGACAGAACATGGGAAGGGAGGGGTCGAAGAAGAAGTTAAAGGTTATGTTAATGAATGTCTTGACGTTCTTGCAGATGCCGTTGAAAGACAAGGAAAAGGGGCCCTTGTTACAGAAAAAAGAGCTCAATATGATCTAAAGATTATGAGACTATAATCATTTTTGAGGCTTGCAGTTTTGACAGGCCTTATACTTCTTGAAGAACGATTTGTCATCGCTTTCTACCCTGAATTGTGGTTTGATTGATTTAGCGAATCTGCAAGTTGATTTGTGATATTTTTGAGTTTGTGTTGAACCTGTGTAGGCCTTTGTTTTGTTTTCTGGCTTTTTTTCTTCTTTCGGAGCTTCGATCTTCGTTACGTTCACTACTCTTTGCGTGCTTCTTGGTCTTGCTAGAAGCGTCGTTATAACTAAGAAGATTATGAATGTCGCCAGAGACATGAATAAGAAGATTACTAGATCTTTGATCATGAGCCAGTAAAGTAAGATGAAAAGGGATGTTGCTACGCCAATGAAGAATGCGGCAATCACTGAAGACCTATCTCCGCCGCCTCTGACCGTAGATACTTGTCTTTTTTCCATGGAGATTTTTGCAAATTTCCATTTATAAAGCTGGTGGTTATTTTTTACTCTGGCGTAGTGATACAAGACACCTACGGTTTCTTCCGAGTGAAGTCTTACAACTTCCCACTCGCCTGCCATAGGCAAACGAATGGAATTTTCCCTTGAGATACTGCTCAGGGCTGGTAAACCTAAAGTTTGGTTAGGTTTATTAATCGAGTTATTGTTTAGGCTGGATGGAGGTGTGTGCTTTAGCGTCTGGATCGTCTGGAAATTGTTTCTACGTAGGTAATGGCAATGGTGGGATCTTGGTGGATGTTGGAATCTCTTGTAGGCAAGTTTACGATAGACTTAGTGCTCGGGGAATCAATCCAGGAAGTATTGGGGGGATTTTTTTGACTCATGAACATGTTGATCACATCAGAGGGGTGGATGTGTTTGCGAGGAGCCTTGGGATCCCGATTTTTGCACCCAGAGGAGTTTTGAAAGATAGGTTTATCTGCTCAAAGGATGAATTGTTGAGGGTTTTGAAAGGGATCGTTAAGATAAATGGATTGATTGTGGAGGGTTTTTCAAAGTCACATAAGGCAGTAGAACCGGTTTCTTTTTCTATTTGTGAGGGGGGAAAGAGAGTTTCGGTGATTACTGATGTTGGGGTTGTTTGTAAGAATGTTGCCAAGGCTGTGAAGAAAAGCGATTTTCTGTTTCTTGAGAGCAATCATGATTTAAAGATGTTGGAGGAAGGGCGTTATCCTGCTTTCTTGAAAAAATGGATTTCTGGAAAGGACGGACATTTATCAAATGAAGAGGCTGCTGAATGTGTTTTGAGGCACGGTTCTAAAAAGCTGAAAGGTGTTGTTTTATCGCATTTGAGTGAGAATAATAATGCCCCAGAGGTTGCATTGACAACTTGGGCCAAGGCATTCTACGGAAAGAAGGACGCTCCGGAAGTTTTCGTTTCTACTCGAGAATTGGGCGAGATGTTCGGCGTTTAGTTAGGTTTATTAATCTTAAATGTTAATTTTGGTCATGGCAGCTAAAAAAAAGGCGAGTTCTGCGGGTATGTCGAAGGAAGAAGAGACTGGGTATCACAAGGGCGCTTTGTCAACTTTGATCAATGAAAGGAATGAATTGATCAAAATGGCTCAAATAACTGAGCAGTTGATGCAGGCGCACGCAAAGAGGCTTGAAGAACTTGGCGTCAAGTTAGACAAGAAGTAGGTTTCTAATGGAAGATATTGAGAAGTTAAGAAATGAGATAGATAAGCTGGATTGTGATCTTATTGAGCTTTTGGAGAAGAGATTTGCGATTTGTGAGAAGATTTGGGGGTTGAAGAAATCCGAAGGAATTGAATTGAAAGATCCTGAACGAGAGGTTGAGATCAAGGGGAAGTTTAAGGATACGAAGTTACCTGAGGGGTTTATTGATGATTTTTTTGAGCTGTTTTTTAGAGAAGCTGGCAAATAGGAAAGATTTTTAATAGTTTGGAAGCGTTGATTTTCTATGGAAATTAGAGCATTAAATGGCGATGACGTAGAGCATATTGTAAGAGACACGGGGATATCTGAAGAGACTGTGAGAAGGGCTGGAATGTCTAAAGAGGATCTCGAATGGGAGCAGCTTGATCGCGATTATCCTGAAAATGCTAAGAGAATTAGGAGGGGGGGATTACTTAGACGTGCGGGAAGATATCTTCTGCGCAGGGCACCATTTGCTGTTGCGCTTGGTGCAATAGGGTTGCAGTGTAGATTGTTTTCACTAGTTTATGATCCTCGTGATGATACGGCGGTTTCTGTTTCAAGAGTGTGGCCCTTAACAGATTTTAAGTTTGGAAAGGGATATGTGGGTGTGGAAAGTATGATTGGTGGGAGACACGTAGAAACCAGTTATAATCTGGGAAAACGGACTGTTTCTACTCGAGGGTCTCGGTGGGATGGAGGGCGCGAAGGGACAGAAAGCTTTGTGGAAACGAGGGAAGGATTGCCTTGGGTAATGAATCGTGTCGCAGATGTTTATGGCCCTATGAGCAGGATTTTTGGGGCAGTTGGTGGGGCTTATAAATCTGCTAGTGAAACGGTTGGGGAAACATTTAAATAATCTGAGGCGTTGTGGGATCGATGAAAAAGGCATTGATTTTTGCGGCTGTGTTTTTGGTGTTAGTTGGGGTTGGATATTCTGTATTTTCTAGCGAGATTGCTTGTGCTATTGTGGGTGATGATGGTGATGGGTGTGGAGTTGTTCAACATAGCACCAGTACTGTTGAGGGTAGTTCGAGTTGGACACAGCCTTTTGCGCCTACGAATCCTTCTTGTGGTGAACAGTGTAATTTTTTTACCCCTGATGATCGTGAGGAAGCTATAGCCAGTGCGTTAGCAAAGGCAATGGAGAATTGTGGGGCTACCGATAAGTCTGGAGATCATCCGGGCGGATGTCCGTCGGCGTGTCCGTTGCAAAGAACTAAGACTAGATGTAGTGGAGGGTCTTCAAGTGTGTCTGGCGTTAGGGATGGTTCGAGTTGTGTTTGTACTGCTACCGGATCTGTGACTTTAACGACGACCCATATGTGTTCTAGATATAGTACTTACGAGTCTGTTGCTAGTATTGCAACGCCTGGCATGTATGAACCTGCCTAATTTTTGGTGGTAAGGTTAGGTTTTTTCTTTTAATTGACTAAATATTTAAATAATTTAATTGTATGGATTTTTGATGGAAAAGGCATTGATTTTTGCGGCTTTGTTTTTGGTGTTAGTTGGGGTTGGATATTCTGTATTTTCTAGCGAGATTGCTTGTGCTATTGCCGATGGTTGCGGGGGCGTTGGGACTCAAGCGATAAGTGGGAGCGGTGATGGCACTTGGACTCTTCCTTTTTCACCGGCAAGTCCTTCTTGTACAGAGCAGTGTGGTTTTTTTGAAAAGCCCGCTAGAGATGCGGCGATAGAGGGGGCTTTGGCTGAGGCAAGGGCCGCTTGTCAGAGTGCTACTGCAACACATCCAGGTAATTGTCCCTCGCAATGTCCTGTTGAGTGGACGCGGAAGCGCTGTGATAGCCCGACTGAGGGATCGACAACTGGGGCGAGGGATGGAACAAGTTGTGTGTGTACTGTGACTGCTTCGTGTTCTGGAACTGCTTACTTTGGGTGTTCTAAGCCTACCACGAATAAAGGCGTTCCTATTGGTAATGCTGTTGCACCGGCAGAAGCGGTGCCTGCTTAAAGTTAGATTTTCAATTTCCCGATTTGCCAGTCTTTTATTATCATTAAGGCTGTACGAGTTTCTTCTACTAGTCCACCTTTTTTTAACAGATTCTTTGCCTTGCCGATTTGCAACATTATTTCGTATTCGTCGTTGTCTTGGATTTTGAAGGTGTAGAGGTCTTCTAGTGCTTTTTTATTTAAGTTTACTATTAATTTTATTATTTCTGTTGCGACGAGTTCTGGGTTTTTTAGTTTTTCTGGATTCTTTGCTCCGAGGATTCCAAGTTTTACTTCGTCGTCTTCGAAAGGTATGACGCCTGGAGAGTCTATTATCTTGAATTGGTTTGAACTTGCCCATTGGTTGCCTGTTGTGGTACCCGCCTTTGATGAGACTTGTGTTTTTGCACTGCGAGAAAGCACGTTTGTGAGGGCGCTTTTTCCAACATTTGGATAGCCGACTATTCCGATTTCTAATTTTTCGTGTTTGGACTGTTTTGTTTTAATTTGTAGTGCGAGGCGAAGTTGATTTATATGAATATTTTTATCGCTTGATACGAAGAAAGCATCTTTGTTTTGGCTTTTGAGTTTTTCTAGTGCTTCTTTTGAGATAAGGTCTACTTTGTTGAACACTAGGAGGAATTCCTTGTTTGACTCTTCGAGTTTACCTTCAAGGTCTCTGTTTCGCGATAGTTCAGGCATACGTGCGTCCAAGACAAACAGGACAATGTCTGCATCTTTGATTGCTTTCATTGCGGAAGTCCAGAATCCTAGCCCCATTGGAGAATCAGTATGTTGGGTGTTATAAGGCTGTTGTTTGGATAATTTTATTAATCTTTCTTTCCTTTAGATACTATGGGCCTACAAATAGGCGAGTTGATCTCTAGGCGGGAGATTACGTTTGAAGAATTGAAGGGAAAGATTGTCGCAGTGGATGCGTTTAATGCGATATATCAGTTTTTGAGTAGCATTAGGCAGCCCGATGGAACGCCGTTGATGGATTCGAAGAGAAAGATTACTTCGCATTTGTCTGGTTTGTTTTATAGAAATGTTGCTTTGCTCTCCGAGGGAATAAAATTGGTTTATGTTTTTGATGGCGAGTACAATGTTTTGAAGGGAAAGACGCGTGAGATTAGGGAAGAGGCGAAGATTATGTCTGCTGATAAATATGAAAAGGCTAAAGAGGAAGAGGATGTTGAGGGAATGGGGAAGTACGCCAGAGGATTTGTTCGGCTTGAGCCTGGAATGGTTGAGGAGAGTAAGGCGCTGCTTGAAGCGATGGGAATTGAGGTGATTCAGGCTCCGGGGGAAGGAGAGATGCAGGCTGCGCATTTGGTTAAGGATGGCGAGGCTTACGCAGTTGGATCTCAAGATTATGATGCTTTAGTTGTTGGAGGGAAAAGGCTGATACAGAATTTAACATTGGCTAAGAGAAGAAAGACTGCCTCAGGTTACGTTGATATTCGGCCGGAGGTGATTGATTATGAGAAGGTATTGAATGAGTTGGGCATTGACTCTGATCAATTGATTTGTTTGGCGATACTGGTTGGGACTGACTTTAATCCTGGGGGAGTTAGGGGGATTGGGCCTAAGAAGGCACTTGCTCTTGTGCGACAGAGAAAATATCCTGTTGAAATCTTTAAGGAGGTTGAACATCAGCTTGAGTTTAATTGGCAGGACGTGTTTGAGATTTTTAAGAAGCCGAATGTTCAGGACTTTAAGATTAAGTTTCCTAAGCTAAATGAAGATAGGGTGATTTCTATTTTGGTTGGGGAGCACGACTTTTCTGAGGAAAGGGTTGTTAAGAATTTAGAGAAGTTGCATAAGGCTAAAAGGGAAGCGTCGCAGCAGACTTTGTTTTAAAGATCTTTCTTGTGGTCTTCATTTTTGGATTCGCTAGTCATTGCGGCAAGTTTTTCTCTGATGCTGCTGATGAAACTAGATTCCTTTAGATATGCTGTTGAGAGTTTTCTGTGTGCGTCTTCTTCTAGAAGTTCTGGTGAGTAGACCTGTTTTCCTGTGATGTTCAGTCTCTTCTTAAAGTACTCGATGGATTCCTTGAATTTGCCTTTTGAGAAGAAGTAATCTGCTATTTTCTCGTCGACTAGTGCATCGTTCTTGGACGTTTTGACTGCGAGGTCGAAGTATTTAGTTGCCGAGTTGGGGCTTCTTTGAAGGAGGCCTTTGTACAAGTAGTAAAGATAGACGTTCTTTTTTGTGAATTTCTTTTTTAGAGATTCTAGTTTCTTCTCGGCTTCTTCGGTTTTGCCTTCTTTTTTTAGCATGTAAATTCCGTATAACATGGAATGTTCTATTTGATCTTCCGGATCGACGTCGTGCATTTCTTCCATTTCCTCTGCTCTTGCGAAGAAAGCTTTTGCTGCTGAGTCGTATAGCTTAAGTGCTTCTTGGTCTTTGTGTTTTTCATTCGTGAGATAGTTTCCCCATTTGTGCAGGTTTTGGGCGGCGAAAAATCTTGTCGCTAGGTAGATGTCTGAAAGCGAGCGGTTGTGAAAGGCGTTTTTCTTCATTGTTTTTAGTGATAGGTCGAAACATTCCTTCGCTTGTTTGAATTTTCTTGCGTGGCTTAAGTGGATGCCGTTGAACATGAGGCCGAGAAACGAGAGGTAGTGCATTAGGCCGGAGAGTTCTGTTTGGTCTTTTTCTAGACTTTCTGTGATATTTATCTTGAAAGTTTTTAGGCTGTTGAGGCTTTTTTTGAATTTGGCGTAGTAAATGTTGCTTGGTTCCCAAAGGAATTCGAACCTAGGTTTGAAGAAGAGGAAACCTTCTTTGTAGTAAGCGTCTCCCCAGATTAGGAGCTGGACCTTGAGTTTTTTGCAAATGTCTTTTGCGTTTTTTTGGTTTACATTAAACCTTTGAGATAATCTGACTACGTCTATGTAGCCGTCTAGTGCAAGTTTTTCTTTGTTGAAGTGGAGGGCTGAGTAAACATAGTCAACTAGCTCTCTTCTTAGGTTGCGTTTTTGTTCGCTGCTTGTATCTGACTTTACGTCGAGCATTAGGATGTCGAATTGTGAAATTGCGATGTTGAACTTTGAGTGGTCGATGGGGATTCTTCTGAATTTTAGCCAGATGAGTAATACGACTACTGCTGCGAGTGGCATGACAATCCCAGAGTAATCTTGGAGCTGAGTTATGGTTTCTACGATGAGGTATTTTGTTATGCCTAAACCTAGTAACATGAATAGGAGAAGGCCTAGCGGAGTGTCTCTCTCTTCGTTGACAAACGTCTTTATCGCCTCGTAGATCTGGAGGATATCTATCTGACCTCTTTTATTCATTTTTAGAAAACGCGTGAGAAGTTATTAAAGGTTTTCTTTGGAGGTTTTAGAAAGAGATATAAACATGAGCTTTCTTGATAACTTATGAAGGACGAGTTAAAGGAATTTATGAAAAAATTGAAGAAGATGTCTGGTTTTGATAGAGTGAAATTTGTGATCTTGTTTGGGTCAAGAGCTGAAGGAGGGGCGAGAAAAGACTCTGATTATGATTTAGCGATTTACTTTGATGGAGATCAAGGGAAGAAGTTTAAGTTTTTGATTAGTGCTAATTTTTATGATAAGTTTGACGTGAAGATTTTCCAGGATTTGCCTCTTTTTATCCAGAAAGACGTTCTGGGCGGCGAGATTTTGTATGCGAAGGATCTAGGTTTTGTTTATGATGTTGCTTATGAAACGATAAAAAGATTTGAAGATTTTAAGAAGTATTATTATGATTACATTGAAATGAGGCCGATTGCAAAATGATAGTAAAAAGGGATTTGAGGATTGGAGATATTGAAAAGCACTTGTCTGACATAATTGATACATTAGAAGTTATTGCTAACAACATGCCTTCTGATTTTCATGAGTTCAAAAACATTGGACTTGTCAAGGACGGATTATATAAGAAGGTAGAGTTTGTGATAGAGTCAATTATTGATATTTGCAACATAATTAATTCTGATTTACGCCTCGGCGTTCCAGAGGTTGAGGATAACATAATAGATAATTTGGGAAGGAAGAAGATCTTTGATGAAAAAGTTGTTGAGTTGATTAAGGAAATGAAAGGATTTAGGAATATATTGGTACATAAATACGGAGAAATTGACGATTCAAAGGCCTATGAAAGTATTAAGGACGGGCTAAAGGATTTTGAGATTATAATTAAAGAGGTTGAGAAGTTTTTAGCTGGGCGGAAGAAGGAATGTGGCGGGAAGTTTTGTGGTGGGGGGTTTAGTAGGTAATATTTTTTGGGATTTGATGAAAGGGGTATTTGGGTTGGTGGTAGACAAAGGGAGGTGATGGTGGGAAGTAGAGGGATTTTAGGCGATAGAAGATGCATGTGTTTGATTGCCCAGTAGATCTGAAGAATATCTATCTGACCTCTTTTATTCATTTTTAGAAAACGCGTGAGAAGTTATTAAAGGTTTTCTTTGTTACCCAGAATTAAGTGTTATATGCCTGCACCTTCTGTGAATTTCTCTGCCCTTTGTTGGCTTTGTTCGAATTTAGATTCAATGTCTCTCTTTTTCTTTTCCTTCAGATGCTTGTTTAATGCTTTTGAGGCTTTTTGTTCTATTACAAATAGCACAACAAAAACTACGATAACAATGGCGCGCATCCACCATGCATCTGGCTTGAAAATTAGCTCTAGGATGAGGTCGACAACGGCCCCTAGCAACCTAATCTGCGCGATCGCTATGGCTGCTAATACCCCTACTCCAAAGGCAATCCATCCCTTTTTGACACCAAGGGCTTCTGCTAATTTGCCTGATTGTCCTGCAGCCATAAACCATAGGATTACAGTTATAATCAGCGCGAAGGAAAATTCGTAGGGTCGAGCGAAGAGAAACCAAAAAAGCCAGGACATTTTTGTTAAGAATGTGTGGATTGGCCCAAGAATCGCGTTATTGGCGGCGAAGTCGGCCCATTGCGTTTTAAGGTAAAGCTCCTTGATTGCTTCTGGATCTGTTGGTATTTCTGTATCACTAAGTCCAAATTCGCTTTTCAGAATATCTTTTGCGTCGCCGGCGCTTTCAGCTGAAGCGTGCTGAACAAAAGCAAAGATTAAAACTAAGGCTATTAGGAAAAATGTGAACTCTTTTTTCATAGCATTATAGGAAAATGAGATTATAAAAAGATTTGCTGTTCAGATAAAGTTTTAAAGAATAGATTATTTTGATTACTATGAAAAAGGAGATGATTTTTTGTCTTTTAATTTTAACTTTATTTAGCTTGAGTGTTATCGGCCAGAATTTATCTGACATTAATATTAGCGGCAGGGCTATCGGAAATGAGGTTGGAAACAAGACTGGCGAGATCTTGCAGACAGAGATTATTATTCCTGATTACCTTCAATTACTAGTTTGGATAATTACAGGGATTCAAAGAGGAGCAGGCATTCCATTGGAGAGGTTTATAGTATTGGCTATTCTTTGGTTTTTCTTCTTTTTGTTGGCCTTACAAATAATTGCGTTTACCCCTTTCGAGACAAGGTGGGTTAGATATGTCATGGCTGGAGGCATAACAATTATGTTGGCCGTATTTGGGTTAATAAATGGAATATTGGATTTTCTTTTTGGTTGGACTGGCTGGTTTGGGGGATGGGGAAGATGGATCGTTGTTTTGGTTTTAATCGTGTTAATCTTTGTTTTGAAATATGTTTTTGGAATAATTGACCGGCAGAATAAACTTTCGCATGCAGAGGTTTCGGGGATTAAGGTTCGCACAGCGAGTCAGGGTTTGGGACAAATTACTGAAGAGGCCGCATCAGCGGCCACAAGTGATGAACAGAATTAAAAAATAATTAAAAAATAAAATTTTATTTATTTTCTCGCTTTTCTTTCGGCGGCGGCTGCTGCTGCTTTTGCGGTCCCTATTTCTCCAGCGGTTGCTACTTGCGCTAACTCAAATCCTCCTCTTGCCTTTTCGGCATCCGCGTGTGCTTTCCACTTTATTGCTTTTCCCTTAAACCAACCAGAGATCACAAAGAGGATTACTGCAAGGATTACTGATACAAATGTTCCGATGATTATGGAACCTCCTACGAGTGTCATTAATAATCCTGCTAAAACCGTTACGCCTCGTGTAACTGCAACTACAAGTGCAACACCTGCAGCTATTAGATACTTAACCCAGTCTGTTGAAAAGGCTGTAAACGCTAGGATATCATACGTTGCTGCAAAAACCATTAATAGGACTGCGATAGAAACTATAAACATCGCCCAGGTCCTACCTAGGCCCAAGAATTTGATTACAGCAACTACCCATTCGGGGCTGGTTATCTCTTGATTTACGCCTGCACTTCCTGCGTCTCCTGCGTCGCCCCCGTCTCCATCAGCAGCAAGAATCCCGCCAGCCAAAAGTGGGACAACCACCATTAGCAGCAATAAACTATAAACGCCTGCTTTTTTCCAGTTCATGTTAACCTCCTTTTTGCTTGTTAATTATTGTTTTCTGAATTGAAAGAAGTTTATAAATATTCTGATCTCTTTTTTGTACCTAATTGTGGTGGCAAATTTAGTTATCTCTCTTGATAATTGCGGCAAAGAAATATTTATAAAGTCGTGTGGTGTTTGTAACCTATGAAAAAGATAGGGGTGTTGCTATTAGGTATTCTTTTCTTGTCAGTGTTTGCGATTAGTTTTGTATCTGCTGAAGGAGAAAGTGGAACCTTAAAGTTCTTTAAAGGGGTGGGTGATTTTTTCATGGACCTTGGAAATGGACTAGAACCTTTTTTGAAATACACTCTTGGTAGTGTTAATGGTGATGCTGATGGGAGTTTGTTTGTTGTTAAGGTGTTATTGTTTATTTTGATGTTGGCTGTAGTGAAAATGGCCGTAACTCGTGTTCCTGGAATTGGTGAGAAGGCTGGAGTAGTTTGGATTGTTACAATTGTTGTTTCGATTCTAGCTACAAGATTTCTTGGCAGCAAAGAGCTTGTTGAACTGGTTTGGTTGCCGTCAGGTGTTGTAGGGATAGCGCTTACTTCGCTTATACCTTTTGTAATTTATTTCTTCTTTATCCAAGGATTTTCTGAAAGCAGGATCATAAGACGGGCGGGGTGGGCATTGTTTATTGTGCTGTTCATTGCGTTGACTGCGGTCAGGTGGGATAAGTTAGCGAGCGCGGATGCGGGCTTCAATCTTGCATTTGTTTATATCTGTACAGCAGCATTGGCTTTTGCATCCTTCATCTGGGATGGAACAATTAGAAAGATCCTGATAAAGGCAGAAATTCAGAGAGAAAGTGCTAATTTGGACCATTTGAGGATTGCTAAGATACAAGAGGACATTGAGGGCTGGCGCGATACAATTGCGAATTCAACTAATGAGCATGCGCGAAAGGCTGCGCATGAAGAAATTGAAAAAGCGAAAAAGAGAATTGAGGATATTGCCAAGACTATGGGAGATTAGTGTAAGAAAATTTATAAACTTCTTACGTATTTGTTAACGATGGAAAGGAAGAGGTTTGTTGCGCTGTTTGTTTTTTCTGCCTTGCTGTTTGTAAGCTTTGTTTCTGCTTCGCAATTTGACAGTGTTCTTCTTGGGGCAGAAGATGCAATAAGATTTTTCTTGGGGGATATTAGCCATACAGGAGCGTCTCCGAGTGAGGTCTTCTTTGTTAAGATGCTTGTTTTTGTATTGTTGTTTGTTGTTGTATTTCAAGCGATGAATAGGGTTCCTGGGTTTGCAGGCAAGACTGCGATGGGCATCATTATTTCCCTTATTGTTTCGTTAATCGCGATAAGATATATTACAACAGAGAGTTTGATTAATTTTATATGGTTGCCTTATGGAACGTTAGGTATTGTTTTGTCTGTCCTTATTCCGTTTATCATAGGATTTTTCTTTATCCAGGGTTTTGAGAGTTCGATATTGAGGAGAGTTTGTTGGACTGCCTTTCTGGTTATCTTTTTAGCTCTAGGAATCATGAGGAGGGCAGATTTGGTTACTGAAAGCGGGTTTAACTTGGGATGGATTTACATTATCATAGCAGCTATTTCCGGTCTTTTGATTTATTTCGATAAAGAAATAAGAGTTATGATGTTATTGAGTTCGATGGGCCAGATAGATGACGTGAACAAGAGGGTTGAGGCTGCAAGGATAACAAACACTATCGATCAGGACAGAGAATTACTTGCCAGAACAACTGACCCTAGGTCTATGGATGCTATAGAGAAAAGGATAAAGATGAATAGGCAGAAACTTAAAGTTATTTTGAGATCTTAAAATTAGATATTTATTTTCCTTGACGCCTGTAACCTACAACGTCCTTGCCTTGGAAGATTGGGACTTCTCTCATTTTGCCTCTACCGCCGCCGCCTTTTGTGATTAAGAAAATTCCTATTGCTGCAAGAACAACTGAAACTGCCACAAGAATCGTGTCCGTTACATCACTAAGTTGAGGCACTGCAGATCTAAAACCTGGTATGGCCCACATAGCGATGCCGAGAACGCCTAAAAGACCTAGAACATAACCAAGGGTTTTTTTGATGACCATCTTTCCTCTTTTATGCTAAAGTCAAGGAGAATTTGTATTTAAATGTTTCTTGTTTTAATCAGGCATTGCCAAGACTAATCCTGCATACATAGTCGACAGAGGGTAATCCGCTTTGTCAGGTACTGGAACGTGCTTTGGATCTGCGCCCAAACCTCTTATCGTCTTTTCTCTCCATTCCAATGCAAATGCCTGATCCGGGTCGTACGCACGTAGATCCGTACCTACAAGTGTAGCCAAAGTGAATCTAGGAAGGGCCCTTAGATCGGCCATGTCTACCCTGCCGTTTTCATCCGCAAGATATGTTTAGATATATTCCACGGAGGCCCTATGTAAAAATTCTTCTGGGGTTGGGATTGTCATAGATATCTTAATGAGCGAGAGAGTTTTTAAACATTGTTTGACTAGAAAGCATATGGCCCATTATGATATAATCGGTAATGTTGCGATTGTCAAGTTCAGAAAAGGAAAGCCTTGATTTGTTAGTTTTCGAAAAGTATATAAATCAAAAAATCATACGATCGTATGAAAAATAAGCACAGTCAGTTGTTGGTTTTGGACGCGTTGAGGTTTTTTGTTGAAAATCCCTTGGAGGAAGTCTATCTTAGAGATTTCGCGAGAAGGATGGAAATTAGTCCAAATAGCGCGCAGAGATTTCTGGATAGTTTTGTGGAAAAGAAATTTGTTATTGATGAAAGAAAGGGGAATATGAGGTATTTCAGATCGAATTTAGATTCTATAACCTTCAGGCAAATTAAGATTGTGTTTTCGTTAGAATGTATAGAGAATTCGGGATTTATTGAAGCATGCAGGGAAATGGACGTGACTCATTGCGTTCTGTTTGGGAGTATTGCTAAGGGCCTTGATGATAAAGAAAGTGACATAGATTTTGTTTTGATCGGGAACAAGATTAAACCAAATTTTAGAGAATTTGAGAAAAAACTTGGAAGAGAAATCCAGGTGAAGTTTTTTTCATGGGATGAATGGAAAAAGCAGGCACAGACAAACAAAGCGTTTTATCAGGACGTTATCACACAAGGAATTGCGATAATTGGAGGCATGCCCTTAGTATGAATCTTGACAAACTCTTCAAAGACAGAAAACTCCGAAAAATAGAACCTGATTTGGAGAAAGTTAAATCTAGCCTTGAAACTTCTGAGAAGAAGATTTCCGAGGCAAAGAGTTTGTTTGACTCTGAGTTCTTTAATCAAGTAATTCTGAGTGCATACAC
Organism: archaeon; assembly: GCA_043821585.1. Classification (GTDB taxonomy): domain Archaea; phylum Nanobdellota; class Nanobdellia; order Pacearchaeales; family GW2011-AR1; genus UBA73. Next base: position 119,765 of record JBDRCQ010000015.1, read on the forward strand.
CTCAATGTTTCATGCGGCTAGAGCATTATTGTATGGGGATGGAGTTCAAGAAAAAAGCCATTATGCTGTTTATGTGTACCTTGAATCGAAATATTATGATAAGTTGCCAATGGGCCTGCTTAATTCGTTTTACAATTATCAGAATTCTAGGAAAGAATTATTATATGGTTTCGATTATGAGGCAAATAAAGAAGATGCTGAAGGGGCGATAAACGATGCTAGAAAGTTTTTGGAGGAGGTAAAAAAAATTGGCACACTATGATATAATTGGAAATGTTGCGATTGTCAAGTTCAAGAAGGAAGAGAAGCTGCGAGATAAGAAGAGGTATGCGGAGAAGTTTTTGAAGGAACGGAAGGCTGTGCGGACGGTTCTGGAGGAGGACAAGTTTAAGGGAAGACTGAGGACGAAAAGACCGAAGCATATTGCTGGGGAGAGGACGAAGGAAGCGTTGTATAAAGAGAATGGCTGTTTGTTTAGGTTGAATGTTGATACTTGCTATTTTTCTCCGCGGTTGTCTACGGAGAGATTGGAGTTGGCGAGCAAGGTAAAGAAGAATGAGGATGTTTTGGTTATGTTCGGAGGTGTTGCGCCGTATGCTGTTGTTATCGCAAGGCATTCGAAGGCTAAGAAGATTGTTAGTGTTGAGATTAGTAGGGAATGTAACAAGTACGCGAAGGAAAACGTTAAGAGAAACAAGTTGGAGAATGTAGAAATTGTTCAGGGAGATGTTCGGAAGAAAGTTTCAGGCAAGTATGATCGAGTGATTATGGCGCCGTTGAATTTGAAGAGTACCTTTTTTGACGTGGGGTTTAAGGCAGTGAAGAAGGGAGGATTTTTACATTGTTATGGTTTTTATCCGGAGGAAGAAAAGGATGATTTTGTTGAGTTGATTGAGGCGGAGGCTAAAAAGGCTGGGCGGAAGATTAAGGTTCTGGGAGTGAAGAAGGCGGGGGAGGTTGGGACTAAGAAGTATAGATTTAGGTGCGATATAAAAATCTCTTGAATTGCCTGGCATCTCTTTCTAGCTTTAGGGTTTCTGGTGTGGCTGCTTTAATCATTGTGTAGGCGATTGGTGCAGTCTCTTGTGTTACTAGAGCTCCGAGTGTGAATCTGGATGCTTCTCTAATGTTTCTTGGAGGCATAATATCTACCTGGTATCTTCCAGCGGTTGGCATTCCAAGATAAGAGGTTTCCATTGCTAGGTTTCCACCCACCATTGAACCTGTTCTTTCTTTTAACATGAATAGAAGCGCTGAGGGAACTAATGCCGCTCCATTGAAGGGTGAGACTCTGCCTTCTTCAAAACCAATACACTTGTTAAGTCCGTTAATTACTTCTTGCGGGATTTCATAAACCTCTGAATGTATGGGGCCACCAATTTCTGGCATTTGCCTGTATCTTGGTCCAACAAGAACATCAACTTGTGCAATTTTATCTCTGCCTGAGGTAACTGCGACTGCAAGAACCACATTTCCTCCTGACTCCTTACAATCTATGACGTCGAACTTAACCTTTTGATCTGGATAAGCAGGGTTTCTGAATTTTGTTTTTGTTCCCACCACCAGGTTTTGTATTTCTTCCAGGCCAAAGTAATCACGTATGTCTCTAAATGTTGCTTCTGCTACCCTTTGTGCAGTTCCAATAATTAGTGGGCCTACAATTGGCCTTTCCTTGAATTTTCCGAATTGGAATGCCTTTGCTGCTTCTGCAGACCTGTGAATCGGATTGTAATCAAAAATGTGGTCGCAAACATCTGCGTTTTGCTCTCCTGAGAAATTTACCTCCTGTGCCCTGTCCTTAACAAGTGCCCTTAATTCTTTTTCCGCCTGTGCCTCTACGTCTTCGGCTGTTGTTGCCACACTTGGCGTTCTTCCGAACAAACCAGTGAGGACCTCATACAAGGGAGTTTTTGATTCTATCATACAATTGCTCGATAAGGTTGGTTTTTAAAGTTTTTGAAAAGTGATTTGGCGGATTCGTTAAAGGATGGCGTGTTAAATGGCGTGCATTCGTGTAGGTAAAATAAATTTCATCCTTGTGAGTCTCCGGGGAAGCAGAATCCGTAGGTCTCTGCTTCATCGTACATTTGTTCTGCTTCCCGGCGCATCAATCTTTGTGCTGGTGCGACTCCTTGTCCGAGTTGAGAGGGCATTACTAACGGTTCGTATCCGTTGGGATTTGGCCCTTGAACATCCCTATCAAGATCTCTTGCTTCACGATCTGCTAAGAACTCCACCGAGGTGTCGTCCAGATTGGAGATTAATTGGGGCATTGTTTTGTGGGTGGTTGGCAAAGTATATATTTTTTGTGGTTATGCTAAAACTTCACATCAGCCTTAACAGCCGTTGGGGCTTCTCCGCCGTGCCATGTGAATCTTGGCCTTACTCTGATGGGATAAATTCTTTCTGAATTGTCGTCAAGGATAATTGCTGCCCCTTTTTCAGGCGGTAGGTTGTCTATTTGCTGTTTGATGTTTTCCAAGAGGTAGGTTTGCATTATCTGGTTTAGGGCCTCTATGTCTGGTTGGGCGGTTAGTCTGTGGGCTAGGACAATGTCTGATTGGGTCATGACATCTTTATGGATTTGGCCGGGTTGCTGGGTTGCGAGGACTAAAGAGATTCCTGGCTGACGACCTTCTCTTAGGATTTGAACCAAGGCGTCGGTTGCAGGCGTCTTGCCTTCCTTTGGAAGAAACTCGTGGGCTTCGTCGATGAAAATCCAAACAAGAGGTTCTTTTCTTGCGGTTTTGTAAGATAGGTAATCCTGGCCGTGTTGTAACGCTTCGAGTTCTTCTTTCTTTCTTGCGTCCATTCTTGTCTCAAAAAGTTTTCTGGAAACTAATGAGATAACTAAAGCTCGGACGTTGAAGGCGCCGACAGATGAGTAAATTGAAACGTCCAAAACGGTCGTTGTTCCGGCATTGACTAAGTCCCTTATTTCTGTTCCTTCTTTTGAAGTGGAAAAAATTCCCCAGGTTGTTGCGGCAGAGAATAATGAAGAAACGATCTCTTTTGTCTCCTTGCTTGCTTCTCTGTCTGATTTGATTTCTTTTTGGATGTCCTCTATCGTGAAGGCTGATTTTTTTTCGTGGAGTTCTGTAACTGCTCTTGATAGCAAGACTCCTGGAAGAGAGGTCATTTGTAAATCGAAAAGGGTTATCCAGTCTTCTGCGTCGAGCTCGGAGGGTTTTAGGGCGAAGGTTTTGTCGAAGGGTATGCTCTTTTCTAGGTATTCTTTTTCCTTACCGAATGGTACGAAAACTTTGACAGGAAGATTTTGACTTTTCAAACCCCACTTGTCTAATAAGGGTTTATCTTTTTCGTTCTTGTATTTCATCGTCCAGAAAATTCCCATTGTGTCGAATATTAACGGAGCGATGTTTTTTGCTGCTTCTGGATCTAGATTGGAGAGTTCTTCAGCGATTGTGCCAAGAGTATAAGATTTACCTGATCCCCTTTTACCTGCGACTAAAATTACGTGAGAACGTGCGACGTCCATCCAAATTTTATTTGAAAGGGATGTATAGTTTCCCATTCGAACATAGCCTTTGCCGAGCATTACCAATCCGCGATCGCCGAATTTCTCCTTGTCAGATTCATCCCTTCCGATTATTATGTCATACGCCATCTTTTTTATACGGTGAGGACGGAGAAGAGATTAATAAAGATTTGCGCTAGCGCAAATCCTTAAAGCTTATTCTGCGCATTAAGAAGATTTGTGGCCGATGATTTAGGTTGAAGTTAACAAGTTTTAACTGGAGACCTCAAAATTGTCAACAGGGAAATAATTTGTTCTTGCTGTTAACGGCTTTGCCTAAATAGTCGTTAAATCATTCTACTTTTTGGGCAGGAATTTCTTTGGTTTCTTCTAGTCTAAATTCTGCTTTTACCCCCAATTCGTTTATTTCCTGAATAACCACGCAGATATTGTGGCAAAGAATTTTACAAAGCAGTTCATTAATCTGTGCTGTCTGCGATTTACTTCTTATGCTATCTCCGAACTTTGTTTTAATCATATGGAAAACTGTTTCTGAATTTGAACGCTTATGATAGTGTTCTAAAAACTCGTCATGCTGATACATAAAATAATGATACATTTTTTTCCAAACAGAACAACCGCCACGCTTTCCTGTAACATTTTTCTTAAAAGGAATAAATGGCGTTCCGCCAACTTCTTCAATTACTTTAAAGTTCTTTCGCCCGTTGTATGCTTTATCTCCACTTACTTCCGAGATGTTAAAACTCTCTGCGGTCTTTCGCACAAGTTCAGCAAGTTGTGGGCTATCGTTCTCTTGTCCTTCGGTAATTTTCACACCCGTAACAATATTAGTTTTAACTCCACTTATTAGGTGTGCTTTAAGCCAAATTCTAAACTTTCGTTCTTTGCCCCATTTGTAATCAAACCAACGAGCAAAACGGGAAGTAGAAAAGCCAGAACTATCCACAGCAAAATCTTTTTCAATTTCTTTCAAAGGCAGAGAACTAATCTGAATAAGTTGTTTTAAGATAGGTGTTAATTCTGGTTTATTGAAGAAATTAAACATAGAGTTATAATGTGGTAATTGTTCTAAACATTTCATTTCCTTTGCTATCTTCAAATCACTCATAAATCTCCTTCCTGAAAAAGTTGAATAAACTTTGTAAGCCATTGAGAAAATCATATCTGAATAAGGAAGAGTTGGGCGACCAAACTTATACTCTGGCTGTTCCACATTGTCGCACAAATCCTTTAACAACTTCATAAAAATAAGTTTCTCGTTTGTCTGTGCTTTGTTGTATGCGTTCCATTTCTGCTTATATGTTACTTTTACTCCTTTTATTTCAGTTATCTTGCCTTCTTCATCAATTTGCCTCTTTATATAAAATTCTACTGCGTGAATGTGTTTGCATTTCTTCCTTCTTAATGTGCAGTCTGGACAATTACATTGTGGCTCATGTCCGTTGAATTTAACCTTATATGCCTTTAGAGAGGATTGTGAGCCAACTATCCAGTAATCGTTACTCTTTCTAATTCTCCCAGATTGAAAGATTAATTTTCCTCGCATTTTGCGGTAATCTTCTGGGCTTACTTCTTTCCAGTTTATTTGTTTTGTTTTCATAGATATATTAGGCACCCGAACTATATAAATGTTTCGGTGCCCGAAAATATATGTCCGCAAGTAATATAAATGCTACTTCCCTAATAAATCTATGAAAAGGAGTGCGGGAGTTAAATATATGTATTAAGATACGATATATATTTAAAAGATAATCATCTATTTGATAATATGAAAAAAGAACTAATTTTTGAAGAGCTTGGTAAAAACGAAAGAACATTATTGTTAAGAGCTTTTGATTATGATGTAGATGGCGAAGGTAATGTTTTAGACAAAAATGGAAAGAAAATAACATCTAATGAAAATCCAAACAAACTAATTAAAGCTGAATTTGCTACTTTAGTTCCAGGTTCTTTAGAAGTTATTGATGGAACCCCAACAGCCCTTGCCAAATACCTAAGAGAAAAAGTAGAATCAGATGGCAATGACAATTGAACAGATTCTTGAACATATTAAGGATTTATCATTAAAAGAAGCATTGATTTATACAGCAAGTCAAGGCATTGTAAATTTTAGTAAGGCAGGATATGAAAAGATTAAACAGTTCTTTGTGGATAAATTTAATGAGGGGAAATATGCTTTTGTTCCAGACAGAGAAGAAGCATTATTTTTACAAGAATCCAAAAACAATCCCCACTATAAACAAATAGAGGAATTAGTTCCTAATTATAAATATTTAGACTTGATTAGAGCAGGATTTCTTATTGCAAGTTATAACAAAAATATTGATAATAAAATTAACCAAGAAAAATATAGGCATAGAATAGGTCAGATTAAAGAACAAATTGCTAAAAGACCTGGCGGAGGAAGATTGCTAAAGATTGTAAAGTTCCCAACAACAATATCTTTTTCTTCTGCAATAACATACTTACAAAACTTGAAATTAAATAATTATCCAATTGGACTATTAGAAGACGAATTTGAAGAACTTGTAGAAGATTGGGAAAAATCATCTAAATTTGTAAAGAATACTGAAGATTTAGAAGGTGTAATATCATTTTGCAAAAGACAAGCAGAACAAAAAAATCGTAGATTTTCTATACTTGGAATGCATATCAAAACTGTAAAAATAATTGAGGAAGCAATTAATCAATTAGTAGAAGAATCTTTTTTTAAAAGTAACAATTACAAGTTAAAGGTTTCTAAAAGCGGAGAGGACTCAAATATATTAACAATGGAAGCAATAGTCTATAAAGATATTCTTGAATAAATTAAATCACTCTTTCTCAATCACAATCTTTTTACCTTCAAGCGTAACCTTAATCTCTTTGTCTAAAAGTTTGCTATCCTCTGCAACTTTCACAGGAATATTAATTCTATATTTTAAGTAAGTTTTATCGCCAACCTTTTTATCAACCACTTTCATAATCTTCATAGATAAATTAGGAACCCGAAGTTTAAAAATCTATCGGTGCCCGAATTAGACGGAGGATTCGATTATTTCTTTTTCTTTGTCTGTGATTCCGTAGAGTTTGTAGATTAAACTATCTATCTTTTTATCTTTCTCATTTATTTTATTTTTTATATCAGACTTTTCAGATGTATTCTTGTCCCCGAACTCGTTTAATTTTGTTTTTAATTCTTGGATAGATTCAACAATATTCTGCAATTGCTCAAAAACTTCAATATCTCTTCCGTTAGAAAAATCTATTTTCCTGATTAATAAATTTCTAATAGCTTCAGGATAAACATGCAAATTTGCACTTAATACCGTTTTAAAGTAAAAGTTATTTAGTTTAGAATTTACCATAGATAATAAATATTTTAGATTATATTTTTTAGACAAATCAATTAAATTATTATTTGTGTTTATCCCCCTTATGTTTAGATTTTGTAACTTAAACCACTGAACACATAAACTAACAGTATCATTAGTGTAATAATGGTTCATATCATAAACACCCATTATTCCTTCCTTAGTGGATATGTTTCTAATTATCAATTTTTCATTTTCAAAAAGTTCTGGAAATTTGGGGCGGTGCATTACCTTTGGCTGATAATTTAGAAAAAGATGTCTCGAAGACAAAACATACCTGCCCATATCCTTTCCTTCAATATATTGTTTGTGATTAGATGACTCTTTTTTATTACTGATTAATCTATCTTTAGAAGCACCAGTTTTAGAATCGTGTGGAACAGACCCGATAACACAATAACAGATATCAGAAAGAGGGACACTTTGTTGCTTGATTTTTTCAATAATTTCTATTTTCTTTTGTGTTAAATCAGTTCTAATCATATTTTGAGGAGTATCTAAGAATATATCTTGATTTATGCTTTCGTACTCAATGTCTTCTAAAGATTTAATTTCTTTTGGAGGTTTGAATAGTTTTATTTTATGATTCTTAGATGGACTCTTTTTCTTAATAACTAAAATGCAAGTATTAACTAATGCTTGTTCAAATACCTTAACATCAGATAAATCTATTAAATTCATTATTGTAAACTCTTTCAATATCCATTCTCTTAGTTTTTTAGAGTAATTTTGATTAAGAAAAGAATATGGGATAATAAATGAAAAATACCCTTCTTTCTTCAATAATTTAAGAGCCCTTTCCATAAACACCAGATATAAATCAAATCTTCCGAACATCTTATCAAACTTTCCAGAATTAATATAATAATCTCGTTCTGTCTTATCCACATTTTCTGGGCGGATATAGGGTGGATTCCCAACAATAACATCAAAACTTTCCTGTTCAAAATCACCAGACCATTTGAAAGCATTTAGCCCTGCAACTTTCTCATCTTCGATTAAGCTGTTTCCATGTCTTACGTGCAAATCTATTTCGCTAGGGAGTTTCCTGTATTTCTCAGACGCTTTCAATAAGAGATTTAATTTAGTAATCTCCACAGCCTTATTGTCTAAATCAACTCCATAAAGATTATTCTTTAACATCTCTGTTTTAATCGAATATATGCCTTGACTATCAAATCTTAACTGTTCTGCGTCTTTTGTATCTGATAAGTTTCTGTATATGTAATCAAATGCTTTTATTAAAAAAGAACCAGAACCACAAGCAGGGTCTAATACTTTAATATCCTTAATCTTGTTTTTCTTCTTTGCTATCTCCCCAATAGTATTCTTTATTATGTAATCAACGATATAAATGGGTGTGTAGTAAATACCTTGTTCTTTCCTATGGGCTTGACCTTCTTTTAGTTTTGACCTACCAGATTTTGTTTGTTGCAGTATTTTTCCTAAATACTGCTCGTATATTTGCCCTAAAACATCTGCGTCAATCCAATCAAAATTATAAATATATTGCTTATCTTTTGACTCATAAAGATAACCGACTAACTTTTTTATTATACTGTCATTTATCTTAACTGAATCGCAGTCATTATCAACTCCAACAGCAAATAATCCACTATTATATACCTCATTATATTTCTGAAAAATCTTTTTTAATTTTAAATATGCCTTTCCCTCCTCAATCTCTTTTATTTCTTCAAGGTAGAGATTGTCGGGATTAATGCTTGTATCCTCACATCGCCTAATAAAAATTAGCCTATCTATAATTCTTTGAACAATATCATCCTTCTCATTGGAGTCATATTTATTTGGTTGTGTCTTTTCAATATCGTCTGCGATAAGTTTTCTTATAAATATCAAGTCATTTAACAGAGTTCTATCTATAGAGATTCTTTTTTTAAGTCTGTCTTCATCTTCGGCTTTTTTCAGTATATCATTATTTTCAAAACTCTCTTTAGCCAGAAATAACAAATCGTGAAAATCTTCAAGATATGCCTCTGGATGTTTGAATCTTCTAAAAACTCTGTCTATTGCATTTTCTTGCTCAACACAAAATATCTTTAGCTCTTCAAAATTAGTTGATACAGCAAAAGGTATTCGTTTAGATAAAGCATAAGAGATAACTTGTCTATCTGCTTCTTTTTCTAAAGGTATTCCAATTCTCTTAACTTCTAAGAAAAATACAATCCTATCTCCAATGTAAAAGGCATAATCTGCCCTACCCCTCTTACCATTTCTTTGTGTTCTTTCTTGTTTAATAAAATCATCTTTAGACCATCCCAAAACATTAATGAATAGTTCTTCAACTAATTTAGTTTCAATATCTGCCTCTGCAAGATTTTTATATTTTTGATAATTTATTCTAAAATTGTTAACTAGTAATTTTAACCTACTTCTTGCTTCTTCCTTATCCATACCCTAATCAAAAAAACAATCTATAAAAATCTATCCGCTAAATCGTTTAAACCGAACAAAAACCCCAAATCCACTAACAAGTAGTAGGATATTTTTATAATACCTCAAAAGATAAATATGGAATGGCTCATCAAGAATTAAAAGAAGAAACTCCTATGCACGAAGTAAGGTGTGTAAAATGCAATTATTCAATGTGGGAGGCAGACAAGCCACAAAATAACGCTGTCTGTGGAGATTGTGCTAAAACCATGTCTGCTGAAGAATTAAAGGGTAAAGAAGTTTTTGAGGATTATCCTTCAAAATGTCATTCATGCAAGAAAGTTATTGATTACGATAAAGACTACCCAAATGGCAGAAAAGACATTGAGATATGTGCAATAACTTATGATGGGGAAGTAGAAGGAAAGAATTTCTGTTCGCCAGAATGTTTTAATAAATATGTAAAGCAGACTTTTGAGGAAACACAGATAGGCAAAGAAGAAGATGGTGCAGAGTTTACAGATTGTTTTATATGTGGTGGTGAGGTTAGTTATCCTTCATATAGTTTTCAAGACTATGCTAATTCTGATGATGATAAATCATTTTGTTCTGATAAATGTTTGAGGGCTTTCTTGAAAGATTCTGTTAAAAACTAAATAATAAATTTGAAAAGAAATAAAAACTTTGTTTTTCTTAATATTTTATGAACCAAAAAGAAAAGCAGATTTTAGAAATAATGTTGTTAATTTATTTTTTAATCCTTATCTTTGAGATAGGATTTGTTGTGTTTAGGTACAATGGGCTAATTTGACTTTTTAGGCAAGAGTTACTTTATGGGCAAAGCCGCTGTTAACAAAAGGTTTTTAAAGTCTTTATCTTTTGAGAAATAAATGGTAGCTAAAAAGAAAGCTGAGGGTTCTGAGAATAAGATTGATAGAAAAGTTGAGAAAGATATTGTTGAAGTTCCTGTTGGAAAATATTTTGATAAGGTAAGGTCCAATCCGTGGATAGCTTCTACTGTTGTTCTTGTCGTTGTTTTGGTTTTGGTTTTGGCTTTTGGGGGGAGTTCTGGCGTTAGCGGAAATGTTGTTAGCGCTGATGAGGCTGGTGCTAAGGTTCTTGATTTTTTGAATTCTAATCCAAGTATCACCGGGGAAGTTGAGTTAGTTTCTTCAGAATTAGATGGTCAGTTTTACAAGGTTATACTAAATTACCAAGATCAGGAGGTTCCTGTGTTTACTACACTTGATGGTGAGTTTTTGGTTGGCAATCCTGTTGCTCTTAATGAGGTGGAAGATACTGCAGGAGATACAGCAACGCCTGCTGAGACGCAGCCTAGTCCTGATACTTCTGTTCCTAAGTCCGATAAGCCTGTTGTTGAGTTATTTATTATGAGTCACTGTCCATATGGTACTCAAATTGAGAAGGGCATAATGCCTGTAGTTAAGACGTTAGGAGACAAGATTGACTTTGAGTTGAAGTTTGTGAATTATGCTATGCATGGCGAGAAAGAAGTTCTTGAGCAGTTGAATCAGTATTGTATCGAAAGTGAACAAAATGATAAGCTTCTTACTTATTTGGAGTGCTTCTTGGAGGCAAGTGATGGTCAAGGGTGTTTGGTTGAAGCAGGAGTAGATCAGACGAAGCTGGCTACATGTGCAGCAAGAGTAGATCAAGAATTTGCGATTAAAGATAATCTTGCTGATCAGAGTAAATGGTTGAATGGGAGATTCCCACAGTTTAATACGCATAAAGCAGAGAATGAGGAATATGGGGTCAAAGGCTCTCCTACATTGGTAGTTAATGGTCAGCAGGCAAGTTCTGGAAGAGATCCTGCTTCGTTGTTAGGTACGATTTGCGCAGCGTTTAATGATGCTCCTGAAGAATGTAATACTGAATTGAGTGCAGCTTCGCCTTCGCCTGGTTTTGGTTGGAGTGCAACTGCTGGTGATTCTGCAGCTGCTGCTCAGTGCGGTTAAATTTTTTGGAGTTTTTACAATGAGTTTAGATAATAATGATTCTGTTAAGGCTGAGCCAACTAGCCCGACCCAAGTCTATGTTAATTGCTGGTGTGGGCATCGGGGAATTGTTGGAAAGGATATTCATGAAGACAGAAGAATAGGTTATGCTTGCCGTGATTGTTATCAAGGACTGACGGATAGAAGAATAAATGCCGATAGAATTGCTCGAAGAAGACATTTCGTTTGATTAACATCGTTAAAGAAAAAGTTTATTAACGACGGTTGTTACTTTTTGCTATGGCTTTTGAATTACCTAAACTTCCGTATGCGTATGATGCGTTAGAGCCTCATATTGACAAGACTACGATGGAGACTCATCATACTAAGCATCATAAGGCCTATACTAATAAGTTTAATGCTGCGTTGGAGAAGCATCCCGAGCTGTTTGAGAAGGATGCAGAGCTTATTATGGCGAATTTAAGCGCGTTGCCTGATGATATAAGGGCTGCTGTGGTTAATAATGGAGGGGGTTATGTTAATCATGCGTTGTTTTGGGAGGTTATGTCTCCAAAGAAGCAGGAAGTTGGAGAGAAGCTTAAAGCGGCGATTGTTAAGGATTTGGGTTCTTTTGAGAGATTTATGGGCGATTTTACTGAGGCGGCTAAGAGCGGGTTTGGGAGCGGGTGGGCTTGGCTTGTTGTGGAAAATGGAATTTTAGAGGTTATGAGCACAGGAAACCAAGATACACCGCTTAGTGAGGGCAAGATTCCAATTTTGTGTTTGGATGTTTGGGAGCACGCTTATTATTTGAAGTATCAGAATAAGAGACCTGATTATGTTGCTGCTTGGTGGAATGTAGTTAATTGGGAAAAAGTTGAAGAATTGTATTTGCAAGCTATTGGTGAGAAGAAGTAGTTATTCTTCTGCTGTATTCGCTTCTAGACATCTTTCCATGTTCAAGTCTATCGGCGGAGGTATTTAAGTTATCCTTCAGCCACCTCTGTATAACTTGAGACCCCATCACTAAGCATTCCTTCATAGTCTGGTCTCTTAGTTAAACCGAACCCCTTCAGAATCTCTCTCCTATACCTCCTCCTTAATTCTAACTCTTCTCCTTCCAGTACGTGCAGTTTTGTCTTATCTTCGTCTAGAAAGTCTTCGTCTGAGACGAGCCCTTGTCTTCTTAGCTCTTCATATTGGCGCAATTCGGGATAAGGGTGGAAAATACTGCAAGTTAATCCTGCTGGCTGTAATCTCTCTAGCATGCTCATTGTTGCTTCGAGATCTCTTTCAGTTTCTCCTGGGAATCCGAGCATTACATACAAGTACATATCTATTCCTGCTCGTTTTAGAATTTCTGCCCCCCCATATATCTGCCTGTTTGTAAGTGCCTTTCCCATTTTCCCCCTTAGGGATGCAGAACCGGTTTCTATTGCTGAATCAAAACTTTTACCTCCAGCCCGAACATATAATTCAGCCATTTCGTCGTCAAGTGTTCCAAATCGAGTTATTGCATGTAATTCGAGTCCTAACCCGGCCGCTCCGATTTCTCTAAATAGTTTTTTTGCGTGCGCACTGTTCAGAGTTAAAGTGTCATCTTCAACCCGCACGGTTTTAACTCCAAGATCTGCAAATCCAGTAAGTTCCTGAACAACTTTTCCCACTGATTTTGTTCTCACCCTTTTCCCCCAATAGTTAGAACAGAATTTGCAACGGTGGGGGCATCCTCTTGACGTCATTGTTGAAATTGTTTTAATCTCATGAGCGTGGTCTAATTCGAAATAAGGGTTATAGTCTGGCGTAGGCAAATCATCAAGATCTGTCACAACTTGCCTCGGTTTTGTCAAAAGAAATTCTCCTTCTGGTCTGATTGCTATTCCTTCAACTTGCCGCAAGTCACCTCCTGTTTCAATTGCTCTTATCAATTCTGGGAAAGTTATCTCAGCCTCTCTAAGAACGGCAGCATCTATTGGGTAGTGTTCTAGTAGCTGTCGAGCCATTGTTGTTGCATGAGGCCCTCCAACTATAACCCTTGCATTACTTATCTCACGAGCGAGCCTAACGAAATCTAAGGAGGCCTTTCTACTATTTGTCATTGTAGAAATTCCTATTACGTCTGAATCTGGGAATTCCCTTCTTGCAGCAGCTTCTAGATCCACTTCAACATCATCAGGCCCTAAATGCTGATATTCTAGAAAATGGTCTATTAGTTTAACATCGTGATCATAGCCCAAAGATCCAAGTAAGGAAGCAAGAGTTGGAGGCGGGCCAATATCCCTAAAAACCAAAGATCTCTTCGAAGCAGGATGTTTTCTAAAAGGATTCAGCTGATTTGGGTTCACAAGAGTTATCTTCATAGGGCTAATCCCTTCTCCTAGTTCTTAAAATCATTGTAAGAACTTTTCTTACAGTAATAACTTTTTTCTGTTTCTTACTGTCATTTCAGAGTGATTACAAATAGAAAGGTTTAAAAGGAAAATATGTACGGGCTATACATAGAATATGGCAGAAGAAAACGGTAAAAAGCGGTTTGTTATCACGAAGAAGATAGCGAAGCACGGGTCGCAAGCGATTATTGTGATTCCTCGTGTGCTAGAGGGGCATTTGAAACCTGGGACGATTGCGGAGATTTCTATTAATGTTTTGCAGGAGGTTGAAAATGAGAGTTCATGAAACTACTGCTGTGATGGATGTACCTATAGCTGGAAGGAGAGCCAGAACAGTTCTTGAGAGAGTGAGAGAGAAGCTGCCTGAGTGGAAGTATCAGAACGTAGCGGCTTCTGATGAAAGGCAGGAGGGAAGTATGAAGAGGCTGCTTGACGGGCAGATGGGCAGCCAGGATGTAATCATAAAAGTAGATAAGGTGTTGAGAGTGAGAAGGCTAGACTTCTTAGGGCGAAGGGTTATGGGACGGCGAATGAAGTCACTATTCTTTCTAAGTTTGGTCTTGAGAGGGCATTGGATCATGGGATTAGCCCAATGATGGATTTTGGTGTGCTTGAAGGGGAAGATGGTGAGGATGATTATGTCTTTACGATAGAACCTAAGTTTGAAGATTCTGAGACGTTGAGAAGTTTCTTTATGAGAAAAGCGCCTACGAAGAAGGATTTTGAGGACATTGTTTCTGGGGTTACTGACACTGTATACTTCGCTAGCCAGGAGGGATTCTACCATAGAGATCTGCATGATAAGAATATCATGGTGAGGCAGAAGTTACCCAGAGCAGGGTTGTTGATCTGCTTGTTGAACAACATAATGAATTGGTTAGGACGCGGAGAGGTCTTTCTCAATTTAGAGAATACCTTGAAACTGTGGCTGAAGCTGCTGCGGGGGATTCTAGGATGGCATTTGAAGGAGGCCAGAGAGATTTTAGAAATTTAGAAGGTGTGGCTGGGGCACATGGAGAAGCCCTAGAGGCGTTTTACTTACATTTTCCAGAGTTGAAACCTGCTGAAGGGGAAGGAGGAGAGAATGAATAACCGGGAGGGATTGAGTATGATGGTTCCTGCAAAATTTGCAGCGGGATGCCTTATACTAGCTAGTGCGGGTAGTTTTTTGGTAGGATATTCTACAGGAATTGACCAAAAAAGCTCTAGAAGAATAAGCCCTACTGCTGTAGAAATGAGGCCTTATTCTTTTGATGCTAACTTGGATGGAATAACTGATTTGGTTGTGCCTCTTGGTGAAAATATTCAGACGGTTTATATTGGACAAGCAGATGGATCATATCTTACTGTCTCCGAAGCAATGGATGGGAAATATGGCCCTGTTATGCTTGGAGCTAGGAGAGTAGAAGTTGACGCTATAAACCAAAGGGCCAGAGAGTTTATGGAAGGAGTGCGGGGGAGAAAATGAGTGAGCTAGATACATTTGCAGGTAGCGAGTTGAGAAAAGCAGAGAACAGCATAGGGTTAAGTGTGCTTGCGAAAGTATACAACCATTTTGGAGAAAAGAGGGCTGGAGCTGCTGAGAAAATAAAGAGAGTTATTGAAAACCCTAATCCTGCTTATGCCATTGAGGATTCAGATGTACGAACATACAATGAACAGCGTTATAATCAGATCTTAGTATTGAAACATGTTAGAGATCAATTTTATGGGGCAGATTTTGGAAGATTTCAGGAAATGGTTGGAGATAAGAAAGATGAATAACCAAAAGAAATTCACGATCATGAAGCGGATTGCGAAGCATGGGAATCAGGCGATTATTGTTATCCCGCAGATGTTGAAGGAGCATCTGAAGCCTGGGACGATTGTGCAATTGGATATTCAGAAAGTTAGTCAGGGGGAAGGAGGATGAGTGGCGAGAAAGATGAATTAAGAACAAAACTAGGAGAGTTGCAGAAGTTAGTAGCTGCTGGTCAGATTCCGGGAAGGGCACTTATTATGCACGAAAAGGCAGGGCATGTTGGCCATGCGAGATGCGTTGACATTGGCCTTAATGCGACTATTAAAGTTATGTGTACAAATGGAGCCCAGGGCACTTATTTCACAATGGACGAGGGGGGAAGGATTTACGAACAACATTTTACTCAGGGGTCTGATGAACATGATTATGGGAAATGTGAGGGGATTGGAATGGACGAATTTTTGGATAGGGTGGGCGGTCTCTCGTACGGGAATATGGCGAGGATTGGTATTGTGCTAAGGAATGTTAATAGATATCTGGGGATGGAACAATGAGCAGCCAATCGGAAACACCACTAACAGAAGAACACCTCGCATTAATGAACGAGGATCAGAGAAGAATTGTTACGACGCAATGGCAGAGGCATCAGCATGAAACTCATGAGGCGGATTATGATGTTAGCGGGGAAGGAGATCTTTTGAAAGGGTTTGTTGTGGGAAAAGGAGTTTGGGATCCATTTTTAGCCTCTGGAAGATATCATGCAAGACAATTGTTTTACAATAATCATTTGTTTAACGGGAAAACTGCGATTGAGATTGGGTCTGGAACTGGGCTTATGAGTGTTGTCATGGCGAAACATGGCGCGAGTAAAGTAATCGCAAGTGATATTTCTTGGCAATCCTTTATTAATACTGATACTAATGTAAAAAAGTTTGGACTCCGGGATAAGGTTGATGTTGTGCAGGGAGATTTGTTTGAGAATATACACAGAAAAGCAGATCTTATCGCTTGGATGATCCCATTTTTCCCCGGAAATACGCCTAAGGGAGATAGAATTTCTGCTAGCATGATTATGCCTCCAGAGTTATTTGAGAGATTCTTGGTTGATGCTAAGGATTATCTGAATCCTAACGGCGTTGTGCTCGTGCCTTCTTACAGTCTTGGCGGAGAATTGATGGATCCTATGAAAGTTGCACCAAGATTTGGTTACGATGTCAAGAGAACGTGGACGCATGATTCAACAACAGGGATTCAACAGGGCTTGTTGTATATGGATGAGTTGAGGGTGAGAGAATGAAGTTCACATTTGATGATAGATTAAGTGAAGAGCAGCTTGTTGAAATTGATGTGAAGAGACGAGAGATCTTGCATAAGAGGATGCGGAATGATGTTCCGGAGTGGGGCAAGGTTGTCAATTATCTTGGGAGGAATTTTCTTGTGTATCCAACGGTGTTTTGGCCGCATGCTGACAGTCAGCCGCTTGTTAAGAACTATGTTATTAAACCTTATGAAACTGTGTTAGATGTCGGCACCGGAAGCGGGAACATTGCGATCGAGTCTGCGCTAAGAGGTGCGCATAAAGTTGTTGCCTTGGATGTTAATCCGGAAGCTGTGAAAAGTGTTCGGATGAATGCTCAAATTCACGGAGTTGAGGATAAAGTTACTGCATGTATAGTTGTTCCTGAACTGGAAGATAGTCTGGAGCGGAACACACATGTTGCGGAAGTTGCTCACAATGGGGGATTTGATGTTATCACGGGAAATCTGCCTTTTCTGGATATGCATGCGAGGGATCACGTAGAAAGTTCAACGTATGACGAAGGCCTTAGAACTTATAGAGGGTTATTTGGTTCTACTCCGAGGATTCTTAGGCCCGGTGGAAGAATATATCTTTCACAAGCAAACTTTGGAAATGTTGAGCAGGTTCTTGAGATTGCTGACGATGCAGGTTTTGGGGCTGAGTTGATTGGGCGGGCGAGAGATGAGAGATTTGACGAGAGAGTGTATTATGCTTTTGAGTTCCGGAGGAAATAAACTTTTAGCAAGTTTTTTAAATTGAGATTGGGGGTGAATTTCATGGAAAGAGCACAAAGAGACATTCCTGCTGAAAATGTTGATGTTTTATTTAGAAACATGCAAGAGGTTAGAGAAACTTACACGGGGGATGGAAGAGAACTGCATGTGACTTATGCGGTGGATAGAGAAGGACAATTGTATGGGATTCTAGAAAATAGAACAAATCTTGCTGGAGTACGGATCGTTTTTGAATGTGTTGATCCAAATGTCAAATTTCCCAGAGCATTGAGGCTTGCTTCTGCTCCGGATTTGATTGGTCACACGCAATTGTCTCCTAGAGCACGAAGGGTTTTGAAGGGGACGTTGCGGAAGTATAACACATTTAGACAACCGTAGAGATAGCTCTTTATTACTTGAAAAGGGTCGCGAAAGAATATTGTCTAGAATAATAAGGATTATAAACTCTGAGATTCTTTATTTGCTATGTTGAAACGGAGGTCGATAGCTTTTGCTGCTTTTGCGATAGTTGTTTTGTCGCTTAGTTTTGTTGCTGCGAGGCCTTTTTTGATAGATTCCAGAACAGTTTCCGGTTTGCCACAGTTGAGTCTTCCAGGTTTACTCAAGTCTTATGACTTTAGGAGTGAGATAGACATTGACGCCTACCAGTGCAGGCTTGGGCCTTTTCCGGATGATTTTCCCGATGAAGTAAGTTCGGAGGGCTGTAACAGGCAGTTTTTAGATATAACTCACGATGATAGGCTGGATTGGGCAGATGAAGATGCTGTTGGGGGAGATAGTTGGACGAATTATGCGATGCATCATTTCTTTGTTTTGAAGGATGTTAATAAAACTCTCCTGAAAGGTTTTACTGCAGGTTATACCACTTACAATGGTTATCATGATCTGGAGGAACACCATTTCTTTTACGTACGAGACTTCCAGAACCGGGCGTGGGTTTTGATAGGCGACGTTGTTGTTGATAGACATGAGCAAGGGTATATGAAAGCTGGAGAAACTGATAAAGATGTTATTGAGACTTATGTTAGCCCTGATGGGGAAATGTGGTTCATGGGGACTGAGGGTTACGGGGCAGGAAAGGCGATTGGATCCGATAGTTTTTCTGCTGTCTTGAGATATCCAGAGAGTATTGCAATTTTAAAGGGAAAATAACTTCGTTGAAATCGTAGTAAGCCTTTTGGAAATATTTAAATAATTGTTTGTTCACTGGTGTTAATGAGGTTTGATGATTATGATTGGGTGGGAGTTGGTTTGGTTTCTCAAGGTGTTTCGTGGACTCATGCAAAACCTTTTTGTGCTCTTCTGGAAGACTCCAAATGGGGTTTTGGCGGAAATAATTTTCTTTATACTGGGCCGGTTGCTCAAGCTAAACTTCTCTTGGAATTTCTTGAAAGAGAAAGGCTGGTTGTGAGAAGTCCGAGGCCATGGGCTCTTGGGGATGCTGATGAGAGAGAAGGCAGGCGATGGAGGCCCCATCCAAGGCTTGGGTTCGATTTTTATGAGGCTGCTAGAGGGCTGAAGCGTTATGAGCAAGGAGTTCCGGAATGTGTTGCTGGTTAATTCAGCATGTTGATGTAAGCAATTTCTTCGTCAGACATTTTAAGCTTTTGTTGAACTGATTCTTGTCTTAACATTGGGACTAGAATTGGAAAGTCCCTTAAAGCGCGTTTTGAGGAGCAGTGGACCATTCTTGCGTATTTCTTTGCGATCGTTTTCTTCTTTGCTATTTTTTGATTGTTTAACCAGATTTTTAGGATGCGCTTTGGTCTTTCGTATTTTGTGAAACCGTCGAGTGCTGCGTCCTTTGCGTAAGAGATTCCGGCGGACTGGAAGATGTTTTGGTAGACAAGGAATCTCCAAGATTGGTTTTTGTAAATTCTTCCGCGGAAGACATCTGCCTGGCCGAGGGCGTAATATGCTTTTGCGAGGGCCTCATTTTTGTATTCTCGAGGAATGTTTTCTTCTATCCATAACAAGACTTGGTCGAGAGATTCGTCTGTTGTGTCCAACAGATCGAGGAAGGGTTGGCGTTCCTTGAATAGTCTTCTTAGGACGTTAAAGATGCTCTGGGAGACGTTTCTTTTGTCCGTGAGGTCTATTTCTTCGTCGTCTAATCTGCCGTATGACTCAAGGTCGTTGATTGCGGCCCTAAGGTCACCTTGTGATTTTATTGCGATTTGTTTTAGGAATTGGGGGGGCTTGTTGAAACCTTCTGCTTCTGATATTTTTAAGAGAAGGGAGATAGTTGTGCCTAGATCAAGGGCTTTCATTTCGACTAGTTTTGATTTTTGTCTGGCGGGAGAAAGCTTTGACTGCCAGACGTCGTTGCAAGTCATGATTATTGGGAAGGCTGTTCCGTTGATTAATTTCACGAGCTCGGGGATGCCCCCTATGTCTGTGCCGGTGACTCCGTCAACTTCGTCCATCAAAAGGATTTTTCCCTTTTTGAATAAAGACATTTGTTGTGTTGCTGGGCGGAGAGTTTCCTCAAGTTTCGTGCGATTTCTTAGGTCTGAAGAGTTTAATTCCAGAACTTCTAAGTCGTTTTCTTTGGCTGCAGCTAAAGCCAGGGATGTTTTTCCTGTGCCTGCCGGGCCGTATAGGATTAGTGCTTTTTTCTTTCTAGGGAACTCTTTTAGGAATTTGGTAATCTCTGCTATGGCTTCGTCTTGGTGTAGAATCTCAGAGTACCTCTTTGCCCGATATTTCTCTGCTAGAGACATTTTATTTTAGAGAAAAGGAGGTATTTAAGAATTTATGCTGGAGAGACGTTAGGAAGTGTTTTATATTTGAATTTCCTTGTGTGCTGATGGTGTTAATGATTGATGTGATCTTTGTAGGAATTATGGTTTTCTTAGCGTTTATTGGACTTATTATCATGCTGAGAATTTGGTGGAAAGAGAGAAAGTATTTTATTGAAAAGCAAGATTTATTGAAGGAAGACGCTAAGAAAGTTGAGCATTCTAGTCTTCTAGGATAAGGGGTTCGATGCCGACTAGCACATTTCTTTGGTCAACTACTTTGGCTTTTCTTTTTTTTAGTTCCTTGCGATCAGAAACTCCGAAACCCCGGCATATCTCTTCTCTGCGTTCCAAAGGGTATTCTATAGTTCGTGTCTTGCCGCCTTCTAATCTCACGGCTATTGAAAGAGATCTGTTTAGTTGGGTGCCTGTTATGACAGCGTCTGAAACAGTTACTGTGTCTTCAGGATGGTAGTGCTCGTTGTAAAACATAGCCATTGGGGAAATGCGAAGCCTGGGTTTTTAATAATTTCTATACTTCTCCGCGGCCTGCAAGAACAAAACTTGCTAAAAGGGCTTGAAGCTGGACGAATTCGTCTGAACCCTCGATCATTCTAAACTCCGCTTCTCCTGTTTTTTCTGTTAGCTTTACTTTTAAAGAAGGTTCGATTTGGAGATTCCAAATTTCTTTTTGGATTGCCTTGATTATGTCTGTTCCGGAGACTGAATCTTTTAGCATTGTGTCTAGGAGCTTGTCTCGTGCGCCTATGAAGTCCCCCGCGATCGCGTAATCTAAAACTACCTTGACGTCTGCTGGTTTTGCTGCGGAGGAAACCATTGAAATCATGTCTGGCGTGACGTCTGGAGAGATTGACGCTGTTGCCTGGAGGAGGTTTATCGCCCTTCTGCAGTCTCCCTCTGAGGCTTCGTAGAGAGTATCAAATGCTTCATCTTTTATGTTGAGATTCTCGCCCTGGGCTATGAATTCTATTCTTTTTCTTATGTCTTTCTTTTCGAGGAGTTTGAATCTAAAAACTACGCAACGCGATTGGATTGGATCGATTATTCTTGAGGAATAATTACAAGACATTATGAAACGGCAGGTATTTGTGTAGTTTTCCATTGTTCTTCTAAGAGCTTGTTGGGCTTCTTTTGTTAGAGCATCTGCCTCATCAAGGAAGATTACTTTGAAGGGGATGTTTTCGATTGCTTTTGTTCGCGCGAAATCCTTTACTTTTTGCCTTACAACATCGATTCCTCTTTCGTCAGAAGCGTTTAGTTCTAGGTAATTTTCCTTCCATTTACTTCCGAACAGTTCTTTTACAATTATTAGAGCTAGTGTAGATTTGCCAATTCCGGCTGGGCCAGCGAAAAGTAGGTGAGGGATGTTTAGTGCCTGTACGAGAGATCTGACTCTTTTGATTATCTCCTGCTGGCCGACCATGTCCTCGAATTTGTCCGGCCTATACTTTTCTGTCCAGATATTTGCAGAGCTCATTTTTAATAATCATCTTGAGAAATTCAGGGTTATAAATATTATTGTGGTTGGATTAATTACTTGCTTCTTTCTCTGTGAAGTCTACGCTTTCTCTTTTCTTTCTTGAGTCTTTTTCGCTGCCATTTCCATCTCATTTGGCCGACTTTTTTCCAGCGTCTTGAAGATCGTTTCATGATTTGCTTAGAAAGAGTTGGTTTATAAAAGTTTAGTTTATTTCTCCAGAGTTATTCTTGGTCCCTTTTGTTTATTACGTCTTCGCCAAGTAATTGCTACGAAGACGAGTGCGCATAAACAGAGACCCGTACTAGTTGTGGAATATTCTGAATGATGTTGATAATCAATAGGACTTTTACTAGGAGAATCCTGAGTTGTGAGGACTTGGTGAGTTGGGGATGTAGCTAATTTGTAGGAATTGGGAATTGGTTGAAAGTCTAAATTTTTTATCGGTTGAGAAGTTGAATAAACTGGTTGGGATTCTGAAAGATCAGACTTCTGAGGATTTTTAACTTGTAGAATAGGAATTTGTTGATGGTGCTTTATTAGGGAATCCAATGAAGACTTGCCAGCTGGTTGTGATGCTGGCGGTTGAGTTTTTGCAGATTCTGTTTCTTTTAAAATACATCGTGGAACTTCAAAAGTGATTACGTCCGGGTTGCCGTTTTCATCTCTGACTAGATACTTTTCTAATTCCCCTGACTTGATTCTTTCAACAACTGTGTCGCAGTAAACACTAAGTGGTCCGGGGCGAGAGGTTGGGGGATTAGACCTGCTAGCTTGGTAATCCCAAATAAATTCTCGCCACATATCAATAACAGGAAGATCAATAACGGGATTATCTTTAGACATTGAATCGCTATGTTCGAAAACAAACAGCTCACCGCCCACTTGACCCACATAAACGTGGATGTCTTTTACTATTGTTGGTGTTTGAACCAGTAGTTCTTTTTCATGTCTCGGGATCAATGGAGAAAACGGAGAATTTCTTACCAAGGAATCTAAAAATCTGGTTGGGTTTAAATCAAAGAGTTCTTCCAAGGGATGCGGTTTATTGGCTAAAAAATCAATCAAAGGTTTCTTAAGATGCTGGAATCCTGGTGGTATTTGCCTAAGCTGTTCAAAAAAGGAATGAAAAGATGAGTTTGGTGTTCCATCTTTGGCGAATAACCTTTGAGACATAATTGCTTGAACGTCTGGAGTTGTTTCGTCAAGGAGATGA
This sequence comes from archaeon, assembly GCA_043821585.1. Taxonomy (GTDB): domain Archaea; phylum Nanobdellota; class Nanobdellia; order Pacearchaeales; family GW2011-AR1; genus UBA73. Next base: position 142,589 of record JBDRCQ010000015.1, read on the forward strand.
TAATGGGTTAAGGTTACATTCGTTGAACCGACCGGGTCGGTTTCTCCGAAGATTAAAGGATTTGAACTTGGAGGGGTTTGCTGCATTTAAATTAAAAAGATCCTAGCTTATTAAGTTTTATTGTATAAATTGATAACTTTAAATATATCTTTGGCGTAGTTCGGTAAAAGGGGAAAATGAAATACCTTACTAAATTAGCTATTTTGGTGGCTGTGGCCGTAGTTTTTATTGGGTTGGCTATCCACGCGACGTTTATTCATCCGCCGCGGTGCCAGAATTTTGCGTGCTACGAAGAATATATGAGACAGTGTAGGTCTGCGCAATATTTGAATGATGGAGAGGAAGCTACATGGAGGTATGAAATTAAGGGCATGGAGGATGGAGCTTGTGTTGTTAAGGTTACTCTTTTGCAACCGAAGGCAGGGGAATTGGGGATAGACAAGCTTTCAGGTTATGAAATGGAGTGTGGTTTTCCCAAAGGCGTTGTGACTTATCCGGAGAAGGATCTCGGGAGCTGCCATGGTAGGCTGAAAGAAGAGATGCAGGAGATAATCATAAAGAAACTTCATACGTACATTATTGACAATATTGGGGAGATCGACGAGACTCTGCAGTTGTTGGTTGAGGAGAATACCTAGGCTTTTATTTATCTTCTAGAGCGCCTGTTTCTGAAAACTGCGGTTGTAGCGATTAATGCTACGAGGCCTATGCCAGCCAAGCTTGCTGGGAAATAATTTGATTGGTGTTGTGTGGAATATGGTCCAGGGTTGGTTGTGGGCTGGGTTGTGACTGCTTGAGCTGTTTGTTCTAGACTTTGAGCAAATGCATAATTTGGTTCTATGGGGGGAAGTTCTACTGGTTCGTCCTCCTGGGGCCTGGAGGTTGGTTGGCTTTCTACAGGTCTTGATGTTGGGGCAGTGGTCGATTGGGATGTTGCGTATTCGACTAGGGTATCGAGAAACCTTGGAGAAAGAAGGCTTTGCGCTGGTTCTTGCGGAGCTTCTGCGAAAGAGTAGGTTCCAGGATCATTGTTAAAAACGACCGTAAGGATTTCTGAACCAGGCACTCCTTGAAGGATTTCGCCCCACATACCTTCATCTCCGAAAAACGGGAAGAATGTGTTTGTCATGGTCATATAAGGATTTTCTGAAACTGCGGGTTGGGACGTAGAATTGTCTTGCATTTTGCTATTTGATTAACTCTTGTTAAATATATTTCTGTGTTGGGTTGTTATGATGGGGAAGAATTTATTAAATTAAGATACGGGAGTATACCATGGGTATACGATTTGGTCCTGCTGGGTTGGGTCCGGCGGACTCTGCTGAAGATGTCCTCGAGGAATTGCATAAAAAGGGGTTGAAGGCGTGCGAGATTGTGTTTGCCTATTCGGTATACCTTAAACCTGAAGAGGCCTTGCGAATTGGAAATAAAGCTAAAGAGTTGGATATTGAGTTATCGATCCATGGTTCTTTTTTTGTTAATTTGAATGCTGATGATAAGGCAAAGTTGGGAGCTTCGAAAAAGAGGATTTTGGAGGCGTGTAAGATTGGCGAGCTTTTGGGAGCTAAATGTGTTGTTTTTCACCCGGGTTTTTATGGGAAAGATCGTGAAGGGGCTTATGATAATATTAAGAAAGCGATGTTGGAGTTAATGGAGATTCGTAAGAATAATGGGTGGAAGATTGAGTTGGCTCCTGAAACTATGGGGAAAATTAATGTTTTTGGTTCGGTTGAGGAGATTTCTAAGCTTGTTAAGGAAACAGGTTGCGGGTTTTGTATTGATTTTGCGCATGTTTTAGCTAGAGAGAAGAAGATTGATTATGAAAAAATAAAGAAGGCTTTTCCTCGGGAGGATTGGCATTGTCATTTTTCTGGGATTATTTATGGGGATAAGGGGGAAAGGAAACATAAATTGACTGAGAAGGGCGAGTGGAAGGAACTGTTGGGGGCGATTGGTGGGTTGGATAAGAAAATTAGGATTGTGAATGAGTCGCCTTCGCCGATGGAGGATGCTGTTGATGGCATGAAGTTGTGGAAGAAGATTAGATAATCTCTCTTGCCGCCCAGTCTTCGTCGTAATCTGCGCGTGTTGTTTCGTGCTGCTCTAATCGATATACTTTTTCTCCCTCTTCTGGGCCGATATCTGGTTCTGGTTTGTCAATAAATCCGTCTAATTTTCTTGCTCTTACGGGATGTTGCATATCTCTCACCGCTTTTGCTTCAACCTGCCTTATTCTTTCTCTAGTGGTTCTAAATATTTTTGCAACCTCCTCAAGCGTGTACGTTCCGTCAGTTCCAAGGCCATATCTCAGTTTGATAACCTCTCTTGCACGATAGGTCAGTGTTTGGAGAACCTGGTCAATCCTTTCTTTAAGCAAGCTTTTATCTATTTTTTCTGTCGGGTCATCTGAGATGTATGGCTGTTCTTCTTCTGGGAGTAAGTCAAATGAGTCAGGGTTTGCGAGACTTTCCAATTGCTCTTTTCTTGCACTTCTTGCTCTGGGTGGACCATACTTTTGAGAGTCTTCCACCGCCCTTTTTAACCATCCATTGCCAGCCTCTTCTCTTCGTTCGTAGGAGATTTCTTTTACTATCTCTTTTAATCCTTCGGGAAAAAGAGATCCTACGTCTGATCCAAGTGCTTCTGCGATTCTTTCTGCGACTTCTGGCGGGGGCATGGATCTTGCCTTTTCATGTGCATGTATTGTTTCTTTTGTAATCCCAACCCTCTCTGCTAATTGTTTTAAGGTTAGGGAAGAATTTATGCGAGCGGATCTTAGATCGAAATTATAATAGGAGTCTAGCGCGCTTTCTTGTTTTCTCGTTCTTAGATTTGTTAGTTTTATCCCTTCTCTTTCTTTTTCATCTGGGATGAGCCCCTCATAACGATCCTTCTCTGGCCCATATTGATTTCCTGCGAGCCCATAAAGAACGCCTCCTGTTGCTAAATCTTCTCTTTGATCGCAGTGTATTGAAAGCCCCAGCTCCTCTGCTATCTCTCTCGCAGACATGCCATCGCGATACATTTGCTCAATTTCTGGATGCTGTTCCCGGAATAGTCTCCCAAGTCTTCTTTGAGCATTCATTGCCTTGAATTGCTGCGGTGTCAATACTGGTTTCTTCTTTGGTTCATCTTTTCCCTTCTTTCCCATAGAATTGAGCCTGAGATTTGATATATAAAGATTTGCATTATGTAACTACTTAACCGTTGTTGTATTTGGAAAAAATTAAAATAACATTGCGGCGAGTAAACTCTCACCTTCAACAAGCCTTAATCCAAAAGGATCTTCTCTATACTCTGCCTGCCTCAATAGTTGTTCATATCTAGCTGCTCGTTGTGCGGCGATTTCTTCTTTGCTTGGCCCTTGACTTGCTGCGGGAGTTTGTCGTTCAGTGCTGGGTGGTTGGGACAATCTGTCTAATTGTGCAGAGTTCATATATGGTGTGAATCCCCTGTTTGATAGAAGATGCTGGAGGATTTAAAGTTTATTGGTGTCTAAAGCACCTTATTTTTCTTGGCTAAATTCTCTAGTTTTTCGAGAGTTTCTTGGGCTACATCGGGGTCCCTGCGGCATACATTTAGTATACCCAGCATGCGTTGGACGATTTCGTCGTACGAGTCTTTCTTGTGAACGCGGAGCTTGTCCAATCTTTCCTTTGTTTGTCTTTGTATTTTTATCGTCGTTATTTGTTCTTTTTCGCTCTTTGCCATGTAAGGTATACGAAGGTATACATTTATAAATCTTGTAGGCAATTTTTCACTACCGACTTGTAACTATAGAGTGAGGGCATATCTGTTGTCACCCAAAAGTTTATAAAGTAAAAATAGGGTCTAATAGTAACTAAATTTAACCAAACAACAAATGTCAAAGAATAACCTTTTGGTTTTCATCGCGAGCGTCGTTTTTGTACTAGCATTTGCTATGGGCAACGTTAGCGCTTTTGGGGACATTGAGACTATCGAAGTCAATGGTGTTGTTGTGGTAGACCACGGTCAGCAGGTTGGCTCAGTTGATTTAGCTAACTTTGTTGATGACAGAGTTCCTGTGTTGGTTGTCTTTAAGGCGGACAATGGATCTGGAGTTTTGGCTGAAGATGTAAGAATCAAGGCCTGGATTTCCGGTGAAGCTGAAAACGTCGTAACATCAGAGAGATTTGATGTTCTAGCGGACAGAACTTACACAAGAATAGTCTATCTAGATATACCATCTGATTTGCGAGATGTTTTGGACGAGACAAGAAAACTTGAAATTCTTGTTGAATCTAAGGCAGAAGGCACTGCTGACAGAGAAACAATTGATTTCACTGTACAGAGAGCTTCTTATGTCCTAGAAATTTTGAGCGTTGATATGCAGCCTGAAGTGAACGTTGGAGATTCAATGGTTGTTGATGTTGTGTTGAAGAACAGGGGTAGGCAATTTGCTGATGATGCATTTTTGACTATAAGCATCCCTGAGCTTGGCTTGGAAGAAAGAACATATTTTGGTGATCTTTCCCCTATTGACCAAGACGATCCTAACAAGGAAGATGCTGTAGAAAGAAGGACTTATATCAGAGTTCCAGCAAATGTTGAACCAGGTCTATACAATGTAGAAATCGAAGCTTATAACTCCGATAGCTATGACAGAGTAGACAGGAGAGTTCTTGTTACTGGTGGCGCCGTTGAAAATACAATGGTAATTTCCGCAAGTACGAGCAAGACTTTCAATGCTGGCGAAACAGAAACCTACAAGATGACCCTTGTCAACAGAGGAAGTGTTGTGAGAGTATTTGAACTTCAAATAGACTCACCAGACAACCTTAACGTTGACTTGAGCGATTCTCTCGTGGTTGTTCCAGCAGGAACAAGCCGAACTGTAGAAATCTTCGCAGACTCAACGATCAGAGATGAATACACATTTACAGTAGATGTGTTGTCCGACGGTGCACAAATCGACTCCAAGACATTTAGAGCTAACGTTGTTGAAGGTAGCGGAAATAGTGGTTCTGGCGTACAGGCAAACACGACTGTGTTATTGACTGTAATCCTAGCTATTATCTTTGTTGTCTTACTAGTTGTTCTAATCGTCTTGTTAACGAGAAAACCTGAGACAAAAGAAGAATACGGCGAAAGCTACTATTAATTAATTTAATTTTATTTTTTATTTTTTAGTAGTTTTTTGCTATTTTTATTTTTTTATTATTTTGAGAACTTTAATTTTTTAACAAACAGTTATCCTTGCATGTTCCGTCTTCATCAAAGAATTCTGGCATGGTTTTGTGGAAGTCTTTTTTTGGTTCGTATGTGAGGCAGGCAAGGAATTCTGACTTGTTGGTGTTGGTTTTACATTCTTCGACTAGCTCTTGGAGCTCCGTGGTCTCGTAATAATTGGCGTATGCGCTGATAGCGACACGTGAACCTTCGAAATCTATAAAGTTGCCATGTTCATCGAGACCGTGTAAGTATTGAGTGTACGGATACGCGAGATAGAGCTTTTCACGAATTGGTAAATGCGGAGGAACCTGATCGAATGGGCCATCGAAGTAATTGTTTGCGAAGATGTTACTTGTTGCTACTCCGAATAAGATTTTCCTATTGAGATCCGGGTCTAAATAATAGGCAAAACCTGTTCTTTGCCCTACGAAAATTTCATCTGAAATTTGTTCGAAAGAGTCTGTTATTTTTTGATCTTCATCAAAGAGATAATAAAAACCGTTTGTTTTTGTGTTGAAGACTAGATGAAAAAGGACTCCTGATTCGTCTTGAATTTTTGCTACGAATTCTTCATCTTCTTTTAAGTCAATTTTTTTTGGAGGATTATCTGAAATGGTTGGCAATTTGAAGTAAACTGTTTTGTCTCTGAAGTTTACCTTGTATAGGTTGTCGCCAATGTGTGAGACAAAGATCCCGTCTTTTATTGTATATTCTTTAGATCCTCCCGTGTCAGCATGTGGCGTGTCCTCGTAGTAATATGCAAAATATAACACTCCTTTGTCTATATCTACGAACCGTAAGTTGCCAGCAATGCCATATTTTGGGATCTTGTAGTAATAATAAGTTTCTGTGGGGTAAACGATTGCATAATAGGGTATTTCTTCGAATACATAATTAAATACCTCTCGTGTGTTGTTTACGTCTAGCTCCAAGGGTACACTCGAGTGAAATCGCTGATTCCAAGCAAGGGTTTGATAGGAAAACCATGCTCTGAGAGTTTCTGTGGGCGTTCTTGCGCCATATTCTTGCTTGTCTGACTCAATTATGTGTTGATTGAGGATTACTGCCTTGTCTTCGAAAGAAAACATTAATGGAGGGGACAACAAGACTGTTAGAATAAATGCGACTATTATCCCCAAGGCTATAGGATTTTTGTTCTTTTTAGAATAAATTGGCATTCTTAATTGGTAACTGGTGCATATGCTCTTGATGGCGGAACAGCGTACTCACTTGTTCCCGTATCGTGCGACCCATAACGGGTTGCCACGTACTGGTGGCTTGGGGGCCAGGTAGGACTTAATGATGATGCATGGCTTGGGGGCCATTCTTCGCTAACTACTTGAGTGTGATCGTGGGGCCAGGTGTCGCTTGTAGAAGTTTGATGGTTTGGATTCCATCCATCACTAAAGTAATAGTGATGAAGAGGGGGCCAGGTGTCGCTTGTAGAAGATGAATGGTCTGGGGGCCAGGTGGTGCTTCCATCGGTATTGTGGTTAGGTGGCCAGGTTTGGCTTACTGAGGATGAGTGATCCCAAGGCCACGAATAACTCATATATGCCCCGTGAGCAGGGGGCCACCCATGGTCTTCACTGGACGATCTGTAAAGCCCGTGATCTTCCCAATGCCATCTAAATCCCAGGCTGTGACTAGACACAGAAAGTTGGACGTCTCCGTCTGTCGAAACAGATTCGATTACAAATTGTTTATATTGTTTGAAATCTAGTGTGAACTGAACGAACGAAACTGCGATGATTAATACGGAGAAGGCTAAGATGTAAATTGCTGTTTGTGGAATTCCCCTTTTTTCCATGTTGACCGAAGGGGCAGAGGGTATTTAAATTTTTTGTAATTTGGTTGAGGACAATTATTAAAAAGCTCATTTTCCACTGCTATGAATGGCTCATGTGAAAAAGCTGGTGATTCAGGGCTTCAAGAGCTTTGCGAAAAAGACTGAGATCCCGTTTGATCGAGGAATTAACGTTGTAATTGGCCCGAATGGTAGTGGGAAGAGTAATATCTCCGATGCCTTGTGTTTTGTTCTTGGACGGTTGAGTGTTAAGTCGATGAGGGCGGAGAAGGCTAAGAACTTGATTTTTATGGGAAGCAAGTATATGAGGCCTGGGAAGGAGGCGATGGTGGAAATCGTGTTTGATAATTCTGATAAAAGCTTTGCTTTGGATACGCCGGAGGTGAGTTTGGCGAGAATTGTGCGTTTGAAAGGCGCTAGTGTGTATAAAGTCAACGGAGAGACAAAGACCAGAGCGGAAGTAATTGAGACGCTGGGACAGGCTGGAATCGACCCGTATGGGTACAATATTATCTTGCAAGGGCAGATCCAGGCGATTGTGAAGATGCATCCTGAAGAGAGGAGGAAGATAATTGGAGAAGTTGCTGGGATCTCTGTTTACGAATGGAGAAAGGAGAAATCTCTGAAAGAACTCGATAAAACGGAGGTGCGGTTGAAAGAAGTTAGTACTATTTTGAGGGAGAGAACCTCTTATTTGAACAATCTGGAAAAGGAGAAGGCGCAGGCTCAACGTTACAAGGATTTACAGTTGACAGTGAAGAGATCTAAGGCTTCAATTCTTAAAAGGAAGCATGATGATAAAGTGAAGGAGATCAGTTCAATTGTTAAGACGATTGAAGAAAAAACAGCCCTAAAAGACAAGAGTGGTGAGAAATCTGAGAAAATTCAACAAGAGATGGAAGGGTTTAGCGAGAAGGTTAATCAGATAAATAAACAGATAAGGGATGCGACTGGTGTTGAGCAGGGCAAGTTGAGGGAAGAGATTAGCGATCTTAAGGCTGAGCTTGAAGGGTTGAAGGTTAGGAAAGAAGGTTATGAAAACAGAGGGGAGGAGGTCGATAGGAGAATTAGTGAGATGAAAAAGTCGATCCCTGATTTGGAAAAAGAGATTGCACAATTGCGAGAAGAGAGTCCATTGATGGCTAAGAAGGCTGCAGAGTTGAAGAAAAAGAAACATGAGTTGGCTGAGCTTGAAAGGGAAAAGAAGAAAGTTTTTGCTGTTAAGTCTGAGTTGATTGCTGTGAAGAATACGATAGAAGATCGGAAGCAACAGCTGGCAAGAGTGAATGCTGATGCGGAGTCGCTTGTTGCGCGGATTGAAGAGATTTCTAAGGACTTTGAGTACAATACTGAAAGCGAATGTATGGAAGCCATTGATTTTTACAAAAAGAGGCTTGCGCAAGAAGAAGACAAGGTAGACTCGTTTCGAGAAGAAGAGCTGAAGAATGAGAAAGTGGTTTCTGTTTCTGAGACTGAAATTGAAAGAAACGAAGAGATAAAGAAGAAGATTGAGGAGATAGATATTTGTCCGCTTTGCCAGAGCAAGATGACTCAAGATCATGTGAACCATGTCCTTGGTGAGGCGAATGCGAGAATTTCTAAGGCTAGGGGTGATTTGGAGACTGCTAAAGAAAATTTAGGGAGAATGGAGCAGTCCTCCGGAGAGTCGCAGAAGAAGACAAACGAGCTTGAAGGGAAATTGAGAAACGCGGAAAAAGAGTTGTCTTCTCATAAGAATGTTGCAGAAAAGAAGGAGACTCTTAAAAAATATGTTGATGGTTCTGTTGTGATTAAAAAAGAAATTGGGGAATTTGAAACGCGGCAGAGGAGCTTAGAAAAGAAAAGTGATGAGGTTTCTAAAATTGATGAATTGTATGAGAATAAGATGTTTGAAATCGAGGAGATTTCTTCTAGAACTGAAGAAGATATTGATACAACCTTGCTGTATAAAGAAAGAGAACTGGAGAAAACTAAGAACATTGTTGAAAGAAGCAAGGGAGATCTTAAAGAAATAAATGATCAAATTGAGGGATTGGGGAATGGGCTCAAAACTAAACAAGCGTTGCTGGAAAAGAAGGAAAAGAAAGAGAAGGACTTGAATGAAAGATTCCAGAAGATGTTCCATGAAAGAGACGAGACGCAAAAGAAGTACCAGGAGGCAAGTATAAAGCTAACTGAAATCCAGAGCGAAGTTAGACAGATGGAAGATCAGATAAACTACCTAAAAGTCGGAAAGGCGAAGCTGGATGGGGAGAGGGAAACTGTTGAGATGGACTTGGCAGAATATCAGGGAGTTGAATTGTTACAGGGAAGTTTGAACGTCTTGGAAGATAAGTTGAGGAAGGCGCAGTCGACCCTCGAAACGATTGGGTCGATAAACATGCGGGCCTTGGAGGTTTATGACGAAGTAAAGAAAGAGTATGATATTGTTCAGGAGAAAGTTGAAACTCTTGATAAAGAGAAGAATGAGATCATGAAGATAATTGAAGAGATTGATAAGAAAAAGAAGAAGGTTTTCATGAAGACATTTACCGCGATAAATAATTTGTTCACTGAGAATTTTACGCGGTTGTCGACTAAGGGCGGGACCGCTTATCTCGAAATTGACAATAAGGAAGAAATGTTTGAGGGCGGGGTGAATATTGTTGTTAAGCTTTCCAGAGGGAAGTATTTTGATGTTACTTCGCTTTCTGGTGGGGAGCAGACACTTGTTGCGCTGTCCCTTTTGTTTGCCATTCAGGAGTACAAGCCGTATCAGTTTTACATCCTAGACGAGATTGATGCTGCGCTTGATAAGAGGAACTCTGAGAGGCTTGCTGCACTATTAAGAAGATATATGAAGTCTGGACAATATATAGTTGTGACGCACAACGATGCGATTATCCTTGATTCGAATGTGCTCTACGGAGTTTCGATGCATGAGGGCGTATCGAAAATTTTAAGTTTGCGCGTGAATGAAGATAATAGTGAGGAAATGAAAAAAGATGGGTGATTTATTTGACGGACGAGTCGGTGTTGTTTTTGCGATTTTAGCGGTAGCCTTATTTTTTGGGGCGTTTCATTTTGGGATTTTTGTTAGGAACATTATCTGGGTTGTTTTCTTTCTTGCTTTTGGTGTGATCTATTTTTGGAATTTTAAAAGAACAGGAGTTTCAAAGTACCTTGTTTCCTCGATAATATTTTGGTTGGCGGCTGCGTTTGGGTTGTTTAATGTTTTTGTCGAAGCTGTTCCTTGGAGGACGATATGGTTGGTCACTATAATTCTTTATGTTTTGAGTGGGCCGATTGCGGCATTGTTTAAGAGTTTTGGTTCTAAAGGGGTTTAGAAAACCTTAAAAATCAATTAACCGTGTCTTATGCATGAAAAAGAAGGTTTCTAAGAAGAAATCAGTTAAGAAAAGAGTGATTAAGACTGAGAACGTCTGTGATAGAGTTTGTGAGAATAGGGTTTTATGTTGGATACCTCGAACTTTGGGGATTTTGTTTGTGGTGTTTATTAGCTTGTTTGCTTTGGACTCTTTTGGGGGTGGCGGGAGTTTTGGTGAGCAACTGCTTGGGTTTATCATTCACCTTGTCCCTTCGCTTGTTCTTGTGATCTTTTTGGTGATCGCTTGGAAACATGAAAAGGTCGGTGGGTGGTTGTACATTCTCCTCGGCGTGGCATTTACAGTGTTCTTTGATACGTATGAGGAGTTGATAACTTTCTTGCTGATTTCTGGGCCCGTCTTCTTGACAGGGATTTTGTTTTTGATTAGTGCGATGAGAAACTCTGCAAGATAAGGGTTGTTTTCTAGAAGATTCTTTTGTTTGATGTTGTTTGTAAAGTTGAATAGTCTACTTAGAAGTTTCAATGTCTGTGACCTTTACTTTGAATATTAATGTTTTGCCTGCAAGAGGGTGGTTCAGGTCAATGGTTATTTCCTTGGCATCTACTGCTGTGATCTTAGCAGGAATTTGGTGGCCAGATTGCGACCGTAGCATCAAAATGAGTCCAGGTTTTGGTTCTTGACCCTTGGGCAGTTTGTCCTTAGGAAGCTTTTGTATTAGTTTAGAATTGTGTTCACCATAAGCTTCCTCGGGTTTGATTTTAACCTCTTTTTCTTCTCCCTTTTTCATTCCTAAAACTGCTTCGTCAAACCCCTTAACGACTTCTTGGTTTCCTGCTGTGAAAGTTAAGGGGTGAGAATGATCTCCATGACTCGTAGAATCAAAAACCTCGCCAGATTCAAACTTCCCTTCGTATTCGACCGTAACCTTGTCGCCTTTTTTAACAGGCATAAAAACACGAATATCCTGCATTATTTAATGGTTTTGGTTAACGTGTGATCGAATAGTAAGCTTTAAAATCAGTAAAGTGTTGCGATAGTTCTAAAATGAGACCTGCAATAACCGTTGCGATTGTCTTGGTAGTTCTTTCCTTTTTGATGGGAATTTATTTTTATCCGCAGATGCCTCCCGAGTTGGATACGCATTGGGGCGCGGATGGAGAGGCGAATGGGCAGGGTTCTAAGTTTACTGCTTTGTTTGCAATTCCAATCGTTTCGGTGATCTTGCTTGTGCTCTTTTTGGTTATCCCAAAGATAGATCCGAAGAAGGAAAATATCAAGAAATTTAAGGGGTCTTACGAGGCATTGGTTTTTGTTATCGTTGCTTTTATGTTTTATCTTTACATCTTGTATTTGCTTTGGAACCTGGGGGCCGATTTTAACTTCACACTTTTATTGCTGCCTGCGTTTACCTTGTTGTTTTTGTTTATGGGTTTTGTTTTGGAGAAAGCTGAGCCAAATTGGTTTGTTGGAATTAGAACGCCTTGGACTTTGAGCAGTGAGAATGTTTGGCATAAGACTCATAAACTTGGGGCTAAATTGTTTAAGATCGCTGCATTGATTACATTGTTTGGTTTTGTTTTCCAAGGACTTGCGATTTGGTTTGTTGTTGTGCCAGTTATCGCTTTTGCGTTGTATCTTGTTGTTTATTCTTATGTGGAGTACCGGAAGGAAAAGCCAAAGAAGGGTTAAGCCGGGTAAGTGGGCCGATAGTGGAGGTCCTGTATGAATGGAAAAGTATATAATGTTTTTAGGGCATTCATTAGTGTAATAAAATGGTAACAGAAGTTTCACCCCGAGGGCCAAAGGTTTTGAGCGCGGAGGAGAAAGAGGCATTATACCTGGAGGTAATTGGTGAAGTAAAGGGCAGGTTTGAAGGTCTAGAAAAAGGGATCATTGTGCCACGAATGGCCACAGTTGTGGCTGCCTTGATGCAAAAGATGCCACATTATTTTTGGTGCGGTTTTTATTTTGCGGAGGAGAAAGAGATGATTGTTGGGCCATACCAGGGAACTTGTGCGTGTCCAAATATATCTTACAACGGGGTTTGTGGAACTGCTGCAAAAAGCGAGGGCACATTAATTGTTCCAAATGTCCATGAGTTTAAAGGACATATTGCTTGTGACGCTCGTTCTAATTCGGAGATTGTAGTGCCCGTTAAAGATAAAAGGGGGATGGTAATTGGCGTGTTAGATATTGATTCTACGCATTTGAATGCCTTTGATGAGATTGATAAGAAGTATCTAGAAGAGTTGATGCCTTTGTTGTTAGAAGGCGAAGATTGAGTTAAAAGAACTATCCTTGTCCCGTTTTTTGATAAATTTATAAATACAAAAAAGATCTCACTTGTTTATGGAATATCGATTAGATAAAAAGGAGGAGTTTAAGGTCGTTGGAATTTCTGCGAGCACTAGCGTTAAAAAATCTCGAGAAGAGATTCCGCTGATTTGGAGAGAGTTCTTGAGTAGATGTAAAGAGATAAAGAAATGTGTTGGGGATATGAAAAACTATGGCATTGCCATTGAAACTGATAAGACTCTTGGCAAGTTCAAGTACGTTGCGTGTTGCGAGGTTAACGAATTTGAAGATGTTCCGGGTGGAATGATCATGGAAATTGTTTCTGAGTCTAAGTATGTAGTGTTTAAACATCTAGGTAAACTAGAAGGCCTTGGTAAGACTTATGAAGATGTCATGAATTTCGTTAAAAATGAGAAGATGAAAAAGAAGGGCTATTGGTTCGAGTTTTATGATCATAGATATCTTGGGGATAAGCCAGAGTCTGAGTTTGAAATTTGGATTGCTATTGAGTGATCATCTGGCCATAATGCCCCTCACCGTTGCTTCGGAATCTTTTATTTGCTTGCTCTTGCGGTTCACGGCTACTGCGATTATCACTCCTGCAACTACAAGCACTGCTAAGATCAGTCCGGTTGTGAAATATTTTGCACCTTCGAACATTTTTTCAATACTCCCTGCCAGGTTTTCTTCTGCGTCATCGGTGCTCGTGGAGAGGTCGTCCAAATCCTCTGGAGGGGCGGGAAAGTCATCTTCAGAATCGTTTTGAGAATTATTATTGTCATTTGGGGGATTGTCTCCGTTGTCCCCATTGTTTCCATCGTCTGAAGGAGGATTTGAGATTTGGCAGCCACCTTGGCCGCAGGCAATTTGGTCTAAAAGGAGTTCTATCTGGTTAGCTATTTGTCCCCTGACTTCTACAACAAGAGAAGGACTATTTGTCCAAGAGGTTGGTGTTGTTGCGACTTCATCTAATCTCCTCAATGCAGATTCTGCGCTTTCTGTGTTGATGCTCAAGGATTTTGCTTCTGCGATTGATTTTTCTAGAATCTCAAAGTATTCGTAATCTTGGATTCCTTCTCTGTAAAGTTTTACCCTGATCGATGGGACAATTTCGTAGGTTGGTTCGGTGCAAACATCTCTGCAGGGAGGATAATAAAAGTTGATTTGTCCGTTTCCGTATGCTGACCGAGGATTGTTCCAGGGATTGTCCATGCCCTGACCCAGCTCATTGTCGGAACAATGAGTGTCATAAATTAACGCTGCCCAATTTAAGATGCCTGTGACATTGTAGCGCCAGGCCGCCCAGTAGTTTAGGGTGTTGCCGAGAGCTGGAGAATCTATGTCAAAGACCTTTGACCTTGTGTAATACCACCAGATTTCATCTCCCTGATTTATCAGTTTTGCGCCAATTTCCGGAGTGTAAATCGGCGGCATTCTCACTTCGTTGTTTTGGGCAATCCAGAGATTAACAGAATTATTTAAGATTTCCCACCCTGCGAGATCGTTTAGTGCCGGGCCCATTTTTAGTGTTGGAGCAGTTACGTTTTTTGTTATTATTTTGGCGACGTCTCTTGTGTAGTTAAGGTAAATTCCATGAGGTTCGTCAACCATTATGTAAGATTTGTCTAGCCAACCTTTTTCTTCCATGTGGCGGGTGATGTTCCCATAGTATGAAGTTGCTAATTCACAGTATTCTTCATCATCTGTGGAGTGACCGCATAAAGAAAGCCCTCCATAATGTTTTACCATTACTGAATTCATTGAGAGATTGTTGATGTATTTTTCAAGAATCGCATCCATGTCTGTGAAGTTGAATTTGCCTGTGGCGCAGTCGTATTTGAAGTCTCTGAACTCGTGGGGTGAATATGGGACAATTTTGTTTTCCGCGTAATTTTCGTAGTATGCGTCGACTACTGCCAGCTCGTTTGGAGTGATATATCCTGTTTCGTCTGGCAACCCATGAAATTCAAGTACTGATGTTGCCTCACAGTCTGGGAGGTCCTCATATTGAGATCTAAAGTGCCCTGAGTCGAATGCGGTTGCAAGAGTTAGCGTGTCTGGAAGGGTGAAGTCGTAAACGTGCACGTTTATAGAAACTGATTCCTCACCAATTTCCACGACTACGGCGTGGTCTCCAGGAGAAGTGCTTTTGTTTGTGATTATTTCTACTAGGATTACTGATGTCTGTTTTTCGGTTAGATCGATTGACGTTTTCTTTAGCAATGGGTCAAACATCTCTCCTGTGAAATAAGGCAGATGGTCCGAGGAGACTATGATTGGCACGATTTCTTCTGAGTAAATTTGGGTTTTTATTTCTGCATCGGAGGATGATGAAATTTCTAAAGTGTTATCCGATGAGGGCACTATTGCTAGCTGGACAAACCTTGCCTCGTTTTGTGCGAGGTTTATGTTTATTTCATTTATCTGGTTTTCTGGGACTGAATAGGAAGGCAGGATTTTTTGCGTTGAATCGGCGTACCAAACTGAGAGCTCTTGATTTTCTATCAGTTTTCCTGCGAGCGAAGAATCAAAGCAGTCTTCTGGACATAAGAAAGAGGTTTCTATATCGCTACAGAAACTATCTCCGCAGCCAAATGTACCGAAGATCGCTTCTATTTCCTCGCCTGATAGGGATTTGTTAAATATAACCAACTCATCTAAGGATCCGTTGAGATAACTGTAAGGATCTGAGCCTGGATGTGCCATTCCTAAGAATAAACTGCCAGACCTAGATTCTACGCCTCCTGGGGGGCAGTCATCTTCCCTAGCGAGCAGACCGTTTATGTATTGCTTACATGTTGCACCGTTGTATGTAAATACATAACTAACGTACTGTTCTGGTACAATTGAAACTGATTCTGGGCCCGGAACATAATCTTGAGTTTTGTTTCGGAGAAATGCTCGAACTTCTGCAGAGTTACCATAGGTTCTGAAGGAGTAAGGGCCCCAAACATTATTCTTAAAAAGGTATGCTTGAGGACCTATTTTGACAAAACGTTTTATATGGAATGCCACGGTCAGTTCATCCATTCCAGATAGATCATTGTTTGGATCCTGAATTTCTATGTAGTTGTCAATACCGTCAAAGTATGCGCCATCCCCATACGCTCCCTCTGCAAAAGTCGCACCAAAGATTTTTCCATCGTTCCCTTTAGTGGAAAGGTCGAAAACATGGGTTGAGTTTCTTGCATTTGAGTCAAAGGACCAATAGCCTATGACGTGAGGGTTATCGGATAAGCCTGTTAGATCGTTGGGTCCTTTTTGGATTTCCCTTGGGGGCTGGAGAGATATTACTGCAATTAATGAAAATAACAAAATTATTGCTATTATCGCTTGTGCTTTATTCTCTCTTTTCATTTTAGGCAGCCTTCTAGTCTTTTTATCGCGTCTTCGTATTTGGATTTCATTGATGGTCTGATGTAGCCTATCAGCAAATCCATGTCGAACGTGGCTGTGGCGCCATTCTTTAGGGCCTCTTCTTGAGCTTCTGGGAAACGGGTCAGCATAAAAATGGGGACGTCAGGGCGGCTTGACTTTACGTATTTAACCAAATCCAAACATGGTTTATTGTCACCCTTGCAGACCCTTGAGACCAGAATGAGGTCGCAGGATCTCTGTTTTAGGAAATCTGTTGCCTCGCTGATTTTTGTTAATTCTGTCGTTTTAACTGGAAACTTTGATTCTAAGAATTTTTTTAGGGCAACTGCATCGGCATAGCACGGACCCACAATTAGCAATTTTTTCATGGTCTTTTTAAGAAATCCTGCTTTATCAAATTTCCGCAAAGATAACTACGTAGTTTTTTCCATAGTGTTTTGCGCACTTAGGGCAGGTCGTGTAAAAGAAGTAGTAATTTTTTGGAGCCTTACCTTTTGACTTGACATATTCTTCCATTTCCTTAATCCAACTTTTGATGTTTTTGTAAGGGCCCTCGAAAACCTTCGTCATGAATGTTCCGGAGAGGAATACGTTTTCTGCTTCGTTGACGTGTTTTGTTACCTCAAAATACACGTCTGATCCCCACATAGATTTTTCGTCTGAAACCCAAATAGGGTCTTTTGGAAAGGCTTTTGCGACGTCTATTTTTTTCATCGTCCTTTTTACCACAGATCCAAAATTTATTGGTATATGAAAGAGGGATGTGATGTGGTCCTTCACAAAGCGTTTCTTTTTCCAAGTAATTGTCTTGCCCTCAAATTTTTTTGGATCTAATTTTTTACAGCAACCTGTTTCTGCCTCTTTTCTGTAATCCTCGCTTGTTCCTACCATGGTTAAATTAGGAATTTTGGATATTTAATATTTTCTACAGCAGGGGCTCTGTTGAAAAAGTCAAAACTGCGGGGCTTACTAATCCTTTGGGGCGGGGAGGAATTGGGCGGTCAGGGCGGGATTCCCGCTAAAGCGGGACGTATGTGGGAATCGTAAGCCCGTCAAAAAAAGGTTTTCAACAGAGCGTACAGCAGGTTTTTAAGTTCTTTTTTCTTTTTTTATTGATGGAGAAGAGGGAAGTTGTTATTGTGATTATAGTATTCTTGGTTTTTGGTGGGCTGGCGTTGTGGCTTCTTGGCGGCGGGTGGGACTACATGTTCATTGAGATAGTTTATGTAGATGCAAATTATGAAGAGTTGGTTATAGATCGGCCAGCGAATACGATTCACTTGACAATATCTGGAAATGGAAATGATGTTACTGTGACTGGGGGGACTCTACTGAAAGAGTTGAATATTTATGGGAACGAGAATACTGTTAGATTGTGCGACGGGGTCCATGACCCTTTGGTTGACAATGGTGGTGAGGAAAACGAAATTATTTTTTCGGTTTGTTAGCGGGTTTTTTCTTTTCTTCCGATTTTATTTGTTGCTTCTCGCGGTATCTGTGGGAGAACACTTTATAATATCCGGCGATCGCTGCGATTATGAAAACTGAAATGGAGATCACTGCTTTTATTGTGGCCATTCCCCAGGGTAGTTCTGTTCCGGAGATTTGCTCTACTAGAGGAATCAGCTCAAAGAGGAGGCTGACAAGGTAGACATACGCGAATGCGTTGACTATTGGATAGGGCAGGTCGTAAGGAAATGGTAGAACTCTGAAGAAGTCTGCCACTAAGAATAGTATGGAAAGGATTATCACTATCCAAATTGCGCCGTTGAAAGTGTTAACGAAAAAATGGTAGAAGGGATGGGAGATCCAGATTTTTAGAAAATTGGTTATGCCGAGAATTGCGAAGAAGATTGCGAGGCCGATCACGCCTCTGACCAGGACCCTGAGGGGCGGGGATAATTTCATTTTATTGTGAAGAATTTGTTGTTTTAAGAGGTTTCTGTTTTCGAAAGGTCTAAAAATGGGAAAATTGAGTGTTTTTCATGAGAGACAGAGAATATGAGATATTGGTTGAACTTGGACCAGACCCTGACGTAGCAAGATTTATGGAAAATGTGATTGCGGAGGGTGACACAATTATTCCAGCAGGCGAGGGAAGAACGCTGAGAGGAGGGCAGATTCTAGACCATTTACGGCTTCGTACGTGTCCTGGATTTAATGCCTACAAATTTATGCGAAAATTGTATGAAACGGTAAAAGGAAATAGGCGTTAGAAATCGCCTAACGTTGCCTGACCTTTAGCTGCTTCCGGAAACATCTTTTTCCAAGTGGACCAGGTTTTTCTGAATATGCCTTCGTCCTTGAATTCTTTTCCGTGATTTTTTAAGAATTCTTTTGTGCCTGGGTCTGATGGATAACCTGAGCCTATGTTGCCGTATTTCTTTTTTATTTTTGCGACCTCTTCTTCTCTTGTTACTTTTGCGAGGATTGATGCTGCTCCAACCGCGATGTGATTTACATCAGCCTTATGTTCGCAGATGACTTGTAGATTGTCCTTGTGCTTTATGAAACCTAAAAGAGTATTGCACCAGGCTGTTGTGTTTATCGATGGGCAGTCTACTATGACTTTTATCTTTTCCTTTTGGTATTTTTGGATGTTAATTGTGTTTATTATGAGGGCTGCTTTTTGAGCTTCTAGCGTGTTGAGGTTTGTGCCTTCGGATTCGAGGGTGCGGTCTATTTCTATTGGGAAGGTTTTGGTGATGTGGTGGGAGTAGGAATTTTCTTTAATGAACGAAGAAAGCTTGACTCTTTCCGGGTGGAGAATGTCTTTTGAATCGCGGATGTTTTTTGATTTTAGTTTTCTTTCTTGGTCTTTGTCGATGAGAACGCCTGCGAGAATCATTGGGCCGATTAGAGGGCCGCGACCGGCGTCATCTATTCCTAAAATTAGTGTCATTTGGAGGAAAAGCGAGAAGGGTTATTAAGGTTTTTTATTTGGAGACTTAGAAAGGAACATCGCCTAACAATTCCTGCCGGAGATTTGAAACCCAACTAGCATGGTGCTCGTCGGTGTCTTTTATGAGAACTAATGGAAAGGGGGTTAAAGGCGTTCTGTTTACTTGAATACTTCCGAGTCTTCTTCTTTTGATACAATAATCTGCTGGAGAGAGAGAAAACTTCTCTATGGTTGCTTCGGGCTGGGAGAAGAATGAGTCAAAAAGGACAGTTGAGAAGTTTGTGCATAAAACTCCCCTTTCTCCATCATATCTAGTTATGGGGGATGATTTTTCAAAACCAGACTGATGTACTGTACGAACTATGCTAAACGGCAAGCCAACCATGAGTTTTGTGTCTTGAGCCAGATATTCTATTGCTTCTTCTTCTGACTTTCCCATTAGTGCCTTTTGAATGCCCCTTGTTCTGTACCTGAAAATGGTAAAGTAAATTTTTGGATCTGGGAATGGATAGTTAGATATCTGCAGAGATTCATATTTTCTTATTTGTTCATCTTTGAGCATTACCCTTCTTGTGTGACCTGCAGCTTTTACTTCTATGTATCTCTGTTTTGCTATGCTTGTTATATCTGGTTCTATTTCACAGTCTTCTTCTTGCTGCCTATTCCTTAGTTCTCCCGAGAAAATGGCGCGAGCAAGGCCTTCGTAAAAGTCTCTTATTAACCTGTTGGTGTGCACAGAACCAAAGCTAAATGTCTGTTGAATTTGGAGAGTTACTGTTGGATTTCTTGGATTATGAGTCTCTCCATCCCTCAGTATGTTTTCTAGTAGTTTTGCCGGAATCATAAAATATTCTTGAGGATGGCATTAAAAATCATTATGGCAGTGGGAAATAGATGTGACGTTTGAATGACTATAAGCGATTTACTTGACATTACTTATTAGTGCCTTGTTGGTTTGTAAAAATCCACGCCAGAAATTTGCCCTACGGATTCGGTTATTACGCTTGGGATATCTGGTGAGTCAGACTCGAAGCGTACTTCCACTACATAATGCTGTGGTTTTGTGTCCCCGTTATGTCTTTCATGATCCATTTGATCTGCTCGTATTTTAGGAGGGCCTTCTAGAGTTAGAAGTTTTCCAGAGAACTCTACTACCGCTTCGTCTGGGACTATGAACTGATAAGTATGTTCATATCTCCCATTTCCTTTTTCTCTTGCAGGCATAAGAATCAGGAAAAGATTGCATATAAAAACGTTTTCATTCAGAGATTTTGAGAATTGCCTCTAGCGCGAGGGGGAGTTCATTTATTCCGCTGGCTGGATCAAAGTGTCCTTTTTCGTGTTCGATGTAGATTTCTGCTCCGAGAAGTTCCTTGAAGATATCTTTGCCCGAAAGTGGAACGTAAGGGTCGTTGTCTGAGAAGATTGCGACCGACTTGCCTATTTGGGATTTTACCTTTTCGAAATTAATTGGTGTTTCCATCCATGGCCTGGCCATTTCTACAACTTCTGGGCCCTCTTCTTCAATTGTTTGTTGATCGAGATGCATCCATGGAGCAAGCAGGAGGATTCCACCGATTTTTGTTTCTTCTGGGAGAGTTTCAAGATATCTGAGGATTGCTTGGCAACCAATGCTGTGGCCAATGAAATAAGTTTGGTTGTCCGGGCTTGTGATTGTTTCTTGCAGAAATGGAATCCATTCTTCTATTTTGGGATTTTCTGGGTTTGGCATTGCGGGAACGGTGACTTCATAGCCTTTGTTGGTAAGTTTTTCAGAGAGCCACTTAAGAAGAGGTTCTTCTGGGGATCCTTCCCAGCCGTGGATTATGTAGACTTTTTTCATGTATTGAGAAGTGGAGGGTTGTATAAAAAAGTGGCGGTGAGGGTTCAATAGCGGGGGTGGGATTTGAACCGCACGACCTCGAGGTTTCCAAGCGAATTCTCGCAGGAACGTAAATCCTACGGATTTCCTTATGGGCCTCGCGAGCACTCCAGGCTGCTCTACCCCGCTATGAGAAATAAAGGTAGGAGAGAACTTTTAAAGGTTCCGATAATAACTATTTAATGTACTTGCTACATTATATTCTTCCCCTTGTAGTGTTTTATTTTTATAGAAACAAGCCTATGTTGTGGGGGCTGTTGTTGGGCAATCTGATTGATTTAGACCATATTTATTTGAGGATGATCGGGGAGGTGCCTTGGTTTGGTTCTGCATGTTTGGAGTTTGGCAAGAATTGTAGTTTTGGCGTTTATCCGTTGCATAGCCCTTTATTTGTATTAATATTTTTTATTTTTGGGGCGCTTGTTTTCTCACCAGATAAAAGACTGAAGTTCGTTGGGTGGCTGAGTCTGGGAGCGTCTCTAAACCTTGTTTTAGATTGGATTCATTTGCTTATCGGGTTTGGGATTTAGCTCACTAAGTTTAAATAATTCTGATTCTGAATAGTTTGGATGACGAGGTTGATTTTTTATAATGTAGAATATCTGGAAGGTTTGGACGGTCAGAAACTGAATTACTTAAAATTTTGGAAGCGGATTTCTCACCCGGATGGAATTGAGAAAAAGATTGCGAGGGCGTTGAAGAGATTAAACCCTGATGTTGTTGCGTTTGCTGAAGTCGGGGGTAAGAATTTTGTTGAGGGAGATTATTTTTCTTTTATTAAAAAAGAACTATGCATGGAACACCAAGTTAAGAGGGTGAAGTACGATCTGAGGGGAAAGCTGAATATCTTGAGGAAAGTTCCGCTGTTGAATCAGCAATCTAATGCAATTATGAGTAAAAAGGAGCTTTCTAAAATTGAGACTGTTTATTTGCATGAGGGGATGAAGAGAACGGTGATAAGGGTTGAGGTTAATCTTGGCAAGAAAGTGACTCTATTGCTTGTGCATCTCGCGCTTGGAGAAACGACTCGGAAGGCTCAGATTGAAGAATTGATTGGGATCGTAAGGGAGATAAATACGCCTGTAATTTTAGCAGGGGATTTCAACACATTTAACGGAGAAGAAGAAATTGAGGGTTTGTTGAGGAGGGCTGGTTTGAAGCATAAGTTTAAGATGAAGGGCGGACGGATATTCACTTACCCTACACATCACCCGAGAAGAAGACTTGATTATGTTCTAACCTCTCAGGGAATTAAAGTTAAGAATTACGAAGTTTTGAAGATGCCCTTTTCAGACCATCTTCCGGTTATGATTGATTTTGAAGTTAGATAACAAAACAGTAAAAAAAATTATGAGGATGTTTATTCTTCCTCGTCTTCGTCCCCAGACTCTTCCTCATCTTCGGTTTCGTCTTCGGTTTCTTCTAATTCTTCAGGCATTTTTTGACCTCCCTTGATCGGGTTTGATAGATTTCCTGTTTAAAAACTTTGCTAACTAAAATGTGCTATCTGGTAATGAAAACAAAGAATTAAAAATGGAAGGGTACGAGTTTTGCAATGGTTTTTATATGAGATTTTGCTTTTCTTTTTATGATTAAGAATAAAGTTGTCTCTAAAAAGAGGAAGAGGCTGATTATTGGAAGTATTGCGTTTGGCGCCATTTTAGTGATCTTTCTCCTTGTTCAATTTTATCTTTATTTTAATTTCTTGTTGGGAAATGATGTTGCTGTGAGGGTGAGTGTTGATAAAGAATTTGTCTCGCTGAAACATTGGGAAAGAGGGGAAATCACTGTTGTTGCTAAAATCCTGACTAATCCTTTTTGTGAGACTAGGTGCGAGTATCAATTTTTGGATGTTTCTAAGAACTCTAGTGTTGGTGAGGGCGAATTTATCTTTAAGAACTCAGAGCCTTTTTCTAAGACCTATTCTCTGCTCGCCCCTCCCAAGGGAACCGGAGAGATAATTTATAGATTTGAGATCAATTGTGCTAGTTCTGAAGGGTTTCTGTGTTATAGCAGGCCAGAGCCATTTTATCAGAGCACGCCGGTCATTCTGGGGTATGGGCTCACTGAAGAAGAGGAAGCAATCAAGAATCTTACGTTGGAGGAATTGGGCGGTCTCCTTGATGACCTTTACGAGTGGGAAGATTACCTTTGGGGGTTGAATGCCGAAATTAATTCTTCACCCCTCTCAGTTGAAGGAGTTCATGGGATGATTGCGCGCGTTAAAGCATCGAAGCATGATGCCTTAGATATTAAAGAGTTCTGGGAAGCAGGAAGCTATTTGACTGCTGGAGAAGTTTTGGAAAAGAAGTCTGGCGAGTTTTATAATTCCAGTAAAGAATTTGCTGAGTTTGAAAATAAAACTAATGCGGAGGTTGCTAGATTCAATTATTTGGTTGGAGAGTTTAATTCGGCCCAAGAGGAGTTCTCTAGAGTTTTGTACCTGAACTTTTCAGATGATCGAATTTCTAATGCGCGCTCTTCTGCGGAAGAGTTTATTGTGGCACGCGACTCTTTTTTGGATAAGGGCAATTTGTTGAGCAAAGAGGGCCCGGTGAATGCTCTCGAAAAAGAACTTGAATCAATTTCGCTTAGTTTTGAAGAAGATATTTTGGAAGGTCTTGAGCAGAATAATTCTCTGGATGTTGGTTTTGAGGTTTCTGTGACTAGTTTTGTTGAAGTTAATAAAACAGATTTTGAGGGTATTAAGTTTATTGAGCTTGAAAGCCAATGTTGTTTGTTTGGAGAGTGTGGTTCTTGTTGTGAAGATTGTAACTCTGATGAGGGCCTTTATCCGATTGTGTTCTTGCACGGGCATGATTTTAGTTCGAAGGTTTCTGCAGAGTATAACCTTAATATTTTTGAGGGAATGCAAAGAGAGCTTGAGCGTGATGGACTTTTCAATGCAGGGACTATGTTGATAAATGTCCCGGAAGATGTTTTGGAGGGTAGTTGGAGAAAAGTGCCTTGGCCCGTTAGCGTTAAGTCTAGCTACTATTTTGATTCGATTAGAAAAGAAGGAGAACTTAGTATTTTGCAAACAAAAAAAGATAATATTGACACATACTCTATAAGGCTTAACAGCATTGTTGAGAGCGTTAAGAAAAAGACCGGGAAGGATAAGGTTGTTTTGGTTACGCATAGTATGGGGGGGCTTGTTGCTAGGAGATACATCCAGATTTTTGGAGAGGATGATGTTTACAAATTAATTATGGTTGCTTCTCCGAACCAGGGAATTAGCGAAAGGGTTTATAGTTTTTGTAAGGCATTTGGGGAGTCGCAAGAATGTGATGATATGGTCAAAGGCAGTTTACTACTTAGCAAGTTGAGTAACCAGGAATTTGGTGAGATCGAAGTTTACAACATTGTGGGCGTTGGCTGCGACACTGGCGGTTCGGATGGGGATGGGGTCGTTAAGAAAGAAAATGCTGTCTTGGGCGGGGCAGAGAACTATTTTGTAAATGGAACTTGTGGCGGTTTTGATTATTTGCATTCTATGATTGTGGACCCTAACGAATATCCGGAAACATATGATATTCTGAAAGATATTTTGTTTTAGCCAAGAAACTCTAGGCGCTGCCGACTGCAAAATACAAATTAGATTCAAAAGTATTTCCAGCTTCGTCCTTAATGTAAATTGTTAGATTATGCTCGCCATCCACAAACCTTTTTCTTTTTTCACAAATTCCATCTGAAAGTCTTGAACAGAGTCTTCGTTCTCTTGGCGTTCTATCATTCCAGTCAACATAATTGATTTCATCAAAATTTGGTTCTGTAACGTTGAACGTGAAGTAAATGTATCTCTCGTATCTTTCCTCCCCTTGGATCCAATAACTACCTGGATTGTTCAATATTGGGGCAACTACGTCAACATCCAACTCGCGCTCTCTGGATTGATCAGTCTGTCCGAGAATATCTGTGAGGTTGAACCAATAACTGATCTCCTGCCCGTGATAGCCACTGACGTCAACTTCTGCTTCACATTCATATTTGTTGTCCAGGGTGCATGATTGCTCAATGCTCACTTCGAAATCTCTAAATCCAGTTTGGTCGTTTCCGTAACTTAGTATCAACCTAACCGGATTGTCTTCCCTAAATTCAGCATTAAACCCTCCGTTTGAAAACCCTTTTCGCGGCTCGGTTTTTGTAATCTGAGGGTCTTTGCTGTCCGTTCTGAACTCTGCAGTTTTTTCATCCACAACAGCACCATCTTTGATGGCTTTGAAGGTCACATTGTGAAAACCATCTCTAAATGACTTCGTCCTTTCCCGATCGTTTCCATAACCAAAACAATTCCTTCTGCAAAGAGTTCTTTCCCTAGGTCTGTCCTCAGCAGTGTCGATGTAAGTGACCTCGTCAACTTCTAAATTAGTTGTAACGTTAAACTGGACCCTTCTTCCATCAAATACCTCCTGCGAGGGAGAATTGATTGTCAGCCTGATAACGCAAACTTCATCCTCGTCGGTTTCTCCGTCACAGTCGTTATCTAATCCGTCGCATAGTTCTTCTTGGGGCATTCCTAGAATTGCGTTGCATTCGCTAGAAAGTCCGCTTAATGAACACTCGTAGATTCCCTCGCTTCTACATTCACCTAGACCACTAAAACAAATTTCTCCTAATTCTGGAAAGTCTTCATCAATTTCTTCGTCACAGTCGTTATCTAATCCGTCACAGGTTTCATTTTCAGGACCAACTCCAGAACATCCGCTCCATTCTCCCCAAGTGCAATCTACTTGACATTCTCTTGCTATTTCGCCGATTGTGCATTCCCCGAGTTCGGACCCACATATTTCTGTTTCAAGGTCTCCATCGCATTCTTCTGTGAGGCCTTCTAAGTTTAAAATATCCATGTGCCCGTCCCCGCAAACTCCATACCTTAAATCGCTGGGATATTTACCAAGATATGCAGAGAGCATTTCAGGAGAAACATTGATAGGAATTGGCGTAGAGTTGCCCGCTACGAAAAACTGATGTATAACAAAATAGTTGTCCGAGTTCCACCCCCTTAGTTCTACCCCCCAATCGCTACGAAAAGAATATATGTTAGATTCTTCGAAAGTTTCTACAGAAACATTATCAAAATCCCCATAAATCATTTCATCCAGAAAGTTTTGGATAGATCCTGGATTATCAAAAACATAAACTTTAACTCGGTCATAAGAGGATTCCGAAGTGTTGTACATTGCTCGATAGACCTCCAATATACCTTCATGATCCCCAGACCATTCTATGGTGGAATAAAAATAAATCCAATCCTCCAGGTCATATCTAAGAAAGTGTCTATCAAGTTCGGAAGTATTAATCCAAAAGAAAGTAGAGGCCGTAAGTTCGGTTTGTGCATCCTCCACGCATCTAAATTCAAGAAAGTAAGGCACGTATGGCGGTCCTTGCATATTGTCCTGTAGATCGAAAAGATAATCATAATGGGTTGTGCTATTTCCATAAGTCATTTGTTTGAACTCAGATCCCTCAAAACTATATTGGCATGTTGTATTTGTATCTGTCTCAATCTCAAACTCCATATAGTCCGTTATGTAATAATAGCCCTCAATGGGCCAGATAACTTCAATGCCCAAGGAAGTAGCTGCAAACATTCCGTTTCCTCCTGACTTGTCTTCTTCTGGGAGTGTTGTCTGAAAAGGAGATACGTTGTTAAAGGAATAGATTGAATTTCCTTTTTGGCCTCCCAGCTTTTCTTTTACGATTGGGGAAATAGCTAAAACTGAAAAACTCGTGGAAACTAAAATCACAAGAGCCACTAAGGCGCAAACATATGTCCTATTCACCATTTTTTTACGAGAAATTCTTAGCAGATACTATTCGAGATCGAAGTTGTTGGAGTTCTCGATTAAATAAGGCCTGTTGTTGTTATAAATCTTTTTAGAAGATTTTAGTTATGTTTGAGTGATAAAATTTAACTGTTGCCCTTTTGTTACACGCCCAGGACAAGATCCAGAAGTACAACTTCTTTTTCTAAAAGAAGTTGTACGCATCAAGAAAGCTATTATTGCTTCGCGAAGCGAAGTTGTCTGCCACAGGCACAAAGTGCCCTGCAACAATGTTTCGCTGCGCTTAACATTGATACGCCCAGGACAAGATTCGAACTTGCGCATCCGTGAGGAAACGGGATTAGCAATCCCGCGCGTTAACCACTCCGCCACCTGGGCATGGAAAACAGAGATATTAGGAGGTTTTAAAGTTTTTTAATAAGAAATATAAGTTTAACTCGACGCTTTCATTATTCCTGCGATCACTGCGACCAAGCCGGCCATCCCAAGGATTACTTGAAAGCCAGTTGTTTCCTGGTGAGCCTGGGCTGCAGGAGATAAAGAAGGATCTATGAACGCGAAGGACGCGGCCATGATCAAGATTATTCCTAAAGCGACAAATATCCATGTCCAACTTCCCATATAAATTACGAAAAAATCAGATATATAAAATTATCCTTTCCTGTGTGCTTCCACGACTTTTTTTGTTTTGAACGAGAGGAGGAATAGGAGGAACATCCAAATTGAGAATAGGATAAATAAGTAGTTGAACGGTAAGAATATCAGTAGGATGGAACCGGAGATTTTTCCAACGAGATTCCCGAAGTCGATTGCAGTTCCGTAAGGGCCGTAGAATCTGTATCTCTCCTTTCCTTTTAAGATATCAAAGAAGTAAGCTTCTGTTGTTGGTTCCAACATCGCAATGCCTATGCTCGCGAGAACCATTATCCCTGCTAGAACATACATGTTTGTGAAGAAGAAACAGACAAAAGAGAGTACTGCTACTGAGAGATATCCTATTTGGAATATCTTTTTGAAGCCAATTTTCCCAGCGGCCTTTGAGAAGACATACTCAAATACTATCAATGGAACGGCTATTGCGAATAGGAAATATCCGATTGCGAGTTCTGTGAAACCGTTACGTATCATGTAGAGCGGCATGAAAAGGTAAATTAAGATCCACCAGCTTGTGACTCCGCTACCGATTAGATAGGATATAGCGCGATCTTTGTCTTTGAAAAAATCGACAAAATTTTTGTAGAAACTTTTGTCCACCTTTTTTTTACCGCCCTCTCCTTTGATCTTTGAAAATTTGAAAAACAAAAATCCTATGAACAGTACGATGGCGGCGGCGATGAACACTTCTCTTAAGCTGTATTGGGCTGCAATGAATCCTGCTAGGAGCGGACCTATGACAAACGCGAGATTGGCGAATGTGTAGACAAGGCCCTCGTTTCTAGAGAGGTTTTGCTTTGATGAGACATCTTTTACCAATATTCCAAAACTCGAAACTCTTAGTGTTAGGAAAATTGTCATGAGGGTGGCCACAATAACTAGCACAATAATGCTGCTACTTATGGCAAAAATGAAATAGAACAGTACGAATAAGAGGAGGGAGGACGAATAAATTTTTGCCTTGTCTCCTTTTTCCAGGACTGGAACGAACGCGAAGCGAGCGACGATTGCGACGATTGTTAAAAAAGTGGAGAACAGGCCGACGTAAACCTCGTTGTGGAGGAAGGAGTCCATGTAAACTGCCCAGACAGTGTTCATAAGGGCTGCGGAGAGAGCAGTGATCATTCCTACTATCGATAGTTGTGTAATCCCAGAAATATGTGGCACCCCTATCTGCTTCCTTGCTAATATACCCATTTTATTTTTAGGAATCTTAAGGTTAAAAAGCTTCTTGCGTTATTCTTATAAACTGTTTTGAATTTGTTTTTGAATGAAGAGAGATCTTTCTTTTGGTGAGAAGATAAAAAGCTTGGCTGTCGCTGCAATCGTGATGATCGTTGGGCTGGCGTTGTTTAAGTTTGTTCCGATGAGCTTATTTGGGAGAGATATTTTATTTGATGCTTCAATGCATTTGACTACGGCGATTTTTGTTTTGTACTTTTTTTGGTATTTCATAGATCAGAACAAGAGTTGGAGGTTGCCTTATTTTATTTTTTCAATTGCCGTGATAATTGTTGTTTCTGTTCAGAGGATAATTGCGAATGCGCATAATGACACGGGGTTACTTGCAGGGTTAATTATTTCATTTATTGCCATAGTTGTTTCTAGGTGGGAATATTTTAAGAACAAGTTTGATTTTTGATCAAAAAAAGATTTAAATAATGGAGGTTTTTTGGTTTTTCATGAAAGGTGAGTTTGTTGCTGAAACTAAGACATTGGAGTACAAGACTAAACGAAGACTTGAGTTTATCAACATAACAAAGGATGTTGAGGATTTCGTTAAAGAAAGTTGTGTGGAGACAGGGAATGTTGTGGTGCAGACGCACCATACAACTTGTGGCGTCTGGATGAATGAAGATGAGAAGAATTTGATTGGTCAGAGTGAGGGGGGAGATTTAAGGAAAGTTCTTGATGGGTTTGCTAATCCAGATGGCGAATATGGGCACAACGATATCAAGGACTCTAGGAATCCTAATGGAAAGAGAGATACGCACCTTTGTGAACCTGATGAAAAAGGAGTTTGCCATGAATGCATTAACGGGCATGCGCATGCTCAGGGCCTGATCATTAAGAGTTCGATCAGTTTGATCGTAAAGAAGGGAAAATTATTGAGGGGGAAGTGGCAAGAGATTATGATTGTCGAGTTGGACCACGATAGAGAGAGGGAAGTTACTTTTCTTGTTCAGGGAGTTGGAAAAGTTTATAACTGATTGGGTTTTAGGGAGTTGATGGAGAGGAAGGGAGCGACTGCGCCTATCGTTACGATTTTGTTAGTTGCCCTTTTCTTGGTTGTGATATACGGAGTGTTTAAAGTGGTAACAAATGATAATGTGGAAGTCGTTCTTGAGACGACACAAGGAAATATTGTAATTGAGTTGTATTCGGATATGCCCATAACTGCAGGTAATTTCCAGAAGCTTGTTGAAGAAGGTTTCTATGATGGGATTTTGTTCCATAGGGTGATTGAGGGTTTTATGATTCAAGGCGGCGACCCTTTGACGAAAGATCCTTCAAAGTCTAATTTGTGGGGGACTGGTGGATCGGAACCAATTAAAGATGAATTTTATGAGGAATACAGCCACTCTAACACGCGAGGCACAATTTCAATGGCCAATGCTGGGCCGGATACGGGAAGCAGCCAGTTTTTCATAAACCATCGAGATAATATTCTGTTGGATGACAAACATCCGGTTTTTGGAGAGGTGGTTGAGGGAATGGATGTTGTAGACGCTATTGCTGCTGTTGAGACAGGGCAATTTGATCGTCCGGTTGAAGAAGTTAGGATAGTTAGAGCATTTGTTCGTTAAATTTAAATAGTAAATTTGTTTCTGGGATCTATGCAAAAGAGGGGTCTGAGTAATATCGTTTCTACGGTTTTGGTAGTTTTGGCTGCGATTATTGCGGTTAGTATTATTTGGGTTATGATAAGCCCTGTTTTTCAGAGAGGTGGTGGAGAGTTTCAGGCACAATCGAAATGTTATGAAGTCGATGTTGAACCGCAGAAATGTTTGGTTTATTATGGCGGCGGAGCAGATGGGAGTGATGTAGTTACTGTTACCGTAGGCGTTACTGCCGGAGTTGCAGAGGGTTTAGTTGCGAGTGTTGAATATGGAGATGCGACTTTTGAGAGTGCGCAGGTTACTGACACGACTGTTGGCACTTATGAGACTAGACTTATTGATACAATTTAGTGAGCTTCCGGCAGGGGTTCTTGCTGTTAGAGCTACGGCTGCGGCGATAGTTAAGACTGCGGCTGGCGAGGATCATATTTGTGAAGAATCTATTGTTAGTGTTTTATGTGGGAATGCTCAATTTGGCGATGAGGGTTCATGTCGAACTGACGCGGACTGCGGGGGCTTGTTGAAGTGCCGTGATGGTATATGTACTCAGTTTGAAGACAAATGTACTGTTGATTCTGATTGTCCTTCAGGATATTATTGTACAACCTTCGGGAATTGTGCTGTTGAGGGCAGTTCTGGTGGGGGCGGCGGGGGAGATGGTGGGGATGGTGGAGGAGATCCTTGTCCGGATGGTGACGGGGATGGTTATCAGGCTTCTAGCTGTAGCGGGAATGATTGCGATGATACTGATGATCAGGTTAATCCGGGAATGACTGAGATTTGTACTGGTGGGGTAGATGATGACTGTGATGGAGATGTAGATGGAGCTGATTCTGATTGCCAAAGCAGTTGTATGGATGGCGATGGCGATGGCTATGGTGATCCAGGAGATTCTTCGTGTTCGGGCGGCCCTGAGATTGATTGCGATGATACTGATGATCAGGTTAATCCGGGAATGACTGAGACAGGAATTGTGGATTGCTCAGATTATAAGGACAATGATTGTGATGGGAGTTTGGATGGAGGAGATACTGCTTGTGATGGTTCGTGTGATTTCTTTGGACACTCGTGCACAACTAGCTGTGGGAGTGGTTGGACATATTATTATCCTGGTGATGGTTGGTGTTTGAGCCAAGAAGAGTCGCCTCAATGTTGTTTGCCTTTTTCTTGTGAGGCTTGGGGAGGGGGATGTGTTTCAGGGGATCCAAGTTGTTATGGTTCTGGCAGAATATCTGACGGAGACATGTATTGTGATGGTGGCAGTGAGTTTTGTTGTGAGATGAACAACTGTGAAACCTTGGGCGGAGAGTGCACTTTAGGGGCCGGCTGTGGAATGGGCGTTACATTGCCTCAAGGAAACGCTTACTGTGTTTACACATCCGGCGAAGAATCCTATTGTTGCGATTATAGTTGAGAAGGTTCGGACATAATACAAATTCTTTTAAACGGTTTTGAATAATTGGGTTGATGAAGAGGTTAAAATTCGATACTGATGGTAAATTGCTTGGGGTAGATAATAGCCCTGTGGATTACTCTAAGGAAGGTCGTTCTGGAAGGCAAGTGGAATTTGGGAGAAAGGACCTGAAGACTTCTGAGTCATTGGAATTTTTGCAGGAAGAAAAGAAGATCGATAACGTTTTTGATAGAGAGTTTTGGAGTTTGTATCGTGGGGGGGAGGTTCTTGAGCCTTTGAAGTTTTCAAATGGGAAGACGCAGGAAGATGTTGTTAAAGAAGTTGTGGAAATGGTTGAAGCTGGAAAAAAGGTCATTTTTCTTCATGGTGTGTGTGGAACTGGGAAAAGCGCGATTGCGTTGAATATTGCCAGGGCGTTGGGTAAAACATCAATTGTGGTGCCGGTGAAGGGCTTACAGAAGCAGTATGAGCAGGATTATATGGGGAATATGTATCTGACGAAAAGGAATGGTGTTAAGATGAAAATTGCGATGATTACAGGTAGGGACAACCATGATTCGATTGTAGAGCCGGGGAAGTCATGTGCTTATCCTTTTTTGCCTGATACTATAAAGATTGTTGATAGGAACAAGGAGAAACTGAAGGAATTTTATGCCGATAATCCATTTGTTAGTTCGAAAGTTCCGCCTTCTTTAAAGAGCATGAAGAGAATTTCGATAGCGCCGGCTAATCCTTATTGGAGTCCAATTTTGCCAATCGAGATTGAGTTGAATCAATTAACCGATGCTAAGAAAAAGAAGTATATGGGGATGAGGGACAGGGAATATGTTTTCTACCATCGGAAAGAGGGTTGTTCCTACTACGATCAATACCTGTCTTATATGAGCGCGGACGTGATAATTTTTAATTCTGCGAAATACCTTGCGGAGGTCTCGCTTGGAAGGAAGCCAGCGACGGAAGTGGATATTATTGACGAGGCCGATGAATTCCTTGATAAGTTTTCCAATAGCGTTGAGCTGAATTTGACTAGGCTTGATGCTGCGATGAGGATGCTAGTGGTTGATAGTGAAAAAGCGAGGGATTCAATTAAGAGGATTGTTAACCTTATTGACTTAGAGGAGACTAACAAAAGGGCGCTGGGAGTTAATGAAGAGAAGGTTTACGAATTGAAGGAAACTAAAATTGGGGATCTCTTGAAGGAATTTTTGCATAATCCTGATTTGGAAGTAGAGATTGAGGTTGATGATATGAACTACGGAAATGCGGCGCTTGAAGCTGCGAAAGATTTCAGTGATTCTTTGAAGGACACTTATCTGACCTATAGAAAAGAGGATGATAATTTATTGGTCAGATTGGTGACGACGAATTTGGCTAAGAAGTTTAAGGACATTGTTGAGGGCAATAGTGCAATGGTTTTGATGTCTGGAACGCTGCACAGTAGTGAGGTTTTGAAGAATATTTTTGGGATTGAGGACTATGGGATGGTCGAAGCTGAGACATTGAATCAGGGATCTATTGATATTATGATGACTGGGAAAGAGATTGATTGTAGGTACTCTAATTTTTATTCGGGGAGATATAGTCGGGAAGATTATTTGAGAGTTTTAGAGAACGTTATCGCTCGGGCCGAGAAGCCGGCTTTAGTTCATGTGAATGCTTACTCCGATTTGCCCAATATTGATGAGTCTGGAAAATTTCAGATTATCAATTTGACTTCAAGTGACGAGTTGAGGATTGCTCAAAGCAATGATCGGAATGGCGATTCGATTATTGAGTTTAAGAAAGGGAAGTTTGATACATTGTTTACTACGAAATGCTCGAGGGGGATGGATTTTCCGGGAGATACTTGTAAGAGCGTTGTTTTTACTAAGTACCCTAATCCGAATGTTAAGGACACGTTCTGGCAGATATTGCAAAAGACGCATCCAAATTATTATTGGGAATTTTATAGAGACAAGGCGCGGAGAGAGTTTTTGCAGAGGATTTATAGGGCTGTTCGATCGAAGGATGATCACGTGCATGTCTTGTCTCCGGATTCAAGGGTTCTGGAGGCCGTGAGGGAAATGCAAGAGGCGGCGTTGGGGAAATAGTAGTCACTTTCTAGTTGTTACAGATAGTAAACTTTAAATAGCATAAATTTGTTGGATTTTTATGAGAGTTTTACATGCAGGAAATGTGGTTGGTGATGAGAGGAACTTAGCGATCGCCCTTAGAGAAAGCGGAGCAGACGTAGCTGTCTTTACAGGGAATATGATTGATTTGAATGAATGTATAACTCCCGAGCAGGCCCAGATGGCTGATGCTGCTGTCCAATTTATGAAGAAGTGTCTTCGATCGTCAAGGCCTGCGCCGTTTAGAGATGGTTTAAAATTTTTAATGGGGACTGAGGGCCCTAGGTTTGGTGAATTGAAAAAAGCTGCAGAGACTTATTCAACAGTTGAGGCATTATTTGACGAGAAGGCAGTTAGACAGTATGGCGCGATGAGAAGGGTTGTTAATGAATTTCCTGGACAAGTAATAGTTGCTCGAGGAATGTGGGATTCTACATCTCTTACGGATGAATTCAGTCAACAAAGGCTACATGGAGAAGTTAAGACAATAGAGGACGTTGAGTTTTGTGGGATAAGTGGTGGAAAAAGCCATCCAGCTATTCCATTTGGGAGACGCTATACTGGAACTACCCTTGATTCTGCTAAGTTCCTTATGGCAAAACAGCCAGATGTTGTTGTTGGCCATTTTGCCCCGTTGTTTCATTTAGATTTTGCTAAAACTGGGGGAGAAGACAAGGGAAAAATGGTGAATGGCGGAGATCCCCATCTCTATGCTGCTATGGCTGCTTGTGGAGCAGATCTTTGGCTTTTTAGCCCTTCAGCTCACGGAGTTGGTGCTGGCAAGAGCGCTGTTTGGAATAATGGGAGGGGGTTGTTTTATTCGAATGCCGGTGTGTTAGCGGGGAACCATGTGAATGGTGTAGATGGGACATACAATGTTATTGAACTTGCGAATAAGGAGAGGGGCGCGGAAGAAAACCTTGTGCAAACGATTACACCCTATGTGATAAGACATGTTGAAGTTCCTGTTGAGGGCGGGAGGGAAGGAGAGGTTAAAATAGAAACAAAGGTAGAAATGAATGAAAGAGCCTTCATGGAAACTGTTAGAGGATATGTTGGGGAATAATTTGTTTAACGCTTTTTACTACGTTTCTTCTTTTTTGCCTTTGGTTTTGATTTGACAGATTTCTTTTGCCAGGCTGCTAGGCCTATGAAAATTGCATATAGGATGAAGCCAATTTCTGGGATTATCATGCTCAGGGAGAACCATCCGGGTTGTTGGACTTTTTCGAAAACTCTCCACATCGCTATTATGTAAATGATAAAGAGTGCTATCCATCCGAAGACTGGAATTAGGAGTAGGAAAATCCAAGCCCAGTGGAATCCGCCTAGCTGCAAGAGCATTGCCCATTGTGCTACTGGAATCCAGGCAAGCCAAGACTTCTGGTATTTGAGTTTTTCCGCTATTGCTTTGTAAGCAAGTGCGAAGTAGATGTAGACTGCTGCTACGATAAGAAGTGCTACAAATATCCCTATCGCAATAAGCCCTGCAAGTGCGCCACCTATGAAGAAGTCAGATAGCCTGCCGCTTTGTATGCCCAGTTCCTGAGAGATCTCTTGAGAGACTTGTTCGAATGTCATGTTATGTCGACGAAAAAGAGATATTTAAAGGTTGTGAATTAGGAGGTTGAACTTCTTCTAGATCCTGCGGCTAAAATTGCCCCGAGAGTAATTGCACCCACCTGGCCAAACATGTGGGCCGGCGTGTAAGAAGTGTTTCTTTCTGCATAGTCCCTTGCCTCCTGCCTGATTTCTGAAGTTATTTGGGTTTGACTAGAAAGGTATTCGGCTTGAAGTCTTTGATCTTCTAGTGAGTAACTGACGTAACTCAATGCGCCCACGGTCAGCGCAATGATTCCCAGGGCTCGAATAATTCGTGGCATCAGGGGATTTTATGAAGTAAGTATTTAAGTTTTTTTGAAAAGAAGAAAAGTTAAATAGTCTAAGAAGCTGGCTTTTTTATGGTCTGGGGATATTACTTGGGAGGAGTTGTAGTTTTGTTATTTTTATTTGGGATACGTATTGTGAATCAGTATGAGCGCGCGATAAAATTTAGACTTGGAAGGTATGTGCGAACATTGCAACCAGGATTTAGGTGGGTCATACCTTTGATAGAGAGAGTGGTGAAGGTGGACATTAGGGTAATTGCTACGGATATTCCGGCGCAGGAGGTTATCACTAAAGATAATGTTCCTATGAAAGTTAATGGCGTTGTTTTCTTTAAGGTTGTGAATTCTGAAAAGGCAGTGCTTGAAGTTGAGGATTATAAATTTGCGATATCTCAGTTAGCGCAGTCGGCTTTGAGAGATATGACTGGTAAGTCTGAGTTGGATAATGTTTTGGCGAAGAGGGAAGAAATTGGGAATCAGATTCAGGAAGTTGTTGACAAAGAAACTGATCCGTGGGGGATTAAGGTTACTGATGTTAAGATTAAGGATGTTGAGTTGCCGGAGAACATGAAGAGGGCGATGGCGCATCAGGCGGAGGCGGAAAGGGATAGAAGGGCGAGGATTATTAATGCTGAGGCCGAGAAGCAGGCGGCGCAGAAATTGCTTGAGGCTGGTAAGATTATTGAGAAGTCGGAGTCTGCCTTGAAGCTTAGGTTTTATCAGACGTTGAATGATATTGCTGAGGAAAAGAATTCTACGATTATTATGCCATTTCCTGAGGAAATGTTGAGTTTTTTTAAGAAAGTGAAGAATGGGAAGAAGTGATTAGGATTTTTTTAGGAGACTGGGGGGATTGTTTTGGGGATTAGGGTTTTGCGATTTTCCAAAGGATATTAAATATCTGTCTATAAGAATCCGCTAAATGTTCATTGTTGATTATTGTTGTCACAGGATTATCCGCCCAAACAACAAAAGCAACTTTTGTCCCGTAGATGGTCGTTTCGGTTAGAGGCTCAAATTCTTCATCGAAGAAACGCAGATCAATGATTTCTTTCGGTACAATCTTCTTCCAGTCTTTTAGAGATTTGTGAAATATCATCCTTGCTTTTATCCCGTTTTCTATTTGTTTAAGATGGATGTTCTGCCAGTAATAATCACCGATAAGGGTTTCAGATTCTTTTGGACTGCCAAAAACCAGATAGTTTGTTTTGTTGTGGATTATGTCTGAATAAATTTGTTTTATGCCGGTCAGACCGCGGAGCACAACGGCAGTTTCCTGAGTGTAGGTACGTCTTTTAGACTCAATGTTCTTTACTAATTCCCTTGCTATCTTTTCCTGGTCTTCAAGTTCATCTTTCTTTTTTTTAATGAATTCTATAATGGACTCTGGCTTTTGTATTTGATAAACTCGTTTTTTGCCTTCTATAACTCTTGAGACAATTCCCTTTTCACATAATCTTTCTAGTGCTTGATAGACATTTGCCTTGTAAAACCCTGTTGATTCTATTAGGGGTTGAACTTCCGAAGCGCCTAATTTCAAAAGAGAAAGGTAAAGTGTGGCTTCTGATTTAGATAGCCCTATCTTCTTTAAATCTTCTGTCTTCATAGTAGTAATATTATACTACTACTTATATAAATATACCCCTGATGGTGTTACTATTTTGTAAAGGTAAATATGGGAGACTATAACCAGTTTGCAGAAGAGTATGCCGAAAGAACGGCGGAGTTAGAGAAGCAAACGAGAGAACATTTTCGTTCATTATTGCCAGACGTAAGGGGCAGGAATCTCCTTGATGTTGGGTGTGGCTCTGGAGAAGATGCAGTTTATTATGAAACGCAGGGGGCTAAAGTTTGCGGCATAGATATTTCGGGGAAAGAGATTGAAATGGCTCGAAATAGAGTGCCTGCTGGAGAGTTTCATGTTGGGGGAATGGAGAATTTGCCTTATGGTTCTGGGAAGTTTGATATTGTGACTAGCGTTTATGCCTTACAAGCTTCTCATGATGTTCCTGGGTCGCTTGGGGAGATGGTTCGGGTGGCCAGGCCTGGAGGATTGATTCTCGTACTTGCTAAACATCCTACAAGAAATTTAATTGAGGGGTGGCAGAATGATGGAAGGAAGGACTATTTTGGAGGGGGAATTGTTACATCGCACATATTTAATGGAACGATAACTCTTCATGAGCCTGGGCACACAATACAGGAGTATCTGAATCCTGGGCTGCTTAGGGGTGCATGTTTAGAAGTCTTTGAAGAACATGTTGATTTTCCTGCGAGCGAACAGGTTATCCCTGGGTTGAGGTATCCAACTTATTTTATTATGGGATTGAGGAAGAAGTAATTCTATTATTCATTCAACGTCGCATCGCCGGGTTTCCATTCGACTTTGTAGCTGTTAAGCAACTTCCACTTTCTCACCAAGCAACTTATCAGTTTCTGCTTTCGTTAAGTCTTTGTCCAACTGGATGAGTTTCTTGACGAAGAGATTATTCTTATTGAGTTTGAATAGTTTGGCATTGCCGATTGCTCGTGTTGATAGGATTATTTGTTTGTCAAGGAGTTTTTTCCAGATGACTGTGAATGCAGACCAGCCAACTCCTGCGCCGCGAGCTACTTCTGTCATTGCGTAGTCGAAGTCTTGACCTTGTATGAGGAAGTCCAGGACTTTTATGTACGGCGAACTTCCGAAATATTCTACAAAGATGCTTTGTGTTTCTTCTTCCACGTTTCTTGTTGCCTATAGAGATATTTAAACTTTTCTGTTTTATTAAGTTAAGTTATTATTTTGGTAATTACTAAAACGGAGCGGATTAGAAAAATATTTAACGATGTTTTTGTTTATTAGAGAATGATTGAGGATGATATTAGGAGGTTTATTTTGAGGAAACTTGTCAGGCATAGAATGTGGGTGCACAAACATACGAGCATTCATAATCTCCCGAAAGGTTTGCCAGATTATTTGAGAAGCCGGAAAGATGTTAGGAAAGTAATTGATGGGATGATCAAAGAAGGTTTTTTGTTGACAAAGCCAACAAATTATGGGTTGGAAGTTTCATTGAATATTCAAATGAAGAAAGAGATTGAGGAGTTTATTGGGCTTGATTAATTGATTAGGATCAAGAAGCGTTGAGCGTTTTCTCTCCAGGTTTCCATTCGATTGGGCATAAACCGCCCGTTTTAAGTGCTTTCAGCACGCGGAGAGTTTCTTCAACGCTTCTGCCGACGTTATTGTCGGATACGACTATGTATTTTAAAAATCCGTCAGGATCTATTATAAAAGTGCCCCTTAGGGCAGTTCCATCATCTTGAAGGACGTTGAATTGTTCTGATATTTTATGAGTTGAGTCTGAAATGATCGGGAATTTTACTTCTGGCAGGTCGCGTTCGAACCAGGCCTTGTGGGAGTGAACTGAGTCTGTTGATGCGGCAATAATTATGGCGCCTTCTTTTTCGAATTCGCCGGCGTGTTTTGCGAAGCTGCGTATTTCTGTTGGGCAGACGAACGTGAAGTCCAGAGGGTAGAAGAAAAGGACAACCCATTTACCCTTGTAGTCTGATAATTTTCCATTTGTGAAATTGCCAACGTGGTAAGCATTGAATTCAAAATCGTTTACTTGGTCTCCTACTTTCATGTATGATGTTAACATGTGTTATATAAAAAGATTTTGTTAACAGAGTTAATTAGAGGATCCCTGTGAACATCAAAATTCCTAGGACAATGAGGATTAGTGCTTCTATTAAGTGAAGATAGCGAATGTTATTTTCTTTCCAGCCGGAGACTTTATCGACTGTTGTGAGGCCGAAATAAATTATTAGGGTTATTGCGACCATCGGCAGGATAAAGATTAAGTTGTATAACAACAAGAGTGGAAGGGTTTGGTAGAATGAGAGCTGTGAAAGATTGCCTGAGGCGATTATGTATGGGCCGATTGTGCAGGGAAGGAGAAAGACTGTTACGATTATGCCGATAAGAAAAGCCCCCCAAGGAGAAGTCGCTTTGTTGATAATGGATTTGACCTTTGGTCTCATGAACAATGGCATCTCTGTTCCAACGCTTCCGGGTTTGTAATAGAGGAAATCCTTCAGGTTAAGAAGTCCAAGTAAGATCGCAAGGACCCCAAAACCCCTGAAGACATACATGGAGGTTTTCCCAGTTTCTGGGATAAAATGAGAAAAAAACTGAATGAGAATTGCGCCGTATATGAAATAAAGAATGAAAACTGCTAGTGTAAACATTAGGCCTCCCGCAAGAACCTTTGATTTTTGAGTTGGATTCTTAAATAAGAGTGCTGTCAGAATGATTGCCATTACTGCGAGTGCGCAGGGATTGACTGCATCGACCAGAGCGAGGGAGATTGTTGTTGTTAAGATTGACATTTTAACACCTTGTTAGGTTTTTTAGCTCGTTTAGTTCTTGAACGCCTCTGTGTTGCTCTCCATTAATTATCCAAGTGGGCACAGAGACTATTTCATTGCTTATGCATTCTTGTTGGTTTTCTGAGCAATCAATCGGTTCAAATAATTCCAGGTAATCTCCGAGCAGTTCTTTTTGATGAGCGCAATGGCCGCAGGTTTTGGATACATACAATGTTGAGTGGTCTGCTATGCATTGCATTGTTTCTCTCGTTACGTCTTCTTCATTTGGCCAGAGTAGAAATATTGCTAAAATAATCAAAACAATTACTGCACCAAAGATTAGATTAGATTTATTCTTTTTCATTTTCAATTTTTATGGCCTTGCCATTCACAAGTGCATCCGTGACTTTCTTCCTTGCTTCTACTAGAAGGCGGTGAAGTGTTGGTTGAGAGATTTTCATTTGTTCTGCTGCCTCTTCTTGACTTAGGCCTTTTAGATTGTTTAGTCGCAGAGCCTCAAGCTCATCTTGCTTTATTGTAACTTCCTCGAGGGTTTTAAGAGGAATCCCTGCTGGTTTGAAATAGGTTACAGCAGGGTTAAAACAAATTCTCCTTCTTAATCTTGGACGAGGCATTTATGAATAAAAATTCATAAGTTTTTAAATTTTTTTACTCGTTTTGGCCTTTGCGGACGTTGGAGCGTCCTCTACCAAAACCCCTACCAAGTCCTCTGCCTCGGCCGAATGCGGCTGCAGAGGGTTTTGCTCCCTTGCAGTCTCCCATTCCCCTACCGGTTAAGGGTCCTTTTCCTTCTGGTCCTGTTCCATCAAATTTGGGCATTTTTTTACCTTCCTGTCGCGTGAGCGACTTATTTAGTTATGAATCTATATTCATAATGATATATAAATGTTTCTATTTTGCTGAACCGCAAGCTTTAAAAACCGTCTGGAATATGAAGGCGGTTCGATTTTTACGAAAAGAGCCAAAATGAAACGTGACAAGAAAAACACTCAGAGAATTTATGGAAGGAGCCCTAAATAGGGATTCGTGTGACTTAGCTAGCGATAGAAAGACTGAACTGAAGAGTGTGCTTGGTGCGTTGGTTCCCGAGAGAGATCCAAATTCGCTGTATTATTATTTCTGGCCGGCCCGTAAGATTACTAGTGGCAGGGCAAGGAACCTAATCCAGGCTTACTTTGGGGCGGAGGGGTACAGATGCATAACTCTTGCAGAAGATATGTATGCATTTCATAAACCTGATGAGCTAGTGCAATTGGTTTCTGTAAACCGAGAAGAGATTGGAGGAGACGAGCTTATTGTAGTATGTGAAAGTGAAATTCAATCGAAAGGGGGTGAAAATAATGAGTGGACTAATTGAACTTCTGAGGGATGAGGGAACTGGCAGATTGGACGTGAATGGTTGGCCGAAAGGACTTGTTGAAGGAACTGTTAGAAACTATAGGGAAAGCTGGGAAGATCCTAAAGAAAAAGCTCAAGCTGTTAAGTTGATAGTTTATACTGCTGCGGCTTATCTGGCGCTGTGCTAACATAATGTTTATTAATTTGTTTTTTCATGTTTTCAGATGTTAACTTTGGCTGAAATTAATGAAGCTATGGAGGACCTTGATGATTGGTCTCTTGAGGGCGAGGCGTTGAGTAAGGTATTTTCTTTTGGAAACTTTAGAGAATCTGCCGAGTTTGTAAGTAAGATATCTGAGCCTGCGGACAAATTGAATCACCATCCAGACGTTATGATTAATTATAATCAGGTTAGATTAAAGTTAACTACGCATACTGAAAATGCGCTGACGAAGAAAGATTTTGAGTTGGCTAGAGAGATTGATAAATTAAGCAATTAACGGAGCGTGTAACCTGTGCTCGTCTCTGCAGCCACTATTCTGCTTGCTACTGCATCAATTTCGATTCGAGATGGCTCGTGACCATGGTCTGCTACATACCTGCAGATTACTGCCATTCGAGTTTGTCCTGATGCTTCTCCTGCTCTGAAGTGAGCAAGCAAGTCTCCAGACGCTACTGGTGATTGGTATTCCTTACGTGTTGATTCGGTTGGTGTCATCAAGTATTTCACTAAGAGGTGGTTTTTAAAGTTAACGGAGTTGACAGGTTGTTGAATAATTTTATAAAGCCGGCTGGAAGGAGAATGTTATGGCTAGTAAAATCAGAGCAAGAGGGTACGACGAGGGTCCGGACAGGAGAGATTTTGTAAATTCTTTTGCTGTGCATACCGGGATTTGGGATGACATGAGCTCTGGACAGATAGGCCTTCTTTATAGGCCCTATCGGGGTGATGCGGTGAGAGCCGCCAGGGACTATTCTTCTGCGAGAAGAACTCTTGGCAAGGCTAGCAGAACAGAAGTCGTAGGATATATGCTGTTCTTAGCAAAGGGAGAGATTTAAATAACTAAACCGGCTTTTGAGTAAATGTTAATCGAGGTTGTTGTATTATTGTTAGCGATTCTAATTGGATTTTTGATTGCATATTGGGCAAACGACGAACTGGTTGCTGGGAGAAAGTGGTTTAGGGTTATAATAGGGGTTTCCATTGTTGTTGGGGGATGGTTTGCTTTTCAGGGGAATTGGTCGGTTGTTTGGACCTGCGGGTTTATAATGATCGCGACAGGGATCTCTTGTTGGAAAAGTTTTGATAAGAATTGGGTTAAGAAAAGAATTTAGTGAAACTCTGGGGTAGTAACATTTAGAAAGATTTATATATGTTTAGAATTGTTGGTTTTTATGCGATTTGGAGACATTTACAAGGCAGCTAGAAGGGCCGTCGGGCTTGACAGGCAGAGAGAGTTATTACTTGTAAAGGGAGTTTCTCATGGACAAAGAGGCTCTGGAGCATCGGCCCAATGGGCGACCACTATAAGAGGAGTAAATGGGCTTGATGAGACAAAACGCGTTGGGGTTACTGGCCTTATGGAGGTCGAAAGAGGCGATTTGATGGTTTATAGAAGAGGGCCACTGTTTGGACAGGGTACAAAGTATGATTACCTGACTGCAATGGACCCACATGTTGTGAGGATTAGAAAAGCCGGATGGGAATTTGCCCCTAACGGGCCAGGGTTTAGATGGTACAAAACAGCTGAGTGAAAAGTTTTAAATATCTTTGATTTCTGAGTTTTGTATGGCTGGAATAAGAAACCGAGTAAGCGTTATTTCTGTAGCCATTATTATCTAAATTAGCGAGACTCTCGCGCCCTTGAAATGTTTTCTCAATGTCTTTGTCGGCAACTGAACACGTTTTTCCTAATGGCAAGTATTAAAAATAGGGGGAAATTTAGGTTAGAATGTTAGATTTCCATAAAGTTGAGAAGGACGTTCTGGAGTTTTGGGAGAAAGAGAAGATTTACGAGAAGGTTAAGAAAAAGAATTCTAAGGGAAAGAAGTTTTACTTTTTGCAGGGGCCGCCGTACACTTCGGGGAAGTTGCATATTGGGCAGGCGTGGAATAACACTATGAAAGACATGGCGTTGAGATATAAGCGGATGCAAGGGTTTGATGTTTGGGACAGGGGAGGATATGACATGCATGGGCTGCCGACAGAGAATGCTGTGCAGAAGAAAATGGGCTTCAAGAATAAAGATGAAATTGAGAAACATGGCGTTGAGAAGTTCATCAAAGAGTGCATTAACTTTTCTGTAGAATATGCAGGTTACATGGATGAAGACTTATGGAAGATGGGTGTTTGGCTTGATCATAAAAATGCTTACAAACCCCTGACTAAAGACTATGTTAGTGGAGAGTGGTTTTTTTTCAAGAGGGCGCAAGAACAAGGCAGGCTTTACAAGGGAAAGAAAGTTATGCACTGGGACGCGGAGACTGAAACTTCTTTGGCGAAACACGAACTTGAGTACAAAACAGTGAAGGAAGAGTCTGTTTTCTTGAAGTTCAAGAAAAAGGGGACAAAAGATGAATACTTTGTTATTTGGACGACTACACCCTGGACGATTCCGTACAATCTTGCGATTATGGCAAATCCTAAGCTTGAATATGTTAAAATAAAAGTTGATAAGGAGTATTGGATAATGGCGAAAGCGCTTGTGGACATTTTTATGGGCGCGGTCGTGGGGAAGAAGTTTGAAGTTGTTGACAAGTTTATGGGGAGGGATCTTGAGGGCCAGGAGTACGAGCACTTTCTGGATGGAGACATGCCTGGCGTGTATAAAAGTTTGAAGAAAGAATGGCCGAATGTGCATACAGTTATT
This sequence comes from archaeon, assembly GCA_043821585.1. Classification (GTDB taxonomy): domain Archaea; phylum Nanobdellota; class Nanobdellia; order Pacearchaeales; family GW2011-AR1; genus UBA73. The sequence continues at coordinate 186,657 of JBDRCQ010000015.1, forward strand.
TTGTCTAGAGATTATGTGGACACTTCGGCAGGGAGTGGGCTTGTGCATTGTGCTCCGGGGTGCGGGCCTGAAGACCAGGAGGTTGGAGCGCAGTATGGAATTGGCGCGTTCAACACGTTGAGTGAGAGGGGGGAGTTGGAAGGAGTTGGCAAGTACAATGGAATGGTTGCGAAGAAAGATGATGCAAAATTCATTGAGATATTTAGAGAGAAGGGCGTTTTAATTGCGACTAACGAAGTTGAGCATGAGTACCCGCACTCTGATAGAAGCAAGCAACCCGTTGTTTTCAGAACGACAGAACAATGGTTCTTGAGGACGGAGGATCTGATTAAGGACTTGTTGAGATTTAATAAGGAGGTTCATTGGGAGCCTAAACGATCTGGTGAAAGTTATGCAAGATGGGCCGAGAACTTGAGAGACAATGGAGTTACAAGACAGAGATACTGGGGCTGTCCTGTTCCTATTTGGATCAATGTTGAGGACGAAGAAGATTATATGGTTGTTGGAAGTTCTGAGGAGTTAGAGAAATTGACTGGGAAAAAGTTTGATGATTTGACAATTCATAGGCCTTGGATTGACAAGATTATGATCGAAAAAGATGGGAAGAAATACAGGAGGATAGAAGACGTGGCAGACGTCTGGATTGATTCTGGAACTGCGTCTTGGAATTGTTTGTATAATGATCCGAAGTTGATAAAGAAATATTTCCCTGCAGATTTGATTCTTGAGGCTACTGAGCAGACGAGACTGTGGTTCAGCCTATTGCAGATTTGTTCTGCTGTGGTTTTTGGAAAGACTTCGTATAAGAACGTTTACACGCATGGCATGATATTTGATTTTGAGGGGATGAAAATGTCTAAGTCGCTTGGGAATATAATCTCGCCTTATGAGGTGATAGATAAATATTCTGTTGACGTTATGAGAAATTATCTTTGTGCTGTGACTGCTGGGGAGACTATCAGTTTCAATTGGGAAGACGTCAAGGTTAAGCATAGGAATTTGATGATGTTGGCTAATATCGCAAATTATATTGGAGACTTGGAGACACATAAACCGAAGAAGGGCAAACCTGGCGTTGAAGAGAGATGGATAATCTCGAAGTATAACTCCACATTAGAGAGGGTAACTGAGTTGTTTAATGAGTATAGATTGGATGAAACTATTCCCTTGATAGAGGGATTGTATGTCGCCCTTTCTAGAGATTACATTAAGTTTGTTAGGGATAAGGCCTTGGAAAATTCTGCTGTTCTTGAAACTCTGAAGGAAGTTTATTTGGGGATTTTGAAGATGTTTGCTCCGATCGTGCCGTTTATGACAGAATCTCTTTGGGGGCAGATGGGGCAGAAAGAAGAGTCCGTGCACCTTTGTAAATGGCCGAAGTTTGACTTGAAGAAGATTGATACAGAGATTGAGGTTGAGTTTGATGTTGCAATGAAGATGATTGAAAAAGGCCTGGCCGAAAGAGATAAAGCGAAGGTTGGATTGAGATGGCCTTTGTCAAAAGCAGTAGTGAAAAGTTCGCTTAAGCTGAACGAGGAGCTGGAGAGTGTTGTGAAGGGTCAATTAAATATTAAGAGGCTTGAAATCAAAAATGTGAAGGATAAAGAGATCCAAGTTGAGTTACATACTTTGATGACTCCTGCATTGGAAGCGGAGGGTTATTCCCGCGAATTGGCTAGAAAAATCCAAGCTGAGAGAAAAAAGGCTGGCTTGAAGAAAGGAGAGCTTATTGATTTAGAAGTATTTGTCGACGGTAAATTGAAAAAAATGTTGGAAGAGCATCTTGACTTTCTGAAGGAAAGAACTAACTCAAGAGGAGTGAAATTCGTCGATAAAATTGACAAAGATGCCATTAATTTCAAAATTAAGGACGACAAAATTGAAGTAAAGTTTCACTGACTAGTAGATTAAAAAATGTTGCGTTGGTGTTGGAAAACATTTAAATACTTCATGGAACTATTTTAGTTGAGGTTGAGTAACTTTAGAATGATAATTAAAGATGAGTTTTTGAGCAGACTTAGGAAAATTTTTGACCTGAACTTATACGAGGCAAAGGTCTGGACTGCTCTGCTCTCGAGGGGTGTCTCCACGGCAGGAGAGTTAAGTAATATTTCTGATGTTCCAAGATCGAGGACGTATGATATTCTCGAGTCCTTAGAGAAGAAGGGCTTTATTATTATGAAAATTGGCAAGCCAATTAAGTTTGTGGCTTTAAGGCCTGAAGAAGTGGTGGAGAGGGTGAAAAAAAATCTTGTTGTTGAGGCTCAATCTAAGTCTAAAAGGCTTGAGGAATTAAAGGGAGATGATGTTCTTTCCGAATTAACTGGTTTGTTTGAAAATGGTGTCAAGTTTGTTGAGCCTGCTGATTTGTCTGGGAGTTTGAGAGGTAGGCAGAATTTGCACAATCACCTTGATATGATGGTTCGATCTGCTGAGAAGAATATAACGTTGGTTACAACTGCTGATGGGTTGAACAGAAAGATTGAGGCTTTGATGCCTTCGCTAGAGAAAGCTAAGAAGAGAGGCGTTACTATCAAGGTTGCAGCTCCGATTACATCTGCTAATGCTAAACTTGCGAAGCAGCTTTCTAGGTTTGCAGATGTTAGGGATACAAAAGATAAGAATTTGAACGGAAGGTTTACAATTATTGATGATGGTCAGTTGATGTTCATGTTGACCGATGATACAAACGTGCATCCGAACTATGATGTTGGCGTTTGGCTTTCTACAGATTATTTTGCGAAGGTAATGAATCAAATGTTTGAGTTGGCTTGGAGTGATTTTACTCCTTTGTCTAAGGTTAAGATTAAGTAAGGCCTACGAGTTTTCTGGGTAGAAAGTTCTAAATAATTCTGTTTCTACCTGAAAGTTTAAGATGTTAGATCAATCGAAGAGATATAAACAGTTTTATTCTGAAAAGTGGTTAGAGAGATACTCTTTCTGGCATGAACTAATGGATGGCATGATAGAATCTCAGGTAGATGCTATTGTTGAAACTGTAAAATCTATGAATAAACCATTGGTTAGAGTTTTGGATGTCGGGTGCGGTATTGGAGATGTTACTAATAGGGCGCTCGAGAAGCTTAAGGAAGTGGACATTGAATTGACTGCAAATGATGCTTCGGAAGAGGTGCTGGAAAAGTATAAACTTGTTAATGAGGCCTATGGCCCTAAGATCATCCTGAAGGATATGGAAAGGTTGCCTGAGGCCATGGAATCTAGGTTTGACCTGATACTTTTCTCTCACTCATTGTATGGGGTTTCTCTAGAAGGTTTATTTGAGAAATATGTTGAGATGTTAAATGGGAATGGTTGTATTCTAATCTTCCTTACTTCGCATGATAGCGATACAATTCAGATAAGCAAGAAGTTTTGGAAGAGAGTTCACAAATGCGAGCATGATGAAACACTGGCAGAGGATGTTATAGACAAGATAAATCATTTGAAACTGGATTATTCAGTTAAAGAATTTAAACAAGAGGTTAACTTTGATAAATTGCGGAAGATTAAGAGCTCTGGGATAAGAGATCTTTTAGTTCCGTTCTTATTTAGGCTACAGGAGTTTAGTGAAAAAAATGAAATAGGCGATTACATGGAAAGATTATCTAGGAAAAAGAAAGTCTATAACATTATAAAAGCGATTACCGTTAGTGCTCGTAAAAGCTCTGGATAGTTGTAAAACAAGGGTGGGGTAAAGAATTTTAGTCATTCGATAATTACATAGTTCTATATACTCTGGTTTCCTTTTTTACATGAGATTATTGAATAAGGGTTCTTTAATTTTTAATTATGAAAGCGTTGAAGTTTTATTGCACAGAGTGCGAAGCCATCCGGAAAATCATAGTGAAGCAGGTTAATGAATTTTATATTGTTGGGATTTGCGAAGAGTGTAGGTCTAAGATTACTATTAATCGCGCTAAAGCTAAAGCTATCTAAAAAAATTAGTGTCTTATTTTAACTAGATCTTTATCGAGATCAGCCTTCATCACCTTTGCTGTGTGAAAGTAGACAAATTCATTTCCGCCGGCGTCTATGCTAGACAGAAGGTCCATTTTTACAAGTTTCTTTACTGCATGGGTTAACTCTTCGTTTGAGAAATCGAACTGTTCCTTGACAAGGTCAGAGTATTGACCAAACATTTTTCCGTCTGCTAATCTTGTTTCATTTAAGACTGTCAGAAACTTTGTTTCTTTTGGTGTTAATTCCATGTTTATGGACCCAAATCAGAGGTTATATATGTATGTATTTGAGGGTTTTGGTATGAAAAAAGTTGTGAGAAGTACTATACTCCTAGAAATTTGAGCAGTTCAAAGACAAGAAAAGCTGGCCAGACGATTGATTTCAAAACGCCTAAAACTCCGATCCAGAAGCCTGTAGCTATTGAGATGTAATATACTGCTGAGCCGAGGAAACCTAGGCCGTAAAAACAACCACCCCTGCACTTCCAGTCCTTGCTATTTCCGCAACAATCCACGTCCTTTTTTGTAGTTCTTTTCTTCATGTTTAATTTAGGTTTTTTTGCTATTTAAGTTTTACTAAATCTGGCATGAACGTCGCCCTCCATACAAAAACCCTTAAAACCCCTCATTTCTTGCATTGGGCATGGAAAATATGATCTTTATGGATGGGGAATTTGCGAAGTTGAGCCCGGACGGAATTGACTTAATTTCTATTGGGCTTGTGAAACCTAGTGGAGAAGAGCTTTATCTTGAGATTGAGTTTGATGGGGAGTTGGATCCGTGGGTCAAGAGGAATGTTGTTCCGCACCTGGAGGGAAAGAAGGTTTCTCGGGGGGAAGCGGCTAGAAGGATTAGGAATTTTGTTGGGAAGGGGAGGCCGAGTCTTGTGGCGTATGTGAATCAGTTTGATTGGATGGGGGTTTGCAGGCTTTTTGGGGCGGAGGGCCCAAAGGACATAATCGGGAGACTGCCATTTCATTGGGTGCCAATTGATTTTGCCAGTATCATGATAAGCAAGGGCGTTGAGCCTGGGACGCCACCTCAAAAGGTCGCCTTGAAGTATGGCGTTGACACGTCAGACATTTGTAAGCACAATGCATTGGATGACGCGAGACTTTTGAAAAGAATTTATGATAAGGTTATGTAAAAAACCTTAAAACCTTCCTGTCTCTCTGTTTGTCTATGATGAAGGCAGCAATATTTGATATGGATGGTGTCTTGGTTGATAATCTTGGATACAACACAATCGCGTTTAATGAACTGTTAAGTAAGTATGGCATTCACCTAGACGCCGCATATCGTAAGAAGACAAGAGGCAGGTCCTTGAGAGATCAGATACAAATGTGGAAAGAAGATTTTGGAATAATGGAAGAAATAGATCCGTTGGATTTTTCAAAGAGGGCATTTGCTATTCAACTAAGACTTGCGAAAGAGAACATTAAGCCTGATGAAGACCTTCAAAGGTTAATTGGCGAGCTCAAAGAGAATAAGATCAAACTGGCAGTTGCTACTTCAAGCACCACTGATCGAGCTAAAACTCTATTGGACTTGGTTGAAGTGAGAGATAAGCTGGATGTGTTGGTTACATCCGAAGATGTTGAAAAGCATAAACCCAATCCAGATATTTTTCTCAAGGCCGCTGAGGAGCTTGGTGTGGACCCTGTTGATTGCATTGTTTTTGAGGATGCCTTGAATGGGATTCAGGCAGCCAATGCGGCCGGCATGAAATCTATTGCTTTATTAACAGAGCATACTACGAAAGAAGATTTTGAGGGTCTTGTCGATTTGGTTATCAGAAGTTTTTCTGAGATTAACGTGTCTAAATTAAAGAGTTTGTTTGGAGATTAGGATGTTCATAGATACACATTGTCATGTTTACGGTGAGAAACTTGATGGGCTGGTTGAGAACGCTCGAAAAGCTGGCGTGGGGATTGTTGTGAACAGTGGGGCGAATGTACGAGCGAATCGGAAGACTTTGAAGCTTGCTGAGCGGTTTAAGGAATTCAGGGCTACGATGGGACTGTATCCTGCTGATGCGCTTAAAATGAGCGATGAGAAAATCGACAAAGAGATTGAGTTTATTCGTTCTCATGCTAACAAGATTGTGGCTATTTCTGAGATTGGCATGGACTTTCAGGAGTCTGAGGAAAGAGAGAGGCAGGAGGAAATATTTAGGAAGTTTATCTCTTTGGCGCAGGAGCTTGATGTTCCGGTTGTTGTTCACTCCCGGAAAGCTGAGAAGGAGGTTGTGGAGGTCTTGGAGGATATGAAAGCTAAGAAGGTTGTTATGCATTGTTTTTCTGGTAGGACGAAGCTTGTTGAGAAGATTATAGAAAACGGATGGACCTTAACAATTCCAACCAATGTTGGAAGGAGCACTCATTTTCAGCACGTGGTTGGGAAAGCGCCGATTGAGCAGTTGTTATGTGAGACAGATTCTCCGTTTTTGCATCCATTGGGAGGAGACCGGAAGAATGAACCGGCCAATGTTGTTGCGTCTTATGAAGGAATTGCTTCTTTGAAAGGGTTGAAATTAGAGGAAGTTGAGAGATTTTTGGAGGGTAATTTTAAGAGGTTATTTGGTTCACTGCCTTGACAAATGGCCTTATGGGGAGTTGTTTTCTAATTCCCAAAACCATTTGTCCTTGATCTCCCCAGTAATCCTATCCTTTTGCCCGTTCTTTATCTTTTTTATGACAACAAAACCTGATTTTTTCAAAACGCCATGCGAACCCACATTATCTCCTTTTGTCTCTGCAACTAGTTTGTTCAATCTCAAATCCCTAAATGCAAATTCAACCATCCGTTTCACAGCCTCGGTTGCATAGCCTTTCCCGCGAGATTCTTTGCTTAGTCCATAAACAATCAACCCCTCATTCTTATCTAGGTAAAGAGTGATCCAGCAAAGCCCAATTATTTTGTCAATCACCTTTTCGTGAATTGCAAAATAATGTTTGTCTTCTAATGTCAAAACTTTCTTAATCCAAAATTCGGCATGCTCTAGGAGGTACGGGAAAGGCATGTCTCCAAATATTAACTTAGGGTCTTTAGTCAGTTCTACAAAATCGGGCGCTTCAGTTAATTCCCAGTTTCTTAGTATTAGTCTTTCACTCTCTAGTTTTGGCGATTTCATTTTATTAAATGTTGCAGATTCTTTATTAATCTGTCCCTCCATTCAGATCGTCTTCAATTAATTCTTCATCCATATCCAGCTCAGAATCCTCTAGCCTCTCTTTGGCACATGAAAGATCAATATCGATATAGCGGCGTGTTTCGAATTTTTCCATTTTATTCATTCTCTCCCATGCGGTAGAATCTTTCGGCGTTCCCCCTGTAAAAATCCTTAAAGCAGCCATCAGGCATTTTTCCAATCAATTCTTCATCCATGTTCCAATCAGGACTTCCGTTATCGTTTCTGTTCCATGCAAAATCAACGTCATAAGCCAGCTTACTTGGGTCAGCCATTTCCATGAGATCTGTGACGTAGTCTCCTCCACGTTTTTTTACACGATATCCTCTTTTAGGATCAAATCCTTCTATGTCTTCTTCTCTAGTGGTCAATCTAGGGCCAAAACCAACTAGAAATTGGTCGCCAGATTCTTTCACTTTTTCCCAGGATTCTTCGCAAAGTCTTAATCCGTGTGCTAGGGAGGCTCTAACTTCGTATTCCCTACACACGTTTATCCAATTTAATGGATCGTTAGCTCTCTGAATTAATTGTCTTCCGTCATGGGGTTGCGTGTTATAATCTGTGTGAAGAATTAATGGAACGTCATACTTTCTAACTGCTTCAAAAAATTCTGCAGGAATATCTCTGGGATCAATGCCCCAGGAAGATCCGTGAATTTTTACGGCAATCGGCTTTTTCTTTAGAACAGATTTTAGATGTTCTTGTGTGTCGAGAAGCGGATGCACGTGTGGGGCAAAATGCAAACTCAGATCAGAACTTGATGCTTCTTCGACTTCTCGGGCAAGTCTTTCGTTTGATTCCGCAAACGGATTCTCTCTTACTGGCCCTCTGACCGATTTTCCATCAGGTCCAACAATCTCAGAATAGGTGTTCATCTTCATTCTATCAACTTCCCAATTCACGGGAGTATAAACTCCCTCGGCGGTCTGATAGCGGGGGAGTGGAACTCCGATTAATACTGCTCTTGTTATGTTTTTTTCCTTAGCGGCTGCACAGTATCTTTCAAGGTCGCCGCTCGAAGTATCGGTATTACGAGCATCGGCCCCAATGTGACTATGTGTGTCGAATTTGTTTATTCTTCGGAGTTCTTGTTTTGTTATCATTTTATTCGTTCCCCCTTTTTAGGGGTAATAGTAATAAGTAAGTTCTATACTTAAAACTTATTCTGATATCTTTTGTGTGATAGTTAAGTTTATAAACTATATTGGATAATCTACAAATATGAAGATTGATTTATTAGATTCTAAGATTTTACACGAGTTAGGAATGGATGCTAGGCAAACGAATTCGCAGATAGGCAAGAAGATTGGGACCTCTCAGCAGGTCGTTAGTTATAGGATAAAACAATTAATGGATAAAGAGATTATAACCGAATTTTTTACGGTGATTCATTTTGGTGCTTTTGGTTTTTCAAATTATGTGGCGATGATCAAACTTCAGGATGTTGAAGATCAAAAGAAAAAAGAAATAATCTGGGGTTTGTCTAAGAGGGACAATATCTTGCTTATCTCAGAATGTGGGGGGCGATGGGATCTAATTGTGAATATTGTGGCAAAAAGTTCCGCCAATTTCGAACAGGAATTTTCTGAGATTTTGGAAGAATATGCGGCAAACATTTCAGATTATGACCTGTTCATTTCATTGGGAGGATCAAGTTTTGGAAGAAAATACATTCATGAAGGAAAAGATCAAAGAAAGACTGTTTCGTTCGGTGAAGAAAAGATAATAAAGATCTCAGATTCTGAGCTGAAGATATTAAGGTCATTGTCCAAGAGTGCAAGAAAAAGTGCTGTAGAAATTGAGTCTGAAATTGGGATCAACTATAAAACTGTAATCCAAAAGATTGATGGCCTGAGAAAGAGAGGTATAATTACGGGATTTCGCCCTTTTATTAACGTATTAAAATTAGGTTACTTTCCAAGTAAAATTTATTTGGATATAAACAAGATGACGCGATTGGAGGAAAGGAAATTTACGGAGTTCTTGTCTTCTAAAAAGAATGCAGTCGGGACATTAAGAATGATTGGAAAGTGGAACTTTTCTATAACAATTGAAACGAGCAATCAAGAGGAAACGTGGGAGTTCTATAAAGAGATACAAAATTATCTCGGAGGGAAAATAAGGTCAATTGAATTAATTCCTGTCTTTAAGAAACATGAGTACAAATATTTCCCAGAAAGTTTGTTGCATGACTGATTAACCGCGTTAATGGAATATTTTATAAATTGCATTTACGGGCTTCTTGAATGAAAAAGTCTAAGAATTGGGTTCCATGGATCATTGCAATAATTGCTTTGGTGGCGGCTTTCTTTTTTATTAGTCGAGGAGGTTCTTCCTCAGGGAGTTTGGATGAATTTGCGCAGTGTTTGACGGATTCTGGGGCTGTGATGTATGGGTCTTACTGGTGCGGGCATTGTCAAAATCAGAAAGCATCGTTTGGGGACGGTTGGAATAAAATTAACTTTATAGAGTGCGATCCTAACGGCGAGGGTGCTAGGCCTCAGCTATGTGAGCAGAAGGGAATTACGGGATATCCAACATGGATATTTGCGGACGGTGAAAGGCTTTCTGGAGAGTTATCTCATAAGGTTCTGGCTTCTAAGACTGGATGTGGTGCACCTTAAAGGAACAAAGAAAAGAGTTACCTCTTTTCTTCAATTCTTCTCAAAAGATCTTCTATGATTTCCATCTTCTCCATTAGCTCCCCATGCGTTGGTTCATCGTGTAGATGACCTTCCCTTTCATGGGGTGGCAACGGATGTCTTTCATGTCTTGGCATTTTAGTACCTCCTTACAGTCGAACGCGTGATTTCATGTACAAAGTCCCAGGCCGCTAGTTTTCTTTCTACCTGATCTGGTGTGCCTTCAAAACATTGCTTAAATGCTTCTTGGTACTCTTCGTTGATTCTTCGCGTCTTTTCGACATACGCCTCTATGCTTCTAGCAATATATCTGAGTGGATTCATTTTTCCCTCCTTGTATTTCTATTTTCATAGGATAATGGAAACTTTAAATTATATAAATATTTCGGTTTTAATAGAAAAGCAGAATAACAAGGTTTTTATAGTAAAACCGAATGTTAAATGTATGCCGCCGATTTTTGATGAGATTGTTCACAAAGCCCTTTCAAGCGATGTTAGAAGAGAGATATTGTTAGTTTTAGCGAATGGTGATAAGTATCTAACACAAATTGCAGATGAAGTCAAACGAAAGCCACAATCTATTGATTTCCATTTAAATTTACTTAAGGAAATAGGGTTAGTTGATTCTGAATGGAGAGAGGGGAAAAAGTATTATTCTCTTAAGGACGCAAGAATAATTGATTTTCTTAAGAGGGGGAAAGCGGTTCCTGCAGAATTCAGGCCTAAACCTCCCCATGAAATTGTCCTTGACATGTGGGAAGACATGAAAAAAAGGTTTGATGGGATAGAAAAAAGACTGGACAAACTTGAAAAAAAGAGATGAACTTAAATTTTCTTCTTTTTGTAGACTACGTAGAGAACAACTACCGACCCTACTAGAATCACATTGAGCGTTCCGAGTAACGCGAGAGACAGATAGTTTGGTTTTTCTTCAACATTCTCGCTGATTCCTTCTGCCTGTTGATTTAGCGTGAGTTTCTCGTCAATTATTGGTTGAGTATATGTGCTTCCCCTGACTTGCTCTTTCTTGCATTCAACATTGATTGTTCTGGAAAGAGTTTCAACTTTATTGATTGCATAGCTTACTTTCGCCTCTATTTCGTACTCCCCAGTTTCTATGTCGTTAGGTATCTCAAAAGTGAACTTTCGGGATTCTTTATCTTCATTCCCGTATTGTTCTATATCAAAAGTGGTTCTTCCATCTATTTCAAGATCGTCGTTTACTACGGTTAGAGTTGCTTGTTGATCTTCTGCTCCAAGGTTCTCTACTTTTACTTCTGCCTCAATAACTTCCCCACAGATTGCATCAATTGGAATACCAAAGTCAGAAATCACCAAGTCATTGTTTGGGCGGTTTATGCTTATTGGAATGTATTCTTGTCCGCACTCGTCGTCCTTTGCTCTTACAAAGATTACAAATTCATCGTCTTCTATGTCAAGGTCTTCAGGTATCTCTAGATCAAGTCTAACAGTTCTTGACCTTTTATCCCCTAACTCTACATCTGTGTCTACGGAAGACTCTGACCTATCAGAGTTCAAGTTGTAAAGATGGACTTCTATGTCAAAGTTTTGGTTATCGTTTAAATTATTGGTTAGTTCAAACTCTACTTTGATCTTATCCCCTAATTCAATGTCGTTTTCAAGGCTCTTAATGTCTATTAACACATTTTCGCTGAGCGCGTTGCATGAATCTGCATCGTCAAATGATGGAACGCATGTTGTTGGACAGCAAGAGTCTGTGTCGTAAACTCCGAGTGTTTCTACCCCGCACATTGTGCCTTCTGAGCAAATATGTCCGCTAACGTCTTCACAGGTGAAATCTTCAATTGGCCCGACTATCACGTTCCAGAATTTTCTAGTTTGTAATTGCGTGTCTCTTACGATCGCTTCAATAAGATAGTTGCCAATCTGTGGTCCTGCCAGCGTGTAGGATGATGAGTTTTCTGTGCTGTTGGAGACGACTTGTGATGAAAGGTACCATGTTGTGAAGAACTCTGAGGAATCTACATCAATTGCTTGGATTGAGAAGGTTTGGTTCCAGCCTTCGACTAGATGAACGACTTCCAACTCAGGAGTGTATGAGATTATCTCTGGCGCGTCATTTATTGGGTTGACTGTTACCTGTAATGTTTCCTGATCTGAGCCGTGAATATCTGAAGCTTGAACCACACAAGATGCTGGACCGTTGTAGTCTTTTGCTGAGCTGTATGTTAAAGTATTCCCTGTGACGTCACAGATCATGTTTTCTTCGCCAGTCGCTGAAAAGGTGATTGTGTTGTTCTCCAAGTCCCAAGCGCTAATAGTGCAAGTGTACTGTGCGTCTTCTTCGATTACGATTGTGCAGTTTAGCGGATCGAGTTCAGGGGGCTCACCTTGTTCGTAAACTGTGATTGTTAGGGTGTTGGAACCTACAGAAAATTCGCCGTCTGATGCGTTAAAGTAAATTTGTTCTGTTCCAAAATAGTCCCTATCTGGGTGGAAGCTTACTAGGCCGTCGGTTATGTCGATTGTTATGTTTTGGTTACCGTGCACTTCAAAGTCTAAGATTGAGTCTGAATCTATGAAATAGTCGTTGAGATCGAATGCTTCCAAGAGTGGTTGATCCTCGTTGAAAGATACATCTGCGATTGGACCTTCAAAAACTAATGGATCGTTTATGTTTGTTACTGTTAAAGTCACGTTGTTAGACAATGTTTTTGAGTTGCCGTCATCTGCGTAGAATACAATTGTTTCTTGTCCGAAGAAGTCTGTGGCTGGCGTGAAAGTCACAATTTCTCCTTCTAATTCTGCCACTATGTGTGATTCGTCTGGGAATACTTCGATTCCGAATTCCAGTGTTGGCGAGTCTGAATCTATGAAATATTCACTTAGGTTTAGAGTTTTTACTGTTTCTTCGTCCCAGATTATTTCTGGTATCTGAGCTAATACTGGTGGGGCATTTGCATTGATTATTTCTATGTTTGTTAGAGTTTGCACATGGAATTCTCCATCTGTTACGTTTATTAATATGACATAGAATCCTGAATCTTGGTAACCTGTCTGCCAGCTGAATGTATTTCCGTTGACTGTAAATCGAGGATCATCTGTTGAAAACTCTAGGTCGTCTCCTTCTGGGTCTACTGCTGTGACTTGAAATGTGGCAAGATCTCCTTCATTGAACACTAGTTCTTGAGGAACGCTTGTAAATTCTGGAGCGTCGTTAATGCAGTTCAGAGCCTTATCTGGGTAAGCTGGGTTGATTACAGGGTCTTCATCGTTACAGTCTGTTCCGACTACTCCTTGTTCGAAAATACATTGTAAAAGTGGATTTTGAATTATGTAACCTTCCTTGCAGTATCCGTCTGTGTCTTGGTCTAGAAGATCAAAGCCGTCGCAGTCTTGATCTATTGAGTCATATGGAACTTCTGGGGCTCCTGGGTGGATGTTTGGGTTTTGATCATTGCAGTCTTGTTCGAAAACGAAACCGTCTTGGTCTTGATCTACATCTGCCTTCAGGTAAACTAGGGCGTTTTTGAATATTGCCTTAGCATTAGAGTTCCATTGATTTGAATCAATTATACCGAAGAACACATCCCTCACAGGATAACCTCCGATAGTTCTAACTGAGGAAGCTATGACTGGTCTGTTTTCAGTGGTTCGGATTGCCAGAGAGGCTACATAGCTAGGTTTTGTCCTAAGATAGTGCATTTCGTATCCCGCTCCGCCGTATACATTAATTATTCCGTCTGGTGGAAGAGTTAGGCCGGTGAACACCTGGTGACTTGGGTAGGACACTTTGATTTGCCTTGAGTTGGTTGTGAAGCTAGAATCTGATCCTGTCCAGACTTCTTCTGCGATTCTTCTGTCGAAGAAGATTGCGTGTTTTTCCTCAAAAGGAATTAGGCCTTTGTTTGTAACGTCCTCTGTTACCAAAATTATGTAGTAATCGTCAAAATCGGTTGTTGAGATCTGACTGTCTTTGACTATGTTGTAAGTTAGGCCCAGTTCATTTAGGGCCATTATAATGCTTCCACTTACTTGGGAGCTATCCTCTAGGACGTATGCTACATCCGTTTGAGGTATTGCACTAACACTCGAAATGAACAGAACGAGGGCTGCTAGAGTTAGAAGTAATATGGCATATTTTTTATTCACGAGGCCTCCCCGACCTCTTTTTTTTACTCGATCTTCCCGAGTAAATCACCAATATGATAAAGATTATTACGAGTATTGCTGTGGAGATTGCTAGGAGAGTTACTGGGCTAAATGTGGAAGGTTCTCCATTTTGGACTGCATTTCCGGAGGGGTTGAAGCTGAAGCCTCCCTCATCTGTTTCGGAGTCTTCTGGATCTTCCGTGTCTTGGCCGCTATTGTCTTCTTCGTCTGATTCTCCACTTGTTACTACGATAATGTTGGCTGATAAGCCCACCCCGCTTCCCTGGGGCGGCTTGAACATGACATTCACTTTTGTTTCTGTCGTTCCTGCTTTGTCAGCTTTTATTGTGAAATACGCTTTTTTCTCTTCGCCCGGTTGGAGAATGAAGCTGCTGTCTTCGAAGTTTATGCTGTCTATTAAATCTCCGGAGGCGATTAGCTCGATTGTTATTGCCACGTCATTAACGTTCTGAACGAGTACGTATCGCCGTGCTTCCTCTCCGACGTCTAAGTTTAGGACCATCCTTGAGTTTCCAAGCCGTCCAGTTATTGCTGAGACGTTGGCTACAATACTAATTAGGATAAAAGAGGCCAATAATGCTGAAAGGATCAATCTTTTTTTCATCTTATTGTTGTTTTACAGTAATACTATTTGTTCGCTTATTATTTAAAAATAATGCTATTGTTCGATGTATGCTTTGTAGGATAAGGGTGTGTAGTTACTGGTGGAGATGACAGAGTTAAACGCAGAATCCGTCTAGACAAACTTTTCCTAAACCGCAGTCGGTTGTGTAGCTCCATTCGGTGCAGCCGTCGCCGTCATAGTCGTGACATGTTTTATAACCGTCGCCTGCACATTCCCTGCTACCGCTAGTACATTCGTCTTCGCAAGTTATTATATCAGGGTTCTCACAGTAACTGAAAGGAGTACCTGCTAAAATACAGTAATCGTATGTCGTAGAGTCATCGTCGTCGCAATCATTGTTTTCATTACACCTTATACATTCTCCGCTTAGGCAGGCGTAGTCGCATTGATCGATAAATTCGGTTGTTACTTCGGATGCGCAGTAGGATCCTGGAAGCCCTGGAAAGACACATAAGAATTCTTCGAACATTCTATAAATGTCATCTCCGAGGCAGAACGCGTTTCCGGCGTAGCCATCTTCGCCACATTCCGAGTCTACATAACAAGAGATGCTCTGGCAGATCCCATCGACGCATGCTTCGGCGCATTCTTCTGAGAAGAGGTCTTCTTGTGTTGATGAACATGAACTTGCTGGTGTGCCGGGGTTGTGACAAGTGAATGTTTGGAATGTTTGGAATACTGATAGGCCGAGGCAGAATGGATCGTCTACATAACCATCGGTTCCGCAGTCTGAATCTTCATAACAATCGATGTCTAGAAGATCATTTGTGCAGTAACTTTCTAGAGTGCCTGGATTGTGGCACGAATCTTCAGTTAGGGGATTTGAGTCATCGCAATCTGAGTCATCATGGCAGATTATGTCCACGCAGGATCCTTCTACGCAAGTATCTCCACAGGTCTCTACTATTTGTGCGTCTGAGCTTGATGAGCATGAGCTTTCTTCTGTTCTTGGATTGTTACATGTGTGTTCGACGTAGTTTTGGGCTACGTCGTCGCCTGAACAGAAAGTTTCCCCAATAAATCCATCAGTACCGCAGTCAGAGTCGTCATAACAAGTTACATCTCCTGTTATGATGCATTCTCCATCCTCGCATGTATCCCCGCATTCCTCTATTAATTCTTCGGTGGTTTCTTGAGTACAATAACTTTCTTCAGTTCCAGGGTTTTCACAAGTGTAAGTTATGTGGTCTTGAACTACGTCGTCGCCTGAACAGAATTGGTCGTCTAAGAAACCGGATATTCCACAGTCTCTGTCCCTTGAACATCTTATTTCTTCATCCTCGCCCCCGTTTCCATCGCCCCCATCGTTTTGAGGTGAATAATCGCAAATGTTTCCTATGCCATCGTGGTCAGAATCTTCTTGATCTGGATTGAAATATTCTGGGCAGTTGTCGCACATGTCGATTACGCCGTCATCGTCTATATCTGGGCCTTCGGTGTAAGGGCAGTCTGAGTTTGATTGTTGTACGAAAGAAAGAAAGGCGAGGTCATCAATTGTTGAATCTGAAGGATCTGTAGAATCTACTTCCTCTCTTGGGGTGTTGCCGACTAAAACGACAATTGAGTAAACTAATAGAATCGCGAACACGATTGTGGCTAGTGCGACCATAACGGTTGGGAATGTTGCTTGTCCTTTCATTTTGGTGTAATTATTAAATGATAACATATTTATAGACTATAAAACGCTTTTAAATAATTGTATGTTGCAAGACAATGTTTTTGTAGTTACTAGTTAGGGTGACAAAGAGCGTTTAGAATTTTTAAGGAATATATACTTCTGCGCTGTCAATTACTGGTTCTGGGAAACCAGGCGCGTTGAATGATCCTTCAAATAAGTCCCAAGCAGTTCCTGGTTTTGAGTCATCTATAGTTATCTCTCCTGTTACAGTATATCTTACCTCATTTCCTATCTGACCGGCTCTGATTGGTCCTATGATTGAACCGGGAGTTACGTAGATTCTCTGGTTAGGTAATACTTCTCTGAGGCTATATGTTACTTCGCTCGGTGAGAATGTCTCTAGCCTTCTATCTAGAACAAGCTCTTGCGTGAAGGTTCTTGTGGTAATTGGATCCACAGGATTCCCTGCCGAGTTTACGAACTCTGTACCTGTAGCAATGTAAGGTGTGCAGTCAGGAGATTCAATAGGTTCGCCTGGTGAACAGATTCCGTCTCCGATTATCCATCCAGGTTGGCAGTCTGGAGAAGTTGATGGTTCTCCCTTGTCAGGATCGCATACGCCGTCACCGACAACATAAGGTGTGCAGTCAGGAGATTCAATAGGTTCGCCTGGTGAACAGATTCCGTCTCCGATAACGTAAGGTTCGTTTGGTTCTTCTTCAGTGAAAGTTCGACCTGGACTGATTGCTCCTAAAATGCCCACTGTTTTTGTGTGGTATCCATCTCTAACTGTTCCGACTAGAAGAGGGTATGTTCCCCTTGGCACGTTGTCTCCTGTTAAAGAAACGTTCCAGTTAAGCTGGCCTTCAAGATTCCTTCCGCTTGTAACGTTAACCCCCACAGTTCCGTCTTGAGGATAAAAGTTTCCGGTTAAGGCTTCTGGGCCATCGTTGTCTGATGCAGAGACCACAAATTTTTCATCTCCATTGTAAATGTCTTCTCTATTCATCGGTAGAACTATTGCCTCGTCCCAGCCATATTCGTGTGCTATTGCCTCACTATTAATTGTCCGGATTTCAGTGCCATCTGTTTCAGAAAGCTTGAATGTCGGTGCATTGTTACCTGCCTGAGGGCATCCACCTACAACTGCACCTAGAGTAATAGCAGTACCTACAATTAAACCAAGTTTTCTAGCACTTGCCATCTTATTCGCCTTCGAAAGAAGCTCCAGGGCTGACTGAGCCCAAAATTCCAACGGTGTAGCTGTGACATCCGTCGTTAACCTCTCCTTCAGCGATTGGCCAAGTTCCCCTTGGTATTGTAGAATTTGCCCCTAGTTCAATGTGCCAGTTAATTGATTCTTTTGTGTTTGCTCCTTGATAAATTGAAGTTGTTAATGGATCCATCGCATAGAAGTTGGCAGTTAAGGCTTCTGGGCCATCTGAGTCATAAGCGTTGACAATGAACTTTTCTCTTCCTTCTGCTACATCTAGTCTGTTAACTGGTAAAATAATTGCTTCGTCCCAGCCATATTCTCTTGCGAGGGCCTTGCTTTCAGTAGATCTTATCTCGGTACCATTTAATTCGCTAATAGAAATCTGAGGCGGTGCATTTTGAATTGGGCACCCTGCAACTAAAAAAGGTAGACCTGCTGCGAAACCAGTGAATGCTAATGTTCTTCCTAAACCCATGTTCTAGATTTGAGGTTTTCGCTTATAAAGATTTGTGTCATGCGGGACAATAAATTTGTTGTTACTGTTCAGGATGACTTTAAACACAGAAACCGCTTACGCAAGTTTTGCCAAGGCCACAGTTTGTTGCGTAGCTCCATTCTGTGCAGCCGTCGCTGTCGTAGTCGTGACAGACGTGATAACCCTCATCGACGCATTCTCTATTTCCATCTGTGCATTGATCTTCACAGGTTTCTTCTGGAACGCAGAATCCGTCTAGGCAAACTTTTCCTAAACCGCAGTCGGTTGTGTAGCTCCATTCTGTGCAGCCATCACCATCATAATCGTGACAAACGTGATAGCCATCAGCATCACATTCCCTGTTTCCGTCTACACATTCGTCATCGCAGGAGGGTTCTTCAGGGACGCAATAACCTCCCTCGCAGACCTCATCTGCGGCGCAATCTGTTCTGGTGCTCCAGTCAAAACATTCGTCTGTGTCGAAATAACCGCATGTTATGAAGCCATTCCCGGAGCATTGCTTTTGTCCAAGGTACGAGCAATCGTCTGTGCAGGATGTTACGCAGTAGCCGTTGTCACAGATTTGGCCGTATGAACACGAGGTTACTTGGCTCCATTCTGTGCAATCATCCGCATCATAATCTCCGCAGATTCTGTAACCATCGCCGAAGCATTGTCTCTGTCCTGAAGGAGTGCATTCGTCTGAGCATCCTCCGCCACAGACATCATCCTCATCGACTAGGCCATCGCAGTCGTTGTCTAGGCCATCACAGATTTCGGTTGCTGGAAGCATTTCTCCGAAGCATTGCGTTGACCAGGTTGCGCCAACGAAGCAGACATTAATTCCAGCCCTACATTCTCCAACGTCTGATCCGCAAGACCGAATTTCTCCAGGCGTGCATTCGCCTTGTTCTGGGATGCATTGACCATCTACGCAGAGATAGTCGCATTCAGCCGTTGTAAACTGTGAGGCTGTTGTTGAGCAGTAGCTTTGCTGTGTTCCGGGGAAATTGCATTCAAACTGTTGGAATAACTTTGTTACGTTGTTCTCAAGACAGAATGGATCTCCTACAAAACCATCAACGCCGCAGTCCGAGTCACCATAACAGGTTACGTCGAAAGGATTATTTGTGCAGTAGCTTTCTGGCGTCCCTGGGTTGTTACAGAAGTCAAATGTTAATGGATTTGAGTCGTCGCAGTCTTCATTTACGAAACATTCTATTTGGACGCATTCTCCGTCTAGACAGTAATCTGGGCAGGAAGTGACTAAGTCCACGATTACATCAGATGAACAGTAACTTTGAAGCGTACCGGGATTGTTGCAATCCCACATCTGGATTAATTGAGAAACATCAGTGTCTGCGCAGAACAATGGGCTGATCGGGGTGTCTGATCCGCAATCTGAATCCTGGGAACAGGTTACGTTGCCACCGGTAGGTTCATTTGTACAGAAACTTAAAGTTGTTCCCGGGTTATGGCATATATCTGCAGTTCCAGGATTTGAGTCGTCGCAGTCTTCATTTACGAAACATTCTATTTGGACGCATTCTCCGTTTAAGCAATAGTCTGGACAAGTTGACAGCACATCCACTATGGCGTTAGTTGAACAATAGCTTTGGGTTGTGCCTGGGTTGTTGCAGCTCCAGGTTTGGATTAGTTGGGAGATGTCCAGACCTGAACAGAATGGCGAACTAAGTGGTGTGTCGAGACCGCATTCTTCGTCATTGAAACATGTAACATTTCCTTGCGGCCCTTCGTTTGTGCAATATGCTCCTGGGGCGTCTGGGAACTGGCAGAGGTCAACCGTGTTTGGATTTCCGTCATCACAATCTATGTTTTGGTCGCAGCGTATGCAGAAGCCGTCGTAACAAGCGAATTCACATCGGTTTAGGAATTCCTGCTCTACCGATAGGTCACAATAAGATATAGTCTGCCCGGGGTTTTCGCAGGTTGCGGTTTGGAAGTTTTTAGAAACATTGTTATCTGAGGAACAGTATTCGTCTCCTAAATAACCTGTGAAACCGCAATCAACATCGGACGCGCAGTTGATTGGAGTGTTTCGGCATTCGCTGTTTACTGTTCCTGGGTTGATGCATTCATCAGCAGTTAGTTGGTTAAAGTCATTACACTCGGCGTCTGATGAACAAGTTACACCGATGCATTGGCCGTCGATGCAAATGTCCTGACATTGTTCAAGGACCCTATCTCTTTGAACAACGGTGCAGAAGCTATCTAGTGTTCCCGGGTTGTTACAAGTTGAGTTTTGAAATGTCTTTACTATGTCTGTTCCTGAGCAAAACTCATCTCCCAAGAATCCTGTGAAACCGCAATCTGAATTAGACCCGCAGTTGATCGGGGTGTTTCGGCATTCACTTATTATTGTTCCGGGGTTGATGCATTCATCTAAAGTAAGGGGATTTTGATCGTTGCAGTCTGCGTCTTCATAACAAGTGATGTCTAGACAGGTGCCGTCTACACAGGTATCGGCGCACTGTTCGACTACTCTTTCCTCTTGGTCGGAGGTACAGTAACTTGTTGCGGTGCCAGGGTTGTGGCAGGCAAATGTTTCGAATATTCTTATTACGTCTAAATCAATGCAGAAGGGATTTCCCGTGAATCCGTCGGTCCCGCAATCCTGATTGTTAAAACATTCTATAGGGAGGTTTGTGCAGAATGAATCAACTGTTCCAGGGTTTGTGCAAGTGTCTTCTGTTGATACGCTGCCGTCATTACAATCTGAATTGTCAAAACAGATTATGTCTTCGCACATTCCATTTATGCAGATATCTTCACAGGTTTCTTGGGTTTGATTTAAGACTTCAAATACGCAATGCGAAGTAGGCGATCCGGCATCAACGCAAGTGTTAAGTTCAAACATTTGGGATACATTCTTGCCGATGCAGAAAAGGTCACCGACTAGCCCGCTATCTCCACATTCTGAGTCAGTTTCGCATTCCCCTATGCAGGCCCCATTTAGGCAATCATAGGGGCATTCCTCAACGAATTCTGTCACTTCTTCAGGGACGCATTCCTTGAATGCTCCGTTAGCCTGGCAGGTATAATATGTGATGTTTCTGTAGACGTCTGTAGCCTGGCAAAAGTTATCTGAGAACTCTGGGTCTGGGCAATCGGAGTCTATTTCGCATTCGGCGCCGACATAACCGAGGCAGTCTATGAAAAGATTTCTGGCTGCAGGAGTCCAATAATCAGTGTCTATTATACCGTAAAAGCAGAGTTTCGCGCGTTGTACCTTCCCGCCCACTAGAGGAGTGCCTGCGCTTGCATAGGTAATTACGTCTCCGAAATCATCTCCTGAAGCAGTTGTTTCTGTTAAGGCTACAGTTTGTAAACCTGGGGCCATGTTTTCTTCATCTAAAAAATAGTAAACTACTGATGGGCCGCCGAGCCACTTTCTGCCCTGAGTGTAGACCTGAATCATTCTTCCGTCCTTCTTGACACTAAGGGGATGATCTGACCCTAATTGACTTACTCCTTCCGCGTCTGTGAGCCCCCAGTAATCTGCGTGGTAAAAGTTGGCAACTATGGAAGGATATTGATTTACAAGGATTCGGTTTTCGTACCTGAAATTTTCATCTCCTACGAAGAGCAATTTATATTGGCTGAAGTCTATTGGAAGTCTTCTTTCGTCAATTAGATCATAGGTTAAGCCAGACTGATTAAAAACGTTTAGAATGTTGTTGTCGATCTTGAATTCTTTTCTGTAAATATATGCAATGTCTGCAGAAGCGGAAGCTATTGTTGCTCCCAGCAAGATAATAAGAACAGGGAAAGCTAACCAAATTGCCTCCTTTTTTACCATTCCCTTCCTACAGGGGGGATTTATATAAATCCATCTTACCACTTGAAATTGATGAAATTTAAACGAAGTTAGACCACAAAAGTTAGGCCTTCGAACACTGTTGCTTCGTTGCCTGCTTCGTCCAGTGCGATTATGTCAAGAACATGCTCTCCTGCGCTGAACCTCTTTGTTTTCTCGCAGAAACCATCTGCTAATCTTGAACAGAGTGTCTTGAACCTAGGATTTGTATCGGTTCTGTCTTTGTAACTAATTTCATTAAAGTTTGGATCTTCGATCCCTATTATGAACTCTAGCTCTCTTTCCATAATGGCGTAGCTGAAGAAGGTTACCTCCGGCGGTGTGGTATCCACGCTCAAAAATTGTGGATCTGATTCGTCTGAGTTGCCTAGAACATCTGTCAGATTAAACCAATAAGTTATTTCTTGTTCTTCAAAATCTGTGAGGTTTGTTTCGATTGAACAGATGAAGTTCTTTTTATCTGGTTCGCATGTTGATAAGTTTACTTCAACAGACCTCATTTCTGCAATGCTGCCGTAATTCAGAAAGAGTTTGAATGGATTCACTTCTTCTAAAGTTACTGTAAAAATGCCAGAGGCGAAACCCCTTCTTGGTTCTGTTCTTTTTATCTTGGGCAATTTTGAGTCTGTGAAGAAAATTGCGGATGCTTCTGCTTCATTGCCTGCTTTATCCCTGACAATTATTGCAATATCATGTTCGCCCTCTTGTAGGGAAATTCTTTGTCGGCAAATTCCATCCTGCAGAGTGTTACAAAGCCTTCTTTCAGTTGGATTGCTTTCTAGATAGTCAATGTAAACTATTTCCTCTAAGTACGACTCTCCGACATCAAGAGTGAAAGTGGCATATTTTCCATCTACTTCATAGCCGAATGAGTTTATTATTGGACCTGAGACATCTACTTCGAGGGTTCTTGCTCTGCTCTCATCGGTGTTGCCTGCGACATCAGTCAAAGAAATAGAATAATCTATTCCTTGTCCATCATAATCCTCTAGACTTATTTCTTTAATGCAGAAGTAGTCTCTATCTTTTTGGCATTCTGTTGAGAGGTCTATTTCTTGGTTTCTAAATCCTACTTCCGAATTGCCGTAGTTTATTACCAAAGACTCTGGGTTTTCTTCCGAAAATTGAACTTCGAAGATTCCTGATGCAAGACCGCTTTTTGGAAGACTGTTAATTATTCTTGGGTCTTTGGAGTCTATTGTTAGTAGTACTGTCTTTTCTATTGCGCTGCCATCGTAGCTTATTGCTTGAAATGTCAACTCGTTTTCTCCTTCTCTGAGAGACTTGAATCTTGTCCTGTCGTAGCCAAAACCGTCGCATTCCCTGCAAAGTCTTTTGAATCTTGGAGAAGGGTCATTATGGTTTATGAAGAGGAGTTCTTCTGCTTCTCGTGTTAGAGTTATATTAAATTGCTGTCTGCGATCCATGTGAACACCATCCCATGGAAGGTTGATGTCCAAGTCAAATCCAACAGGCGTTAGAAGATCGAAAGTCCAACTTTTTGAAGAGAACCTTCCAGAGTTATCTTCTATGTAGAGATATACTTCATACTCGTCATCTGTTAGGTTCGCGCTGTAGGTAACCTCGGCATCGAGAGAGCCGGATGCTTCGGCAACTGCCGGTACGTCTGCTCCGTTGACTTTCATGATAATAGAGGATAAGTTCACTCCAGAATTGCCTTGATAGACTTCGTCTATGTATGCGCTGATGGTTAGAGGAAGTTCGTTAAAAACTGTTGAATCGGGCTCTGGGTAAAGCTCTTTTATTTCAGGGCTTTTGAAGTCGAATTTGCCCATGAATTCTTTTTCGGGTTCTGTGCAGTTGGAGTCAATATATATCGAGCTATAAGCTAAAACATGCGTGCCTCCTGTTACGTTGCCATTGTTTGGCGTGCCTTCTAAGCCGAATGGGCCGACATATGTGTGGTGAACTCCGTTCCACCTGTAATTGATCTCTGTAGACTCTGGGTTTGAGAGCTCGAACTGCGGTTCTGATGTGTACCATCCGTTAAGACCGTTTGGATCTGATGGGAAAACTAGCAAGGAGGTGATCGAGTTTATTGGAAGAAATCCTAATTCCCCATAAGAAATGTTTCCCTTAATGTCTAAAACTGAAAACTGCCATGTGAATGTTGTGCTGCCGCTTAGTTCAGATGCGGAGACTGTGTATGAATAGGTGCCCCCTGCTGTGCCGGGAAAGATTATCTCAGTCCATTCTCCTTGGGTGTAAATAGAGACTTTTGCCTCTGCGATGCTTCCGGTGATTTCTGCACTGATGGTTACATTATCAGTTTCGATCGCGCAGATTGGTTCTACTGGGAGATCTGTTATTGTGACTGGCGTGAATGAGATGTCGTTTGGATCTGCGTACGTACAAGCGGTTTTGGTGAAATCTGCCTTGTCAACTCCAGTGTCTGCGCCATCAGGGTATCTCGCCAAGCATTCGTCATAGGTTGTTGCAGAGTTGCCGTTTTCTGCGTTGTCTGAGACATTTCCGTCATCGTAGTCCCCATAGGTTACAGAATCGATTAGATTGTCAAGTTCGTCATACAGTTCTAGTCGTCCGTCATTGTTTTGCGAGCCTGATGGGTTTAATATTACAACGTAGCCTCCGGAAGGAATTATTGTGGAAAGGACGTGAGTTGCGTTTGAGGAGTCAAGCAACCTCAGATACCATCCTTCTAGGTTTATCGAACTGAGTCCGGGATTGTAAAGCTCGATCCATTCGTCTGATGCACTCGTCACACTGTCTCCATCCCAATCTGTCTGTGGATCGACTGTGAATTCATTTATGAGGACGGCGTTCGTTTCGTTTACTGTTGCAGATACTTCTACTATAAGCAATGAAAAGATAACGACTAGCAATAGTATTAATTTCTCTTTTTTCATACTTAATCTCGACGATTTGCGTTTATTTAAATGTGATTTACTACTTTGAGTTGGGGAATAACCTCTGAGTGAAATGTATCTTGTAGTAGGGTTATATTTAAAAGATCGTTTAATCGATAATTGTCATGAAAGGACTTGTGATATTGGCGATAGTTCTGTTTTCTGTTGGTTTGGTTAGTGGAATGCCTGGCGCTTGTGACTCGAAGTGTCTGGAAGGGAAGAACTCTGGGTTGAAAGTCTTATGGGAGATGAAGGCGGATTTGGGTGATTGTAAACCCGATTTTTTGGAGTGTGTTAGAAATGGTGGAAAACTGGTGGCGTGTAGAGAAGAGTATTCTAACTGCAAGTGGGGCGGGATAGATAATATAAGGAACAAGAACATTGAGATTAATAATAATTATAACACTTGCGTTAATGAATGTAATGCAGAGGTTGTTATTGAGGAAGTGTCTGTGGAGAGAGCAGGTAGTTTTTGTTTGGCATTGAATGGTGCTCAAAGAGACCTTGTGGCCTATTTTGGGTATGAGGGATTTAGAGGCGTTTTGGAGGTTAACGGGTGCGGGGTTTCTGGGGTGGTAACCCTATAGTTTTTAAACGCATTTTTTCTAAAGATGGGATGATTGTTGATAGAGAAGGAAAAGAAGTTTCGACATATGGTCGTATTAGAAATTTGAGGAATGGTACGTGTGCTTCTTTTTACGGCTGTTCTGATTATCGTGGTTGTTGTTTTGACTATGGCCAAAGGATTTATTCTGGAAGACCATGCGAGTGGTAAAGAAAACATTCCCCCAAATAGCAAGCCTGTTGTTGAAGAAAATGATGGGTCCGTTAGAATAAATAGTAATGGCAAATTAAACTTTGAGTCGATTAGTTATGACATTTCTGTCTTGCTGGAAAGCGATATGGTAAAAGCTTTACCTAAAAAAGCAGTGATTGAATTGAAACTGGGTAATCAGTATTACACTGTTTCAAGGGATTCGATTTCGGCAGGCAGGCCTTCAAACCCTGATCTGACCATCTCCTTGCCTGCGAGTTATGCTAATCAGATCGCCTTGGGCTTGTGTGCCATGGTTAAGAATGCAAATGAGAATAGAGACTTGGGAATTGAAATGCATTCTTCACAAACTGCTTTGATGTGGAAGTATAAGGGAATGTTAAAATACAAAGATTGTTTGGGTTAATTGTTTATTGTGATTTGTTGGCCTGCAACGTTGCCTGCCTCATCCAGGATCATAAAATCTATTCTGTTTATGCCCGGGTTTAGGCTGATTCTCTTTTCGCAAACTCCTCCTGAGGAGAATCTAGAGCAGAAGGTTTTTAGTCTTGGTCTTGCATCGTCCGAGTTAAAGTATGTGATTTTGTCGAGGTTTTCTTCGGTTGCTGTGATTGTGACTTCCGCCCGATTTCCACTCTGAATTTCATAGTTTATTTCATCGATTGTTGGGAATGTAATGTCAACCCTCAAACCGCTTTCTCCGTCCATGTCTTTTTGGCCGGCCCTATCTGTTACTGTGAATTTGTAGTTGATATCTTGGCCTTCGTAGTAAGAGAGGTCTGCGTCCTTCCAACAGTAATACTCATCGTCATCTTGGTTGCAATCGTTCTCTAGAGACAGCTCGGAGGTTATGTAACCGATGTCCGAATTTCCATACTCTAGAACCAAGGAGATTGGATTTTCCTCATTGAATACTGCTTCAAACAGGCCGGAAGCAAAATCTCTATTTGTTGGCGTGACATCGCTTATTTTTGGGTCCTTGGAATCTGTGAAGAAAAGGACGTTTTGCGCGGACACGTGGCCAGACTCGTCCCTTACAGTTATTGTGACGTCATGGTCTCCATCGATCCTGAAAGATGCTTTCTTTTCGCACATGCCGTTTACTAGCTTGCTACATAATTTCTTTTCTCTTGGTCGAGGATCTAAATTGTCAATGTAAGTGACCTCATCAAGGAAAGGTTCATCTATGTCAATCGAGAAATAGACATTTTTGCCATCAATGTTGTAATCTATCATGTTTATTACAGGGAATGATATGTCTACTGCAAGATTGTCCTTGCCTTCTTCAGCCATCTGGCCTGCTTCGTCATAGACTTGGAATTTGTATTCTATTTCCTGGCCGTCGTAGTCTGCTAAATCAACGTTCTTGGAACAGAAGTATTCATCTCCTGAGACGTAGCATTCTGATGAGAAGTCAATGTAAGTGTTTCTGAAGCCGTATAATTCGCTTCCGTAGAAAAGAAATGCTTCCGCTGGATTTTCTTCTTCGAATTCAATTTCAAATAAACCGGAGGCGAAGCCATTACTTGGTTCGGTGTTCCTGATCTTTGGACTCTTGGAGTCTGTGAAAAACGAGAATGTGTGGGTCGCCTCGTTACCGGCTTCGTCCTTTACCGTTACGACTACTTCATGATCTCCGTCTTGATTGAAATTAACTCTTTTCTCGCAAACATCATTTACTAAGCTGCTGCAGAGTCTTTTTTCTCTTGGGTTGCTTTCAAGATTATCTATATAGGTGACTTCCTTGAAGTATGGCTCTGTTATATCGATGACAAAGTTTACCTTCTTTCCTTCTACTGTGAAATCTGCAGAGTTTATTATTGGCAGTGTGTTGTCAACGTCTAGTTCGTTATGGGTTGTTTCGTCCATGTTTCCTGCCAAATCGGTTATGGTTGCATAAACTTCGATTTGTTGTCCGTCATAGTCTGTCAGATCTACGGTTACTTCACAAATTGTGTCGCCAGAGGTTGGAGTACACTCTGTCTCTACATTAAGAGAATATTCTCTAAATCCAACATCGTAGTTGCCGTAGTGCAAGATTAATTCGTCAGGATTATCTTCATCGAATTCTATATGGAAAGCTCCAGAAGCGAAACCGTCATCTGGTTGTAATGGGCGGAGCCTCGGGTCTTGGGAGTCTATATTGAAAAAGATTGTGTAATATGCTTCATTGTGGGCTCTGTCAACCGCGCGGAAGGTTACCTCGTTCAGCCCCTCGTCAAAGCTTCTTTCTCTGCTATAGGATGTGCAGTCTGAGCAGACGCTTATCCACCTTCCTTGATCCGCAGCTTTCTGGTAATGGATGTCAACTACTTCGCTAGATGTTAGATCGATTAGGACATTTCTTGAAGTGAATAACTCTCCATCTGCTGGCGTAAATATCTCTAACTCGGGTGGCGTTACATCAATGCTAACGTTCCCTCCTGCCGTGGAATTTGCACAACTTAACCCAAGTCCGTTACAGATACCCAGGGGGGCGTGGCAAATTGCACCAGAGTCTAAAAGGTGCACACAAATGGAAACAAAACCAGGATCTGGGGCAGTTATGATCGGTCTTCCTGGAGCACAGATCTGCCCGAAGTCTACTGATTGACCATCTACTAAGCACCATAACTCATAAGAGTCTGCTACAACGAAGGGCATTGCTAGTAAGACTGCGAAAACTCCAAGGATTATTTTTGTGTTTTTTGGGATTGTCATTTTCTACGATTGCACACAAGCTTCTTGTGTTTGGTTAATGTTGGCGGATTTTTTTAATCCTCCTGATCCGCCGGTCAGAAAGGAAAAAAGTAAAAGGAAAAATAAAAATAAAATTTCACGATTTAGATAGCTTCTCCCCAGAAGTAGATACTTCCAGTGTCGAAATCTCCGTTACATGGTTCAGGCAAGTCTAGCCTGAATGTTATAGCCATCTCAGCACCAGGTGCTAGGATATTTGCTACCCAGTATGGACCTTGTGGTTGTGCCTGGATAATTTCGTTTGCATCATAGAATGGTGTTGGGTTGTTAAACGCATCACCGTATACGATACCTACATATCCTTCGACATCTCTTCGTCCGTCATCTAGGTTAGAGTATGCTCCACTTGTTGCGAAGTAAGCAAAGTTCTCTAGTTCTAGGACGTTTGAGTCAGGGCACATTGCGCCACTGCTTGAGGAATCGTAAAAGTCTGTACCGGAGATGAACATATCCATCATAACACCGGAACCAGAATCTGCGTCGTTTCCAACAAGTAGTGTACTGGAGTAAGCTGAGCTACCTGGTCTGACATTCTCGAATGTCATATCACCATCAATGCTCAAAGCAATGATTGGGTTGAAGAACCAGTACTCGTTCTCATCCATTGTACCTAGTAAGCCATCAAGATCTTCGGCTTCGACTGTTACCCAGTATTCGCCATACATGCTGTCAGATGTTTCGACAGTCAATGTACATTCATAGAAGTCCATTAGCAAAGGATTCCATTCAACTTCCTCTTCGAGGATTCTAGCATTACACTGATCGAATGTTTCTGAGCCTTGGTAGCCAACTCTGTGACAGTTAACTTCTATATCGTTTCCTTCACCTTGTGAGGAACCGATTGTAGCGTATACATCGATAACTTTTTCGATACCGTTCTTGTCCATAACCAATGTCATCCAACCAACCTGTTCACCTTCGAAAGCGTAATTGTTGATTCTTTCCAACATATCATCGCCGTCTCCTGAGAATCGGCCTGGTTCGGTACCATCGTCATAGACTACTCTTTCGCCACACAACCAAACTAGAGGTTCGAAGTCTTCAGTTTCAATATCTGGTGTGATTCCGCCCCCAACGTCGTTAGCGAAAACGCCTGGCACTACGGAGATTAAGAAAGCTGCGATTACTAATACTGTTAGTATTGCTCTCATAATCTTCTTATTCAAACCTCCTTTCAGCTATTAGCATCACATGTGATACTGTGATGAGCGTGATTCCTCTTTTGTAATTCTCTAGGGGTTTAGTTTTGATGTAATCCATTAGTGAACCCTCTTTTGGGAGTATGAATTGACTTATGCCGAGAGTTATATAAACACTATTACAGTTCAACGCAATATTTTTGTCGTCACTTCAAATCAATTAACTTTGAAATGTTATACGAACATCTCGACAGGTGTTTACTTATAGATTCGCGTAACGCAGTTAGTTGTGCGAAGTTTGAGTAACTCTGATTTTGAGAGGAATAAGGTTAAAAAGATAGTTGTTTTTGAGAAGGTATGAAAAAAGGACAGGTTTCGGTTTTTATTTTAGTTGGGTTGTTTTTTGTCGCGGCGTTGGTGCTGCTTGCTTGGTTAAGTTCTAAGAATGTGGCTGTTGAGCCGAAGGAGTGTGCTGTCCCGGCAGATTGTGTTCCGACAGAGTGTTGCGATTCTGACTTGTGTGTGCCGAAGGGTGAAGCGCCGGAGGATTGTTCTAGAATCGCATGTAAATTAGGTTGTGAGAATTATATCGATAATTCGACAGGGTGCGAGGATCCTTTTACTCCAGATGTCGAAAAGGGATTCTGCGACTGTGTGGATCAAAAGTGTAAGCCTGTCTGGCCCTAGTTTCCTTTCCGAGAAGGGCTTCTGAAAGGGCGTGATAATTTTTTCTTCCCAACTTTTCGTAAGTGCCGTCGCCTTCCATTACTAATACAGGATCATAGCCATCTTCCCTCGCACTTTGAGCGTAGTGTCTCATCAAAGCACTTAGTTGCTCGACTGTTTGAATTGTTTCTGTAGACCTGTAACTCTCTCCAGGTTCTAGACATATTACCGAAAAGTCTTCGCCACCTTCCGATCTGTTTAGTTTAATCTGTATTTTGAGTTTGGACTTTGGGGCGTCAATTAAACAAACCATGTGTAATAGGAGTTTTCTTGTGATTAAAAAGGTTAAGATACCTCTGTTAATTGTTGAAATTAGTAAGCTTTAAAACTGGTATTAATTTTGAGGATGGATAAGGTAACTCTTGCGGGGGTACCAGAGTGGTCAAATGGGCAAGACTTAAGATGTCTGCCGTTCGTTAAGAGCGGTCTGAAACAAGATGTAAGCTATCTTGTGGCTTAGTGCCTTCGTAGGTTCGAATCCTACCCCCCGCATTTTTTATAAGAACTAATAGTTAATCCTCTACGTCGTTTGCTATTGAATCTGCGTGTTCGGTGACGTGTTTTAGAGCTTCGCGATCGGTTGCTCTTGGGTTCTCTTCCTTGTACCTTAAAGCGTGAGAAGCGCCAGCGATGACTGCTAACCTCAATTTTTGATCTGACATGATTAGGTATGTTGCAATAGATATATAAGAATTTGTATACAAAGGAAAGCAACAACTTTTAAATACAGGTTCGTTTTAATGGTCCTATACACAAGGAGGTGTCGATGGAGGTCGTTGAAAAACTGAAGGCTGAGTTGAAAATACGCGGTTTTTCGCCGCTAACTGTTCGTAACTATACTTTTTTCGTTGAAAAGTTCTTAGCTAGAATTGATAAGCAGCCTGAAGAATTAAACGAAGATGATGTTAAACTGTATCTTTCGGAGATGTTTGACACTAAATCCAAGAATACGATTATGCTTGCTGCAGCTTCGCTGAAATTCTTTTTTATTGAAGTTTTGAAGAAGGGTTTTGAAGGCGTTCCGTTGCCTAAGAAAGAGAAAAGATTGCCGGAGGTTTTGACTAAGGATGAGGTGAGAAACTTGATTGAATCGACTGATACTGTAAAGTCTCGATTGATTGTTTCCCTTCTTTACTCTACCGGGCTTCGTGTTTCTGAGCTTGTTAACCTGAAAGTTTCTGATTTGAATCTTGAGGATAAAACTGGGTGGGTTAGACGTGGGAAAGGAAGCAAAGACAGATTGTTTGTGATGTCTGATGGATTGTCTAAGGAATTGGCGGAATATTTTGATGGACGAGGGAAACAGAATGAATATGTGTTTTCTAAGATTAAGCCGTTGACTACGAGGAATATTCAGAAGATAATTAAAGGGGCGAGGGAGCGGGCTGGGATAAAAAAGAAGACGACGCCGCACACTCTTCGTCATTCGTTTGCGACGCATTTGCTCGAACAGGGAATTGATATTCGGGTAATTCAAGCGATGCTTGGGCATTCGTCCTTGTCGACCACTCAAGTTTATACGCATATCTCATCGGAGCAGTTGAAGAAGGTTAAGAATCCGTTTGATATTTTGATGGAACAGGGCGAGGCGATTGCTGAGAGTAGGCGGGAACTTGGGGTGGAGGAATAAAGGAGGGTTGTGGAGAGTCGGGAAGGGCAGGGCGTTTCGGAGAACGAATAAGATCAAACAAATAACTCTGTGAAATAATCGATCTTATATTCTTCGAAGATTATTATTGACTCGTAAAGTTTTATGACGTCAGAAAATTTTTCCTTTAAATCGAGCAGGACGCGCTTGAATTCCTCAGTGCTTTTGACGTGAATGTCGAGCATTAGGTTGTAGTTGCCGATGGTGTTTGTGACGTAGTATACATTTTTGTTTTTTTCGCAGTAAGAAATGAATTCATTTTTCCGGCTTTCTTCTTTTATGGCGAATTGGATCAGGAGAAGATGCCATTGCAAGCCTAGTTTGTTAACTTCGACTTTTGGTTTAAACGCTTCAATGATTTCCTTTTTCCTTAGCTCTTTCAGCCTGTAACGGACTGAATGAATTGAGAGGTTTGTTTTTGCGGAGATTTCGACGCTTGAAAGCCGGGCATTTTGAGAGAGCATTCTCAGAATTTCCCTATCTTTTTTGTCAAGAGTAAATTGGGGGGCTTTTTCTGTTTGTAATGCCTTGGTTTGGGTTTTTAGGCCAAAGAATTTGTAGCCAAGATGTTCTGCGGAGATTAGAGTTGTGAAAAGGTAGTCGTGGACCTTGCCTTCGCAAGCAGACAAAAGGTCGTTAAGATAGTTGTTGAACTCTAGTGTTGATTTAGAATATATCAGGACAACAGCATCCCAACGGCCTGTGCCATTTACTAGCCAGCCCACGTATTCTTTTCCCTTTAATTTTTCCATGAGTTTTGTTTCTTCACTTTCTGTAATGCTTTGTAACTGCAAGAAAACATAGTGTGATGAAAAGCCAAGTTTACCGACATCAATCACAGTGTAGAAGTTTGATATGATTCCTTTTTTTGTTAGATTTTTTATCCGGTAATTTGTTACTTGTTTGCTTAGTTTGACTCTCTTGGATATCTGTGAATCTGGCGTGCGTGCGTCATGATTAAGCTCTGCAAGGATTTTCCGGTCTTTTTCTGTTAGTTTCGCTTCTGATTTCATTTGTTTACTATGTTGTGGAGATTATATAAATTTTGTTATTTTGTCAACTTTTTTAATAATAAATTTTAAATAGGTAATAAAAGTTACTTGATTAGGAGGTAAAAAATGACCTTAAAACAAAAAATCAAAGAAATCGGAAGACAAGCTAAATTGGTTGTAGTCGGATCTGCGGCTTTGGCTCTGCCGTTGATAGTAGCGTCTGTTGCCTTAAACGGGTGCGAGCGTGCTATTAGGTATGGCTTTGAGCAAGTAACCCCGCCATGGGTTGAAACTAAGGAATACAATGCAAGACTGGAAGATAAAGGAGAGTCACTTCTCTTGGGAACGCATGGAAGACTTTGTTACGGCGATTTTGACGTTGAAGATGGCTCGCAGGTGAGGCTGAGTGACGGCGCTTATCTGAGTGGCGGAAAATTCTGGGAAAACACCCGAATCCATGGACTTGAAGAAGGTAGAGAATATAACGTGAGGGCCGTAGGAAACGACACTATTGGTTGGACTTTGCTTAATGCGAATGAGATTAATTAAGACTGCTTGATTTGATCGACTTCAATAATCTTGTATTTTTTTGTCGAATTTCTTTTGTTTTATCATGGCGACTGTGCCTTCTACAACTAGGCCGATTCCGGCTAGGAGCCAGAACCAGT
Organism: archaeon; assembly: GCA_043821585.1. GTDB lineage: Archaea > Nanobdellota > Nanobdellia > Pacearchaeales > GW2011-AR1 > UBA73. Next base: position 219,950 of record JBDRCQ010000015.1, read on the forward strand.
CTGAGGAGAAATCGTAAAAACCGGAGAGTTTTACTGCCGTGCCCATGACCATTAATATACCTATTAGAATGAAGCCCTCGTAGCTGAAGAAGTTTTGAATTCTCTTTTTCATTGGGCAAGGAAAAATTTTGAGTTTATAAGGTTATTTGGGGAATTGTTTATATAGTGAAAGTCTTAAGGGATTATATGAATAAACAAGAAAAGAAAGAAGTAATTGTGGAGTTAAAAGATAAGTTTGGGGAGGCCCGGAAGGAGATTGGGTTTAAGTCGGAGCTTAAAGAACTTGATGGTGCGTTTTTTGTTACGGACCATATTTTACATGAGGGTTTTGTTAGCGAGGATTTTTCAAGACAGATGTGTTCTAGGATTAGAGATACTTTGAACGTGTGGGCAAATTATCTGCATAGTTTGTTGATGCCGAACCCGCAACATCTTATCAATATAACTGAGGCGAAGTTGTTTGATGAGGGCGATAGGAAGGAAATTCAGGTTTTGATTAAGGGGGCGTTGGCGTTAAACCGTTTGAATACCTTGTGCGGTTTGACGAAAGATAAGAAGATGGAGGCGGAGTTTATTGATGGAGCCATGAAGTTTTGGAACGAAAAGTACAAGCCTGGGATTGTCAAGATTATGAAGAAAGTGAATAAGGGTTGGAGTGAGTGAATAGATTTTTTTAAGTAGTCGTTAAGAAAGGTTAGCCGTAGGAACCTTTATCTATTTTTGCTGAGTTCTATTTTAATGGAGGATAACCTAGAAGAATTCTTTGATTATGAAACTCTTAAATTCTGGATAGCTGTAGCTGTGGTTGTAGCAATTCATCTTGTGCCTTTCCCAACTGGAGAGGAAGGTATTGCAATGATTCTTTTCAAAACAATGTGGCAAGAGACAAGGTCAATTTACTTCTTGATGGGAATGCTGGTAGTTGAGTTTGTCATAATAATTGTTCCGTTTGTTTCTGTTCAAAGGTTCCTATCTGAAAAGATGAATTTTGATTGAACAATCCAAATAGAAAAAATATTTAATGATGGGGTGGGTTGTCAAAACATGCTTAAGAAAAGAAAAATCACTGTTAAGCAGGACGTTGATGTAAAGTTTAAAATTGCAGAAGCGCTACTTATTTTTTCAGGCCTGTTGATTACTTCTGGAGCCTTTATGTTTCCAACCCTATTGGATAGGTTTACTATCCCCTCTGCGTACATGGAGGTATGTGAAAGTTTCATTAATCCAGACCTAAATCAGTCTGTCGAACAATGTAAGCAGGATGTACTTGCCAACATTTTACCAGCGATAGACAGATGGATTCTTGCTTCGGATTTTATAACAAATATTGGCCTGTTGATTGGAGTAAACGGGCTAATGTTGCTGGTGTATGGCTGGGCTCAATTACATTACGAGATAAACAAAACTATTGTTCAGAGATTAATCGGAGCGATCAACGCCCTATTAATTCTGTCAATGTTAATCTTTTTAATAATCTAAATACTATCTTTCTTCAAATAATCGTTCAAAAAAGTGAGATATTCTTTATCGGAGTTTCTTGACATTTTTTCAACGATTAGTTCGGGTGTTGATGATGCGAGTTTGCCGATGACTGGATTGTGATCGACTATGAGTTCATTGTTTTCGTCAAGGCCCTTGGCCTCTATGCCGTCAATGCGGGCTTTTTGGGGAAGGATTTTTTGGATTTCCTGGCCAAGGTGGGTGGCTATGACCAAGAAGCAGCCTTGGTTTATGAAGTATTGCGCTGAGGCCGCAATCATTTTGCCTGCGACTCCTGGTTCGGTTACGGCTTCGATTTCGTCTGCTAGGACTAGTGTCTTATTTCCCGGATCGATTTTTGAGAGTTGTGTCAGGAGAGTTTCGAAGGCGCCTTTTGACATTGAGCCTTTATTTTTTGCGAAGTAGTAAATCTCGCTGAAGATTGGGAATTTTAAGTTGCCTTTAACGGGCAGGCCAAGATAGGCATAGCTGAGAAGTTGGATTGCGTGCTCGACTAGTGTTGTTTTTCCGCCTGAGTTTGCGCCTGTTAAAATTGAGCAGAGGTAGTCTTCGTTGAGATGGAATGTTATGGGGGATGGCTTTTCTAAAAATTCGTTTGAAGCATTTTCGAAGTGAAGGTCTGTCGAAATCTTAGGGAATGTGCTTCCAACAGTCCAGTGAGAAATCGCGCTTTTGAAATCAAAGAGGAAGAGTTGTGTTTCAAGTTCTCTTAGCTTTTTTGGGATCTGTACGAGGATTGCAGAGTTCTTTTTTATCTCTTCTGCGAGGTTTGCGAATTCATTGATATCTTGAGTTCTTAGAGTTTTTTCTAGTTCTTTTTCGTCAATTTCAACTGGGATTTGCTGCAGAAAGATTTGCACAGGAAGTCCTGATTGAGAAATCGAATCTTTTACGATTGTTTTAAGTTCAATTGGAAGGCTTCCCTTGTTTAATACTTCCAAGAGAGAATCTCCCGAGATATTTAATTCTTTAACTTTCTGAGCGATTTCTTTTTTTATTGCATCTAGTTTTTCCTCGACTAGTTCCCTTGTGAGTTTTTTGCTCTGTTTTTTGTCGAACAAATAAGAGAGTTGGGAGAGTCCTTCAACTAGGTTTTTTATTTCTTGGTTTGTTTCTGAACTGACTAAGACTTCTATGTTTTCTTTCCAGCCGGAGAGTTCACGGACGTATCTCTCTAAGTATGCTTCGTCTGTTGATCTCAGGAAAACTGTTTGGGGCAGTCTTTCGAGAGCGAGCTTGAAGTTGTCGCAATCTAGAACTTGGACAATGTCGTATCTTTCTAGATCCATGAGGTCTGTTTCGTCCACAAGGAATTTGACGTTGCAGCCGAGTTTTTGGAGTGCTTGAAATGTAGAGTCTTCTTCGGTTGCTACAACAATCCCATAGTCTGGATTCCAGAAGGGTTTCGGTTCCCTTAGGTTTTTTAGGGATGGATTTTTTAGGTGAGGAATTTGTTTAAAGAATTCCTGTTTTTTTGTTATATCTGTTTCTGTTGGAATTGTGTCGAAGAAATCCAGGATGTTTGATGTTTCTGGGAAAGTGAATTTGCGAGAGATTACTTGCAGGGCACGAGTGTGAGTTGACTTGGCGTCGCGTGTTTTGAAGACGCTTGTTGAGGCTGGTTTCAGGGCTGTCTTTTTACGATTGAAAGGCCTTAGGGCATACAACTCTATGAATTCTATCAGCTCTTTTTCCATTTTTGTTCCTGGAGGAAGAGGTTTTTATAGATATTGGGGGTTGAGATATGATGAGACTATCTGTAGGACTTCTGCCTTCGCGCTCTTGCCTTAGAATCACCTGGTTTGCAAGCTTCTTTTCTTCTTGAGTCTTGGACGATTATGTTTCTGTCATAAGTGACGAATGCTTTCTTTAGAACGTCTGAACCGGAGATTTCTAGTAGGGCACGAGCAATTGCTAACCTTGCTGCTTGAATTTGAGATTCTTTTCCGCCGCCTTTTGTTTTGATGTGAAAATCATATTGTGGATCTTCTCCGAAGACTTGTTTGTAGATTCTTATTGGTTCGATTAGTGCCAACCTGTGAAACATCCCCAATTCTTCATGTGACAAAAGGTTGTAAGTGATGCCCCCTTTTCCCTGGGAGACTCTTATTTTTGCAACCGCAGTTTTTCTTTTTCCTGCGAAGATCATTTGTTCGGGAGATTTTGATTTCTTAGCCATTATAGTCCCTTGCTTATTTCTGACAATTTAATTGTTTTTGAGTGATGCAATTTTTTCAGAGAGGTTTTTTCTGTGTCCTTGAACTCTGCAGGGGTTGTGTTGTAGCACATTACTCTTTTGAATGCTGCGTTGCCTCTTCCTTGTTTGTAAGAGAGCATTCCTCGGACAGTTCGCTTCATTATTCTTTCTGGGCTCTTTGGGAAGTAAGGGCCTTTTTGGGCTGAACCTCCTCGCGCTCTCTTCCTTGTGTAAACTGCGATTGTTGTTCTTGGGCGGCCTGTGATCACTGCGTCGTTGCAGTTTACTATTATAACTTCCTTACCAAGGAGGGATTGTTTTGCTGCCATTGCTGCGATTCTTCCCATGCTTCCGCCTGTTGCGTCGATTATTAATTGGGTGTTCATCTTAAAATCCTCACTCCCTCTGCCTTCTTGTTTTTAGTTATTTCCTCGAGGATTGAAACAATTTCTGCTTTTGCTGTCTTTGCTTTTTCCTGGGCTTTTTCAGAGATTGAGAGTGTGCAGATTCTGACCTTTTTTGTTAGCTCGCCCTTGCTTAGAACCTTTCCAACTATTACAACCGTATCGCCCGCTTTTGTTTCCTTGTCAATCTCAAATAGATTTTTGGAAACTTGCTTTCTTGTTGGGCCCGAGAGAAGTTTTGCTACGTCGATCCATGCAGGATTTTTTATTGCTGCTTGAAGTGTTTCAACTAGAACAGGATTTGTTTTTCTACTTACGCGAGATTTTAATTTTGTTTTACTTAACTTGTGCATAGATAGTGATTTTGACGAGGGTATATAAACATTTGCTTGTCGGAAGATTTAAGTACTAAAGTGTGTATTTGTGTGGCATGGGAAAAGTGCGCGTAAATGTTACTGTGGACTCTGAGTTGCTGAAGAAGGCTAAGAAGAAATTAGATTTGTTTGGTGGGAAGCTCAGCACATTGTTTAATGCTTATTTGACAGATTTTGTTAAGTCGATGGATGAAAAGGTGGGGGAGAAGCACTCAGAAGTTTTGGATGAGATTAAGGATTTGAAGAAGAGGGTTGAAAAGTTGGAGAAGAGTTAAGTTTCTCGAATCTATTTTAAGGCCAGACCATTGGTTCGAAGTCTTCTGTTGGGATATCTAGCGTTATCCCCCCATAACCCTGCTGCTCCAAGATATCCTGCAGATATCTTAATCGGCCTTCCAATTGTGCTATTTCTATCCTTTCAGAACTTTCATAGTAGCTTGCTGGTACGATCTCTATTAATGAAAAACTGTCGTTGTGGTAAGCATTGTATTGTGCAATGTTGTCTTTTACCATCGGTCTTCCGTCGGAGTTATACTGTGGGCTAAAGGATTCGGTTCCACCAAATGCATGATCTCCGCCGAACATGACATATGCAATGTGGGGATTATCTCTTGGGAAGATATAATCTTTGTCTGCTATTAACTTAAGGGCTGCATCTTCACGAACTTCATAGATTATGATATTACCGCCGAGGGTTGACTGTTTGTCTAGCGCTGCGACCTCTACCATGGTATCTGCTCCCGCCTTGATTTCAAACCCAAAATCAAGCGCAGCTCTTGCCAATCCCCAAAGGATTTTCTATCATGTTCGTTGCAACCACAAGGATCTTCACCTGTGCCATTGACTATTTCGTTAAGTGATGGGGTGAATTTGAAGTCTCTCTCAAGATCTGGAGTAACGCCTTCGGCATGTATCTCTACTAGGTCTCCTCTTTCTGTCAGATCTGCGAGTAGGTTGTAGACGCCAGTTTGGAAATCCTCGACTATGGCCTGTGATTCTTCGGTGAGCCCTGAAACATAATGGAGGTTTCTTATGTGAACGATTGTTGTGGCTGCGCCTGAAGTTTCATATTTATCGACTCTTGTTGTGCCTGCAAGATCTGTTGGGAAATCTCTAAGGAATTGGTTCGCAGTGGTTAGTTCGTCGTATGGTGTGTCTGTGAGAACTTCTCTTGGAGAGTTATCTCTTATTTCGGCATTCCTGCCCTCCACATTGCCTAGGAAAAAACCTGTGTCTTCGGCCTCGGAAACGACATAAAAGTCCATAAGATTTTCCTCGAATGTGACTGGCTCTTCTTCCTCTAAGATCCTTGGAAAAGGACCAATTTCGATATCATTACCAGCTCCTTGTGAGGAGCCAATTATTGAGTATACGTCAAGAATATGTTCTAGGCGTTCTGCCTTATCTACTGTCAGCGACTTGGTTGAACCCTCTGATCTGGCTTGGGCGTCAGGCATTGGCCTTTCAGGTAGCGGACCTGCTGTTGTTAATGCCAATAATGTTGCTAATCCTGCAATTAACTTTCTTCTCATGAATTGGCCGAATTTAGAACCCTATTTATATTTTTGGTTTGTTACAATTTTATAGTTACTAAATTCTTGGAGATTCTAAGAGTTTTGGAAGAAAGGATCATCGCTTTCGAATTCAAAGTCCTCATCTGGTTTGTCTGCCCTGAATAGGTCGAAGTAAACTTCTTCTCCGAAGGTTGCTTCTTTCCCGAACATTTCCCTGTTTTGGTCTAGGAGCGCCTTCCTGACTGGCCAGTACGTAAACTTCCGAATTCCTTCTTTTGGCGGTTTGTCTGGGAGGACTTCTAAAAATCTCATGAAACCTTCGCTTACTAAATCCCCTTGGTCGAGGGTTCTGCGTTTGCCGTAACGTGCTCCAAAGTATACTTTGTCTGCTATTTGTTGAAGGAATTCGGCATTACAACTATAAAGAATGCCTACGTTTCTTGGGTCTTCGACCATTGCTTTCGTTACTCTTCCGCTCTTCGAATAGATTAGGTCTGCTTTTCTGACGGCTTCTGGCACTGTGCCAAAGTATGTGCGTGTGGCTGCTGCGAAGTTTCTATCGTTGCTTGCACCTGTGACAACTCCCGCTGAGAAGTTTTCTTTTAGATACTCGAGGATTTGTGCCCCGTTCTCCCAATCCATTCTTACGCCGTGTTTATCTGGGTCTATTCTTGCAGATGCGAGGAAGGCCCTCTAGGAATCGAACCTTCTTGAAATTGCATGGTAAATTCTGGGGCCGTTTGGTTGGGCCTTTATTTCCTGAGGCGTTAGGACAATTCCTTGTTCTTCGAAGCCCTTGATTGCGGTTATAAGTTCCCGCCTTGAATATTGACCGCGGACCCTTCTTATTTGATCATAAGGTAGGCCTGCTTCGGTTATTGCGCTTCTCCATGAACCATATCTTCTTGCGGCTGTTTGATAGACCCTTCTTATTTCCGGACTGTCATGTTCTGCCATTGCTGCAGTGCTTAGATCCTGACCTTGTTCGCTGAGTTGTTGGATTCTCGCAAGGAGTTCCCCATTTTCTATTGGTGGCCCTGTAAGCCTAACGCTATTTGGATCGATTCCTGCTGCGGCGAGTGCTGCGCCCCATTTTCCGATATGCCTACCTGCAGCGTGATGCAGGCCAGATTGTTTATCCGAGATGTATCCAGCGTTTAAGGAAATGCCCTCCGACTGCAATCTTTTTATTTCTTCAATTACCCTTTCTCGATTCCAAGAACCCCTCTTGACTCTTTTTCTAAATTGTTCGTAATCTATGCCTGCAGTTTCGACGGCTGTAGACCAACCCCCTTTATGGCGTTGCACTGTTTTTGCAAGTTTTGCCATTTCGCCGTCTTCGCCGTCTAAGATTTCGCTTAGATTCAGGCTGTTTCCTGCGCTGTGAAATTGGATTATTCTGAGAGTTATTTCTAAAGGCGAATAACTTTCTCTGGACAAGCGGACTTCTGCGGGATCGATTCCTGCTGCGGCGAGTGCTGCATCGTAAGAACCAAAGTGTGTTTTTGCTGCTTTTGACAGGTCCCTTTCTTCATCGTCTACTGCTGCGTGATTGAGAGGTTTCTTTGCTTTTTTTCTTGCCTTTAGTCTTGAAACTACTTTCTTCTGATCCCATCGTCTTTGTCTAACTATTTGTTCTACTGGAAGGCCTGCGTCTTCTAGTGCGTTTTCCCATGCGAATTTGCCTTCGTAATATGTTGCTCTGCGATCGTAGAATCCTCTGTTTACTGGATCGTTTTGTAGCGCCCTAGAACTTAGATCTATTCCTGCTGCATGAGCTTGACGAAGTTCTTCAAGATAGGCTTGTCTTCTTTCCTCTTTTGCGCGCGCTTCAACTTCTTTGTAAGAAATCCCTGCAGCCTTGAGTGCGTGTTGCTAGGTTCTGAAATAATATTTGTGAGTCCTGTAGAGGTTGCGGTGGGGCGTCTTTTGTATTGGACTTGTTCTTAGGTCAACGCCGGCTTCCCATGCCTCCTTGATCCCTGAGATGATCTCGTCTTTTGTGATCTTTTTTCCACGCACCATTTCGAGACTTATCCTTCTTTTGGATCAGTCTCTCTTTGGCGTAGTGTTCTTTGTGTTTGGTAAACTGCGTAGGTTCCCGCAAAACTATCTGCTATTGCAAGTGCTAATCTGTCCCGATCCATGCCTGGAAGTGTTTTCAAAAGTATGGAGGTTGTTTTCTTTTGAGTCTCCCAAACCCTTAGCCTGAGAGCACGATAGTCTCTTTCCCAAGGTTCTTGACTTCTTTGCTCTATATTTGGCCTCTCAATACTGACTGCTGTTAAGCCTCTTTTTTCATCAACTGTTGAACTTAAGCTTGGAAATTCTGCGTAGCTAATTGTTAATTGCTCTCCGTCTACCTCGTAAACTTGTGCACTGGGTTTGCCCAGATCTCCAACTAAAGCAATTGAAACTACTGGCTGATCTTCGAAGAAACGTGTCAGTGTGTGCTGAAGACCTCCTCTAGCGCAAGCTTCTTGAGCAGCCCTCAGGCTCCAGACTATCAAAGCTGGAGTGTACATTCTTGGGTCTGCAGTTATTGCACTGTACATCCTTCCGATGGGCCCACTCATGTCGCGAGTGGCTGCTGCTTTCATAAGATTCTTCTGGAATTCATCTAGGCTTTGTCCACTTGCAACAGTTTCCTCGAGATCTCTAAGTGCTGATTCTACCGGAGGCCTCATTTGTTCAGGCATGTATGTCAGAGCATTATATGGTTCTGTCTCATCTATTATCCTGTTGAAGAGTTCTGCGTCTCTGGCTGCGTCTTCTGGTTCTTCCTTTCGTTTTTTTCTTCCGAACATATAAAAATAGCTGGAAAAGGCGATTAATACCTTCCTGATATTATTGATATGATTTTTTCTGGGGCCCTGGTGCGGGGTGAGAAAGATTTAAATCAGTTATTTTAGTGTTTTGTGTATGCACTCTTTATTCGTAGGAATTGCGGGTCCAAGTTGTTCTGGAAAAACTACTTTGATAAGAAAACTAGTTAATAGAATTGGGGAGAAAAATGTAGAAATTATTCATGCAGATGACTATTGGGATCGGAATTTTAAGCCGCCGTTGGTTAAAGGTTACAAAAACAGAGAACTTCCGGAGAACATCAACTCTGGCTTGTTGTTTGAACATTTGAGCAAAATCCGGGAGGGAAAATCTGTAGATGCCCCATTTAATGTTTTTGAGATTGAGGGTGGGCACAAGTTGGCCGAGCCTAAAAAATTTGTTTTTGTTGAAGGGTTTTTGTTGTTTTACTGGCAAAAAATTAGAGACTTGTTTGACTTGAAAGTCTACTATGACATTAGTGATGAAGAAATTGTCAGGAGGAGAACGGCGCGTGCGCGTTCTGGCAAGAAGGATAGAGAGGCATATTACAGAACGGTGGTTATTGATGAATACCGCAGGTTTGGGCGACCAAACAAAAAATATGCAGATCTTTCTCTTGATGGGGAAGAAAGCATGGACAGGAATATTCAAAAGATATTGGGCAAAATAGCAAGTTTTAAATCTGTTTCAAAATAATCATCTTTATGGGAAAGGTTAATTTCGCCAGGATAGAGAAGAAATGGCAGGACAAGTGGGAGAAGTCGAAGATTTTTGAGGTTAAGGGGTCTGCGAAGGGGAAGAAGCACTATGTTCTTGAGATGTATCCTTACCCTTCTGGGAGCGGGTTGCATATTGGGCATGCGTTTAATTATACAATTGGAGACATTTATGCGAGGTTTAAGAGGATGCAAGGATTTAATGTTCTTTATCCGATGGGTTACGATTCCTTTGGTTTGCCGGCTGAGAACGCAGCGATAAGAGACAAGTCGCATCCGAAGAAGTTTACGGAAGATGCTATAAAGAATTATATTAGGCAGCAGAGGGAGTTGGGGCTTAGTTATGACTGGTCTAGGAAGGTTGAGTGCCACACGCCTGAGTTTTACAAGTGGGACCAGTGGATTTTTCTTAAAATGTTGGAGAAGGGGCTTGCGTATCGGAAGGCTGCGCCGGTGAACTGGTGTGGGAAATGTAATACTGTTTTGGCGAATGAGCAGGTTAAGGATGGGAAGTGTTATTTGCATGAGGACACTGAAGTTGAGTTGAAGCATCTTGAACAATGGTTCTTGAAGATCACTGATTATGCTGATGAGTTGTATGAGAGTATTGAGAAGTTGAAAGATTGGCCTGAGGATATTAAAGCTATGCAGAGGAACTGGATAAACAAAAAAGAAGGATATATTCAAAACTACAAAGTTAATGATATGAACTTAGTTTTAGAAACGTTTACTACGCACCACCATACTTCGTTTGCAGAGATTTTTATTGCTATTGCTCCGGAGCATCCGGTAATAATTGATTTGGTTAAGGGGACTAAGTACGAGAAGGGGGCGCTGGAATTTGTTAAGAAAGTTGAAAAGAATAAAGCGGGTGGGCGGTTTGAATATGGGGCAGCAAAGGACGGATATTTCACTGGCAGATATGTGAGGGATTTTTGTAGTGGCCGCGACTTACCAATTTACATCGCAGATTTCGCCATGATGGATTTTGGGACGGGGATAGTTAAGGCATCGTGTCATGATGAGAGAGACTTTGATTTTGCAAAGACTCATGGAATTAAACTTTATGAGGTTCTTTTCCCGAATAAACTAGTCGAAAATAAATCTAGTAAGGGCACTGAATACGAAATTGTTCATCCGGGCTTGGATGAGAAAAAAATGTCTGACTATTCGTATGATGGTTCTTATAACGAAAAGGTTATCGGAAAGGTCGACGTTACTTTTGAAGGTGATACCGCTGTGATTGGGTTAATCATAAGTGGAGATGTTTTTGATAAAACGTTGCAGGAGCGTTCTGCGATAAGACAGTTATGGTTTAATTATTTTAGTGGTAAAATAAAAAAGATGGTTGTTAAACTTGATGGCCTTTCATCTGGCGTTCAGGACATGGAAGATATGGACTTTGTTTTTTCTGACGGCAAGTATGAATTGAAGAAGGGCAATGAAAAAATTCCGGAAAGTTATGACGGGCAAGGCTACATGTTTGATTCCGGGCAATTTACCGGGTTGTCTGTTCCGGAAGCGAAGAAGAAAATGGGTGAGTGGATGACCAAGAAGGGTTATGCTAAGAAAACTGTTGTTTATGGATTAAGAGACTGGCTTGTTTCGCGTCAGAGGTTTTGGGGGACACCGATTCCAATAATATATTGTGATAAGTGCGGTGCTGTACCTGTATCTGAGAAAGATCTCCCTGTGAAGTTGCCGGAAGATATCAAGTTCACGAGCGAGGAAAATCCTCTGAAGAAGTACGAGAAGTTTACGAAAGCGAAATGTCCGAAGTGTGGCGGCCAGGGGAGACGCGAGACAGACACGATGGATACGTTTGTTAACTCGTCTTGGTACTTTTTGAGATATTGTGATCCTAAAAATGAGAAGGCCATTTTTGATAAGAAGAAAGTAAAACACTGGATGCCTGTTGATTTGTATGTGGGGGGTAGAGAACACGCTACAGGACATTTGATTTACTCGAGGTTTTACACGAAGTTTTTGAGAGATCTCGGGTTGTTGGACTTTGACGAGCCGGCGCAGAGGTTGTTTAATCAAGGGATGGTTCATGGAGAAAACGGCGAGAAGATGTCGAAGTCTAAGGGGAATGTGGTTTTACCGGAGGAAGTTTCTAAGAAGTATGGAATTGATTCTGCGCGATTGTTCTTGATGTCGCTTGGGGGATTGGACAAAAATAGGGATTGGTCGGATAAAGGTGCTGAGGGAAGTTTGAGGTTTATCGAAAAAATAATTGGGCATGTTGAAAACGTGAAGGTTGGAAAATCTAGCGAGAAGACGCAGCATAAAGTGAACAAAGCGATTAAGGATGTTAGCGAGGATATTGAGAACTTGAAGTATAATCTGGCGGTGATTAAGTTAAGGGAGTTGTTTGAGGGTCTTGATAGCGAAATTGCGAAGAAAGATCTTGAAAGCGTTGTCAAGTTGTTGTCGCCGTTTGCGCCGCATATTGCAGAACAACTTTGGGAGAAAATTGGGAACAAGCCGTTTGTTTCCTTGGCAGATTGGCCAAAGTGCGATGAGAAAAAGATAAATAAGAAATTTGATAAGATTGATCAAGCGGTTGATAAGACTGTTTCTGATATTTTGAACATCTTGAAGATTCTTGAGGTGAAGGGCGGGTCGGTGGAGAAGGTTTACGTTTATGTTTTGCCTAACGAAGTTGAGTTTTATTCGGGAGAGGAGATTGGGAAGAGAGTTGGGAAGGAAGTTAGAGTTTTTGCTGTGAACGACAAAGAGAAGCACGATCCTGAGAATAAGGCGAAGAAGGTTAAGCCAGGGCGGCCGGGTATTTTTGTTGAGTAGGTGGGTTGGGAAAGATCTGAGATTTTTGTGCATATAAATACTTCTATCTTTCGGCGTTGTCCAGAATAAACGCAAAGTTTATATACAAAGGAATAGTATTTTTTGTGTAGACGCGGTTTACAAAAGTGGTGATGATGAGTAACAAATTGACTAGACTTCCCGTTTTGGTTTTATCATTAATAGTTGTTGTCTTCTTTATCGGTTTTTCTTCTGCATATAATTGTTGGGATTACGATGATGATCAGACGGCTTGCGACGCTAATTATGATTGTGTTTATCATTCTGAATCTTGGGGCGGGTGGTGTGAAGAGTTAAATTGTTGGAGTTTGTGGTCTCAGACCGATTGTACAAATACTACGTTGACTGCTGCGATTGGTAAGAATTGTCAATGGAAGAGTTCCAATGATTTTGGATGGTGTGGGCAGACGAGTTGTGGGAGTTTTAAAAATACGAATGAAACTTATTGTGAAGATTCTAGTGCAAATGGCGGATTGAATTGTGAGTGGAGTGACTATTGTACAGGATGGAATGAACAGACAAATTGTTGGGGCCTGACAACCTCAGCTACTTGTGGTAATGTTTCTGGGTGTTCATGGGGAGAGTGCATGGATACTGGGTGTTGGAATTATGATTCAACTGATTGCACTTCTAACAATGGTTCGAGAGGGCAATCTTGTTTGTGGAATTCTGACAATAGTTATTGTTACGAGCCCTCGTGTTGGGATTATGGAGGATTGAGTTCAAATGAAACTTATTGTGAAGATTCTGAGTCGAGAGGGATGACTTGCAATTGGATAGATGATGCTTATCATCAGAATGAGTGTGTCGAGCCCTCGTGTTGGATTTATGATTACACTGATTCAAATTCTTGCACCAATACTTCTTTGAATGGTAATCTTACTTGTACTTGGGATGGCCAGTATTGCATGATGGGTGGTTGTTGGTCTTATAGTAGCTCTGGTGACTGTTCTGCCGCGAGTGGCTGTAATTGGGAAACTGGTAGTGGTTCTGGATGGTGCGAGGAGATTCAGTGCTGGTCTTGGGATGGGTGGAATGGTGGAAATCAAACTGATTGTGAAAGTAATGCATATAATTTAAGTTGTGCGTGGGGTGGATCTACCCCTACGGACTCAAATGGCGGATGTTATACTAATATGACTGCTGGGGAATGTTCTGGTTTTACTTCAAATACAGATTGCATGAATACGTATTACTGTTGGTGGAATTGGAATGATTGGACAGACACATCCTTGGGCGGGACATGTTCAACTCCTGATTGGGGGGAAATTGGTCAAGATGACATTTTTAATGAATGGAATCCTGGGTGTTATATTTTTGATATGAATTCTACTGACTGCAATAATATTATTGGGTGCAATTATACTGGAACTACTTGTGGATCTATTGATCAAAACTCCAGTTTTGTTAACGTTACTGCCGCCTATATTAATGAGAATGGTTTGAATTGTTCGATGATTAATAATACTCAGATGTGCAATAATATACCTGCGCTTTCGACTTGTTGTGAGTGGGGGGCTAATGGTTGTGTTTCTAAACTTGGAAGTTCTTGTTGGGAAAATGCTGATATGGAACAGCAAGGACTGGGAGTGGTTGCTTGTGAAGATGTTAGCATGCAAACTTCAACTGCTGGAGAAGGGGAATCTTTGTGTCAACAGATTGCAGTTTATCCGTTGTATATGCCTTGCGCCTGGGACAACACTACAAATATTTGCAGTTTTAAGTCTGATAATGTTTTTGGAAATAGGACTCAGAGTTTTGCTTTGGTAGATAATAAGAAAAACTGTGAGGCGGCTAATGGAAAATGGATTCAGGAGTTTTATTGTGAAGGAAATAGGTCTATTCCTGCAGGAAGGTGTGAACAAAAGGGTTCGGATGAGAAGAACTGTGACAAGGCGTGTTTTGCTTGTGAGTATCAATTTACAGGTGCTGTGCATAATTCTAGTCGGACTGCTAAAGAATATTGTTATGATTCTAAATTGGGTTATTGTGAATTTATTGTGGACAGTAGTGCCCCCAATGGATTTGGTTTGTGTAGGGCAAAGAGCGAGTTTACAAGTGGGACTGCTAGCGATTGTAAAAGTAATTGTGGAAGTTGTACTTATTTTGGAGATCCGAATGCGGCTTCTTATTCTGATGCTCGACCTGATTTGAATCCGCCCATTCAGACTTCTTATGATATTTGTAATACGCCAGAATGTTATTGCGAGTATGCAAAAGAATTTAATAATGTTGCATGTAAGTGGGTTAGTGATGCTTCCAGTACTGATATTGGAGGATACTGTGTGGATAGCAGTGAGAAAACTTGTGCTGACTCTTGCGATAGATGTTATACTCAAGATAATTGTCTTGACAATGGTAGAAGTTCATTAAATGGAACTGGCTCTTGTGAGTGGACTCAGAGTGGAAACGATTACATTTGTACAAAGAGAACTGGTTCGGACGGTGTTACTGAAGTGTGTTGGGATGGAGTTGATAATGATGGAGATAATTTGATAGATTGTGGAGATTCTAATTGTTATGCTGATTCGTTTTGTGGTTTTGTTTCTGGAGACTGTTTCGGATGGATAACTCAAGCAAATTGTGAGGCGGCTCAGTTAGCCAGTGGTTTGAATTGTAGTTGGGTTTCAGACGCTTGGGGTAGTTGGTGTGATTTTCCTGGAATGGATTGTTGGCAATCGGACGGTAATCAGACTTTATGCAATGCAAAGAATTTGAGTTGTGATTGGTCTGGTGGTAATGTTGCTAATTCTGGTTGGTGCGAACAGGACTGGAATGTGGGAGGTGATTGTTATAGCCTCATGAATGAAGTTAATTGTGGAGCTTCTGAGGCAAATTGTACGTGGACAAATGATACTTGGTGTGCGGGGGAAGGGGCGGATAATACTTGGTGTACTGAACAAGGGGGATGGTGTGACCCTGCAGGGTTTGCCCCTAAGAATTGTTGGACAGCAGATAATACAAATAGCACGTATTGCGAGTCTATAGATCCTAGCTGCTATTATGATGATGATGGAGATTGGTGTATGGAGCAGGGATGTTGGAATTATGATGGAAATGAAAGTGGCTGTGACATTACTAGTGGATGTAATTGGGAAACCAATGACTGGGGCTCCATGTGCGAGGTGGATTGGAGCGCAAATTGTTGGCAGTTTGATGTGGATACTTGCGGTGTTGGGAATGATTGTGCTTGGAGGACAGGGAATGGTTGGACTGGTTGCGATAATAAGTTTATGGCTTGTATGGATTATAGTACTTCTATTGCATGCGGATTGCATTCTGACACGTGTTATTGGGATTCTTGGATGTGGAATTGGCAGACCAACACTCAAGGAATGTGCAATGGTATTTGTTTTGATCCAGATATAAGTGATTCTACTTGTGGGGAAACTTCTGGGTGTAGACTGAGCACCGGATGGTGCATGAGTGATAGTGCTGGTGGAAGTACGGGAGGATTGGATTGTTGGCAGTATGATAGTAATGATACTGAATGTGGGGAAACTTCTGGGTGTAGGTGGAAGAGTGAGGGCTGGTGTAATCCAAAGGGTTTTACTGGTGGTGGAGCTTCTACAGGAGCTGGAGGAGGAGCTTCTACTGGAATGGATTGTTGGAAGTATGATGGTAATGAAACTTTATGTGAAGATAGCTCTTCTACTAATATAAGTTGTGTTTGGATGCCTGAATTTAGACCGTTCTGTGAGCCAGACTGGACTAGCGATTGTTGGAAATATTATGATAATGAGACTGCTGATGAAAATGGATATGTTTGTGGAAATGCAACTGGATGCATGTGGAATAATAATAGCCAGTATTGTATGAATGCGTTTGATGAGTGTTGGAATAACGGGGCGTATAGTAATGATACTGAGGGGAATGAAAGTTCGGTTAGTGCTATTGCTTGCAATGCTAATGCTAATTGTAACTGGACAGATGGTTCCTGGGACGCATATTACACTGGACCTGGCTGGTGTGAGCCTAATTGTTTTGGAGCTTCTACTGAGGCGACTTGTACTGGTAGTTGTAGATGGATGGATGGATGGTGTAATACTCCTGGGATGTATGGGATGTTTGGTGGGATGGAAATGGGTGCCCCGATGATTGTTGTTATGGATGCTATGGGTGATTCTACTGACGGGGAAGAATATACTGATTTGGTTGGGATAGGAATTAAAGATATGGGCGAGAGTTACGGATTTGGTTCTGGCACAACTAATTTTGCAGATGCGGGGATTTGTAATAATGAGAAAATAGGATTTGGTGGTGGGAACAATTTTGGAAATGGGAATGCTACAGTTAAATATTACGTCTATTTAGATACTGATGGGAGCGCTACTGGAGGGTGTGCTTTGAGAGATAATTCTTCGGCGATGGGTTATGATTTCTTCTTTACATACAGGTCTTCTTATAATGTTACTTTGGGCAAAGCGGTCGAGGTATTCAATGCTAAGAAATGCGGTTCTAGTGGTTGGACAACTTCCGATATTAGTTTGAGTACGTGGAAAGAGAAGATGTGTGGCGAGATTCAGGGACCTATGATTGCTATTGATAAGGCTGCCTTGGAAAAGTTCCCTACGTTGTATGACTCTGGGGCAGATATGAGAATTTATGTTGCAATGGCTGGAGCAAATAATAATGCAAGTTCTCCTTCTGATTCCGCTGGTCCTGGATGGGTTAGTCCTTCTTCAATTGATTTTCCAATAACCGGATTCTTCGAACTTGGAGCGAGCAGTGCAATATTTGAGGATATACTTATGGGTGGAGGATTTGTCACAGGAGAAGATTGTTATAATCTTGTGGATGATAATAATGACGGGTTGGTTGATTGTGCCGACTGGGATTGCCAATTTGCCCCTCATTGTGTTAGTTCTGGAGTTAATGCTGCAGGATATGTTGATACTTCGATGCCTGCGATTACAGGAATAAAAATTGAAGAATATCCTGATGCTGCGTTGGTAATGTTTGATACTGATAAGCCGTCTAATGCGACTTTGACATTTTACGGTAATGATTCGACTTGCACAACTCTTAATGATACTGTCTATGATTCTACTATTTTGAGTAGTGTTAGAAATTATACTAGTTGGCATTACACAAGTATTTACAATGATACTGGACTTAATTCGCTTGACTATCCCTTGAGCAATGATACTATTTATTACTATAAGTTGAAGGTCTGTGATTCGGGGGGTAGATGTGGCACTAGTGCTTGTTCTTCGTTTAGAACGGCTGAGAGTTCTGCTAAATGCGGTTATTGTAATTTTGTGACAATAATTTCCCCGCCTACTGGATGGACTGTTTATTATGATTTGAACACTAATGGAACTTATGAACACATTCAGGGACAGATGTGTGGACCACAGGCAGGGATGAAGACAAGTTATAGTGAAGGGCGGAAGGCAAATGTTAAGATGACTAGCAGTGATGGTGCTGAATTGATTTTCTTAAATGCTACGGTAACTAAGACTGGTTTGACTGGGAATACTCGGAAGTTTAGTACGGCTGGAGATTTGATTCATGATGCTAGTTTGACAGACAGTTCTGGTGGAGCTATTGAAATGGTTGGTATGATTTCTAGCACTAGAGATAAGGTTGTTAATAACTTGCATCCGGAGATTTGTCAAATTAAGATTCCTAATGACGATTGTACTGAGTTGTGGCATTGTGATAATGATGGGGATAATTGTGATAGAAGAGATAATGATGCCGTGGATCCTGCTACTGGGGTAGCTGATGGAACTTCTTGTTTGTGGACTATTCCTTACTGTGAGTTTTCCACTTGGGCAACTGGAGAGCCAGGGACAGTTGCTGGTGATGATACACCTTCTTCTGGTGGTGGTGGTGGAGGCGGTGGTGGCGGAGCGGTAGCTGATGAAGAAGAGGATGAAGGGGATGGTGAGGATGGTGAGGAGGGTGGGCCTCAACAGTCTCCTCCCGTTGAAGATCAAGTAGGATTAGGTGATGATGAGACTGGGGAGTCTGGAAGGATTGGGAGTAACTCTAAATTGTTGTGGTGGGCGGTGGGAATATTCATGGGTTTGGCAGGCATCGCACTAGGATTTTATATCGTTAAGAGAGTTAGAAGTTAAGAAAACCTTGGATAATTAACTAAATGCTAACTAAATGCACAAAAACGGCAAAGTTCTCTTAAGGTTGCATGAAAGGATTTGTTTTTTTCTGTTCGCCGATTGTGGATTTGTTCCCATTATAAGAATGTCCTGGCCAGATTTCTGTTTTATCTGGAAGCTTTGAGAGTTTTTTTAGGCTTTGAAGCATTTCGTCGTGATTTGATTCTGGAAGGTCTGTACGGCCAATTGAATTGCAAAATAATGTGTCTCCAGTTATTAATTTGCTCTCAGAGAGGAAGCAAACGCCTCCTGGGGTGTGTCCTGGAGTGTGTATTACTTTTATTTTCAGTTTGCCGAGTGAGATTAGATCATTGTCTTTTACTTTATGAGTTTTTAATTTTAGATCGAGAGGTTCTTCTTCGTGGATGTAGATTTCTGCTTTTGTGGCTTCTGCTATTGCGGGGAGATCTGTAATGTGATCGAAATGTGCGTGGGTTAAGAGGATCTTTGTTATTTTGAATTTTTGTTCTTCTGCCTTGTTTAGGCTCTTTTCGTACTCAAAACCGGGATCTATGACGGCGGCTTCTTTCGTGGTTTCATCGGCTAGGATGTATGAGAAATTCGCCATGTTGCCTACAGGGATTTGGATGAGGATCATATTTTTGTGAGGGATTGAGGATATTAAAATGTTGAGATGCGAGAGAGGGCCTCGCTGCCCGGCAGGTTTGCCGGGAGTTCACAATTCGCTGCCGCGAATTTTCATGTTCTGCGAACATGAGATGCGGGAAGCAGGATTCGAACCTGCGCAGGCACTAAGCCACTAGCCCCTCAAGCTAGCCCATTTGACCGGACTCTGGCATCCCCGCGTGTTAGGGGGAATTAATTTAGTAATTTAAAACTTTGCTAGAATTACTTAAGCTGTTTTTCTAATCGCGTCTCTTACAAAGGTGAGACCTTCATCGTCTTGCGGGAAACTTAAAAATGCGCCGACCTGAAACAATTCTTTAGTATCTAGCTCATCTAGGGGTCTCGATGGATCAAAGATGATTGCATGCGGGTCACCGTAAGGAGTTTCGGCTCCCCTGTCCAGCGTAAAATCAAAACGTGAAACCCTTTCCAATCTTCCCCCATTTCTGAGTGCTTCGACATAGTCTCGTGGCCCAACTGTCAGCCGTTTTATCCATGGGCTATTTTTATGAGTTCCAGTATGATCCACAACAGATAGACTATTAACTCCAGGAAACCATTTACTACGATAACCTGTTCCGATCGCCATAAATAGTTCTGCATAGCCATCCTTTCTTCTTGGCGTCCATCTTGCTGGATGGTCTAGAAGATGGTAGTTTGTTCTGTCTCCAGTACCTTGTCCGGGCGTGAATAGAACTGTGTATAGGGTACCGCTTCCAAGCGGGCTGCCTGATCGTGTGATTCCTGCTTTCCCCCTTGCGGTGTAACCCCTTTCAGGAGGCATGAGCTCAAACCCCTCTACCTCCCCAATCCTAACTGCCCCTCCTAACTCTGTAGCCCTCTCTTGTAATCCTAAATTGGTAACCTCTCTGATTGCTTCAAAGTCGGGGCCTCCCCTAGTTCTGAATCTGTTTCTTTTTGTCATAGAAATTTGATTCCCAAGGGTTATTTAAAGTTTGTGAAAGAATTACTTGAGTTGTTTCTCAAACTCATCTAAGTTTTTCTCTAAGGCCTTAACGGCCTCTGTAAGGATATCCTTGGCAGGCATGTTGCCGTAAGATTCGATTATGAAAAGTAACTCCTTGCTATCGGTGACTGCTTCTTTGTCGGCCTTTTCAATATCGTTTATTATGGCTTCGTTTGGGTCGCAAAGCCACTTTCCGCCTTTCTTTTCTGGCTTGATCAAGCCTTTTGACTTTTCAACTATTTTGTCTATCGCCGGAGTTGACTTGACTTCCAAGATGTGCCTGTAGTAGCAAAGTCCGGGTATGTGCTTTGCGTGCTCCTTGCCGATCCCCAATGTGGCTGTTGCCATTAATTCAAGCTTATGGCTTTCTCCAAGAAGGGTGATCGGGATTTTTGGTTGGACAATTGTTGCTGGACCTTGTAAGTCCTCAGCATAAACGTTACCTGGGCCTTTTTTGGATAACTTCAAGTCGATTTTTGTTTTAGAGGACATTGATTTTTCTGTCTTTAGGGGGATCAAACCGAGCCTGTTTGCGACTATCTCGTCATAAAGGGCAGAATCATTTTTGTAGATTTCAACTTCGTCTATTGCAAGAGTTGGGACTTCAGAGAAGGATCTACGAATTGCGTTTGCCAAAGGTTCGTTTGCTTCTAGTCTTAGTACCAATCGGTCGTTTGTATTTTCTATTGTTTCCATGTTATTATGATGAAATTTTGGGTTTTAAGTTTTACTATTAGACTCTTCTGCCCCTACGGCCTCCTTTCTTCTTAGGTCCGCCGCGTGGAACCTTGGTTGTGTCTAATATGCTGATTATATCAAAGCCTTCTTTGCTTAAACTTTTTACTGCGGAATTTGCGCCTGGCCCGTGGGTGTTTCTTCCCTTGCCACGCATTCTAATGTAAAGTTTTGTGAAACCTAAGTCCTTTGGTCGCTCTGCGGCCCTTTTTGCAACGAACATTGCGATTGTCGGGTTTGCTTTTAGTCTTGAGTGTTTTGTTATCATCCCCCCAGAGATTCTTGATATTGTGTTGCCTGCTAAGTCAGTTATGTGAACTATCGTGTTGTTGCCTGAACTTGTGATGTATGCAATTCCCACTTTGTCGTCTTTCCTTTTTTCTTTCTTAGCAGGAGACTTTTCTTTTTCTATCTCTTTTTCCAGATCCTCTACAACATCTTCTGCGACTTCCTCTGCTACTTTTTCTGCTGCCTCTTCTTTTGCCTTTTTAGTTTTTGTTTCAGGAGAAGCAGGGATTTTCTTTTCTATTTCCTCTTCTACAATCTCTTCAATTTCTTCCTTTATTTTTTCTTTTTTTTCTGGCATTATTCAGTTGCCTCCGCCATTTCTTCTGTTGGAGTATCCCCTGTTTCAGCAGCGGTAGATTCTGGTGGGGCCTCAGCAGCTTCTTCTGGTTTTGGTTCCTCGGTTTTTGGCTTTGCTTTCTTTGCTTTCTTTTTGACTTCAATCTTTTTCTCTTCAGAAACTGGGACTAGATAGCTCGGTGCGCTGACTACTTTGTTGTTGATTTTGATCTTTTTGTGGACAACCATTTGTCTTGCCTGTTTAACTGTATCTGCTAGTTTCTTTTCTGAGACAACTGTTGGCAGCCTTCTCTTCAATATATCTTCCACTTTTAGGCCTAGAACGTCTGCAATTGACTCGACTTTGAGTCCGAGTGCTTGTAGTTTCTTGAAAAGAACCTCTTGTTCTTCGTGAGGTTTGTTCGCCAGTGCTTTAGCTCGGCCTCTGTAATAATCTACTTTTGCTTGGGTCTTCCAAATCTCGCGCTTGTTCTTTAATGCATATTTCTTTCTCAATTCGTTTTCTTCCTTGATCCTTCCAGCTTCGAAAGGCTTCATAGGTTTCTTGTATGATTTTGATTTTCTTTTCATTTTACTTCTTCTTGCCTCCTGCTGCGGGCTTTGGCTTTGCTGCTGGAGCAGCTACGGTTTTTTTCTTGACAGCTACTGCTTGTCCTTTCTTTCTGAAGTGTGATCGTGTTCTTTGGCCGCGAACCGGCAGACCAGATGTATGTCTTATTCCTTTGTAAGATCTTATCTTCTTCATCCTTCGGATGTCGAAGTCTTTCTTCATGTCTAAGTCGTTTCCGATGTAGTGTTTTGTTTCGCCTGTTTCGACGTCTTTTTGCCTGTTCTTTAGGTAGTCTTTTGCGTCAGGGTTTTTCAAGAATTCTTCTATTTTTTGGATTTCATCTTTAGAAAGGTCTGATGCTTTTTTTGTTTTGTCGAGGCCGAGTTTGATACAAGTTAAATTTGAAATCGCCCAACCGACGCCTTTGATTCTTGTTAGGCCAGGAAATAGTTTTTTGTCGCCAGGGATATCGTAACCTGCGACTCTGACTAGAACTTGTTCTTCAGCTTCTTCATGCCTCATGTTTGGCTTTTTCTTTTCTGCGTTTGGTGCTGCCATTTTTATTGTTGACCTCTTTCTATCCTGTCGTCTATCCTGTCGGCGATTTTTCCCAGTAAAACTGCCTGCCGTCTTACCCCCTCAACATAGTTCGTAACAGTATTTCCAAAATCTTCGTCATACAAGATGCCCCTTTCATCGAATTGCTGCCTCAACGACTCCATTTTAAGTAAATCTGATGCGTCTCGGCCCATATAACTAAAAGATGGCTTGTTATCTACCAGTTCTACAATCGGGGCCTTTTGCTGGCAAGTATCTCTAGAAGAATAAAACATATCTTGGTTTGGACCTATTGTGGAAAGGTGTTGCTGCCTGATTAATTGTTCTACTACTTCTCTTCCTGCTACCTGTTTTGTTTGTGTTGCTGTTTGTGACATTTTCTTGTTTGTCCTTTGTTTCTAAAGAAGTATGGGATTAGTGGACGAACAAGTTAAGGCGTTGTCTTACGGTCAGTTCCTCGATGAACCGTTTTTCGATGGCTTTCTTCGGGTCCGGAATCGATTTGACTCGGGCCTTTATGTCATCGAAGCTTTCGAACGCTTTTTCCTTACGCGCCTCCATTACTTCTTTGGTGTGTTTTTTTCCAAAGCCTGGCAAAAGTTCCAGTTGGTGTAGGCGTGTGTTCATGGCCTGGGCATTGTTGAAGAAATCCACGAAGGTTTTCTCCTGCTCCCCAACCACTGCCTCAACGAACTCTTGCAGTTGGATCTTTGCAGTTTCTGTAAGCTTCTCACGGTGAAGCCTACCTGCTATGTAGTATATCTTATCACGTTTCTCCGGACCTATATAAACCTTTTCTTTTGGCGATAACGAGACGCCTCTTCGAGGAATTAGTTCCAGAAGTGAAAATGATTTGATGCCAATGGCTTGAGCTATCGGGTTAGTGTGTTTTTCCATTGGATAGCCGTACGGCAAATAATCCAGTACTATTGCATGATCTTCTTTCTCTGCCATTCTTACCTTCAGTATTTCTTTGTAATCTCCAAGATTGCATTTGTTTCCTCTTCTGTCAAACCAGTGTCGCTGAAAATCTTGTTAATGTCTTCTGCGTCCCTTGGAACTATGTCCGAGAGCTTGATCATGTGTTCTTCCCCTATTTTGATATTTCCAAGGCCCTTTATTTCTTCCTTTAACTTATCTGCCTTTGCTTTTGTTAGTTTTGTGAACTTCTTGAAGTATTCTTTCAACTCCTGTTTTTCTTCTAGCTTGTCAACTATTTCTTTTACTTCTACGAGCGTTAGTTGTTGTTTTTCGTGGATCATTTCGCGTCTTGTATCCTTTTTAGGTGGATTGGCTTGATTAAATACCTTTTTATTTTGTTGATGTCTTTAATTTCAACATAATATGCGGAGCCACGCTTTTCGATAACCTTTCCTGTTTTGCCCTGTAAGCGTTTAGAATATGCAAATGGTTGACTTAGCTCTACGACTACTGCAACACTGTCTCCTTCCTTGAATTTTTGGAAGAAAGTTGTGAAAGAAAACTTTCCCTTCTGCCTTTGTTGTTTACGTTTCAGCATAGAATTTACTGAGTGATTTAGTTTAAAAACGTTTGGATTTGGGGCTATTTACAGCATAAAATTTGTCGGCTGTTTGAGCACGCATGGTTGCCTGGTGTACCTGCACTCGTCCAAAATGGCCCTGTTATTCCACTCAGAGAGTTTGTCCAGGCCTCACAGTCACTATTGGAAAAAGTCGAATACCATCCATAGTCTCCGGCGGTTGGTACGCCATTGATGAAGTCTGCAGCGATACACATCCTAGACCCTGAGTATTGTGCATTGCACTTACTATTTCCTCCGCCGTATCCGCCGACACCTCCCCTAGTGTATGAGGCAGTGGTTCTTCCGGCATAAGTTCTTAGGGAGTTAGTTGCCCTTAACTTTCCGTATAAATCTACATTTCCATCGCTGTTTATTCTCATCCGGGCAGCGCCTCCGCTAAAGAAATCGATCCCATAGTACCCTGAAATATAAGCGTTAGTACCGGAGCCATATTGGTGAAAACCAAAGCCATAATTGTTAATATACTCCCCATCATAGAGGAAATCGTCATTAGATGAGGCTACAATTCCAGGCGAATCATTGTCTATCATACCTGCAGTTGGGATTTTAATTAGTCCATTAACTTCTAGTTTTTCTGCAGGGCTTGTTGTGCCAATGCCCACCTTTCCAGATCCATCGGGGATTAATAATAAATTTTCTGGAGTACCTGTGCCA
This sequence comes from archaeon, assembly GCA_043821585.1. Lineage (GTDB taxonomy): Archaea > Nanobdellota > Nanobdellia > Pacearchaeales > GW2011-AR1 > UBA73. Next base: position 244,672 of record JBDRCQ010000015.1, read on the forward strand.
TCCCAGTCCGGTTGTAACACAAAACTGCCATCATCTTTACTGTAAATTGTGTTATATTTCCAATCGTGATCCTGATCGTCTGAAATTGCTATGTCTGTACCGCCCCCTCCCGTGACTAAAATTGAACCTCCAAAATTATTTCCATTAACCTCTAGTTTTGCTCCGGGGGCGGTTGTGCCAATGCCAACATTTCCCCCATTTGGGTTCAGCAATAGAGATTGATAAGTGCCTCCGAATAATGTTGCTTGGGATAGACCCATAATTTGAAATAGTGTTGTAACCTATGTAGAGCCGCTGATTGGGATTAGTTTTACCAGTTATCCACATCTGCGAAGTGCCATCCGCCGCAATGTTAAGGGCTGCCTGGGGCGTACTTGTGCCAATGCCGACATCTCCGGAATAATAAATATCTCCAGGTATTGTGCTACTGCTCCACTTGCCAGTTGGACACTTTCCATTCACGTTGGTACAGATTTCCGCCCCTGAAGGAACTACCTGGGCCAATGTTGTAATCCCGTCGGGCATAAGAACCTCTGTTGCTTTGTGAGAAACAACAGCAGAACTTACAAGGCCTGTGCTAAATAGGATAATTAAGAAAACAACTAACTCCTTTTTCATAAGAGTTTGACGCAAAAAGGATACTTAAATATTTCCCAAGGGCAAATTTGCTAGAAGCCTTTGTTCATGTTGTCAATAAAGAATGATGCAGATTCTTCGCTTGAGTCTTCTGTTTGTGGGCGAATTTCTGGCCTGACCTGCTGGGGAAATGGCTCGGGATGTGTTGGAGGACTAAGAGTTTGTGAAGGGGTTGGTGGAGAGGGTTGTTGAGAAAAAGAGGATGCTTGGGGAGGTGTTGGGTTTATTTCTTTTTCTGGGCCGAAGGACTCTGGCTTAGAGAACGAGTCAACTAGTGGTGGAATGTCTTCTTTTGTGGGTTCTGTGGGAAACGAATCCAGTTGTCTTTCGACAGGTGCTGCTTCTTGTGTAGCTAGAGCTTCCTGAGCTATGGAGCTGAGGCCTGATTTCCTCTGTTTTGAATTAGATTTAGAAACATCTGGATCAGTAACGCTTCCTTGGTAGAGGTCACCAGCATCTCTTGCGCCCTGCATGTTTTCAACGATCGCGGCAAACATTTTGTGGCCCCAAACACTTATTCCACACCTCTGACATACATCTACGACAGAATCCTCATCAATATCAGTCTTACAGTAAATGCAGTGTTTTCCCATTGTCCTCTTTTATTTTTAGCATTCGTGTGAAGAGTATATAAAGATTTCTGCAGGGTTGTTTATGAAAGACTCAGTTAATGCTTTCAATTTTGAGAATTAGCAAAAATTTAACTTTGGATTTTCTTTGCAGGCAATTCTGGTTAGCTCGTCAATTTTCCGTTGTTGTACTAAATTTTGTATGCGTAACTGGTTTATTTGATCTTGTTGTTCTTGCATGCCTTTTGTTAGCAGAGCTGTCATCTCCGGATATTTAACTCCGACTAATTTTCCTTCGGAATCGTACGTGCTCAAAATGGGATTAATTGCTTCAACTTCTTCGGCAATGAATCCGAGACTTTGCTGGCTGCTACCCTTCCACCCGAAAGTTACTGGTTTTAGTTTACCTATAGTTTCCAAACCAAAATTCAAGTTTTTGATGTTCGTTTTTAATGCTCTGCTACTACCACACACTCCAACAATGCCCCCGGCCCCGACACATAAAGAGTTTCCAGTGACGGCACCTTGAGCACCGACTGACAATATTAATCTTCCAGTCTGCAAACTCATCGTTGGGCCAGGCATTCCATTAGTCCAAAAATCTATTATTCCATTCCCGCGGCTGGTTATGGCAGTATCGTCCCCATCTTCAGGGTTGCCATTGTTATCACTAAACCTTATTCCAAAATCATTACTTGGAGTCGGGTTAACATCTGACCCTCTCCCTTTAACTCTTATCCCTCCTCCCACATTCAATTTTTGAGTTAGACTACTAATTCCAATACCAACGTTTCCTCCGTCTTTGTTGAATAAAACGTTTCCTCCGAGTGGATTGATGTAAAGATCTGTAGCAGTAGGTGAGCCACTAGGATCTATTAATACAGAATGAATCATTGAGTGATGGTTGCTGCCATCCACTGAAAAGGAGAGTAGCTGTTTCCATCCGTCTATGGCAGATTGATAACGAAATCCGTAATGGTCATTGAAACTGCCAGTGCTGTCATGAACAACGACAAACTTGCCTTCTGGCTGATACGTTCCGATACCTACCCTTTCTACATCCCCACTTCTGTCAAAATAAACGCCGTTTGCGCCATACTCTGTCCACAAACTTCCGCCACCACCACCCACATCATCATAGCATTGTGAGGTTGGACTTAACGAATTTACAGATGTGCAGATGGTTGCTCCGGCAGGCACTTGTTGTGCTAAGGTGCTTCCACCTGGCAAATCTATTTCGCTAGCTGAATGAGAAACGCGTGCAGAAACAAAGCTTAGACTGAAGAATATGACTAGAAGGACAAATAATCTCTTTTTCATATTAATTTGATGCAAAATAGATATTTAAATATTTCTAAATAATTATTGCAGGATTTGAGTCTGCTTTATCCTTATCGTCTGATTCGAAGTCTGCAACTAGCGACTCTGTTGTCAGCACTAGACTTGAGATGCTGGAAGCTGTCTGGAGAGCGTTTCGGACGACTTTAGTTGGGTCGATTACGCCCGACTCAAATAAATTTTCATATCTATCTGTGCTGGCGTTGTAACCTATTCCTTCTTCCTTGCCCTGAAGATTTGCTAAAACTTCTGATCCGTCCTTCCCCGCGTTTGATGCGATCTGTCTGATTGGACCTTCGAGAGATTTTTTTACTATTTTCACGCCGACTGCTTGTTCTGTAGGAAGGTTTAAGGCGTCAAGAATTTTTGCTGCGTGGAGCAAGGTGATCCCGCCGCCTGAGACGACGCCCTCTTCTACAGCCGCTTTTGTTGCATGCAATGCGTCGTCAATTCGCATCTTCTTTTCCTTGAGCTCTGTTTCTGTTACAGCACCCACGTTGATTACTGCAACTCCGCCAGATAATTTTGCTAATCGTTTTTGTAGGTCTTCCCTTATGAAGTCAGAAGTTTCTGATTCGATTCTGGATTTAATTGAGCGAACCCTGTTTTCGATGTTTTCCTTGTTGCCCTTGCCCTCTATGATTAGAGTTTCATCTTTTGTGACCTTTACCTTGGATGCGCTTCCAAGATCTGACAGTTTTACATCTTCTAATTTGTCTTCCCTTTCTTTTGAAATTACTTTTCCTCCCGTTAAGGTTGCGATGTCTTCGAGAAGATCGTGCTTTTCGTCACCGTAACCGGGCGATTTTACAGCGCAGACCTTTAGTGCGCCCCTTAGGAGATTGATTACTACGGTTGTTAATGCTTCCCCTTCTAGGTCATCTGCTATGATCAGTAAAGGTTTTCCTTCGTTTGAAACTGCTTCAAGAGCTGGAACTAATTCCTTTACGGATGAAATTGACTTGTCGGTTATTAGTATGTAAGGATCTTCGAAGGAGGTTTCCATTTTTTCCTGATCGGTTGCCATATATGGTGAGAGATAGCCTTTTTCGAATTGCATGCCCTCTACTAGTTCTAAGTTTGTTTCGATGGACTTTGCTTCTTCTACGGTAATTACTCCGTTTGATCCAACCTTCTCCATGGCTTCAGCTATAAGGTTGCCGATCTTTTCGTCGTTGTTCGCGGAGATTGTTGCAACCTGTGCGATTTGTTCCCTTGAGTTTACTTTTGTTGATTTTTCTTTTAGGTAATTAACTATTTTTTCCGTGGCTGCTTCGATTCCTTTTTTAATTTCGATTGGGTTTGCTCCGGCTGTTATGTTCTTTAGTCCTTCAGTTATCATTAGTTGTGCCAGCAAAACACCTGTCGTTGTGCCGTCACCTGCTTTGTCCTGGGTTTGAGATGCAACCTCCTTGATTAATTTGGCTCCGATGTTTTCGAATTTGTCTTTTAGTTCGATTTCTTTTGCTATTGTAACGCCATCGTTTGTGATTAATGGCGAAGAAGGTTTGTCAAGAATTACGTTTCTTCCTTTTGGTCCTAGAGTTACTTTTACTGTGTTTGCGACTTTGTCTATTCCCTTAAGCAATGCTTTTCTTGCTGATTCGTCAAATATTATCTGCTTTGCCATGCTCTTACCTGTTCCTGTGCTACCCTCAATTTTGCTTTTAGAAGATCATATGTTTCTGAGTCCTCAGCTGGATCATACTCAATTCTAAAATATTCTCCAGGGTGCCTTAGAGAGGGTTGGCCATCATCATCAAATCCAAGGTTTCTTCCTGCATAAACTTCATGAACTAGGCCTTCATTTCCGTCCGAGTGTACGGTTGAAATTAATCCGGTCGTTTTTGCAACTACAACCACCGGTCTTTGAGGATCGCTGATTATTATGTCCCTTACTCTTAGATTTGCAGCTCCAGCAACCTCTAGTGCTTCTGTTTGCTTCTCCAATCCCCTTAAAACTCTAGCGGTTGCCATTTTGTTGTTGTTCTCCTGCTGGTGTCGTAATGCCTGCTTGGTTGAGTACGAATTTAGCTAATATGTATGCTGGACTCGGGTGTTCCAGAATCGGACTGTATCCGGGTTCTAATCCAACTAGGCGTCCGCGCCCTTCTACCAGGGCAGTTTCGAAACAGTCTTTTCTTTCGGTAAGCAGCCTTTTTTCCCAATCCTCTGATCCTGGTGCCACGAAGTACATATTTTTTTCATCATCTCCGATATATCTAGCAGGTCCGTCTGCTGTTGGGACTACATCGCCGAGTTGCAATTCTCTTGCTGAGCTAATTGCGACTTGTCTTGGCGTTATCCCATATCTTGTTATTGTTATTGCTGATTTCATTTTATACTGGTTCCTTGTGGAGGTTATCTCCCGGAGTACTCAAGGGCCCTCTTCTTCCTGCTGTTGCGGTTGTGTCCCGAATATGCCCTAAGCTGTCTGGCTCTAGATCGGCTGTTCTGAATGTATAGTTTGGTGCTACGCCTCTGAAGCCAATGGGCCTGCCACGGCAATGGAGTGTGCCGTTTGGTTTTCCTGATACCTGAACAACGCCGATTCTTTCTGGATCAGAAAATCTTAGGAAATCGCCTTGTTCTGTTGATACTAAAGAGCCAACGTATCCCTGGCACCCATCAATATCTCTGACCCAATACATGGCCCCTTTATTTTCTGAATGGAACCTTGGGTTTGTTTGTCCAGTCATTGTTCGTCAATCCTCGCTAAAATATCCTTAAAATCTATGATTAAAAGCTTTTCGCCGTTGATTTCGTAATCTTCGCTGGAGTAACCGCCGTAAATTACCTTATCTCCTTTTTTTAGAGGAATTAAAGATCCGTCTTTTAGTGTACCTACTTCAACTATGATTCCTTCCTTTTTGTCATCTGACTTTGGCAGGTAGATTCCAGATTTTGTTCTTTCTTCTTTTTCAATTTGTTTTAAAACGACGCGCTCGCCGATAGGGAGGATTCTCATAGCAGAACCTTAAGACTTGGATTTATAAATTTTGTTGTTGCACTGATTTAGGCAATGGGCTGTTCTTTTGAAGGTATTTGCATTAAAGAAGGTTAAAAAAAGTTATGAAATGGTAAAAAGAAACATATATAAAAGAAAATTCATATTGAATTATATCAAAAGGAGGTTGTTATGGCTAAGAAAAAAGGTGGAAGCATGTTGGGAAGTTGGTCCTTCCTGATCGGTGTGATCCTAGCTTTGATCTTTGGTCTAATTGGCGACTTAACGCCTGGCGTAACTTATGTATTAGTTGTGCTTGGTATCGTCATTGGTCTATTGAACATTGCTGAGGAAGAAGTTACTCCATTCCTTATGGCTGGTGCGGTATTGGTTATCGTGTCAACTCTAGGACAAGGCGTAGTTCAGATGGTACCGATCTTTTATGTGACATTGCAAGCTTTGACAATGTTATTCGTGCCTGCAACAATAATTGTTGCGCTGAAACATGTCTTTACGCTGGCAAGGCATTAAACCGATCTTTTTTTATTTTTTTGTCTTTTTATTTATTTTTTTAGAATTCTTTTTAATTAGCCGTGCATTCGAATCTTTGGGCGGTGCAGCTGCCGGTTGTGTGCATTTCAAATTGGGCCTGTTGTCCTGGTGGAACGCCTTCTAATTGGATTGTTTCGCTATTTGGGCCGTCTTCCCTTAATGGATAAGCAATTTCTCTACAGGTTAGTGTGGGGGTTATTGCAGTTTCCTGACCAAGATTTTTTACTTTTCCAGTTATGGTAAATTGGCAGTTATCTTTTGAGCGAGTTTTTTCAGAATAAACGTCTGAAACCAACAAGTTTGTTTTTTGGAATGATTTTTCAGATGGTGAAAAAGAAACATCTTGATACATCGTATTCGCAAGAGTTATCGTAGATAAGCCTACAAAAATTAGTAAGACAACAACTATCACGTGTCCCTTGATTTCAGAGGTTGCTTTTAGGGATTTGCTGGATAATGCCATTTCTTCTAGTTTCCTGGATATTGTTATGGTTAAAAACGTTGCGAATGCCAGAGCGATTAATCCAAGAAATGGGGAAAGAGAGAAGACAACCCATTTACCAAGTGCTACTTTCATAAATGATTCGTGAAACAAAAATAAGGCAAGAGTGTTTGCTCCGATGAAAGAGGTTATGACATGCGAAGGAGTCGAGATTTTGAAGTAATAGACCACATAAAAGATTAGATAGGGGAGGGCCATTATTGGCATTATGAAAGCGGTTATGAGGGCTGAGAGGAGGGCAGGGTGTCTTTTGTTATGGGCCAAGAGAATTCCAAAACAAAACTCTCCCACAAAGAAGAATGGTGAGAAACCTGTTAGCGTGCCCATTGTAAATCTCAGTAAAGACATTAGAGCGAAGAGAATGAGGAGTGTTGCAGGAGCCCTTTTCATTATCCGATTTAGATATGGGAAAAGAATGTAAAGGCCGATTAGGGGGATCAGAAACCATGCGGGGCTTATTATTGCGTAGGCCGTTTGTTCGGAGATGAAGTCTATGAAAAGAAAATGATATAGGAGGTTTTTTAGAACTGCCCCTGAAAACGTTTGTTTAAAGAAAAGTAATACAATCATTACTAAAGACAGGTAGTATAATGGAGCGATTTTTATATATCTGTGAGCGAACCATTTCAGTGAAAAGTTTTCTGATTTAGGATGATTTTTCGCTAGGAGGAAGCCGCTGACAATGAAGAAGAGTGAAATGCCGACGAATCCGATATAACGAAGAGTGTTGTTGTATGTAAACTCGTAAATAATGTGGAAAATCAGGACGAGTACGATGGCGAGGACTCTTAAAAGATCTATTGAACCAAGCCTCTTTTTATTTTCTTCCTGCATTTTAGACTGCTTTTAAGAATTCTTCATCCATGGGGACGTAGCCTATCGTTTCTTCTTCTTCGTCAATAATCTCAACGTGGTACTGACCATTTGGGAGAATCATATTAATTTTTCCGACCATTCCTTTTTTTATTGGAGGTTTTGTTTCGACATGGTTCGGGTCGTATTCTATGTATTCGGGATCTGGGTCAATCAGAAGGCGAACTTTATCGTGTCTTTTGAATTTTGTGTCCATTATTGTTCGAGACTGCGGGAGTATTTAAATATCTCTTAGATTTTTTGAGTTGATGACAAGAGGTGCATTTTAACAAAGGATGGTGGAGGTGTATTCAAATTCCAAGCTTTGGTTGTATGAAAATTGTCCGGAAGCGTATAAGATTAAATATATTGATAAGACGTTTCCTGATCTGCCCAAAAGCATTCACGCGTTTTTAGGAAGTGCTGTGCATGAGGCGTTGGAACATTTGTATGGCGAGCTGATGGGGGGGAAGGTTTTGGATCTGGATCAAGTGATTGAGTATTTTGCCAGGGGTTGGCACGACAAGTATGCCTTGGATATTCGGGTCCCGGTTGGCGAGAAGGTAGATTATTTTTTTAATAGGGGCGTAAAGTTTTTGATAGATTATTATCAGAGCAATCTGCCATTTTCTAAAAAGACTATTGATATTGAAAGAAAGATATATTTTCCGATTGATAAGGGCGTTTTTATTTTGGGCTATATTGATCGGATTGAGAAACACAAAGACGGAAGTTATGAGGTGCATGATTACAAGACGAACAACGCGATAAAAAAGCAGGAAGAGGTTGATGCTGATCGGCAGTTGGCGTTTTATCATATGGGGCTGCAGAATTTGTTTGGGCCCGACATAACTGTTAAGTTGACGTGGCATTTTCTTGCGCATAATAAGAAGATTCATTCTTTCAGGACGCCGGAACAACTTGCTGGGCTGAAGGCTGAGACGCTTGCTTTGATTGAGAGGATTAGGAACACTAAAGAGTGGCCAGCTTGTGGGAAGCCGTTTTGTGATTGGTGTTCTTACAGGGCATTGCATGGCATTACAAGTAAGAGTGATGGGGCTAGTGGGGGCGGTGAAGTGAGAAGGGTTTTTACTTTGAATGATAGCCTGGGGAAGTGGCTTTAGGCAGGCGATTGTGATTTGTGCATTCTAGATTCTTCTGTTCCCAAGATTTCTATACGGTGGACCTCTCCGCGATCGTATCGCCATCCAGGAAGTTTGTTTAGTAGAGCGCGAATCGGAGAGGTATCCGAGGGTTTGGAAACAAGACGAAGAGATTCTCCGCTGATTTGATCAACAAAACCACTTGTAGAGGGCTGCCATCTCCAGAGATCATATCTAAAAGCTACCTCATCTCCAACCCTAACCTGTTCCCATGACGTGTAGTTTCCCATTTTGTTTATTTATTCTGTCTGTATTAAAATGTTACGATTCTTCTTTTTTGTGCTTCGTCTTTTTCCACTTAGCGAAGAAGATAAAGTAGACTATTGGTAAGAGGCCTGCGGTTCTTAAGATAACCAAGAGAACGGACCAGACAGGTTGTTTTAGTTTTGTTGTGCGCCAGACTGCGAGAGCCGAGAGGATGATGTCAAAAGAAAAAAGCGCATAGGCGATCCAGGCGGGTTGGCCGAGATATTCAACAAGAATTGATTCTATCCCCATTTTTTTAGAAGACTTAAAGAGTTTATAAATCTCGCGGGCGATTAACTGAACTATCGATTTGCCACTCGAAAAGTAAGACGCGAAAGTTTCTGTTTTTTTCCGACGATAAAAAAATCGGCACGGAAATGTTTAAATACGTTTATGGCTAAGGTCTGAAGTAACACAATAAATTGTGGTAAAAAAGAGGAAAAACACAACATCTTGTGTTTGTTGAACATGCTTTGTCCATATTGTCTGAACAGTGAAACGAAGGTTATAGACAAGCGGGACAATGAAAGCTTGACTAAAAGAAGGCGTGAATGCCTTAAATGTTCGAAAAGATTCAATACGCTCGAAGCTGTTGAGAGGCCCGAATTTAGGGTTGTTAAGAAAGATGGGCGGCGCGAGAGTTTTGATTATGAAAAACTGAAAAGGGGAGTGATGAAGGCTTGCGAAAAGCGGCCGATAGTATCAGAGAAACTGGATAAAATGCTGGCTAGAACTGAAGAGAGGATGAGAAGAAAGGGTCGGGAGATTAGTTCTACGCTAATAGGAGACATTGTTGCATCTGAACTCAAGAAAATTGATAAAGTAGCATATATTCGGTTCGCCTCAGTGTATAGGGATTTCACTGAACTTGACGATTTCAAGAACGAAATAAAGGAGCTAATAAAGAAATAATGGAAAACGGATATGACTTGAACGGTAACGGAAATGGGCGGAATGGTGGGGACAATGGATTTGGAGGCACTCTAAATAAGCCGTTCGATCAGAGGTTGAATAATCCTCTTTCTCAACAAGGCAAGATGCCGATTACTAGGTTCTTTACGCAGGAAGGAAAAAATCCGTTTGAATTTGATATTTATGGCAACCCACTAAACTGGGTTGCAGATAAAGTCTCCGTGAATGATGATGCGGGCAAGCCGGTCTTTACGCAAGAAGGTGTGAGAAGGCCTGACTTTTGGTCTCCGTTGGCAATAAAAGTCGTGGCAAGCAAATATTTCTGGGGAGATCAGAAGAAGAACGAAAGGGAAAATTCTGTTGAGATGTTGATTGGAAGGGTTTCACGATTCTTTGAGAGACAGTCTGTCAAGCAGAATTATTTTGACGAGCTTGAGGCCAAGACATTGAGGGATGAGATTGCAGCTATCTGTTTGAATCAACTTGCAGTTTTCAATTCTCCTGTTTGGTTTAATGCAGGGATTCAGGATTACGATAAGACCGCTGGAGGGGTCTCTGCTTACGTTTGGGATAGCGCTAGCGGGAGAGTGATTCCTTCGATAAAAAATAGTGATCGGCCGCAATGTTCTGCATGTTTTATTCAAAGCATAGAAGACAATATGGAGTCCATAATGGCAGTCCAGGTGGCTGAGGCCAATTTGTTTAAGGCGGGTTCTGGAACTGGGACGAATCGTTCTCCCTTGAGAAGCTCTAAGGAGACGCTGACTGGTGGCGGGAGGGCTTCTGGGCCGGTGAGTTTCATGAAGGGTTATGACGCCTACGCTGGCGTGATAAAGTCGGGTGGCAAAACTAGGCGGGCCGCTAAAATGGAGATATTGAATGTTGATCATCCAGACATAATTGAATTCATTGATGCCAAACAAACTGAAGAGAAAAAAGCTTGGGCTTTAATTGAACAGGGTTATGATGGTGGATTGAATGGTCCTGCGTATGGTAGCGTGGCTTTTCAGAATTGCAACATGTCTGTCAGGGCACAGGACGAATTTATGCAGGCAGTTAAGGTGGATGGAGAATGGGCGACTAAACAGATTAAGGATGGAAAAATTTATGAGACTCTCAAGGCCAAGAATATTTTGAAGAGGATTGCTGAAGGGACTCATATTTGCGGGGATCCCGGAATGCAGTTCGATTCTATAATCAATAGGTGGCATACTTGCAAAGAATCTGGGAGAATTAATGCGTCTAACCCTTGTTCTGAGTATATGTTCTTAGATAACTCTGCTTGTAATTTGGCTTCTATCAACCTGATAAAGTTTTTGAATAAAGATGGCGTTTTTGACGTTGAGAAGTTTAAGAGGGTTGTTAGAACATTTACTATTGCCATGGATTTGATTGTTGATGGGGGAAGTTATCCGACTGCTAAAATTGCGCAGAACTCCCATGACTACAGGCCGCTTGGTTTGGGTTACGCTAATCTTGGTTCTTTGTTGATGAGTTTGGGCTTGCCTTATGACTCTGATGCCGGAAGAGCTGTTGCGGCAGCCATAACTGCGATAATGACTGGAGAAGCCTACAAAGCTTCTGCCGAGTTATCTGGTTTGGTTGGCCCATTCCCTGGTTTTCTAAAGAACCGAGGGCCGATGATTGAGGTTATGAAAATGCATAGGGAGTCTGTCAAGGGCATAAATGTGGAAGCCATGCCATCTCCGTTGAGGTATTTGGTTAACGATGCGTGGGATTCCTGGACTGAAGCTGTTGAGTTGGGGGAGAGGCAAGGTTATAGAAATGCACAGGCTACTGTGCTTGCGCCTACTGGGACGATTGCGTTTATGATGGACTGCTCAACTACTGGAGTTGAACCAGATATTGCTTTGGTTAAGTATAAAGTTTTGGCTGGTGGAGGTATGCTGAAGATGGTTAATACCAACGTTGCTAATGGATTAAGGAAGTTGGGATATAATAATGAGCAGACTAAGGAAATAATTGCTTATGTTGATAAGAATGAGACTATCGAAGGGGCTCCGCATATAACTGAAGAGCATTTGGCTGTTTTTGATTGTGCTTTCAAGGCTGCAAAGGGCAAAAGATCAATCCATTACAAAGGACATGTTAAGATGATGGGTGCGGTGCAGCCATTTATTTCTGGTGCGATTTCTAAAACTATTAACATGCCTGAAGAGTCAACCGTTGAAGAAATTTTGGGGGCGTACATTTATGCTTGGGAGCACAAGCTTAAGGCGGTTGCTATTTATCGCGAAAACAGTAAGAGATCTCAGCCGTTGAATACGCAGAAAACTGAAGGGGAGATGGTTAAGAAAAAGGCGGTTGCTCTTAGCGATAGGGTGAAACTTCCTCAAACTAGGAAGTCATTGACCCACAAATTTGAGATTGCTGGGCATGAGGGTTATTTGATTGTGGGGCTGTATGACAACGGCAAGCCTGGAGAAGTTTTTGTGACAATGCATAAACAGGGTTCCACAATAAGGGGCCTATTGGACGCATGGGCTACGTCTGTTTCGGTTAATTTGCAGTATGGTGCGTCGGTTAAGGACTTGTTTGGAAGATTTAGGCATCAGAAGTTTGAGCCTGCGGGATTTGTTAAAAATTGCTCTGGTGGGGAAGTTGATACTCGGATTAAGCAGATTAGGACGGCGTCATCAATTGTAGATTATGTTGCGCAGTTTATGATAAATAACTTTGGGGAGGGCTCTGGAGGGGTTCATGTGGAGATAACTGATTTTGAAGAGATGCCTGATGAGCAACAGGTTTCCCTTGAAAAATTTGCTAACGATGAGGGGATTGCTTGTCCGATTTGCGGCGGTGTTGCTAAAAGGATTGGGAATTGTGAGATAATGTGCACGAGTTGTAAGCAGACTACGAGATCTGGCTGTGGTGAGTGAGTTTAGGTTCTGGGTGGTGAGTGAGGCGAGAAGTGGTTGTGGGGAATGAATGAAGGTTCTGGGAGAGAAGACTATGTGGGGTGGGGGAAATGATTTCTGGGTTTTCAGGGTGAACGAAGCGAGAAGTGGTTGTGGTGAGCGAATGTGGGGTTCTGGGTTAATGAGGTGAATGGCCAAATAATAAAACTGGCCTTCGGCCGAATGAAGGGGTTGGGAATAAACTTGTCAATCAATTGATTCTATTTATATTGTGAATAGATACCTTCTGGAAAGAAATCACTTAGAAACTGGTCTGTTATTAAATGTGTTTCATGTTCTAAAATTTCACCACTAAATTTTTCTTGTAATGAATCCAGAAAATCCCTTAGCTCATTTAGATTTTTTGAAACTAGGACGCACATGATACTAAATTCATGATCTAAAAGATACTGACCGTTGGTGTTGTGATAACTTCTTACAAACTCAAAAATTTCTTTTTGCTTTTTTCTATTTGTTTTTAACAAAACGACATACGGATGGAACCCTAATTTGAATATATCTACATTGGTGAAATATTTTAGGATAGTCCCGGAACTCTCTAATCTTTTCATCCTATGCTTAATCGCCTCTGCGCTAAGGTTACAAGATTTTGATATTTCAACTAAGGACTTTCCAGAATTGTGTTTGATTGAATTTAGAATTTTGGCGTCGGTTTTATCTAATTTAAATTTTGTTTTAGAAATCTCTTTCAACTTTTTTTCGTTATTGTCGAAAAGTCTGTAATTGTCAAAGAAGTTTTCTTCTATCGGCAAGACTCTTACATCTTTTATTTTGCCTCCTGCTTGTTCTAATATCTCATTAAATGATTCGTAGGTCTTTGAATAAACCATCCAGAATATGTTGTATTTGGAAGCCAATTTGATTACTGCTGCGCTATTTTTGTGGTTCTCAAATTTCTTTATTAGGCTGTCTTCGTTTTCATTACTTGCTTCGATCATGACTGCGTAAAATCTCCAGCCTGCATCAATCAAATTGAAATATGCTAAATACTGGAGGATAATCCCCCTTTCTTTCATTTGTTTTAGCCTTTGCAATGTGGCTGGTTTTGATAGACCTATTTTCTTAGCGATTTTTGTAATTGGTACGCGAGAGTTATCAAAGAGCATTTGTAGTATCAACTGGTTTTTTCTGTCAAGTTCTATTCTTTCTTTTGTGTCCCTAAGCAGTATGCTTCCTTTCATTATTAATTATACTGATAATATCCTTATATATTTTTTGTTTTGTTAGCTTTTTCTTGGATAAGCCTTAAATAACTTTGTTTAGAAGATTATTATAACAAGATAGTTATGGACAAATGAAAATGGTTAATGAAAATAGGCACGATGAGAGGGGGCTGCCCCTCAACTCGCAGATAGAAAGAATAAATTGCCTAGAAAGAGATAGGGGTCGGAACTGTATGGGAAAAGACCTTGAAGGGAGAGTAATACAAGCCATCAAGCACCCTACAATTGTAGATCTGAACTCACAATATAGAGAAGGAAATCTCGGATTTTACCAGGTTGAAGTATGCCTGACCAGTTGGGGAGAAATCGACGAACGGTCTCGCCGTTCTCTAATCGTTCTAGCAAGAAATGCCCGAGATGTACCTGATGCTGTGAGAGAGTATATTGATGGTGATGCAGATGGGGGAAATTCTGAACGCATTGGAGAATTGACGATTACTCGTATTCATGGGAGAATAATCTCGGACAAGCCTGCCCTCAAGTATTTAGCAGAAACTTATTGGCAGACAAGGAAAATAGAAAAAGAAAGAAAAAAATTGCTGAAGAGAACTCAGTCTTAAAATCAGGACATTCAAAGGAAAAAAACCTTACTCGCAACTAGCAATCAATGGACTTGTGTATTCGGATTTTCTTAACGGAGGCATTTGGATTCTTAATTTTTGCCCGTCTTTTTCGAATATGAGGACAATAAACCAGTTGTTTCTATAGTTCTTGCATTCTATCGAGACGCTGTCGACGGATTCCAGCAGAGGTTTTGTTACTGCTTCGTTCAGTGCCGAGAGGAATTCTGACGCGTGGAAAACTTCTATTCCGACCATCGATTTATTCTTGTCAATATCAATGTTCAAGAACTCTGAAAATTCTATTGTTTCGGAGGGCTTGTGCTCAGTATCGTAAATTGTGAAGATGTCATCTTCTTCGCTGTAATGTATTTTTATAGTCATGTTTATTCTAGTTGTTCAGAGTTTTTTAAACTTTCTTTTGTAGCTTTTTAAGGTCTGCTTCCCTATTGGGTAGACTGTGATTATTCTTATCTTCTCTGTGAATTTTAAAACGTAAACTCTCCCCGTTTTGGAGCTGTACACAAAATAGAGTTTGTATCTTGTTTCTCCTTGTTCGCTTTGTTTTTCAACAAATTCCACATGGGCATAATCTAGGACCTCTTTTTCCATTTGCTCCTTGGAAAGACCATTTCTGAATTCAAGGTAATCAATTGGTTTTTCCCACTCAAATCCTTTTTCTTTATGTTCTTCAATTAATTCTTTTAACTCTCTTGAATAGTCTTTAGTCATAAATTTATTATGGGGGGAATGTTTTTATATTTATTCTGCATTTGGATACCATGAGAAAAAAGGGTTTGCTTTTGTTGGGTATTTTGGTTATTGTTGTAGTGGGTTTGTTTTTCTTCTCGTCGTGGACAAATGCGATGGTTGTTTCCGGGGAGGGAGGGGCGCCTCAGGGAATTGGTATTTTGGCGAATGTTTCGCCGTTGCTAGCGGGTTTGCTGACCGTGGTCACGATGGCTGTTTTGATTGCTGTTATTTTTGATAGGTAACCCTTAACGACTGTTAACTCCGCTAACAAAATGTTTATTAATGAAACTTTTTTTGTGTGTCTATGACAGGAAAAGTTAAAGAATTGACTGCGGATAACTTCAATGATTTTGTCAAGGGCGAGAAGGTTGTTATCGACTTTTGGGCGCCTTGGTGTGGGCCTTGTAAGATGATGGGTCC
This sequence comes from archaeon, assembly GCA_043821585.1. Taxonomy (GTDB): domain Archaea; phylum Nanobdellota; class Nanobdellia; order Pacearchaeales; family GW2011-AR1; genus UBA73. Next base: position 260,284 of record JBDRCQ010000015.1, read on the forward strand.
GATTTTTGAGGAAGCTGCCGAAGAGGTTAAAGACACAGTTAAATTTGGTAAGGTGAATGTGGATGAAAGTTCTGATCTGGCCCAGAGGTTTGGTGTCATGTCAATTCCGACTTTGATGTTCCTTAGAGACGGCGAGGTCGTGGATAAGCTGGTTGGTGTACTTCCTAAAGAAGATTTGGTTAAGAAAGCTAAAAGTATTAAGTAGCCTTTCTATCAGTTAACCTTAAAAAGCATTTTTTACTTTCTGAGCTACAGTAAAATGACTCCGTAGCTCAGCCTGGTTACGCTCACCTGTTATGGGTGGACCGCTAACCACGCTTCGCTTAAGTGTCAAGCAAAATGACTCCGTAGCTCAGCCTGGTTAGAGCACTGGCCTTTTAAGCCAGGTGTCGAGGGTTCAAATCCCTTCGGGGTCAGTCGCTCACTAACGTTCACTCCTTCCCCCAAGCATTTTCGCTTTGCTCAGACGCAGGGGTCACTCACTGCGTTCGTTCCCCCAAACACTCGTTGACACTCGCGTAGGGGTCACTTAGTGCACTAACGTTCACTCCTTCCCCCCGATATCCTCACTGCGTTCGTTCCCCTTGATACTCGCTGGCGTTCACGTAGGGACATTCTTCAATTTTTCACAGAGTGTACCGGAAGGTTTAAAAACCATAATTCACAAAGTCATTTATCATCGCCCAGTCGTTAATTAAATATTTATAGTAGCGATTGTCCATATCCATGCATATATTACAGCCAAAACACACGAAACTGAAAGCGGACGAAGTGAAAAAGCTACTTGTGAAGTATAATATCTCTCTTTCTCAATTGCCTAAAATTCATGCTGATGATCCTGGTTTGCCTGAGGGCTGCGCCGTCGGTGATGTGATCAAACTTGAGAGAAAAGATGAAGATAAATTGGAGATCTATTACAGGGTCGTTGTTCTTTAAATGGATAAGAAGAATATACTAGTTGAGAAGTATCTAAAACAACACTCCTTAGTTGAGTCTAACATTCTTTCCTTTAACAATTTTATAGACACAAGGATTCAACAAATCGTTGAAGAGATTAACGAATCTCTTTCTGACCAGGACGTTGAGATAAAATTTGGGAAGGTCAGGGTCGGAGAGCCGAATATTATCGAGGCTGATGGGAGCATTAGCAAGGTAATGCCAGTTGAGGCAAAGCTTAGAAATCTCACTTATTCTGCACCAGTTTTTGTCGAATTAAGTGTGAAGTATGAGAACCAGACAGAAAGTTCCGAAGTGGAAATTGGACGAATTCCTATCATGGTCCGTAGCTCTAAGTGCAACACCAATGGTATGAGCAAGGACGAATTAATTGAAAACTACATGGATAAGCTTGACCAGGGAGGGTATTTTATAATTAATGGGAATGAAAGAGTTATTGTTATGTCTGAAGATCTCTCGCCGAATCAACCATTTATTGAAGATGGTAGGCAAGGGTTGACATTGAGGGTTTTCTCTGAAAGAGGGTCTTACAGGATCCCAACAACTATCAGCGAGACCAATGAGGGGATTTTGGAGTTGACATTCAGTAGACTGAAGAATATTCCAATAATGGTTCTGTTGAAAGCATTGGGAATGAGTAAGGAGGCAGACATCGCTAAGAATATTGGAATGGAGAATGATTGTTTGATTGTTAACTTGTATGAATATGCCCACTTACAGAATGCTGAAGACGCGATGATGTATATTGCAGAGAAATCTGGGATTCAAGGGACTAAGAAAGAAATCTTGGATCGGGTTAAGCAGAGAATTGATTCGTTCTTGCTTCCGAATATTGGAGTTACTAAGCAAAATAGGGACGAGAAAGCGATTACTCTTTGCCGACTAGTTAGAACCTATCTTAAATCCAAGGACGATGTTAAAATAAGAACGGATAAGGATCATTACGCAAATAAAAGAGTTAAGCTTTCAGGCGACCTGATGTCTGATTTGTTTAGGGTTAATTTGAAGATATTGGTTAGGGATATTCAATACACCTTACAAAAAGTTTCTAAGAGGAAGAAGTTTTATTCTTTGAAGACAATTGCAAAGTCTACATTATTTACACACCGAGTTGAAAGTGCAATCGCTACGGGAAGCTGGATTGGGGAAAGGAGCGGTGTGACTCAAAACATGCAAAAAACTAACTACCTTGATGTGCTTTCTCAGTTGCAGAGAGTTACCAGCTTGTTGCCTGGCGATCAGGAAAACTTTAAGGCAAGGACGCTTCATCCTACCCATTACGGAAGATTCTGCCCTACTGAAACTCCAGAAGGTACCGAGATTGGATTGAGAAAAAATCTTGCTTTGCTTTCTAAGATTTCTACGGCGATTAATTTTGATGAAAAAGCCGCTGTAAAAAAGCTTGAGTCTGCGGGATTGAAGAAGGATATTCCGAATGGGAGCGACGTTTTTATGAATGGGAAGTTTATTGGTTTTGTTGAAAAGCCTGAGGAATTCTCAATGAAGTTGAGAGAGCTGAGAAGGAGCAAGGAACTGCCTATGGGACTGAGCATCAGACATGATGAAAGGCTTGATCAGATCACGATTTCTTCGGAGGTTGGAAGGGTTTTGAGGCCGTTGGTTGTCGTTGAGAACGGGGCTTCTAAACTTAACGATGAAATTCTTGTTTTGTTGGAGCAGGAGCAAATTAAATGGTCTGACCTAGTCGATAAGGGGATTATTGAATACATTGATGCTGCCGAAGAGGAAAATGCCTACGTGGCTCAAAACGATGAGGAGATGACTGCAGAGCATACTCACTTGGAGGTGCATCCGATTGATGTTTTCGGTCTGGTGACTTCTCTTGTTCCTTTCTCCAACCATGACGGTTTGCCTAGACTGATGAGAGGCAGTAAGACTAACAAGCAGAGCTTAGGGATTTATGCTGCGAATTATCTTGTAAGAGTTGACACGGATGTTTCGATTTTACATTATCCTCAGAGGCCGTTAGTTAGAAGTTTTATTTATGATACGCTAGACGTTTACCCTTCTGGGCAAAATATTGTTGTTGGGATTATGCCATTTGAGGGATACAACATTGAGGACGCTGTTATTTTGAATAAAGCTAGTGTTGATAGGGGCATGGGGAGAAGCACGTACTTTAGACCTTACTCTGCTACAGAACTTCAGTATGCTGGAGGACTTTCTGATGAGATAGTTATCCCTGATAAGGACGTTTCCAGTTATAGGACTGAAGAAGTCTACAGGTTTTTGGAAGATGATGGGGTTGCTCATCCTGAAGCAGACATGAATTCAGGGGACGTTGTTATTGGGAAGGTTACACCGCCGAAATTCTTGTCCGAAGCAAGGGATTTGAGTATTCAGGCTAAGAAGGAGGCCAGTTCTGTGATTAGGCAGGGTGAGAGGGGAACTGTTGATGCGGTGTTTATTACGGTTGACAGCCAAGGCAACAAGGTTGTAGATGCGAGGACTAGAGATTCTAGATTGCCTGAAGTGGGAGACAAATATTCTTCGCCTCACGGACAGAAAGGTGTTGTCGGTATGATTGCAAATAATGATGACGTTCCATTCACTGTGAACGGAATTAGCCCGGACTTAATGTTTAATCCCCACGGTATTCCGAGCAGAATGACTGTTGGTTATTTGATTGAACTGCTTGCTAGTAAGACTGCTGCAGTTAGTGGCAAGATCTCTGACGGTACTCCATTTACGGGCCAGAAGGTTCATGAATTTGAAGAACAGCTTCAAGAAATGGGCTTTAGTTATGACGGTAAGGAGACGATGTATAATGGGATTACTGGTGAGAAAATGGAAGCCAAGATTTATATCGGAAGCATGTACTATCTGAAGTTGAAGAGAATGGTTAAGAATTTGATTCATGCGAGAGCGTCCGGTAAGGTTGCTTTGTTGACTCGACAGCCTATTGAGGGAAGAGCGCGAGGCGGAGGACTAAGGCTTGGAGAGATGGAGCAGCAAGCTTTAGCAGGGCATGGAGCGTCGCTTTTGTTGAAGGAGAGATATGACTCTGATAAGACAATAATCCATATCTGCCAGGATTGCGGCAACATGGGTTATGAAGATGCAATTAGGAATAAGTCTGTTTGCTCCATGTGCGGGGGCAGCGAGGCAGAACCTGTGGAGGTTTCATATGCATTCAAACTCCTAGTAGATGAACTGCTGGGACTTGGCATACATACTAAATTTAAGTTGAAGAATAAATATGAACAGTAGAGATATAATGGCATCAGATGCAAGCATGGCGGAGGCACAAAGGATGGTAGCAAGGTATGTAGTAAAACATAAAACCGAACTTGAGGCTCAATACGGGAAAGATTATATTGCAATAGATGTTAATGGGACAGTTCACGGGCATGGCAGAAGTCATGAGGGTCTAAATTCAACCATGGCTAGGAGAGACGCTAATGTGTTGATCGCACGAGTTGATGATTTTAAAATAATGTATGAACATCAGGAGCATCAAGATGAGCAGTAAGTATTCGAGAAAGCAAGTTAGAAGCCTGAGTTTTAATCTCCTTAGTGCGGACCAGATCAAGAAGATTAGCGCAGTGAAGGTCGTAACTCCTGAGCTTTATGATATCGATGGATTCCCTGTTGATGGGGGGTTAATGGACCTTAGACTTGGAGCTATTGATCCAGGGGTTAGGTGTAGGACATGCGGCAAGAGGGTTAAGGAATGTCCAGGACATCCGGGCAGTATAGAGCTTGCGAGACCCGTTTTGCATATTAAGTATATTCCGTTGATTGAGTTGTGTTTGAGAAGTTTCTGCCCACACTGTGGTAAGCTGACACTATCCGATGAAAAGCAGAAAGGCCTGACGCCTGCGCAAAGGGCGAAAAAGGCGAGGGATGCTAAGAAATGTCCGCACTGCGATGAGCAAATTGATAGAGTAAAGCTTGAGAAGCCGACTAACTTCTTCATAGAAAAGAAGAGATTGAATCCAATTGAGGTAAGAGAGAGGGTACTCAATATTCCTGATGAAGAAATGAAAAAGATTGGGATTAATACTCGATCTGCTAGGCCAGAAAGGGCAGTCATCTCTTTGTTGCTTGTTCCTTCTGTTACTGTTAGACCTTCGATTACGTTGGATACAGGTGAGAGAAGCGAGGATGATTTGACGCATAAACTTTCAGATATAATTCGGGCGAATCAAAGACTTTGGGAAAACCTGAATGCTGGCGCTCCTGAAGTCATCATCGAAGATTTGTGGGATTTGTTGCAGTATCATGTTACAACATTTTTTGACAATAACGTTACAAGAATTCCTCCGGCAAGGCATAGATCTGGACAGCCATTAAAGACTATAACTGAGAGGATTAAGGGTAAAGAAGGAAGGATTAGAAAGAACTTAGCCGGAAAGAGAGTTAATTTCTCTGGAAGATCTGTTGTTTCGCCGGATCCTTACTTGAAGATTAATGAGATTGGGGTGCCTGAGCAGATTGCTAAGGTGATAACTGTTGCTGAGTCTGTTACAACGATTAATCTTGAATCTATGAAAGAGCTTGTGGCGAGCGGAAACTCTTATCCTGGTGCAAATAGTGTCATTAGACCTGACGGAAGAAGGAAGAGAGTTAGTGATGACTTGAAGGAAGAAATCAAGGCAGAGATTCAGCCGGGATATAAGATAGAAAGGCATCTGAGGGATGGAGATATAGTTCTTTTTAACCGACACCCTACCCTGCACAAACAAGGTTTGATGGCCCATTATGTCAAGGTCTTGCCGGGAAGAACTTTCAGGTTAAACCCTGCAGCTGCTGCGCCTTATAACGCTGACTTTGATGGTGACGAGATGAATATTCATAGTCCTCAGAATGAGGAGGCCCTTTCTGAAGCAAAGGTTTTGTTGGACATTAATAACAATATAATTTCCTCTAAGAATAATGTGAATCTTGTTGGAACTATTGCGGACGCGGTTACTGGAGGTTATCTGTTGGGTAAGGCGAATGTGGACAAGAGCAGTGCAGATCAGTTGCTTTATTCTGCTAATATTATTAATAACATTAAGAAGAAAGAAATGACTGGTATCGAGGTCTTTGCTCAGGTGATTCCTAAGGGGGCCAATATAAGCATGCCTTCGAGCATAACTGGGAGTAAGACTTTTGGATCGGAGGATGGAGAGCTTGTCAAGGTTGTTGATAGGGAATTGGGAAGGGTTGCTGCGGTTGATACCATAAACAAGGCATTTATATTGGGGACTTCTTACTTAAGCAAGGTCGGTTATACTTTGTCATTACATGATTTAGACGTGCCGGATAAAGTTAAGGATGCAACCAAGGAGATTATAGACAAGGCTGAGAAGAAGACTGCAGAGGTTATTGAAGACTATAACTCTGGTAAATTGGAAGTTATGCCAGGCAAGACACAGGAAGAGGTTAGAGAAACCAAGATAATGCATTTGTTGAACACTGTTCGAACGGATGTAGGGAATATTGTTAAGACAAATATGCCTGCTGAGTCGAATGTAAATAAAATGATTAAGTCTGGAAGTGGCGGTGGGATCACAAATGTTACTCAAATGGGTTGCTGTGTCGGTCAGCAGGTTCTTTGGAATAAGAGGGTTAGTTTTGGATTTAATGATAGGACTCTTTCATTCTTCAAGAGAGGAGATTTAATGCCTGAGTCTCGCGGGTTTATCAAGTCATCTTTCTTAAAGGGGTTGAAGCCGAGCGAGTTCTTCTTTGGTGCGATTACCGGAAGAGATGGTTTAATGGATACTGCATTGAGAACCCCTAAGTCGGGTTACCTTTATAGAAGGCTTGTTAGTGCTTTGCAAGACTTGAAAGTTGAGTACGATGGAACTGTAAGAGATGCTTCGGAGAATATTGTCCAGTTGGAGTATGGCAATGACGGAAAAGACGTAGCTAAGCTCCACCTTAAGGATGATAAGATTGCTCCAGGCGAGGCCGTGGGCGTTATAACTGCTCAATCCTTTGGCCAGGCATCTACTCAGATGGTTTTGAACGTTTTCCACCATGCTGGCGTTGCTCAAATGCAGATTACTCTTGGGTTGCCTAGACTTATTGAAATTCTTGATGCTAGGAAACAACCCTCAACCCCTATGATGGAGATTTATTTGGACAAGGATAATAATAATGAAAAAGATGCAAGGGTCCTTGCTGAAAAGATAAAGGAAGTTAAGCTGGAAGAGGTCTTGTCTGCTATTAATCTTGATTTTGGTAATAAGAAGATAGAGGTTGAACTAAATTCTGACGCAGTTAGGAGAACACATATAGGTGTTCAGAAGATTGCAGATAGGCTGGAGGACAAGAAGTTCAAAGTGAATGTGAATGGGAATAAAATAATTGTTCCATTACCGGACATGGGCTTTAAGGAAATGTATAAACTGAAAGGTAAACTGAAGGAGACGATTGTCTCTGGCGTTAAGGGGATTCCGCAGGTTGTTGTCGCAAAAAAGGATAGAGATTATATTATATTAACTAATGGTTCTAACATTGAGGATGTAAGGGAAATAAAGGGAGTGAATCGGGACAAGATATTCTCTAACGATATCCATGACGTTAAGAATGTTTTGGGTATTGAAGCTGCTCGACAAACAATAATTAACGAGATTAGGAATGTCTTACAAACTCAGGGCCTTGATATTAACAATAGGCATTTGCAATTGGTTGCTGATGCGATGACCTCGTCTGGGACTGTTAAGGGAGTTACGAGAATGGGAATAATTACAGATAAGGCGTCGATCCTTGCCAGAGCTACATTTGAGACTCCTGACAAGCAGTTTGTCAATGCTACGATTAAAGGTGCCGAGGACGAATTGAACTCTGTGATTGAAAATATTCTTTTGAATCAACCGATTCCGGTTGGAACAGGGTTGCCTGGATTGCTTGTTAAGGTGACTGGGCCTTTATCTAGGAACGTTAAAAGCGAGAAGAAAAAGAAATAATTATTTATTTGGGATTTTTGATCAGTAATTTGATGTCTTCCTTGTGATTTTGTGCTAGAGCGATGACGCTTATGGCTAAGAGGATCAGACTGAACCATTGGCCTGCCTTTAGTCCTAAATGAATTGCATCCTCTCGCAGGAAGTCGAGTAAAAATCTTCCTGCGCCTAGAAAGAAAATGGATAGCCAGAATATGAAGCCTTCTTTGTACTTGCTTGTCTTTTTCTTGATGTTGAGAAGTATGAAAAATAAGATTAATCTCCCAGCGGATGCGTAGAGTTGGACTGGATGCCTGCAGCCTTCGTGGTATTTGAAGTTGATACACCAGGAAACATTTGTAAGAGTTCCGACAATTTCTTGATTGATGAAGTTGGCGATTCTCAGAAATGTACCCATCAGTACTCCGAGTAGTGCGAACAAGTCGGCTATTTTCCAGAAGTTTACCTTTTTTATTTTGCAGTAGAACCATCCCGCTAAGAATAGTCCTAAAAGGCCGCCGTGAAAACTTAAGCCGCCCTCCCAGATTCTGAGGATTTTTTCTGGATTTACCGAGAAGTAATCTAGATTCCAGAACAAAACGTGAAATATCCTTGCTCCGATAAAGAGTCCGAGCACGAGTAAGATTATTAGGTCGTACACTTCGCTTTCCTTCATGTTTAATTCTTTCTTCCTTATTGCGAGGAGGAGGAATGTGGCGGTTAGAAAACTGGCTATGTAGACTAATGCGTAATAAGTGACTTGGATGCTTCCTACCTTGAAGATTATAGGATCCATGTGTTGGTTAGGTTTCTCGAAGTTATAAGTATTGCTTAAATGCGCGAAACCACGACGACACTTTGAAGTGAATTTTGGTCTGCGATAAATTTATAAACTAACTTAGAAAGAGATTATTATAAGGTTCTATATAAAATGGGCGTAATTGACATGACAGCGATGAGGTACATCAACCTCCTTGACAAGATTGCGAGAGTTAAGACGCGGAAGTGTTTTGTTCATAACAATGTTATCTTCTTTGCAGTTAATCGGGCTTCTGTGTCCAGGGCGATTGGACCTGCAGCGACAAACATAAGGAAGATCCAAGAAAAGATTGGTAAGAAAGTCAAGATAATCAGGGAAGATGAAGGTCTCGAAGATTTGCAGAGATTCGTTGATGATGTTGTTTCGCCGATAAGGCCGAAGAGCATCGAGGTTAAGGAGGGTTTTGCGATAATTACTGCTGGGAACAACCAGAACAAAGCCTCGTTAATCGGAAGGAATAAAAGAAGATTTCTTGAGCTGAAGAAGATCGTTCAGGATACATATCATTTAGAATTGAAGATTGTTTAGGTCTTTCTAATGAGAAGATTTAAAAACCGTTTTCTCAAAGGTATATTACATGGGACTATTGAGTGCAAGAAAGTTGAGTAAAAAGCGCAGCAAGTTTAGGTGGGCCGATAAGATTTATAATGCGAAGATGAAGAATCTTAAGATTAAGTCTGATCCACTTGGAAGCTCTAGTCAGGCTAAGGGGATCGTTATTGAGAAGTTCCAGAAAGAGGCGGCACAGCCAAACTCTGCTATGAGAAAATGCTGCAAGGTTCAGCTTGTTAAAAATGGTATTCAAGTTGGTGCTTTCATCCCGGGCAATCTTGCGCAGAAGTATGTTGATGAACATGATGAAGTTGTTATTGAGCGGATTGGTGGAAAGCAGGGACGTTCTAAGGGAGATATTCGAGGAATTAGATTCCAAGTAATTAAAGTAAATGATCAGCCTTTGTCGCGACTTGTTAGCGGAAAGATTGAGAAGGGTAGGAGATAAAATGACAGAGCAAGAGACCTATAGCATTGCTTCGGCTGTAAGACTGGTTGATGATACTCTGCTAGAAATTGAATGGAGTAATGCTATCTACAGTGTTCTTTGGGGAAGGGGCATTATAGGGAAATCTAGTGCGATCCCCAGAGACGAGGGCAATGTTACAGTCTATAGGGATCAAACGTCGGGTGGAGTTGTTGTTACTGCAACAAAAATACGAGGATCTGGAATGTTAATCCCTTTATCATTTGACCTGAGAAACGATGGGATGGAGCCAGAGGAATTTAGGGAAGTGGTGGGGGAGATACGAAGACTAAGGGGGGCTGCAGCTTAAAATGACAGAGCAAGAAACAACTCAGCAAATGAAATTGTTTGACATGTTTGATGTTTCGAACATTGAGATAAAAGATCCTGCTTTGGTGCCCTATATCAATGTTGAACCGAAGTTACTTTTGAAATCGCAGGGGAGAAATATTGGAAAGTTCGGAAAGACTAGAGTTGGAATTCTTGAGAGGTTTGCGAATAGACTTGCTACGTCTGGACATGTTGGTAAGAAGCACAGGATAATTACTTCTTGGTCGAGCGGGAAGTATCAGAAGAATATGACTACAATCATTGAGGTTATGAAGGTTATTGAGAAGAAGACTGGTGAGAATCCGATTCAGGTTCTTGTTAGGGCGATTGAGAATGGTTCGCCGAGGGATGAGATTACAGTTATTGAACATGGCGGTGCGAGATATCCGCAGTCAGTTGATACTTCCCCTATGAGGAGAGTTGATCTAGCGATTAGGTGGATGGTTCAAGGGTCTTATCAGAGGTGCTTTGGAAAGAAGAAAAGTATGGTACAAAGTCTTGCTGAGGAGATCATGAAGGCCGCCAACCAGAATATGGAGAGTTATTCGATGTCTAAGAAGAACGAAGCTGAGAAACAGGCAGATAGCGCTCGTTAAATAATTTTAACTTCCTCGTCTAAATATTCCTTGAAAGCAATTTCAAGTCTTCTCTTTAACTTGTTTTCATCAAAGTCTGCTAGTTCTCTCTCTGTTTTTTCTAAGAGGTATTTTTGCTTTGTAATAGAGGTATTTGCTTTTTCCATCTCATCTTGAAGGTCTCTGGCTTTCTTCAGAGATTCGTCGGTTTCAATCTTTTTTGTTGTTTCTGATAGCGATTTATTTAATTTTTCTGTCTCGTTGAGAAAGTCTTCCAGATGGTCTTTTGTTAACATTGAAAGAATGTTAAGGGCCTTGTCCTTCTTTTTGTCCTTAAGGATTATTTCTCCGCGGGAGATTGCAGAGTTGATTGCCTTAAGCAACCCAATTATCTCAAGATTTTTATCATTTGATAGGGTTGTAAGAGAGTCTTCTAAGTAGTTTTTTGCTAATTTGTTCTCTGACATATTTTCGTACTTTTTTAGCGCCGTTTCTATCTCTGAAAAATTGTGGGACATTTGAGACCTTAAGTTAAAGAGCTTCGTTTTGATAGATTCTCTTTCTTCGATTAATTTGCTTGCTTTCGAGTAGGCTTCACTTTCCTTCAGGGCATTAAGATTTTTTTGATAGGTTTTGGAATCATCAGACAAGGAATTTATCTTTTCTTTTAGTTTTTTTATCTCCTCCTTGGAGTTACCTTTTTGGCCTAACTTTTTCATGAGCGAGTTGTATTCGTCATGAGTTTTTTGCAACGCATCAAGAGGGGATTTTTCAATAGTTGTTTTTGCACCCTTCACGAGTTTGTCTATCTCTTTTATGTTCCTTGAGATAACACTTGCTTTTTCTAAGAAGAATTCCTCCATGATGTTATGGCTTTTTCCAATGCCTTTATCAAAAATGTCTAGATCTTTATCAAATTGTTCTGCAAATTCTTTTATTTCTCCCGATTTTTCTGGGAGGCTCGCTTTTTCGCAGAAAGACCTTATCTTTTGGAGATATATCATGCGGTTTCCCTCCATGATTTGTTTTGCCCTATCAGGTATTTCCTTATTTCTTACTTCTGCTTTTTCTAAGATACCCACATTTTCAAGGAGTTTTGTTTTTTCGCTGGCCAGTTTGGATTTTATTTGGTCAAGATCAGTAGTTATGGATTGCATTGTCTCCCTTTCTTTTGATTGCAACAAGTCTTCTACTCTGTCTAAAGAGAGTTCTGATTTTTCCTTTTTTGGTTCTGGACGCTTAAAGAAGTTGAAAAACCCCATTATCTTGTGGAGGAGAGAATGTTTAAAATACTTGCCAATTTTGGCGAGATTTTACCCTAAGATTTAAAAACCCTTATTTACATTTGAGTTTACTTCTAGATAAAATGCCTACAGACAAAACAGAAGAAAAGGTCGCGAAGTTAATGTCCCAACCTGATAAGATCAGGAATATAGCTATTGCTGCGCACATTGATCATGGTAAGACTACTTTCTCTGATAATCTTCTTGCTGGTGCAGGCATGATGTCTGAAGAGACTGCCGGTAGCGCGAGGGCGTTGGACTTTCACGAAGATGAGACTACTAGAGGGATTACAATTGATGCGGCTAATGTTTCTATGGTTCACACCTTAGACGGCGTGGAACACCTGATCAATTTGATTGATACTCCAGGACATGTCGATTTTGGCGGAGACGTTACGAGAGCAATGAGGGCCGTTGATGGGGCAATTGTTTTGTGTTGCGCATCTGAAGGAATTATGCCTCAAACTGAAACTGTTTTGAGACAGGCATTAAGAGAAAGAGTAAAACCTATTTTGTTTATTAATAAGGTTGATAGGTTGATCAAAGAAGTGAAGTTAACCCCTGAGCAAATGCAGCAAAGGTTTATGGGAATTATCGGTAAGGTTAATGAGCTGATCATGCAGATTGCGGAGGAAGGTTATGGCGAGAAGTGGCAAGTTAATGTTCAGGACGGAAGCGTCGGTTTTGGTTCAGCATATCACAATTGGGCCGTGTCTGTCCCATACATGCAAAAAAATGGTATCAGCTTTAAAGATATAATCGAAGCGTATGAGTCCGGTGAAGAGAATTACAAGCAGCTTGCGAAAAAGGCGCCGTTGCATCAGGTTGTTTTGAATATGGTTATTAGGCATATCCCTTCCCCAAAGGTTGCGCAGGCGTATAGGATCCCAAAAATTTGGCATGGGGATGTTGAAAGTGAACTTGGGAAAGACCTTGTTAATTGCAATGAAAAGGGACAACCTGCTTTTATTTGTACAAAGGTGGTTATTGATAAGAATGCTGGAGAGATCGCTGCTGGGCGATTGTTTTCTGGGACATTGAAACAGGGAGATCCAGTTTATATGAATCAGGCTAAGAAGAAAGTGAACTTGCAACAGGTTTCGGTTTACAAGGGAGCTAAGAGGGTTCAGATGGAAAAAGTTGTTGCGGGAAATATTGTTGGCTTAGTTGGTTTGAAGGGAGTTTTTGCTGGCGAAACAATTTCTTCGGAACGGATTGAACCTTTTGAATCAATCAAACATATTTTTGAGCCTGTTGTTACGAAGAGTATCGAAGCAACTAAACCTGGTGATCTGCCAAAGTTGGTTGAGATCTTGAGGCAGGTTGCTAAGGAATATGCTGATGTTAAAATCGAGATTAATGAGGAGACTGGGGAGAACTTGATTTCGGGAATGGGTGAGTTGCACTTGGAGATTATTGAGAATAGAATTAAGAGTGAGAAGGGTCTGCCAGTAAAAACAGGTCCGCCGATTGTTGTTTATAGGGAAACTGTTACAAAGGCCAGTGATGTGATCGAGGCTAGGACGCCTAACGGCCATAACATTCTTTACTTCAGCATTGAACCGTTAGAGGACAGTGTGTATGAGGCGGTTGAGAAAGGAGAATTGCCTGAAGAGAGAATGAAGAAAAGGGCAGAGTTGGTCTGGGAGACCCTTTCTAAATGCGGGATGAGTAATGATGAGGCGAGGCAGGTTAGAGAGATTTACAAAGGAAACATTTTTGAGGACAGAACAAGAGGAATTGTTTTACTTGGTGAAATAATCGATTCAATTATGGATGGTTGGAAGCTGGTTATTGATGGGGGACCACTTTCTAAAGAGCCGTTGATGAAAACTAAGTTGATTCTGCACGATATTAAGATTCACGTTGATCACATGCATCGTGGTCCTGCGCAAGTTTATCCTGCTGTTAGAAAAGGCATGTACGACTCTATGTCCAGAGCTGGAGCCTCGCTGCTTGAACCGATTCAGACGCATAGGATTGAAGCGCCGATTGATTTCATGGGCACGGTTACATCCCTTGTTTCGCAAAAAAGAGGAGAGTTGACGGATGTGCAGCAAGAGGGTGGAAGTACGATCGTGATCGCTAAGATTCCTGTATCTGAAATGATCGGGTGGAGTAATGACTTAAGATCCAATACTGAGGGCCGCGGTGTTTCTAGTTTAATGGATCAGAAGTTCCAGAGGATGCCTATGGAATTGCAACCCAATGTGATTAGAAAGATTAGGGCTCGGAAAGGTCTTGCTGAGAATCAATAAGTCGGACCTTTGCGCTCGTCCGAACAAGGCCAAGCTAAAGGGTCTTACGAAAAATCAATAAGGTTTTAAACTAATCTTTTCTAATGAATTTTATGCCCTTATAGTCTAGAGCAGAACGCTCGCAACAATAAGGACAAGCGAACAGACTGCCCTTATAGTCTAAGGATGTTGAATAAGCCTCCTGCGACGATAAGGACCATAGAACAAGGCTGCCCTTATAGTCTAGTGGTTAAGGACGTCGCCCTCTCGACTGCCGAGAGTTAGATCGACTATAGATGATACTTTCAGTCCATCTTTGGACAGGCACTTTTTTATTAAGTGCCTTTCAAATCGAAAGGCATGGAGAACGGCGGAGGCCCGGGTTCGACTCCCGGTAGGGGCATTATAGTATTTTGTGATGTTAAAGGAGTGGTTGTGCAGAATCGGCGTATGAAGTATTTAACTTCAGCCGATTTAACTCAACCATGAAGATAGATCCATACAAACACAAAGAGAAATACTTTAACTGGAAAGAGAGGATTTCAAATGGCGGAATCCCAG
>JBDRCQ010000016.1:0-2020 GCA_043821585.1 archaeon
CCAACTAAAATAAATAATAAAAATATTTTCATAGAGATAGACTTATATTCCTAATAACTTGTGTACCAGGAACGCAGGCCATACGATTGCTTTCAAAACTCCAACGACTCCTGCCCAGAATCCTGTAGCAGTCTGGATGTAGTAAACAACTGCTCCGATGAAACCCAATCCGTAAAGACTTCCCGTATGACACGCCGTGTTGTTGTATCTGCTATAACAACGAGCATCCATATTCATCTCTTTTCTATTCACGCTCTTTTTCTTTGCCATGACTTGGTAAAGTGATTGTAGTTTTTAAAGTTTCTTCAATCATTAATCTTTTTTAATAATTCCCCCCAACCCTAAGATAACCACAAAACATTTATTGATAAATATTCAAATAATTAAACACGCTCTTGTATGATTTTACTAGATTATCTGAGAGCCGGAGGTGAGCTTCCCCTCACTCACTCAAAAATCTCCCTACTCCTCCAAAAATCCTTCAATCTCCTTAATGAACAAATCACCATAATCATCTAACTTCTGCTGGCCAACTCCTTTTATCCTCAAAAATTCCCCTCGCGTCGTAGGTAAAACCGAAGCCATCTCTTGCAAAGAAACATCACTAAAAATTATATATGACGGAACGTTCTTATCATTAGCAAGTTTCCTCCTCAAGATTTTCAATCGTATGAACAAGCCCATATCATAATCAGTTTTCTTTTCAAAACTAGAAATCGGTTTATTATCAAGAACATGTTGCTCAGTATATGTTTTCTTAATTCCCAAACAAATATCACACTTATTACATTTCTCTTTAGGATACTCCTCGCCAAAATATCTAAGTATGTGCCGTCTCCTACACAAACCACTCTCGCAATAATTCATAACCTTCTTCAGTTTTTCACGTTCCATATATTTCGCATCAGCATCTACAATTTTGTCAACAAAAAATTCATGCTTCCTCATGTCAGCACTAGAATAAAACAAAACGCAATCACTAGGCAACCCATCACGACCGGCACGACCAATTTCCTGATAATAACCCTCGAGCGTCTTTGGAAAAGTATGATGCACAATCAATCGAACATTAGGTTTGTCAATTCCCATCCCGAACGCAATCGTAGCTACAATTATATGAACATCATCTTTAATGAACAGCTCCTGATTCTTTTTCCTAACCTCTCCGTCCAAACCTGCATGATACGGCAGAACACTAAAACCCATTTCCTTCAACCTCTTCGCAATATTCTCAACATCCTTCCTAGAAAAACAATAAATTATCGCCGACTCGCCCTTTCTCTCATTGAGTAAATCAACAATCTTCTCAAAAGAATCTTTCTTATATGAAACAATCAAATTCAAATTTTCTCTATCGAAACTAGAAACAAAAATTTCTGGCTCTTTCAACCCCAACTCACTTACTATATCATCTCTAACCCTCTCTGTAGCAGTAGCAGTCAGAGCCATCACTGGTGTATTTGGAAAAAGTTCTCTCAAAGATTTTAACTCTCTATAGCTCGGACGAAAATCATGTCCCCATTCCGAAATGCAGTGCGCTTCATCGACGGCAATAAGACTTATCTCTGACAATCGAATCAAACTCATAAAGCTGGAAGAATTCAATCGCTCAGGAGCGATATACAATAATTTTATCTCACCATTCATAATTCCCATCTCAATATTCAAAGCCTCCAAAGAAGAAAGCGACGAATTGATGTATTCTGCAGGAATCCCATTAGCCTTAAGTCCATCAACCTGATCCTTCATTAAAGAAATCAAGGGAGAAATAACAATAGTCAGCCCAGGAAGTTTAAGTGCAGGAATCTGATAACACAACGACTTCCCGCCGCCCGTCGGCATCACCGCAAGAACATCTTTCCTATCCATGGCTTTTTCGATAACCTCTCTCTGTGTCGGCCGAAACTCTTCATGCCCAAAATATCTCTTTAGAATATCTTCCATCTTTTAAATTTTATAAATTAAGAACCTCCAAACTAAAACAAAAGATGCGTGGGGTTTTTAAGAATTTAGAGTATAG
>JBDRCQ010000017.1:0-17342 GCA_043821585.1 archaeon
AAACATATCCATCGCCAATCCTATAACAGTCTTTCCTATTCAATTCTCATTTTTTACAAGGGATTTTTAGGGTTTTAGGCTTGTAATAAGGTCGATATTGTAACCATTTAGATGCAGGTTCGAGTCCTGCCCGGGGAGGTCCGGATGTTAGGCGTAATTATTTGCGCATGCGAAGCTGTCCGTTTTTTGATAGTTGCAATGTTGTTAGGTGTCCGTTGGATGAGTTGATGATGGTGCGTGTTAAGCGTCGAGAGGATATTGAAAGGTGTAGGTTATCGAAGCGTGCCAGAAGATGGCTTGGGAAGGAGATGGTTACTGCTGGACTTAATCCGTACGAGACTGCCGCTTTAGTGAGGTCTTATGGTTCTCTCCAGCATGGCCTGAGAGCGATTTTGAGGCGTAACTTCAATAGGAAAACAGGCAGGCCATTAAGTAAGGTAGGGTCAAGTGAAGCCTGCACCGAAAAGCTAAGTCATGTAAAAGGAAAACACAAAAATATTTTGTTACTAGGTGAGCACTAATGAAAGAGTATTATTCCTTCAAGAAAAATCCTGAAGAATACCAGCCCTACTGGACTCTTAAGATGGATGAAATAATAGACTACGTACGCAAGAAAAATATCGAAGACGAATACAATTCTATCAAGTAAATCTCAAAAAATAGAGGCTCCGAACGTTTTTGTGCTTCTCCCCGCATGGGCGGTTTAATTTTTTGTTCAAATCTAGGGCAAAAGAAAAAAATAGAGGCTCCGAACGATTTTGTCCGCTTTCCCGCATGGGCGTTGAACGTTTTTGTTCGTTTTTAGGGCAAAGTTTTTATAGTTGTTTTGGTTCTTTTTTTGTTATGAGTGGGGGTAGGATTGATGTTCATGGTCGTTTGGCTAGTTTGGAGTCTTCTCTTAAGGCTTTAAGAGTGGACTTGAATATTTCTGTGCGTAATAGGGATTTTATTTTTGATTTTTTGAGGGATGCTGAGTTGGGTAAGACTGTTTTGGGTAGGCAGAAGAAGAAGTTGGGTGTTGCTAGGCGTCATAAGTATGTTGGGGTTTTGAAGAATTTTGCGTTGTGGGTTGGTAGGGATTTTGACAAAGTAAAGATGGCTGATATGGAGCGTGTGATTGGTGCTTTGGAAAATGATGGCCTTAAGAAGCGGGATGGTCGAGTGTATAGTGATGAGACTAAGGTTGATTATAAGAAGATGCTTAAGAAGTTTTACAAGTGGCTTTTGGGTAATAATGTGACTTATCCGGAGATGGTTTCTTGGTTTGATACTAGCCTTAAGGAGAAGGATACGCAGGCTTTGTCGAGGCAGGAGGTTGAGAGGCTTGTTGAGCATGGACGGAGTTTGTTGGTTAAGGCGGCTATTATGGTTTTGTTTGATAGTGGCGCGAGGATTGAGGAGTTTTTGAATATTCGTTTGAGGCATTTTACTAGGAAGGATGATTATTTTTTGGTTCGGATTGAGTTTTCGAAGACTAAGCCTCGTACTGTTGGTTTGCCTTTGTGTACTGGTTTGTTGGATGAGTTGTTTCGGGAGTTGAAGCTTGATAACCCTGAGGATTTGGTTTTCCCTTTTGGCTATGATGCTTTCCGGATGACCTTGGCGCGGCTTGGTAAGAAGGTTTTAAGGAAGCCTGTTTATCCTCATTTGTTGAGGCATAGTAGCGCGACTTATTACGCAAATATTGAGAAGAATTATTTTCGGTTTTGTAAGAGGTATGGTTGGACTTTTGGGAGTCGGATGGCTCAGAGGTATATTGACCGTGCTGGTATTGAGGAGCAGGAGACGGCTAAGGCTGTGCAGGTGGATGAGGTTAGTAAGGTTAAGGCGGATAACGTGCGGTTGCGCGAGGATATGCGGATGATGAAAAGTCAGATTGACCGGTTTGAAAAGTATGGCGTAATTCTTGATGAGGCTTTCCGGAAGCATCCAGAAATTATCGATGCGGTTAAGAAAATTGGCTTTCAGAAAGCAAAAGAAGGCAAACTCTGATTTTTCTTGGTTACCATATTCGAAATACAAATATATTACATATATTTGTAAGGTGTCCCCCTCTATTCGAAAATGTGTTTATCAATTTCGAAAATGTTTTTTGCAGAAAAAATGCCTATGAGATGATAGTTAGCGATGAATATTTATATTTGGTGTGCTCTATGGATGTTATGGGTAACACATTAATGAAGGTGTGGGAAGAGTACACCTTTGGAATTGGCATAGCTCTTGTTGTAGCTGGGGTGACGTTGATATACGGAGATGCAATGAATATATTATGGGTCGGCGTTGTATTTCTTTTGATAGGCGTTTCTCTGAAAACGCTTAATGCTTCGAAGAAACAGTGAGCCTTGTATTCCCCACTTATAAGTAGTAACAGATAGAAAGGTTTATATATCCCTTTTGTTTGTTTGGAGTGTATGACTGATGTTCCGGGGATTGTGAGGTTGCATAAGGCTGGTTTGGGTAGAGGGCAGATTGCGAGTGAGCTTGGTATTGATTCTAGTACTGTTCTTGTTTATTTGAGGCGTGAGGGTTTGGTTCCGAGGCGTTCTGATGATTTTTCGCGGTTTGTTGTTGAGGCTCATCTTGAGGGTTTGAGTCATGCGGAGATTGCTGGGCGTGTTGGCCGTCATGTTTCGACTGTTAAGCTGATTTTGTCTGAGGAGGGGCTTACGCGGCCTACGCCGGAAGTTGGGAGGAAGGTTTCGCCTGAGTCTCTTGAGGAGCGCGTTGAGTTTTTGAGTGAGCGCGGTCTTGGTAGCGTTGTTGCGGGTGGGTTTGGTATTCCTAAGTCGTTGGGTGTTGTTGGGACGATGAAGGGTAGTTATGATTTTTTTGTTGGTTTGGGGGCTGACCCTGTGAAAATTTATAGGCCTCATCCTTCTTTGGTTGTGAGGTCTGTTTCTTCTTTGAGGGCTAACTTGGATTTTTTGCGTGATGAGGTGGGGGTGCCTTTGAGGAGGGTTTTGCAGTTGCCGAGTTTGTTTACTTATTCTCTTGGTTACTTGAGGGGTGCTGTTGAGCATTATACTGGCTTGTTTGGCGATTCTGGTAGGGCTAAGAAGATGTTGAGGCATACGCCTAATATTTTTGGTAGTAGCACGAAAAGTATTGACCGTAAGATTAGGGTTTTGGGTGATGCAGGGATTGATTTTCACAAGAATTATAATCTTTTGGTGCAACGTCCGGAGAAGGTTATTGATACCAAGATTTATTTGCGGGATGAATTGGGGGTTGAGGAGTCTGATTTGTCTCGTTCGTCTTATCCGATGCTGATGGGGACTGATAGGGATTTTTTGAAGCCGAAGGTTGAGTATTGCAATGAGGAGGGCATTAAGTGGGCGAAGCGTCCTGGTATTCTCGTTTTGGGCTTGGGAACTAAGGAAGAGCCTGGTGCTTTGGTTAGGCGCGTGGAACTGATTAAGTCGGCTTTTGGTAGTGAGTCTTTGCCGTACATGGTTGATTACAGGAACCGCCCAGCGATACTGGGGCTTACCGATAAAGCTTTGGAGAGAAGGATTAAGCGGTACTCATAAGGGTTGCTGGTTTCATTTTGTTCCTTGAGGTTTCTGCTGGCTTTTTGTTGTATGCCTTACGGCTTGGTAGATTCCGCGGGCATTGACGGTTGTAAGGTGTGTTTTCTTGTTGCTGGACGTTTTTTTGTTTTTCGGATATTTTGTGCTTGACATCCCAAGGAGATGTGCTATAATGCCATTGTAGGTTGAAATGGTTTTTTTGCGTGGCATGCACCGCGCAAGCAGTCTTTAGGGACTGTTGCTTGTAGTCGAGTTGACTCAAAAGCTATCGCTGAATTCTTTTTTTGTTAGAATTGGCGATGGCTTTTTTTGCTTTAAGGAGGAGTTTATGGTGCAAAAACTGTTTAGGGATAAGATGTGGCGGGTTGCCGAGGGATTTGTTGTTTTTTACAACATTCCTGATTACCGTGGAGTTTTGAGTGTGCTGTCTTGCTCTAAAGCTTTGGTGACTGAGGTTGAGCGTGACGCTGTCGAGTTTATTTTGAATAGGCAACAGGCTCGGTGTCCTTATTGTGGTGGCAAGAAGGCTTGTTTTGATTCTCCTCGGTTTTTGGAGTGTGATGTTCTTTTGGGGGATTCTTTTGATTGGAATAATTTTTATTGTGTTTGCCGTTGTGTTAAGTCCGGGCAGGATTTTATTTTACAGAAGAGGTTAGTTAAGAGTGATGTTTTTTTGCATTGTGTTTTTTGTGGTAGTAAGGGTATCGTGAAAAAAGCGGTGAATCCTCCTAGGTTTGCTCATATTTCTTGTCGTCAGTGTAAGCAGAGTTATACGTTGAAGTTTAATGGTGAAGTTTCTGAGCTTGAGAATGATTTTGCTGTGGTTACGCATGTTGAGTTTTTTGGAAAGTACAGGTATGTTCGTGGTGATTTTGACAATCCAGCCATGAAGTCGCTGAATTTGGGTTATAAGCAGTCTTTGTTTGTTGAGGATGTTCCTGTTGGTGTTTCTGAGCGTCCTGAATTGTTGAGTTTTTGTAAGGGTTTGTTTGAGAAGAATTTTCTTGAGGGTAGCACTGTTGCTAATTGTGTGCCTTCGAAAAAGAGGGAGAAAGTTGAGATGATTGTTTTGAGTCCAAAAAATAAGTAGTTTAGCGGGAAGCATGCACTTCCGGCAGTAGCTTTGGCTACTGTGCTTTCATAGCCCTTCGGGGTTATTAAGAGCTCATTCTGGCAGAGACATTAAACGTGTCTTTGCTGGGGTGAGCTCTTTTTTTTGGACTCAATAACTTGAAAGGAGGCGTGAACTATGAAGTTTAACGATGGCGTTTTTTGTTGGCGTTGTGATTGTTGCGGGACATTGTTTAGGTTTGCTCCGCAGGGTTCTTGTTGTGAATCGTTGCATTTGTCTGTCTGGCAACGGCCTGAGGTGTACAGGTGTTTGCGCTGTGGCGGCCGCTTGCATAATCTTGGCAGTCGAAAGGAGGTGAATGGGCTATGAGTAATGACAGTGGTGTTAAGACGTGTTCGCATTGTAGCGGTCAGGGTGACACGATGAGTGCGTGTTGTGCGCGTAAGGCTGGAGTGAAGCATAACGCGTGGTTTCCGGGTCGGGCTGTGTGTTGCGCGTGTGGTGGTAGTGGCGTTAAGAGGGTTTAGTGTGTTTTAACCAAATAAAACAGGAGGTGTGTGATGGAAAAGATTGTTGATTGTAGTCATTGTGGCGGCACTGGAACCAGTAACAGGTATTGTTGCTTTAAGTCGGCTGGGGGTAAGGATGACGGTACGCCTTGTGCAGGTTACGGTGAAAGCAGATGTTGTGCTTGCTTAGGTAAGGGTGTTCAGGTTCTTAAGAGCTGGGGTTTCTAAAGTGCTGGGTTTTGGGGGGAGGGAAGCTTTTGGGCTTTCCTTCCCTCTATCCCACCTTAACAAAAAAAAGGGGGGGTTGTGATGGCTGGTAATGAGAAGAAAGAATGGCGGGTTTGGGAGTATAAGTGTTTGTGTTGTAGGTATACGATTAGTGGTGAGTTGTTTGGGACTGTTTTTGAGTGCGAGGAGCATTATAAGAGGGTTGAAGAAATTAATTATCGTCCGGGCGGCTATTGTTTGAGGTGTTTTCGTTTGTTTGAAGATGAGGAGATTGAAAATGGATAGAAAACACGGCTTGCGTTTGTGGAAGCGTGATTATGAGGTTTTGAAGTTGCTGGATTCCGGTTTGTTTGGTTCGGGTCAGCTGTCGCGGCTTTTCTTTAGTTCGCGGAAGAAGTGTAGTGAGCGCATGAAGAAGTTGTTTCGGGCGGGCTTGGTTGGTCGTTTTCAGCGTCCCCTGTTGGATGTTAGGGGTAAGCCTGAGTTCGTGTATTGCAAAAAAGGAAAATCCGTTCGGGGTTTGTTTAAGGTTGAGCATTGCTTGGCGGTGTCGGAGTTTTTTGTTTTGTGGAAAACGTGGCTTAAGGCTGTTGGAAGTTTGGTTGGCGAGTTTTTCTTTGAGGGTGTGTTGCCGGGATTGCTTGATGGCAGTTTGGTTCCTGATTCTGTGTGTGTTTTGCGTTGTGGTGGTAAGGAGTTGTTGTTTTTTGTTGAGGTTGACTGCGGTACCGAGAGCTTGCTCGGTGGCTGTTATGGTTTTGCTGATAAGTTTGGATTGTATGCCGACTTATTTGATAGCGGCTCGTATAGCGAGGTTTTTTCGGGAAAGACTTTTCGCGGGTTTAGGGTGCTTGTTGTTTTCAAGAGTGAGGCTCGTTTGAAGAATTTTTTGAAGTTGGTTAAGGAGCAAGGTCATGATTTTGTTTTGGCATGTACGTTTGAGAAGCTTGACCGGTTCGGTGTTGGTGGCACGTGTTGGTCTGGTGTTGATAAGGAGCTGTGTGATGTTTTTGGAAAGTAATGAGGGTGTTTTGGTTGGGGTTTTGGTCGGGGATTAAGTCCCCTTGTGACGTGTTGTAAGTTGTTGTTTAACATGGTTTTACTATTTTTTGGAAGGGGGGTGTTTAGGATGAATAATCGCGAGTCACAAAATGTGCGCGATTTTGCTGAGAACATCTTTAGGGGGTGTACTCATAATGCTTTGCTTGCTGAGGCTGGTAAGGGTTGCAGTAAGGAGGTATTTGAGAAGCGGGTTTGTTTGGAGCCTGCGTTTGAGCGGTTTGACCCTTCTCGTGTTTATAGGCATGGCGATTGTTTTCGGTCGGCAGTCTTTGATGATGGTAAGGTTGGTGGTTGGTGTGTGTTTGGTTTGAGGTTGCCGTTGGTGGATGAGTTGGATTGGGATTTGTTTGGTGGTGTTTTGTGTGGCTTGTCTGCTTTTGGTGGTGTTGCGAGTTTTGAGGTTGTTGGTAATTCGGGTGGTGTTTGTTTTTTGGCTGGTAGTTCTGATGAGGAGTTGGCTGGTGTTTTGCGTGGTCAGTTGGTTGGTGGTGTTCCGGGCTTGGTTGCTGTTGAGAAGAGTGACCCTTTTAGGTGTGTGGATGTTTCTAGGCTGGTTGTTTTTGATTTGTTTCCCAGCATGCCTTGGTATCGTCGCTTGAGTGTTGGTGGCTTGGGGGGTTTGAAGGATTTTTGCAGGATTATCTCTGGGCTTTCTGAGGATGAGTTTGGTTTTTTTCAGGTTTTGTTTGTGCCGGTGAGGAATGATTGGCATTTTGGTGTGAAGGCTTTGCTGAAGGCTGAGGATTTGTTGGGTGGCAGGTGTCCTTTCGGCAAGTCTTCGGCGGGAATGGTTAAGGATTTGTCGAGGCCGTTTTTTGCTGTTGCTGTCAGGTTCGGTTGTAGTTCTACGAATAAGGAAGTTGTTAGTGCCTTGAGGGTTTTTTGCGGGAGTTTTGTGCTTGGCGGTCGCCCTTTTCAGTTTCGAAGCGAGAAGGATTTTATTGGTAAGGTTGGCATTGAGGGCTTGCAAAGCATGTTGAGTGATAGGGTTGTTTTTTGTCCGGGCTTCGTATTAGATGCTGGTGAGCTTGCGGGTTTTGTGCATTTTCCTGACAAAAGCGTTTTGAGTTGTGGTGTTCGCTTGGAGGTTGCTAAGGGTTTCCGAGTTCCTTCTGCTTTGATTAATTGTGGTCGGCCTCTTGGTATCAATAAGGGGTTGGGTGTTGATGTTTTGGTGTGTTTGCCTGATAGCCTTAATAATCGGGGTGCGTGGCTTTTGGGTAGGGCTCGGAGTGGTAAGAGTACGAGTTTGGAGCATGAGTTTTGCTGGCATGCTTCGAGGGGTGAGTGTGTGTTTTTGCTTGACCCTCACCGCGTTACTGCTGAGAAGGTCATTGGTTTGTTGCCTGAGAGTTGTGTTGAGAGGAGTGCTTTTTTTGATTTTGATGCTGATGACTTTGTGTTGCAGTTTAATCCTTTTTGTGAGGAGCGCGAGGAATTGTTTGGTCGGTTGAGTGTGGAGTTCGTTAGTGTTTTGAAGACGTTGTTTGATGCTTCTCATTTTTATCGCATGAGCCATTTGCTTAGCAGGGCTGTTTATGCGTTGTTTGTCCTAAAGAAGAATTTGAGCACGATTCCTGTGTTGTTTTCTCGTGGTGCTGAGGGTGACAGGCTTAGGCGTGAGGTTGTTTCTCGGACGAGTAATGCTGAGGTGCGGCGTTTTTGGAAGAGCGAGTTTTACTCTTATCCGAGGGAGGCTTTTACTCCGATTATTAATCGTTTGTCGAGTTTGTTTTTGGACGCTAAGGCGCTTAGGATTTTTTCGAGTGAAAAGAATGCTGTTGATGTGGCTGGGTTTATGCGTGAGGGTTGGAGTGTTAGTGTGGCTTTGCCTTCGAGTTATGACTTGTGTGTTACGGTTGGTGGAATGTTGAGTGCTCAGGTGAGAAATGAGGGTTTGTTTCGGGCTGGTAAGCCTAATTTGAGACCTTGTTTTTTGATGATTGACGAGTTTTACAGGATTGGTGGTGCGAGGCTTGTGGAGAGTTTGATTAATGAGTGTGTTAAGGGTCAGTTGCATACTGTTTTGGCTAATCAGGAAACCGGGCAACTCGATGAGGATTTACTTAAGGCTGTGCTTAGTGTTCCGAACATTTTTGTTTTGAATGTGAATTTGAATGATGCTAAGCGGATTGCTCCTGTTTTTAACGGTAGGGTTTCGGTTGATGACATTATCAGTTTGAGGACTGGTGAAGTTTTTGGGAGCATTCATGGTGATGTGGTTGATTTCAAGGGTTTGAGTCCTCTTGAGGGTTTTAGCGCGGAATTGAGGGATAGAGTTGTTGGTTTGAGCCGCGAGCGTTTTTACGTTCCGAGGGAAAAAACGGTTAAGCCTCGACGGTCGGGGCGTCGAGAGTTTGACAGCTTCTAAAACATAAGGGGGTGTGTTATGGGTTTGGTTAGGAGTGTTCATGAGTTGATTGACATGTTGCATATTGACCGGATTGGGCGTGAGGTTGAGTGCGTGCATAACATGATTCGCGAGAATTATCGGGTTAAGAAGTATGTCGTGAGTAGTTATGAGGAGTTTCAGTCGTTTGTGATTGAGTATTACCAGTACCATTATGGCGTGTGGAGGAATACGCCGCATCCTTTTCCTGACGAGTGGAGTCGTGATTTTGCTCGGGGCATGATTGAGAAACGCCATCCCGATTCTCGCTTGGTTAAGGTTGGGGGTTTGCTTGAGCAGAAGGGCGGTTTTGCGCTTGCTTTAAAGAATGCGAAGACCGGCCGTAATGGAGGTTTGGTTGGCGTGATTGACCTTATTGCTGAGTGTCTTAAGGAGGATGCTGTTCGCGAGTGGGTTAAGGGCGTGTTTTTGGGTGGTGTTGAGCCTGATAATTTTGGTCAGCGTGTTGCCTTGATGACTGAGTACATTAATCATTATGGCGAGCGTATTTTGGATGGCGAGCACATGATGAGCCCTTACGAGTTGTGTTTGCCGGGGAATTTTGAGTACGTCATTGAGAGTCACGTGCGGTTGGCTAACGAGTTCAGAAAGACTTTGCAGTAAAAAAATTCTTAACAGAAAGGGGGTGATTATTATGTTACCTATCAATCCTAGTTCTGATTGGGGTTTGACCCGGAATGGCTGGGTCATGCCTGGAAGTTTGCCGGATGTTACTCCGGGACTGCCGAGGCAGGACAAGACGTTCTACCAAAGGCCGGGCGGCTATTTCGACGTGGTCGATAATGGCTTGCCCAAGCCTAAGTATTCTGGCTTGCCTTGCGTGGATGGCGGAATGGGTAGCCGTCCGGTTCATCCGTTGTATCCGGGTGAAGCGTGCGGCTTTAACCATTTGCCGTACTAAAACAAAAAAAAGGAGGAATGAACAGTGTATAGGGATATGCCGCTAAACAGACGCGTAGAAAGAATTGGCGAATTGCTTGCCAAGGCGGCGTATCTCTATGCAAAAAAACAGAAGGAAAAAGGCAATTCTGACTGTTCTGACCGAAGGGTTTAAAAATACTCTTATCCATATTTATCTGTTATCGAAAAATGAAGAAAAAGATAATAAGTTCTGATGATTTGGCGGACGCCTTAATTAATTCATTTGTTTTTAGCGTGTTAGTATTTGTTTGTTCTTTTGTTTATTCTTGTTTTCAAGAAGGAGTTTCTTGTGCTAAACCTTCGGATTTATCTATTTTGTTTTTTATTGCCTTGGTGTTATCCATAGCATCTGCGTTGCTTTGTTTTGTTGGAACGCTGATGGTAAATCATAAGAATAGTGTTGTAAGATTTTCTGTATTGGCTGTTTTGCCAATTTTGGCATTGGCATTGTGGCTTATTCTGTTTTCTAATGGATATTTAGGGGTTTGGTTTGGGGAGTTCTTTTTCAGCAAAATGATAATGCTGGGATTATTTCTAGCTATAATTTTGCTTGTAATTCATGCCATTAAGAAAAACAGGTCTTTCAAGTGGATGAATTATTTTGCTGTGTTCTTTTTGTGGCTGACAATTTTGTTGGTTGTTGGTTCGCTTGTTAGGGCGTTGCCTTGCTTCCATATTAATACTGTTGATGTGAGTGAGGAGTCTCGGTGGATTATGTGTCAGCTTCATGGGATTAATGTTGATGGGATTGCTGGGTCTCCCTATTCTAATATTCCATTTAATAGCACATTATTGTGGGGGCTGTATTTAGTTTTTTATAATATTGCTCTTCCGGCTATGCTTTCATTTATTAGCTTGAAGAAATTTAGAATGATGAAGAAGTAAAAAAGGTGAGTATGGATATGGTGAAGTCTGAAAAGCGGTGGGTTTTATCTAATTATATCAGAAGAGGTTTTTTCTTTGGATTTCTGTTTGGCCTTATTGATGCTTTGATTTCGGTGTTGACTTTGCTTGCGGGTTCTAATGTTATGATGTATGTTAATTATTTTCCTTTGAATTGGGTTGCTCCAATAATTCAAGATTTTGCAAGACAATTTGGCGAGATTGGCCCCTTCTTCATCTTAATTTTGCTTCCAGCATCATTAATAATGTTTTACTCGATTGTGGGAGGGGTTATTGGTTTAATAGTTGGTAAATTTAGAAAATGAAAAGGTATAATTACAAGGCAATTTTTAGGTTGTTGTTTATTTTATTTTTTGTTTCGTGGGTATATATGATTTATGAAGAAGCTGTATCGGGTGGGCTTAGTTTTAGAGAGGTTGTTTATTTCTTTCACCCTGCTTCGTTAGTCATCTCTTTCGCGTTTACGTCATGGGCTATTATTCCAGTAGCGTTAGGATACATCCTTTATGTTGTATTGTCGAAAAGGTTTTTTAAATTCAATAAACTTGTAGGGTTAGTGGTCTTTTTTGTGTGTTCTATTGTGCCGGCGTATTTAATATATTTAGATGGGGCAAAGCATTATAACGAGCCGATGCCTATATATTGGGGCATATCAAAGTTTAACTTACCACTTACTTTGGTTCTCACTATAGTAGCACTAATGTATCTGTTGTTTATGGAAAGAAAGAACTGACACTACCTATAGTCCTCAATTTTTATAATACAATTTTATATCTATCCCCATTTTTTGCACTGTTCAGGCCTGCATAAACGGTTATGGTAAAGTTCGGGTTTTTGGGGTGCGTGGGGAGGGGAACTGCCACGTTAAAATAATTAAAACCTTCGCTAGAAATGGCGAGGGTTTTTTATTTATCATATGCGTTATTACGGTTCCAAGAATAAATTATTTGATTTTTTTAACAAAGGATTATAGAAATGGCATCTATTAATGGAGATTGGTTTCATTCAAGAAGTAGTTCTAATCTAGAAGAATTGTTGACAGCCAGAATATTAGTTCTTGAAAGTCAAAAGCCCGAATATATTGGTTTTGGTTGGTCTGGGGGGAGGCATAGAAATCAAAGAATGTATAAATTTGCTGAAGCCGCTAATATTCAACCATCCACAATGCAAACTAAAATTCGTGCGATGATTCGTTATGGATTTATTAAAGATGGTGATAATTGTCCACTTGTTTGGACAAGAATGGGTAGTCTTTGGAATGATCTTTATACAGTTGGTAATTACGGTGCAGCCCAAAAAATTTATGAACTAACTTTAACAATTTCACTCGCAATTTATACTTTCAATAATACTCAAACGCAATACAGCATAAATCCAGCAAACGGTGAAATGCCTTTAAAGTTCCTATTAAATATTCTTGATGCACAGAATTCTGTTTCTTTTCAAGAATTTGAAGCATTGGTTGACGGCAATACTCAAAGAGTGGGAGACAACGCTTCGTATTGGAAAAGAGATCTTGTGAATTCAGGTTTGTTTCAAGAGAGACAGGAAAGATTATTTTATACAGGTAAGTATCCAGATTTTATTCAGGAAATTAAGAGCTTTGAGCCAAGTCTATTTCTGACCAATGAGGACTGGCAATCAATAAGAGAAAATCCATTAATCGAAATTTCACCATTTAAAAATTCTATCCGTTCAATTTTTGAAACAGTAATTCAAGAACAAAATATAGAAGAGCAGATTAGTGACGAGATCTTTACAGCACCATTGGTCGATGCCGTTGCAGAGCAAGAAGAAATTCAAATACCAGAAGCTGACATTTTAAGCAATGATTTGAGATTTTCACAAAGCACGCGTAGGGTAAGGAATGCAGCATGGGCTATAAGAATAAAAAAGAAATATAATTACATTTGTTCTGTTCCGAATTGTGATGTAATTGGACAAATATTTGTTGAAGCTGCACATATTAAACCCGATAATGCACCAAATAGTGATATCCCGCATAGGGCGCATATTTTAAATGGACTATGTTTATGCAGGCATTGCCATATTGCTTTTGACAAGGGTTATTTTTCACTTACCGATAGTCATCAGATAATTACATCAATAAGATTTGATGATATACCGAACCAGAATTTGAAAACAGCTATAATTTCAAGTGCAAATGTCAGAATTAAGAATCGGACTGATAATAGATTGCCGTTGGTTGAATTTATTCAGTATCATAGGAATAATAAATTTAAAGGTTGATATTTAAATGAAAACTGTAGAAATACCTTATAAAATATTCTTTGATGAGTTTGAAGTAGTAAGTATAGCTGAGCCAACTGTAAATTACAATCTTTTTGAAGCTGAATTAAAAAATACGAAAGCAGAACAAGTAAGAATTTTTAATAAGCTTGAAAAAGATAAACCATTTTTTAATGGAAGTTCTTTTGAAAATCAAGTACATTTTCAATTCGCTTATCAAACACCTATCCAGAGATGGTTTCCTTATCGCGAAGGATATTCCTTAAAATTGGTAAATGCTTTTATTAAAGAGTTAAAGATTAAAGGTAATGTTTTTGATCCGTTCTCCGGTAGTGGAACCACTCTTTTGGCATCTCGTACAGCTGATTTAAATTCATTTGGGATAGACGTAAACCCTATTTCAGTGCTAGTCGCTAAAGTTGAGAATGAAGAGTATATATTAAGTGATATTGATCAAGTTGAAAAAGAACTGAAAAAATTCCAGGATATTCGACAATCTACAGAAGCTTTTCAAACGAATCTTGATTTAGCCGATAAGGTATTTAATAAAGAGATTCTGCAATCACTTCTTCAGTTTAAAAAATATATAAAATTCATTCAAAACGAAAAGATAAGAGAAATATTTTTTGTAGCATGGCTTTCAATAATAGAAGATGTTTCAAATATTAAGAAAGAAGGCAATGGGATTAAATATAAAAACCGCAAAAGAACCCCAACTGGTTATATAAATATTGAAAAAGAAAGTTGGGAAGAACAAAATTTTCCTTTTGATAAATTCAATTTTGTGAAAACCGAACTTTTAAAGCGTCTTGAAATAATTTTATATGATTTGAAATTTAATTATGGCAAACGCGATAGAAAACCAAATATTTATAATGGTAGTTGTTTAGAGTTTGATAAATTTTTTTCCGATGAAATTGAATTAACTTTTTTTTCACCACCTTACTGTAATTGTTTCGATTACTTTGAAATACATAAAATAGAGCTTTGGATAGGCGATTTTGTTTCTAATAAAGAAGAATTTAGAAAATTGCGCAACTCTGGCTTTCGTTCAAATACAAATTCATTAAATCACAAGCCGATAGTTTTTAAAAATGAATATCTTGAAAATCTTATAAGCCTTTTTGAACCCAATAAGCTTTGGAACAATAATATCCCGAATGTCGTAAGGGGTTATTTCGACGATATGCATACTTTATTAAATAAACTATATCAACAAACAACTAAAGGGGGATTTGTTGGGATAGTGGTTGGTAATTCTGCATATTCAGGGGTAATTATTCCAACAGATATTTTAATTGCTGAGATTGCAGAAGAAATTGGTTTTAAAGTTAATAATATTTTTGTAGCAAGACATCTAACTACAAGTTCTCAGCAAAAACAAGGGTTAGAATCTCTTAAGAATTATTTAAGAGAAAGCATTATATTACTTGAGAAATGACCAACACAAAAGATTATATTCCTATAAAAGAAATTATACCAAGTGAGATCAAAGCAGATTCAATATTAAATATACTTACTAATGGTGTAACTGCACATACTCATGGTTTTCATAAATACCCTGCCAAATTTATTCCACATATTCCAAGATGGGCAATTAATAAGTATTTAGCAGGACGAAAAAATGGAATTATTTTAGATCCTTTTTGTGGATCAGGAACAACTTTAGTGGAAGGAATGTTAGCGGGACATAATGTAATCGGTTTCGATGTAGACCCTTTATCATGCTTAATCGCAAAAGTCAAAACTACTCTTATTGATATCTCGGAGTTAAACAAAATTTCAAATTGGCTTGCAAAAGAAATAAAGGCAAAAAAGAAAGGTAAGTTTGAACCCGAATGCGCAACGATCGAACACTGGTTTTCACAAGAAGCAATTAATAAACTTTCAGTAATACGAACGCTGATAAATGAAATTCCAGAAAAATTTGGCAATAATAAAAATATTAGAGATATTCAGCATCTTCTAATAATATGTTTTTCTTCAATAATACGCCGTGTTTCCAATGCGGATAATGAGTCACAAAAAACTTATGTTTCGCATACTCACAGTAAAACTCCTGAAGAATCGTTTAGTCTTTTTCTTTCCAAACTTGATCTATTCAGAGAGCGAATTGCTAAATTTTCTGAAAATGTTCAACCTAAGCTTGAAAGACAGATTATTCATTCATCAAGTACAGAATCGTTAAAAATAAAACTAAAAAGGCAAAATATAGATTTGGTAGTTACTTCACCGCCTTATATCAAAGCTATAGACTATATTTATAATCAGATGGTTGAATTATTTTGGATCGGAGATTTATTTGATATGCAAACGCAGCCAAAACAAAATGAAAAGAAAAAAGAGTACATTGGGACAAAACATTTTCATAAAAGAGAATTTGTGAGATACACTCCTTTTGATATAACCTTAGGGATTAAAAAACTAGATAACAAGATTCAAAAGGTATTTAAGACAGATATGAGGAATGGGCATAAGCATGCTTATGTTGCGTTTAAATACTTTGCAGACATGGAAAATCACTTTTTAGAGATATCAAAATGTCTAAACAAAGACAAACATTATATAGTGGTAGTAGGTGACAGTTCAATAAGCAACATTTTCTTTAATACAGCTGATTTTTTAACGGAGCTTGCAGAAAGAAATGGTTTTAGAATAACTAATAAGTGGGGCTACAAAATAAAAAATCGCTATATGAGATTTGATAGAAATGGAAGGGGTGGAATAATTGAAATTGATTGGGTTTTAGATTTTGTTAGGGTATAAATTTTATAACATTAGGTAAAAAGGAGGATTTTCTTATGACAAAATCTGTACATGATAAAATAGCAGAAAAATTAGCAAGAAAATTTAACACAGAATATAAATCTAATAAAGGGATAGATATAGTAACAAATGCAAAAGTCATTGAAGTAGAGACAAAGAAAAATTCTATGCAGCAAGGGATAGACCAAGTAGTAAGATCTAGCAAGCCGAGATATATAGCAGTTAATAAAATTAATGTTAAAAATGCTGTAGATGCGACAGAGGGAACTGGAGTGGGTGTTATGGGGCCATCTGGTATCATAGTAAAGAGAGCTTCAAGAAAAGGATAGAATTTTTGTGGTTTTGTTTGTGCACAAAAAGGCAAAATTTTGGCGGCGGAAAATTTTGCCTTGTTTCGAGGCGTGCGGGAGCATTGAGAAAAGAGAAACTCGGCATCCCGCCGTCAAGAGTGTTTTGGATTATGTGATAGGCGGGATAGTGGCCGCCTTCTCTATAGCTTACAAAAGTGAGGCGGACACAGTCATCTGGCGGGTTTGGGTAGGGGCAAACCCGCCAGATGACTGCCGAGCGCCATGTATTGAGCCCTACGAAAGATTTTTGTTCTTGCAGCCGTGGATTGTATTTGGTAAGATTATATCGATGGTTCGAGATAATTCTAACCCTGGAGGCGCCGGTTTTTGAAGGAATTGGTTAATGCAGACAATATATCGCATATCGAAGCATGGATTAAATCCACCCCAATGAGTTTTTATGAGATTGACTATTTTTGGAAGAAGGGCGAACATCCTAAGCGCGGCCGTTTCAATCCCGATTTTTTCATCAAAACAGGTAATCTAATATTGGTTGTCGAAATCAAGGATGACGAGGAAATAAACGACCCCGCAATAGAGAATAAAAAGAAGAACGAATATGCCATTGCTCACTTCGATCGGCTTAATAGGTACTTAAAAAAACAGAATAAAAATATTCGATACAAATTCAATTTTCTTACGCCCACTGATTTTAATGGATATTTTCAGAACATTCGGAACGGAAAAGTCGCTAATTTTAGATCGTCATTAGATGTAGAATTAGCACCGAAAAAATCAGATTTATTTTTCAGTGATATTATACCTGATGAGGATATGCCAAAGAAAGACAAATACTTTACCCATTTGCCCGTTTATTCATTGCAAGCTGTTGCAACCGCGTTTAAAGAACAACAAAGGCCAGAACTTTTAGGCTGGAAAAAAATTGACAGTAAAAGAAAGCTTGATAAGCATATGTTTGTAGCTCAAGTTGTCGGGAAATCTATGGAGCCCACTATCCATGATGGCAGTTATTGTATATTCCGGTATGATCAGGGTGGTTCAAGAAATGGCAAGATTGTACTTGCAGAGTCGCGTCAAGTTACGGATCCAGAAACAAATCAGAAATTTACCATAAAGCGATATCGAAGCGAAAAAGAGGTGCTTGACGATGATCAATGGCACCATAAAAAAATTATCCTATCCCCGGACAATAAGACATTCAAAGACATAGTGCTCGAGAATGTATCTGGTGATGACTTTAGGATAGTGGCAGAATTCGTGAGAGTATTATAGTCGCACGTAGAAAAACAGGGAGGGAAAATATGAGCTATAACGGTTCATCGAAGACAAGAGCTTTTATTAGTTTCGACGTTGATCACGACGAAGGCACCAAGACAATGC
>JBDRCQ010000018.1:0-14251 GCA_043821585.1 archaeon
GAAGAATATTACCTTCACATTGTATAATTCCACATCTGAGGAGAATTCTACAACGTTTACTGATGGAACCAGGACGATTAATTGGACTGGTTTGAGTGATGGGGCTTATACGTATAATGTGACTGTTTATGATTATTCTGGGTTGTATAATTACACTAGCACTAGGACGATCACACTTGATGGTAGTCCGCCAACTGTTGATTTTGTTTCTCCGACTGCGACTAGTGGGACTAACCTTTCCCAGACCTATATTGTTTATAACATTTCTTCTGTAGACGCTATTGGGATAAGTCTAATCAGCGTGTTCTTGTTCAATTCTACGTATGATCAGATTAATACTAGTATGTCTGCGACGTCTCCGTTGTTTGGGAATTTCTCTGGGTTGGGAGGGGGTGTTTATTATATGAATGCGAGTGCGAATGATACCTCGGGGAACAATAATTATTCTTCCGAAACGATTACGTACATTTTAGACACAACAAATCCGAACGTTTCATTGAACACGCCTATAAATTACACTTCAACAACGGCTACCGCTATGAATTTCACTTTCAATCTTACTGAGGCGAATAGCGTTGCGAATTGTTCTCTTATTTTGGATTATGCTGTTGTTCAGAGCCTGACCAGTGTGGGAAACAATGGCACCTATGGGATTTATTATAGTTCGTTAACAGTTGGTGAACATAATTGGAGTATAAACTGCACAGATACTGCTGGAAATGTTGGGAGCGGAGAGACTTGGGTTTTGACTGTTACGGCTGCTGAAGAAGAAGAAGAAGAAGAAAGTACGCCCAGTAGCAGCGGTGGTGGGAATTATTATCCAATGTATAGGGCTTCTGAACAATCACTTGGGAGTGAAGGAGGGTACTTGATTAAAGCGATGAAAGGTTGGAAAATTAAGCTCTCTGGATTGGACAGTACAGGGGACCACCAAGTAGAAATAAAAAAAGTGGACAGCAATAGTGTGTTTGTTACTATCTCTTCCGACCCATTGGATCTGACGATAGATGTTGGCGAAGAAAAACTAGTTGATGTTGACGGGGATGGAAAAAGCTATGATCTTTCTGTTAATCTGGTTTCAATTAAAGGATTTTTTGCAGAACTTGTGTTTAAAAAAATTAGCGTGCCCATAAGTGAAGAAATTCCTGATGAAAAAGAGAATGAGGAGGAAGATATTGTTGAAGCTCCAAAGTTAAATCCAGAGGATTCTGCCCAAGGAGTGGTTTCTGGTGAAGAGGGGGAGGGTAGTGCAAGGTCGTTTATATGGGCTGTTGTAGGAATTTTGGTTCTGGGAGTTGCGGGTGCAGCAGTTTATTTAGCAAGGCATAACCGAAAGGTTAAAAAAGCGTAAAAATCCGCCTAATTCTATGGATGAATATTATGACCGTGTAGGAAGATCTCCCCTGTTAGGAGTTCTAAATCCTGTTGAGAATTTTAGCAGAGCGAGCCCATTAATGTGGACGTTTTTGGCCGCGGTTGTCTTGTTTATCTTGGGCGTAAATATTGAATTTTTGCAGTTGTTTGCTTGGGTTGGAGGGTTTATGGTTTTGCTTTTTGTGGCTGTTGGCCTCGCTTTTTTTGAAGCAATGTGATTGTTGTGCCCTTGAGAAAGATTTATTAGCCTTGGTTGGCTGTTTGTTTTATGAAAGGTAAGACTGATTCTCTTGCTGTTTTTGCAGGGATTATTTTGATAGTGTTGGGTGTTGTTTTAATTATAGTCGCATTGGTTGGATTTTGGCCTGTTGCAATTCATGGAATTATCTGCTCGGTAATTGGAATAGCGATTCTGGCCACATTAAGACAGCAAGAACATATTGAACCCATAAAAACAGAAAGAAATAAAAATGAGGGAGGGTATGGAAAGTAATGGTTGTTGTAACAACAAGTGACGAGGTTCCTGGAAAGAAAGTTGTAAAGATTTTGGGAATAACTAGGGGAAATACAGTTCGTGCTAAGAATATAGGCAGAGATATTGCGGCAGGGTTCAAGAATATTGTTGGGGGAGAGGTTAAGAGTTATACGGATCTATTGGTTCAGGCCAGAGACGAGGCCTACAACCGGATGGTTAATGAAGCGATCGATATGGGTGCAGATGCAATAATAAATATGAGGTTTATGACTTCGATGATTGCGGCAGGTGCTGCGGAAATTCTTGCATATGGTACTGCTGTGAAGTTGAAATAGACAGGCGTTTGGACAAGCAGATGTTTGGTAAAACGAACTTTTCTTGTATGCTCTATCTTTTAGTTTTTGATAGGAAGTTTTAGCTTGACAAAAAGTATGGAAATCTTAATAAAGTACTACTTATGTTGTCTATTTATGAATCCGCTTGAAGGAGTGTTAAGGAAAGGTCCTCTGCAATATCAAGTAATTGTGAATCTTGGGATTGAGGTTGAAGTAGCAAGATTTTATATTAGAGAATTAACAGGACATTATCTTTTTAACTGAAAGAAGGACTTCGGGAGACCTCAGAAGACTACACCCTCATTCTGATGGGGCTACTAGCGAGGATGTTTTTGATGTAGCCCATATCGGAGATCCTGAAGAAACGGTAATTGGGGGCATTGAAGGCAAGGGCCATAGATTACTGTAAAGCTAGGACGGGGTCGGGTGAATTTAGTAGTTGGACTGAATCAGACAGGTAAAAAGACATCTTTTTGAGGCAAAAGTGGGTTCGTTTAATGTATCTTGTGCGAAGTTTTAGGGTGTTTTAGGAAGAATCTGAGACTTCTCCTAGTTTTCGACATATAGTGCCTCCAATTAAAAAGGGCATTCCTATTGCAAAAAGAGGAATGGCAAAGATGTCTGCATTTTCCCATCTCGCAGCTTCTTCAGGGATTAGTCTTGTTCCAAAGAGGAAGGGTGTTGACTTTGAAACGTATTGTGTTTGCCCGTTTACGTCTTCGTAAGCTCTTCTTTCATTATATTCATTATGCGCAAAGATGGCGCCGCCTGCTATGAGCAAAGAAATTCCTCGTTTTTCAGCCCCATTGATTGTCATAAAAATCTTATTTTTCTGCCCTATAAAAACCTTTCTCTCCCCTACCTTGCTGGGGAGGCTAATGATGTCGGGCGCGTTCGGCCTTGCGGGCCTCACATTTATTGTGGCTAATTTTTTGATGCAAAATAGAACTAAGGTGAGCCTTCAACTCCGAGAATGACGTACTCCCCCAACTTCAGTCCGAGGCGTTCTAGAATACTATCGATGGCATCCGAAAGCCAATTGTGCGCGGTTGTTCCGGGGTGTGGTTCGCTTCCAGGATTGCAATGTGGACAATTTGGATTATCACAGCCACCGCATACCCCTGCTGAAGTGAAAGGTATTGCGAGTAACAAAAATACGAAGAAGAACGCTAAGATGCTCTGCTTTTCCATAGATTGTTGAGAAGAAGGAGATATAAATAGTTTTCGTTTTGTTCTGAGAGGTTCGTTTTGCCTTGTGCTTAAATTTCTTGGAGACGCTCAAATATTTCAGCGTCTGTTTCTTCAAGTTCTTCTTCTTGATTGTTGTGGCGGTTTCTGTGCCATGGCCTGCTCCTGAATTTGCTGTTTTTTGAGTGAAAATGATCATCTTTTGGGGTGTTTGAATGGATGTTTTCTGGGTGTTTGAATGGGTGTTGGTCTTGGGGCAGATTGGTGTTTGAATGGGTGTTTTCTTCGCCGTGATCTTTATGCCTTGCGTTGTGCATGTTGTTTTCTATGGTGTGGGCAAACTTCTTGGGATGGTGGATATTCTTGAGGATTGTTTGATGGCTAGCGTTTGCTATTCTGACGTGGACGTCGCCGAATCTAAAAACTCTTTGGAAAAGCGTTTGACTTACTGTCACGTCGTTGATCGCGAAGAGATCTATTCTTCGGTGGTGCCTTGAAATATATCCATGGGAATGGACTACAGCGCTCGGATTGACCTCGTACGTTTGGCCGAGACGATGGATTTCTGTTGAAGCAACACCGAGGAAAACTAAGACCATTGCTGCGCCGA
The DNA here is from genome assembly GCA_043821585.1 of archaeon. Taxonomy (GTDB): domain Archaea; phylum Nanobdellota; class Nanobdellia; order Pacearchaeales; family GW2011-AR1; genus UBA73. The sequence continues at coordinate 3,983 of JBDRCQ010000018.1, forward strand.
AAGCAGTTAGTGTTAGCCTGCCCTCGAGGGTAAAATAAGCGCAGCCCGCGAGCAGCGCTATGAATAAAAGATAGTGGGGAAGGTACACCCTCCTTGTGTTGTTTGTTCTGATTGTGTCAGTCATTCGTTGTTTAGGTTTCTTTAAGATATAAATATTTCTTGTGTTCGGGAGGTCGATTTTTTTGGGATTAAACGAACCTTAAATTGATGCTGAAAGAATCGATAAAAAATAAAAAGTTTGAGCGTTTAGTTGCCTTTGTCCGAGATCTTGCCGATCCAGATTGTTGCGATAACTGCAAGTATTGTGACAACGATGGCGTAGGCCCAGGGACCTCCTCCGGATAGTGCACAAAGAGTGCCTGCGTTTTCAGACCCACAAGGCCCTACAAACAAGGCTTTTATCGCCTCGTTCCAAGCTAGCGCTGCGACAAGGCCGAACGCTGCAGTAATCAATGCTGCTAGTTTTTCTATTACTTGTGATTTCATTTTGCCTCCTTTCAGGTCACTTAGTTTTTGGTAAATTTGCTTTTGAAGTATTCTATTGGGATTGGATTCTTTTGGTTGTTTGGGTTGTTGCTAGTGGTTTGGTTCGTTTAATTTTGGTGGTGAAATTGATTAAAAAATGAGGCTGTGGTCCATCCTCTTGGGGGCGCGTTGCCCTAAAAAATTTCACGAATAATAAAAGGAAATTGAATTTAAAAATTAATTGGGGGCTTACTTTCCACCCATTAGTTCCAGGACGCCGACTGCAGCTAGTGCCACTATAGCGACCCAAGTCATCCAGCTAGCTGGGGTCATTACAATTTGTAACAACCACATTAGTGCGATGACCAAGAATAACCATGGAGATGCTTTGTGCATTTTTTTTAGAGCCCCCTTTCACGTGTAGTTAAATATCGTGAACGGTGTTTATATATGTTTTGTATAAATTGACTCTTATTTATTTTTTGTCGACGGGGTGGTTTTTGCTTGTCGTCGGTAATTCGAGTGATATCGAGCGCGTCGGGCGCTTCGCGACCTCCGTTCTATTGCGGTTGTTTTTGGTGTTTGGACAGGGATTTAAGCGAACTTTTGGTGTTTGTTTCTTCCTTTTGGTGTTTCTAAAAGGCTCTGGGGGGTTTATTTATTTGAATTGAACTTTTTAGGCTTTATCGACGATAAACGGTGTTTTTGGATGTTTAAACAGTTGTTTGTTAGTTAATTTTTGGTGTTTTCTCTTTTCTTAATGCTGTTTGTTTTAAATAAACAGGTTGTTGAATGGGGGTTGTCGACTTTGCTCTTTGTGGCCTTAAAAGATAAAATTTAAATAGTAAGGTTGTTTGCTTAGTGACATGTTTTGGTGGTCTTCTAAAAATAGAATGAAAGAACTTGAAGAAAAAACTGAAAAGTCTTTTTCCTCTGTCAAGCATGATATGGATGCGGTTGGAAAGTGGGTTAAACACCTTGATAGCAATGACAAACAGCTGTTTGATCTTGTTTTTTCTTTAAAACAGGATATAGCGACGTTGAATACTGAGCTTGGCGCAATGAGGGAGGGCGTTCAGATGACTGTTGAAGAGGAGAAAAACAAACAGCTGTTCAAGAAATTGCCTGTTTTAGATAAACAAACATCTGTTGAAGACGTTCAAAGAACTGTGCAAACAGCTGTTCAAACAGATAATATTTATGGTATTCTGAAGAATTTATCCGGAAACGAAAGACTTGTGGTGTTCACGCTTTTGAACAGTGACATGAAGCTGAGTTATGAAGATCTTGCTTTGCTTCTGGGAAAAGAGAGGTCAACAGTGCGCGGACAGATAAATGCGATTAAGCAAAAGACAGAAGGCTTGCTTCAAGAGATAGTTGAGAGTAACGGGAAGAAGAGGGTTTTCATCCCAGACGAGATTAAAGTAAAAATGCAAAAATATGCTAAAGTGAGGATGGGGAAAAAATGATCTTTTTTTGCAAGAACATTAATGAAAACAAGGGAGCAGGCAGTAAAGTGTCTAGAAAGATGATCTTTTTTGATGAGATTGTTGAAGGGGAGAGTAGCAATCTGGGTGGAAAAATGCAGAAAAGGAGAGAAGTGAGGGTTGGTGTGGAAAAAGTTCGCGTTAATTGGGTTTTGGAAGGGGTAAAAACAGTAAAAAACGTAAAAGTGAGAGTTAGCATAAGGGGAAATTGAGAAAGATGATCAAAAAGATGAAGAAAAGTGAAGGGAAGAAGAAGGGTTGGGAAGAAAAGGGTAAAAGTGAGAGGTCGAAAGGAGTGGATTTAGAAGTAAAAGTGAGAGACTGGGGGGAAGTAGATGGGAAAAGAGTAAAGTCGGAGTTAGATTTATTGAAAAAATATGTAAAAAGGAGAGTGGATAGCAAAAATATTGTTTTCGTGTAAAAAAGAGAGTATATTAAACGAACTTATTTCATGCTAATAAGGAAGGTAAGAAGACAAATGGAGGTAGAGAAAGCTGTAAAGGTTATTCGGTATAGCGAAAAAGATGTAATTTCATAAGTTCCTGAGGGTGTTGATGGTCTCTAAAGAGGCCATTCTCTTGAATTCTGGGGGAATTGTAAGCAGAATACGCTTGTTATTTTCTCGGGTTTTTTCGAGGGGAATTCCTTTTTTGATGATCTTTTGGACGTAATCCCTTATTGAGCTTTCTGAGAGGCTTGTTTTCTTGGAAAGAAGGGAATAATCGACGTCAAACGCCTGATCGGTGAGCTGGTATATCGTTGAAAAGACGAGCATTTCCTGCGACGTGAGCAACTTGAATTGTTTCCTCAGGTCCCTTTTGAGAGCATCTAATGAGTTGATAACCTGAGCAACTTTCTCTATCCTTGTGATCGGATCGTCAAAAGTTTGATTTAATGCGAACTTTTGGTGGGTTTGAGTAGAAAACTGCTCTGAAGCAGATTTATACGGGTAGTTGTCGGTTTGTCTGTCTGTCTGCTGGTTTGTCTGTCTGTCTGTCTGAACCCCCCTATTTCCTGTGGAAATGTTTAAATTTTGCCTTTTTGAGCCATTTGGAGGCATTTGATCTGGCCCAATTTCTGTGTCTGTCTGGTTTGTCTGAGTATGTGTCTGGGTTGAGGGGGCTTGTGTCTGTACGAAGAGTCTGTCTGTCTGAGTGTCTGTTGGAGTGTCTGTCTTGGTCAAAGTTCGTTTAAGGTTTGTTATTTCAGAAGTTATTGAATCGAGCTGTTCACGTAGCAGACCCATGTCTTCCTTAACCTTCTGGAAAGCTTCTTTTATTCTATCATCAACCATGGATTTTTAGGAATTGTTTAGAATAAAAGAATTGTGGTTGTGCTTTTTAGGCCTATGTTTAAATAGGAAATTTTACTGAATTGTGCATGGTTGAATGGAGGATCTTTACAGCTGTTTTTTTGACAGTTGCGTTAATTCAGATTGTTAAGAGTTTTTGGTCTGCGTCGAAGAAAGAGAAGGTCGGTTTGAAGAGTGTTTGGGTTGATGGAGGTGTTGTAAGTGCGCATTCAGGGGCTGTTGCTGCATTATGCCTGTCTATACTTTTGGTCGAGGGGCTGAGCAATCTATTTTTTGTGTGTTTGATATTTTCGATAATTGTCATTAGAGATGCTGTCGGTGTTAGGAAGATTGCCAGGGAAAATGCGAAGATTTTGAATAGGAAGTTTAGATTGAAGAGAGAAGTTAATGAGGGACATTCTTTCATGGAAATATTAAGGGGTGTTGTGGTCGGGTTGGTTGTTGCGTTTTTGGTTATTGGTGCTTAGAATAGGCTTCGAACGCTGAGTTTGATAAGCGCCAGCGACGTCTTCTGAGATAATCCGTTCCGCCGCTATTTTTTGTGACTTCAGCTACTAGGCTTTTAGACTTGAGTTCGGTTAATAGTAATTTTGTAAATTCTTCGTCACGGGCAATTTCTCTTGCGATTTCTGCTGTGAATTTTGGTTGGGGTGAAACTGAGAATAAATGATGCAAGATTTGTTCTGAGATTTTGTCTTTTTTTGGTTGGGAGATTGGTGGCATTTTTTATAGAGGATTGTTGGGTATTAAAGTTGTTTGGTTTTTGGAAAGGTTTTTATAGAGTTTTGCCGAGAGGGGTTAAGATGACATTTGTTCTGAATACAACTAAGAGGGTGATGGAAAACGAAAAACATGGACCAGAAGATAGAATTTATGAAGCCGTACGTGGCGAGCGATGTGAAAGGGCTATTGAACCCTTTAGTTAGTGAGTGGTTTTTCTCGAAATTTAAGGATTTCAGCGCGACGCAACTTTATGGGGTGAAGACAATTCATGATCGGAAGAATGTTCTTGTTTCGGCTCCGACTGGTGGGACTAAGACTTTAACGGCTTTTTTGAGCATTTTGAATTATTTGGTTGATTTGGCTTTAAAAGATGAACTGGAAGACAAGATGTATGCTGTTTATTGTTCGCCGTTGAAAGCGTTGAGTAATGATATTTATGTCAACCTTATGAAGCCACTTGAGGAGATTAGGGAACTTGCTGAGAAAAAAAAGCTGAAGATGCAGGATATTCGTGTTGGTTTGAGGACTGGGGATACGACTGCTTCAGAGAGGGCAAAGATGGCTAGGAAAACACCACACATTTTTGTGACTACGCCTGAGACCTTGGCGATTGTGCTTACTACACAAAAGTTTGTTGAAAATATACAGAAACTTGAGTTCTTGGTTGTGGATGAGATTCATGCTTTGACTAATAAAAGGGGGGTTTACCTTAGTTTGACTCTTGAAAGGCTTAGTGAAATGTGTGTTTTTGACCCTGTCAGGGTTGGCCTTTCAGCGACTATTTCGCCGTTGGATGAAATTGCGAAGTTTTTGGTGGGGGCTGAAAGAGATTGTTTGATTGCGGATGTTAAACTTGTTAAAGAAATTGAAATTGATCTTGATTTCCCTGGAAAAGAAATCTTAGACACCGAGACGCCAGAGGGTTTTGAGGCTTTGTATGAACAATTGGATGAAATAATTAGTGAATATCGCACTACCTTGATTTTTACGAACACGCGGGCAGCTACAGAAAGAGTTGTGCATCACTTACAAGACAAGTTTCCTGGTAAATATGAGGGTTTGGTGGGGGCGCATCATAGTTCTATGAGTAAGGAAAAAAGGTTTGAGATTGAAGAACGTTTGAGGAAAGGGGAATTGAGGTGTGTTGTTAGTTCTACTTCTTTGGAGTTGGGGATTGATATTGGAAGTATTGATTTTGTTGTGCTTTTGACTTCGCCGAAGGGCGTTGCTAGGGCGTTGCAGAGAATTGGGCGGGCAGGACATCAGTTGCATTCTAATCCGAAGGGGAAATTCATTGTCTTGGGGAGAGATGATTTGGTTGAGTGTGGAGTTTTGATGAAAGAAATGATTGAAAAGAAGATTGATGAGGCGCGGATTCCTAAGAACGCATTGGATGTATTGGCGCAGCAGATTTATGGAATGGCAATTACCAAGGTTTGGGATGTTGATAATATGTTGACTGTGATTAGGAAGAGTTACTGTTATAAGGATCTGACAAAGGATGATTTTTTTGCGGTTGTTAGTTATCTTGCTGGCGACTATGCTCTTGAACACAGACATGTTTATGCCAAGATTTGGTACGATCCCGTTGAAAAGAAGATCGGGAAGAAAGGAAAGATGGCGAGGGTTCTTTATATGACTAATGTTGGAACGATACCATCTGAGTCGCACATTACTGTGACTGTGACTTCTCCAGCGGAAATGAGGGGGCAAACAGTTGGAATGGTCGATGAGGGCTTTCTTGAGAGGATAAAAAGGGGAGATGTTTTTGTTTTGGGCGGTTCGAAATATCAATATTTGTATTCTAGGGGAATGAAAGCTTTTGTTAGGGCCAATATTTCTAAGAACCCAACTATCCCTTCTTGGTTTTCTGAGATGTTGCCTTTGTCGTTTGATGTTGCGGTTGACGTTGGGAAGTTTAGGAAGCTTGTTAAGGAAAGGATAAAAAAGAAGAAAGAATGCATTGAGTTTATTCAGGAGTACATTTATTGTCGGAAAGAGGTTGCGGAGGAGATCTATAACTATTTTAAGGAACAAGATGGTTTTTCTGAGATTCCCACGTCTGAGACAATTGTTGTTGAGAAGTTTAAAGAGGAAAAGGAGTATTTGTTGTTTCATACAATGTATGGACGGAAGGTTAACGATGCTCTTTCTAGGGCTTACGGGTATGCTGCAGCGCGGTTAAAGCATCGGGATGTAGAATTGGGCATTGGGGATGGGGGATTTTATATTGCAGCTGAGAAATTGGATGAGAAGAAGATATTGGAGTTTGTTAAGGCGAAGGATTTGTTGGTTATTTTGAAGGAGGCTTTGGAAAAGACAGATGTTTTGAAGAGGAGATTTAGGCATTGTGCTGGGCGGAGCTTAATGATTTTGAGGAATTACAAAGGAAGATCTAAGACCGCAGGGAAACAACAAGTTCATTCGGAGTTTTTGTATAGTGCTGTGAGGAAGATTAGTTCCGAGTTTCCAATTTTACGCGAGGCACGGAGAGAGGTTATGGAGGATTTGATGGATGTTAAGAGCGCAGAGCAGGTTTTGAAGTGGATCGAGTCAGGCAAGGTGAAATTTAAGGTTGTTAGAGTTCCGATTGTTTCGCCTTTCGGGTTAGGTTTGATTGTTAGGGGGAGGGTGGATTTGATAAAGATGGAAGAGAGGGCTAAGTTTCTGAGGAGAATGCATGAGTTGCATTTAAAGGCGATCGGTAATAAAAAAGGTTAAATAGTGAGAAGATTTGGATAAGTTATGGTGAGTGAAAAGGCGCTGTTGGGTTTGATTGTTATCGCAGGGGCATTTGCAGTATTTGGTATTGGTTATATTTACATGTTTTCTGGTTATTTAGGAAACGACCTTCAATTGAGTCCTGGTGGGAAAGATAATGGTATTCAATTTAGTCCTGGTGGAAGCTGCCAGGAGATTTGTGAGAATGGGGTGTTTATGGGTTGTGAGACGTCGCTTAGTGATCCTGTTTGTGGACTTTCTTGTAGAGGGGCCATAAGTGAAGGCCCTAGAAGGGGTGAAATGCCCATTATTGGATCTACCCGTTGTGAGTACACTGAATGTGTTTGCAATTAAAAGTTATTTTGTAAGAGCAGTTTGTTTTTATATGGTTTAATTTTCTTGTGCTTATGGTTGGTGCAGTTATCGTTGCCGATCCGGAAGGTAGAGGTTACGAGTTCGCGAAAGGTGTTTTTGAATATGTTTCTAAGAAGGAAGGTAGAGATTTTCCTGTTGAATTGATCCATTTGAGAAGGAAGGAATTTAGAGACGGGGAATTTAAGATTAAAATTGAGAAAAACGTTAGAAAGCATAATTGCTTCATGGTGCACGATCCCAATAAGGACGCGAGTAGATGGGTTGCTGACTTGTTATTTGGTTTGAAGGCTGCTGCTTCTTCTTCCCCTGAAGAGATAAGGGTTGTTTTCCCATATTTTAGATTTGCTCGGCAAGACCGGAAGGACGAGTCTAGAGTGGGCGTAAGCGCTAAAGCGATTTGTGATATTTTAAGCATGTATGCAAGTGGTGCGTTGAGTATTGATCTGCATGCGCCCCAGATTCAGGAATATGTTAGGAGTGATTTTCCGTTTGATAATTTATCTAGTGCACCTGTTGTTGCGAGTCATTTGATTAGAAAGCACCCCGATCTTTTGAATAATTTAACGCTTGTTTCTCCAGACCTTGGAGGTGGAAAAAGGCTTGAGACTTACCAAAAAGCTTTGGAAAAGAGGGGTGTGCGGGCAGGGTTGGCTTTAGGGCATAAGACGAGGGTGAGAGACAATGAAGTTGAAAAGGTTATTATTATTGGGGATGTAAAGGAGAGAAATTGTTTGATTGTTGATGATATAATTGATACGGGGGGCACGATGGTTAAAACTGGTGAACAGCTTAAGATGAATGGTGCTTCGAAGGTGTTTGCTTATGGCACTTTTGGGTTGTTTACAGATGGTGTTGGGAAGTTTGAAAGTTTTAATGGGGTGATGGCGAGCGATGCTGTGAACATAGGGTATGTTGGGAATGTGGAATTTATTTCTTTGGTTGAGTTGTTTGGGGAAGCTGTTTATCGATCCCATGTAGGTGAAAGTTTGAGTGATTTGTTTAGTTAGTTATTCAATTATTTAGTTCCATTAGGTTCCGTCTACAATTATATATAATTTTTTAATTAATGTTTTTTATGGATATGAAAGAAATGCTCAAAAAACTGAAAGTGCGAGGGGAATCGCCCACTCAATTTTGTTCGTTAACACTCAAAAAACTGAAAGGAGGGGCTTGAAGATGAATAAAATAACGTTAGTTGTTTTAGCAGCGAGCTTGGTTTTCATACTGATGACTAGTTCGTTTGTATCAGCAGGCCCAATGAAAGCAGAGAATTTAAAGAAGATTTCTGTGAGTAAGAAAGCTAGAGTTAATAATGTAAACGCAGAACCATTAGGTGTGCGTGAAACATCGTTTAACTCTCAGAATAACCTTACAAAAGGCGATTTAAACCGTGATGGTAAAATAACAGTTACGGATGTAAACTTAATGGTGAAAGTCGGTGTTTATGGCAAGTCTAAGACTGAAATGAGCAAATGGCTTTGGACCACTTTTGGATGGTGCGCTGATATGGATGATAATGGAAGGGTTGACCTTTCAGACCTTGCTGCTTTGTTAAGTAAGATTTAATCTAAAACGAAACGCTTAATAGGGTTTAATTTTCTTTATTTTTATGTTTGAATTTGTGGGCAAGTGTTTGCTTGTTGAAGAACAAGATAGAAAGATTCTTGTAATAGGGGATTTGCATTTAGGATTTGAAGAAGCGATGAACAAAACAGGCGTTTTTGTTTCTAGGAAGATGTTTGGTGAAATGATTAATTATTTGGATGGTGTATTCAAAAAGATAGGTGATGTTGACGAGGTTGTTTTATTGGGGGATGTGAAACATGTTTTTGGTAGTGTCATGGGACAGGAATGGTCTGACGTTTTGGGTTTGTTTGATTATTTGGAGGATAAGTGTAAGAAAATAATTGTGATAAAAGGGAATCACGATAAAATAATAGAGCCTATTGCAAAAAAGAGAGATATTTTAGTTAAAGATTATTATGTTGTTGGAAGTTTCTGTTTTTTACACGGGGATAGGGATTTTATCGAAAATTATGATAAGAATGTTGTGTTTTGGGTTGTTGGACATGGGCATCCTGCGATTAAGATAAGTGATGACGTGAAGGTTGAAAAGTTCAAAGCATTTATGGTGGGAAAGTATAAAAAGAAGAATGTGATTTTAGTGCCTAGTTTTTTTGATTATAATCTCGGGGGTGACCCTAGAGAAAATGATTTAGGTTACATTTGGAATTTTGATTTAGATAGGTTTGGTATTTGGATTGTACAGGATGAGAGTTTTGGTGTTCTTAATTTTGGGAAATTAAAAGATTTAAGATAAGTTTATTCTTTATTTCCTAACCTTGGAGATGGTGTGTGCATTGGAAGTCCGACTTCGTCTTCTAAGAATATCGCTTTTGGTGTGCAACGTTTTAAAATTAGATTAAACAGAGTCATGTTTAATGCTGCGGGAAGCTTCTTTTTTTTCCAATCTTTGGTTATGTCTTTTGCTTCATCTTTTGTGACTGAAAGAATTACTGTGCCCCCGATTGCTACATTTCCATCCTTCTCCTTTTCTTGTTCGCCATAAACTATTAAATATTTGAAAGAAATTTTGATTACTTCTCCTTCCTTTAACATATCGACTTTATCTTTTTGCAAGTCTGTAAATTCTATTGAAGTTGATGGTTTTTTGTCTACCTTTTCTGATGACTTTTCTGCCGAAATTTGTGATAAATTGAATCCTACGACTCTCATGATTGTTAGTAAATGTGTTGGTTTTTAAGTTTTGTTGTTTTACATTAAATCTTCTTCAGAAACAACTACAAAATCGCCAACGGCGATTATTGAATTATAAGGTAATAAGACTTCTTTTCCACCGGATACTTCAAGGTTTAAGTTTCTTGTATAAGGTGTTGGGTCTTTTATGAGTAGTTGAATTAATTCCCCTGTGTTTGTCTCAAAAGTTACGTCTTTTACAAGGCCAAGTCGTTTCCCTTCCTTGGTCACGACGAGTTTGCTAATAATATCTTTTAGAGGTTTTTTATCGAATGCCATGTGTAATTTAAATGCGCTTGATATATAAACTTTTCTGGGATTGAAAGCTTATTTAAGTTGTGAGAAGGTTTAGTAGATGTTGTCTTTGAGGGGGTGTGACCCTATGGTTTCGCATGGAAGTTTGAGAGTTTTTTAGAAATGTTTAAATAC
>JBDRCQ010000019.1:0-72887 GCA_043821585.1 archaeon
CCTCCAGATACAAAGTTCGAATCAGAATTTAAGTACACAAATGACACAGAGTATGAACTAATAGACGACATAATTTTCGTCGTACAAGAAACCTCAAGTTCCAGTTCAACAATTCCGGGAACCAATTTTATAGCAGGCACAGAATGCTCTGAAAGTGGAGAACAAACAAGAAACTGCGTAGACCAAAACAGTTGCCAAGAGGACGACCTGCAAACAAGAGAATGCAACCTAGACGACTCTGGAGGAATAGATTGGTTGTTCATAAGCCTAATTATCTTGGGCGTAATGATAATCGCCGGAGCAATAATCTTAATAATTGTTGTAAAAAAGAGGAGAGAAAATCAAAATCCTTACGAACCAAGAAGTCCAATCCAACTCCTTCAAAGACCGCCCTCAGGCTCCTACAATCAAAGCCACTATGGCTATGGAAGAAGATAACAACATTTAAATAAAATACATAACAAAAAACAAGATGTTACAGGAAGATCCAAACAAGCTAAGCGAAAAAGCACACGACCTAAGAAGAGCAATTGATTCTCTAAGAGAAGAATTAGAAGCAGTAGACTTCTACAACCAAAGGGCAGAACTATGCAAAAACGAAGATCTAAAAAAGATTCTCTTACACAATAGGGACGAAGAAAAAGAACACGCTGCAATGCTAATTGAATGGATAAGACAAAATGACAAGGAATTTGCACACGAAACAGAAGACTATTTCAACTCAGAACAAGGTAACATCGCGGGCGGACACAAAGCCCACGACTAGCTTTTCATCCAACTTCTTTCCCAACTTCTAACATCTCCCTCATCAATCGACACATTTATCCTCTTCCGCCTAACAATATTTTTTCTATAAAAATAACCAAAAATAAACCCAAACAATATCCCTGACAAATGTGCGATGTTCCCGGTATTATCTAACGGATTTCCTACAAAAAACCCAACAGCCCCTATAAGATCAGCACCGATCCACACAAGCCCTGCAACAAATAAAGGCATTGGCATCCCAAAAGCCCATACTGCCATCATCGGCCTAATAAAAATCAAAGCACCGATAACTCCAAAAATAGCTCCGCTAGCACCAAGAGAGGAACTATAAAAATTCACAGCAACAATGTTTGCTAAAACACCAGTCACAAAGAAAACCGCCAAAAACCTCTTGCCCCCGATGAACTTCTCTAAAACAGATCCAAAAAGCAAAAGCGCAAACAGATTAAAAATCAAATGCGCAATACCCCCATGTAAAAACGCTGCAGTCACAAACCTCCAAGGCTGCTGCCAAGACACCTGATTCAAAACAAAAAGATCCGTAAAACCAGAAAACACAACTTGCGCTAGAAAAACCAAAACCAAAACCCCGGACAACTTAATCGCATAAAACTTAAATTTCTTCATGCACCCTCCAAGCAAACAAGATTTAAAAGAATTACCTAACTAAACCCAAATGCTTAAGCCCATATATCAAAAACGCAATTCCCAACACAACCAATACAATCTTCCCAATAATCGAACCAAACAACAAACCAATTAGGTCATCCCTCGTAACAATAAACTGACTATTTGAAAAGAAAAGTGCAGCAAACAGAGACAAAGCAAGAATTAGATAGATCAGACCCTTAACGCCTTCTGAAAACTTCACAGCCCCTGAACTAGAAGAAGGTCCCCTCCCTTTAAACTGTTTCTTACGAGACTTAGATATCGCTTTCGAAATCTTTTTTAAACTCTTAGACATCACAAAGACAATAAACCAATATTTAAAACACTTAGCAGAGAGTGTCAGAGATTAGTGGCTTTCATCTAAATTTTCCTCCGTTGTCAAGTGCGTGGCTTTTTGTTGTTTAATTGAGTTTAATAAAAGAGTGTTCCATCTGTTTCCGCTGACTCCAACACCGCATTTCTCGGCAGGTGTTAATTTCTTTCTTGCCGACTTTCTGATGTAATTATGAAAAACTTTATAACCGTCTTGGTATGTTTGGACTTCCTTAACTCCCTTCCTGACTTTGTGAAAATCTTTCATTAAGGCGTGTTGGCTTTCGATTGCGTTATTGTTAATTTCTTTTCTTTTTCCGACGATTGAAGTAAATTTAACTTTTCTTTCATTCCCCCAATTCCTAAAAGTTTTACGACAGCCATCTTGATAACCTTTGTAGCCATCTACTATAATCTGATTAGGCATTTTTCCGTTTTGCTTCCACGCTTCCGTAAAAACGTGCTGTGCGTCTTTTGATTTCCTGCTTCTACCTGAACATTCCGACGCTAAAAGGAATTTTGTTTTATTATCCATAACATTCCAAACATAATCGTAGTTAGTGTTATCTTTCTTCTTGTTGCCTCTCTTTGTTAAAATTAATGTTTCGTCAGCGTTCCAAATTCCTTTAATCTGTGGTTGGATTGTTTCGCTGTATTTTTCCATTACTTCGCTAAATCTCAAAACCCAAGTCCTTATCGTTTCGTGAGAAAGTGATAAACCATAAAATTGTTTGAATTGGTCGGAAATATCACGATAGCTTAAACCTTTGTAAAAACAGTCCATAGCCAAGCAGACAAATTTAGAATTTCCTTTAAGATATTTTATTGGCTCTAATACAAATCTTCTATTGCACTCTTTACAGCAATAGAGTTGTTTAACTCCAAGTTTAGTTTTTCTTTGTCCTCGCTTAAAGATTTCTTCACAAGAACAATAAGGGCAAACGTCTTTCTGTGGTTGCTCAATGATTAGCTCTATTTCTTTCTCTACTTGTGGCTCTACTTCGTATTTTGCCTTAATCTTCTCAAATAACAGAATGGCTTTGATATGCTTACAATAAAGGTTTTTGCCCTGACATCTTCGCTTAAAGTCCTCACACTCGCAAGAATAAGCGTCTATGTGGGTTACTCTGTATTTCTTGTTTGAAGTTTGAGAGGGAACTAAATAAGTAAACTCATCAAGCGTTTCAGGGTTTCCTTTCTGTAAAATTGCCTTTGCTCGTTCGTTTCTCCATTCGGAGAAATTCTTGATATATTCTTGTGTGTTTTCCATATACCATTATACCTATATAGGTATATAAAGATATGTGTTACTAAAAAGTATATTCTTTATTTGCCTATATATTTAAATACCTTCATACCTCTATACCTAAATAATGAAAAAGAAAACAAGTATTAATCTTGAAGAGGATATTTGGACTGAATTTCGCAAACTCTGTCTGGATGAAAAAAAAGAAGCTGGTGTTTATCTTGAGGAATTAATCAAAAAAGAGTTATCTAAAAAGGGTAAAAATAAATAAGATGGCTAAACCAAATTATTCAAGTTGGGATAAGAAAGATTTAATTAAAGAAGTTGAAGCATTAAGAAAAAGAAAAACCTATGGTTTAGTTTGGGAAGAAGATAAGACAAAAGAAGTTTTTGATAATTATATTAATTGGGATGGAGAAAGGACAGAAGAGAGCTTTGGAGAGGAAGAGGGAAAATTCCCCGTTTTGCAGGAAGTTAAAACGAAATCAATAGACAACCAAGACCCAAAATATAATCTTCTGATTGAAGGAGATAATTACCACGCCCTTGCTGTCCTAAACTTCACACACCATAAAAGCATAGATGTTATTTACATAGACCCCCCGTATAATACAGGAAATAAAGATTTTATATATTTTGATAATTTTTCTAAAAAATCGGAAGAAGTAAAATTGGATGACCCTTACAGACATAGTAAATATCTTTCATTTATGAGTAAAAGGTTGAATTTAGCAAAAGATTTATTAAAAGACACAGGAGTAATTTTTATTTCTATTGATGATAATGAACAGGCACAACTTAAATTATTGTGTGACTATATTTTTGGAGAGAATAACTATTTAGGAATGATTGTTGTTCAAGTAAATAAAGGTGGAAGGGATTATTTAGAAATAGCAAAAACACATGAGTATATTTTGTGTTATGGAAAATCAGGAAAAACAAAATTAAACGAATTAGATAAAAATATAGATTCGTGGAAATTAGAGGATAAAAAGGGAAAGTATGAAATAAGAGAGTTAAGAAATAGAAATCCTAAATTTACAAGAGAGAACAGACCAAATTTATACTATCCGATTTATGTTAATAAAAATTCTTGTGATAAAATCGGGCATTGTGTAATTTCTCTTAAAAAAACAAAGGATTTTTCAATAGAGGTTTATCCTAAAAATAGCGAAGGAAAAGATAGCTGTTGGAGATGGGGTAGGGAGCTATTACAAAAAAACATAATTGAAAATGATACAGAAAAAAGTCAGGTGGTAGCAAAACAGAAAAAAGATAACGGATGGAATATCTATGAAAAAAGCAGAAAATTTACTACAAAAGTAAAATCAATCTGGGATGAAACAGAAATGAGAACAGAAAGAGGAACTATTGTTTTAAGAGATATTTTTCATAAGGCAGTTTTTGACCATCCCAAACCTGTGGAATTAACAGAAAAAATAATTAAATTAAGCACAAAAAAAGATTCTGTTGTATTGGATTTTTTTGCAGGTTCAGGCACAACAGGACATTCGGTATTGAAAGTTAATGATGATGATGGCGGAAATAGAAAATTTATTTTATGCACAAATAATGAAAGTAATAATGGAAAGGGGTATAGAATAGCAACTGATATTTGTTATCCGAGATTAGAAAAAATAATTAAGGGTTATAAAAATCTAAAGGGAGAAATGGTTAAAGGTTTTGAAGGAAACTTAAAATATTTCAAAACTGGTTTTGTTGAATCTGCACCTACAGATAAAAACAAAAAAAAGATAGTTGATAAATCCACAGAAATGTTATGTATTAAAGAAAATGCCTTTAAGCCGATTATTGACAAGAAGGGCTATAAAGTTTTCAAAAATACAGACATCCATTTAGGAATTATTTTTGATGACGAACAGATAGATAAGTTTGTTAAAGAGGCAAAAAACATTAAAGGAAAATTCCATGTTTATGTTTTCTCTTTTGATGACAGCGTTCCCAAAGAAGATTTTAAAAGCATGGAAGGAAGAATTAAATTATGCCCTATCCCAGAGGTTATACTTCATGTTTATAGGAAAATTTTCAAATGATAGAATTAAAAGATTATCAGGAAAAAGCAATAGAGAAGTTAAAAGACGAAGTTAATGAATTGTTAGAGGCAGATGATAGTAAAATCTGCGTCTTTAAATCTCCGACAGGTTCAGGAAAAACTTTAATGATGGCAGAAGCATTAAAGAGATTAGTTAGATTAAGAGAAGACAACAAGAAGTTATCTTTTATTTGGATTTCTGTAAATAAACTCCATGACCAGAGCAAAGATAGTTTAGAAAGATATTATGAAGATACAAGAATAATAAAATGTTCTGATTTTGAAGATTTGCAGGATAAAACAATAGATGAGAATGAGATTTTATTTTTTAATTGGCAGAGCATTAATAAGAAAGATAATATTTACATAAGAGAAAATGAACAAGACAATAATCTTTCTAATATTATAACAAATACAAAAGACGAAGATAGAAATATTATTTTAATAATTGATGAGAGCCATCACACAGCAAAGGCAGAAAAATCAAAAGAAGTTATTGACGCAATAAACCCAAAAGTTACTATTGAAGTGTCGGCTACTCCCCAAATAAAAGACCTTTCCAGAATTGTTGAAGTTGATTTTAAGAAAGTCCAAGAAGAAGGAATGATTAAAAAAGAGGTTACAATAAACCAAGAAATAGATAAAATAAAAGTAAGCGGAAAAAGCACAGACGATATAGTTATTGATACTGCCTTAAAGAAAAGAAAGGAATTAAGAAAACTTTATGAAAAAGTTGGCTCAAATATTAATCCTCTTGTTCTTATTCAGTTGCCAGATAACAAAGCAGGAGTTCTTGATAGGAAAGAAGAGATTATAGAAAAACTAAAGAAAAAAGGAATTACAACAGACAACAGAAAATTAGCTATCTATCTTTCAGATAAGGACAGCAAAATTAATCTTGAAAATATAAGCAAATCAGACAACGAGGTAGAGGTTTTATTATTCAAACAAGCGATAGCGTTAGGATGGGATTGTCCAAGAGCCCAAATTTTAGTTTTGTTTAGAGATTGGAAAAGTATAGAGTTTTCTATTCAGACAATAGGTAGAATAATGAGAATGCCTGAATTTTATCATTATGACGAAGACGAGTTAAATAAGGGATTTGTTTTTACTAATTTATCAGACGTTCAAATTGCAGAGGATATAGCAAAAGATTATATTACAATTCATGAAGCAAAAAGAAGAGAAGATTATAAGGAGATTAAAATTAATTCTTCTTATTTGAAAAGACAAAGAGAGAAAACAAGATTATCTGGAGAGTTTTCAAAAATCTTTTTGGATGTTGCTAAAAAAGAGAAATTGAAAGATAAACTAAACAAAAACCCACAAGATTTAGTAAATACATTAATCATAGACGGAAGAATTGTTAATCTTGATAAAATTCAGTTGGTTCAATCTAAAAATCATTTAGAGGTAAAAAGAACAGCGAGGGAATTACAATATCATTTTGATTTATTCTTGCGTTCTTCATGCTCCCCTTATGCTCCTGTTCGTTCAAGCGAGATAATAAGGACTTCTCTATATCGCTTTTTCAATAAGGAGATGGATATGAATGACTATACTGAAATTCAAAAGATTATTTTAGGAACAGAAAATAACCAATATTTCATAGACGCTTTAAACAATGCTAAAGAAGTTTATGATAAAGAGGTTGTTCAGAAATTAAAAGAAGAAAGGGAAAGTGAAGAGTATTTTTGGGAAGTTCCTGAAAATGTAATGTATAACAGCAAAGCAAAAGAAATGGATTATAAAAAATCTGTCATGAAACCATATTTTTCAAAAGCTGAGAGCAAACCAGAAAAAGATTTTATTGGATTTTTAGAAAAATCAGATAATGATGTAGTGTGGTGGTATAAGAATGGAGAAGGAGAAAAAAAGTATTTTTCTGTTAAATACCGAGATAGCAAAGGAGTTCCAAGAGGATTTTATGTTGATTTTATTGTTTTAACTAAAAATGGACAGATAGGGATTTTTGATACAAAGGCAGGAAGAACAGCAGAAGATTCTAAACAAAAAGCCGAAGCACTACAAAAATACATAAAAGAGCAAAATGAGAAGCATAACAAGAAATTGTGGGGCGGAATAGTTGTGCCGAAGAATGATAGTTTTAGATACAACTCACAAGACAAATATCAATTTAACGAAGCGAATTTAGGAGAAGATTGGGATTTTTTGAATTTCAATAGTTAGAAGAAAAAGAATTCATCTACCTTGATGTTATTTTTTTTTGCTATTTGTTCTGCTTTTTCTATATCTGACTTAGGAACAACAAGATAAAATTTAGCGTCGCCAGAGGAAAACTTTTTCCATTGTTCAACAGAACCATCGTTAACCGATTGACTCGTTTCAACTTCATAAATCTCTAAAACAGTTTTGTTTTTTACAGTAAAGACGTCTGGATAATAGAGTTCGCCATCTTTTTCTTTTACACCATAATCTTTAGATTTGCCTTTATTCGTTCTTATAGTATCACAGTCCCTCCCGCTCTTTTTAATAAATTTTACTACATCATCTATAACTCTATCGTGCAAATTTTGTTCTATTGGGTCTCTTTCTGTATGGGTCATTTCTTTTTACCTCTTGGAGCGTTAATATAATTTTCCATTTTGTCATCAATACGTTTTATTTCTCTACCCTTAAATTCAACATTTTCTCCCAAAGCAATTAACCTCTTATCTATATCTTTTGTGGTCGTGTTTAACTCCTTTACGCTTGTGTCCATCCTCTCCACATTTTCTAAAATTCTACCCAATTTATACGCACCACCAAGCAAAGTAATCCCAACACCAATATAAGGAATCATCTCAATCCAAACAGGTGTGTTTATTATTCCTAACGCCTTTAATAAAGCCCACCCCAGAATTAAAATTATACCAATCCAAATAAGATAATCCCAAAAAGACAATTTTCGTTTTGCCATCATAACCTCTTTTCTATAAGAAGAATTAGTTATTTAAGTATTTTCGCTTGTTTGTTATCTTGAGAAGTAATGAATAACTTTAACTCTGTATCTAATTTTATCTCATACGAGATTGAAGATTTCTTAAAGAAGTGTCAATATTTCTAAGATTATTATTTATCTCTTTTAATTGCTTTTCTAATAATAAACAGTTATTTATCAAACTTTCATTAATAATCAAACCCAAATCAGAATTATTAGGAACATTAATATTTTCAATAGCTTCTTTGACTTCATCCAATTTTTCATTTATCTTTTCTGCGTCGCTCATAATTTTAAGATAATTTTAATCTATTTATACTTTACTAAACAGAAAAGCCACGCCACTTGACAGCACTATTCAAGCCACGAAAACTTGACACTCTCCACTTAGCAAAACTTTAAAAACCAAATTTTTCTCTACCACCCATGGTCAAAGGATTAATGCATTATATAAAACAGGCTTGGAAAAAGCCTGAAAAAAAAGAACAGAGAGAAAGAATGGTCGAATGGCGTGCTAGCGACGCAATTGTGAAGGTAGAAAAACCACTAAGGCTTGATCGTGCTCGTGCGCTGGGTTACAAAGCCAAAAGAGGATTTATCGTCTTAAGAGTTAGAGTAAACCGAGGAGGCCGAAAAAGAGAAAGAGCTGGAGTGAAAGGCCGTAAAACCACTAAACAAACAAACCGTAAAGTCCTAAAAATGAGCTACCAATGGGTCTGCGAAATCCGGGCCGCAAGGAAATATCCCTCCCTCGAAGTCCTAAACTCCTACAACATCGGCAAAGACGGAAAACATTATTTTTATGAAGTGATCATGGTAGATCCTTCTAAACCAGAAATAAAGAAAGATAGAACAACAAAATGGATCGCCTCAGACAAAAACAGAAAAAGGGCAGAACGCGGATTAACCAGTGCAGCCAAAAAATCAAGAGGCTTAAGTTCTAAATCACCAAAACAGAAAAACAGACCAAGTCAAAGAGCAAGAAGCAGACAAGGGAAATAAATCTAAGATTGGGGTGGCGGGTTGACCAGCCTTGAGCAGTATTGCAGAGAGAGGTTGGTATGGGGGCCTGAAAGGTCCACTTACAAAATAGAAAAGTTAATTAATTCTTAGCACACTGTTTTTACATGGCAAAAGGTGAATCCTGGAGAACTTACTTTCAAAATGCATATGAAACAGTTGCAGCTAGACTCCCTTTTCTAAGAAGAATAACAGACTTTCTACCGGACTCTGTTTACAACGCAGATAAAAGACATATAAGACTAACCGAAGAAAGAGATAAGCTATCGGCAACAAGTTTAGAAGTAACTGCCAGATTGGTGGGGACAGAAGAAGATCTAGAAACAACTAGAGGGGCGCTTGCCCAAGCACAAAAAGACCTAAGAAAATACGAACGCATAGGTGGGAAACTCGAAAAAGCAGAAAAGATAGCTTCCGAACTTTTAGAAGCCCTAAAAGAGCAAAGGGTCGCATATCAACGAGGAGAAGCGAGAAGAACTGTAGACCATGAAACAAGACAAAAAGAGTTCGGAGTAGCGATAAGCCCGTCTGGAATAATAATCGGAGTATCAAGAAAGGCATTAAACAGACTTGGTTTAGCTGATGAAGCAGAGGCCAGAGGCACAAGCTTTTACAATTATTTAGCAGGAGAGTCAAATGGATTAATCGAGGTCATCCATGACGCAGCTGGAAGAAGAGCTAAAACAGCCTCCTTTGAAGGCTTATCAATAAAAACTCCGGGCGGAAAAATCAGAAAGATAGGAGAGGTTACCATAAAACTCCATTACTCAAACGTGAGTCCGATAATCTCCTCAGATCACCCATATCAAACAGCAGGTGAAACTAGAGCAACCGCTTTCGCGGCAGCAAGCATAGTCTCAAGAGAGGCACACCTAGAAACTGTCAGAGCGAGACTAAGAAGAATGGAAAGAACAAGAAAGAACAAGGCAAACGGGGCTCCAGAAAGACAAAGAAACCCAACAGAAACACCGCAGACAAAAAAGACTCCTCCTCGACTAGCATTAGAATAAAAATCTAAAAAACTACTTCTTCCTTCTCATCACAAAGTAAGTCACGATCCCTGCAATAACCAACACACCAACCAAATACCATACGAACGTAAAGTCGACAGGCTCAGGCTCTGGAGAAGGTTGAACAACTTCAGGCACAACAACAAATGGAATCGACCTCTTCATACCAATATCCGTCTCAATACCTCCCGCACGATACGGAGTAAAGGACACAAACGACATTGTAACCATATACTCATCTCCTGGTTGGGCATCATCAGGAATCTTATAATTCAAAACAACAGGCACATCATTCCTTCCAAGAGGAACATCATACTCTGTCTTATCGAACCAGGTTATATCCCCATCGTTCCTGACATGAGAAACCTCAAAAACCATATCTTGATCTCCAACCATATTCTGTAGCTGAAGGATAATCTCCCCACTCTGTCCCGGGCTAACTGTGGCGGGATTAATCCTCCCAAACAGGCAAAGTCACGCCAGCAGAACTAACAACGCCAATTCCAAATAGAAAAATCAAAACTGCTACCGCGCCCAAACTAAATCTATTTTCCATTTTAACCAATCTGCACCTTCCATGCATCAGACCCTGTCACCGAAGTAGAATACGACTGCGAAATCAATCCCGCCGGAACCGAAGGGATGCAAAAATACAACTGCTCCTGTCCAGTAACCCCATTATTAGCAGTATGATTTCCCCTGTTTAGAATAGCACCATAAATCTCCAACTCTGTACCATTCACCATAGTCACTCCCCCTGTAGTAGAGCTTACGGCACATTCAACGCAAGTACCTGCACTACAAGCCCCCCCACCAGTATCCACATGGATTTGAGAAGCTGGATGAGAAACTTCAGCAACCGCAAATGAAGCTAAGAACGCACAAACAAAAACAATTAACAACCCTTTTTTCATGGAAAAAAAGACCGATAGAAATATTTAAACCTAACTATCAAAAAGCAAATCCCAAAACTTTCCTCAATAAAAACAACTAATTTAAACTTCACCGATTTAAAGATACGATGGAAAAGAAAAGAATTGTCCTAATCGTTCTCTTAGTTTTATTACCTGTAATCATCTTATTTTTAATCCGCCCCATCAACCCAAGCGAACTAGACGATGTCACTCCAGAGATTCCCTGTTCCCATGAGCTATTAAAAAAAACAGACACCCTCTGGGTAATTCCAAAATTCAACAACACGCCAATTTCAGAAAACAGAGAATGGTGCGACCAAATCTTAGCATTAAACAAAACACTTGGTCTCCACGGATTTTATCACACTTACCAGGAACTAAACTCAGAAATAACACAAGGACAATTAGATGAAGCGATCACAATCTTCGAAGATTGCTTCCACCGCCCCCCAAAAACATTCAAACCCCCTCAACTAAAAATTTCAAAGGAGAACAAACAACTAATAGAAAACAATGGCTTAGAGGTAAAAACAACATTTAATCAAATAACTCATAAAGTCTACCACTGCTCAGACACCGGAAGATTCTCAAACAAATTTATCAGTTACTTTTAATTTTATTCTAAAGCAAATCTCAAAACTGCACCAAGGCCTTCTGTCAAATTCCAGAACTGCTCTCCATCAGTATGATCAGCTCCAATCAAAATAACTTCGCTCCCGATATTCTCTGCCAATTGTTCAAACTCTTTTTGTTTATCCCTATCCAACTTCTTTGACATTAACAAAACTTCAACTGCTCCCCGGTCTAAGGCAAGTCTAACCTCTTCTTCCTTATAAGCTGCTTTCTTTCTTTCCTTCCCAAGAGTATTGAAAAACTTCTCAAGAGCCTTCTTCTCCTTAATCAATTCCTGCTGCGCGAGCTCTTCCTGCGAAGCTTCAACCAAAAGCTCGAGACCGTGCTCATCAACATACCCAAGATCCTTTATCGAAATAACTTTCTCCTTCAACTTCGTAACCAACTGCCCTTCATCAAGAAAATCCTCCTTCGTCGGAATCGGCCCACCAATCATAATCCCTTTCAATTTAGGCATATCAAAAAAAGTATTCTTCATTTCCTCCGCAACCCTTCTAAAAAATTCCTTAGCCAAACCCTCAGTAATTCTATGAAATCTCTGCGAACTTTGTCCTCCAGCCCTAACCTTCCCCGGAACTCCCGAAGTCAATTTCTGCAAGGTCTTAATCTGACTTCCCTCCAACAAACCGATAGTGGCCATTTGCCTATCAATCACCAACAAACCATAGACCTCATCAATATCAGCCATTTCCTGCAAAGGTTCAATAATAAAAGTCTGATCGCACCGATAAATCTTAACATTCAGAGGTTTCGGAGGTTCATAAACCCAAAGCTGAATGTCGGAGTCTCCTTCCTTCTCGCTGATATTCCCACAATAAATTGCAAGACCATTTGGCGGAGTCATCTTCGTCCCCTTCAGTTCCCTAATAATCGTATCCAAAGCAGAAATAACATTCTTCCTTGTCGCAGTGGATTTAATATTCGAAGCAGTAGACTTCTCCCCTTCCAACTGCCGCGTAATCAAATTGATATTCGCCCCTGCCGGAACCAAAACAGTAACCAACTCCGTATGTCTTCCCCGGATACTTCCAAGTAGTTCAATCAAATCTTCAAGCTTTTGCTTATCTTTGGGATCAATTTCCGTCATTTTTCTTGAAAAGAATTAGTGTTAATAAAGCTAAGCGTCACGCCTGATCGTAAGGCCTTTCGTTGCCATCTGCATCAGCAGGGCCGACAACAGAAGGGATATATCTCTGCCCAGTCAAATCTGCATCACTCGGAACAAAAGAGAGGTGTCGTTGTCCTTTTAAGACATCCCTGCCAGAATCCGAAGATCCCACAACTCCAACACCCTGCCCATCCACTTCTTCCCTATTTCCAGGATCGCGAGCCGCACCTACATCGCACTCGCCAAAAAGATTTTGATCACCAAACAAGTCACCCATACGCACTAAAAACAAAAAGACTTTATAAAATTAATCATTCAACGAAACCTACATTAAGCCCCAACAAAACAGGCCTTACGCGCCGCCCCTAAGAGCCCCACTATCAACTAAAACACCCCCGCAATATACCCGGGGAGTTCCATCGTTATCAACAAGAGATCTCCCTCCCTGAGAACCCTTCTGATCAAAGGCAGGTGATAAAACCCTCCCCTCATCAACAACCCTTTCAGAACTCTGCTCTGGAACACCATAAGAAACTACATCCGGACCTTCAACTCCGTTGTCTAATCGATCATCCATCCAAATTAAGACTAAAAACCATTTATAAAATTAATCATTCAACAAAACCTACTTCTAAGTTTACGCAACGCAAGATAAATCAGGATCAAATTCATCAAAAAAGAAGGCGTGCGGAGAAGCTCTTCGACCTCCTGTGTACATTGGCTGCCAATTCTCAAATCTCCTTTCTTCTGGAACATTAGTTTCCAAATAGGTTTGTGCATCGCATCTTCTGGGTGTTCTATGCCCACACCATCTTCCACGATTATCCTGCCATACAACAAGATACTCATCTGACCCCTTAACTGATTCCCGAACAAAATCTAAAATCTCCGCAAAAGCATTACAACCTTCTAGAGTTCTATCATCTAAAATTTCAACCATAAAAAACTAAAGATCTTAAATTGTTTATACCTTTATATTTTGATTATCTCGTTAATAGATCAAAGATCATTCAACAAAATCTACTTTAAATTCCCCATCACTCAATTCCTGAACATTCATAACCGACTTGAAATCATCAAGCACGCCCTCCAACTCCTTCTGATCATTACCAGGTAAACTCAGATCAATCTTCGAATTCATCGCTTTCTTATTCTCCGACTTCGCCTGCCTAACCTTGCCAAGCAACCCAATAAACTTATCACCGGTTTCATCAAGTTTTTTAGAAAACTTCAAACCAAAAGATGGCCATTCCGAAAGATGAATGCTCTTCACTTTCTCCTTCCTCAGATAATGCGTTTGATAAATCTCTTCGGTAATAAAACAAGTTATCGGGGCCATCATCTTCAAAATCGCCAAAAGCGAATGATAAAGAACATACTGTGCCGAAGACTTTTCATCCGCATTTCCATTATAGACCCTGTTCTTCACAATCTCCATGTAATTGTCAGCGAAAGTGTGCCAGAAGAAATCTTCAATCTCCCGCTTCGCTCCGGAGATATTGTAAGATTCGTAACTCGCCCTTACTTTTTCCAAAACAGCAGCAGTTTTCTGCAACATCCATTCATCCATTGCCTCAAGTTTTTTAGGTTTCTTCCCATCAAAATCCTCAAGATTCATAAAAACAAATCTCGCAGCATTATACAATTTTGTAATAAACCTCTGCCCAGCGACTAACTCGTGCTCATTAAACGGCAAATCAATTCCTATCGAAGCAGAACCCACCCAATACCTAAATGCATCAACCCCATATTTTTCAATAAGCTCATCCGCCCAAATCGCATTCCCCTTCGATTTATGCATCCCCCTCCCCTTAGAATCCAAAACAAAAGTTCCAATCATTATGTCCTCCCATGGAATTCTATTAAACAAAAGGTGAGACTTCAGAATTGTATAAAACGCCCAAGTTCTAATAATGTCATGCGACTGCGGCCTCAATGAAAAAGGCGCAATTTTCTTGTATTGTTCAGGCTTCTCCAACCAACGCGCAGCAACCTCTGGTGAATTAGAAGATGTCATCCAGGTATCAAAAACATCTTGCTCAGGTCTAGCCTTCTTTTTACACTTCGGACACTTTTTCTCCTTCTCAAGCGGATCAATCGGCAAATCTTTCTCGTCAGGCAAAATTACTTCATTACAACTATCGCAATACCAAACCGGAATCGGCACCCCATAAAATCTTTGCCTCGAAATAATCCAATCCCATGCCAAATTCTCTGTCCAATTCTCAAACCGTGTCCTCATAAACTGCGGATACCAATTTATTTCCTTCGCCCTCTTAATCAAATCCTTCTTGTAATCCAATGTTTTAATGAACCATTGCTTCGTCACAATATACTCAACCGGTGTATTGCACCTCCAGCAACTTCCAACAGTCTGATCCAACGGCTCCTGCTTTACCAACCGCCCATCTTTATCCAAGTCCTCAAGCATCTTGGCCCTTGCGTCAGCCAAACTCAACCCATTATAATTCCCACACAGCTCGTTCAAAGTTCCATTGTGATTCAAAATCGACTTCAGCTCAAGTTTATGTTTCTTCCACCATTCAATATCTGTATTGTCTCCAAACGTACAAACCATAACAACGCCCGTGCCAAAATCCTTCTCAACCTTCTCATCTTTCATAATTTTAACTTCATGCCCGAATATGGGAACAACTAACTTCTTTCCAACAAGCCCCTTAAACCTCTGATCATCTGGATGAACAAAAATCCCCACGCACGCCGGCAAAAACTCTGGCCTAGTAGTTGCTATGGTCACAGTTTCAGCCCCGCCACTTCCAACAACATCAAAATTAATATAATTCAACTTTGTAGTCCTTTTCAAATCTTCAACTTCGGCTTGCGCCAACGCAGTCTCATGATAAGGGCACCAAATGGTCGGTTCTTCCTTCCGATAGCAATCTCCTTTTTTGACAAGCTTCAAAAACGACTCCTGAGAAACCTTCTGTGATTCAGGCGAGATTGTTTGATAAATCAATTCCCAATCATAACTATGCCCCAGTTTCTTGAAAACTTTTTCTGCATACTCCTTCTCAACCTTTTCAGACTCGTGCAAACACAATTTCCTAAAATCCGAGCGATTAGTCTTAGCTTTATTTATTCCAAGTTTCTCTTCAACATACTTCTCAGTTGGCAACCCGTTATCGTCAAAACACGGCGCAAAATATATCTCCCTACCCAAAAGCCTCATAACCCTTGCCATAATTTCAAACTGCGTGTAATGCAATGCATGCCCAACGTGCAAATGCCCAGAGCTTGCGTAAGGCGGCGGCGTATCAATCGAATAAATCTTCTTCTTACTATG
Organism: archaeon; assembly: GCA_043821585.1. Lineage (GTDB taxonomy): Archaea > Nanobdellota > Nanobdellia > Pacearchaeales > GW2011-AR1 > UBA73. Next base: position 15,979 of record JBDRCQ010000019.1, read on the forward strand.
AGGATTAAACTTGTAAATCTTTTCCTTCTCCCAATACTTCCGCCACTTTTCCTCAATCGCTTTAATATCTAGCTGATTCTTTGCCATTCTAAGAACTCCAAGAATAAGGGGATTTTAAGGTTTTTCCCCCCACCAAATATCCTTAAATCCCAATAAAACTTAAATATTCAAACCCCTTCAGAAAAACATGAAGGTGATAATCTCTCTGTTCCTCACAATTTTACTCACTTCATTATCTTCAGCGATAGTGATCAACGAATTCACGGTCGATCCCCAAACCGACTGGGACAACAGCGGCTCCGCAACAGTTTCAGACGAATGGATCGAATTATATAACCCCTCTAACCAAACACTCAACTTAACAGGTTGGACAATTGTAATGGACGACTCTTTGACAACAAACGCTTCAATCGAATTCCTAGATAAAACCTTGCCCCCTTTCTCCTACACAGTGATACTCAACCCAGAAGGAACCATGAGCATGAGCGGACAAATCATCATATATAACGAATTAGATCAATTAATCGATTCAGTAACTTACGGCACATGGGATGACGGAAACCCGATAGACAACGCTCCAGACGGGGGCGCAGATAGTTATGCAGACGAATGCATCGCAAGAATCCCCAACGGCCAAGACACAGATATCGATTCAGATGATTTCATAAAAACCGAATGCACCTACAACGCAGAAAACGACATAATTGCACCAAACGAACAAAACCTCATTGTCACAATTGCAGGTAGAATTGTGTTCAATGTTTTCCCAAGACTATTAGACTTTGGTTTAGTCCAGCCAGGTTCATTTGACAACCCTGCAACAAACGGCCCAATAATTTTTGACGTAACAGGAAGTGAGCAAGATGTAAATGTCCAAATAACAAACGTCACAGGTTTCCCATTTGAAGATGGCCTAAAAATTGACGGCTCACCGGCCCTTGGAGCCTCTTGGTTCATTCCATTCACAAATCCAATCGTAAACGCAACACCAACATTAGACATCCCAAGCGACGCACAAGCAGGCCAAGCCGAAGGAACAATCATTTACACAGTCACAGGACCAACACCATAAAATGAAACTCTCCCTAATCTTCTTTTTCTTATTGATTCCCTCAATAACGGCCCTACAATTCTCCCCAACGTCTTTAGAATTCAATTTAGAAAAAAACGAATTCGCTTGCAAAGATGTTGAATTCCAAACAGAATACTTCATAACTGCTCAAGATCTTTGGGCACAAAGTATCTCCACGCCCTGGCAACTTTCCCAGTTTCAAACCTCCTCAGAAGAACACGGAATCCAAATCTCCTACCCGCCAAACATAAACCCCGCACAAAACAAAGCAGAAGTCTGCCTCTGGGGAACAAAACCTGGAGACTACAAGGGCGCATTAATCTTCCGCCAGGAAAAAGTCGGCAACTCAATAATCCAATTCGCAATCTGGCTCAAGGTTCACATCGAAGGCGAGGAACCCGAAGAGCCAGCAGAACAAACGATAAAACCAATAACCAAAAAATCCAAGTCCTCTTCAAGCAACTCTGGCGACACAAGCGGAATCGTTTGGACATCCACGCCGAAAGAAACCCAAGAAGAACCTCAAAAACCCGAATTCAATTTTCCAACTGATGAAATCGAGCTAAACAAACCCGCCTCAAAAAAAGATGCGCCACCACTCATCCCATTAATAATAACTCCCATCGCGTTACTCGTCTTACTTCTGTTAACACTAACAAGAAGACACTAAGATTTAGCTTGTTTCCATAACAAATCAAAATATTCAATAAAACTATTTGCAACATCTTGAGAATGAATATAAATTGAAGAGACTTTCTTCCCAAAAATAATTATTATTGTCTTATCATTGTAGATATTTATTGCCACGGGGGACGCATGTTCGATATATTTTGTTTCTGTGCCACGAAACCTTTTACGCGAATATAATTTTTCAGTTGATAATCTCTGAGAGCCATTAAAGAGCATTTTTGTCCTTATCCCTTTCTCTTGCCTCATAACATGAACTTTTTCAAAAAACGTCTGCACTCTTTGTTCCATTTCTGTTTCATTACCCCATGTCCCACCAATAACATAACACATCTCTCCTTTCTTCAAGGTCTCAACCTGCTCCCTAAATATAATCTCAAGCCCCTTCATACCACTCAACAACTCAACCTCTTGATCCTCCTTAGAAGAATTAAACTTTTCTAGCAGCAAAGGAATAAACAACTTCGCCTGCTCCTCGACCTGCACAATTTCATGTCTCTTCGTCTCCAAATAGCTCAAAATCTGTTTCGGATTCGTCGGCTTAAAATGCTTAACCTTATCTTTTATGTAAACTGAAACCAAACCCTTTTCTTGCAACTTATTCAATAAATCGTAGACCTTTGATCCAGCTATTCCGGAATCGTGAACAATCGCTTTTCTTGTGGAATCTCCTAAATCCAACAGCGCAAGGTAAACCCTTGCCTCCGATGAATTCAAACCAATTTCCTGTAAGATCTTTGTGTTCATAGGACTACCTAAGGTAACCCTAATATTTAAGTATTGTTATTTGAGGGGATTTTTATGGAAACAGGAAACAACTGTAAGGGGGCAACGAGAACATGAAACGAGTAGAAAGAATAGAAAGAGCAGCCGATTGGGCGATCTTAGGAGTCACTACAGCAATTGCGGCAGCAGGAATTGGTGGTTATTTTATTGGAAGACAAAGTGTTCCAGAACAACCGAAGCATATTGATAGAATGTCTAACGTTATGAGTATGAGCTCACATCGAACACGCGACATTTACACAGATATGGATTTTGACGGAAAATTGGATTTAAGGGATGTAATCCTTCCAGGAGTCGGTAGGACATTATATTTCAAGAAAGGTTATGGTCCAGGAGGTCTTGTGAGCGACGCAAAAGTAGAATTTGTTGAGCCAGAATATTTTGACGGCGCGAATAGGGCTTTTCATGAAAGCATGGTTAAGTTTGCATATGACGCGGGAAGAGAATAACCCTTATTAACTTCCTCTTTCTTTTTCTTCTTATGCCCGCTAAAAAACAACTCTTCCTCCGCATCTTCCGCTTAGCAGAAAAGAAATACAAAAAATCCTCAAAGCGATTAGCAGGAGACGCCTGGCCAAAAGACTGGCAAATCCTCATCGCAACAATCTACTCCGCCCAATCTCGCGACGAACTCACAATCCCTGTAATGGAAAACACCTTCAAACAACTCCCCACACTAGAAAAATACGCAAAAACCCCACTCTCAAAAATCGAACGTCTAACAAAAAAGATAAACTTCTACAAAACAAAATCAAAAAATTCCAAAGCAACCGTAAAACTCCTCACAAAAAACTTCAAAGGAAAAGTCCCTGACACAATAGAACAACTAACAACTCTTCCAGGCGTGGGAAGGAAAACAGCAAACCTCGTCCTATCAGAAATCCACAACAAAGACGGCATCTGCGTTGACACTCACGTCCACCGCATCTCCAACGTTCTAGGATTAGTGAAAACAAAAACGCCCCATCAAACCGAACTTGCCCTCCAAAAAATCGCTCCAAAAAGGCAATGGTCAAAAATCAATCGCTACTTCGTCCTCTGGGGTAAAGAAGTTCCTGGCAGAGATCCAAAAAGACTTCTCGCCCACCTCAAAACTTAAATAACCCCCCCTATAAAAAACATTCATGAACGCAAGACAAGCCCTCAACAGAATCCAGGAAATTCAAAGAAACTATGATAACGGAAAAAACCCACAAGCACTACTTGCCTTAGGAGACTTCGGTAGAGATGCGGCAGAAGTCTCTGGCTTCTCCCGAGCGCAGCCAGAATGGCAACAGGTCGTTCCAATCTATAGGGAATTATATCACGCAACACTGAATGAAGTCCGAAGCTGGCCTGAAGACTCCCCTCTCGGAACAATGGAGCTCATAGGGTGGATATAGTTAAACTTTTAAACTTCCCAAATTTACAATAACCATGGCGAAAGACAATAAAATTCACATGCCTGGAGTTTTCGGCGGGTTGATGAGATACGATGAGGAGTTTTCCTCACGATTCATGGTCTCCCCAACCCAAGTAATCGGGTTCATAGTAGTGATAATCCTCTTCGTTCTCGCTCTTAAATTTCTATTCCCACTAGCTTAAAATGTTTCCAGGACTTGGCGGAATGAATCCGAAAAAAATGCAGGGCATGATGAAACAGCTTGGCATCCAACAAGACGACATTCCTGCAGAAAAAGTTACAATAGAGAAAACAGACGGTTCTAAAATAGTGATCGAAGAACCTCAAGTACAAAAGATAACTATGCAAGGCCAAACATCCTACCAAATTACAGGAGAATCAAAAGAAGAATCTGCTGAAAAGTTTACCAAAGATGACATCAAGCTAGTCGCAGAGAAGACTTCAAAATCAGAAGAAGAAGCCAAAAAAGCCCTTGAAGAGACAAATGGCGATATTGCCGAAGCAATTATGAAGCTTTCTGAATAATTTCTAAAAACCGATTTCCCTAGAAAAGTATTTAAATAAGAGTCGCCTTCAACAGGTTAGCTAAAAATGGATTTTTTGTAGACGCGTCTTTTCTATGGAAGCAATAATAAAAGAAAAAATCAGCGCTGACCACCTTCTCTATGTCAGTCTGAAGTATACAAAAACGTGCGATGTAATTATAAATCTACTAACTAGATGGAAAAATATGATTGACAGAGGCATGGATCGCTTAGTTGCCAAAGCAAAAAAAGACAAAAAATGGAAACCAATTCCTGACGCTCCAAGAGCAAAACTAATTCAATTAAAAAGAATCTACGCCAAAATTTCAGACATAACTGAAACCTTAGAACTCTATGAACTTTTCAGAGATATAGATAAACTAGAAAAAATCCGCGAAAGTGAATTCAGAAAAGGCGTAAACCTAAAAGTAACCTACAAAGACAAACAAATCGACATCAATCTCCTTCAGCTCAAAGAATACGCTGCAACCCTCGAAAGGTTTATAAGCTATATCAAATAATTTCTTCTACTCACAAGTAAAATTAGTAAAACGACAGACACGATGAGCAAATTAATAACAATAACCTCGGGAAAGGGGGGTGTGGGAAAGACAACAACTTCGATAAATCTCGCAACTGCTCTTAACTCATTCGGCAAGGACGTAGTTGTAGTCGACGCAAACCTGACCACTCCAAACGTTGGCCTTCACTTAGGCGCACCCATAGTTCCAATCAGCCTAAACCATGTTCTTCTAGGAAAAGCCAAAATCGAAGACGCAATTTACGAACATGAATCCGGAACCAAAATAATTCCATCATCCCTTTCTGTAAACGAACTCAGAAGAATCAACCACAAAAAACTGAAAGACGTTGGAAAGAAACTGAAAAAAATGGCCGATTACGTAATCTACGATTCCGCCGCAGGCCTCGGAGAGGAAGCAATCGCGGCGATGGAATCAGCAGATGAACTCATAATTGTAACAAACCCTGAAATCCCTGCAGTAACTGACGCCCTAAAAACATCTAAATTAATTGAACAACTTGGCAAAAAAGTCAGGGGCGTAATAGTCGCCCGTGCAGACCACCGATCAAAAACCCAAATGCCCATCTCAAACATCGCAGAAATGCTAGAGCTTCCAATTCTAGGAGTCATACCAGAAGACGAGAGAGTAAAACAATCTCAAGTCATGAAAGACGCATTAGTACACACATTTCCAAAATCAAGGCCCTCTTTAGCTTACAAAAAGATCGCAGCAAACATTTGCGGAGCCAATTATAACGACCAGCCAAGTTTCTTCGATAAGTTATTTGGAAGATACTAGCCTCTTAACATCTTCCTTCTTTTTATATGAGCCGATTTATTATCTACAGGCGCTCTATTCCTGTACGCTACTCTCGCCGTTTCATATTGAGCAAAACCATTCCCTCCAGAATTCCCACCGAAAAACATCTCCCTCAAAGAAGTATTTGAGAAATCAACAAGAGCCATCATCATACTATTGCTAGCGCCAGGAGTTCCAAAAGTGTAATCTCTATCCATCGATCACAAAAAATTAAATACCTTTTTATGTTTTATCGTGCCAAACTAACTAATCTTCGTCCCAACAGGCATGTCCCCATCAACGCTCAAAACCTTAACTTCCTTATGATCCTCGCTCACAGCAGCCAAAATCATCCCATTACTCTCAACGCCTCTCAACGAAGCAGGCGCCAAATTAGCAACAAAAATGGCTTTCTTCCCGACTAAGTCTTCCTTAGAATAATAAGCCTTCAGCCCAGCAACAATCGTCCTTTCCTCCCCCTCACCAAGATCAACCTTCATAACCAGCAGTTTATCAGCGTTCGGATGATCCTTAACGCTCTTTATCTCCCCAACCTTCATTTCCACCTTCTGAAAAGCCCCAAAATCGATCTTATCATCTACCATAAAAAACACAAACAGAAATACTTTTTATAACTTTCTCCTAGCCCCATCTCATTGGCTCCTTCTTCCATTCAATATAACGAATTAAAAATAAAAAATAAATTAGTTTTAAGCTACAGTTCCAGAGATACTTCCTGTCGACTGTTGTGCAAATGTACTTCCTTGTCTAGCGTACGTCACCGAAGCAGTTCCACTAAAGCTAGTGCCACTACCAAGTCCTACTGGACCCGCTTGAACACAACTAAACGTTACAGTCTGCTCACTACCTGCCGTAACCACGGCATACGCTGAACCATCCGTACAAGTTACCCCTGAAGGAGTGTCTAATGACAACGTCGCACCACTCGGAGTCATATCCTCTCCAGCTTGATTCTTAATTGCGAAACTTATCGTCGTAGCAAGCGGAGCATCTACAGTATTCATACCGACACCATACCATGGCGCACCCATCACGAATGAGTCTTGTGTCAAAGCACTAGGCCTAAAGTATATAGCTAGAACTCCAATGACTATAATAGCCGCCAAAATGGCCCATCCATAGGTCATAAGGAACTCCATAGCTGCCTGTCCTTTTGTTTTCATGATTTACCTCCTTTTGAATTTTTACAAATATCTACTTTCTCGAAGATTCTCCACTTTATAAATATTGTGATTTTTCAAAAATGAAAAAATGTTTCTAAAATCACCCTAATAACCTTTTTAACGCCAATTTACCTCAAAAAACAAAGAGGATGAGAAAAATAAACATAATTATCATTCTAATTTTTATAATCTTAGCCGGACTTCTCTATATTTCCCTTAGGTTAGGCCTTGATGATGCAATCCAAAACACACTCTCAAAAAAAGCCAGTAACAATCAAACGGGCAACAACATAATAATCTCAAGGCCTCCGGACCAACCAGAAAGTGAAGAAGACCAAGATCAACAAGACGAAGAAGATGAAGAAAAACAGGATAGCGGAGAACAAAGCGGAACAAACGGCACCGGAGAAATCCAAGACTATTGCACACAAGTGGTTGCATACAGCCTGCTGGATTTCTCAGAACAAGAAACTTGCAACCTCTATCAAGGTGAAACCTGCATCGACAAAACGCTAAATTGCACAGTCTCCGTCCAAAACCTAGACCACTCAATCGGCGGAGACTTCACAGTCAGGTTTGAATTCGAAGACTACGCCACCGGAGAAACAATCCTTGCCTTAACCCAAACCCAGCACGTTGAACCAAGACAAATAAGTCCATTCTCCAGAGAAAGAAACTTCCAATCACCAGAAGCAAGAAAAAATATAGACTGTAAATTCTCAACCGAAAGCGCTCCAAGTCTTGTAATCTGCTAATCGCAAGCCACACCATAAGAAACTAAATGTTCTGGATTATCCAATCTAAACCAAACTGGCAAAGTTCCAGATCCCACCTGACAATACGAATGAACCTGCCCATTAAAATAAATGTAATCCACAACAGACCTCTGCGGCAAAGAACCCCCTCCAAGATCACTTTCCAGATCAACAAAAGATTCTATTCCATACTCGGGATACCTCGGCGCGGGATAAACTCCACCAATATTCCCTTCAAGCCGATCTATAAAACTTGGAGCAGCGCCACCACTATAATCCCGATAATACCCATTCTCCAACTGACTCTGCAAGGAAGCAAAATCACCAAAAGTTGTATCCGGGTTTATCACGATATCCTTGTCAACATTATGCAAGCCATAACCCAAAAGAGGAGGCGCAACAAAATACATAGGGTCTGTAAAATTCTGAATATTAATATAAGAAACAGCCACAACAGTCTTATTCCAATAAGCGAGCTCGTTAACATCCCTCACAACCATATCAACGGTAAAAGTAAACTTCAAGTTCCAAGGATCTTCCTGCGTGATGTTTATCGAAGGATTATTTAACTCAACCTCCGCGCTAATTTTAGAAGCTCTTTCTTTCAATAAAAACTCCAACGAATCATAACTTGCTCCAGATAACAAAGAATGAGGCGTGCCCAAAACAGTTCCCGAGAAAAAAGCCTCATCAGTCACAACCTGGAGATTACCCTCGCCAAGATACCCGCCCGTAATCGCGGACAACTCAATAACTGCAATTGCATTATACCCAAAGATAAACACCTGTCTAGGCAGGTCATCCTCAACAGAAGTTACAAACTCACTCAGGGTCTCGACTCTCTTCTGAACACTCTGCCTCAAAACAACCCCTGAATAAAAAGTAACTGACAAAAGAAAAAGAGAAATAATTATCAGAGTTAACATCAGGAAGAAAATACCCTTCCTGTTTCTTCTTAAACCCATCTTCTGATCTCCACCTCAGTAGAATAAGCAAATGGAATCCCAGAGAATTCATCAAGATTAATAGCCAAATCTCTTTCGGTGAAGAAAACATCAGACCGTCCATCAGTATCCAAATCAAGCTCCCTCAACAAGTTCAAAACCGCCAGCTGATAGGAGTCGTCATCATTTTCTATGATCCCATACTCTCCGAGATATAAGGCCGTTTCGTTATAATAACATTCATCAGATCCAGTATAACTTGAGGGGATCTGAAGACCATTCACAAAAGAACCATCTTCCATCTGAACGCTCCAAACACATCCCTCCGCAAGAGCCACAACCGAAGAATACGCACTCGCATTCTTACCGATGGTATAAATTATCTTGTTAAATTCTGATCCGGCAGACTTATTGGTTACCGAAACCCCTGTAGAAACATTAGCATAATTCATCTCGCCGCTCAAAACAGAGTTTAACATAGTAACCTGATACGGGTCACCCAAGAAAGTATATTTGCCACCATAATCATCGAGGCTGAAAATGCTATGATTATTAATAGAAACTCCGCTCGTCCACTTCGGCCCTGAGTATGAAACAACACTTGTTATCAATGGGTCAGAACCATTGGGAACAAAGAAACTCCCCCCATTTTCATCGTCAAAATCAGCTTCAGCCGTTATAACCAGCCCATACGAATAATCGGGTTCTGTATAATTAAACTTAATATACGAATCAGGATAAAGTTTTGTATTTATTCCAGTCCCCGAAGCAGAAAGCGTCTGCTCAACATACTCTGTCAGAATAACCTCTGCGATCTGCCTGTAAACCTCTGTAAGATTCGCTGTGCTAGAATAAAAGTACTGCCCACCGCAACCATTATTCGCTATAGAAGTCAGAGTCGTCTCGTCAACGCCCGTACCAAACCCTACGGCATGCACAGTGATCCCATAATTATCACACGCCTGTTGAGATGCAAGTATCGCGTCATTGAAAGGATTCCCGGTTCCCTGCTCACCACACTGAACGTTCGCTTGACCGTCGCTCATAACAACCATGGACCTAAACTTATCTGGCAACTCACAGCTGCCACTGCAAGTATCGTTATTATCCAAATTGCCATCGTCACACTCCTCCCCATCATTCTTAACTCCATCCCCACAAACACCCTCACTACAAGCCAAGAATCCACTACAAAATCCATTACACTCTTTTGTCCCATTAGCGCCTCCAAAGTCACACCACTCATTTCCGTCACAAACTTCCCCGACTTCAACAATACCATTATCACATGTAGGGGTCTGATCGAAAAGACCCAGTATCTCAGAATCCTCAAGAGCCCTGTTATAAATTCTAAACTCATCAATGTCGCCCTCATAATCCCAAGTAGTTTGATAGTTGCTTCTTGTCTGCCCAATCCAAGGCGTCAGAAAATCAGCAATTGTTCCTGCAGTATTGCCATCATAATCTACCAATGATCCATCAAAGTACAACTCCGCAGAAGGATAGCCCCCATTATAACGCCAAACAACCGCAACATGATGCCATCCGCTCAAATGAATATCATGAACGTTATAGTTCGCATCGTCAAAATCAGCGTCAGAAACATCTTCAAAGCTGAATCTAAGATTCTCGCTAGCATCTATATCAACAAAAAAATACTTACTCGAAGTAGAAGCATCGAAAATTGTCTCACTGTTATCCATATCGGGATCAATCCAAAACGAGATTGTACCCTCGCTACTAGTTATCAAATCAGGCATAGAAATGTAATTTATTCCACTAGAAGAAAAACTCAGTGCAGACTGCTCCAACCCAGAAACATTAGAAGCACTTCCAACAAGAGTTCCATTGTTTCCCTCCCCGCTTAAATCATTCACAACACCTCCAACGATCTCCTGATCAAAGTCGTAATATGTAATTAAACCTCCTTGCTTTGCCGACTGCAATTCACTCACAAAACCCTGAACAGCCTTGTTTATACCACAACAAATACAAGTATTACCGTCAGCATCCCAGCCAGAAGCTTCACTTACCAAAGAGGAAGTATCATTAGATAACTCATGATAATCTGAGTCTCTTGCTGTAGACTCGTAGCCAACAAGCCCAACCCTGTTCCCAGTAGTATTCAGAATGTAATCCACTAACAAATAGTTTGCCTCCTTTGCATCACAGATCTTACAGCCATTGGCATCGTGGCAGGAAGCCGCAGGGGTACAAGTCCATTCGCTACAACCCCCGCAATTATCATCCATACTTCCAGACAAATCCGTCACAGAAAAGACATCAATCGTTTGCACTATTCCTGTATAGGTAGCATTCTCCAATCCGAGTCTCAAAGGAATCGTCTTGCCTTCCATAACCGAATAATCAAGAAGGCTGCTCAAAAAGCTATTATCAAGAAGGATGCCTTCTTCTCCAACAGTAGAACCATTGTAAACAGAAACATTCCCAATATTCAACAAGATTGTGTAATTGCTTTCCAAATGGAGTAAAACCTCCATCTCTGTAAGATCATCAGGAACAAAAAACCCATCGTAAAGGTTAACAAGGCCATCTATTCCCGGAAAGTAGTAAGTGTGATTCCTGCTGCCAAATTGAACATCTCCCCGATAAGAAATCTTCAGATACCCTCCAGCAATATAAAGATCGCCACCTTTAAACTCAAGCAAATTCTGGCCTGGAGCAAAGTCGCTCGTATTAAAGGTATAAACCACCGGCTCATATGGGGAGGGGGAAGTAGCAAGATTTCCCTGAGGCGCCCCATTAACAAAAAATTCAAAACTTCCAGTCGAAGTGTTTATAACCAATTCCATCTCCGCCTCGTCGGTTATGTTACCTAGATAATCTACCAAGACCGAAACGTTCCCATCACCAACATAACCTCCAAAGTAAAAATAGTTCGTATGGTAATCGCTAGACAAAGAAGCTCTTGCAGAAAAGCCTGTGATGTTCTGACCAGCCTGAATGCCACTAATAACCCTCCTAACAACATCCACATCCTCCGCTGACTCAAAAGGGGTACTATTAGACGAAAAGATAAGATCATCCTCATACCAGATACCTATATTTTCTGTCGTGTGGATATCCTGCAGGGCAATACTTGCTAAAATCCTCGCATTCGTAAGGTTATAAACATAAAACTCGCCAATTTGTTCCAAAAGAGATTTTGTAGGATCTCTAATAACGCCGCTCGCAATCATTCCCTGAACTGTAGAGTCTTCCAACTCCCCCACCTTTAATGAAGAAAGCGCAAGCAAAATATCTGAATGAATATCCGCATCCGGCTGAACATAGTCGCTTAAAGGCCTGACAGCCAAAATAACAAACAAGATCACAACCAACGCTATCAGAGCATCCGTACTAAAGAATGCGCCTGCCCTATTCCTAAAAAATTTTCTCAATTCCATGCATGAACATTCAGCGTCGTAACACTTTGATTATAGACAACGGCCCGGGTAATCTTGACCAAATTTGTCGCACCGTCCGAATTCAAACCAATTCCAGAAGCGACATCACTATCTAAATAAACAAAATAATCGTTCCTAACTCTAAACAAAGACCGAGTATAATCATAATTCGAATTAGCCAATAACTCAAAATCATCAAACTTGGTCTGATTAATCCTTCCATCAGACAACAAGCCGATCCTAACAACAGTACTTATAGTCCAATCCTCCGGACTTCCCCCAGACATCAAACTATCCGCAACCAATTCACCATCCTGTTGCAACTGTTGAATCGTCTCCTCGCTTGCCCCAGGCAAATTAGTAGTGTAAAGATAAAAAGAAAGAATGCCCACTATAAAGATGATCATCCCCACCACCAAGTCAAATCCCCATGCCTGTGCTTTTTTCCTTTCCATAATCAACCAAAAACACGAGAAGCAGGTGACTTCTTAATCACCAAACCTTTTTTGCCAACACTAAACGGATAAATTTTATTCGAGTGATTGGTCCCGCGCATTTTCAAGATTTCTAAATAACGCTCCCTTTCCTTAGAACCTCTAACAAAATAAAGAACCATTATAGAATCAACTTCAAACTCCAACGCTCTGGAAGTCGCCTTATTCTTATCAAGCGGATCCTCTTCGAGAGTCAACAACGAAGTACAATTCCAATCTCTTATCATACTAAAAAGCGAAAGAGCAGCCTCCCTTTGCGACAGCTCATCATGAAACAGCAAAGCAAAAGACGTGATACTATCAATAACCATTCTACTAACTTTTTTATTCAAGATTATGCCTTCAATCGCACCGCCCCCTTCTTCAAGCATGGTCTTAACCTTTATGGGAGTATATTCAAGAAAAGTAAACAGCCCTTTCTTTTCGTAATCCCCCAAATCCCATCCCAAAGACAACATGTTATCATAAAACTGCTTCTTCTTTTCTTCAAAAGTTACGTAAAGACATTTTTCTCCCCGTTCCATAGCTTCGACAAGAAACTGCGTAGCAAAAATCGATTTCCCGCTACCGCTTCCCCCTATCAAAAGACTTGTGGAATTCTTGACAAATCCGCCCTCAACTAGTCTATCAAAATTCGGTATCCACGTTTGCACCCTGCTGTTCTTAGCCACTCCTTTGCCAGAAGACTTCTTCTTCGCCTTGCCCTTCACAACCCTCTTTTGCTTCTTAACGGCCCTTTTATTCTTCTTAGAAACCACGCGCTTCTTCACCCTACTTTTCACCTTCTTTTTCATCACCACAAAAACAAAACAAGATATAAAAACTTAACTAGGAAACCTGCTCTGTTGAAAAAGTCAATATTGGGGCTTACCAATTATTTGGGGCGGATGCGGATTTGGGTGGAGCAGGGAGGGTTTTTTGCCGAAGGCAAAAGGATAGCGGGAACCGTAAGCCCGTAAAAAAAAGATTTTTAACAGAGCCTAAGAAACCCCCACAAATATTTATATAGAAAACTTACCCCACCAAAAGTATGAAAAGAGGCCAATTCATCGCGCTTTTAGTTCTCCTATTCTTCTTCCTAATTTACGCAAGCCCCACCAAAACGCCCTATCTAGATCCAGGTTCAGGCCAATGCAGCCAATACACTAACGCCGCGGATTGTGAGTCACACGGGTGCGAAGCAGAGTACACCGAAAAAGCAGGAAAAAACGCACTCGGCTGCGAAAGCACAGTGAGCGCTTTCTCAAAATGCAAAGAAAGAGGCTGCACACCCATACCAGGCTCAACACTTTCAACATCTCCTTCAAAGAGCGTACTCCACAGCGTACCTTATGTGGGGGATGAAGACTTCCCAGTCAGAATCAATATCAAAAAATCCGGACCAGGCTACACATTTACCCGTCTCTCTGGAGACAGATTCTCAACAGAAACACTAGCAACTGGAGAATACTGTAAAGTCGTAGGCGTTAACTTCTTAGACGGAACTGAAAGTTACCTTTACCCATTAGAACCAGCAGGACAAGAGCAGATAGATGAAGAAACAGTACTCTGTTTATATCGTGCAAACACTGCCCTTATGATCGCACCGCTTGACGATAGAATGATTTATGTCTTTGACAATGGGGTCAGAGTTTCAAACTGTCCAACCAAAGGGCTAAAAGATCAAGCAACCTGCAAAACTTCATGGGAAGGGCTCTGCACAATCAAAGCAGCCGGAAAAGTCCAAATGCCAGTTTTAATAAAAGAATACTGTGGTGGCTGGAGCGCAACAGTTCTTTCGAGCGGACAAGATTTCCAAGCAGAAGTACGCACCTGCGACACATCAATCAAAAACGCAATACCTTCTCCAGAACCTGAAGAAGCTGAATGCCACAACACGCCGCCAAGTGTACAAGTTAGTGGAAAGTCTTCCCCTAGCTTAAGCATAGGTGATAAATGCGAACTGCAATGGGCAGTATCAGATGATCAAAATCAATTTTATACAGCCCTAATTGTTCCCAAATATGCAGCAAATTTAAACGACGTTACAGCAGAAGATCTCGGCAGCGCCTACAACCATAACCCTCCGTACACAAAGACTATGTCCTATGTGATGTATAAAGAAGACGGAACATTAACCTTTTCAGGCCCCAATATCGTAAAAACAGTTTACGGAATCGCTGTTGATTCAGGACAAGGAACTGATGACGGGGGAAAATCATGCATGTCAAACCAACTAAATTCAATAGCATCAAAAGAGATTAGTATTCCAACAACAGATTTCAGGGGAAAGAAAGCAATACAACTCCCATCACTTAATTTCATGGTAACCAAAACCACGTACGCTAGTAGTTGTGACCCCACCGGAGTACTTGATGCAGGAGTAGTTATCGAAACTGTAATAAACAGATGGTTTCTACCAGAAACCTGCCAACTTACAGGCAAAACAGACATAATTATCAAATATCGAAATATTATGGCTGGCTCCCCATCAGACGATACAATAAAAGAAGGCATCTATAAGGCAATAGAGGCGGCTTTAGAAGGGGGGTTGGATGAATCTAGCCTTACAAGAATAAGACAGTTCATATTTAACTACTACGTGCCACCGCCACATAAGGTATGGGAATACAAACCCCTAACTTCTGAAATCATAGATGGTAAGGTGTATTTAAGTACGCAAGGTCATGAGATGAACGAACCACTCCTGCAGCCAAACAAACAAAATGAACTGTTACTGAATCCGCCGTCTGCTGAAAATTTTAAGAACATTAAAGATGATAACGGAGACGAAGCGATACGATCAATACGAATTGAGATTCTTGATAGCACGGAAGAGACAACAGACAGATGTTTTAATAATCTTAAACTTGATGATCAGGACCCTCCGGGATGGGGCGATACCTATGAAAAGAAAAAAGCAATGCAAGACGCTAAATTTGCAGAAATGGATGCTCTTTACAATACGTACATAAAAGGACATTACGATAGACTACAAGAATTATATAACAATCTGAATTCCTGCTTCTGCAAAGAATAATAAGAATTATGGACTGGCCCAGTGCGAGTGCGGAACCCTTTCAATATTATCGCTATTTGTTGTGACAATTTCTGTCCCTCCAAATATATCCGTCACTTTTAATGTGTAATCTCCGCTTTGAATATCCTCGCCAGAAGATGCCTGCACAAATAATCTATAATCAATCTCTTCCCCATTTCGATCATATAACCTTCGCTTCGCCCCATCTGGCCCTGCTACCTCTACCGATTGAATACCTTCCCTATCAAATACTCTTGCATACAGACCATCACCGGCTACCCTAACCAAATAATTAGAATCTCTCCTTACGCCAGTTTTAAGGTTGGCTTCTCTTATTTGTGAACAACCCAATACTACCCCTGTAAGGGCAATCAGGCCATTTTTTACCCAATTCTTCATGACTGCTAATAAGCTTCAGAATATATAAACCTTTCTTTTGTTACTACTTTTAGGTTAATACCTAAGCAAAGAGATTAGAGAAATAACTACCCAAAAGCCAGCGCGCCAAAAAGAACACGGTCAACCCAATCAAAATCAAAGGAATAGTATATTTCAAACCATCCTTCTCATTCCCATTGCTTACTAAACCCAAAATCAAGGACGCCAAAATCGCCGAAGCTGTAATGAAAAAAGCAGAATAATACAAGATAAAGTTCAAAGAAACATTTATCGAGCTGATAGTAAAAGGCAGATTAGTATTCGTCGCCGTAGTAGGAACGTCCGCAAAAATAGCAGACATTATTTGAACCAAAGTCGAAGACAAAGCAAACAATAGCGGAGCGCCAATTGCGACTGCAAAAAAGATAAAGATGACGTACATCAAGACATTTGAAGCCGCCCTCTTTTTGACAAAATTCCTCTCCCTCATATTGTTCGCAGTATGCTCCAACAAAACGGACAAACTACCTCCCGATCTAATCCCCGAAATAATCAATTGAATCGTCTTTTTTATTTCTTCAGAACCTATCCTTTGCCCCATTTCGTACAGAGCCTCGCTAATTTCCCTAGCCGTCAAGATATCCTTCCCTACTTGCATAATCTCCTTATCTAACGGCGCAAACTCCTTTCTCGCACTCAGAACCAACGCCCTATCCACAGTCATCCCAGCTCGCAAATTGGAAGACATCAAAGAAATAAAGTCAGGAAAAACCTCTTCCATCTTTTTAATCTCATAAAACCTCTTAAGTTTTTTCTTCATATAGAGATAAACACTAAACAACACAACCGCCCCAGAAAAGACAAAGAAAGAGTTATTTGCATTCCGAGTTACTATATAGTAAATAGCTGTAAGAACCAACATTGCCATCATGAAATAAACAAAAAGCCTAACCGTTGAAATCTTGCCCTCATGCCGGGCCTTCTTCTCAACTTTCTTATCTTTCTTAACATCTTTCTTAACGGCTTGTTCATCCGGCTTCTTCTCAACCAATTTCTCCTTAACATAGTGGCTCCCAGCAGCAACATCCAACTTCCTTCCCTTCTTTGCTTCATCCTTAGCGATCTTCTTCATCAACTTATCCATCTTCTTCTCGTGCTTCACTCTCTTATGGTCTTCCATTACAACAAACTAGGCCTCACCGATTTAATTACGCCCAAGAACATCACCTGAATAATCATCACACCCACAAACATTCCAAGAAAAATCATTTTAGTTGTCCCTTCTGAAATTCCGATCATCGAAGATAAAATAGTCAAAAACGTTATAGCCAAAGCAGGCAAAATAACTGAAGACAACATATAGAACATTATTGCAGGGTTCAACTTATTTCCGTATTCCTGAATTTGGATATACTGCTCCTCGTTCAGAGAATTAACTGTATCCTGAATGACAATAGAAATATCGCTTCCAGCCCTCATCCCATTGCTCAACTGCCACAAAGCTCTTGTAAAAAATTCAGAAGGGTTGTTCTTCCCGAGATCTTCTAAAACTTCTATCTGCGGCCTTCCTGCATTAATTTCCTTAACCGCTTTCTTAAACTGTTCACTCAACTCCTCATAATCTGCAAGTGAAATATTAATCATTATCGTAAACAACGGAACTCCTGAATGCAGCTGCACCAACATGTCCTGCAGAGCAGGAATAAGATTCCTCTCGATATTTTTTTGCTTGCGATTATTGTAAACTTTTGGATAAACCAACCTGCTAAAGAAAACAAATCCTCCAAACAAAAACGCAAGCCCTACCGAAAGAACAAGCGCCCTGTCAACACGCAACATTATAAGGAATGTAGAAGACAAAATCAACAAAAACAAAAAGGACGTAACAAATCCTCCAACACAGATAGAAAGATATTCCTCTCTAGAAAGATCAACACCAGCATTCTTCAAATTCGCCGCAAGCGCCGTATCTCTCTTATATCCAACAAACCGCCTAAACGAAACGGATCTCTTTTTGAGCTTATCAACGGGTGCAAAAGAAAAGGGCACCCTAAATTGCACCTTCTTAGACTTCTTTTTGGTCCTAAAAGACCGAGAACCACTTTTACCTTTCATCTTATTTCCACATCGGTTTTTGTTGAGAATCTTTCCCTAAAATCTTATTAACCGCTTCCTGCTCCTGAAGCTTCCTCACTTCAGGACTATGTTCTACCTTCTTAACCTCTCTTACCTCTTTCTTTTCCACCTTCACATTCTTATCTCCCCCAAGCACCAAGTTATCATCCTTATCTACGGTTATAGTTTTATTCGCCTTCACATTGTCTTTCTTAACGACCTTTCTCATAATCAAGCTTTTATTGTTCTGTTGAATAGCCTTCGTCAACAATTCCCTATTTCTATAATAAAGATTCGTCACCCTCCCCATCTCTTCCAGGCTCCGAAGCCCATTCTTTATCATCCACTCAAGAACACCCTTCTTTTCTTTTATCGATTGATCCACCTCCGTCTGAGACATACCTGTATTCCTAGTCATCTCCTCAAAAAATCGAGAACTCTCACTATGCCTTACAATCTCATCCCTGTCAGCAGCCAACCTAAACAGAATATTCGCCTTGGCTCCCAATGAATCAGCTTCGAACTCAGCAACCTGCAAAACCCTTCTAAGATTCTTCTTCCTATCTCTAAACATAACAACATTCAGATTAACAGACTTCAGCAAATTCGCCGGAACATTCAACGGCGGGTTAATCAATCTTGAAATAGTCTCCGGCGCGGAATCAGCGTGCACAGTAGAATAAACGCTATGCCCTGTATGCATCGCCTCGAAAAGAACCATCGCTTCTTGCTCCTTCCTCATTTCCCCAAGAATAATTCTATCGGGCCTCATCCTCAGACTATTGACAAGCAGATCCAACATCGTAACCGCTCCTTTCCCTTCTGGATTAGCAGTCCTCGTAACCAATGGCGCCCAATAAAGAAACTCGGGCAACATCAGCTCACGCGTATCCTCTATACTAATAATCCTTTGATTCGGAGGGATAAATGGCATGCAAGCATTCAAGAAAGAAGTCTTTCCACTACCAGTGCCTCCTGAAATCAAAACATTCATTTCGTATTCTATCGCCAACCACAACAAAGCAGCCACATCTGCGGTGCAGGTTTGGTTAGTTATCATATCAACCATGGTGAAAGGATCACGAGCAAACTTCCTAATTGTAATTGTATTTCCTTTCGTGCTCACTGGATACAAAACCGCATTAATCCTATCTCCCGTAACAAGGTGCGCGTCCAACAAAGGATTCAAAACAGTGATCTGTCTTCCAATTCTCCTAGCAATAATATTCGAATAATTAACAATTTCTTCCTCTCTATCAACCCTGACATTTGTAATCAGCCACCCTTTCTTTTTGAAATAAACTCTAATCGGTTCCTTAGCAGAGGGTATAACAATTTCCTCAAGGTTAGGGTCTGCAATCAGGTACTCTATCTTTCCAAGACCCAACATCTCTTGCATCAGAGTACCAACCAAGAAATCCTCAACAGGTTTTTCTGTATGCGGCAGCTTTTCCCTCAACAATTTTCTAGAGTCTTCCAAAAACCTCTTCTTGATTCTATGGAAAAGCGCAGAATCTGTCAACTCCTTCATACTAACAGTAGTAGCACTAATCAGCTCATTACGAATCTCATCAAGAAAGATAGAGGTCACCGGACTAATTTCTGGAATCGAAAGCTCATAAGTCAAACCCTCCTCGTCTTTCCTTAGACTAACAAAAGCATGTGCTCCATCGGCCTCCAAACGATATTTCTGAACAACGCCCGACTTCTTCTCTGGAGAAATATCTTTCACAACCGCGCTCCTCAATTTTGTCTTGATCTTCAACTTTTGCCCAACCTTAGCCTTAGATTTAGAAATCACAATCCTCGAAGCAGCTTTCTTAGCCAATTTTCTCATAGCAACGTTCTTAGGCTTCCTTACCACCTTCTTCCCCTTCTTAACTTTCCCACCACGTTTCTTCTGATGTTTCTTCACAGAGCCCTTAGTCACAGCAGACTTCAGTTCCCTAACCGTTTCACTATCACTCCGGCTAGGCAACGATGGTAACTGCGGCAGCTCAGGCATCTGCGCTTCACCTCTTTTATTAAAAAAATCCATCATTCATCACCTCTTTCCTTCTAACTTCTTAGATTCCTCCTTCTTTTTCTCAACATTGTCCTTCTTTTCAACCTTCTTATCTTTTTCAACCTTGGTCTCCTCGCTCTTAACACTCTTCCCTTTCGCATCCTCTCTCTCCTTCGCGTCATTTTCCTCATCCTTATCCCTCATAACCCTCTCAGGTTTGGATCCCTCTATCAAATTAATTTCTGGTCCGCCAACTCTCGGATAAGTCAGTTCCGCAACTTTCGCCAACTCAAGACTCTGTGCCCAATCCTCCATAACCTCAGAGTCCACGTCAAAAACCTTCGCCGCAGTAGACAACCTGAAATGCTTCATATCCCTCAACAACTCATAAAAATTATCCAATTCTGTGCCTCCTGAAAAATGTTTCTTCTGTTTAAGCAAATTCAGATACCCAAACTCTTTCTTCAAATCAATCCGATGTTTAGCATAAACAAAAACAACGCCAAGAAAAATCAATCCCCATTCCAAAAACAGAATCATCTCAGAGATTGGAAAGCCGCCCCCACTATCAGAGTCATCAACCGCCAATCCAGTTATGCCCTTCTCAGCAAACCCTTCATAACCAGTCCCATAAAAAGCCAACTGAACAAACAAATGAGCTAGGGCAACTATTACCAAAAGTACTAGAAACACACCTAAGAAAGTCGCCTTACTTTTCATACTTATTTATAAACAAGGACCTTTAAAACTTTAACTATAGGTTGAAGTTTTTATGCGGAGGTTTTGACTCAGAAGCATCTAAAACTTTAACTGTCAAAAGTTTTTATGTTCTAACGCTTGTCTTTGAGAACATTTAAAACTTTAACTGTGCATCTCTTACCAATGATAAACCAAAAGAGGGGCCAGATAAGTACCGAATATATAATGGTCGTTTCTTTCGTCCTTTTCATAGTCTTAAGCGCGTTAGGTATCGCATTCACTTACTCTGCCCAGATAAAAGACACTATGAAGTTTAACCAGATAGAAAGCTTCTCAACAAAAGTGATCTCCCAGTCAGAATCAATCTTCTACGCAGGTGAGCCATCAAGAACAACATTAAACGCTTACCTTCCAGAAGGAATAAACAACATAACAATCATGGAATACTTCATTGTCTTCAACGTCTCTACAAGTTCAGGAGAGTCTATAACGGCCTACAGAAGCAATGTCAATCTCACAGGAAGTCTAAGCCCAAACTCTGGTGTGAAATTAGTCTACTTAAACGCTACATCAAGTTCAGTGATTATCTCAGATTAACAGATGAAAAAATCAAAGGCTCAATCTGCAATCGAATTCATGCTTCTAGTCGGTGCGGTTATGATTGTAACTCTCTCGCTCGTGGGCATATTCCAAAACACTGTAGCCAAGAAGAGCATCGAAAAAAGAAACTTCGTAATCCAGGAACTGGCCCTAGAAATACAAAATGAAATAAACATAGCAGCAAAATCATCAGACGGCTATGTAAGGCAGTTTGATATCCCAGAAACAGTCGCCGGCAAGGAATATTCAGTCGGCCTTTATGAAGGTTACGTCTACCTCAACACATCTGACGGCAAACACGCACTTGCAGTTCCCACCTACAACGCCACCGGCCAACTCATCCGTGGCGGAACAAACACAATAAAAAAAATTAATTCAACAATTTTTGTTAACTAATGGGCCCTAATCTTCACCAAAGATATAATTTCCATCTCGCGTTCCATACAGAACTAAATCCTCACAATTATACCTCCCAAGAACAATATCTTCAAACCCGTCTCCGTTAACATCACGGATTTCCGGCGCAACCGCACAGTCAACCCTTTCTTCAACCTGATCAGAAAGTCGAAATATCTCCAACTTCATTTCACAAGATCTCAAAACCAATGTACTTGCTACAGAAACCGCAGGAATGAACCAAATCATAGAAATCTTATTTCGGCCATCATAATAACTCATTTCATTTCTCCCTGCTACGGGCACCAACAAAACCATCTCTATTCATATCAGGCAATCTCAATTGCGCACCAATTTCAACTGAATAATCATACTCTCCAAGATCTTCAAAATAGGAACTATACATTGGGGGAATTAGTGATTTTTCTTTACTCACCGTACGGGGATTTAATTTATGCACACGTCTTTTATAATGTAAAACCCCAGTCCGGTCTACAATTCCCTCTGCTTCAGCAAAATCTTCTAAACTCTCCGTACATTTCGCCGTATAGGGCCGTATAGGCGGTCCTCTCCTCCAGTCCCAAGTATCATAGGCAGCACCCGCAAAGAGGAATGAAAAAAAAGATATAACGTAAATGCGGCCAATAGTGTCGACAACTCTTCCAATTTTTTCTTTTATCGTCGCTCTTCCTCCTCATTTAATGTTTTTACACTCTTAATTAGATCATCATAGGCATTAGCAACAAGCCCCCTATCTTGTTCAAGCATCCATTCTGGAATTCCAAAATGATCCATTAAATATTGAAGGCCTGGGATAAGTTCTGAACTTCCAAAACAAGTTTCTATCATGCCAGATTCTTCTGTCCTGACAGATTCTGCCAAACCCAATAACTTTCTAATGGCCCTCCTGGAATTTCCCCACGTACCCTCTTCAGATAAAATTCTATATTTAACATCATCCATTCCTTCGGGTTGACTAAACACATCTCTTCTTCGTTCTCTTTCTTCATCATAAAATAATTCTTCCAACTTGTTTCCATAAGCCATGTAAAAACCAAGCGTATCCCTAATCCAAAAATCAAGTGTTGGTTTTTCTCTAAATTTAAAATCCATCGGCGGTTTCGGCGGAGCACCACGATTATATCCTTTCAAGCAACTAATCTGTGCATTCAATGTATCTTCATAAGTCTTGGCTAACGCTCTCTTGACATCAAGAGATACCTGTCCAAGCTGCAAATTATGAACATCACACTCGTCTCTTATTTTTCTTGCTCTGTCTTCATCCTTCAGAAGCGTAAAACTACCTGGCCCAAAAAACCAATCATTATTATAACGAGGGGTTATGGCTTCTTCAAAACTCGCAACTATAATCTCTTTTACTACTGGTATCTCAGAATAATCGCCGCATTCCTTTGACTTGGGTTTTGGATTTTTATCTTTGTCTTCTGTCATCACTCTTCCCCCCGCAACGCACCCATTATCGCTTCAAAATGTGGATTGTCTTGATAAACCGGAATGACATTCGTTTCTTTATACAAGCTGTCCACGCCACAATGCCTTTCATGCAAAAGCCCTACGAATTGAACCTTGCGCCCGCTAAAAGGGATTGGAAGAAAATGGGTCAGCCCAAATCTAGTCGGCGCAGTCACATGATTAATTCGCAAATGTGAATCACTCGTCAAAACTATTTCATCATTAGATCGCAAGTCTGCTTTAGCACCAGTTCTAACGGATTTAAAGTCTACACCAGTCACAGCGGCGACCGGATCCACAAGAAAATCATATCTATCGCTTCTGATGGGTCCCAAATGATTAGGATATTCTCCGAAACAACAAAACGATTTCGGCACATAATATCGCACCCCCTCCTTACTAAATCCTGGAATCATCATAGCCAAAAGGCTTTCTCTGTCAATATCCCCAAACTGCACTTGCTCTGAATGAACCAAACCCATAGCAGCCTCATAAACAGAATCACCTTTCTTAGAAAATTTCATTTCTATCATCTTACCACACACCCAGAACTAGACTAGGACAAACTCCCCACCCCTAACCTCATAAATAGAATACTCTGTACCCGTTCTGTCTCCATCGCTGTCAAACCCGATGCTACCGCTCGCCCCCTCAAACTTAACCTTATACAACTCTAATCGAACGCCTTCAACGTCATCTCCAGCCGCATCGATCGCTTCAACCAAAGCAACAGCACCATCATAAGCATACATGCTAAATGCTGAAGGCTCTTCACCAAACCGTGCAGCATACTTTTCCGCAAAGTTAAAATGATCTGTAGACTCTTTCATGAACGTAACATAAACGCCTTCTCCACTAGTGCCCACATCTTTCAAAATTCCTTCGTCCTTAAAAGTCTCAGAAGCAACTATTGGAATGTTCAAATCCAACTCAGTTATCTGTTTAATTATCGAAGCGTATTCCGTGTGCGCCACAATAACAAGCGCATCCGCCCCGCTCTCTTTGATCTTAAGCAACTGCGTCCTAAAATCCGCCGCGTTTTGCTCAAACATCTCATTCGCAACAACCCGAACATTCGCATTGTCATTAATCTTATTCTTTATACCCTCGCCATAAGCATCATTGGTATACAAAACAGCAACTTTTCTAGCACCCAAATCATTTACAAGAAAATCATTCATCTTCACGGCCTGATACGCATCAGAAGGAACAGACCTAAAAATATAATCTCCGGTCTTAGCCAGGCCCGGCGCACTCCCAAGAGTTATCATCATAATTCTTCCATTATCCTGAGCAATCGGGGCAACAACAGAGGCTAAACCACTTCCCTGCGCAGACAAAATATAATTCACATTGTCAACATGAATCAGCTTATTAATCGCAGAAGCCGCTACAGCAGAATCGCCGGCATTATCTTCAACAATAAGTTCAATCTGTTTGCCATCGATTCCGCCATGAGCATTAACATCATCAACATAAAGTTCAATTGCATTCTTCATCGGCACACCATAACTCGCGTATTCCCCGCTGAATATTCCAATCAAACCAACCTTAACACTTTTAGAACCTTCACTAACAACGTGGCCCTGATAGGCCACAATCCAGCCCACACTAACAACTGCCAAAGCCAAGACCACCAAAAGTACAAAGACCAAAATTGGCTTATTTCCCGTCATCCTCTACCCTCCGCAATCATATCCATTCGCAACTGCAACAGCGTACCTGGCCTAAGCTGATCCTTCAACATAGCAGGTATGACTATCACAGTCTGCCTGCCGTGCTTGGCGACTTTCTTCATGATTACAAATTGTTTTTGTTTCATTTTAACTCCTTAGTAGTGAATAGTTCTAGACATAAATAAAACTTTTTAGCTAATTTTCTTACATTTAAGTAAAATATATAAACCAGTTACTTATTATAACAAAATGCCCTACTCAACCCCAAAAGTCAAGTTAGACCTAAAAGACAAAAAGCTCCTAACAGCCCTAGATGAAAACGCCCGCTACAGCAACGCACAATTAGCAAGAAAAGTCGGTCTTAGCAAACCCGCCGTCGAATACCGCATCCAAAGATTCCACAAAAACAACGTCATCTTCTCGCACTACACAGTCATCAACGTCACAAAACTCGGCTACAGTCAATACAAAATTTACCTCAAATTCCAAAACACATCCATAGAAAATGAAAACAAAATAATCAGTTACTGGACAAAGGATCCAAATTCTGTCTGGGTCGGTCAGATAAGAGGCATCTGGGACCTCGCCGTCTCAGTCCTAGCAAAATCAAACTTCGAATTCGGCAGTATCCTATCAGCATTCATGAACAAATTTTCCCAATTTGTCTTAGAAAAAGACGTCCTCCTAACAGAGTATTCCCCAATCTACGCAAGAGAATATCTCTCAGAAACCGAACCATCAGAATTCGTCTACGGCGTACCTTCAAAAAATTACATCCTAAACGAAACAGACAGAAAAATAGTCAAAATCCTTTCCAACAACGCAAAAATCCCCATAGTCGACCTTGCCAAAAAAACAGCTCTCTCAAGAGACAACGTCACCTATCGAATAAAAAAACTAACCGAAGAAGGAATTATCGTCCAATACAGAACCTACCTCAACCTCAGCGAACTCGGAATCAGACATTACAAAATAATCTTCCGAACAAAAAATCTCTCGCCCCAGGAAGAAAACCGCGTCAAACAGTACGTAAAAGACCACAAACAGTCAACCCAATTCCTAAAACTCATCGGCTCCTACGACATGGAGATAGAATTCGAAGTAGAAAACGAAGACGAGCTATACTCAATACTCCAAGACATCCGAGAAAAATTCTCAAACATCATCCGAGATTTCGGAATAATCAGAATAACAAAAACAGTAAAGTATGATTATTTTCCATTTAATTAAAAACCATAAGTTCTAGAGATTTCATCTATTGCCTCCACCAAAGGTGAAGGTCCACCCATCATAGGGATCCTTTCTAATCCATCCATAGACCCTTCCGCAGAACGCAATTTTCCCCTTTCCCAATAAGTATCCACATATTTACCATCGCGGTAGACCGTAAATCTGGGGGGATCAATACCCAATTCAAAAAGAGGCAACTGTGAATCTGGAGCATCTTCTCCGGAAAATAGCCTCGCAACAGGAAAACTCGTAGAAAGATAAACTGCCCCGGAGGCAAGGACACCCAAAAAAACCCTCGTAAACCTGCTCATTCTTTTCCTCAGAGGTTTCGGAGAGTAAGTGACCATTCCAGCCTCATCAAGTCCAACAGTAACCATTTCATCAGAACCCATTTTTTCACCAAAAAACTTGAGTATGGATCATAGGAGATTCTTTTTGAGGGTCAGAATGCGCTAATTCCTGCCCCGAATTCGAAGGGAGAGAAGCACTTCCCGCAGGAGGGATACACCCCCAAGTACACGTATTTTCAGCACAAACTGAAACAGCACAACTACAAGTAGTATATCCCAGCCAATTACGATTATACCTGCAAGAATACGCTGTTAAAGCAGGGTTTACAACTGCCCCAGTACAACTACTTCCCGGAGGACATTCCGTAGGACAATTTGAAGGAGGTGTTGGCGGCGTTACTGTAATATCTCCAACCGCGTCTAAAGCCTCTGCAGAGGCATCAGCTACTGCTGAAGCAGCCAGAGCAGTCGTCGGAGCGTAAGTAGTACAAGTAGAATCCGAGATTACCCATGTCGGAACCCCCCCAAGTATAAAAAATTCATGTTTACACCCAGAGGCCATGACTCTAGTTGTTGACCCGCAACCCTGCTTAAGCTGCCCATCTATAATGTTCTTAGCAAGACAAGATCCTGACTCAATTATTCGACTAGCATTAACACCTGAAAAAGACAAAATTCCAACTAAAAAAACCATAAAAACTGCAAGCGCCACATAAGCAATTTGCTTTTTTTCCATGAAAAACAAATGCGTCCAAATTATTTAAGTCTTTCTATTGTGACCACTTTAAAGTTATTTTTTGTTATCAACAGTTCGCACCAAAGAGCAACTTCAACATCAAAACTTTCCCTTCTTCAATGCTAAATCAAGCATTTCCCATATTGCTTCAATATCAGTTAGTAATTTGTTCCCTGTCCCTTGCTTCTTAGTTTCAAAATCAAAAAAAGCTCCTATCTTCCCGCTGTCCATGCCTCCCTCAACAACGCTTGTCAGCTGCCACAAATTATATATTGCTGCCCTAACTATTTTTTACCAGAATTCTTTTCTACAAATTCTTCATCAAGTTTATAACCTTCCCGAACCATAAGAAAACTAAAAACCCCCATTAATTAACTTTTCTACTCAACAACAGCCATCACCGAGAAATAATTAAGATCATAAAATTTAACTTTTGCGCCAATTGATTTTACAATTCCTTCAACCTCCGCCACACTTAACGAAACAGAATCTAAACCATCGTCACTCACCACCTTTGTGCCATCAACCCTAACATTCTCCCATTTCTCTTCTTCATACATTTTCTTTCTCATTTGTAGACCATCTAGACACGGAGGATAAAAATCAAAAAACACTTTTTTAGAAATACGCAATAACGCAAGAAGAACTTTAGCCTTATCATCAAAGTTGCCAATCGTGCCCATATTCAAAACAGCAGAATCAAAATGCTTATCTGAATAGTCTGCCCTCATAAAATCTCCATGCACAAAAGTAACATTATCCAATCTCCTCTGTAGGGCATTATTTTTAGCCACCCCAACCAACAAATCAAGAATTTCAACACCTACAACCTTTTTGTTATACTCTGCTATCTCAAAGACATCATGGCCCAAACCAGAACCTGCAACTAAAACTTTCTGACCATTAATATGTTTCTTAAAAAAAGCATTTTCTGCTTCAAAAAAACCTCTTCTTACACAAGCCTCGTCAGCATCGTGCGCAACTTCAAGCCTCTTCTTAATTATTTGCGCCTTATCGATATATTCCAAAGACATTTTCACTCAACAACACTTTTAATCCTTCTCACCCCGCCCGAAGAAGATTCCTCTTTCAAGATCTTAAACTTCCCCAACTCGCGAGTATTCCTGACATGTGGCCCCGTGCAAATCTCCTTGCTAAAATAACCCTTTGGTTCAGAAGGATCCAAAACAGTATAAACTGAAACAATATCCGGATACTTGGCACCAAACTCGCCCATCGCCCCAGAATCAAACGCCTCCTGCAAAGGCAATTCCTCCCTCTTAATTTCCAACCCCCTCTGAATCTTCTCATTAACCAAATCCTCCGCCGCCTTCTTTTCTTCATCCGTCAACTTTCTTTCAAAAGAAAAGTCAAACCGCGACCGAGCAGGTGTAATATTTGAGCCCTTCTGCCTCACATCATGATTCAAAACTCTCTTCAATGCCTCCACTAACAAATGCGTAGCCGTGTGCAGCTTCTTTGTCTGCTCCGAATCATCGGCCAATCCCGACTTAAACACTCCCGCGGTCGCCGTTCTCGAAAGATCCTGGTGTTTCTTGAACTCGGAGTTATATTCCTCAAGATCAACCTTCGCACCACGCTCATTCGCTAACTCAACAGTCATCTCAATCGGAAAACCAAAACTCTGGAAGAGCAAAAACGCCTCTCTTCCTGTGATAATCTCATCCTTCGCAACCTGCTCAAACTTCCTCAATCCTTTCTCAAGCGTCTGCATAAACTTCTCTTCCTCTTTCTGCAATTCTTCATAAATCACCTTGTGATTTCGATGCAACTCTTGATAGTCAGGATAAATCGGCAAAACTGATTTCGCAACATGAACAGTAAAGTCTCCCTCAATCCCCAAAATCTTCCCATACCTAATCGCTCTTCTAATCAAACGCCTCAAAACATAACCCTGCCCGAGATTCCCCGGCTTCACTCCCCTCTCGTCCCCAATGATAAAAACTGCAGCACGAATATGATCCGCAATAATCCTAAACGCCTTTTTGTTATCCCTATACTTCTTCCTAGACAAATGCTCAATCTCTTCAATCACCGGCGCGAACATCGGCGTCAAATAATTATCATCAAGCCCTAACAAAACAGCAATCGTCCTCTCAACTCCCATTCCAGTATCAACGTTCTTCTGCTCCAACGGCTCATACCGCCCATCCTTCGTCTTGTTGTACTGCATAAAAACATCATTCCAGATCTCTACCCATCTTTTATCAGCCGGATCAAATTTATTAGGCAATTCCTCATCAGAGCCAACCCAATAATACATTTCAGAATCAGGCCCGCACGGCCCACTTTCCCCAGCAGGCCCCCACCAATTCTCCGACTTCCCAAGAAAAGCGATCCTCTCGTCAGGAATTCCCAACCGCCTCCAAATTTCTGCACTCTCATTATCTCGCGGAGCATCATCATCCCCAGCAAAAACTGAAACAGCCAACTTATCCTTCTCAACACCCAACCACTCTGGAGAAGTCAAAAACTCATAGCTCCACGAAATAGCCTCCTTCTTCCAATAATCTCCCAGAGACCAATTCCCCAACATCTCAAAAAAAGTATGATGCACTTCGTCCCCAACATCCTCAATGTCCCCCGTCCTTATACACTTCTGCACATCAACCAATCTCCGACCATGCGGATGCCTTTGCCCAGTCAAAAACGGCACAAGCGGATGCATTCCGGCAGTCGTAAACAACACAGTCGGATCATTCTCCGGAATCAGCGAAGCCGAAGGAATTTCATGATGCTCCTTGCCCTTAAAAAACTCAATATACTTCTTAACCAAATCCCATCTCGATTTTATTTTCATCATAAAATCAGGAAATTTGACAAATATTTAAAGATGTTGGGTTACGCACTTCCCCTTAAATTTCATGTTATCATCTAATGTTTCTAACACCCTTAAGTCAACATTCTTCCTCATTGTCACTCCTGCCACAACAGGCGTTAGAACCCTTATCATCCGCCCGAACATTAAGTGTTAAATGGTTAGAATCAGTAGGGTACCCAAAGTAAACATCTTTCCAAGTACCCTCTGCACCTGCAACCCTAACCCCTCCATGGCTAACCGAATAACATAAAAAACCCACCATGAGATTATCCGGTTGAATCAGATTTTTTCTTCTACTAAATATTCCTCTTTGAACAACCTCCGTAAAACCTATTTCCTTATAGAAAGTAATGGGTAGATAGTCTAAAAGCCGCCCCCTTGGTACAACCT
The DNA here is from genome assembly GCA_043821585.1 of archaeon. GTDB lineage: Archaea > Nanobdellota > Nanobdellia > Pacearchaeales > GW2011-AR1 > UBA73. The sequence goes on from JBDRCQ010000019.1 coordinate 46,405, forward strand.
TAATCTCAGAACCCCTGAGCAAATACTCAAATTGGGGAACCAATTCTGAACCAATGTTCTTACTCCAAGACGGTTGCGATCCTCTTAACGATGGATAGATGGACATTCTAGACCTTTTTAATTCTACACCCAATTTTATTCCCTCCAATTCAGCTAATTTATCTGCAATACCCAATACATCATCAAATCGGCCTTCCCTATATGCCTCACCAAAAAACTCCCCAGATTGATTGAAAAAGCAACCAACATGACTAAAACCTCCACTTTCCAGTGACTCATAAATATGAACATCACGATTAGATAACTGTATTGGGTCTTCTGCAATTCGCGAGGCATCACCAGGCAAATAACCGGCATCCAAAATCTCCTTAAACGCAAGCTCTCTAAAGGACATATGACGATGCGCACGACCATTTTTTCGCCCATTTCCATTCTCCCCTCCAACCCCCCTAGCAACTCCCTTCTCAACCTCAACAATAACCGGTTTTCCATCTCTTTCAAAAACGACATTATCGGGAACAGGCGCAACCACTCTATACTCCCCTCCACAAAGAAAACAATAACGCCCAGAGGATGCGTACTTCAGACCCCTAACATCGCACCCTGCCGTATTACAAACAACATAATTCGCCCCCAGAACCTCTATAGAAGCTTCTAACTTGCCCACCTCAATCCTTTCCTGAACTCCCAACAACCCCTCAATAACGCCAAAAGTCTGAACCCTCGGCATCACAATCGGCTTAAAAAAACTGCTAAAATCAAAAGACGAATCTGTTGCCTCGCTTTCAGGCACCGTAGCAACGGTCCCCTCTAACCCTCTGTCTCCAACCTTTGGCTTGGGACGATAAACTACAAAATCCTCTGGATCAAATATTCTACTTTCTCCAGTTTCAGCACCTGCTAAACACTCATCGCCCATAGAAAAATAGCAAGAACAACACTTTAAAAACATTCCTATCTGTGTCACTAAAGAATAATAACCGTTAAAGCATCGTCCTTCAAAACCCTTTTCAATCCCGCTGCCCTCCAATTCCAATGGTCCCAAAAAACCCGGCCCATCCTCAAACCTCTATGAAATACATTTTTATAATTCTAGTTCTACTTTTACTAATGGCAAGAGTAAACGCTAACGAAATAAACATATCAGAACTAACTCTAAAGGAAAAAGTCGGCCAAATGGTCATGATCAAAGCCAACGACGGCCTAAACGAAGAATTCATCTCCCTCGGTGTCGGAGGAATCTTTCTAAACGGCGGCAAAACCTCTGATCAATTCAAAGAGATCATTGACGAATACCAAAACGCCAGCAAAATAAAACTACTCGTAGCAACAGACATGGAAGGTTACTGGAACCCTTTCTCTGACAAAGAATCAAAATCCTTCGGAGAAATAACAAACGCCAATGAGGCAAAAGCCCTTGGAAAAGAACATGCAGAAACACTAAAAAACGCGGGCTTCAACATTGACTTCTCCCCAGTAGTCGAATCAAAAAACAAAGTCTGGCCCGGCAGAAGCTTCACCGGCACCCCAGAAGAAAGGAAAGAAAAGATCACTGCTTATATAAACGCCCTCCAAAAAGAAGGAATAATCGCAACCGCAAAACACTATCCCGGAGGAAGCATGGAAAAAAACCCTCACTGGAGACTTGTCAAAGCAGAAATAGACAAAGAAGATCTTGAAAACTTTGACATTGCAATCCAATCAGAAGTAAAAGCAATCATGATCGGACACGCAATCGTCCACGGCGAAATAGGCTCAAACAAAAAACCTGCAACTGCATCTCCCGAAGTAATTGCAAAACTAAGAGAAAACTTTTCAGGGCTAATAATAACAGACGACATCAACATGCTCGGACTAAGACTAAAATACCTCTTCCAAAGAAAGAAAATGTGCGTAGACCTCGCTAAAGCCGGAAACGACATAATACTAGATTCCTGGAAAACCAAACCCTCCAGTGTAGAAAAATGCATCAAAGCAATAGTAAACTCAGTAAACTCCGGAGAAATCCCAGAAAAAAGAATTGACGAAAGTGTAACAAGAATCTTCGAAGCGAAAGGATATAATGTTATTAGCTAAATCTCGCCCTGTAACTTACTCAACTTTGCCCTAACCTTAGCAATTTCCTCTTCCAAAGAAAGTTTTCTGTTCTTATCTAATTTGCCACCATCATCGTCATCTTCCTCACCCTTCTCCTTATATTCTGCCTTAGGCAAAATTCTCTCAAGCCTATCAATCTCTTTATTAGTCGCCTCAATATAGCCCTTCAGAGTCACCTTCAAAACCAACTCTTCATCTCTAAGAATCCTAAACCTATGAAAGCTTTGAATTAGTCTCAACAACTCTAACTGCCCGCTCAAAAGATTCTTATGCCCAAAATCATTCTCCGGTGGACTCAGCCTAACGTATTCAGCTTTCGTCATTTATTCCACCTTCTCAAAAATATTCTCAGTAACAGTCTGCATCCTAGACTTAACTTGCATCAAATCTTTCTCCCAACTAGCTAACTCCTGCTCCTCCTTCAACTTCGTATCTCTAATCCTTCTGATTAATTCATCAATATCATCAAGCCTATTCTGTATTTCCTTCAAAGATTTCCTAGCAGTATGAAACTTATCAATCCTCACAAAAACATCGGCTTGCTGCTGAGGCTGAATCGCCAACTTATGCACTGGCTTCTTCTGAACATACAGTCTCCTTGGTTCAGGAAGATGCTCCAATTCTGGAGGTGCATCATCCTCTTCCTCTTCTGGCAACTCTGGCATCGAGGGAACGTCAGGCATATCCATTTGGTACCCTCCTCTCCGAGTTTCATGCAACTCAGGATGTTCCCTCATTTTAGGCCCAGGCTCTCCGAACTGCGGATTCTGTGGATGCCATTCCTCCATCTCCACAACCCTAACCTTCTTAGGATCATCAGACTGCGGACCATGAATAAAAGCGTCCCCTCTCCCGGGCGGTTGAATCATCGCATGCATTCCTTCAGAATCTCTCCTTTTCTCCGGCGAATCAGGAAATGCAGGCATAGGCGCAGAACCCTTATCTTTCGACGGTAAATTAGGCAAAGGAGGCAAATCAGGAAGCTCAGCCTTCTTCTCTTTTTTTCCAAAAAGCATATTCATAAATTTGAAAATTTCTTTATATAGGTTTATGTTAATTCCCAAATGGTAACACTTAGTTGTTTTACACCGACAACAAAAATAGAAAGTTTTTTAATTACACTTTTTCAAAGGTATATATGCAAGAGAGACTTCTCAAAAATATTCTAATTGGATTCGCCGGCGAAGAGTCCGGAAAGTTAGTTGACCTTCTTTACAAAAAACAAAACGTCAACGAATTCCTAATCGCTAAAAGAATGAACCTCACAATCAATCAAACCCGTAACATGCTCTATAAACTCGCCGACTCTGGCCTCGTCCAGTTTATAAGAAAAAAAGACAAGAAGAAAGGCGGCTGGTACACATACTTTTGGACTCTGAAGACAAAACGCTGCCTAAGCAAGTACAAAGAAAAACTCGAAGAAGAAATGGAAAAACTCGAAAACCAATTGAGCAGCAGACAAAAAGAAAGATACTATTACAGCCCGCTCGCAGATTTAGAATACACTGAGGAAGAAGCAATCCTCCACGATTACACTTGCCCAGAAACCGGCGAGGTGCTCGAACTAAAAGACAACTCTGGAGACATCGGAAAGATAAAAGAAGGTATAACAAAAATCCAGGAGCAAATAAAAACTCTAGATGAGGAAATAGAAATAATTGACAAAAAAGAGGAAAAGGCGAAAGAGAAAAGATTGAAAGAAGAAAAGAGACTAAAAGACGAAGAAAGAAAGAAGAGAAGATTATTAAGAGAGAAAGAAAAAGCAAAGGAAGCAAGAAAAGCAGGAAAGACCTTGCCAAAGAAAGCCAAAAAAGCTGTTAAAAAAACAACAAAGAAAACGGTGAAAAGAGAAGTGAAAAAAAAGACTATTAACAAAAAAAAGGGCTCAATACTTCGAAGGGCTATTAAATCATTCTCAAAAAAGAAATGAACCGCTACAAAATAACAAGAAAGAGAAGCGGCCTATCAGGTTTGTTGAAATCTTTTTCAACAATAGCCTGGCTAATCATAATTACCTCAATAATTTCAATAATTGGATTTGTTATTTTTGCCTTTTACCCAGAGTACGTTGATTACATTGCGTTAAAACCTTCAAACATAATGCAGGGCAAATACCTCTGGACCCTCGTCACACACATGTTCGTCCACGGCGGTCTAGGACACCTATTCATCAATATGTTTGTCCTCTTCTCATTAGGCGGACTTTGCGAGAGAATCATCGGAAGAAAAAGATTCCTTTGGTTCTATTTACTATCTGGCATCTTCGCCGGTTTGCTTTCAATCCTGCTGGCAGGATTCTTCGGAAGCACAGCCATAGGCGAGAGAATCTTCGGCTCCCCAGAGATTTTCATGGTTGGCGCATCCGGAGCAATCTTCGCAATTGCAGGCCTATATGTCATGCTCCTCCCCAGATTAAAGTTTATGATAATCTTCCTGCCCTTCTTCTCCCTCCCCGCCTACATCATGGTCCCACTAGTCTTATTCATAGTCTGGGGCGTCTCGATAGTATTCAACTGGCCGGTCGGCAACGTCGCACATTTCGGAGGCTTCCTCGCAGGAATCCTCTACGGCGCTTACCTCAAAAATAAATACAAACGCAAGGTCGCTAAACTCCAAAAAATGTTCCGATGAAAAAAACAAAAGAACTCTCCATAAAAACCCAATTCAAAGAAGCAAAATCTTACTTAGGCGAGTCAAAGCATTACATCTTCATAGCAATAGGACTTTTCATCTTCGCCTCAATAGTTGGATTCCTCTTCCAAGAAAACCTTTCCTTCCTCGACCTTCTACTGAAAGACTTACTAGAAAAAACAATGAACCTGAACACTCCAGAAATGACATTCTTCATACTTCAGAATAACCTGCAAAGCGCATTCATTTCCATAATTCTAGGAATTGTCCTCGGGATTTTCCCATTAGTCAGCGACATCACAAACGGCCTCATCCTTGGCTACGTCCTGGCCAAAACTTCTGCAATTGCAGGCATAACTTCTTGGTGGCGCATCCTCCCCCACGGCGTCTTCGAACTACCCGCCATTTTCATATCATTCGGCCTCGGAATAAAGCTCGGCTTCTCCGCATTCATAAACAGAGAACACCGCACCAAGGAGTTCAAACGCAGATTCTACAACACGATGAACGTCTTCCTAATGGTAATAATCCCTCTCCTAATCATCGCCGCGATTATTGAGGCAATTCTTATAGGGTTTGTCTCATAAAAAGCCTAATTTTGTTGAGTCTCCGCGTGAGAGTCTTAAGACGCAATAAATCTTTAAAAACCTCCTTTCTTTCATAAAACAATGGCCTTCGAACACCTATCTGAAAAAAACGTAGAAGAACTCGATTGCGAAATAGAGACAGGAAACATGCGCAAAATAGAAGCGGCACTTTTCCTCTCAGGCAGATTCATGACAATCCAAGAACTCATAACCATTACAGACGTCAACCCAATCCTTCTCAAAAAAATGCTCTCCGACCTCCAGGACAAATACAAAAACTCGGGCATAAACATAATCAAAAACGAAAACACCTGGAAGATGGACGTCGCGGAAGACTTCCTCGAAATGGTCAATCGACTAGCAACAGGCTCATCAGAGTTTACAAAAGCAGAACAAGAAACTCTAGCAATGATCGCCTACAAACAACCAATGAAACAATCCGTGGTAATCAAAATAAGAGGCAACAAAGCCTACGACCACATCAAGCGATTTGTAGAAATAGGATTATTACACAAGAAAAAAATGGGGCACACTTCCGAGTTAACCCTCACAGAAAAATTCTACGAGTACTTCCACCTCACCAAAGGAGACCAACTCCCAAACCTAGAGGTAAAAAATGAACCTAACAACAATTGACGTAATTTTCTTCATCTACATGTTCGTAGGTCTTTACATGACATTTCTCCTAATTCTAATCTACTTCCAAAACAGGAAAAAAATATTTTCATACCCAAAATCAAAACCAGAACCTGTGAGCATCGTCATGCCTTGCTACAACGAGGGCAAAAACATCGGCGACTCAATTGAATCCATCCTGAAACTAGACTACCCAAAAGATATGATAGAGATAATTGTAGTTGACGACAAATCAAAAGACAACTCTGTAGAAATAGCAAGACAATATGAAAAAAAGTACAAAAACGTTAGAGTCATAGTAAACAAGCACAACTCTGGCGGAGCAGCAGAACCAAGAAACATCGGAATCAAAGCCGCGAAATACAAGTATGTCGCCGTAACTGACGCAGACTCTAGCCCCCACCCCGAAACCCTAAGAAAAATGATCGGCTACCTCCAAGAAGACCCCACTGTAGCCGCAGTAACCTGCTCGGTTCTAGTGAAAAACGCAAGAACACGAATGCAAAAACTCCAAGCCATTGAATACAAAGTAATATCTTTCACAAGAAAGCTCCTTGACACGGTCGACGCAGTTTATGTGACCCCAGGGCCATTCGCACTTTACAGAAAAGACGTCTTAGAAGAAATTGGCTACTTCGACAAAACAAACATGACTGAAGACATTGAAATCGTCTGGCGCCTGAGAAAATTCGGCTACCGGGCAAGAATGTGCCTTGCAGCAAAAGTCTATTCCGAACCGCCAAGCAAGTTCAGGCAATGGTGGAGGCAAAGAGTAAGGTGGAACATCGGAGGCACACAAACAATGATAAGATACAAGGGCCTGGTGTTCAAACAAGGCATGCTAGGACTTTTCATCATCCCCTTCTTCACGTTATCTCTCTTCTTAGGCCTTTTTGGCCTTATGCTCCTTTTCTATTTAGTCGGAAGAAGATTAATCGTATCCTACCTATCAACAAAGTACTCAATCTACGCCCAATCAACAGTCCTCGCCCTCCAAGACCTAACTTTCGCCCCATCCGTTCTAAACTTTTTCGGCGCAGCACTATTCTTCCTAAGCTTATCATTTACCATATTCGTACTAGCAAACATGCGCGACCCAGAGCAAAAAACGAAGCTTTTTAATATCGCAATATATCTCCTTGTGTACCTCACAATATACCCATTCATCTCGCTTGTGTCGGTGTATAAGTTACTCAGAGGAAAATACTCATGGTAGAACAAAACAAAAATGTGTTCCTGCAGGCCCTAATAGCTGCGCTGATTGTATTTGCCATTGGCCTAATTCTCGGATTTTCCCTAGAAGCAAACAGAGTAGACAAAACCGAATTGATCATTCTAGACTCAGAGATAAACCTACTCGACGAGCAAATACGAAGCATGAACATAGAAATATTCAACGTAAGCTGCGACCTCGCAACAAAAAGCACATTTGAATTTGCAGACAGAGTCTACGATGACGCCCTCAAGCTGGAAAAATACGATTCCTCGAGCAAGTTCACAAATGAATTAAGAACAATCCACAAGAAGTACGATCTCCTACGAGTATTGCTCTGGACACGAGCCATTGAAATAAAACAAGACTGTCACCAAGATTTCCATACGGTAATCTACCTTTTTGACTATGCAGTAGAAGATCTAGACAAAAAAGCATATCAGGCATCAATGTCGCGCCTTCTCGTTGACTTAAAAGAAAAGTATGGAAGCCAGATACTTCTAATTCCAATTGCGTCCAACCTTGACTTAGAATCAATCAACCTCATAAAAGAAAAATACGGCATAATAGAAGCACCTATTTTAATAATAGATGAGGAAAAAGTAACAAAAAGAGACATCACGATGGAAGATTTAGAGAACACAATATTTGAAAAAAACGACTTTGAAGACCTTGAAGGAATTGCATTTGAAAGGCCAAACCTCGCAGATAAACCAGAAAAGATTATGTTGAACACCAACAAACAATAAAAACAGAGATTTACTGATTTTTACATGGAATTTGAGCAAAAAAAGTTGGTGGAGGCCATTGAAGAAGGCCGAATAGTTAGAGTCCCTGAACAGTACGCAAAGCGTGAAGGCCTTCTAATTCTCAAACGCCCAGCTATGCAAGTTCAACAAAGTCAAACTCCTTCATATTTAGAAAAAAGAGATAAAGATCGCACAAAACCCCTAACCGAATACATCCGAAGCAAACCAGACTGGCGTGAAAAACAAGTCATGTCCGAACTCGTAGAAAACTTCCACTGGCAAATTCGCTACAACCGAAGAAGATTAGGCCTAACAAGAAGACAACTGGCAAAGGCGATAGACGTAGCAGACAACGATCTCCAACTGATAGAATCCGGCCGCCTCCCAACAAAAGACTTCATCCTCATAAACAAAATCCAAAAAGCTCTCGGCATCAACCTCCGAAAAGACGGCAAAGAATTCGACCTCTCAACCCAAGAGATCATGGAAAAAGCACAAGAAGTTGAGATGCAAAAACTCCAACAAAAAAGACAAACCCAATTCAGAACACAAACACAATCAAGATCAAGATCAGCAACAAAACCCGAAGAAGATTATGATAATGAACTCGTAGGCCAAGGCATTGAAATCTTGGAAGATGAAATTTAATCGCCTTCCTAAAACAGAAACATTTAAATAATTTAACAGGATCTTGTGTTTTAACAAAATTCACTAAAAACAAAATGGCATCAGTGACAATATCAGTACCAGAAGAAACCCGGAAGTTGATGAAAAAGTTTTCAGAGATAAACTGGTCTGGTTTCGTCAAAAAAGCAATTGAAGAGCAGGCCCAGAGACTTGAATGGAAGGAAAAAATGCTTTCTAAGTTAAAAGAAGAACAAGCGTTCAACGACTGGGCAGTCCAGACTCAAAAAAAATCCGGCAAAGAAAGACTCAAAGAGTTAAAAAAGAAAGGTCTCTTGTAAATGAAACTGGTCATAGACTCAAACGTGCTATTCACATTCTTCTGGAAAAACTCTGCCCTAACGAACATTCTCGAGATTAAACCAGACATTGAATTATTCTCTCCTGAATATGCTCTGACAGAAATAACGAACAACAAGTTAGAATTACTCCAAAAGACAAAACTCTCCGCATCAGAGTTCGACAAAAAGAAAAACGAACTGGCAGAGATAGTCTCGTTCATACCCTTAAAAGAATATTCCTCTTCCATAAAAGAAATAAAATCACTAACGCATTCGTTCCCCGAACACAAAAAAGACGAAATCCTAAAAGACGCAGACTTCCTGGCCCTCGCCTTGCAATTAAACGTTCCACTCTGGTCCAACGACAAACTGCTCAGAAAGCAGCCTCAAATTCCCGTTCTTTCAACAGCCGACATGATTGAGTTGCTTTCCTAACACAAGAACACGGAAATCTTAGGAGACAAGATTTAAACTCCTTTTTTCTCATTAAGAGCAGAATACCTTCCTAAAACAGCAGCATTCGCTTCAGCCCTTCTCGCGCTATGCGCGTCAATATAGGCTTTCACCTGGTTAGCGTCTTGAGATAACATTACATTAACTCCCTCTGCAATCCTATCCAAAGACTCCTGACGGAGCTGCCTAAGATGATCAAACTGCCCCCTATATCTTTTATCCTTAAACAATCTCTCAGCAACTTCAGTATAATCTCTCTTCAATGCAGAAGAGCTGTCCAACTCAGATCTTAAGGCATGATAAAAATCAGCCGCAAAATCACGCAATCCTCTTATCGCATTGTCTCCTTCAGCGCCTTCCTGCGGATTCTTACTTACGACTTTCTCAACGGCCCCCGCAACATCCAAACCAAATAACCTAGAGTACCACTCATGCAGAACCTCCGGATCATTAAAAGTAGTGTCTGGATGAACAAGCCTCACCGATTTTCCAGGAACAACTAACCCATAATGAAACTTATCATTAACGCCTAAGTCTGCTGTTCCCCTCAAACTAAGATCATGTATTTCAACAACAGCATCAGCTAAATTATTAACCACTATCGGTCTTCCAGCCTCATACAATCCAGCAAGATAGCTGTTAATATGCCTCCAAGCAGATCCATCAAAATGAGCCTGTATTCCATCGCGCGGAACAACCAAAGGTTTAGCAGACCGTTTCCCATAATCCGGCTTACCCAAACCATTAGCGCCAGTAGTATTAACCACCATCACCGAAAGATCATTCTTAGAAGGCCCCGCAACAACAAAGTTCAGTCCAAGCCCTTCATCATGAACCTTTGAAGGATCTCCGTAAACCTCTTTGAACATTTGGTCAGTAGCCTGTAAAGCAGCCTCTGCAGTTTCCTCTGCAGTATCAATTCCAGATTGTGAACGCAACTTATCAGCAACACCTGTTATAAAACTTCTAGGTCCAGTCCCCAAAAGAAGAATATCTCTACCCCTTCCAACAGCATGAATCTTCAAACTCCTATCAGACTTAGACGAATGATCTATGCTATCCCCCACATAAGTGCTCTGGCTATCAGCGATAACAGCAACAGAATCCATATCGCCATTCTCCTTTCTCCTAGCAATTACGCCTATATTGGTCATACTTTCCCCCATTTCCCAGGATATTTAAACTTTTCCAATGTAACTACTTTTAAGAAACAACTAAACTACTCAACACATATTATGAACCTGTCCAAGATGACCCATCCCCCTACCACCCTGACCCCAGCCCTTACCCTAAATGACTCATCCCACGCTGCGCTTTCTTCACTTCCACCTTGATATCCTCAAAAGTAGCAATATCCTTCAAATGATAATCCGGCCTATAATGCGTAATTCTAGGAAACCTCATGGCATAACCTGAATCATACGTTGGTGACCCCTGAATATTCTGATAAGTCAAAGAAACAATAACCTTCGGCTTCACCCTCACAACCTTCCCTTTCTCCGACTCGATCAACGGCTTCAACAACTTCGTCATCTCCGCATAAGTCGTCCCTTCCTCCTGTTCAAGCTCCTTCAACCCAGAAGAAACCTTCCCCACATCAAGATACTTATCTCCATCCCTGCAAGCAACAATATACGAAGTCAACATTCCGCCCCTCTTCCCCGAACCATATTCCGCCCCCGTAACCACCAAGTCCAAATCATTAGCCGCCGGTTTCATCTTAACAATGTACCCAACACGCCGCCCTTGCTGATATGGTGCATCCAACTTCTTCACCATAATTCCCTCCTCCCCCAACTTCAACGCTTCATGATAAAACTTCAACGCCTCCTCCTCGCTATCAGTCACGATCTGCATTGAAGGTCTTATCTTCCACTTCTCATGCGGAATCAACTTTTCCAAAACCTTCCTTCTCTTAGTAAACGGCTCCCTCATCAAACTCTTCCCATCATAATAAATAACATCAAAAACGTTTACCTCAACAGGCAAATCCTTCTCCAACTTCTCAATGTCATACTTCCTCCTAATCCTCTGCGAAATCGCTTCAAACGGTCTCTGCGTCTTCGTCTTCGGATCATAACCAACAACCTCAGAATCCAAAATAATCTCCTTCGCCTTCACATATTTCTTAACTGTTTGCACAACATCCGGAAACTGCTTCGTCACGTTTTCCAACCGCCGAGTAAACAGAGAAACATCATTTCCAACCTTATTTATCACAACCCTAAACCCATCATACTTGTGCTCGATCGCCGCTGGCTTCCCACAAATCCTAAACGCCTCCTTAATCTCAGTAACCTTCACAGGCAGCATAACATTCATCGGCCTCCCCAAAACAATATCAATTTTATCAAGAGAATTCTGTCCTTTTGAAGCCGCCTCAAACACAACCGCAAAATCATTTGCCATATCATAAGCAATCTCGAGCTTCACACTCATCTCTTTCTTATCGTCAGGAAACAAGGCCTCCGCAATCGCATCCCTAACCGTAGCATCCGCAACTCCAACACGCAACTGCCCCACAAGAGTCCTAGCAATATACTTCGCTTCCTTCCCGCTAGCCTGACCCAACAACTCCGCAATCAAAGCAGTCTTCCCCGAAACCGCGCCCTTCCCCTCAATCTCCATAATCTTCCTAAAATTAGCAAACACCTTCCCGACAGTCAATCTCTTAGAAAACAAACTCGTCTGCTTCTTCTTCCCCGCAAATTCCTCCGCCAACTCCCCAATGTCCCCAATCTTCCTATATCTCTTAACAATCTCATTCTCCTTCACGCCAAAAGAAAACGCAATCGCTTTAATTGTCAACTTATCCGAAATCCCCAAAATCCGATCGTCGTAATCCGGCGTAACCTTCCCACGCAGAAGATAAATCCACTCAGGCTCCCCTTCCTTCGCCAGCTTATTCAAAAAACCCGCAAGAATAGTCTCCTTCTCGAGCCGCTTCGTCGTGCCATAGAGTCCCTCGTATACATCCACAAAATCCGAATAATGCATCTCCTTTTTTGCCATCAATGCCAAAAAGAAAGAGAGTATTTATTTGTTTGGCCTTATGCGAGCAGAGCGAGTATCGGGGAAGCCTCAGATCCAACCCCTTTTCTTAATGCCCCTATTATCAATAACAAAATCAAAACTCTTCTCTGGCAAAGATCTATGCTTCCTCAAATAAACCGTCCTCCGCCCTTTTTCGTTCACCAGCTCGATCAAACATTTCCCCCAATACCTCAAAATATCTCCCCCCACCATCCTCTGCTCATCTTCCCACCGATAAATCTGATTCGTCACCAACACCGGAATTTCCTTCTTCCTCGCAATCTCCGCCAAGGTCTTCATCTGTTTAGCCAACTCCGAATTAATCGTCTGCAAAGCCATATCGCTCTTCTCCCGCGCATCCGCAAAATCCAACCGATAGAGTATGGTCATCCCATCAACAACAACCAAATCAATCTGATCCTTTAACCGCTTATTCAATTCGTCAAACGCCTTTTTTTGCTCATCAAAACTGGTCGGCTTCAAAAGAAAAATGTTCTTCAAAACTCCGTCAACTTCCTCCTTTTCCCCAACAAGTTGTTTAACCCTCTCAACAGAAAACCCTCCCTCCGTATCAATAAAAATAACTTTATTCCCTTTCTTCGCCTGCGAAACCGCGGCTAGCAAACAAAGGTTAGTCTTCCCAGTTCCCGCCCCTCCATACAAAACTGTAACAATATCAGTCTCATAGCCCCCAAAAAGCCACTTATTCAGATCGTAAGATCCAGCAGATACCTTAACCATTCAATTCAACAAATAAGGAAATATATAAAATTAAGTGAGATCACTTCTTCTTTTTCTTCTTAGTAGCTTTCTTAGCAACAGATTTCTCAACAGCTTCCGCAGCACACTCACAATACCTGCACCTCACACCAGTCCAAGCCACGATTAAGACAACAATTGCAGAAATACCAACAACCCAGTTAGTAGCTACAACTCCGCCCCAACCTGGCCAAACCGCAAATCCAAATATCAAAACTGCTGCGATTGTCAAAAGCCAATTAGCACATGCCATTCTTCACCTCCTTCATAAAATAGACTTAACCCTTATTTTTAACCGTTTCTACTCAATCTTTTTCTTCAACCTTTCGCCGCCATCAACAGGGCACCCGCAATTCTCACACAGAAAAGCATGAATAATTAACGCAACGGAAGCCACCGCAATCAACCGCAAAGATAAAGTCATTCCAATCAAGTCAGGCGCTATAGCCAAGACAAAAACAACAAACGCCACAACAATTTCAGTCCAACGACAATTACAACACCATGACATCCCACAACAAATCACTAATTGTTTTTAAGCGTTTGTAATTACTTCTTTACACCCTTAACAATCGCATCAAGGTCCTTCTTTATTGCCTTAACTGCATCAGAAACTTCTTTCTTAACATCCTTACCTTGAATCTTCATAACAACCGGCCTGTCTGGGTGCTCCCGCCTCCACGCAGCAAAGTCAACACCCTGCCGATTCAAATAAACCCTCAAAATCTCGGCTACCGTGATGTCATCCACCTTGAGCTCATAATCTCCTTTCTCCTTATTGATTATTTCAACTTCCATATTTATTACTTCGCAAGATGGTTTTTAAATCTTACCAAAACAGAGACTCTGCTAAAAAAGCCAGGGATTAGGATTTACCAGTAAATTGAAGAGAAGGGAAAAGTCTGTGAACCAGACAGTGGACGGAATACAAGCGAGAACCATGAAAGCTCTGCTAACAAAACATCACAAAAGTTAGGTTTTCAACAAGTCCAAAAACATAGACAAATTTATAAATAAATACCTTTTTTGTTAAAAATGACTATAAGCAAAATGAATAGAACAATAAGCAAAACACCCTTTGGAAAAATAATGTTAAAGTGTTCAAGTAAAATAGCTTATGACAGCCCGGACCACATCGTACCTGAAGGAACAAGAAAAGATAATTCTAAGAATCCAAAGTTTAACGATAAGCTTTTCAGATTGTATGGGCAAGAGAACCAACTAAAGATATTAAATTTGGGATGTGCTGGAGGAGGATTTGTTAGAAGCTGTATTGATGATGGGCAGATAGCGATGGGCCTAGAGGGTTCGGATTACTCTCAAAAGTTTAAAAGAGCGGAATGGAGAATAATACCAGAGTACCTTTTTACATGCGATATTACTAAAGAGTTTAATCTGTACCAAGACAAAAACCCCTTTAAGTTTGATGCAATAACCTGCTGGGAAGTAATGGAACATATTAAACAATCAGATTTGCCAAAATTATGTAGCAACATAAAAAAACATCTTGCCACTAATGGCATTTGGATTATGAGCATTTCTGTAGTTGAAAGTTCTTCCCACGGAGTCCAACTTCATCAAACTGTAAAGCCAATAAGTTGGTGGAGGAGAGAATTAGCGCAACAAGGATTTGTTATAAGAGATGACATACTAAAATTTTTCAATAAGCAATTCATTAGGGGAGAATCACTCAAACATAAAGGGAGCTATAACCTCGTTGTCACACTGCCCAAAAATAAGCCTCCCAAAGTTCCGTTTGTTTCATGGAAACTAAGATTATGGGAATCGTGGACGCGGAGCTCATTGCATAAATGGATAAAAATGATAATTACTGGAGATATCATTTAAGCGAATGATAACGCGCCCCTCCAATTAGTATTCATTCATAAAAAGATTGTAGCGTTTCCATTTTTTAGATGTACCCTGCTCCCGGCCCCGACAGGATTTGAACCTGCGACCTACGGATTAGAAGTCCGTCGCTCTATCCAGGCTGAGCTACGAGGCCATGGAATAATGAAAAAAAGTTACTTTTTAAGTGTATCTTATAACTCCAAATCTCCTAAAAGAAACCCGCCCACCATATCCAATGTCTCTAAGCCCTTATCAGTCAAGCGAGAATATCTCCTATTAAGCGTTCCCCTACCTGCAGGCTCTACCTCGCGCCGAGACGCAACGTATCCCTTCCTCTCAAGAGCGTTAAGCACTCCCGGAAGATTGTCCCTATAAAGGCCAGGACCCCTTACATGATTATATGCTTTAATTATCTGAGGGCTACTTTTCTCACCCCTTCTCAGAATACCCAAAATCAATAATTCTCTCCTGCTTGGAACTTCTATTTCCCCCATCGTCTATAAAATTACCTCCATCAATATCTTTAAATAAGTTATGCTTATGATAATTACACGCGTACGTGGCGAAGATCGAATGGGAACACCCTCAATCACCACGTACAAAACAAAAACTTGCGTACGTGGCGAAGTGGTTAACGCGCTCGGTTGCAGCCCGAGTATCCCCCAGGTTCGAATCCTGGCGTGCGCTTCATAGATCCAAGGGATCTATAAATCGCCATTTTGTGCCTACGGCAAACTACCAGCAAAGCTGGACTATCTAAGTTTTTGATGCGCCAAAACTTTTTTCTAAAAAGTTTAGGCTTCGAACCCTGGCGTGTGCTTAAACTCCATCAAGACGAAGAATCTCTGGACCATACAACTCAAACTCCTCCTCAACTATTTGCCTAACATCTTTAACAGCTCTCGGAGACAAATGAACTTTTCTCAACGTCCTTAAACTTAACCTTTTTGGAACATGTATTATGGTCATTTGTTCCCAATCTTCTGGCAAAGATTTCCTAACTCCATCGTCAATCTCCAGCGCCAAAACTAGCCCGCCACCCTTATAATCTTCAAACCCCATACCATAACTGGCCGCACTTTGAACCCCTTGAAGAGATCTAGAAACACTCAAACACTTCACCCGATGTTCAATCTCTCGCTCAGTATACGACGAAGCAGCATTCTTCAAAGCAACATCTTCCATCGTCTTACCGGAATAATGTTCCGCAAAAAATCTTCATTTCCCTCATAGAGTTTCCTAAGCCTCTCTAATTCCTTATACCATGGAGAAAGAATAAAACCAGCCCTTGCTATCGCTATTCCATTCTCGAAATGAGTCCCGTGATACAACATTTCCATAAAAACCCTCTAAAATATCCTTATAAAAACATTTCCTTTCACAGCTATCCCTCAGAAACCCCTTGTTCTTACACATAAATACATTTATAACCCCTTCATTCTTAAGAAAAACATAATCAAAAGGAGGCTCATAATGGCAACAACAGGATATTGCGTGAAATGTAAGGCAAAGGTTGATATCAAGGACCCTGTAGAAAGTAAAACAAAAAAGGGAACAAAGATCGCTAAGGGCAAATGCCCTAAGTGCGGCACAACCGTTTGTAGAATGGGCGGAATTCAAAAATAAGCCCTTTTATTTATTTTTTTATCTCCATTAAGTAGAATTTATAAATAGTTAGTTCTAGTTTCTATAATGCCCAAAAAAGAAACACAATCAGAAAAAGATTTCTTAGCATTCATCAAAGAAGCAGGCCTTGTATGGGGCCCTTCTCCCGAAATCTATGGCGGTTTCGCCGGTTTCTACGAATACGGTCCGCTAGGCAAACTCCTAAAAAACAAGGTAGAAAACTCTATAAGAAGGGTATTCAACTCCCAAGGTCTGAGAGAAGTCGAAGCACCAACAATTTTGCCCGATGTAGTCTGGAAAGCCTCAGGCCATTTAGAAACATTCATGGACCGAATCATCCGATGCTCAAAATGCAAGGCAGTCTTCCGCGCAGACAAACTAATCGAAGAAGGCAATGACATCGCAGCAGACGCATTCTCAGACAAAAAAATCTTAGAGTTCATAGAAGAGAACAGCATTGCCTGCCCAAATTGCAAAGGCCCACTAGAAAAAGAAATTACACAACAAAGCCTAATGATGAAAACCAAAGTCGCCGGCGAAGATGCTTCATTAAGGCCTGAAACCGCAACAACAACCTACCTCCCATACCCCAGATTTGCCGCATACTTCAGAAAAAAACTTCCATTCGGAGTCTTCCAAATCGGCAAAGCCTACCGAAACGAAATTTCCCCAAGACAGCACGTCTTAAGAGGAAGAGAGTTCACGCAAGCGGAAGGCCAGATCTTCGTAGATCCCAAAACAAAAAACTCTTGGGACAAATACGAACCAATAAAAAAAGAAGTTCTTCCATTCTGGGACTACAAGAGCCAAGAGAAAAATTCTGAAGTCAAACCCGTTTCGATAGAAGAAGCTCTAAAAAATAAGTTCATTAATTCTCAAGCTTACGGCTGGTGTATTTACCTTGCTTACATGCAATTCATCAACTTCGGAATACCCAAAGAAAAAATCAGGCTTAGACAACACCACCCTGACGAAAAAGCATTTTACGCCGAAGACGCCTGGGACATCGAAGTCAAATTAGAAAACTATGGTTGGTTCGAAATGTGCGGCGTCCACGACCGAACAGACTACGACCTAAAACAACACTCAAAATTCTCAGGTCAAAAATTAGAGTTCAAAACAGAAGACGGCAGAACATTCACTCCCCACGTTCTAGAAATCGCTTTCGGCTCCGACCGCCCAACCTATGCTTTAATAGATTTGTTCTACGAAAAGAAAGATGAAAAAGAAGGCAAGACAACTTTCTCAATTCCGTACCACATGGCCCCGATGGACGTTTCAGTTTTCCCATTAATCAAAAAACCAGAACTTTTCAAACTCGCAAAAGACGTCAAAGAAGAACTAGAAAGAGACTTCATAGTTGATTATGACGAGTCTGGATCGATAGGCAGAAGATACCTGCGATCAGCAATGGCAGGAACTCCGCTCGCAATAACGATAGATTTTGATTCCCTAGAAAACAAAGATATAACAATTAGAGACCGTGACACAGAAAAACAGATCCGCGTCCCGATTGCAAACCTCCGCCACACAGTCAGACAATTAATAAACAGCGATATCAAATTCGAGGACGCCGGTAAAGTTGTAAAATAAAAATAGCACAAATTAATTTTCACTCGCAGACGTCAAAAACAGTTAACAAAAGAGACAAAATGGGCAAAAAATTTGGCATAATCTTAACAGCAATAATCGTTGCCCTTTTATTTTTCACACTAAAAGACATTGACTTTCTCGAAGTTTATCTCCTACTCAAACAAATAAAAGTTACCTATTTCGTTTTTGCAGTTATTTCATATTTCATATTTCTCTTTATATGGAACATAAGATGGAAATACACAATGAAAGGTTTCATCAAAGCAGAATTTTTTCATTTGCTTAAAGTTTTGTTTGCAGGAACATTCCTCAACACAGTCACGCCCGGAACCGGCATCGGCGGCGAACCTGCCGTGCATATTACCTGAATAAAAAATACAAAAAACCCAAAACAAAATTCCTTGGTTATATCCTTGCAGACAAAACATTCAATCTCCTAGGCTTTCTGATCTACTTAGTATTCTCACTTATATTCATCAACTTCGTTCTGAATATCGCACTAAAATCAAGACTAATCAGCACATCAATAATAGTGATCATCTTGATGATCGCGGCATTGTTTGTACTAGCCTGGAGACACGCAGATTTCAAAACAAGTTGGCTAGCAGGGAAACTTTTCAAAATAAGATCAATCAAAAAGAAATTCAAAAAGAGAGAAAAGTTTGAACTCTTCGTAGAAAAAAGAATCAAAAACCTGGCATCATCAATGAAAGACGTCTTCAAAGAAAAAAGGAAAGTCTACTTCGGAGTTGGAATGTCCTTGCTTTCTAGACTTTTCGAATTTCTCGCAGTGTACCTAATATTTTTATCACTTGGAGTGGAAGTAAACTTCGTAGCGATCATTGCAGTTGTCACAATAAGCACCCTTCTGGGCGACATTTCCCCAACACCCGGCGGAATAGGAATAGTAGAAGGTTCAATGATATTACTTTACACAGCAATAGGCCTATCCGCAGCCTCTGCAGCGACAGCAGCTTTATTAACGCGCGTCGTCTATTACTTTTTAGCGATTGGCTTAGGGGGCCTAAGTTTATTATGGTTAAGAGCAAACTCAAAATAGCTGCACTAATTTGCGCATACAACGAAGAAAAACACATTCGCAAAGTCGTAAACCAAACTCTGAAATACCTAAATCAAGTCATCGTAGTTAACGACGGTTCTAAAGACAACACCCTAAAAGAAATCAAAAAAACAAAAGCTAAAGTAATCACTTACAAAACAAACCAAGGCAAAGGCGCCGCACTAAAAAAAGGATTTTCCTACGCGACAAAAAACAAATTTAGCTACCTAATTGTATTAGACGCAGACGGCCAACACGACCCAAAAGAAATCCCCAAGTTCATCAAAACAATAGAAAAAGAACAACCCGATCTAGTAATCGGCTGCCGAAAAAAGCGCCATTCAGACATGCCCTATATCCGCCGCGCAACAAACTTCCTCACCTCCTTGATAATCCGCGCGAAAGGAAAACAATACATCAAAGATTCCCAATCAGGCTACCGCGCAATAAAACTAAGTTTCTTAAAAAAAATAAAACTTAAAAGAAAGCGATACGATCTAGAAAGTGAGATGCTCCTAAAGATGATGGAAAAAGAAGCAAAGATAACATGCATCCCAATAAAAACCATCTACAAAGATGAAACCTCAACTATCAACCCAATTAAAGACGCCGCTCGCTTCGTCCGAGCACTAAAAACAGAATGACCTGGAAATTCAAAAACGAACTGGCAAGAAAATTCGTACACCTTCTTTCTCTATTCATAATCCTTGTCTATTTCCTGGCAGCAGACTTTTTCAACGAGAAAATCGCACTAATAATCCTAGTGTTGATCCTTATGATATTCATAGAATTTGAATATTTCAGAATAGAATGGGGAAGTAAAATCCCCTTCATGAACAAAATTTGGGCTTACCTCAGAAGAACAAAAGAAAAAGACAAACTTGGTGGAGACGTTTTCTTCCTCATCGGAGCAATCTTGGTCCTAGCAGTTTTCAATGTTCACGTCGCAATTGCCGCAATCCTCATGACAACCTTTGGAGATATGGCCGCCGCCCTAATCGGCAAAAAATTCGGAAAACACAAACTACTAACAACAAAATCTTGGGAAGGCACAATAGCAGAGCTCATTGTAAACGTCATAATTGGATTTTCAATATTCATACTTTACGTAGGCAATCCTCTACTCGCCTGGCAGCAATGGATAATAATTTTGGTCATGGCCCTCACAGCAACATTCGTAGAAACCGTTGTCAAAAAGCTAGACGACAACCTCCTCATCCCCGTCTTCGCCGGCTTCAACGGCCAGATCGCTCTGCTTATCTTAAATTACTTCTGGTAAGGCACCGTTGAAAAAGTCGGGAGTTGTAGGTTTACTAGACAATTGGGGCGAGGCGGTTTCTGGTGGCAGGGAAGGTTTTCTCCGCATGAAAAATTAAAAGGGGGAATCTGAAACCTGCGCAAAAAGAGATTTTCAACGGTGCCGCAGAATCGCATAAATGAACTTCGCTTCGCAGCAAGCTGCGGGGTAAACCCCCATAGGGAATTTAAAAATCTACTCTCTTTTAATTTATTAGGAAAGGCAAGACAGTTTGGAAATCTTTAATAGTTGCAGTTATTTCCACAATAATTCCTTTTATTTTCGCAAGCTTTTTTATTGGATGTATGTCTCCAGCTTCAGGAATTGAGGGTTTTGATAGTTGCGGTTATATGCAACAGATTAATACAGTCTGGGCAATTTTCGTTTTCCTACTATCTTTTATTTCTTCCTTAATTGCTTTTGGTTTAGGCGATAAACAATAACTCTATCTACAAAGCCCATCTTCATAAAGAATAGTATTGGCACTTGGACATTGAGTACATCTGTTTTTGTAACAATAACCATTTCCCATACAATAAGTTGAAGGTGACTCACAAGGTTGATGGCAGTATCCATCTTGACCTGCAATTAATCCGTTCGAACATCTTTGGTCATTCACATCAAACTCAGTAGACAAACAATAGAAATCTTCACACGCTTTATAACAAATACCGCCAGCGCCCAAAACCTCATTTCCCTTACAGAAGTTTTTACATTTATCTCCTTCGAGATATGTTCCTTTTTGACAATAATAATATGAATCAAAATCATCTATAACATTTATATTAATTGCTGTTCCTTCTTGGCTATTAAGAGATTTCCAAGTTGTGATACCAACAAGATTTCCCTCGCTATCAAATAATCCCCCGCCGCTACTACCGTGATTTATGTATACCTCAGAATCAATAGACTTAAAAGAGAATCCATCAACCATAAGCAAATCATTAAATCCTGTTACTTTTCCCTCACTAACTGAGAATGCTCTTACGTTGTTTATTCCTTCTATTGCAGGGTAGCCTATTGCAATAACTTTATCTCCTAATTGTAGATTATCTTTTCTTACTAATGTTTCACTGTAACTCTCAAAACTATTTCCATCAATTCTAAGAACAGATATGTCTAGTCCGTGAGGTGCTACTGAAACTTGAGACACGTTGTAAATCTCGCCATCAGGCATTCTGACTTTAACATTTTCGCTAACTCTTTGATAACAATTAGTAGTATAACCACAATCAATGACGTGTCTGTTTGTGAAGATTTCAATCCTAGAGCTGTCTTTATAGAATATAACTCCAGACCCAGTTGCTCCAGCATGGTATAGACTACCGCTTTCATCTTTATACGAGAAATCGTAAATTACATAGACAATATGGCTTTTCATTAATTCTACTTCATTTGTTTTGTTAGTTGTTTGTTCTTCTGAAGGGAAGATAATGTAAAATAGAATTAGGACTCCCAAGGTTGCTCCGAGAACATAAACCCACTTCCAATTTTTGTTAGTTCCTTCCCCCCTATTTCTTTTCTTAAAAAATTTATAGATAATCCAGCCTTGTCCAACTAAGTAAATTCCAGCCAGTTTATAAATGCTAGAGGGATTTGCGTTTAACTCGAAGTAACTTTGGATGAAGAAATGTAGAAACAGCCACACGATACTAACGAGAAGAGTCTTGCCTAGTGTTTTAGCCACTGACTCTTTTTTCGTTTCCATTTTATTAAAACTTTTAAGGAGATCATATTTAAATTACTATCTTTTCATAAGATAATTTTATAAACCAAAATCATCTGTTAATAACATGCACCAACTACATCCAGGAACAAAGTGGCAATTCAGGATCGGCGGCTACTTCAGTAGCATAATTTTCGTTTTTATAATTGCTTACTTGGTCATCTTCCCACTTGGTTTAATCTTCACCAGTGGTTCTGCAGGCAGCATCGGAACATACGTAGCAATCGTCCTCATAGGAATGTTAGTTCTAATAATAATCTTCGGCGAGATCTACGCCCAACTCTCATACTCAAACTGGAAATATGAATTCACAGATAGAGAGCTAAAACTCGAAAGAGGAATAATCTGGAAAAGATACAGCAACATCCCTTATGAAAGAGTCCAAAACGTTGACATCACTCGCGGAATCATCGCGAGAATATTTGGATTCTCAACTGTAAACATACAAACGGCAGGTTACTCTGGTTACCAAAGAGGCGGCAGAGCACTCTCAGAAGGCCACATCCCCGGAGTAGATGTTCAGATGGCCGAAAAAATCAGAGAATTCGTAATGCATAAAATCTCAAGCAGAAAATCCGGTCACGCCTCCGGCCTATAAAACACAATCTTAAATACCTTAAAGTTCTAAAACCAAAATGCAACAAGTCTGGCTTTACTCAATCATCAGCGTACTAATCATCTCCTTAATCTCTTTAGTTGGAATCCTAACCATCCCAATTAAGACAAAAAAACTAAAATCATTTCTTATTTACCTAATCAGCTTCTCCGCTGGAACTCTCCTTGGTGACGCATTCATTCATCTCCTCCCAGAAACAATTGAATCCCATGGCTTCGGTTTAAACACGTCACTTTCAATCCTCGCAGGAATCATTCTCTTTTTTATCCTAGAAAAATTCATCCACTGGCAGCACTGCCACGGCACAATAACCGAAAGCAATCACGTACACCCATTCGCCTACATGAATCTTGTTGGAGACGCACTCCATAACTTCTTAGACGGAATAATAATCGCAGCATCCTACTTAATTTCAATCCCTGCAGGCATCGCAACAACAATTGCAGTATTATTCCACGAAATCCCTCAAGAAATCGGAGACTTCGGAGTCCTCCTCCACGGAGGCTTCACAAAATCAAAAGCCCTTTTGCTTAACTTCCTCTCCGCACTGTTCGCAATCCTCGGAGCAGTTTTAACACTCTTACTCACAAGCACCATAACAAACCTAGAATTTATCTTGGTCCCAATTGCAATAGGGGGCTTCATCTACATCGCTTCCTCAGATCTTATCCCTCAACTCCACAAACACTCCGACAAAATAGGCAAATCCCTCCTACAATTAATTGTATTTATCTTGGGAATCGCCACGATGGCTGCATTGCTTCTTTTAGAATAAAAAAGTATAAAAAGTCAAACTCCCACAGTAGAAAATGAAAAAAGAGGCACATATAGCGCAAAAGGCAATCCTCGCAATTCTCACAGGATTTTTACTATTCTCATTGATGACCCTGCCTCTGAAGTACTCAGATGAGCCGATGTTATCAGCAGTGTACGGGAAGGAATGCATCGCCTGGTCAGAAACAGATTACATCAGCATTGATTATGAGATGGACATAACAACGACTGGACACAGCGACAACTTTTACATAAACTCTAAAGGTGAATTAGTCAACCGACAAGGATCAACCCCTTTTGAACCCCCTGAATTCGTTCTGTGCAACAATATTTGTGCTGATCGCTTCAGCGATTCAAACGCAGGAACTTACACTTGCAACCAAAACAAACCAGTTATTCCAAGATGTAGTGGAAGCAACTGCATTGGATTTTCAGAATCACTCCACAGTAGTACAGATTACTCTGACATGGATGTTGAAATTCTAAGTTATAGTGGTGCCCCGGGCGGAGGAGTAAACGCAATATGTGAATGTTCTGGAACATTGAGCATCACTTGCATTAGAGCATGGGGCTGCGAAAAAGAAACATCTCTCCAGCCATTGGATCCATCAAAATCTGCACAACTACATGGAACTGACACCAAAAAGAAAACAACAACTTCCACGAAATAATCTCCTACGCTTTTCCAAGATTTACCGCGCACCTCGCCATAAGCATTGCCTAGAAATAACAAATAAATGGACCTGCCGGGAATCGAACCCGGATCTTTCGACTGCCAGCCGAACATAATAACCATTATACTACAGGCCCCCAAATGAACTCAAAAAAGAGGAAATTATAAATCTATCCCGTAACAATTAAAAACCCTAAAAGCCTTTTCATGCGATGGGTAAGACAATTGGCATTATTGCCATAAAAGGAGGCGTAGGTAAAACCACCCTTTCTGCTGCAATCGCAACTGATTTAGCGAACCACTATGGCAAGAAAGTTCTTCTAGTTGACGCAAACTACTCCGCACCAAACCTCGGTCTACACATGGATATCCTCGAACCAGAAAAAACAATCCATCACGTTCTAGACCGAAAAATCCACGCAAAATCTGCAGTCCAAGAAAAATTCGGAGTTGATGTAATTCCTGGAGAATATGTCTACAACAAAAACATTCCCCATCTAAAACTAAAAGACCGTCTAAAACCTATAAAAGAGGACTATGATTTTATAATCCTTGACTCCTCCCCGAGCTTAAACGATGAAGTTCTGTCTACTATGCTCGCCTCAGACGTGCTCTTCGTTGTCACAACCCCTGATTATCCTACACTCTCCTGCACGCTAAAGGCGGCAAAACTAGCAAAACAAAGAGGCAGACCAGTAGCAGGCATAATCATAAATAAAATAAGAGACCCAAGATACGAACTAAACCTAAGAGAGATAGAAGACTCTGTGGACATCCCAGTAGTCGCAAGAATACCTGACGACAAACACGCAGTCCGCTCTTTATTCACCCGCATCCCATTACCAGTCTACAAAAAAAACGCGCCCCTTTCAAGGGAAATTAACAGGCTATCCGCAGCACTAACTCAAAACAAAGAAAAGAAACCATTCTTCCAATCAATGATGCCATTCGATTTCAAAAGAGAGAGAATAAACCGCGAACTACTCAAAGACAGCTTCTACACAAACACCTTCTCAAAATAAAATGGCAAAAGATAAAAATTGCATCTTCTGCAAAATCATAAAAAAAGAAATACCCGTGGACATAATCTTCGAAAGTGATAAATGCATCGCTATCCCAGACAAATTCCCTGGAACAAAAGGCCAAGTTCTAGTAATTTCAAAAAAACACGCCCCTTACATATTTGACCTGAGCGAAACAATATTTACTGACCTCTTCAAGGCATCTAGAAAAATTGGAAGAGCAATTGATGAAGCATTTCCTTCCGAAAGAACATGCATCCTCGTTGAAGGTTTTGACGTCCCACACGTTCACGTAAGGATACACCCAACTTACGGCAAGGGCCTAATCAGAAACGGTGATGAAGCCTCAAACGAAGAAATAAAAGAAGTTGTCAAAAAAATAAAGGAAAAACTTTAATGATAAAAGGTAAGAAAGAGTTTCTGTTTTATTGGATCTTCTCCTGGATATTTGTAGTTTTCTTCGGCGAATTCCTTGCAGGCATCGTAGCCCCAATTCTCAACAACGGCCAAGGAGGCACATTCTTCATCTACCCCATACAAATAATAATCTTCTACGGTTTCGCGAACTTAATAATCGCTTTTGCTCTAAAGTTCATCCCAAAAAAACTAGTGATCATGGTTTTCTTTATCTACGGAGCAATATTAGAAATGGTCCTCTGGAGAAACGTCAAAGGGCCAACAGACATAATTGGCATAATATTCTTCGGACTTCTCTATGTCTTCCTTTACGGAGTTCCCTACTGGATAACAAAAAGAAGATACAAGGAAAAGAAAAAATAATCACCACCATCTAACTGCCTTCATAACCACTGAGATACACAGCATCAAAAACCCAAAAATCATTGCACTTTGACCAAACTCGGTCTCAATCAAAAGCCACGCACCAGTGATTATCAATGCAGCAATAAACACATTAAGAAAAAATATGAAGTTACTCACGAAACCGATCTTCTTATGTTCCTTAGAAAGCCCCCTTCTTCGCCTCTTTTTCATAAAAAATATAAGAATTTTTCATTAATAAGTTTATGGCTCCAGGGAGATTCAAACTCCTTATGCAAAATCAACTGCAAGATTTTGTATCGGGAACTATCTTGAGATTTATTGGCTCCAGGGAGATTCAAA
>JBDRCQ010000020.1:0-2312 GCA_043821585.1 archaeon
CTGAGGTCATCTCGCCGCTCAGATCTTCCATAGACACGCCGCAGGATGTTAGACTCTTACAGCAGTCATCCAATATCTTGTCGCCTTTAGCTTCCAATTCTCCAGCAAAGACCACTGATGTAGATATCATAAGACCAATAGCTAATACAATTATAAGAACTTTACTTGTTAACTTCATATGTTTCGCCTCCCTTCTTTAATAATTTTTAGTCTCCTGTAAAATTCACAACTCACTGTTACACAGGAAGTTGCAAACATTAATTTCTTGACTTTCCCCTCCAGCCTTGATATAATGTAACTGCTTCTCAAATAATAAGTTACAACAAAAACCGAAAGGAAAAGTCATGCAAAACTTTCAACTTTCTCTCTTCTACGACTTACAACTATTAATTCAAAGATCAAACTTCTACAGAAAATATTATCTACTTTTTACAGCTCTTGATCTATCTAATATCCATGACAAGAATTATGGCGTTGGCCGCACTGGCTATTCCCACCATGCTATGATCAGAGCCTTTATTGTCAAACATCTTGAACAACTTAAAACTGTTCCCAAACTTATTGAGTTTCTTGACGCTCATCCAGTCCTTAGCGAAATGTGCGGTTTCACCATGGGCATACTTCCTGACGAAACCCAGTTCTATCGCTTCCTTAAAAAAACTCCTAATTCTTTGCTCGAAAGTATTCATATTCGACTCAATTGCAAACTTGTCCAAGAAAAAATTCTTTCTCTTGATAAATTCATCATTGATTCCAAGCCTGTCATGGCTGCTACAAAAGAAAACAACTTCAAAAATCCAAATCGCAATACCACCAATAAACATAAACAACCCAAACACAATCCTTCTGCAACTCTGAGTTTTTATTCCTACCAGCAAGTTAATGGCAAGAAAGACAAATTTATTTTCTTCTGGGGCTATCGCAGTCATGTCATTGTCTCCAAAGAAGGCATTGCTCTTGTTGAGGTTACTCTTCCCAACAACAAAACCGATGCTCATGTTGCTAAAAGACTTATCAGAAAGCTCAAGCGTGTCTTTCACTTCCAGAGAGGGAGCATATTTATTGCTGATGCTGCTTATGATCAAAGAGAGCTTTACAATTTTATTGTTGATGAGTTAAAGTGCCATGCTTTTATCCCAATAAATCCCAGAAATCAGCAGGAGCCAAAAACATTTGGTACGCACGGCTGTCCTTTATGCGAAGCTGGATTAGAGATGAAATTCGATGGCATATGGACTGAAGGACTCAGAACAAGAGCCAAGTTTCGCTGCCCTATTAAAACTAATCACAAATTTGCTCGTAAGTATCCAGATGGTTGTCCAATCTCTCATCACAGATTCTCTGAAGGCAAAGCCTATGGATGCACTAAACATTTAGACATAACCGATGATGCTCGCTCTCGAGTGCCTCGGGATAGCAACCTCTTTAAGAATACCTTCAATCTTCGCACTGAGGTTGAGCGTTACTTTGCTCGCCTTGGAGACAGAGAAGCTGAGCAAACTACTCTATACAAACTCCGTTCTGTCCAGAATCAGCTCACTATTGCTCATCTCTCTTTGAGCTTGGTTGCCTATGCTGCTGCTCTCCTCTTGAAGCAACCAGAAAAGATCAGATGTTATCGCACCTTTGCCAATTATTCTAAAGCTGCCTGACAAATACTAATTTTCAAAGAACAATTTATTCTACAGCAGGCGAACTATGTCTTAATCCGCCCAATTTCTTCTGAAATTCTCTCCAAATCCTTTTTTCTGCTTTCAATGTGCATTTTTATCTTTTTTTATTCTACTTCTCTTCTTCTATCTTTCTTTAATTTCCCATTTTGCAGGACTCTATTTTTTTATAGCTAACATTAATCATTGAACGTTTACTGTTACTTTAACACTACGGCTACTATACTTAAAATTGTTTAAAACTTCAATAAATTTCATTTTTGGGTTGGAGAATGACAAAGAGATTGCCACGTCGCTTCGCTCCTCGCAATGACTTGGAAACAAGGGCGAATACAAGATTCGCCCCTACAAAATGGAAAGGAACTATGGAACTGTCTTTTTTATTTCTTCTTCAAAAAACTCTTTCACTTTTTTCCATTTTATATCTTTCAACATCCTTGGCATCTCATCAGGCTCAGCATCATTAAAAAACACTAAGCTTTTTTGGATATGTATACGATTAGAAGCCAATCTTTTATATTTTTTATCGTAAAAATCCAGCAGATCAGTTAATTGATAACCGGATTTGCATATAAAATATAAGTCGATGAAATCTCTCTTCGCACCTCGGGCTGCTATGGCATCTATTTTCATCGCAGCAAT
>JBDRCQ010000021.1:0-44772 GCA_043821585.1 archaeon
ATTGTCCAAACTCCCACGTCCCTCCTTTCAACTTCTTTTACTATCCATTTTATTTTCTTCTCGTTTAGTTTTCTCATAAAGTCTGTTGTTCCAGCAGACCTTATCTTTTTTGTCGAAGGGAACTTATTTCTGGATAAAACAATTTTTCGGAATAATGAAAACATTTAAAATTAACTTTGCCCATTGTATCAGCACATATAATGAAAGTAACAAAAACATGATAAACAAAAAAGTAGTGATAATTTTGGCAGGATTGTTTTTAGCGATGTTTTTCGCAAATTTTGTTTCTGCCTGGCCGCCTTTTGATTTTTCGACAAATGACGTTCAAGTAATCAAAACCACTGCCTTAGACAACCACACAATTGTTATGACTTGGTGTGACGCGACCCAAAACGATATAAGTTTTAAAGTCTATGATCTAAACGGGACAAATCTGACAGGAGAAATTGACGCTGACACAAGCAGCGGAGGTTGTGCAGTTCACAACAGTCAACTCTCTGTTTCTGCGTTTAACGAAACTACTTTTGTAATTGGTTTTTTTGACGTTCAAGACCAAGATGCGACATTTCATACATATAACAGAGATGGCACAGAAATAACGTCTGCTGAAATTGACGTTGACACAGATGTAGGAACTCGTTCTGGCATATCTGTTTCCGCGTTTAATGAAACAGCGTTTGTTATGAGTTGGCGTGACACCGCAACCTTAGATACAGGAGCTAATATTAGTTATGGAATTTATGACATAAACGGCAATACAATCACACCACAAACCGACATTGCTAATGAAGTAGGAGCATATTATACTTATACAGTGTCTGTTTCTGCCTTTAATGAAACAGCGTTTGTCGTATCTTGGCTTAATACGTCTGGGGCAACATCTCCTGACTTGACGTTCAGCACTTATGATGTTGCAGGAAACGCAATAGCAAACAACATAAAAGTAACTGGTAGCATAAATGGAAATTCTTATTCTATTGGTATTTCTGCGTTTAATGATACCGCATTTGTTGTAGGTTGGTATGATAAAAGCCCTCAAGATGTAACTTTTAGAACTTACGACATTAATGGAAACGCAATTTCTTCTGAAATTGATGCCGATACTGCAGTAGGCAGTGTTTCAGGTTTACCTATGTCTGTTTCTGCAATAAACTCAACAGCGTTTGCAATCAGCTGGTATGATGGCATTGATGGTGATTATACTTTTGCTTTGTATGATGTTAATGGAAATGAGCTCGTTTCTGCTATAGATGCTGAAACTTCTGTAACAGCAACAGGTCAATTTGCTGTTGGAATTTCTTCCTATCAAGCAGCTACAGGAATCGGACTTTACAATAATAATTTTATAATGGGCTGGGGATCATCTGATAGCGAAGCAAAATGGTCTGGGTTTAAAAGTAAAAATGGTGCTCTGTGGAATGGAGACTGCTTAGTAGATTCTCCAGACATTCTCAATGCACAAGTCAATGACACAACAAAAGTGCAACCAAATACAATAGTGAAAGTTAATGCAACTGTTACAGCAGGAGACAATCCACTAAACACTGTCTGGCTTGAAGTCATTCCTCCTGTTTCTGTTCCATACAATACAACACTTGAAAACTCTGGAAGTGAATATTTTAATG
Source organism: archaeon (assembly GCA_043821585.1). Classification (GTDB taxonomy): domain Archaea; phylum Nanobdellota; class Nanobdellia; order Pacearchaeales; family GW2011-AR1; genus UBA73. Next base: position 1,626 of record JBDRCQ010000021.1, read on the forward strand.
ACTCTCTTGTTTTAGATGAGTTAGGAACATGGACTTTTAAATTTTATGTCAACGATACAAGTGGGAATGAAGCAGGACCAGTGATAGCAACAGATTTAGCAGGCAATACTTACATAGAAACAAGCACAAATATTAAATTTTCTAGTGATGACGTGGATGCAATGGATGCTGTCGCATTGGATAATGATATTTTCGTTAATGCTTGGTGCGATGAAACAGATAATAATGTATACTTTGCCATTTATTATCTCAATGGAAGTATTGTAAAAAGTTCCACTTCTGCGGGTAGCTCAAGTAATTGTGCTTCCTATGACAGCGAAGTCTCAATTACGGCACTAAATTCGACTGCCTTTGTTGTTGCTTGGAGCGATTACAGCGCTAAAGATATAACTTTTGAAGCATTTGATATAAATGGAAATTCCCTTTATACAGAAATTGATGCTCATCAAGATATCGGATGGTATGGAGGAGTTTCTGTTTCTGCATTCAATTCGACTGCAATTGTTGTTGGTTGGTTTGATAATAATCTTGATGATATTAGTTTTAGAACATACACTTGGAATGGAACTGAAATTTCTAATCAGATTGATGTAGATACAGATGTGGGTTCTGCTTACAGTGTTTCTGTATCTGCATTTAATTCAACTACCTTCGTGATTAGCTGGTTTGATGAAACAGATGATGATGTTACTTTTGCGATTTATGATATTAACGGCAATAATTTAGTTGCAGCAATTGATGCTGACGATGGTGCCGGTTCTTCTAGTAGGTCAGTTTCTGTTTCTGCGTTTAACGAAACTACTTTTGTAATTGGATGGTACGCTAGAAACTTCCAAGATATCACATTTAAAATTTATGACTCTTCAGGAAATAATTTAACAGATGCAATTGATGCTGACACGGGAGTTAATTATAACTCCATGGGTGTTTCTGTCTCTGCAATAAACTCGACAGCTTTTGTGATTAGTTGGTTTGATGGTATAGATAATGATTATACTTTTGCTTTGTATGATGTTAATGGAAATGAGCTCGTTTCTGCTATAGATGCTGAAGAATCAGTAACTGCAGTAACATATTTCCCGCAACAAGTCGTTTCTTACCAAGCAGCAACAGGAATCGGACTCTGCCAAGACAATTTTGTAATGGGTTGGGCTACAACTGACTCAGCAGCATATTGGCAATCTTACTATCCCAACGGCACAATTCTACCACCAACATTTTCCTGTGCAGATGAAACATCCCCAACAGTAACAATAAACTTCCCAGCAAACATAACTTATGCTTCCTCTGATTTACCATTAAACTTTAATGTAACATTAAGCGAAAACGGTTCTGTTCAATACTCTCTGAACGATGGAATAAATAATTTCACGATGACTGGAAACGAAGGAGGAATCTTCGGCACAGAATTCAATGCTACAAACTCTTCAATTGCCGACGGAAGTTACACCTTTAGCGTTTATGCAAATGACACGTCTGGAAACAGAAATTACACAGAAAGTGTGACATTCAGCATTGATACAACACCTCCAGAAGTCACAATAAACCTCCCCCAAGCTACAACATACAATTCTTCAAGCATAACATTCAACATAACACTTAATGAAGCAGGTTACTGCGAATATTCTCTTAATGCTGGAACAGCCAATGTTACAATGACAAACAACGGAAATGTTGATTTTAACCACACAAACTCTTCAATAGCAGACGGAAGCTACACAATGAACGCATATTGCAACGATAGCATTGGAAACACAAATTACACAGAAACCGTAGCATTCAACATTGACATAACTCCTCCGGCAATCTCTAACATTATTTACTCACCAAATTCAAGCACAGACTTGGACCCAAATACTATCTTAACATTCAACGCAACAATTAACGACCCTACTTCTTCTGTCTCCGCTGTTTTCCTGCAATACCACAACGGAACTTCATGGGTAAACGCAACAATGACAAACAGCTCTGCAACAAATTACAATACAACAATAACTTTAATTTCTGTCAACGCGAATTACACTTTCAACGTCTGGGCAAATGACTCTTTAGGAAACTCAAACTCTTCGACAAATCAAACATTTACTTCTGTCTGGGACTGCACGTGGGATATTATAGCGAGCGGAGGGACTAATACTTTGGGTTCGGTGTCCGGCTATGACATAAATAAATACATCGGAAACGTAACCCTAATTAATACCGGAGACTCAGCATATTCAAACAATAACTGTAGTTTAGTGTTTAGATTCTCGCACGATTTAGCAAACGATAAAATTTATTTTGACGGGAGTAATTTTAATCCATCTAATACTTATACTCTTGCTGTTGGAGTAAACCAAACAGTCGTAGTAAATACTTCGTTTTCTTCTCCTTCCTCTCCAACAGAGGAAAGTGCTATAATTAAACTGGACGAATATTATGATCGTTCTGTCACGTCTGAAATTAATATTACGGCTACAATTGTTACAAGTCAATCCGGACCGTATTTAACTCAAGAAATCATCAGTTTCCCAACAACGGTTTACCTTACGAACGGAAACTTTTCTTTAGAAGGTTATCTAAAAAACATCATGGGCGACCCTTTAGTTATTAACGAAAATAACACAGCATACAACGCAACAACCTTTTGGGAAATTCCATCAGGATTTACAAACATTTCTGGAAACCTAATCCTAAACTTCACAAATATATCAGACAACTCTCCACGTTATAACAACATTGACTTATCATTTTCCAGTTTAGCTGATGCGACACGCGGAACAAAAACATTTTATCTTGCATCTTACGGATACAATATCTCGGGGGCACTAATAGAAAACGCTGCTGGTTTAACCAATTTGAGTAATTCCATAAACATAACATTTATTTGCTACAATGTTTCCGACAGCGTTTATGTAACAGATTGCGGCTCTCTCGACGGAGATTATGTCACTCCGACGACGACTGTAACAACCACAACAGGTGGCAGCGGCGGTGGCAGCGGCGGAAGAGGCGCTTCTCCAGAGGTTGTGAAAAGCTCTGCAGATTTTCAGTTAGTCCGGGGAGAAGAAAATGAAGTTACAATCACTTTTGAAAATAAAAACTTAAACATGACGCTGGAAGATATTGAATTTTCTGTTGAGGGAGATATTGCAAAATATATTCAGCTGGTTCCGAAAACACTTTCAGCTCTTGGACCAAAGGGAAAATTCAACATCCTCTTGAAAATAACCTCTCCAAGTTATGCCAAACTAGGAGATAATGAGCTAGTTGTAGCTATGAAAGGATTGCTTGGCACAAGAAGTTACACTGATAAAAAAACTATTGTGCTGAGAATACACGAGCTAAGTCAGCAAGATGCACAAGAATTGCTGGACAAAACCAGAAAGCTAATTGAAAGTTATAATCTTGAATTAACCTGTAAGAATGAAGTGCGATGCTCTCCGTTTCTTCCTGCAAAGACGCTTGAGACCTTACGAGATTTATTGAGCAAATCTGAAAAAGCGATGGAGATTTTTGATTATGAAACTGTAAGAGATAATTACATTGAAATTGAAAAAACAGTTTCTGATGCACTTGAAGCCAGCAAAGCGATTTCAGAGTTAGCCACTCTCATTGCTCAGGCAGATGAAAGAGGCATCGACGTTTCCGGCTCTGGAAGAATACTTCAGCTTTCAATTTTATCGTTCCAGCGAGGAGAATTCAAGCAGTCTCTCTTGCGAGTCAAGGAAGCACAGACAACTTATGCCCTGGAAGTCAAGGGAGAGTTTGGAAAACTTAGTTATTATTTAAAGAACAATAAAAAAGAAATTTCTTTCGTGAGCATATTTCTCGCCTTGCTCAGCTTTACAACTTACAAAGTCACGAAATTGCAGATGATAAAAAATAAAATTAAAAGACTCATGAGGGAAGAAAAAGTTCTCAGCGAATTAATCAAAGTCGTGCAGAACGACACATTCAAAGGAAAAAAGATGAGCATGGAAGAATATCAGGAGTCAATTCTTCAATACGAAAAAAGGCTTTCCCAGGTCATTGAATCTTTAATCGGACTCGAAATCCAAAGAGTTTATGCACTGGGACTTACTTCCCAAACTAAAAAGTTAGGCAAAGAAAAAGAAAAAATAATTGAACTCATAAAACAAGTTCAGAAAGAATATCTCCAACAGGGAAAAATTGAAACCAGGTCGTACGAGTTGAGGTTAAACAGCTATAATCGACGGCTCGGTGAGATTGACCAAAAAGTGGCGACTCTCGAGGCCAAAAATGCAATTAAACGAGGCAAATATTTTTAACATGAAACGCTCTGAAAGAAACATAAAACTGAAGTGGATTTTATTGGTGGTTGCATTAATTTCACTTTCAAGTCTGACTACTTCAATTGTTCAGTATACGCCAAGCAATGAATCAATTCAAGCAAAACAAGAAATTGACAAAGCGGCTCTCTGTCTGGAAAATATGCAGGCGAGGAAAATTCCGACGTCAAGAGCAAACGAATCTTATCAAAAAGCATTGCAGCTTTATTCTGCACAAATAGCATTAGAAGAAAAAGGCAAAAAGGCAGAGTTTGTCATTGTAACAGAATCTGCAAATGAGGCATGCAAGATTAAGAAAATCTCGTTTGAAACACAGGACGAACTGAAAATATTTAAACAATCTTTTGAAAACGCAAAAGAAGATTCAGATTTATCTGCTATGGACAGAGATTATGAAGATATCCTGCAGTCTTTTGCCAAGGAAAGATTTGAAGAAACAATCCCCCTCATAGACGAAGCATATAAAACCATGTCTGAAATTCAGGCAAGCCAAACAACTCTCAAATTATTTTATGATACAACAAGAAAAAGCATAAAAAAACTTTTCATCGAAAATTTGAAACAGATCGCAATTGCCTCGATTATAGTGATTATTCTATTAGCTATTTTCTGGAAATTTCTAAAAAAGATCAAAATTAAGATTGAACTACGCAATTTAACTAAGCAAAAACAAGCTCTAAATTCGCTGATTAAAAATTTACAACATTTTTATTTTGAAAAAAAAAGTTTATCAGAATCTGAATTTAGAGTCAAACTTGAAAGATTCAAGGAGATGATAAGAGACATCGACGGGCAGATTCCTCTGTTAAAAGAAAAAATTGTTCTACTCGATAAAAAACCACACCAAAATAAAAAAATAAAGCACGAAAAGAGGAACAAATAGGGGAAAACTATTTAAAAAAGAAATAGCTAATATGAAAGTGATAAAGAAAAAAGGGAAACTTCCAAATAGGAAAAATAATCTTAAAATTCTTTTCAAAAAGAATGAAAAAATAAAGAAGCTGAAAAAATCGATCTTTAAAAAGAAAAAAACTCTTGAAGTAAAAAAGAATGAGGAATATCTAAAAATGGGGATTAATGGTTTTGATAAACTATTTGAAAAAAATTATGGTATCCCTTCGGGAGCTGCAGTTTTAGTTGAAGGCGGTCCGGGTTCTGGAAAAACTATTTTTTGTCTTTCCGCCATCAATGGGCTATGTAAGAAAGGGAAAAAATGCCTTTATATGAGTTTTGAAGAACCTGAAGAAGGACTTATTAAGCATATGGAAAATTTTGGATGGAAACCACAGGAATATATCAAAAAAGATTTGCTAAGGATAAGACGATTTGATGCAATCGATGTTTCAAGAAGTGTTGAAGCTCTCTTGAGTGCGGCAAAAAAAGAGCTCTTAATTAAGATAGATCCGGTTTTATTTCCAAAAGACTACCAACCAGACTTTATAGTCATTGATTCGTTGACTTCTATTGCTTCTGCTTTTTCCGGACAGGAAAGCAGATTCAGAGTTTACATGGAGCAATTATTTAGGCATCTTGAAAAAAAGAAAATAACAAACTTTCTAATCAGAGAGGTTTCTTCACCGTCCCACATAGGAACAACATTCAAAGAGCAAGGCGAAGCGGTATCTTTCCTTTCAGACGGAATAGTTGTAATTTATAATGTAATCCATAACAATGGAAAGAGAGAAGTTGCTTTAGAGATATTAAAAATGCGTGGCTCAAGCTTCAAAAGGAGAATTGTTAAAATGAGAATAATAGATAAAAAAGGTGTTTTTGTTTATCCAGATGAGATACTGAAAAAAACAAAAGAAAAAGATTTCGAATTGACTTAAATAACATCTTTTAAACCAAAATCATACCATCAAATAACTCCCCCCTTGCTCAAAATTGAAAACGCAGTTTTAGTATCGTTCTTCATATAATCATACGTATGACAACCATCCACAAAAACAAAATCAATCTTCCTTCTAAACGGTTTAAAATCAAACGCTGCTGAATCTCCAAACAACCTCTTGATCTTCTTTTCCCAAACCGTATCTTTAAACAAGACCTTTCCTCTTTTCTTAATGTGCTTCATATTCATAGAATCAACCCCATATCTCAGCTCTGGAACATCGCCCCTTGGCAGATCAACAATCATGTGCACGTGTTCTTCCATTACCTTCAGGATTTCGATCTCTATCTTGTGTCTTTTGCACGATTCCTCGATCGCAATTCTGCAAAAGACCTTCAGCTTTTCCTGTCGCATCATTTTGTAACGATACTTGGGCGTGATTTGCACGTGCTTTCGATTCGAACCGACAGAGCTCCGTCTATGTTTGTAAGTTTCCATTTCACCTCCGTTAAGTTTATTTAGAACGAGTCAGTTACCACTACGTTTATAAGTACAGTGGACGGCGACTCGTCCACTTTTTATAATCATCCAAAATAGAAAAAGATGCCGCAATTCATCCCGCAGCTAAAGCAACGGGGTTTCTTGCGGAAGCTTTAATTACCGCATGGCAAGACCGATTTCAATAAACAAAGTGATTAACGCGGCATTAATCTCTGCATTCTCAATTGCAACCGCGTTAATCTGGAAAGACGTTGTAATTCACGTAATCGAGAGATTCGCGCCCCCACAAGACGCATTACTATACGAAGTCCTGGTCGCAGTTCTCGCAACAATTCTCCTAATCATTGTTCTTTACGTAATCCTCCGTACAGAATCCCAAGCGCAGTTCATCATGAAAAAACTTAAGGACGGCACAGTCAAATTCGAAAAAGCCCCACCAAAACCCAAACCTTCTCAGATTCAAAAATCAAAGTAACTAATCTTCTAGAAAATTAATTATACCTCTTCTTCCTAAATTCTTTATGGAAACCGAACAAGAACTCATCGACAGATTCGCAAACCTCGAAAGCCTAAAGAAAACCATCGAGCTCGACATCAAAGACATAAGAGAAATCCTCATAAAATTATCACAAGACAAAAACCAACAAATCTTGTACGGTTCCAAAAAGAAATGCTCACTAAAACCCTACGATAAACTAATCTACCCGGAAAACAAAGAACAACTAATACAAAAACTAAAGGAAACAGGAGATTACGAAAAAGTCAGCGGCATCATCTACCCAAGACTAAGCTCAAAAATCATGAAAGAAGAAGTACACAAGGAGATAATTGCCATGATAAAAAAAGAAAAAGCTTTTCGGTTTTCGTTGACAGACAAATGATCACTGCTTGTCCTTGTGGTACAAATCAAGAATTAAAGCAACATCTATAGGTACATGATAAGCATAAGAAATTCTAAAGGGTTTAACATAAAGCTCCCGCGTCCCTTTCCTAACATTTCTCATCGGCTTCCCGATCCCTGGATTTTCAGATATTTTTTTAATCTGAACCATAATTCTTTTCCTTAAACCTTGATCCTTAATTTTAGAAAAAATCTTTACGAATTTCTTGTCAAACCTGATCTCTACCATTTTGACATTTCTTCAAATAACTTCTCAGAGTCAACACTAACATACTCTCCCGCCTCAATCCTCTCCCACGCAGCCTCAGTCCTTTTTGCGAATTCAAGATCGCCTTCAATATTTTCATCAAAGTCGTCTGCTTTTTTCATAATGATCTGCTTTCCATTTCTGATCATAACAATCTTATCCCCCTCCCTCATATCCATTCTCAAATCTAATGGAATAACCACTTGTCCCTTAGAACTCATCTTAGTCATATCTATTCTTGCCATGGTAAGATTAATCTTACTTATTATTTAAATCTTCCTACTTACTTTTCACTCGCCTTCCACATCAACTCAAAATACTTCCTGTAACCTTCCACAATTTTATCGCTAGTTATAACAACAACAAAAGGTTCTTCTCCCCAATACATAGAAGCCACCCTATTACTATATATCTCAATAGAACAAGTCGAAGTAAAACCTTTTGGAAGAAACCTAAACGAATTATGTTTCAATATTTTTGTGATCCTATGGTTCGGGTGTTTCTTATTCTTCAGCCCATTATAAAAAAGATGCCTATATTTGATTCCTTTCTTCAATCTTTCTTTATCCATTTTCGGCAAAAAGAACTCCCATCGTTTATCCAACCAATTTCCCCGCCCTCCAAGCACCCAAAGATCCTTCCCCTCCCCAATCATATCCCAATACAAATTCTTAACAGACTCAATTCCCTTATACACAATTGTTTGCTCTACGGAAGAATGAGATTCAAATCTCTCCACCATTGAACCCAAAACTTGACTAATCATAGATTCTTTCTCCTTTATCAAATCGAGCAGACGTTGCGGATGAATTGCACTAAATCTTCTTACACCTTCTTCAACAATCTCGGAGCAAAGTCTTTTCTCTTTTAATTGTTTAAGTGTATCGTAAACGTTTCTTCTTTGTAATTTCGATTCCAAGGCTATTTTGTTTGCTGTAGTCTTTCCCTGGTTAAGAAGTGCCTCATAAATTTTTGCCTCATTGGTTGTCAGACCCAACTGCTGGAGTATTTCTTGATACATGGTTCTTTAGCGAAAGCCGCATATTAAAAAGTTGTGGTGTCAAAAGACACCGCTTAGATTTAAGTAGTGTTTTGGAAGAAAAATAATATGACAAATGAAATAAGAGAAAGAAGAATTGAACAAAAAGATATGGACCAACTTAGAGAAGCATTTATGAAACATGATGCTACGCGATGTAATAGCTTGCTCGAAAGAATGCGTAGAGCGACAAACACTTCTGACTTCGATTTAGAAAAAACCTTTCTTGATTGTTATGCCGATAAGAGATCTAAAGTCAAAGATTATACAATAGAAGTTAAAAGAATGAACGTAGCAGAAAGGGATTATGCAAGAGCTTTGTTCGAGGGGGAAGACAAAGTAAATGGCAGAGAGACAAGAGAATCATGCCTTAAAGTTTTGAAGTCAGAACAATTCGGTCTGGAGAGAGCTAAATTCTTGCGTCAATTTCATAAATATGCCGAAACAGTTGCAAATTCAGTTGCAGAATTCTTTTATGCTGGCTCAGATGTCGCTCGACTTTGGAAAGAAGATAGAGATCTTGGAGTATTGAAACCACATTATTATAAATTTTCAAGCGGCCCGCCTCTTGTATCTGAGTTGAGAGAATTGGATAATGCAATCGCTGGGACTTTCAAAATAATAATGCAAAGAGTTGATAGATTATATGGTGGATTCCTCAATCATTGTGTACCCTTTCTTGGTTTTGAAGGAGATGATAAAGAGGCAAGAAGACAAATTGAAATAAATCAGAGTGAATATGGATCTTTAATGCCAGAGAGATTATTCTTCCACCTAGAAGAATAACTAATCCTCACAAAAATCCCACATACACTGAAAGAACTTTCTATAACCGTCAGCCAAAACCTGTGACTTCATAACAAACTGAATCGGCGTCTCATGCAAACTCCCCGGCTCAACACCCGCAAACGCAACAACATACGGCCCAAAAATGTCGACCGCCGTCTGCGAAGAATACTTCGGAGGCAAAAACTTGTACGGCTTTCCAACAACGTCCAAAATCTCAGGCTTCTGCGTTTTAATTTCATGGTCAAACAAATGCATAAACTTGATCCTTCTCTTCTTCCTTTCCTTATCGAAATGGTACAGGTAATGCTCAAGTCGAGGATCCAACCAAAACGCTTTAGCTCCAATAAAATAAACAGTCTCCCGCGTATCCAAAATCTCCTGTAAGTAACTCTTAACTCCCTCAATCCCCCTATGGAAATAAGCTTCCACATTACTTTCCTTAGACTCAAACAAACCTTTCAATTCAGGCAACTTATTCCCAAAGGCGACCTCTTTTTCCTTCAAGATCTCCAAAAGCCTCTCAGGATCAGCCGGCTTGAAAAACTTCTCCCCCTTCTCAAAACTCTCATGCGCAAGACTTTTTTCTTGCAACTTCGCTAAAGAATCGTACACATTCCGTCTATGCACTCCAGATTTCAATGAAATGGCCTGCACACTAGCCTCTCCAATCTTCAACATTGCCTCATAAACCTTCGACTCATTTGGCGACAAACCAATTCCCTTCAGTATTTCTTCAAACATCTTTTGCTCTCCATGTATCTACGATATTTTGCCACCAATAAGCAATCGCCAATTCCTTACCAAAAGCGATTGCACTCTCTGGGCGCGGAGGGTTGGGTGCAAAATTATTCCAAAATCAAACCATCCCAAGTTCTTATATCTTGTGGTGGCAAACACCACCGCCAATCCTTATATACCTTACCACTCTAGAGTTGTTACAGATGTGGAGTAACAAAATGACTCAAACAACACAAGAACAAAGAGAAGTCGAAGAGAGCGGCCACTACGGGCATCTATCTCACGATATCTATGAAGCGATGACAGCAAACGTCTGGAGAACCCATGAAAGAGCTCAAGAACAAATCAAACGGAGAATTTCTCCAGAAGGCGATATACAAACAGACAAACCGCTGGAAAGAATGTTGGCTATCGTAGAAAAATACAGAGAAACACTAAAAAGAAAGGTAGATCCCCGAACTCTAGCAGCTTTCGATAATGATGAAGAAGGATACAGGCTTCCTGGACAATGTTCTGAAGGATACAGAGAATTCACACAAGAAATGCTTGAATCTCCAAATTTCCCTTATACGGCCAATGAAGCTACACTAGTAGGAAAATACCAAAGGGAATTGTGTGGAAACAGCACCGGAGGAGTAATTGTTGATAGAATACTACTAAGAAAAGCACTTGACGAAGTAGAGAACATTTCCACTAGAGAGAATATTTGGTATGCCTTAACACTTCATTCAGGTGACGTAAGCACGGTAAAATACCTACAAGAACAATCAGAAAACGAGACCAAAGCCGCCTTAGAAGCAATGAAAACAGTGGTTCTACCAACTTACGAAAAATTCCTGGCAGATACCAAAGATGCTTTCAAAAGATGTAATGATTTGGGACTTGAAATTAATGGCAGTGCAGCTCTTACAAGAAAAAGATTCATCTGGCATTGTGTCGACCGCGCAAGATACAATGGGTTGCTTGAAAACCAAGGAGGCAACTCTCAATGGCCTTCATAACCTCCACCCAGGGCTACATCTTCTTAGCAATATTCGGGCTAGCGATGCTCGCAATAACCTACCTTTTTGCGCGTTGGAAAAGAGCCAAAACCAAAGAAGGTTTCCTCGTAGCAAACAGAAAAGTCGGCTGGTTCCTTGGAGGCTCAAGTATCGCCGCATCATGGATATGGGCCCCAGCACTATTCGTCTCCGTACAAATGGCTTATCAAAACGGCCTGGTTGGAATCTTCTGGTTCACTGCCCCAAACATCCTCGCCCTAGCAATCTTCGCATTCCTCGCACCACAAATAAGAAAACGCCTTCCAGAAGGCTACACACTTCCACAATACATAAAATACAGGCTTCAAAGCAACAAAGTCCACAAAATCTATCTCTTCCCATATTTCTTCTATCAGCTAATGGCAATAACAGTCCAGTTATTTGCAGGAGGTAGCCTCGTTTCATTACTAACAGGTATCCCGCTAACAACAATCATGCCAATCCTAGCGATCATCGCATTAGTGTACACACTAGTCTCCGGTTTAGAGGCTTCAATCATAACAGACTTTGTCCAAATGATAATGATTTTTACAATCGGGGCAATCGTTCTACCACTAACCTGGCTTGCAGCAGGAGGCTTCTCAAAGATAGTTGCAGGCCTCGGCGGCCTAGCAGGGACAGTAAACGGACAGTAAACGTCTTCGACCCAAGCGCAGCCTTCTCCCTAGGCATCGTAACATCAATTGGACTCATCGCCGGAGCAATCTCGGATCAACAATACTGGCAAAGATCTTTCGCAATTAAGAAAGTTCAACTAGCACCCGCGTTCCTTTTCGGAGCGATCTTATTCGGGATCGTTCCAATTGCACTTTCCACATTAGGGTTCTTAGGCGCCTCCCTAGATGTCGCACTTCCAGAAGGAGTAGACGTTTCGATGATTGGAGTTCAAACAGTTGCAACACTCTTACCAAACTGGGCAGTCTTCCTCTTCATAGTCATGCTCCTAGCAGGACTCTCTTCTACACTAGACTCAGGACTCTCAGCAGCAAGCTCGCTTTGGGTAACTGACGTAATGAAAAAGAAAACCGACAAACAAGCAATCAAATCAGCAAGATGGTCAATGCTCGGCATCGCAGCCTTCGGTTTACTAATCGCCCTCGCAGTTGTCTACATTCCAAAGTTCGGACTCTTCCATCTTTGGTGGATCTTCAACACAATCGCTGCAACAGTTGTAGTTCCAACAATACTAAGTTTGTACTGGAACAGACTCGACGCAAGAGGCGTACTCTGGGGCGTCCTAACGGCTTTCGTGGTCGGCCTACCATTGTTCATCTACGGAAACATAATCGGCAACGACGTCTGGATAGTGTTCTCATCGCTGTTCATCATCCTGATCAGCACATTATTCTGTCTAATAATGCCAAGAAAAACTGCCTGGACACCGCATGATCTAAGGTTCGGAGGCAGAGTAAGATGACACCAGAAATCAGCGTTCTGGAACAAAAAACAATATCAATAAATCCACAAAATATCAATGTAGCAAATGATAATCCCTAGACAAATGGAGAGATCACAGTCACTGCAAGGCTTATAGAATTGGAAAATATGCACTCAGTCCATCTTAGCAATTCATTAACAGGTTTTTCCACTTGCATCTACGGCGCCCCCTGCAAGGAAAGCGAGGCGCGTCAAGCATACAGTGACTTGGTTGCCAACCTAACTAATGGAAATTATAAAATGACACTCCATTTAGAAATAAACCAACATCAAAAAGAGGTCACTGAAAGGAGGATTAAATAAGATGGCACCAGACAAATCTAACTTCGAACAGGGCATTCTTGACGGTTGCATTAGCCTACGTAACACAGAATCGGGGCTAGCTGTAGTCTGCCATAGTGGAGATGAAAAATTTACAGAAGAACCATTTAAGCTTAGACAAGAAGGAACAAATCACCATTTTGTCGCCTCAACTGATAGCATTAGTTCAGAAGTAATAATTCGCGGGCAAAGAAGACCCTCGCCAATTTACTGGGTTCCTTTTGGTTGTAATGCTAAGCAAGGCGCTTTATACAGTATTCCGATTTCTGACAGAGGTGCAGAAATGATGAAATTCCTTGCACAAACAGGTCTAAGCGGAGACTTTGATCTTATGCACTGTCCGGAAGCAGAAGTTTATCTAATTCATGACGGCCTGACTCGTAGATATTCATCAGAAACCCTAATGTACAAGGTCGCAGTTATTTCCACTCCTGAAGAAATAGATGAGGTTCAGGTAATTGACAAAGTACACCCTTCCTTGAGAGGTTTTCAGAAAGAACAACGATTGAGGGGACAGCTAATGCGAGACCTTTTACTTGAGCGCAGTAATCCAACAGCAAATTTTGAAACCTTGCCGGGAACATATTTTACTAGCAAACTTCTTTCAAATTTAAGAAATCCAAACTCAAAAGTTTTGATATCAAAAGACGAACCTGAAAGGGTGAAGTAAACACCAAAATTGATTTCCCTTTTTATTTTTCCAATTCAATTTCTTCCAAACAATCATAAACAGGGCCCATCAGCTTAAGTTCCGATTTCATCAACTTAAATCCACAAACATCAAACTTCACATCCCTCACCTTCAAATTGTTAACATACTCCTTAAATTCTTCCGGAGCCTTAACATACTTCACCCGCGCCAAAGTTAAATGGCTCATAAACCTCTCTTCTTTCTTAAACTTCAACAAAGACATCGCCGCATCAACCTGCTCTTGCAAATCAAACATCCCCTTCCCGCCAACTTTAATCCAAACAACCCTCGGTTTTTTACGATAAGAAAATACTCCCGCATTCTGCAGCGAAGCCTCGAACCCCCTCACCTTAATCTTCCTCAACTGCTTCCTAACATTCCCCAACATCTTCTTATCTATCTCCCCAAGAAACTTCAAAGTCAAATGCAAATTCTCAAGCTCCGTCAACTTCCCAGTAAATTGCTTCTTTCCCAACACTCCCTGAACCCTAGCAACCTCCTTCACAACCTCACTAGGAAAATCAATCGCGATAAATGCCCGAATAGCTTCTTCCATCATCAAAACAACCAAAACCCTTTAATAACTCTTCTCATATCTACCAACATGATAGAATACCTCTTGCTTCTCTTAGGAATCATCTTTCTCGTAAAAGGCGCAGACTTTCTAATCGAAGGTTCGTCCTCCTTAGCACACCGTCTAAACATCCCAACAATAATCATTGGATTAACAATCGTTGCCTTCGGAACCTCAATGCCTGAGCTCTTTGTCTCTCTAATCGGTGCAGCAAGAGGGGAAACGGAAATCATATTCGGCAACATCATAGGGAGCAATATTTCAAACATCCTCCTAATACTCGGCTTAACAGCCTTTGTTCATAATATTCAAGTAAAAAGAGACACAATCTGGAAAGAAATCCCTTTTGCACTTTTAGGATCAGTAATCCTTCTTATAGTAGCAAACAAAACCCTTCTAGACAAAGTCACAACAAGCACACTCCTTAGAATCGACGGAATTTTCCTTTTACTATTTCTCGCAATCTTCATCTACTATGTATACGAATCAGCAAAGCGCCACAGAAACCATCTAAAGGAAAAAACTATTCAAATAAAAGAGAGAAAAACAAGCTTATCCCTCCTCTTAATCTTAGTCGGTCTAGTCGGGCTTTACTTCGGAGGAGAATGGACCATCAAAAGCGCTGTGACAATAGCAAAACAATTCGGCTTATCTGATTTCCTAATTGCAGCAACAGTAATCGCAATAGGCACTTCCCTCCCAGAACTAGTTACTTCTATCAGAGCTGCACAAAAACACGAAATAGGATTAGCCATAGGCAACATCGTAGGCAGCAACATATTCAACATCTTTTGGATCCTTGGAATCACCTCTGTAATCGCTCCCCTCGCAATCCCCTCGTTCATCAACGCAGACATAATAATCTTAATAGCTGCCACCTTCCTGCTCTTCCTATTCGTATTTATGCGTAAAGACCATACTCTCACCCGTATAGAAGGCACCATATTTATCCTATCATACATCGCATATATCATATTTTTAATCGTCAGGGGCTAGAAAAGATTAAAATACATAGCAAAAAAAGCCAAAAAGCATTACTGTCCAAATGACTAACAATTAGGCTGGAACAATCGCCGCAGTAGAGTATTTACCAAAGTTTGCGGCTTTCTTAACTCCTGCTAAGGTAACAGCACGCACTTTCTTCTCATAATCATAATAATCCTCTGCCTTCCCGAGCAGCTCATGAAACATTAACTCGTTCATCACATCAGAGCTTTCCTCCATCGAAACCTTCCTCAACCCAACCAGCATCTCCTTCGCCTCCATCAAGTCCTTCTCAGTCATCTTACTAACGTCCCTAAATCCTTTCAAGATCAACTTCTTAACCTCGGGCAAAGCCTCTTTCCTCGTCCCAACGTAAATTGAATAATAAGAATAATTCTTCTCAGTATTCAAAGAGCCCTTAACAGTATATGCAAGTCCCCTTTCCTCCCTAATTTCCAAAAACAATTTGGAAGACATCCCCTTCGCGAGATACGCATTCAAAGCCTCCAATTCATAATACCCTTTTTCCTTTATCAAGGGAGCATGAAAAGCAAAAACAAAATGCGCCTGATCAATTCCTTTCCTTCTCTCAACGCTTTCTTTATTCCATTTCACAATTTTAGGCAACTTCAACTTAACCTTCCGAGGCTTAAAGTTCCTCTCAACATAATCACAAACTTTCTTAAAATCCACTTTTCCCACAAGAGTCACAACAAAATTGCCCGGATTATAGTGATTGAAAAAATAATCCGCAACAAAATCCCTCTTCAACCCCCCCACGCTCTTCTCACTACCAGCAATGCCCTCCCCAAAAGGTTTCTTATAAAGATTAGCTTCGATCTGTTCATGCACTGCCCTCATGGGCATATCATGGTACATCCTAATTTCCTCAATAACTACTTTCTTTTCTTTTTCAAACTCGCCTTTATCAAAAATGGGATTACTCATCACATCAGAGATAATATCTAATCCAGAAAAAACGTGCTCCGAAGACAACTTGAACCAAAAAGATGTCACGTCCTGCGCCGTAAACGCATTCAAAATACCCCCTTTCTTCTCGATCTCCCGAGATATATCTTCATGCGTCCGAGTCTTAGTTCCCTTAAACACAAGGTGCTCAATTAAATGCGCAATGCCCTTAACGTCCGAGTTCTCGTAGGCTGCACCAAACGGATTCGTTATCGACAAAGCCACAAGAGGCAAATCCCTCTTCTCCCAGACAACAGTAATCCCATTCTTCAACCTCTTTTTTTGTAACTTCATAAACTAAATTAAAAAGAAATCTATTTAATCCTTTTTATAGTAATCCGGATTCAACGGATGCAACAACCTTCCCTCCGAATCCTGCTTAAACTTTCCATCTATCAAATGATCGCACTTAAAACCTGTATGGCAATATGCCTTAAACCCGGCCTTCCGAGCTTGTTGCATGAAATAAATATCATCCCCCCCTGCTGTCAAATTCTTATTCTGCATCTCTGGAACCCCATACCTAATCTTCCAAAAAACCTCCTTAGAAATCAACATACATCCAGCCGAAGGATAAATCACTTCAAACAACCCATTAGAATCAATTTCTTGCTTAGTCAAATGCCTCTGTAAGTCCTCATGCGACTTCACAGCATCAGAAAACCG
Source organism: archaeon (assembly GCA_043821585.1). GTDB lineage: Archaea > Nanobdellota > Nanobdellia > Pacearchaeales > GW2011-AR1 > UBA73. Next base: position 18,646 of record JBDRCQ010000021.1, read on the forward strand.
AACCTGTTGTTTAATAATCTCAAACTCTTCCGGAGTTATTCCCCTCCATGCCACAGAATGAATCTGCAGCTTCCCTGAAACCATAAAATAATTAAAATACAACCCTGAAATAATATCCTTATTAAACCTCATCAATTCTTCTACCAGGTTCTTAGGACAAACAACATCCGAATCCAACGCAAAAACGTAATCATATCCGCCCTTGATCGCATAATCTAAAACCAAATTCCTAGAACTCACAAGCCTCTCCGCAGGTTTCTCAGCAGTCGTCTCATCCTTCACAACAATAAAATCACCCTCTTTCTTTAACTCCTCAAAAAAATCATTCCCTCGCGAATTGTCAACCAACAAAACATCTGCATTCGGATAAGTCATCGCCCTCACACTCTCAAAAAACTCCTCGAGACAATACTTCGTGCCTTCAAAAACAGGCACTCCAATCAGAACTTTCGGCCAAGCCCCCATAACTCTACAACCTCGCCAGCATATTTAACAATTTCCATAAAACATATTTTTATAAACTTTTCACCATTTCTCACCTTAATGAAAAAAGAAAACAAGAAAGTTTACTTCGCTGTAATAATCAGCCTGATAGTTGGCATCGCACTAGGTTTAATATTCGGAGGAAATACCTTCCAAGAAAAAGCAGGAATTTGTTCTCCAGAGCTCTTCTGTTTAGAAGACACAGTAGCATATCGAAGCCTAACTTGCGGACTTCTAATTAACACAAATCCGGAAACTGCAGGCGTCTGCTCCAATGGGCAATTTGTGGAAGAAAGTCCATTGGTGAGAACATCATTCTCCGGAGGACAAAAAATAGTCTTAATAGAAACTGAAATGCTCGACTTACAGGAAAACCAACTCAGATGGACATACTATCCCAAGGGTGAAGCAGACCTTGGAAACATTCAGGCCTCTCCACAAGAAGTCTCTATTGAAATCCCACTAGTAGCAAAGCAATAACAAAAACCTATTTAACGTTCAATATTTTTCTAAGACCATGCCAATCAATGCAGGTTACGAATTTTTCGACGCAGAAAAGAAATACCTCGAAGCAGAGTCAACAGATGATAAGATCTTCTACCTAGAGCAAATGCTCAAACTCTCCCCAAAACACAAGTCCAGCGAAAAATTCAACGCAGAACTAAAAACCCGATTAAAAAAATTAAGAGAAAAATCTGAAAAAGCTTCCAAAAAAGCAGGTGGCAAAAAAGGAATCAGGAAAGAAGGATTTCAGTTTTTACTCATCGGCTTCACAAACTCGGGTAAATCTTTTCTCCTAACAAAACTAACCAACGCCAAACCAAGAACCTCCGAGCACCAATTCACAACAACGTTCCCAGAAATCGGCACATTCTACCACAGAGGCATCAAGGCTCAAATCATCGACCAACCCTCCCTCGGCTCAGACAATTTCGACGTAGGCATAGCAAACAACGCAGACTGCCTAATTTATGTTATCACCAATTTCGAAGAAATAGAAATGATAAGAAACAAAATTCCGAGAGCAAGAGGAGAAGTAATCGTAGTCTTCAACAAATCAGATTTGCTTGATGAAACACAAAAGAGAAAAGTCCAAGCAACAATAAGATCCAAACGCCTCAACGGCGTTCTAATCTCCACAATAACAGAAGAAAGCATAGAAGATCTAAAATCAAAACTATTTCAAGAAACCGGGCTCATAAGAGTTTACATGAAAGAACCCGGAAAAGAAAGATCAAGCATTCCAATGGTTCTCTCGCCAAACTCCACAGTCAAAGACGTTGCAGAAAAAATACTAAAAGGCTTCTCCCATAGAGTCAAACAAACCCGCATCACCGGCCCAAGCAGCAAATTTCCAAACCAAAAAGTCGGCTTAACACATAAAGTCAAAGACAAAGATGTTATTGAGTTTCATTCTAGATAACACTAGCATACAACGCAAAAATCACAGTCGTAATCGCCAGCACAATCCACAGCACCTTATTCCCGAAGAAAATCTGAGTCCCGTCCAGATCACTAAAAGGCACCATATTCCAAACCGCATAATACGCAGCCATCTTCGCAAGAACCTCAAAATTCAAAAAATATCCAATCAAAGAAATAATCAAAGCAAACACAATCGCCGAAGCTCCAACTAAAGCGTTATGCCAATCAGTTATCTCCGTATAAGAATAAAACCCAAATCTCTTAGCCGCTCGATGTTTCAACGCCTTCGTTTCATAAGTCAAAAAAGTAAAGATCATTATTGGCAGCCTTGCCAACAGACCAAGAAAAGCAAAAAACAACGGGACTATAACCCCAAACGGCAACGCCTTAGGGAAATGCCAGCCGGGCTTAACCCCAAATCGATAAAATGACCAAATCCTATGCTCCACGCCAATGTCCAATGAATGAGCAAAAGCCTTCCTCATCAAAACAGCCCCTCCAACAATAACAAAAGAGGAAACAAAAACCTGTGTCATAAACAAAAGTTGTCCCCCAGCAATCGAAGGCAACCCTGCAACAATGAACATTAACAAAATCGCAACAAAAACACTTGCCCACTCTCTTTCTGCCATCGGAAACCAAAATCCCTCCAGTTTATATTTTTATCTAATAAGTTACAGAAATCTTAAACCCTCCATTAAAATAACCTCCCTCAACAAATATCTCCCACAAACATAAACTATAAATACTCAAAGAGGCAATTTTCAAAATGCTTAGAGTAAAAAAAGTTAGTGAGATAGTTGGTAAGAACGTTTTCACATCTGAGGGAGATTTCTTCGGACAAATTGATGATGTAAATCTAACAGACAATAAAATAGACGGCTGGAAAATTAAGGTGGGTCAATCATTCTTATCAGTTTTCGGAGGCGCTCGAGGAGTCGTCATCCCACACCAATTCGTCAGAGCAATAGGCGATGTTGTAATAATAAATAAGTCTTCTTTGCCTTCAAGGCCTGAAGCAGAAATGCCCGAATTTCAGGAACCTGCAGAAGCCTACTAAAGCTTAAATACTTCTGACGACTCTTAAATCAATGAAAAAACTAAACCTAGCTTTAATGGCAAGCGTTCTTATGCTGATGCTTGTAGCTGTAACATCTCTCGATGTAACCGCTTTAGCCATCGGTGGAGGACAAGCCCTGCCTGCAACACCTACAATGGTCTGCAAGGCACCAGCCACTACAGTTACAGCAGTTTCAGAAGAGACACTTTTGGAAGCAGTTCCATTGCATCCATTGGTATCCTTTGTATCTACCGCTGACAGCCCCTGCAAACAAGCGTGTTCTTGTGACACACAAACTGCAGGAGAGGGATGTGTTGGCTGTATGAAGAGAAGCATGTCTGATGCGGCAGCAAGAGCCTTCTGTGACGGATGGTGTGCAGTAAACAGAGAACAAGTATGTGGCTGGAACGCCGGCGACGTAGATGCCTGTCAAGACGCAGTAGCTGCAGCATAAGTTCTTAAAAAGACAAAAAACAGATCACAAAGATAGCCGCAGGTTCTTTAAATCTCAATAAAACGGCCCTCATTCAGATCCATACCTTTCTAAAAGATCATTTGTCGTAATCTCTATAAGTTCCCTTCTCTTCTCAGAGATATAATCTGCCTTAGCAGACTTTCTAGTAACTTTTCGTGCGCCTGCCAATGCAAGTCCTCCTACCGTAGCAACGCTGGCAGCCACATGCCATGGAAGCACGCTCGCCATGTAAAAATCTTGCAACTCTGGGTAAAAACCGCTCGTCATATGCCATAACAATGATGGTTGCGCACCACTCTCAAACCGATGCAATAACTCCGCAGGCAGGTACACCAGAAAGTTGGCTGCTGCAAGAGCCGCAGGTGCGGCCACAGCAAAGAGTCTTCTCCTCCCCCTAAATATTCTCTCAACATCATCCCTCCAATCAGTAGAACCCCTTTCATCATGTGCAAGAGTTTGCGCCACATCAACATAGTTAGTAAGACTACTCACCAACCTATCCTCTCCTCCGTTAAAGCCGTTCCTTGCGTGGAATCCTCTCAAATCCTCCGTCGCCCTTTGTATAACTCTTGGTTCGTTCAAAACAGGGCCACTCATCACTGGAGGAAATCTTTCCCCGAGACCATACAAAACAGGGAGATAAGCTTCTTCAACCAATCCATCCCTACCGCCAACATTACCTTCAGAAACCTTTGCTGAACCAACATAATCAAGAGCCCGATCCAACGTACCCTCACCCCTACCAAAACGCTTTCCCAAAAGCTTAATATCTTTCCGCGTAACTGGATATTCTATTGTTACCATGCTTAAACCGCCAGAGTAGATCTTTATAAAACTTCGCAAGCAAAGCAACATTTATATACTAAAAACTTTTTTAGAATAGATGGCAGAACCATTCGTATACGGCGGACAAACAATCCTATCCCACCCGATTTTCGTCGAAACAATTCTCCCTGCAATCCTAATCTTCGTAATCGTTTTCGCGATCCTCCAAAAATCAAAAGTTCTTGGAGATGGCAAAAGACAGATCGACGCAATAGTCTCTCTAGTAATTGCAATTCTTTTCATATCATTCGCTCAAGCAGTAGGGATCGTATTGCAGATGGTACCTTTCCTCGCAGTCAGTCTAATTATTCTAGTCGTGCTATTCATCCTTCTAGGCTCCTTCTGGAAAGACGATCTTCCAAAAGGAATCCAATACGTGCTAATGGCTGTAGTAATGATTGCAGTAGTTGTTGCAGCAATGTACTTCACAGGGGCATGGGAATGGCTCATGGACCTAATCTATGGTGGAGTTGGAGGCACTGACAGCTCAGACCTCTTCACGAACATAATCTTCATCATAATAATTGCAGCAGCCGTATTCGCGGTTGTCTGGAAAGGAAAAAGCGATTAAACCAATTAATAGATCTTAGATAATTTTATTAACATCCACGCCCTTCAGCAGAAATGAATCCAGGGATAATTTTTGCGATAGTTACTGCAATAGTGTTTGGTATCTGGACAGTATTTCATCAAAAAGCAGCAACCCACATAAACAGTCTGTTGGGAGCAATAATAGTCTCTCTAACCGCAGCAATCCTTGGTGCAATAATCCTAATCCCAAATCTAAAAACCTCTTTAACCTACTCGACAAAAGGATTAATTTTTGTGATTCTTACAGGCGTATGCGCTCTTGCGGTCGATTACTTCGCCCTAAAGGCCTACGGCTCAGGTCTACAAATTTCGGTAGCCGGCCCAATTATTATCGGAGGAAGCATCGCAGTCGCAGCATTTATCGGGCTTTTCCTAGGAGAATCACTAACTCTAATTAAAGTCCTGGGACTAACCTTAGTTCTCGCGGGAGCTGCAATTCTCGCAGCATTTGTCAGTTAAACAATCTCTAGAATTTTCTCAATTTCTTTAACAAAAATCCTAACTTCTTCTTCAGTGTTATAAACATAAAACGACGCCCTAATCGCCCCGTTAGAATCTTTAGCATTAAACCAACTATGCACGCAAAACGCCCCACTCCTAACCGCAATCCCTTTTGAAGCATCCAACATTTTCGCAACATCATGCGGCCCCATTCCATTAACATTAAACGTGAACAACCCTCCCCGCCTTGACGCATCCACAGGACCAATAATCTCGATTTTCTCATTTCCCGCAAGCGCATCCGTAACAAGCTTATTCAATTTCACTTCGTGCTTCTCAATATTCTTCAGTCCAATCTTCCTCAAGTACCTACACGCCTCCCCAAGCCCTATAATCCCCGCATAATCCTGCAGCCCTGCCTCAAACTTTTTAGGCAAAATCTCTTCATCATAACCTTCATAAGTAGAATCCAAAACTGTCTGCCCACCAACAATAAACTGATTAAGTTTGTTCAACAAATCCTTCTTCCCATACAAAACTCCTGTCCCTGTGGGCCCCAAAGCCTTATGCCCAGAAAAAACAAAAAAGTCGCATCCAAGCTTTTTAACATTGACTTCTTTGTGTGGAACGCTCTGCGCCCCATCCACCAAAACCCAAACTCCTTTTTCATGCGCAATTTTAACAATTTCAGAAACCGGATTTTCCACTCCATCAAGATTAGAAACATGCACAACCGCAACAAGCCGCGTCTTCTTAGAAAAACACCTCTCAAAATTCTTCAAACTAAAAGTCCCATCTTCGTTCCCCCTGCACACTTTCACAACAACTCCCTGCAACTTCAGCTTCAACCACGGAATCAAATTCGAATTATGTTCCTTATCCGAAACAATAACCTCGTCCCCATCTCTCCAATCAATCGCGTTTGCAACAAGATTAATCCCTTCGGTAGCATTCCTACAGAAAATTATCTCTTCCCTACTCCCCGCATTTAACAACTTCTGTACTTCCTTTCGAGCCAAATCAACCTCCAGCTCTGTTTTCTTAGAAAGTTTATGCCCGCTCCGCCCAGCACACGCACCATAATCAAAATAATACTCATTCATCTTCTCAACAACCTGCTTCGGCTTCAACGACATACATGCGTTATCAAAATAAATCAACTTCTGATCAAGAATAGGAAAATCCTTTCTGATCTTGTCAACATTAAATCCTCCAAACATATTTTATGAAAAAACCACATGATTAAATATCTATCTATCATTTCATTAACATGAAAAAACCATAAAAGGTACGAAGCAATCTCCTTGGCCCATGCGGCCCTTGCTGTTTCATCAACCTTACAGGCATGAAAGGCAGCCCAAAAAAAGAAGTAGAGCTCAGCAAAATTGGGCGAAGAAAACCATTTGGCGGTACAGATTATACCGGATTCTTAGAATGGGGCGAAAAATACAATCTTCCGATACAAGTTTACACAACCTCGAAAAGACAAGACAGTAAAATGTTCAAATTCATTTTCAGATTCGAGAAAATACCCAACGCCAAAAAAGCAAGTAAAAAAGAAGAAGCCAGAAGAAGATTCACAAACCAAAATAAAAAGTACCAAGACAAGATATTCCTAATAAAAAACATAAAAAGCAAACTAAACTCTTTGCTAAAAACCCACAAAAAAGTGGCTGTGTGTTTAGCAGTTAACAGCTCAGTCGGCTTTCAGCCTCATTGGGTAGTTGCCTACAAACGCGACAATAAAAATAATTATCATTTTATAGATTCGGCCAAAGGCCTCAACGGCTATCGCATTTTATCTTCTTACCATCTATCTAAAGCCTTCAAAAAATCGAAGGAAATGGGTTTCCCTCCAGCGCTAGTTGTCATAAGATAATCTATCCGAAAATCCTTTTCCACCAACTTTCTCCCAACTCCCCACTAATCACCGTCTTGAAAGTCTTAAACGGCTTCGGCCCAACAATCACCTGCTCGTTCACAAAAAAAGTCGGCGTTCCCTTCACTCCCGCCGCCACCGCCATCGCTTTGTCTGCCTCAATCTCCGCAGCATAAGTATTATTCTCCATACAATTCTCGAACCCCTCAACGTTCAATCCAAGATCAGAAGCAATCCTAACAAAAGTCTCAGCATCAAAATTCATATTCTGCATAAACAACTCGTTATGATACTCTTCATACATTCCCTGCTCTTCCGCACACTTACTAGCCATTGAAGACTCATAACTAAATTCATGCGCCGGCAAAGGATAAACAACAAACTGAAAATTAACCCTTCCATCATAATAATCCAAAACTTCTTGCACAGTTTCCTCAGCTTCATTCGTGTAAGGACAAACATAACACCCAAACTCTATCACCGTTAACTCCGCATCCTCGCCCCCAATCACCGGCGTATCCGGATCTTTCTCAGGATAAGAGATTACTCCGCTCACGCTAGTCCCGGCAGGAATCTCACAAGTCGCACTGCCCGCCCCCGTTGGATCCAAGATGCAAAACGCATCAGAATCTGGCCCGTTACAATTCCCATATTCAACATAATTATAAATCGCAACCCCTCCAACCCACCCACTCCAAACGAACACAACCAACAAAATCAGAGAGATTATTTTATAGTTTTTATAAAAAAACCTCGCAATAGATGGAGAAAACTTTAACAATTTTCCAGTTATTTGGCTTTTTATTCTATCATCAAGCCCACTCTTACACTTCTGAAAAGTAGCAGTTTTAAACAAACACTCCAACGATTCAACCGTCAATCTCCGATACTTCGCACTAAAAATAGCGAGCACCGCAAACACTGGCAAAGCAATCCAACACAAGACCATCCTGACCTAAAAATTTCACACTATAAAAATCTGGCGATAACAACAAACCCAACGAAACATATTTAAACAATATTCTGGTAAGTAAATCATGGCATTCGGCAGTATGGCAGACATTCTCTTCCAATGGGAGGGCATGGGCGTCTTCGATTTCGCATTACCTTTCCTCTTAGTCTTCGTAATCGTTTACGGAATCCTAACTTCAACAAGATTCTTCGGTAAAAATAACGGCGTCTACGTAATAATCTCGTTAGTCATCGGCCTAATGGCCCTAAGGTATGATTATTTCTTCTCCGCATTCTTAGCTCAACTATTTCCTAGACTAGGTGTCGGATTAGCAATACTCTTGGTGGTCCTAATACTTGTGGGACTATTCATAGGAGACAAAGACCATTATTGGAGATACATCCTAATGGCAATCGGCGCAGTAATAGCTATAGCAGTATTATGGCAAGCCTCAGATGCAATGGGTTGGAACTGGACCGGAACATACGGTAGCGAAAGCGTGGGTTGGATCCTTTTCGGAGTAATCATGATTGGTGCGATAATAGCAGTAATCGTCTCGAACCAATCTGATAGCAGCAAAACAAAAGAAGCAATAATCTGGCCAAGGTTCCCTGACCCTAAATCTTAGAATTAATGTTTATGCTTTTTCTTTCCCTTCTGGATAGAAACAAATGATTTCTGAGTTTCCTGCAATTCTTTCTTAACATCCTGCACGTCAGTAAGGTACTCTCCAACTTTCTTTAAGATAGAAACCTGCATCTGATCGACAATTTTCTCCATTCTCTTCAAACGATCATTCAAGTTGACCATATTCGCCTCAACAATGGTTCTCATATCCAGAACACCTTCTAACCTATCATGTAAAGCGGAAAGCTTTTCATTAACAATCTGCTCAGAAATTTCTGTGATCATGTCAGAACTCATAGCGTCTTGATAAGGTTGATACATGGGATAAGCCCCACCCCCATAAGGATCTTGCATTCCCTCCCCCGCGCCATACTCTCCACCCACCGCTTCCTGACCCATACCAGGCCCACCCGGAGCCGCCGCAGAATATTCGCCACCACCCGGACTCGGAGCGCCCTGTTGAGACATCAAAGAAGGTTGCATCCCCGAATATTCTCCCGAACCTTCTGGACCTTCCTGCATCCCACCCCCAGCGTAAGGATCTTGACCTGGATTCGGAGCGCCACCATAAGGATCTCCCCCGCCCCCAAAAGGATCCCCCCCTCCTTGTTGCGGACCGCCTCCACCAAACTGATCAAACCCGTCTGGCGCTTGCGGACCACCCGGAAACTGATTAGCAGCAACAGAAGTAATCGAAGTAATCCCATTAGCAGAAGGATCCATCGGAGGTCCTTGCCCAAGCATATTCTGATCAACAGGAGCTTGCGGTTGCCCTCCAATAACAGACGAACCTCCACCAGGAGCACCAAAATTAGGAATGTCCCCATCACTAGAAACTGCCTGTTTTATTTGACTCTGAGACATCGCGTTAACTATCTCCTGCTCAGGAACCCCTTGAGATTTCAACTGTCCAACTATCTGATCCTGATTCATCCCCTGCGCCTGCAACTGCGCAATCTGTTCTATAGCACTCATCTTTTAACATCCCGAAACATATCAAACTGCCTCTGCAAAATCATCAGCTCTTCTTTCCTAGCAGACTTATCAATAACTTCACTTATCCTCAAAAGCAACTCCTTCAGCCTAATATTTTCCAGCCTCAACTTTTCAACAGACTGCTTCATATCCTGAATTCCCTCAAAATTCTTGTCCCTCTCCTTGACAAAACTCTCACTTATCAACATCATCCTGTCTTTAAGAAGCCTTTGTTTCTCTTCCAAATCTCTTATACGGGTATTCAAATCAGTGAAAAACCTATCACCAAAGTCTTGTTGCCCGAACTCTTCGACCATATTATCCTCTCCATAATCAAAAACATTCAGGCTTTTAAATAATTTGGCTTTCAAAATATGGTGGCCTACCATTCGTCTGGGAATAAGGGATTTGGGCGGATAGGGCGGGTTTTTGACAAACAATCAAATCCTTGCGGGAATCGTAAACCTATCAGGGAACCCAAATCTATTTTAATTCACCCATCTCTCAGATATTATGATCTTCAAAAAAGGGGCAAAGGTCTACGCAACAGAAGTCCAAAGGGAACAAGGAGAAGACGTAATATACATCAACGCAATAGGCGCGCCATTCGTCCCATCAATAGCTGAAAACCCTGAAATAATGACTAGAGCGATGGACCTTCTGGCGGAGAACCCTAACGTCTCGAGGATGGTTTTTGTCCAACAAAGAAACTATCATTACCCTAACAAACAAATCCTTCTCCTAGCCGAAATCGCCCGCATTTACAACTTCCTAACAAAACAAGAAGAAATCCTCTCCCCAAAAAAAGTTTCAATCTACGGCAACACATCAGAAGTCTACGAAGACATCCAATACCTGATGAATCTTCTAAAACAACACCCTATTGGATGTTACCTAGAAATAAAAAACCGCATTAGAGAGCTCAGAAACCAGCTTGAAGAAGGTCAAGCAACAAACCGTTCAAACCTCATGAACTACATCAGGCTACTAGAAAAAATATTTGACCTCCTCAGCAACTCAAAACTAATAAAAGAATCAAAGGATCTAATAACAGAATCCGCCTTCGGAAAAAGAGAAATCTACAAATCAATCTTCCGCCCTGAAGTGCTTCCAAACTTCACATTCACTCGCCTGGCTGCCCAAATCCCAAACGACGCTGAATTAATCGACCAATATGAAATCGAAAAAGACGGCGAAGAGATAGTAATAACAATTCTAAAAAGAGAAAACGATTCGAAATATCTTTACCACATCATGCCTCCAGAATACGCTCTCTCAGAAGACCACCACCATCTCCTAAACCTCGGAAGAAACGTTCTATCCGAGCACAGGCCAAAAGCTGAAGAATTCACAGACCCCGAAAGAACAAGAAAGGTCTTTACAAACATCGCAAGAGACATGCTTTCAGAACTATCCAAATCCGAAAAAATATCCTTAAATCACAAAGAACTTACGTCTCTCTCAAAAATCCTGGTCAGACACACAATCGGCTTCGGTTTGATCGAACTACTTTTAGCAGATAAAAAACTACAAGACATCGTACTAAACGCTCCAATAACTCAAAATCCTATCTTCGTTCGCCACCAGGAATTCGATGAATGCGTTACCAACATCATCCCCAGTTTTGAGGACTCAAACTCCTGGGCGGCAAAGCTTAGATTGCAATCGGGCAGACCATTGGACGAAGCAAATCCTGTCCTCGACACAGACATAACCCTAGAAACCTCGAGAGCAAGAGTCGCCGCAACAACCCAACCCCTCTCACCAAAAGGCCTCGCGTACGCTTTCAGAAGACACAGAGACCAACCTTGGACCCTTCCCCTTTTCATCGACAACAAGATGATCAACTCATTCACCGCAGGTCTGTTAAGCTTCCTAATTGACGGCTCAAGAACGCTCCTAGTCGCAGGAACGAGATCGTCAGGTAAAACCTCTCTCCTAGGAAGCCTCATGCTGGAAATCCTGCCAAAATACAGGGTCATCGTTGTAGAGGACACGTTAGAATTACCGGTTGAGGCCCTAAGAAAAATAGGTTATGACATCCTCAGTTTGAAAGTCCGTTCAGCTTTAACATCAGGCACAACAGAGATAGAAGCTTCTGAAGGAATTAGAACGTCTTTACGACTGGGCGACTCTGCACTAATAATCGGCGAAGTCCGTTCAGATGAAACGAAAGCTCTCTACGAAGCAATGCGTGTCGGAGCTTTAGCAAACGTCGTAGCAGGAACCATCCACGGCGATTCCCCCTACGGAGTATTTGACAGAGTTGTCAACGACCTAAACGTCCCACCAACCAGCTTCAAAGCAACAGACCTAATAATCCTCACCTCACCAATAAAAACCCCAGACGGGCTGCACGTAATGAAAAGAGTATCCTCAATAACCGAAGTAAGAAAACACTGGTCAAAAGACCCGTTAGTAGAAAAAGGATTTGTAGACTTGGTGAGATACAACGTAGAAAAAGACGAACTCGAACCAACTCCTGAATTAATCAACGGCGACTCAGAGATAATAAAGTCTATAGCAGGAAGTGTCAAGGGCTGGGCAGGCGACTGGGAAGCTGTCTACGACAACATCATCCTCCGTGGGAAAGTAAAGCAAGAAATAGTGAACGCCGCAAAAAAACTCTCAAGACCAGAAATAATGGAAGGCCCATTCAATTCCCTGGCAAACGGCGCATTCCACCGCATCTCAGACGAAGTAAGACAAGATTCTGGCAAACCAAACTCCGAAGAAGTTTTCCAAAAGTTCAAAGAATGGATGTATAAAACTGTTGACAAACTTTAGTTAAAATCAAACCCCTCAACAGGAACTGAGTTTTCAATGAGCAACTTCTTCCATTCAACATACTTCCTAACACCCTCCTCCAAGACATCAAATCCCAAATACTTCCCACCAAGATCATAATTCATCAACAAGACCCTTTCATCATCAATTAACCAAAAATCTTTTTCTGAAACGCCCAATTTATCAAATTCCTTCTCAACAATAACCTCGATCTTATCTCCATGCTTAGCCGTCTCCCTATGGCAAGCTAACTCCATCTTAGTGTAATCATTCACTGGCAACTTAACAAGACGCACCCTTCCAGTCCAAACCCCTTCAGAATTCTTCTTCTCGATAAATTCAAACCATTCTTTCATCGAAGCAAAATCAACCCGCCCTATTTCATTATATTCTTTAACAGCCACCTTTTCCTCAGGCACATCAAATTCCTGCAAAGCCTCAAATCTAAACAGTGATTTCCTCGCACTCTTCAAATAATCAAAAAGATCCATCAAAAGATAAAAGTCTTTCAATTAAAATAACTTACGACAAATCAGTCAACAAATAAAACTCGCCTTTTCCTTTAAACATTTTCACAGGAGACATGCCAACAGAGACCCTATCATCATAAAACTCATCCAAAATCCTCCTGCTACTCTCCCCATAGGCCAATGCCAGAACTGTCCCAGCATCCCCCAACAAGGCGCGAGTTGCAGTCATCCCCTCCTTAGCGCCCTTAGAGACACCCTCCACCTCAACAAAAGCTTCCCCCCCATCCACGTCATACTCGTCAAGCAATGAAGCAGTACGACAATCTTCTTCAAGGGTCAACAAAACAATATCAAACCGTCCTCCAGCAGCCATAAACTCATCATTATAACCCTGCAGACTCTTTCGATAATTAAACGGATGAACATTCCCCAAAGGCAGCTTTCCCGCCTCTTCCACAAGATAAGAAATCAACTGTCCGTTAACCGCTTGAAAATGGCTCTCCGGCTTATCCAAGGGGACATATGTTTCGTCAATCATAAAGATCTCAACTTTGGTCCAATCAACATCCGCTTCCCTTAACTCCTGCAAGACCCCGTAAGAATTTCGCCCTCCAGTCAAACCCAAAACAACATTAGTTTTTTCCTCAGAAGCCTTCCATATAGCTTCACTGATTAGCTTAGCAGCCTTCGAGTCCAATTCTTCCCTTTTACCTTTAATTATTTCCATTTATCCTCCAAGGTTTGAAAGCGCGAAGCCTGCAAGTACTGAAAGTACTAGCGTCGAAATAAACGCAGTCACTAAATACAAAATGATTCCCGTTCTTAAATTCTTTGCTAAATCATGCTTCTCCCGCAACCGATCTTTCCCAGCATCAACAGTAACCAAAGCGCCAGTCAAAATGAAAACCACTTCTATAATATACAACCCGATACTCAACTGAATGAAATAAGGCGGAACCATGTTTGGTAAATTAAATATATCAAACAACGCTTCAAATCCTCCCGCGCCCATAAAATCAGAGCCCGTATCAACCTGGAAAATTTCCAACTTATTCAAAATACCTGTGATCATCGAAGCCAAACCAACAACAATGCCTGCCAGCAAAGGAGCAAGGAAAGTCATGTTTGACTTCATATCCGAAACAATTTCTGCCAATAGATCACAAAGCCTTTGGTTGATCTTATCGATATTTTTAACGTATTGAGAAATTGACATCAAAGACTGTGCAGCAATCTTTAATCCCTTCTTAGAAGACTCCACCAGAATCCTTATCGATGTCGCAATCAACGCAGAGGGAAAATAAATAATCGCTCCCCTCCTTGGATTAAACACCGCATCTTCAACACTCATCCCACCCTGCTGAATATTCTGATTAACATAATTAAAGAACTCTGCACTTTTCTGGCCCTGTGTGCTATAAGCAACCTTCCCAAAAGCCAACTCCGGCGGCATCCCATCTCCCAATCGATTACCCAACTGAAACAAAGAATTAGCAAACTCCTTCTCCAACTGTTTTGTATCCTGCCGTGCCTTAATCAATTTCTTAGTTTTCTGTGAATAAGCTGTATGCACCATTAGGGCAATCCCAAGAGGGATAAACAAACTCAAGAAAATAGCAAACGATCCAAACGGACCAACTATTCCTCCCCTGTCTGATGGCTTAAAGTCAAAGAGCTTATCGTTCCCCAAAAATTTAATGCCCAGGTCCACAAAAGTATAATCGCTCTGAAGGCCCAGCGCATTCGTCACAAAACCAATCTGAAAAATAAACGGTAAAAACCCAATTATCAGAAAAGGCAAAGCAATCAAAATTCCAATCAGCCACGGCTTATTAGACCTGTAAGACTCATACTCTGGATTTAACTCCAAAGTCGAAGTCTCACCGTATCCACCAGGCCTCTTAAGCAGGACTTGAGAAACCATATAAAAAACAGCAAACGGAATTATCACATTGAACAAAACAAAAACGTGCGGCCACCTTATCATGCCCCCAAGCAAAGTCGAAGCCAATGGCAAAAGCGCCAACCCAAGAGTCGGCAAGATGATCCCCAACATGTAAAGATTCGTCAACGGACTTCGAATCTCCCTTGAATACTTCATCATCATCTCATAAATTCCATCCAAAATAATCTGCAGCGCCTTCTCCAAAATCTCAACTCTCCTACCATCTGAAGGTTCAAACAAACTGCTCTCAATCAGATGAAAACTCTCAACAAACTCCGGCGCGTAATCTCTCCACTGCTTCAAATAATTCTCCAACGATTGCTTAACCGTGGAAAACTTACCAATCTCAACATCATAAAAAATCTTCTTAAAATCTAACGCAAGCGGCCCTTCGAGGTGCTGCGAAGCAAACTGTATAGCCCTTTCAAGATTAGATGTGTGTTTCATATATACAACAACATACAAAATCGCTGGCACCATCTGAGACGAAGCTTCTAACTTCCAAGCATTAGCAAGCCTCTTCGGCATCGTTGAGGTATAATAGAAAACAAACAAACTGGCAATCATTCCCAAAAAGAAAAACAACACCACATCACTAAACATGGGCGAATCCATAAAGGCAGTCAAACCCTCAGGAAAAGCAATAAAATAATATCCCACTATGAGCGCCAATGTTCCGAAGAAAATCAAAAACATCGAAACCAACGACAAGGTCATCGCCTGACTCGGCGTAACATCAACGTGCGCCTCATCCAGATCTTTCTGAATCTTTAATCTGTCCTTCTCAGAGATGCCAATCTTAATTATATTCCCTACGGACTGCGCCCACCTTTCGTACTTGCTCATCTCAGGACTCATGTCCGCCAAAAACTGCTCATATTCCCCAGAATACCTCCCCTGACTAGTTCCTGCCTCGACCGAACTCACCTCAGTGTCCAACTGCGACTGCAGCTTCCGCTCGTACTTCTTCATAATATCTCCAGCAGACGGACTCCCAGCTACCACTATTGTTCCTCTTTTTATTCACTAAAAAAAGATAAAAGATGTTAAAAAACCTACTGTTCTCTAACATAAGCGAGAGAATAGCAATAAAACCCAAGAAATAAGAAACCAGCAAAAACACTAAATTTAATAATCTCCTTCTGTTGCTAGAAAGATGTTGCAAAAGAGGGGACAGTTCTGGGATTCGTTAATACCTTGGATCATAGCAATAGTCGCAATATTTCTTTTCCTCATTTTATTCACCGATCTCGGCAATAAACTCGGTGGCATGGGAGAATTCTTCAAAAACTGGCTGAGGTTCGGACAATGACTGCCAAAAAAGGCGAAGTAGGTATGATGAAGATGATCATCTTTGGTGTGATAGGCATAATGATAGTTGGACTTCTAGCACTAAACCCCACAATTATGGAACTCATCGCAGAAAAACTGCCAAGAATAATTCCAGGATTTGACGCAAACCAAACGCCTGCAAAAGCTCCAAGCATCTTAAGATATTCCATAGAAGATGATTGGATGAGCTACTACGATGGGATAAACTGGAATGACTTCGACAAGAGCGGACCAGATGGCTGGAACAAATTAATAAGAATAGGGGACTTTAAGGTTGCAGGTGGCCCACTAAGAGTCCAAATTGAAGATTTTTATTATGGATCAGAAAACAGTTGTGACGGGTGTATAACCATCTCAAATAACTTGTGGAAATCAATTTACCCAGAGCAGGGGATTATTCCAGAGAAGATAACCGCCATAGAAAAAGACCTTATGCAACAAACTGTCTCTGTCGAGCTCCTGTTTCCTAAAATAGATCCTTTCGGCAACCCTATAAAAGAAACGATGACTGTAAAGGAAGCGATAAAAAATAATCTAAATGAAGACCTTCCAGGGGACAGACTAAGCAACGCTCTAAACGGCCTTACAAGCCAAACAATGGAGTGCCTGATCCTCTTTAGAGATTATTCAAGCCCGGGAGGGTTTAAATTTGACGAATCCCCGTCAAACACAGATATTGAAGCAGAAGTAGAATTAATGAATAAATACCCTGATCTGCCTCAACTCAAAAGAACAACAGTAGATTTTGAAAGAGGAACCATAGACTATCTTTATTATTATGGCACCTGCCCAAGCAGCATAGTCAAGCAATCGGAATACGCTCCAATGGGCCTAATGGTAAGAGATTGCGAACCATTTCCAGCAGAAGTAAAAACCACTGTGCAAAGAAGAATAAAAACAATCATAGACGGCGAGAGATTTGCTTATGTAGAACTGGAACTTTTCGCAAAATATGCAGAAAAAACCCAAAACGAAATACTTGGGGAAATGGAGCCTGGTGCCCACGCATCGTTTGAACTTACGTCTGATGGAGTCCTTAGGTTCTTTAACGTAAAAGTCAGAGGAACATACCCCCTAGATCCAGCAAGATCATGTATGCTCACCTATAATAAAGACATCCCCCCCACTAACCAAATTTACAAGACGTTAGTGCCTCAAATGATCTCGTTTAGAGACTCCGTCCTAGGCGCCCCGATACCCCTAACTGGATTAACCGGAGGTACTCCCACAGTCATCAATTTCGAAACGGGGAGACCAATAGAAACCAGATGGTACTGCTTAGAAAAAACAACTGCGCAAGACAAACCCTATCTATTTATGGACCTTTCAAAACCTGTGAGCGCGAGCACAACATGTCAATAAACAAAAAAGCATTCCTATCAAAAGGACTTTCACTAATACTCTGGTTAATTTTCGCAGCAGTGGGCATCGGAATTATCTCCTACGCAATATACGTCCTAACCGGAACCGAATAACTCCCCGAGCGGAATTGTTATAAATCTCCATTTCTTTCTCTTAAAATGCAAAAAAGAGGAGAACTTACATCTGCACAGATCTCGACCCTCATATTAACAATTATCGGCTTTGTCATCGCCCTAATTTTCCTTCTTGTAGTCCTTGACACACAAAACCTCTCGGAAAGAGAGATTTGCAGACTCTCCGTCCTGACTAGGGCAACAGCCCCAGATGCATTAGAAAGACTCGCACCATTAAAATGCACCACCCAAAAAATCTGTCTAACAAAAGGAGCGGACTGCCAGCAGTTTGCAGGAGAAAAAAACGTGAGAAAAGTCACAGTAGCCTCATCAGAAACAATTGAAAAAGAAGCCGCAAACGCAATGTACGACTGCTGGAAAATGATGGGCGAAGGTAAGTTAGACGTCTTTGGAGGCGGAGTGAATACTGGTATATGGAGCACAATCGGCGCAAGTAGATTGTTCCAGAAAAAGACAGTTTGTACAATTTGTTCTCGTTTAGCAATCGCAGAAGACGTTGATCAAGGAATAGTCAAAAATGTGAGCATCAGCGAATACATGGAAACTCACCAAATTCCCAACTCTGAACTAACTTACCTCCAAGCATTCACAGACCAACAAATTAGATCATACCCCAGAGAGTTCAGAGAAAACCTAACAAGCGAAAAAGACAATTATGATGAAAAACAAAACACAAACGAAATAGCAATGATTTTCATGCAAATCGACACAGACGAAACCCCGTTAGAAGCTGGAACGGACACCGGAATCAAATCAGCAGCATTCCTATTCACATCCACCTCTGCAGTAAGCCCAATAGGATTAGTAAGCCTAAAAGCTAGAGGAGTTCTAAGCATCGCGGGTGGCGCAGCTGCAGGAGGCATCGCTGCAATACAAACATGGCAAAGTCGAGAAACCTCTGCAGGTTACTGTGGAGAGTTCACCTCAACAGAAAATGCTAGAAGAGGTTGCTCTGTAGTGACACCATTCAATTACCAAAACGCAGAAGCAATAAACGACTACTGCTCATACATCGAGGGCCAACCATGATAAAGAACAAACGTGGAGAGGAAGAGGAAGGTTTAGCAGCGAACACCATTGGGGTAGTTCTAGCAGTAATCGCAACAGCAATAATTGTCTTTTTCATTTATGTTGCAATCACCCAGATAATGAGGGACGAAGAACTAGAATCCGCGCAAGTCGTAGCAGACAAGTTAGAAGAAAAAATTAACGCGTTAGAAGCAGGACAATCTACAAAAGTCGCGCTTCAAGGATCAAAAGCGCTCAATGATGGAGAGTGGTACATTTTAGGTTGGGGCAAGCAAAATGCAGACCGCCCAGACAAATGTTTCTTCAATGGGTGCGTTTGCCTTTGCAAAGGTACTGACGCCGACGCATGCCAAAAGAAAGGGGTTTGTAGAGAAATAGAAAAGGACACAATAATCACACTTTACTATTATTACACTCACTTTGATCCAGTCCCTGAAGAAACAACCGCTCCAGACCCTTTTTTGGATTCTCAAAAGCAAATACCGATCCCCCCAAACTTCCTGATATTAGAAGTTACAAACACCGCAGATAAACTGACAATTTCCTACAAATCCGAAGAATATCTGCAGAACGGGGGAAGATGAACTGCAAAGCAACTCTCAAAGCAAATGTAATTTACATACTATTGACCATCGCATTCATAGTTCTCCTAGGAGCATACGTCTGGGACCAACCAAACGGCGCATCTGTCTGGGCAGAGTATTATTCAAAAGAAATCGCCCGTATGATAAACGTCGCAGAACCTGGCCAAACAATAACTCTTGACGTACACAAAGCCACTGAAGTTGCATACAACAATTACTTCAGAGACCAAAACAAAATATTCGAGTTTCACAATGAAAGAAACGAAGTTTGCGTAAAACTAACGACCTACAGAAAAACCTGCTATACTTACTTCAACGATGTCGATATAGTAGAATACAAAATTATCCCTGGAAGACCAATAAACCTTCTTGAATTTACAGTCCAAGAAAAACCGACCACTGAGGAAAACGATGAATAAAAAAGCAGCACTAGGAGCACAAACGATGATTTTCATATTTTTAATAAACTTATTCATAATCGGAGCAGGAATTGCTTTTGGAGTTTCCAGCTTCTTCGCTTCAGAGTATGACGCGAGAGACGTTGACGCTTACCTATTAGCAACCCATATAAGAAACTGCATAACGGAAGGAAAAATTGAATTAGAAGACGAACAGCAATTCGCTTCAGAATTCTTCGAAAAATGCAGAATCAACGAAGAAGCCATCAACAGCTCATTCTTCATTTACATAGAATTCAAAAACGGCAATTTCACTGCATCAGGCCCAGGAGATAGAACTCAATGCGCGCTCTCAGAAAAAAACGACGCATTCCCAAAATGCGAAATCGCTAGGATAGAAGAGAAAGGCGTATTCATCCAAGCAGGAAGCAATCAAAAAGCAAGGAAGGTGAGATCAGCATGAACCGTAAGGGTATAGTCATTGGAAAAGCGATCACATCAATAGTTGTAACAATAGCGGTCGTGTTCATAATGGGAACATTTGTAATAATTGCAGCGGGCGTAGCACAACTCAAAAGCCCAGAAATAGAAAAAGCGAGACTGATTTCTCAAGACAGAAACGATATTTTACTTCGACTAATCGGGATAAATTCAAATGAAGAAACAAAAGAACTGCTAATTTACGATGCAGTAGTCCTTTTTGAGAACGACTTGCTGGAAAAGGAGGATCTCGTAAACGCACTAAAGAAAATTGTAACATCAGAAGAACCTTGTCTCCTTATAGCAAAATCCCTCAATGAAAATCCTGCAGGAATGACTGGCGGCGAAGCAAGAGACGACATCTTTATCAAACGATTAACCGACGGGGGCTACTTAGAAGGCCATACTGGGAGCACTCCTTCAAGTGGTTTGGACTACAAGAATGCAAACCTGTTATCTAAAACCCAATTCAAAAACAACAAAGGCGAAACAGTTTACGTAGAATATTATTTGGGAGACTGCATAGAATGAACAGAAAGGGCCAAATCGCGACCGCAATGTTAGTGATTATAGCCCTGGCTTTCTCAGCCTTCGCATTATATTCAATAATCAGCTTCAAAGATGGTTTCGGATTCCGCTCATCCGAACTAGACGGCCTTACAAGAAAAGTCGAGGGATCAAAAACCTACATTACCGCCCAAGCGAAGGAATTCGGTAAGAAGTTAACCATTGAATGCCCTGCATGTAGCGAAGACCAAATCTTACAAAAAGGAAAAGATTACGACGCAGCTCACAAAGCCCGCACCGAGAAAGACGGCAACTTCTTCGCAAAGCTAAGGAACGGAGAGTTCAACTTCACAAATTCAAATAACATTTACAAGCTAGAGGTAAAAGGCGTCCAGCTAGAAGTCTCAAGCGGCTACAACAAGGTAGTCGAAACTTTTGACATCTGTCAGACATTCGACAAAGAAGGAAACGACCTGGGCGGTTGTGAAAGAATAAAAGAAACCACGCCAGACAATACAACCCCAGAATAAAGGCCCTGTTGATTTTACCTATCTGGATGGGGGAAGGAGGGGTAAGGCAAGAGCGGGTTGCGGCGACAGCCGCAATATGCGGGAATTGTAAAATCAACCAAAAAGTTAATTCCGGACAAAGTCCAAATAAAGGCTCTGTTGAAAAAGTCAAAACTGTGGGGCTTACTAATCATTTGGGGCGGGGAGGAATTGGGCGGTCAGGGCGGGATTCCCGCTAAAGCGGGACGTATGTGGGAATCTTAAGCCCGTCAAAAAAAGATTTTCAACAGAGCCCCAAATAAAGTGAGCTGTAAAGTAAGCGTCACCTAAAAATCCCTTTTGGGTTAAGTTTTTATAGATACTTTAGATTTATTATTTATGAAAACAAATTTGTTTAATGAAAAAACTATACTAAAAAATATCTCCAAAATAGAGCCGACAGCTAAACAAAAATCAGCTTCTAAAAAATGGATAGAATTATTAGAAAAAAATGAATTACAAGAGGAAGTAGCCAACTATCCAAGATTTACAGCATTAATTCTTAATGAATTATTGGGTTTTGATACTCTAAATTTTAAACACGAAGAAAAAAATATGGAATTTCCTTTTAAGGATAAGTCTGGAAATTTCCTTGTTTGTTTTGAAGCAAAAGGCACAAAAACAAAAGATTTATGGGCTTTACAAGGCAGAAGCATAAAAATCAGAGAAACACCTGTAAACCAAATTAATGATTATCTTTACAAGAATAAAATACCTTATGGTGTTTTAACAAATTATAGAGAGTTTGTTTTATTCAAAAGAGAAGAAGGATATACAAAATATCATAAAATTGATTTTTTGGAGATTAATAAAAACCCAGATAAACTAAAAGAATTTATTTTTATTTTTTCTAAGGATAGTTTTGAGAAAGATGATACAACAAAATTATACAAAGATTCAATAGTAGAAGAAAGAAATTTAACAAAAGAGTTCTATAAGTTGTATCACGAAACAAGACTTATGATTCTTAAAGAATTTAAGGAAAGTGAGTTAGAAAATGAGATTTGTTTACATTATTCCCAACTATTTTTAAATCGTTTAATGTTTATCTTCTTTGCAGAAGATACAGAATTACTTGATAAAAGATATTTTGAGAGCAAAATATTAGAAGTTCTTGATAAGAGTGGGGGAATAGATGGACATACAAATTATGTTTTTGGAAAAATTAAGAGCATATTTAGAGAATTAGACAAAGAAATACCAAAACAAATTAATGGTTTTAATGGAGAATTATTTAAAAAAGAAATTGACGGCAGATTATCCTTTAAGGATTATAGAAACAGCCCTTTTTTCAAAGATGTAAAGCAAAGTTATAAACTTGATAAGGATATAGAATTATATGAGAATGATAGGAAGATTTTTAATAAACATAAGAACAGATTAAGCAAGATAATAGAAAATATTTTGCTTATGGCTTCTTTTGATTTTAAATCAGAAGTTAATGTTAATATTTTAGGGCATATCTTTGAGCAATCAATTTCAGATATAGAAAACTTAAAAGAAGAAAAAATATCAAAGAGAAAACAAGAAGGCGTTTTTTACACTCCTGAATATGTAACTGAATACATTTGCAGAAATACTATAATTCCTTATTTATCAAAAAGTGGAACTAATGATATTAATGAATTAATTGATGAGTATTCAAGAGATATAGAAGAATTAGAAAAAAAGTTTAAGTCTATTAAAATCTTAGATTCTGCTTGTGGCTCTGGGGCTTTTCTAATAAAATCTACCGAGATACTTTTTGAGATATTTGAAAAAATACAATTTGTTAAGGAAAATTATGGGGATTATGAAGCCCAAAGAGGATTAAAAAGAAAAAGCAACTTTAAGGGGCAATTAACTTTAAAGAAATTTGATGAGAAAGAAGAAATAAAGAATATTATTGAAAATAATATCTATGGAGTTGATATTAATGAGGAGTCTGTTGAGATAACAAAACTATCTTTATTCTTAAAAATAGCAAGAAAGAATAAAAAATTAATTGATTTATCAAGTAACATTAAACAAGGGAATAGTTTAGTGAGTGATAAAAAGATAGATGAGAATTTGGCTTTTGATTGGAGTGAGAATTTTCCAGAGATTATGGAAGATGGTGGTTTTGATATTGTAATAGGAAATCCCCCTTATGTTTTTACAAGAGAAGTGGAATTTAAAGATAAATTTAAGAATTACATAGCAAAAAATTATCTTAATGCAAAAGATTCTATTTCTAAAAGCCACGCAAGACAATCAGGAAAAATTAACTTATATTCTCTATTTTTGATAAAAAGTAAAGATTTATTGAAAAATAAAGGACTTATTAGTTTTATAATTCCTAATAATCTTTTGAGAACAACTACTTATGATATTGTAAGAAAACAGCTTTTAGATAATTTTGAAATTTCAGAAATAGTTGATATGGGAACAGGAGTTTTTGAGGGAGTTACAGCTTCAACTATTATTATAAAAATGAGAAAAGAAGATAGTGAAGAAGAAAGAAATAAAAATTTAGTTGAGATAATACCTCAATTTGATAATCAAAAAAAGAAAAATAAGATAGCACAAATAGATTTTCTAAAAAATACAAGTTATGCTTTTAATATTGTTTCAAGTAAATCAGATAGATTAATATTGGATAAAATAACAGAGGATTGTATAGATATGGGGAACATAACCATAATACACGCTGGGGGGATAGCAACAGGAAAAAATAAAAAGGGTATGATTGAGGATTATAAAAAAAGTGAAAAACATAAACCTATGTTAGAAGGGAAGGATATAAAACCTTTTTTCCCTATTTTTGCTGAAAGATATATCTTATATGAAAAAAAATTGCTTTATAGGGCAAGAGAGGAATATATTTTTTTAAGTCCAGAAAAGTTAATAACACAAAGAATAAGTGGAGGATTAAAACCTCTTGTTACAAGTTACGACAATAATAGATATTATACTTTTAATTCCACCAACACGCTCTTACCAAAAGACAAAGATTATTCTTTAAAATATATTTTAGCATTATTAAATTCAAGAGTAATTAATTGGTATTATGTAAGCAAATTTACGAATAAATCAAACCTAACTGTCAATATATCTAAAACCTTTTTAGAGAAAATCCCAATAAAAGAAATATCTCCTGAAGAACAAAAACCTTTTATTGAAAAATCTGATTTTATGATTGAAAAGAATAAGCAATTTTATCAAACAAAAAACAAATTCATAAAATTGATTAAGTATAAATTTAATTTAGATAAAATCTCACGAAAGTTAGATAATTTTTATAAGTTGAGTTTTAAGGAATTTGTTAATGAAATTCAAGATAAAAATAAGGTTATAAGCATAGAAAAAGAAGCTGAATTAATGGAATTCTTTGAAAAGAATAAAAAAGAAGTTTTAAATTTAGTTAATGAAATATCAAAAACAGAAAAGGAAATAGACAATATGGTTTACAAATTATATGGAATTACAGACAAAGAAATAGAAGTTATAGAAAAGTCTTAATTTCTACTTGCTAATTTAATTAATCCTAACCATCTATTATCTCCTAAATCTAAATCCTGTCCTGCAAGACAACAAGGAGAATTTTTTAGTGTTGTATGTTCTTCTATAAAATTATGTTGGATAGTAAGACCTACCATAATTATAGGGGCAGACCACAACGCTTTAAGCCCCCTAAAATCATCTACTCTATCCTTAATCTTCATAAAAACAGTTTCTATCTTGTAGTTGTGTATATGAGTTCTTCTAACATTTTGTATTTTATGCTCTACAACTAAACCACCACGATAAACCTTATTTGTATAAAACAATTTCTTAAATGCTTTAGGATAAAATTGTGCTGAATCTGTTTGTATAAATTTAGGTTTTCCTTTCTTAACCGATTTAGAAATAAATTTCTTGGCTTCTTCTATATTTCCACTAATACTATAATGGATTCCTGTTATAAATCTTGTTTGATAATCTACACAAGCCCAAAATCTATCGTCTTGTTTTTGTCTTCTAATAAAAGTTTCATCTGCAAAAAATTCTTGCCCTAAATTATATCCTAACTTTTCTACAAAATTATGAACTTTAAGGGCATATTTTCTAACCCACTCTAAAATAGTCATATGTGAAACTTTTGTATTAAAATGTCTTTTTAATTGATTTCTCATTTTTCTTGAAGAAAGATTTGACAAATACATATCTATTGAAAGAGTAATTGTCGTATGAGAGTAACGCATTCTAAAAAACCCCTCGTCATTTGTAAAGAATCTATTGCATTCCTTACAGAAAAACTTTTGTATTTTTCCCCTATTTTCTGTTTGTCTAAATCCTTTTTTAACAAAGTTTTCTGACTTGCAGTATCTACACTTAATTTTATTTTCCGATAGTTTTTTATTGTCCTTTGCATTTATCATTTTGGTTGGAGTGTTTAGTTTAGCGACGGCACTCCTGCCGATTTATTTTATTGGGATTATTTCGTCCTATTTTATATTAATTAGAGTAATGATTACTATTTAAACCTTTCGTTTTATTATATCTTTTCGTCCTACTATATTTCATTAATAGAAAGATTTATAAGTAAGTAATCCTATATTATATTAAGTAAATATTATTAAATAGGACTTATGACCAAAAGAAATTTAAGTGGTTCGGAATTAATTGAATTGAGGGAAGAAGTGCTTAATGCCACCTCAGGAACTAAAGAGAAAAAATCTAAGTTAATTTTTGATGGTAGACAATACTCTTTAAGATTTCCAAAAAAATTCATAGAAGAAGCCCAGATTGATATTAAGGAAGATGAATTTAAAATAATCTTAGAAATACCAGAATATCAATCTGATGAAGAACCAAAAC
>JBDRCQ010000022.1:0-5102 GCA_043821585.1 archaeon
AAACCCAAAATGCAAAATAATTGAGGTCGACTCATCAAAGGACCTTCTTTCATTCAAAACAGAAATGCAAGAAAAACTAAAGCCCCATCTCAAGGAGGACTTTGAAGTCGCTCTCTCACTCGCCTCAGGCAACGGCAAGGAACACATGGCATTAATCTCCGCACTCCTAACAATCCCTGTCGGAATAAAGCTAACAGCTTTCACAAAACAAGGTGTTGAGTTTCTAAGTTAAAATGCTTGATTATGCCCTCGCTGCCAAAAGAATAAACTTTTACGACTCACGTCTGCTTGACGAAGAGATAGAACGCGCAAACCTTCAAGGAGTGTTGTTGAGGGTGGGAGTAGATCAGGCCATTGAAACTTCTCGCTATAAAGAATTTATCTTTGTCGGAGAAGGAGGGTATTGCAGGTACGAAGCAGAGGGAGACTCTCTTCATCTAATGGACTTTACGATAGGCCTACCAAATGAGATAATAATTAGAGATGCAAGAAGATCTTTAGCATCAAGATTAGATGGAACAGATGTCTGCCTAGTTGTTACAGGGGAGTCTGTTCAGGAAGATGTCTCGGTAGAAAGATTATCTGGGCCCTCAAAAAGCGATAAGGAAAAGCAAAAAACCAAGAAAAGAAGAAAACGTAACTCTACTTCCTAACTTCTTCTTTCTGCCTCTTAACCAAATCAGAACTTGATTGAATCTTCATGCCCAAGTTATCTCTAATCTCTATTCCTAAAGCTTTACAAACCGCCGCCTCAGGAATCTCATAACTAAATCGGTCCCCGCCTTTAGCAAAAATATCCGGTTTCACCGCTTCAATTGATTTGCAAACACTTGGATCTTCATCAATCGAAGGAAAGACTTCATCCACACAAGCCAGCGCCTTCACAATTTCCATTCTCTCTTTAAACGGCATAAACTCATAACCTTTCTTTTGTATAGTCTGCTTATCATTATTCACAATCACAACTAGCTTATCGCCTTGTTTTTTAGCCAACTGGAGATACTCGACATGCCCTGCATGAATCGGGTCAAAATACCCCGAAGCCACAACAACTTTCTCTTCACTCATCGCAAACAGAACCAAATGTGGTATAAATTCTTTTCGTTAGAACAAAGTCAACGCCCACTTGAGCATCATGATCACGAACAGCGCGACAATAAACCAGGTAATCCACTTGTAAGCCTTAGCGCCCCACTTCTCTCTTCCAGTTATGCCCCAAATCGTCAAATAGAAGAACCTTCCTCCATCCAAAATTCCCAAAGGCAACATGTTAAACAATGCAACAAGGAAGTTCAGCACGATTATCCACCAAAGCAGATAGTAAACAAACCACCCAAAGTCTCCAATCTTAGATTCATAATGTGTAAAAGGATCTTTTATCTCAGAGAATACTTTGTAGAACAGCCCAAACAAACCGCCATTATCATTTGACATAAAGACAATCCCAAGGGCTGCACCACCTTCACTGTTCTCAGTTAAATTAAATGTGTATTCCCTATTTTCAGCAACAGTTCCCTTTCCAGCCTCAAGAACCGCAGTCCTTACAGTAACCTCGTCGCCAGGGTTATGCTGATCAAGCGAGTACCTCAAATCTTCAATATTTGTAACCTTTACATCATCAATCTGAGTTATTGCTCCCCTCATCTGGCTCCTAAACGCCGGAGTGTCTTCGTAAACTACAATCTTCTCCAAGTCATTTTCCATAGTCAGATCCCAATATGCGTTCTCCAGAAAATAAGTCTCGCCATCGCTCTGTAACTCGACGAAACCATCGATAGAACTATTTCCCATAAACCCAAGGTCAGCAACATTCACCTCGGCAAGGCCATAATTGTTAAACTTAACTCCTGCAGGCACGAAGACGCTCGTGAAGAACAAAGCCATCACAATAGAAAACAGTAATGCCATAATAACATTAGCAAAAGTCCCAGCCGCGAGAATGACCATCTGCTTGAACTTAGCAGCCTTAGCCATCTGCTTCTCATCTGGTTCGACAAACGCCCCTAAGATGGGGCCCAGAAAAGCAAAGCCAGTAGATTGAACTTTCAACTTGTAAAACCTTGCATAAATCCCATGCGCAGCCTCATGGAAGACAGCAATAATCCCCAATGCAACAATGAAGTAAGTAAAGTACAACGGCGGGAACAAAGACTCCAAACCAAATATTTTGGGGAAATACGGAATAACCGGAAATATCGGAGGTGCTCGAATAATCTGCGCAATCGAAGTTGTCAAATACAGATATGTCGACTTGCCGATCAACCAAATAATGCCGGCCATCAACGCATAACCAGAAAACATCACAACATACTGCAGCGGCTTCAGAACGCCGTTAAACTTCTTCGCAAACCAATCGATGAACTTAACGCCCCATTGCGTTTTGTACAGGTACATTATCCCCTGTCTTTCAAGGTTCTTCTTTCGGGTCGACAAGAATACAACTACAAAGACTATAAATGCAGCCAAAAATATCAAATCGTATGTTACAAATCCAACCATTCTATTTCACTACTTTTTCTTTACCGGCCTAAAGGCGCGACTCTTACATCTCGGACAGGAAACCTTGCCCGCGACAACTCTTACTGCTTGTGATCTTATCTTTTTGTTACATTTTTTGCATACAAAAACGTCATGAAACATCCTATTCTGAGCTATTGGTATTTTCGTCGCCATTTTTACATCTTAAGGTCCTTTAAACCCTCCTAATTTTACAACCCGTGTACCTTCCCACACATTACGTCTTGCTTCTCCACCAACCTCATTTTCACCACCATAATTATCCTCGCGGCCACCGCTAACCCGTTGATCAGGCCTATAAATTGGCTTTCTAGCCCCCTCTGGAAGCCTCAATCCTCCTTGCGGGTTCGTCCCTCTCTTGCCATGATAATTGATATTTCTCATTACAAAACCCTCATCAACATTTTCTTCCCCTCAATATCCCACGACTCTGCTTGCTTGTCAGCAACAACTTGATCCCTAACGTCTGGGTGAACTTGAACATCAACCGTCTCGTAACTCTCCAAATCCATAACAGAAGCCATCTCTCCGTTAGCAGTCAAAATCTGAACTCTCCTTTTCTCAACCATCGGCACGTCAAACCTTTCATGGCCGGGCACAGTTATAACCTTCTTTCGATCAACAAAAACGCCGGACGCAAGAATTCGACACTTGGCGTGCCCGTGCTTCCCAGTCTTAGAAATATCGTTCGTTTTAACAACATATGCGTCGCCTTCAACGAGTATCATCGCTCCAGGCTTTGCTTCAGTCGCATTAATAATTTTCAAAACCATAATTTGGGTTGACAAGAAACGTTTATAAAAGTTTCTCTCAACATAAGAATCATTATACAATATTGTCCTCTGCTCGCTAAAAGAGTTATATTTATAAAAATCTTTAATTTATTATAGATTATTCTTAATGGAGATTTTTCTAAGATCGAGTAACGCGGGCTACGGACAACGTTTTTGGGACTGCGCTTTCGCTTCACTACGTTACATTCACCTCATATAACAAGGGTTAATTATTGTTCCTCATTCCGTTCAAAAAACTCAAAACTTTCATACTTGAGATTTCCCAACAACTTATTACAATTAAGCGCCCGCAATTTCCCCTTAAATACAAAACAAGCGAATATTTTATATACTTTAAAGTTTTAATTCAAACGATGAAAAAGTGGGCGGTCTTTCTGTTTGTTTTTAGTTTGATTATTTTAGTCAGTCTTGTAAATGCCTCTGAAAGCAAAATAGGTTCAGATGAAAGCAGTTTTCTCGAGAATGTTATTGACTTTTTGAAGGAGAGGTTTGGTTTTGGTGAAGAAATACGATTGTCTCCGCTTCCTTGCGGAACAATAATATCTGAAGATACGACATTAGACCGTGATATAATTTGTGATCAATTCCAAACAGGGGGAGCAGTCATTATAGGAAACAGAGATATAATATTAGATTGTGCAGGACATAGAATTGTCGGAGGCGGGGCCATAAACTCAATAGGAATTAGTGTTAATGGATGGCTTCATGACAACATAGTTATAAAAAATTGCATTATTGAGAACTTCTTTGAGGGAATTGAAATTTCTAACAATCACGATGGACAAATAATTGATAACATCATAATTAATGGCGACGGTCCCAATAGCAAAGGCATCTATTTAACTCAGACAGTAAGTCTTTATCGTATAGAAGGAAACGAAATAACAGGGTATGACTATGGAATTTATTGGTGGGATGGCCACCCACACGATCTTACCTTTGATTCAAATATAATTAACTTTAATCGTGCAGGGATTTATGGTTACAATGGAGGATCTGATAACGAGATTACTAATAATATTCTTACGAAAATTCCGCCATATGATCCCCCTCTCTATGCTGGTGTTGGAATTGATTTTGGTGGCGATGATTATGCTACTACCAGCGGTACAACCATCAGTAATAATGAGATAATAAATACAACTAGTGGAATCAGGTTGAATGGGAGATATGCTTCTGCCAACACAATCGCAGCAAACATAATCGCATCAAACGATTCTATGGGGGGGACTACAACAGGAATCTTTCTCGGCAATAGTTTTTATAACAATAATAACAATATAACTGGCAATACCATAATCGGTCACCATACGGGAATAGAATTATATTACAGCATGGACAATAACCTCGTTGGAAACACATTTTTGAATAACGGTCTAGAAGCTTTAGAAACCGGGCAAAACCTTGGGAACAACTGGAACAACAGCGATCAGGGAAATTATTGGAGTAATACGGATAATGAAGGGTTTCCAGATAATTACACTGTTTTTGGTTTTGGTGACGGCGTTGATTATCTTCCCAATTGGTTGGATATCGAGTGTCTTGATGAAGACGAAGACGGTTACAGCATACTTGGTGGGGGAACTTGCTGTGGAGTTTCTGGAATAGAGCAATGTGCGGCTGAACTAGATTGTAATGACAATAATCCAGATATAAATCCAGGAGCAGAAGAAATCTGCGACGGTTTAGATAATGATTGTAATCCAGCAACATCAGATGGTTCTGATGAATTAGGTTTCGGTGATTTGTGTGATGGTGATGATTCAGATTTGTGTGATGAAGGTAATATGG